>CAWDJY010000017.1:0-199849 GCA_963802735.1 uncultured Acidimicrobiaceae bacterium | reverse complement strand
ATGCGCTGGCGCAGGTCGAGCTGGCGCAACGCCTCGTCGCCGAGTTCGGGCGAGATCGGATCGCGGCCACGCACGATCATCTTTCGAAAGACGTCGCCGCGCACGTGCACGCCGCGCGCGAAGCGCTCGGCCAACAGTTCGGCGACGGTGGACTTGCCCGCGGCCATCACGCCGGTGATCACGAAGCCCACGGCCGGCTCGTAGCGTTCGCCCTGGGCGGCGGGGGTCGCCACCTTCGCCGTGCGTGAGGCGACGAACGACATCTAGGTCCGCAGTTGCTGGTCGAGGCGATCGAGCACCTCGTAGCACGGCAGACCTGGTGGACCGAGGCGTTTGGTTCGCGACCCTCGCGGATCGCCGCGATGAACTCGCGGTCCTGGAGTCGATGCCGTCCGTCGACACGTCGACCGTGGAGACGTCGATGGAGACGTCGTGGCCGTCGATCAAGTCGTCGAAGCGCGCGACGTAGGTACCGTGGTCGCCGATGTAGCGAAAGAACGTGCCCAGGGGACCCTCGTTGTTGAAACTGAGCGACAACGTGCAGAGCTGACCCGCGGACGTCTTCAGTTGGACGGACATGTCCATGGGGATGCCAAGCTCGGGGTTCGTGGGACCGGCGAGCGCGTTCGCCTGGACGACGTCGGCGCCGCACTGGTAGGCGAAGAGGTCGACGGTGTGCGCGGCGTGATGCCAGAGGAGGTTGTCGGTCCAACTCCTCGGCTGGCCGAGCGCGTTCAAGTTGGTGCGGCGAAAGAAGTACGTCTGCACGTCCATCTGGAGGATCCGAAGTTCGCCGGCGCGAACGCGCTGGTGGATCCACTGATGTGAGGGGTTGAAGCGACGGGTGTGACCGACCATGCACACGAGTCCGGTCTCCTCCTGGGCCGCGGCCACGGCGCGCGCGTCGGACAACGAGTCGGCCAAGGGGATCTCGACCTGTACGTGCTTGCCGGCGCGCATCGTGGCGATGGCCTGTCGCGCGTGCAGCTGGGTCGGTGTCGCCAGGATGACGGCGTCGACGTCCGGTGACGCGAGCACCTCGTCCAACTCGGTGCTCGCCAGGGGCGCGCCGTATGCTGGGCGACCTCGTGCGCCTGGTCCAGTCGGCGGCTCACCACGGCGGCGATCGTCACGCCGTCGACGCGCGCGAGCGCGTCGAGGTGCTTGAGGCCGAAGGCTCCGGCTCCAGCGAGGGCGACGCGCACCTGATCCCTCCGTTGCCGCGACGTTACTTCGTCGGCTTCAAGATGAGGTGGCCGACCGCCGTGTTCGAGGCCGGCACGTGGTAGAAGCGGTAGAGCTCCTTCACCTTCTTGCCGAGCGCGCCACGCATGATGAGCCACATGATCATCTCGATGCCCTTCGGAGCCGGATTCGCGCAAATACTCGATGTGGGGCACCTTCTTCAACGTGTCGGGGTCTGACACCAATTGGTCGAAGAACGCGTGGTCGAACTCCGAGTTGATCAGACCGGCGCGGGGTCCTTGGAGCTGGTGGCTCATCCCGCCGGTGCCCCAGACCTGGACGTTGAGGTCCTCGTCGTAACTGAGGATGGCGTTGCGAAGCGCCTTGCCCAGTTCGAAGCAGCGGTTCCCGGTGGGCTGGGGGTACTCGACGACGTTGACCGCGATCGGCACGACCTTGACGGGCCACGCGTCGGGCTGACCGAACATCAGTGAGAGCGGCACGGTCAGGCCGTGGTCGACGGTCATCTCGTTGATGATCGTCATGTCGAACTCGTCCAGGATCAGTTGCTCGGCGACGTGACAGGCGAGGTCGGCGTGCCCGATCACCTCGGGCACCGGCCGCGGGCCGAAACCCTCGTCCGCGATGGCGTAGCGCTCGGCGCAGCCGATGGCGAACGTCGGGAGCACCGCCAGGGAGAACGCCGACGCGTGGTCGTTGTAGATGAGCACGACGACGTCGGGCCGCTCTTCGGCGATCCACGACTTGGACCACTTGTACCCGTCGAACAGCGGCTGCCAGTAGTCCGAGTCCGACTTGCCGAGGTCGAGCGCCGCGCCGATGGCCGGCACGTGACTGGTGGCGACGCCGGCGGTGATCCGGGCCACGCGCTAGCGCCCCTCTTTGATGGAGCGCTGACCCTCGGGGGAGCGGCCGCCGGCCAGCATCATCGCGGCGTACTCGTCGCTCGACATGCCCGTCATCGACGCGGCGGCCTGCTGGAAGCTCTGGCCGTCGGTGGCGAAGATCTTGGCGAGGAAGTAGATGTTGCCGCCTTCGGCGATGGCGGCGTTGTAGTCACGCGCGAGCACGGCCTGCTTCTGGGCTTCGGTCATCGCCCACTCGTCGAGGTAGGCCCGCTCGTCGGCGCGGAAGCGTTCGCGGTTCTCATCCTTCATGAGGCTCATGCAGAACTGGTTGAGCTGGAAGCCCTGGCGTGAGCGCTTGGTCGTGAAGACCGTCGTGCCGGGGATGTCGTCGAACTCTTCGTGGTCGTTCACTCGTCGTCCCTCCAATACAGTCGCATCGGATTGTCGACCAGGAGTTTACGCCGCAGCTCCGGCGTCCGGGCCATCTCGGGCAAGAAGTCGACGATCGCGCCGTCGTCGGGCATGTACTCGTGCATGTTCGGGTGCGGCCAGTCGGTGCCCCAGAGCACGCGGTCCGGGAAACGATCGATCACGCGGCGCGCGAAAGGCACGACGTCGCGGTAGTGCGGGGGTCCCTCGAGGCTCAGTCGCTCGGGGCACGTGACCTTGCACCAGAAGTTCTCGTGCTCGTCCATCAGCGCGAGGAAGCGCGCGAACTGCGGGCCGTCGACCGACTGGGACGACGTCGGGTCGTCCCATGTGGTCGACGACGACGTCGGTCTCGAGCGACGTGAAGAAGCTCCAACGCTCGGCCAGGTCCTGCGCCTCGAAGTAGATCACGACGTGCCAACCGAGCGGCGCGATCTTCTCGACGATCCGGTGGTAGTACTCGTCCGGTTCGGGGTCGACGAGACGTCGCACGTAGTTGAAGCGCACGGCGCGGACACCGACGTCGTGCATCTCGGCCAGCTCGTCCGCGCTCGCGTCCGGGTGCACGGTCGCGACGCCCCGGGCCCGCCCCTCGGCCGAGACCAACGCGTCGAGCAGTGCCCGGTTGTCGGCGCCGTGACACGTCGCCTGGACGATCACGTTCTTGTCGACGCCCAAGAAGTCGCGCAGGGCGAAGAGCTGCTCCTTGCCCGCGTCACACGGCGTGTACTTGCGCTCGGCGGCGAAGGGGAACACGTCGCCGGGACCGAAGACGTGACAGTGCGCGTCGACGGTTCCCGCCGGCAGGACGAAGGTCGGCCGCGACGGTGTCGGGTCGAAGACCAGCCAGTCGTCGTCCATCGTGAACGTCGCCACGACCTAGCCTCGCGTCCGCAGCGCCGCGTCGAGGCGGGGAAAGACCCGCCGTGCGTTACCCTCGTAGACCTCACCGAGCTCGACCGCGTCAAGCCCGACGGCGTCGACGTAGCGCTTGGTGTCGTCGAAGTAGTGGCCGGTCTCGGGATCGACGCCGCGCACCGCGCCGAGCATCTCGGAGCCGAAGAGGATGTTCTTTCGCTCAATCACCTCGAAGAGAAGATCGATGCCGGGCTGGTGGTAGACGCAGGTGTCAAAGAAGACGTTGCCCATGACGTGTTCGCTGAGCGGCGGCTTGGCGAGCATGTCGGCCAGTCCCCGGTAGCGGCCCCAGTGGTACGGCACCGCGCCGCCGCCGTGAGGAATGATCAGCCGCAACGTCGGAAAGTCCGCGAACAGGTCACCCTGGACGAGTTGCATGAACGCCGTGGTGTCGGCGTTGATGTAGTACGCCCCGGTGGCGTGGAAGTTCGCGTTGCAGCTGCTCGACACGTGGATCATCGCCGGTACGTCGAGTTCGACCATCTTCTCGTAGAGCGGGTACCAGTAACGATCGGTGAGTGGCGGCCCGTCCCACTTTCCGCCGCTGGGATCGGGATTGAGGTTGCAGCCGACGAAGCCGAGCTCGTTGACACAACGTTCGAGCTCCTTGAGGGATCCTTCGAGGCCCGCGCCGGGCGACTGGGGGAGTTGACCGACGCCGATGAACGCGTCGGGAAAGAGGTCGACGACACGCTTGATGAGGTCGTTGCAGGCGCGGGACCACCGCTGACTGGTTGCTTCGTCACCGACGTGTTGTTCCATGGCCGAGGCCCGCGGCGAGAAGATCGTCATGTCGGCGCCGCGTTCGCGCAGGATCCGCAGCTGGTTCGTCTCGATGCTCTCGCGGATCTCGTCGTCGCGAATCGTCGGGTACGGCGGGGCCGACTCGTTCGCTTCGTACGCCGCGACCTGGGCGCGACGCCAGAGGTTGTGGGCCTCGGGTGCCGTCGTGTAGTGGCCGTGACAGTCGATGATCATGCGTCGGGCCACACCGCCGAAGGGACATAGACGTCGCCGCGCATCAAGAGCCGCGCGGTGCGCAGGAGCGCGGCGTAATTGACCGTCACGTCGTTACCGTCGACGGTGACGTCGAGCGTCACCGAGAAGTACCCCGTCGGGTGTTCCACGTGGAGCACGTCGAGGTCGCTCGCCGGGTCCACGAGTTCGTGGGCGACCGAACCCGGTACCAGACAGGCCGTCGCCACCGAGACCGCGCCGAACACGCCGATCGCGTCGTGCACGCGCTTGGGTATGAACGTGCGCGTGCTGATCACGCCGCCGTGCTGGGCCGGCGCGAGCAGCGACACCTTGGGCACGGTCGCCGCGGTGACGTTCCCGAGGTTCATCAACGGCCCCGCGGCGAGGCGGACCCGCTCGACGACTTCGCAGACCTCGCGGTTGCCCTCGATGGCGAGGGGATCCTCGTAACCGCTCAGTCCCACCTCTTCGGCCTTGAGACAGACGACGGGCATGCCGTTGTCGATGCAGGTGACGCGAATCCCTTCGATGACGTCGAGGACGCGGCCCGTGGGAAAGAGCGAGCCGCACGACGAGCCGGCGACGTCGAGGAACTCGATGGCGACGGGCGCGTGGGTACCGGGGACGCCGTCGATGTGCGTGTCGCCGTCGTAGCGCACGCGACCGCCCGGTGTCTGCACGGTTGCGACGGCGAGGCTCTGCGTGTTCTCCATCCAGATCCGCACGCGGGTCGTGTCGTCGCCCGCCTCGACCAGGCCCTCCTCGATGGCGAAGGGCCCGACCCCGGCGAGGAGATTGCCGCAGTTCTGGGAGTCCGACACTTCGGGGCGGTCGGGCCACACCTGCAAGAAGAGGTAGTCCACGTCCGCGTCATCGCGCTTGGACGATCGGATGACGGCGACCTTGGACGTCAGGGGATGGCCACCACCCATCCCGTCGATCTCGCGAGGGTCCGGTGAACCCATCGCCGCGAGCAAGACCGTGTCGCGGGTGAGGCGGTCCTGGGGCAGGTCGCCGGCGTGGAAATAGAGGCCCTTGGACGTGCCGCCGCGGATCACGGAGCAGCGAATCGGCATCTGCGAAGTCACGTATCGCCGTACTCTCGATAGGTCAGTCCACGCTGAGCGAGCCTGTCGCGCATCTCGTAGACGTCGAGACCGAGTTCGCCCGCGGCGAGCCGTCGACGCTTCTCGACCTCGTTGGCCTCGCGCGCGATCGACGCCGCGAGGACGGCGTCGGCGTCCTCGCGCGCCACCACCACGACGCCGTCGTCGTCGGCCACGATGACGTCACCGGGTCGCACCGTGACACCGGCGCACACGATCGGCGTCTGGACGTTGCCGGGCGTCTCCTTGACGGTGCCCTGGGCGCAGATCGTCTTGGACCACACCGGGAACGCCATGGCCGTCAATTCGGCGACGTCGCGAACTCCGGCGTCGATGACGAGACCGCGCACGCCGTGCGCGACGAGGCTCGTGGCGAGAAGTTCGCCGAAGTACCCGTTGTCACACGGACTCGTCGGCGTTACGACGAGGATGTCGCCCGGTCGGGCCATCTCAACGGCGACGTGGATCGACCAATTGTCGCCGGGCGCGACCTCGCACGTGAGCGCCGTGCCCGCGACGCGCACCGGGCGATAGATCGGTCGTAGCCGTGACGCGAACAGACCGGTTCGACCCTGCGCCTCGTGAATGGTGGCGACACCGAGGTGCGCGAACGCGTCGACGGTCGCGAGTGCCGTGCGAGGAGTGTTCTTCACGACCTGCGCCATATGCCCCCGAGTCTTTCGTCGTCGATGTCGATGCGCCAGACCGTCGCGTGTGCGGCGACGGCCGTTCTGCGACCACACTAAACGCCGCTCTCGGGACTGTCGAGTAGCCTCCGGTTCGTCGACGAAGTGTGCCGGTTTGTTGGAGGAACGTGAAGTCAGTTCGCACGCAGGTGGTCATCATCGGCGCCGGTCCGGCCGGACTCCTGCTCGGGCACCTCCTCCAGCGCGAGGGCGTGGACACCGTCATCGTGGAGACACGGAGCCTGGACTACGTAGCGCACCGCGTTCGCGCCGGGGTCATCGAGTTCGGCATCGCCAACTTCTTGGAGGAGTCCGGCGTGGGAGCGCGCCTGCGCGCCGAGGGCCTGGTCCACCACGGCATCGAGTTCCGGTTGGAGGGCGTCTCGCACCGCATCGCTCTCAGCGAGCTCTACGACGGGCGCGCCATCACGGTCTACGGCCAGCAAGAAGTCGTGAAAGACCTGATCACGGCGCGTCACGAGAGTGGCGCGCCGCTCCATTTCGAAGCCACGGTGACCGGAATCGCCGGTCACGACACGCGCAGCCCCGACGGTGCGGGTGACGAACGAGGAAGGTGAGAGCGAGATCACGGGCGACTACGTCGTCGGATGCGACGGCTCGCACGGCGTGTCGGTCGCCTCGGTGCCGAGTGGTTCGCTGCGCCGTGTCGAACGGGTGTACCCGTTCTGCTGGCTGGGCATCCTCGCCGAAGCACCGCCGGCGACCGAGGAACTGATCTACTGTCGACACCCGCGCGGCTTCGCGCTCTATTCCATGCGATCGCCGACGCTGAGTCGGCTGTATCTCGGCGTGCGTCCCGACGAGACCCTGGACGCGTGGCCCGACGATCGAATCTGGGAGGAGCTCTCGACGCGACTCGCGACCGAGGAGGGGGCCGCCATCGCCCGGGGCCCAATCATCGAACGGGGCCTCACCCCGATGCGTAGTGTGGTCGTCGCACCGATGCGACTCGGTCGGCTCCTCCTGGCCGGTGACGCCGCGCACATCGTGCCGCCGACGGGCGCCAAGGGAATGAACCTGGCGATGGCGGACGTTCGACTCCTGGCGCCCGCGCTGGTGGCCGCTCTGCGCGGCGACGAACGTCGACTGGACGCCTACTCCGACGAGAGTCTTCGACGGGTCTGGCGGGCCGAGGAGTTCTCCACCTACATGACCCAGATGCTGCACCCGCACCCCACTGATGAGTTCGAGAACGGTGTGCAGCGAGCGCGGCTTCGCCAAGCCATCGAGTCCGAGGACACGGCGAGGGCTCTCGCGCGAAATTACGTCGACCTGTCCAGCCTGTAGTGATCAGAACGGGTAGAAGGCGATGTCGGCCTGGGCGGTGACCCACTGGGTCTCGGTGTAGGCGTCGAGGTTCGCCAGTCCGCCCATACGGGAACCGTTGCCGCTGTCACCCACACCGCCGAAGGGGATCGTCGCCTCGTCGGCCGGCGTCGCGTCGTTGATGTGGATCGCGCCGGTCGGGATGCGGCTCGCCAACTCCAGCGCGCGCAGACCGTCGCCCGAGATGATGCTCAAGGAGAGTCCGTAGGGCGAGGCCGACGCCATCGCCACCGCTTCGTCGAGCGATCCGAAACTCACCACTGGCGCGACCGGACCGAAGACCTCCTGCGCGTAGGCCGGGGCGCTCGTTGGGATGTGCGTCAGCACCGTGGGCCGGTAGAACAGTTCCTCGTAGGTTCCGCCGGCGGCGAGTGTC
Source organism: uncultured Acidimicrobiaceae bacterium (assembly GCA_963802735.1). Classification (GTDB taxonomy): domain Bacteria; phylum Actinomycetota; class Acidimicrobiia; order Acidimicrobiales; family RAAP-2; genus RAAP-2. The sequence continues at coordinate 191,955 of CAWDJY010000017.1, read as the reverse complement.
GCCCCGGCCATGACCGACTCACTCACCATGGCGTGCACGCGGTCTCGCTGCTTGGCGTCGATGAGCGGGCCGAGCGCGACCTGACCACTCTTGGGATCACCGACCGGCAGGTGGTTGGCGTGCTCGACGAGGATCGCCGCGTACTCATCAGCGACGCGTGCGTCGACCAGGTGTCGCCCGGTCGTCATGCAAATCTGGCCCTGGTGCGCGAACGAACCGAACGAGCCGACGACGGCGGCCTTTTCGAGGTCGGCGTCGTCCAAGATGATCATCGCCGAGTTCCCGCCGAGTTCGAGGTGCACGCGCTTGAGGTGCTGGGCGGCCAGCGCGCCGACCGCGCGACCGGCCGCGGTCGAGCCCGTGAAGGCGATTATGCGCACCAGCGGATCCTTGACGAGGGCCTCGCCGACGTCAGCGCCGCCGGGCAAGACGCTGAGGACGCCCGCCGGGAGTCCCGCCTCTTCGAACACCTTCGCGAGGACCACGCCGCCGCAGACGGCGGTTCGAGGGTCGGGCTTCAAGATGACCGAGTTGCCGAGCGCCAGGGCCGGGGCCACCGAGCGGATCGAGAGGATCAGCGGGAAGTTGAACGGCGCGATGACACCGACGACACCGGCCGGGACGCGACGCGAGAAGCTCAGACGCGGCATCTCGCTGCGCAGAATCTCGCCGGTCGGGTGCGAGGCAATCGCCGCGGCCTCGTAGGACTCTTCGGCCGCGGTGTGAACCTCCAATCCGGCCTTGAACGGAATACCGCCCGACTCTCGAACGATCCATGACGAGATCTCCTCTTCGTGTTGAAGAAAGAGATCGCCGGCTCGGCGAAGAACGGCCGCACGAGCGCTGTGAGGGAGCGCCGCCCACTCGCGTTGCGTTTCACCGGCGCGCGCGGACGCCCGGGCCACGTCATCGACGCTGGCGAGACCGACTCGACCCAGCTCGTCGCCGGTCGCCGGTTCGATCACCGAGTAGTCGCCGGCTCCGCCCTTCGTCCATTCGCCGAGAAAGATGCTGGAGTGCCAAGTGGCGTCGTCTAGGAGTGACACGATTCCCTCGATTCGGTTGCTATGTCTTGACGTCTTATCACACGAGGGTTAGCCTTCGCGACGTCGACACTCGTGTCGACACACCAGCATTCGATGACCGACGTGACGTGAATTGAGGGGGGCATATCACGTCGTCGCGTTGGTCGCGATCGACGTCATGACGAGCGCCGTCGTGGACGTCGCTGCGACACACCCGAGCGCGAAAACACACGGCGACGTGTGCGACGAACGTGCGGCACGTCGGCGAGATGACGCGTTCTCACGATATGACCGCATAGCGAACAACGGGGGCAATAATGTCGACAATCGCAGGAGTTCTTGCCTGAATTGCGCGATGCGAGCGACGTAATGTAATGAAAACATCAGTGCAGTCACTAGAGGGGGAATACATGGGGATTGAAGAATCTAGCGGTGCGGGTTCTCAAGAGAGAACGATTCCAGGTTGGGGAAGCGTCGAATTCGGACGTCGTCTCGGTTTGAAGGCGGTGGCCGGTACGGCGCTCGTCGGTGGCATGGCCGCGCTCGCGGAGGCCTCGGCGGCATCCGCGGCGACCAAGTCGGGCACCATCAAGATCGGGTACGTCACGCCGTCCACGGGATCACTGGCCGACTTCGCGGGACCGGACAAGTTCGTCCTGAGTCTCGTGCGTAGTGCGAGCCAGTTCGCCAAGGGCATCACGATCGGCAAGACCAAGTACAAGATCGAAGTGACGGTGAAGAACTCTCAATCCGACCCCTCGATCGCCAGTACCGTCACGACGGAGCTGATCCAGCAGACCGGTGTCGACCTGATCGTCACCTCCTCGGCGCCCGAGACGACCATTCCGGTCAGTGTCGTGTGCGAGGGCGCGGGCGTGCCATGTCTCTCGACGGTCTGTCCGTGGGAAGCGTGGTGGGGCGGTTTCACCGGGAACTCCATCGGCCCGGCGGGCAACGCCGTCGGCACGCCGCCGCAGTACTGCACCATGTTCTTCTTCGGGATTCCCGAGTTCGTGGAGTGCTTTTTGCCGATGTGGAACAGGGTGCTCAAGGTCACGAGCGCCAACCAGGTCTACGCGGGAATGTTCCCGAACGACTCGGACGGCAACGCCTTCCGGGCGGCCTGGCCCCCGACGCTCCAGGCGATCAACTCCGCCGAAGGGGGTCAACCGTGGACCTTCGTGGACGGCGGGGCGTACACCGACCTGTCGACCGACTACACCGCGATGATCGAACTGTTCAAGGCGGGATCGGGCGGGAAGTCGTGTGACTTCTTCATCAACTGCCCGCTGCCGCCGGACTTCAACACGTTCTGGAAGCAGGCGTCGCAGCAGGACTGGAACCCGAAGCTCGCGACGGTCGCCAAGGTCATGTTGTTCCCGACCGACGTGTACGCGCTCGGTGACCTGTCGAACAACGTGGCGACCGACTGCTGGTTCTCGCCGAACGCGCCCTACAAGTCGTCGCTGACCGGGATGACGGCGAACACCTTCGCCGCCAACTACCAAAAGGTCACGGGCCAGCAGTGGGTGCAGTCGATGGGCTCGACCTACTCGCTCTTCGAGATCGTCGTCGAGGCGTTCAAGAAGGTGAAGAACCCGCACGACCGCAAGGCCGTGGCGAACGCGTTGAAGGAAGTGACCTACGACGGCATCTGCGGTCCGCTCAACTTCTCGGCGAAGACCAATCCGGCCAAGGGCGTGGGCATCATCAAGCCGGTCGGCATCCAGTGGAAGCCCGGCTCGACCGAGCTCGTCGGCCACAAGAAGTTCGCGTGGTCGCCCTGGGTCGTCGACAACACGCTCAACAAGCACATACCGTTGCAGGCGACACTCGAGCCCACCAACGCTTAGGAACAACTAGTTTCATGCCGCTTCTACAACTGGAAGGTGTATCCAAGCGCTTCGGACAAGTTGTCGTAGCCGATCAGATCACCTTCCAGTTGGACGAAGGGGCCTCGGTCGGCGTCGTCGGCCCGAACGGGGCGGGCAAGACCTCGATGTTCGCCATCATTTCGGGCGACATCAAAGCCGACGCCGGTCACCTCTCCTTCGCCGGACACGACCTCGCGCGCGTCCCCACGCCGCAGCGATGTCGGTTGGGTATCGGGCGGACCTATCAAATACCCCAGCCGTTCGAACACATGACCGTCTTCGAGAACGCGCTGCTCGCCGCCCAACAGGGCGCCGGGTGTCGCGGACGTGAGAGTTACGACGCCGCCTACCGCGCGCTGGAACGCTCGGGTCTCGCGTCGCTGGCCAATCGTCCGGCCGGATCATTGGGACTGTTGCACCGCAAGCGTCTCGAGTTGGCCCGCGCACTGGCCACGAACCCGCGAATCCTGCTGCTCGACGAGATCGCCGGTGGCCTGACCGACGCCGAGGTCATTGAACTCTCCGAGGTCATCCGGTCCCTGCAGGGCGAGGGCATCGCGATCCTCTGGATCGAGCACGTCGTGCGGGCGCTGCTCTCGACGGTCGACCGGCTGCTCTGTCTCGCCAATGGCGCCCTCGTGGCCGACGGCGAGCCGCGCGAGGTGTTGGCCTCGGACGCGGTGCGGCGGGTCTACCTCGGCGGTCGCATCATCAACGAGAGCGGCGTCGCGTGAGCGAGGACGGCGCGGCGCGCCTGTTGGAGGTGGCGAACCTCACGGTCCATCACGGTCAGCTCTGTGCGATCGAGAACATCAGTTTCCACTTGGGCGCCAGTGAAGTGCTGGCGATCATCGGGGCCAACGGCGCCGGGAAGTCGACGCTGTTACGAACGATCGCCGGACTGCACCTCCAGACCGCGGGGACCATCACCTACCGGGGCGATGAGATCTCAAAGGTGCGCACCCACGCGCGGGTGCGTCGCGGGATATCGCTCGTGCCCGAGGGCCGGCGACTCTTCCCGTCGTTGACCTTGGAGGAGAACATCCAGGTCGGTGCCCAAAAGGCCGCTGCCGGTCCGTTCGACATCGCCGCCGTGTACGAACTGTTCACGTGGATGCCCGAGCGCCGGCGACAGAAAGTCGGTCAGCTCTCCGGTGGCGAGCAACAGTCCGTCGCCATCGCGCGTGCCCTGGTCGCCAATCCCCAGGTGCTGATGATCGACGAGGTCTCCCTCGGTCTGGCCCCGATCGTCATCGAGCGGATCTACGAGTTCCTGCCGACCATCGTGAACGAGGGGATCGGCGTACTGCTCGTCGAACAAGACGTCACTCAGGCACTGGCGGTGGCGACGCGGGTCCACTGTCTACTCGAGGGCCGGACCTCGTTGGTCGGCGCGCCCGATGAACTCAGCGCGAGCGCCGTCGAGTCGGCGTACTTCGGGACCACGCAGCCGACCTCGCCGGGAGCGACGTCGTGACCTGGGTCAACGTCGTGGTGTCGGGCACGCTCCTCGGCGGCTTCTACGCGCTCTTCGCCTGCGGTCTTTCGCTCATGTTCGGCGTCATGAAGATCATCAACCTCGCTCACGGCGACATGGCGGTCGTCGCCGGCTACACCGCGGTCTTCCTCGTGCCGAAGTTCCACCTGCCCGAGGTGTGGTCGTTCCTGGTGGTGGTGCCGATCTTCGCGCTCCTGGGCTACGTGGTGCAGCGCACGTTATTGCAGAAGAGTATCGACCGCGATCCGTTCACGACGCTGCTCGTCACCTTCGGACTCTCGGTCGTCATCGAGAACCTGCTCCTCGAGATCTACACCGCGAACGCCCAGTCGATCAACATCGGATCGCTCATCGCGAAGTCTTGGCAGGTCAACTCCACGATCTACGTCTCGTATCTCTCGCTCACCGTGTTGATCGTCGCGGTGGTGGTGCTGGGCGCGTTGCAGCTGTTTCTCTCCAAGACCAGCACCGGTCGTCAGATCCGCGCGGTGTCGGACGACCGCGAGGCGGCCCAGCTGTGCGGCACGAACTACCGTCACATCTTCGGGATCGCGTCATCGTTGGCCTTCGCGACAGTCGCGCTCGCGGGGATCGCCTTTGGCATGTACACGAGCATCGATCCGACCGCCGGCGGCGTGAATCTTCTCTACGCCTTCGAGACGGTCGTGATCGGCGGCATCGGGTCGCTGTGGGGCACGCTCGTGGGTGGCATCCTCTTGGGCATCGCGCAGATGTTCGGCGCCCACTTCAACGAGCAGTACCAGATCCTGGCCGGCAACATCTTGTTCCTCCTGGTCCTGGCGATTCGCCCCCGCGGTCTCTTCGGCAAGAAGGTGGTGATGTCGTGAGCGTCGAGGACCTCAGCCCGCTCGAGCGCTCGATCACGGTCACGCGCCACCAGATCCCGGTCGCCTACACGGCGGCCGGGGCGATCGTACTGGCGGTCTTCTTCACCTGGGCGCCGTGGATCCTCCCGGCCTCGGACGTCACGATCCTGATGAACTTCTTCATCCTGGTGATCATGGCCACCATGTGGAACCTGCTCGCGGGATACGCCGGGATGGTCTCTATCGGTCAGCAGGCCTTCATCGGACTCGGTGCCTACGCCACGCTGTACTTCGCCATCAAGGGCATGGACCCCTTCGTCGCGATTCCCCTCGCGACCGTCATCTGCGCGGTCATCGCCTTCCCGGTCACCTACGTGCTCTTTCGCCTGCGCGGCGGGTACTTCTCGGTCGCGACCTGGGTGGTCGCCGACAGCGCCATGTTGATCATCGGATCGATCGCGTTCTTCGGCGGCGGGACTGGTCACTACCTGCCCGGCCTCACGAACTTCGCCTTCGCGGACCTCAACCACTACACCTACCTGGCGGCCTGGTTCGTCGCCCTGGTCGTGGTCGTGTCGACCTATATCTTGCTACGCAGTCGATTGGGGCTCGTCCTTTCGTCCGTGCGCGACAACGAAACGGCGTCACGAAGCTCCGGCGCCAAGGTCACGACCACGCGCCGGACGATATTCATCGTCGCCGCCGCGGGTTGTGGCGCGGCCGGCGCGGTTCTCGCGGTCTCCCAGCCGTTCCTTCAGATCGGCAACGAGTTCAACCTGCAGTGGGCCGCCGAGATGCTCTTCGCCTCCATGATCGGCGGACTGGGCACGATCGAAGGTCCGATCCTCGGCTGCGTCATCTACTTCGTCCTCCAACAGACACTCCAGAACTACGGCGCCTGGTACTTGATCATCTTCGGCGCCCTGGCCGTCGCGGTGGCCATTTGGCAACCGCGCGGCATTTGGGGGTTTATCCGCGACAAGTTCCACTTCGAACTACTGCCGGTCGGTTATCGGGTTCACGCGGCCGGGGTGAGTGCCGCCGTCCCACGTCCCTCGATCGACTGGCGTCCCTGGCGTCGCGGGGCGTCGGCCCCACCGTCGGGTGAATCCGAGGCGACCTGAACCGAATCGCCGTCGAAGCACGTTTAGTAGCATTGACCGGTGCCCGCTCGAAATCTTCCGCCTCGTCGCGCCTCCGGTGGGCGTCCACCGAGCTCGAATCGCGGCGCCCCCAAGAGCGCGGGTCGACCCGGTGCGGGCGGCGGAGGTCCTCGCAGGAATCCGCGCGACGGCGACGCGCGGAGCGTCGAACGTCGCGAACCCCGTGACGGCGCGCAGCGGCGAATAGAGCGATCGAAACCCGACGGCCGTCCGGCGCGCGCACCGCGCCCGACGAACTCCGCCAAGCCCTACGGCGAACGAGCGCCGCGGCGCGACCGCGACGAGCGCGATGGGCGAAGCCCCGAGCGTCGCCCACGCCCGAGTAGCGCCGGACGTGACGGGCGCACGCCGAATCGTTCGGGACCGCGCGACGTGCGACCCCCTCGCTACGACGCGTCGTCGCGCGACGGCGGCTACAAAGCTTCGCCCTCGCGGTCACACTCGGATGATCGTCGCTCCGGCGCGGAGCGTCCAGCCCGCGGTCGCTCCGACACGCGCTATGACGCGGGCAGCCGCGATCGACGGCCGAGCCTTCCTCCGCGCAACCGCCCGCCAGGACGCGCGCGTCTTGAACGACGGCCGCGAGAACTGAGTCCCGAAGAGCTCGAACGCGCGAAGGCCGACTCCTACGGCCGCTCCCAGGGTTGGGGCGGCGTCGCGCGCAAGGGCGGCGCCAACATCAAGTCGACCGGTCAGGCCATGGAGGTGACCCCGAGTACGGGCACGAAGCCCGAACGCATGTCGACCTGGGTGCAAGACGAGCGTCCGGCGACCGTCGCCGCGCCCGCGAAGGCCAAAGCGAAGGTCAAGTACGCCCTCCCGGGGGACGTCGCCGCCGACGTCCGCAAGGCCTTCATCGGTACCGCGTACATGCGCGAGAAGATGGTCCTCACGCTCACCAAGGCGGCCGAGGCCTACGACCGCAAGCGCTACGAGGAGGCCCTTCGACTCGGGCGTGTCGTCGCGGACGCCGTCCCGGGCGTCGCGCCGGTGCGCGAACTGACCGGACTGGCCGCCTACCGCGCCGAGCGCTGGAACATGGCGAAGATTCACCTCCGTGCACATTTCACCATCACGGGCGACGCCGAGCACCTCCCCTTGGTGATGGACTGTGACCGGGCGAACTTTCGATTCCGGGCGGTGGCGAAGACCTTCGCCGAACTCGAAGTGAGCGAACCGTCGGCCGAGGTCTTGGCCGAGGGCCGCATCGTCATGGCGGCGTCACTGGCCGATCAGCGTCTCTACGCCGAGGCGATCGAACTGTTGACCAAGGCCGGCGCGACCAAGCAATTGCGTAATCCCTCGTACCGACACGTGCGGCTCTGGTACGCGCTGGCCGACGTCTACGACCGCGCGGGGGACCTCACCTCGGCGCGCGAACTGTTCGCGCGCGTCGTCCTCGCCGAGCCCGACGCCTACGACGCGAAGTCGCGCCTGGGCGAACTCGGCGCCGGGGCACCGCGAAAGAACCGTAAGCGGCGAACGACGCCGGTGTCGAAGAAGAAGTCTGTCGACTAACTCATCGCGGCGAGCGCCGCGAGCATCGATATCTCACTGCGGCGGGTGTCGAGGGCGTCACCCATTTTGTTCATCATGTACGAAATGGTCAGACCGAGGTCCTGGTCCATCATTATGAGCGAGCCGCCCCAGCCGCCCCAGTAGCAACTCTTCGGGCCGATGGGTACGCTGCCGCTCGATAGTCCGTAGCCGAGTCCGAAGCTGACGTCGACGCCCAGGACTTGATCGACGCCGCCCACCTGACGCTGGAAGACCATGTCGCCCGTCGCCTCCGAGAAGAATCGATGTCCGTTGACGTGACCGTTGTTGGCCATCACTTGTTGGATCGTCGCGACGGAGCGGGCGTTGCCGTGCCCGTTGCCCGCCGGGATCTCGGCCGCCCGGAACCAACGATGTTGTGGACCCGTGGGATCGAAGACCTTCGGGTTGAGCGTGCGCGCGGCGACGGAGTCGGGGCTCAGGGCCGACAGGTCGACCGGGGGAGGGGGGATCGCGATGCTGACCCGGTTCTCTTCGGACTCGGGAAGGCCAATGTAGAAGTCGGCGCCCAGCACGTCGGCGACTTCGTGTCTGAAGAACTGTCCGATGGTGGTTCCAGTGATTCGTCGGACCACTTCGCCGATGAGGAAGCCCTGGGTGATCGCGTGATAGCCGGTGCGCGAGCGGTCGTCCCACCACGGCTTTTGCGCCGCCAGGGCCGACGTCGCCAACTCCCAGTCGGCTAAGTCCTCAGCCCGGAGGTCGGCCTGCCAACCGGACAGGCCGGCGCAGTGATTCATCAGATGACGGACCTCGATGCTCTCCTTGTCGTTCGCCGCGAACTCCGGCCAGTAGGTGACCACCGGGGCGGTGAAATCAAGTTCACCACGGTCATGCAGCATCAGCGCCACGAGGAAAGTCATGGTCTTCGTGGAGGACCACACGTTCACGAGCGTGTCGCGGTCCCAGGGGATCGTCTTGGCCTCGTCACGATAGCCACCCCAGATGTCGGCGACCAGCTCCTCACGTTGAAAGACGGCGATGGACGCGCCGACGTCCGCGCCGCTCTCGAGGCTCTTCTCGAGGTGCTCGATCAGTCCCGCGAACTTGTCGGTCGTCGTGCCGTGTACTGTCGACATCAAGCTCTCCTTCGATGTGTTGTCGAGACTACATTCACGACGTCATCCCGGAGAGCCCGACGAGGGAACGCGCGTGTTCGATCTCGCCCATGTGGCGAAGCGCGTGCTGATAGATCCAGCACTCGAGGGCGTCGCTGCGAGTGATGCCCCCCTCACCACCGACGCGAGCGGAGAACGTCTGGGCGATCGAAGGACCGTAGGGATAGGTGACGATGACGTCGGCGAATGACGCTGGTTCGATCGTGGTGACGAAATCCTCAGTGGCGTCAAAGACCGATCGCTGGAGTTCGTGGAACGCCGCGTAGTTACCGATTCGCTGATTCATCATTTCCGCGACGGTCCTCTCCTTACCCGGGTCGTTGATCGCGAGTCCCATTCGCTCGGCCCACGCGTCGCTCATCTGAGGCGGGGGACCGCCGAGGAAGATCACGCTGCCGTCTTCGATGAGGAGTTGATGGACCAACGAGAACGCGATCGGCAAGGTGCCCGGCATCACCACGCGATTGACCTGTTCGAGGTCCATCGAGGCACAGGCCTCGTAGTAGAGCGAGTGCACGGCCCGGAGGCGGCGCGAGAGCGATGATCGGTAGTCGAAGTCCATGTCCGCAGTCTCTCGCACGTCACCGCTCGCGTCGAGATGGCTCGCACGAGGGTTCGCGCCGACCGCGCCAATGTCCTCATCTTGTAACCTTGGGTGATGGACATTGCCTCACTACTGGGTGACGAAGCGTCATCGCTGCTCGACCACAAGGCCACCGCGTTCCCCAAGGAACTGTTGACCCTGCCGGGGCCCGACTATATAAATGACGTGTTCGCCTTGTCCGACCGTTCACCGACGGTACTGCGCAACTTGGGTACCCTCCACAATCACGGTCGGCTGCGCGGGACGGGCTACCTGTCGATACTCCCGGTCGACCAGGGCATCGAGCACTCGGCCGCCGCGTCGTTCTCCCCGAATCCCGAGTACTTCGACCCGGCCCGGCTCGTCGACCTGGCGATCGAGGGGGGATGCAACGCCATCGCCTCGACCCTCGGCACGCTCGGATCGATCTCGCGACGCTACGTCCACCGGATCCCCTTCATCGTCAAGATCAACCACAACGACCTCCTTCGCTACCCGAACTCCTACGACGAGCGTCTCTTCGCCTCGGCGCAGCTGGCCTCGGACCTGGGGGCCGTCGGTATCGGCGCGACCATCTACTTCGGCTCCGAGGGCTCGATCCGCCAGATCGAAGAGATCGGCAAGGCCTTCGCCGAAGCGCACCGACTCGGCATGTTCACCGTGCTCTGGACGTACCTGCGAAATGACGCTTTCGTCAAGGACGGCGTCGATTACCACCTCAGCGCGGACCTCACGGGTCAGGCCAATCATCTCGGCGTCACGATCGAAGCCGACATCATCAAGCAGAAACAACCAACCAACAACGGTGGGTACAACGCGGTGAAGTTCGGAAAGACCAGTCCACTGGTCTATTCGGAGTTGACGACCGATCACCCGATCGACCTCACGCGCTGGCAGGTGGTCAACTGTTACGCCGGGCGCATCGGACTGATCAACTCCGGGGGCGAGTCAACGGGCGACAGCGAGAACGACCTCGCGGGTGCGGTGCGCACTGCGGTCATCAACAAGCGCGCCGGTGGTCAAGGACTCATCCTCGGTCGCAAGGCGTTCCAACGTCCGATCGACGAGGGGGCGGCGCTCATCAACGCCGTGCAGGACGTCTACCTGGACGAATCCATCACGGTGGCGTAGTAATACGCTTCGTGCATGAGCGCAGACGAAGTCGCCGACGCGGGGTGGTTGACGGCGCCGAACGCGATAACCATCGTCCGGCTGGCGTTGCTGCCACTCTTCTTCTGGTTGCTCTTCGGAACGAATCACCGCGCGATCGCGGCGTGGCTGTTGGCGACGTTGGGCGCGACCGACTGGATTGACGGCTTCGTGGCACGACGGTGGCACCAGGTGTCGAACGTCGGCAAGATCCTCGATCCCGTCGCCGATCGGATCCTCGTGATCAGTGGCCTCCTCGCCGTCGCCGCCGCGGCCGGCGTGCCGTGGTGGTTCGCGCTCACGACGCTGGCGCGTGAGCTGATCGTTTCGGTGCTGACGTTGGTGCTCGCGGCGCTCGGCGCCGCGCGGATCGACGTGCTGTGGTGGGGCAAGGTATCGACGTTTGCCCTGATGACGAGCTTCCCGCTGTTCTTGTTGACGACGAATCCGCATCACGCCGCACTGCGCGGGTGGCAACACGACGTGCGTGACGCCTGTTGGGTCATCGGGTTGATGGGACTGACGTTGTCGTGGATCGTGTTGGCCGGCTACGTGAAGCCGGCGTTGCGCGCGCTGCGCACGGGACGTCAGGCGCGACGAATCTTGTAAGTTTGCCCCATGCTTATTCCCACCGACCTTCGATACTCCAGCGACCACGAATGGGCGAAGGCCACCGGCGACGTCATCCGTGTCGGCATCACCGACTACGCCCAGGACGCCCTCGGTGACGTGGTGTTCGTCGACCTGCCAAAGGTCGGCACCGAAGTCGCCGTGCACGGCGTCATCGGCGAAGTGGAATCTACCAAGTCGGTGTCCGAGATCTACGCGCCGATCGGTGGCACCGTCAGCGCGGTGAACGAGACGCTTCGCAGCGCGCCCGAGTCGGTCAACGCCGACCCGTACGGTGAAGGTTGGATCTGTGAAGTCACGACGACGAATAGCGCCGACTTCGACGCGCTGCTCGACGCGGAAGGGTACGCCGCCCTCACCCACAACTGACCCTGACGAACACTCGCGAAGTTAACTAGTGTGAAGCCGATGAACTGCCGTCGATGTGGAGAAATCCTGAACGCCAACGCGAGCTTTTGTTGGTCGTGCGGAGCCCCGCAACACGACGCCAACTCGCCCGAGACGATCGCGGTGCCCGTCGTCACCGCGGCCGAAGTCCTGCACCCCGGATCCAACCGTGGACCCAACGGCGAGCACGGCGACGAGCTGGTGATCGCGACGGGTCTGGAGGCCGGCAGTCGGATCGAACTCAAGTCCGAGATCACGACCGTCGGTCGACACGAGAACAGCGACCTGCTCTTGGACGACGTCTCGGTGTCGCGCCACCACGCGATCTTCACGCGCACGGCGAGTGGGCGGATCACCCTGCGGGACCTCAACTCGCTGAACGGTACGTACGTGAACGGCACTCGGGTCGAAGAGACCACACTGCACTCCGCTGACGAGGTGCAGATCGGCAAGTTCAAGCTTGTCTTTTGGGAGGCGACGCAATGAGCGGCAATCAAGGCATCATGCGCATCGGAGAGGTACACGCTCAACTCCGAAAGTACTTCCCGGATATCGAACTCTCCAAGATTCGCTACTACGAGGACAAGGGACTCGTGCAGCCCAGTCGCAGTCGCAAGGGCTACCGGCTCTACTCAGAACGCGACGTCGACTGCTTGCGCGAGGCGATCCGGCTCGCCCAAGAGGAGTTCGTACCCCTGCGTGTCGTTCGCCTGCGCCTCATCGAACAGGGCCTCTTGAAGGACGTGCCCGTCCCGTCGAGTCCGCGCCACGCCGCACGCGAGGCCCTCTCCAACGTCGTGTCGATCCCCGCGCCGCCGTCGACGCCGAGCGTCCGTCCGGTGTTGAAGGTCGTGCCGCCCAGCGTCGACGTCACCACCAGCGGCGATCAGCACTACCTGACCATGACGGAGTTCTTGGGCGCGACGGGATTGGCGCCGGCCGCGATGACCCAACTGCACGCGCTCGGACTGCTCGCGCCGGTGTCGCTCGGCAACGAGATCGCCTTCACCGACTTCGACGTGCGCGTCGCGTCGAGCGCGCAGGCGCTGCTCGAGCGCGGCCTCGATATTCGCCTTCTGGGATCACTTCGCCGGGTGGCCGAGCGCGAGGTCGGCCTGATCGACGACCTCTCGGCGCCGCTGCGCTCCAAGGCCAGCGGACTCTCGGGTGAACAGGCCCGCGACGTCACGGCGGCGTTGGCCGCGGAGATCGGCGCGCTGCGCGCGGTGCTGTACGAACGAGCACTGCAGGACTACCTCGGGCGGTAGACGTAAATTTTCGACCGGTCCCGGTCTAGGCTCTTTACATGGTTGAAGTGGTCCTTCGAGCGGTGCGCGTCGACGTCGGCTCTTCGACGCCACTCCTGTTGCTCGAAGAGGTGAGTGGGTCGCGCGTACTGCCGATCTTCATCGGTGCGCCCGAAGCGGCCGCCATCGCCTACGCGCTTCAGGGCGTGAAGGCGCCGCGACCGATGTCCCACGACCTGCTCGGCAACGTCATCGTCGCGCTCGGGGCGCAACTCTTCGCCGCCGAGATCACCGAGCTACGCGACAACACCTTCTACGCGAACCTTCGATTGCTGCGCGACCGCGACGAGATCAACGTCAGCGCACGACCGAGCGACGCGGTGGCGCTCGCGTTGCGCGTCGGCGCGCCGATCCTCGTCAACGACGACCTCATGGCCGCCGAGGGTCGGGTCATGGAACTCGACGTCGACGACGACGATGAGGACGACGACGAGACCGAACCACCCAACGAAGCGGACCTGGTCGCCGAGCTGCGAGAGTTCCTCGACACGATCCGACCCGAGGACTTTGGTCAGTGAGACGTGGTCTCACGGCGGTCGCCATCTTCATCGCGTTCGCCGTCATCGTCACGTTGAGTCGCCACGTCATCGACAACACTCCGAGCACCACGACGACGGGCGCGCCGGCCGTCACCACGACGACGCTCGCCACCACCACGACGACGTCGGCCGTGTCGGCGACCACGTGCCAGGGCAGCGCCTTCACGGGCGTCTTCAACCAGGGCGAGGGCGCGGCCGGCACCGTCAACGCGAGCGTGACGCTCACGAAGCGCACGGCCGGCAGCTGTTCGATCAAGGGGTGGCCGATCCTGACGCTGCAGGGAAAGTCGGGCGCGGTGCTGCCGGTGAACCCCGTCAACGAGTCGGGCACCAACAACGTCATCCAATTTCCGGCCGCCAAGGCCAATCAGCCGCCCGCGACGCTGACGATGACCGACGGATCGTCGACGAACTTCTCGCTGGCCTATTCGAACGTGCTGACGGCCAACACGGTCTGTGACAACGCGTTCACGATCAGCGTGCAGTTCGCGGCCGGGGGTTCGACGGTGCCGGTCACGCCGGCCTACCCGGTCCAGCCCTGCGACAACGGCAAGATCTGGCTGAGTCCCTTCTACTAGCGTTTTGCGGTCGCGCGCGAATAAGGACCTTCTTCCAAAGCGACGTCCGTCGTTCCACTACATTCGGTGCGTAACGTCAACGATGACGGTGGTCGAGTGACTCACTACTCGATCCGACAGTGCTAGAGGGGGAACAATGAGCGACGGATTGAGTGCCGACTTTCTGGGGGCCAAGCAACCAGAGACCGGCGGCCACGAACGGCTTCGCAAGGGTCAACTAGGGCCGCTGGACATCGCCGCGGCGACCATGGCCAACATCGGTCCGGCGATGAGCTTCTACTTCGGCTTCGGTTACCTGGCCTACACCGCCGGGTTGGCGTCGCCGTTGACGATCATCCTGGCGGGCATCGCGATCCTCTTCCTCGGCAACACGCTGTCGGAGTTCTGCAAGGTCCTGCCGTCGACCGGTGGGTTCATCTCCTTCATCGGCAAGACGTTCGGCGGGCGCGCGGCGGTCACGACCGCACTGATGACCGGCGCGGGCTACATCGTGGCGATGTCCTCAGTGGTGGCCATCGTCGGCGGGTTCTTCCAGATCATCATGCAGCACTACAACGTCCCGGGACTCCAGAGCGTGCCGTGGATCTTCTGGACGTTGATCTTCTTGGCGTTCGCCGTCTTCATGATGATCCGGGGGATCTCCATTTCAACGCGGATCGCCGGCATCTTCTTCGCCTTCGAGATGGTCATCCTGGTGGTCGTGAGCGTGATCGCGCTGATCAAGTTCCACGGCTCGATCTCGTTTCGCCCCTTCGAGCCGAAGAACATCCACAACGGCTTCAGCGGCCTCGCGGCCGGCTTCCCACTGGCCGTCTACCTCTTCATCGGCTGGGAGAACTCGGCGGCATTGGCCGAAGAGACTGACAACCCGCGAAAGAACATCCCGAAGGCCGTGTTCACGTCGACGCTGATCATGCTGGTCTCGTACGTCTTGTTCTCCTTCGCCACGGTCGTCGGCTTCAAGAACAACGTGGCGAACCTCAGTAGCGCCGCCATACCGTTCATCTCCGTCGCCAAGGGCGTGCTCGGCGCGGCGCTCTTCTTCGCGTTGCTCGCCGGCATGACGTCCACGCTCGGCGCGCTGATCGCGGGGACGAACTCCCAGGCCCGTCTCATCTTCAACGCCGGTCGAGAGGGCCTGATACCGAAGTTCATCGGCAAGGTGCACGACACTCGTCGCACGCCCATCAACGCCCTGTTCGTCTTCCTCGGGATCGCGTTGACGATCATCGGGGTGTGGGGCCTGCTCCACATCGTCGGTTCGAGCGCGAACTCGGCCTCGATGAGCGCCACGAACTTCTTCTTCGAGTCCTCGACGTTCGGCACGATCCTGGTGCTGGTCGTGTACCTGTTGAGCAACCTGGCGCTGCCCTTCTACTACCGGCGCTACCACCCAGAGCTGTTCAATCCGATCCGCCACGCGTTGCTGCCGTCGATCGGCGTCATCTTGATCGCGGTGCCGCTGTACTACTTGATCCGACCGAACCCGCCGACGCCGCCGTACAACTGGTTCCCGTGGGTCGCGGGCATCTTCATCCTGGTGGCCATCGTCTACGCGTTCGTGCTCGTGGCGCGCGACCCTGAGATCGGGGAACGCGTTGGATCGATCGTGGCCGACGAGTAGCTCGGGGCACTCAGCTCGGGGTCGGGTTCACGAGAATTCGACCCCGGGTCGTTCCGTGGCGCACGTCATCGAGCGCCGCGGGCAGTTCCTCGAGTTGTACCTCACGGTCGGCGAGCGGTTCGAAGTCGATTCTTGACGCGACCTCACCGAGGGCTGACCAGACACGGACGCGGGTCTGCGTCGTCGCCTCCACCGAGTCGATGCCGAGCAGCGCCACCGATCGAGTGATGAACGGATAGACCGTGGTCGCGAGTTCGGCGCTCGCGACGAGACCGCTGGCCGCGACGGCCGCGCCGTAGCGCAGGGACCGAAGGATCTGGGCGAGCGTGTCACCGCCCACGCAGTCGATGGCGCCGGCCCAGGTCTCACTCGCCAAGACCCGGCCGGGGTTGTCCGCCAGGTCGTCACGACCGATCACACGGCTGGCGCCACGTTCGAGGAGCCACGGTGTCTCCTTCGGCGAACCGGTCGAGGCCACTGGTCGGTAGCCGCGCGCG
This sequence comes from uncultured Acidimicrobiaceae bacterium, assembly GCA_963802735.1. Taxonomy (GTDB): domain Bacteria; phylum Actinomycetota; class Acidimicrobiia; order Acidimicrobiales; family RAAP-2; genus RAAP-2. The sequence continues at coordinate 175,599 of CAWDJY010000017.1, read as the reverse complement.
GCCAGGAAGGCGACCGCCTGTGATCCGACGCCGCCGGTCGCCCCCGTGACGAGCACCTCGGCTCCTTCTTCAAGTCGGTGGTCCTCCAGGGCCAGGACACTCTCCATCGCGGTGAATCCGGCGGTGCCGATGATCATCGCGACGCGTGTGGAGATCGCGTCGGGCAGCGCCGTGACGTAGCGCGCGGGGGCGTAGATGAACTGGGCGAAGCCGCCGTCGCGCGCCACGCCGAGCGCGCCGCCATGGACGGCGACCCGTGTGCCCACGGGCACGGCCGGATCGCTCGACGTCACCACGACGCCCGCGGCGTCGACCCCGGCGACGAGAGACGGCACGCGTCGCACGCGACTCTTGGCCGCGGCGACCATGGTGTCCTTGAAGTTCACGCCGCTGAAGTCCACGGCGACGAGGAGGTCGTTCGCGTCACGCGGCGCGGTCTCGACGTCGCGCACCTCGGCCGTCAGGTCGTCGTCGGTCTCGGTGACTACGAAGGCGCGCACCCCGTCACACTACGGCTCGAGGGGCGGATCCCCACGACGCCTACCATGACCAAGGTGACGACGATCTCCCTCAACGGCCATCCGACGTGGGCCCGGCTGCCGCGTGGGAAGGGCCCGACGGTCGTCTTGTTGCACGGCGGGATGAGCAGCAGTGCGAGCCTCCTCAAGTCGATCGGACCGTCGCTGGGGCGCCACTACCGCGTCGCGGCGTTCGACCGACGTGGCCACGGGCGAACCGCCGACACCGACGAGCCGTTCTCCTACGACGCGATGGCCACGGAGACCATTGCGTTCCTCAAGCGCCTGAGGCGAAAGGTCTTCGTGGTCGGCCACAGCGACGGCGGTAACGTCGCGCTGCTCGTGGCGATGCGCCGTCCGGACCTGGTGCGTCGCGTCGTCGTGATCGGCGCCAACTACCACTTCGACGGTCTGATGCCCCTGTCGCCCTTCGACACGGAGAGCGCGGACTTCGCCGCGTGGGCGCAGCGTTTCGGCGAGCGCTCACCCGACGGGCCCGAGCACGCCCGAGCGGTCGAGGAGAAGACGCGGGTGATGACGTTCTCCCAGCCGACGCTCACGACCGAAGACCTCGCGGCGATCACCGTGCCGGTCCTGGTGATGGCCGGTGACGACGACGTGGCGACGTTGTCGCACACCTGCTCGATGTACGAGGCGATCCCCGGGGCGCAGTTGGCGATCGTGCCCGGTACCTCGCACATGCTCTTGAAGGAGCGCACGAAGGAGAGCGTGCGGATCATCGATCACTTCCTCGCCTCGAAGCTGCCGCCGGTAACCTTCGCGCCGCTGCGTCGACCGAGCATCGAGGGCCGCGGGTAGAAAGGTCGTCCCAAAAAATGGGTCCATTGGTACAATTGGCGCAATGCTGACGCGGCTCACGTTCGCGCGCACCCGCGTCTTGACCTGGTGGGGAGCGCTCCCGGGACTGAACAGCGACGCCCTCCTCTACGGTCTCTCGGCCCTGTTCGCGCTCGGTCTCGGTCTGACGTCACGCGAGGGCGCCCAGTGGCAGTGGGGGTACCTGGCGGCCGGACCGTACGCGCTGTGCGCGATGGTGGCCTACGGCGTCCATCGACTGAAGCCGAAGCGCACCTCGATGATCCGCGTCGGGCTTCTCGCCCTGGTGCTGCTCGGTTCGGTCGCCATTCCGCTCGGGCTCGAGGCGCGCTGGCGCGTGGCCCAGCCCGAGGTCGGCGTGATCCGTCGTGCCGGAGAGGACCTGAGCAAGGACCGCAATCTCTACCCGTCCTACGACAAGCACGGCAAGCTGGTGAACCCCATCCAGGGAATACCGTCCTACGAGTCCTTCTTCCCGTACTTCCCGCTGATGGGCGTCTTCGGTCTGCCGTCGGCCGAGACCCACAAGACCAAGGGTCTGACCGACCCACGTATCGCGATGTCGTTGCTGACCCTGCTCGCGAGCCTCCTCGCGCTCGGGCTCTTGCGGACGCCGATCAAGAAGAAGATCCGCGTGGCCCAAGTCCTCCTCGCGCTGCCGAGCGGCGCGTTATTCCTGTCGACGGGTGGCGACGACATTCCGATCCTCGCGCTGACGTTGCTCGGCGTGACCGCGCTGCAACGTCGACAGAACAACTTCGCGGGTATCAGTCTCGGTCTCGCCGCGGCCATGAAGCTGACGGCGTGGCCGATGGCCGTCGGCGCGCTGTTCGTCGCGCGCGATTCGAAGAACCGGTCGGACTGGAAGCGGATCTTCGCGTGGGTGACCGCGATCGTCCTCGTGACGGTCGCGCCGTTCGCCATCCGCGCTCCGTGGGCCTTCATGTCCAACGTCTTCGCCTTCCCGCTCGGCCTCACCAGCGTGACATCGCCGGCCGCCAGTGCGCTGCCCGGTCACATCCTCACCACGCTCTGGGCGCCGGCCGGCCACATCCTGGCGCCGGTCACGTTCCTCGTCGGGGGCTACTTCATGGCGACGTACTTGCGTCGTCATTGGCCGCTCAACCTCCCGCAGATCCTGGCGATCCTGAGCGTGGTCTTTCTCACGATGATGTGCGTCTCCACGGCGACGCGCATCGGCTACGTGATCTACCCGCTCAATTTCGCGCTCTGGTCGTGGGCCTGCACCGAAACGGTCGTCCCCGAACGAGAGCTGGTTCAGACCGTTTCGGAGTTCTGATAGATCCGGAATGTCCAGTGCACGAGGTCGCTCGAGGACTTCGTGATCGTGATGCCGACGACCCAGTAGAAGCCGTCGTTGCCCGCCTTTTGGAACAGTGACTGCGGAGCGCCACTGCTCGAGCCCTGGGAGAAGAGCCCCCAGCCCCGCGCCTCGAGCTGGGTCTTGTAGAAGGTGAGGAGCGACCCGCCGTTCGTCGTGGTGACGAGCGGCTGGTAGCAGTCGAAGTCCCCGGCACCGGCGTTGGGGATGTTGCCCCCGGACCGGCTCGTCGTGCCGACGGGCACGATGAAGACGTCGTCGATGTTCGACGGGATCTCCGACGAGCTGGTGCAGTAGTCGAGGACCGCGGCGGACGGGGCCAGCTGCAGGCCCCCGACCACGACCGGCACCGTGGTGGACGGCTTCGTAACCCCCTGGTCGGAAATGAGGTTGATGAGCATGAAAACGACCAGCACCACCACGGCGAAGATGAGGACGCCGGCGGCCGGCCAGATACTGGTCGTGGTCGTCAACGGCGCGCGCGGCTCGTCGCTCATTCGCTCCAGCCCAGGTGGTCGATCGGACCGCGACCGCGACCGAGCTTCCAGTCCGCGGCGCTGGTGAGCGCGGCGAGCACGAAGGCCTTGGCGTCGCGCGTGGCGTCGGGCACACTGCGTCCAAGGGCCAGCCCAGCGCACAGCGCCGCCGACAACGAACAGCCGGTGCCGTGATCGTTCGAGGTCTCGACCCGCTCGGCGTCGAAGACGAACACCTCATCTCGTCCCACCAAGACGTCGGGCGCGTGCTGGTCGGTAAAGGACCGTCGCGCGAAGTGTCCGCCCTTGACGAGGGCCCAGGTCGACCCGTACTCGAGGAGTTGGTGGGCGAGGGCCAACATGTCGTCGTGGTCCTTCACGTCGTTGACGTCGACGCCGCAGAGCATCGCCGCCTCGCGCAAGTTTGGTGTCACGACCTCGGCGTGGGCTAGCAGCACGTCGCGGTAGGCCTCGACGCCGCCGGTGTCCATCAGCGCGTGACCGCTCGAAGCGACGAGCACCGGATCGACCACGAGGTGCGCGAGGAGCCCTTCGGCGGCGAGGGCGGCCACCATCGTCACCGTCGACGGTTGGGCGAGCATCCCGGTCTTGACGGCGCGCACGTCGAAGTCGTCGACGACGCTTCGTACCTGGGCCGCCACGAGCGCCGGGTCGACGTTCTGCACCGCGAACACGCCGACCGTGTTCTGCGCGGTCACCGCAGTCAGCGCGGTCGTCGCGTGCACTTCGAACGCGCAAAAGGTGCGCAGGTCGGCCTGAATACCGGCCCCCCCGCCGGAGTCCGACCCCGCGATTGAAAGAACGGTGAGGGGTTGCACCTGAACAACCTTAATGAGTGACCGAGATGGGTCAGTACGATTGGGACGTGGGAGATCTCTTTCAAATTGGCTCACTCAGCTCCCCGTCGCGCCTCGTCGTCGGGACCGGCGGCTTCCGCTCGATGGAGGTCCTCGGCGCGTCGTTGGTCGCGTCCGAGGCCTCGATCGCGACGGTGGCGCTGCGCCGGGTGGACCCCAACGTCGAGGGCTCGATCTACGACCTGCTCGGTCGTCTCAACTTCTCGCTGCTGCCCAACACGGCCGGTTGCTACAGCGCGGCCGAGGCCGTGAAGGTCGCCGAACTGGCTCGCGAGGCCTTCGAGACCAACGTCGTCAAGCTCGAGGTCATCGGCGACGACGTGACGTTGCTGCCCGACACCAGCGAGACGCTGGTCGCGGCCGAGCGACTGGTGCGAGGTGGCTTCGAGGTGTGGGCCTACACGTCGGACGACCTGATCGTGGCCCAGCGCCTGGAACAGATCGGGTGCGTCGCCGTAATGCCGTTGGGGTCGCCCATCGGCTCGGGCCTGGGCGTTCGAAACCCCCACGCCATCGCGATGATCTGTGAGCGTCTCGGGGTACCCGTGCTGCTCGACGCCGGGGTCGGCACGGCCTCGGACGCGGCGCTCGCCATGGAACTCGGCTGCGACGGGGTGTTGGCCGCCTCGGCGATAAACCGGGCCCTCGACCCGGTCATGATGGCCGAATCGCTGCGCGAGGCCGTGAAAGCCGGGTTCTGGGCCCGACGCGCCGGCCGCATCCCCCCGCGTCTGCACGCCGAAGCGTCCTCACCGACGCTCGGCCGCCCAGATTTGTTTGTGGAATAGCCCCCGCCAAACTACACTCGTGTAGTCCGTCGGGTTAGTCTGGACAGACCTCGGTCGGGAGGGATACGACATGGCAGATTCTCTTACGTACGGATTTAGTGGCCCGATGGTCTGTCGCCTCACGGGCGTCACCTACCGTCAGTTGGACTACTGGGCGCGCACCGACCTCGTGACGCCGTCGATCACCGCGGCCCAGGGCAGTGGTTCCAAGCGGACCTACTCGTACTCCGACGTCCTCGAGGTGAAGGTGATCAAATCGCTGCTCAACTCGGGCGTCGCGCTGAATCGCGCGCGACAGGCCGTGGAGTGCCTGCGCAACTCATTGGGCGCCGATCTCGCCTCCAGCAGTCTCGTGTTGAGTGACGCCGGTTCGGTGCTCGCGCGCGACGACGGTGACCTGGTGGACCTGCTGCGCGGCGGCCAGGGTGTGTTCAACATCGTTCCCCTGGCGAACGTGGTCGCCGAACTCACGACCACCATCCGTCAATCACAGCTCGCTACGTCGGAGAGGGAGACCCGTTCGGCGTGAACGACCCCTCGCCGATCGACGCCTCGCGTCGGCGGCACCCCAGTCTTGAAGCGGTGCCGCGCGGCCAGTTCGCCCACCCCAGTGAGAGGGCCTTCGCGCGCCTCTTGAACCTCTACGGCTTCTCGTGGTCCTACGAACCGGTCGAGTTCCCGCTCGAGTGGAACGAACTCGGCGTGCCCACGAAGGCGTTCCGTCCGGACTTCTATCTGCCCGAACGACGACTGTTCATCGAATTGACCGTGCTCGAACAGCGACTGGTCACGAAGAAGAATCAGAAGGTCCGCAAGTTTCGCGCGCTCTATCCCGAGGTCGAGTTGCTCGTCGTCTACCAGCGCGACTTCGTGGCGCTGCTCGAGCAACACGGTCTCGGAACCCTGGCTACCTTCGCGGCCTAGAGTGGTTTTGTGACCGATCGACGCCCGTTTCTCTACGACGCGCACGTCAAATTAGGGGCCAAGATCGTACCGTTCGGGGGATGGGAGATGCCCCTGCAGTACGGATCGGGCACCGTCGCCGAGCACCTGGCCTGTCGCCGGGACGCGGTCGTCTTCGACGTCAGTCACCTCGGCACCGTGCGCTGTGACGGCGCGACCATGTTCGACGCGTTGCAGTCGACGCTCACCAACGACCTGCGAAAGATCGAGCCCGGGCGCGCGCAGTACACGCACCTCTTGAACGAGGACGGATTCGTGGTCGACGACATCATCGTGTGGTGGGTCGGTCCCGACGAATTCGACGTCATGCCGAACGCCTCGAACACCTCGGGCGTGACCGACGCCCTCCCCGGCGTGGACGTGACCGCGCAGCGCTGCGTGTTGGCCGTCCAGGGCCCGACGGCGCGCGCCAAGGTCGCCAAGGTCGACCAGCGCTTCGCCGACGTCGGGCGATTTCGTGTGACGCGCTTCGATTTCGACGGCGTCGAGGTGCGCGTGGCCGGCACCGGCTACACCGGTGAAGAGGGTCTCGAGATCGCCGTGCCGAACGAAGCAGCGGAGGCTCTGTTGCAACAACTCGTCGACGCCGAGATCACGCCGGCCGGCCTCGGTGCGCGCGACACGTTGCGCCTGGAGGCGGCGCTGCCGCTCTACGGGCACGAACTCACCCTGTCCTCGACGACGCTTGAGGCTCGCCTCGGCTGGGTCCTCGGCTGGGACAAAGAGACGTTTCGCGGTCGCGCGGCGGTCGAACTCGAACGCGAGCGCGGTCCCCAGCGGCTCTTGACCGGACTGATCGTCGAGGGGCGCCAGCCCCTGCGCGACGGCGGCGAGGTCGAGGTCGAGGGCGTCGGCGTCGGGACGCTCACGTCGGGCAACTACTCGCCGGTGCTCGAGCGCGGCATCGGCCTCGGACTCCTGCAAGGCGACCTCGACGCGGGGACCGCCGTCTCGGTCGCCCTGCGCGGTCGAGAGATCGCGGCGAGTGTCACGGCGCTTCCGTTCGTTCGAAAGGCGAAGTGATGGCCGATTACCTTCCGCACACCGACGCCGAGATCGCCGAGATGCTGACCTTCTTGGGTATGGACTCGCTCGACCAGCTCTTCGCCCATATCCCGCCGGCCGTTCGACTGACCCAAGGTCTGGACCTACCCGACGGGATGAGCGAACCCGACGTGGCGGCGCTCTTCACCCAGTACACCGCGGCCAACCAGGCCAAGGCGAGCGAGATGACCTGTTTCGCGGGCGCCGGCGTCTACGACCACGAGGTGCCGGCGGTCGTGAAGATGCTCGCCGGACGCTCGGAGTTCGTGACGGCCTACACGCCGTATCAGCCCGAGGTCGCCCAGGGTGTCCTCCAGGCGATCTTCGAGTACCAGACACTGATCGCGCGACTCAGCGGACTGCCGATACCGAACGCGTCACTCTATGACGCGGCGACCGGTCTCGTCGAGGCCCTCAACATGGCCCACGGCGCCACGACGCGTCAGAAGATGGTGATCTCGGCCGGCGTGCACCCGCATTGGCGCGAGGTCGCGACGACCTTCGCGCGCGGCACCGGTCACGAGATCGTCGAGGTAGCGCTGAAGGACGGCGTGACCGACTGGGGGAGCGTCGACGCGACGAACGCCGCCGCGATCGTCGCCGCGCTACCCGAACTACCTCGGCGTGCTCGAGGACATGAGCGCCGCCAAGGCGCTGGCCGTCGCGAACGACGCCCTCTTCGTACTCGGGGCCGACCCCGTGGCCGCCGGCGTCTTGAAGACCGCCGGTCAGTGGGGGGCCGACATCTTCGTCGGCGAGGGCCAACCCTTTGGTACGCCGCTGGCGTTCGGGGGACCGTTCCTCGGGCTCTTCGCCTGCACCACCGAGCAGACGCGACGACTGCCCGGGCGCATCGTCGGCGAGACCGTCGACTCCAACGGCCGTCGATCGTTCGTCACGACGCTGCGCGCCCGCGAGCAGGACATCCGCCGCGAGAAGGCGACGTCGAACGTCTGCACCAACCAGACCCTGATGGCCGTCACCGCCGCGATCCAACTCGGGTGGCTCGGCACGCAGGGGCTGCGCGAGGTCGCGACGCGCTGCGCGCAGGGCGCGCACTACCTGTTCGACGAACTCGTGAAGATCGACGGCGTCCGCGCCGTCTCGACGCAGCCCTTCTTCCGGGAGTTCGCGGTGCGCCTCGGCCGTGACGCCTCCTCGGTGCTCCTCACCATGGCCGGTGACGGCGTGCTCGGTGGCGTCTCGGTCGCCGCCTTGACGTCGGGACCGGACCCGTCGATCGAGGGTGACCTCGACGACGTCTTGCTCGTGACCGTGACCGAGCGGCGAACGAAAGAGGAGATCGACCGTTACGTCGAGGTACTACGAAAGGCGGTCGGCCAATGACGAGCCGGGCCCTCTCCGGGGGACGCGCGGCGTCGGCGCCGCTGCTCGGTCACGAGACCGAGCCGACCATCTTCGAGATGTCGGTGCCGGGACGCTCGGCCTACCAACTGCGAACGACGGGCGTGCCCGCGACCGCGCTGGCCGACTTGATCCCCGCCGCGCACCTCAACGGCGACGTCATCGACGTCGCCGAGGTCTCCGAACGCGACCTGGTCGCGCACTTCACCCGACTCTCGCACCGGCAGTTCTCGGTCGACCTCGGGATGTACCCGCTCGGTTCGTGCACGATGAAGTACAACCCCAAGTTCTGCGACGCGGTGGCGAACGATCCCGGACTCAACTCGGTGCACCCGGGCGCGCCGGCCGAACTGACCCAGGGTTGGCTGGAACTGCTCACGACGCTCGAGGAGAAGCTCTGCGCCGTGACCGGCATGTCGGCCGCGACGTTGCAGCCCGCCGCCGGGGCCGCCGGGGAACTGACCGGACTGCTGTTGATGCGGGCCTTCCACAGCGCGAACGGCGATCCGCGGCGACGGATCTTGATTCCCGACTCGGCCCACGGGACCAATCCCGCGTCGGTGACCCTCGGCGGCTACGAGGTGACCACGGTGCCGTCGAACGACCGCGGGCTGGTCGACCTGGAGAAGCTCAAGGCCGCGCTCGGTCCCGACGTCGCCGGCATCATGTTGACCAACCCGAACACGCTGGGACTGTTCGAAGAGGAGATCACCGAGATCGCCGCGGCGGTCCACGAGGTGGGCGGACTGCTCTACTACGACGGCGCGAACTTGAACGCGATCCTCGGCGCCGTGCGACCCGGCGACATGGGCTTCGACATCGTGCACATGAACCTGCACAAGACCTTCGCCACGCCCCACGGCGGTGGGGGACCCGGCGCCGGCCCGGTCGCCGTCTCGCGACGACTCGTCGACTTCTTGCCCGGTCCCAAGGCGACGCGACGCGACGACGGTTCCTTCGCGTGGGTCAAGCCCGCGCGTTCTATCGGCCGTGTCCACGGCTGGCACGGCAACGCCATGGTGTTGGCGCGCGCCCTCGCCTACATCGACGTGCACGGCGGCGACGGCCTCACGCGGGTCGCGAAGTACGCCGTCCTCAACGCGAACTGGTTACGCCACCGACTGCGCGCGACGCTGCCCGCCGCCTATGACCGCGTCTGCATGCACGAGTGCGTGCTCACCGCGACGCCGCTCAAGAATCAATACGGCGTGCGCGGGCTCGACGTGGCCAAGGCCCTGCTCGAAGAGGGCTTCCACTCACCGACGGTCTATTTCCCACTGATCGTCGAAGAGGCCCTCATGTTCGAGCCGACCGAGACCGAGAGCCTCCAGACGCTCGAGGCCCTGGCCGAAGCGGTCGAGCGGATCGCGCAACGCGCCGTCGACGACCCTGACGGCCTGCACCGCGCCCCGCAGACGACGCCGGTGTCACGTGTCGACGAGGCGCGCGCCGCGCGCCACTTGATTCCCACCGAGGACGCCGCGAGTCGCTAGGTCGCCTCGGGCGCGTCGCGAACGCCTCTGCGAGGATGGGTCGATGGGCAACCCCGCGAAGGTCGAGTCGCTTCGGCGACAGGCGCTCGGCGCGATCGTCCTGATCTGCGTGCAGGCGGGCCTGGGGATGTTCGTGAACCTCTTCGTGACGATCCCCACGAACCACGCGGGATCGAACCCACGTGAGTTCTTCAGCGGTTCGACGCGCAGCGTGCTCTGGGCGATCGCGCACGGCGCCGTCGCGCTCACGCTCCACGTGGTGCTCGGTCTGCTGCTGGCCGTCATGGTGATCGGCGTCGTCGCGGGCGCGATCGGCGCGCGACGTCGCGCGCTGTTGGTGTGGTCGATCCTGGGGGCGATGGGCACGATCGGCGCCGGGTTCACGGGCGCCGGGTTCCTCGACTTCAATCAGGACGTGAGTTCGTTCTTCATGTCGATCCTGGCGCTGGGTTCGTTGCTGTGTTTCGTCGTCGTGGTGTTCCTACCGCGACACGTCGTGTCCCCGGAGGTCGCCGCCGTCGTGATCGAGCGACGGACGGACTAATCCCGCTCGGAGTCGGTGATCCCGTGCGTGACCTTACGCAAGAGTCGGGCGAGCTCGCGCTGTTCGGCCGGCGACAACGCGCTCACGGCCACGCGCTCGTGCTGATTGAACGTCGGGAACAGTGCCTCGATGAGACGTTCGCCCGACGGCGTCAGTTCGATCGAGACGCGCCGACGGTCGTCCTTGTGGGGCAGGCGCCGGATCAGCTTACGGCCCTGGAGCGTCTTGATGACGCCGGTGAGCGTGCCCTTCGTGACGCCGGCCTCCTCGGCCACGTGGCCGGTCTCTTGGGTGTCCCAGATCCACAACACCCACAGCACCGTGAAGGCCACCCAGCTGAGGTCGTACTCCGCCAAGACCGTTCGCTCCATGTGATTACGAACGGCCGTGCCGGCGCGATAGACGTTGGAGACCGCGCTCATGGCCGTGAAGTCGAAGTGCTGTCCCTTCAGTCGAGCCTTGATGTCCTTCTCGGCCTGGGAGACGACGGCCGGCGACGCCGACCCGATGCGTCGGCTCATCGACCACCTCGCAGCGTCGTGCCGCCCGCGAACGTCGTGCCCACCGATCGGAAGTAGCCGCCGATGATCTGCTCGGGCGCGAGTCGCGACAGCTCTTCGCTCGGCGAGTCGAAGAGCTCCAGCGTCGCCGTGCCACCCCACACCGGTCCGAGGTCGAGGTCGACGCCGGACATCGTCACGACCTCGTCGAGTGCGTCGACGCCGTCGAGTTCGATACGCGGGAACCAGCGGTGGTGCAACATGGCGTGGCCGTTCACGAAGCCGTTGGACGCCGCGGGACCCGCCAGCGTCACCGTGGCGTTGGCCAAGCGGCGGTCGGCGGCCGCCAGCGTCATGCCGAAGGTCGCGCCAGCTTCGAGGCGCGGTCCGGCCCGTCCGACCGTGACGGGGCGGGTCTGGTGGATGGAGCCGATCTTCTTGGGATAGCCCTGGAGATAGCCGCGCACGAGGGCGAAGTCCTTGTCGACCCAGATGAAGACGCAGCGGCTGAAGAGCTGGCCCTCGTAGCGACAGCGCACGACCACGAAGGACTCCTTGTACTGCGAGCGAACCGGGTCGAGCAGTTCGGCGCCGTCATCGCCACAACTCTGCCAGTCTGCCCAGATGAAGGCGACCGCGCCGGGGTCCTCGTCGTCGTGGGCGAGTTCGACGTCGGGCGGTAGGACCGCGCGGACGTTGGCGGGGTCGGTACGGTACTCGACCGTCAGGAGGTCACCGGAGTAGTGCCACGGCGTCGGCGGCAACATCGACGCGGCGCCCGTCGCGGTTCGGGGAAAGGGGATGCCGCGCAACGTCATCAGTGGCTCGTCCATCCGTCGGTCGGGCGATCGAACCAGACGTGGACTTGACCGGTGCCGATGGAGTTCTCATACTCGGAGTACAGGCGTCCCGGGGCGACGCACTCGGCGCCACCGAGCGCGTGGACCATCATCTGGTAGTGGCCGAAGTGGCCTTCCGGACGCACGCCCAGGAACTCGTCCATCTCGTTGACGACTTGGGCGTGATCGCCCCGCACCAACGCGTCGATCACGCGGTGATCCCAGCGACGGGCCTCCTCGGAGTAGATGTGCTCTTCGGGCGCGGCTTCGTGCTGACGCAGGTTACGCAGTTTGTGGAAGGTGTGGCTCAGGGCGCCCGAGGCGATGAGTACGACGCGCAGGTCGCTCTGGGCGACGGCCTCGGCGACGACGCGGCCCACCGTCGCGAAGTCGCGATTCTCGGCGGTCTGACAGACACCGATCGACGTCCACGCTTCGTCGCCCTGCAAGAAGCCGAGAAAGTTCAGCGTCGCGTAGGTGACCGGGAGGTGCTCGTTGTCGATGGGCGTGATCCAACAGTCGTCGGTGTCGCCCGCGATCTTGGCGACCAATCGGGCGAACTCCGGACTGCCGGGCATGTCGTAGGGCACGCTCGACATCCCACGGGGCAACTCGTCACTGGTGAAAAAGCCAATCCGGCGTTCGGCGGCGGTGACGACGAACTCAACGGTCGTGAACCAGTGGCTGTCGAAGACGAGCACGAGGTCGGGCTTCAGCACGTCGAAGACCTCGGTGCGGAGCTTCTTCAGTCCGGTGTAGAGCGTGCTCTCGTTGCCGTTGTTGAGCTCGCGACGAAGGTCGTCGGGAAGCACGATGGTGGGGACGTGCGCGAGCAGTCCGGCGCCGACGATTTCACCCATGGGTGGTCCCTTCTCTAATTTGTAGTGTCTTGAGGTCCGAGTAGAAGTCGAGCGCGTACTCGCCGCCCTCGCGGCCGATGCCGCTGATGCCGGTGCCGCCGAAGGGCGCCGTGAGATCGCGCACCAAGAAGCAGTTGACCCAGATCGTCCCGGCGCGCAGGAGCGTGCCGAGACGTGTGGCGCGGGCATCGCTCGACGTGTAGACGATCGCCGAGAGTCCGTAGGACGTGGAGTTGGCGAGTTCAGCCGCCTCGGCCTCATCACCGAAGCTCTGCAGCGTCAACACGGGGCCGAAGACCTCTCGTTGGACGATCTCGGAGTCGTTCGACCGCGGTTCGATGAGCGTCGGCTCGTACCAGAGGCCCTCGCGGGTGAGCCGCTCACCACCGAAGACGACGGTGTCGCCGTTCACCTTCGCGCGCTTCACGAATCCGTCGACGCGCGCGAGGTGGTCGGGGTGGATCAGCGGCGAGATCGTGGTCTCGGCCTTACGACTGTCGCCCAACACGTGTCGCTTGGTCGCGGCCTCGAAGCGCTCCACGAAGGCGTCGCGAACCGACGCCTCGACTAGCAATCGCGTCCCGGCGAGACAGACCTGACCGCCGTCGTCGTACATGACGGCCGCCTTCTCCGCGGCGGCGTCGAGGTCGGCGTCGGCGAAGACGATGAAGGGCCCCTTGCCGCCGAGCTCGGCCGTGAACGGCACCAGGTTCCGAGCGGCCGCTTCGCCGATGAACCGACCGGTCTCGGGGGAGCCGGTGAAGGAGATGCGACGCACCCTCGGATCGTTGACGAGGGCGGCGCCGACTTCGCTGCCGAATCCCTGCACGACGTTGAAGACGCCCGGCGGGAAGCCGGCCTCGTCGACGAGGTCCATCAACAGCGAACAGCTGAGCGGCGACCACTCGGCGGGCTTCAAGACGACGGTGTTGCCGGCGGCGAGCGCCGGGGCGCACTTCCACGTCGAGAGCATGAAGGGCGCGTTCCAGGGGGTGATCACCACGGTCGGCCCGGCCGGCATGCGCAGCACGGTGTTGGCCGTGCCGTTGGAGGACCAACGACGGGGCTCGTAGTCGCGCGCGAGTGCGGCGTAGGCGCGAAAGTTTCGCGCCCCCCGACCAATGACGCGCAGTCGCAGACTCTCCTCGAGCATCGCCATGTCGAGGCACTCGACGTGCGCGATCGACTCGACGTCGCGTTCGATGAGTTCGGCGAGTCGATCGAGGTACGCACCGCGCTCGGCGTTCGAGAGGGCGGACCAGTGCGCGAACGCGGCCACCGCGGCGCTGACCGCGAGGTCGGCTTCGACCGAACTGGCCCGCGCCACGTCGGCCAGCTTCCAGGTCCAATCGAGCGGCGAACGGTCCTCGAACGTCCGCGCCGAGGCGATGCGCTCGCCGTTGATGTAGTGATCCGGCGAGACGCTCACGCCGTCGACGTCGACGCGCGGTGAACTCATGATTGGAACTTCGGGTGGACGCGCGGGAAGGGGAGTTGGTCGCGGGAGGTGGGGTTCGGCCGGCGCTGGCCCCGGAACTCCCACTGCGCGCCCAGGGCGGTGGAGAGGACCTCTTCGGTCGCGGTCGGCTGGGCGCCGATCTCGTCGCTCACCGGCGTCGGACCCTCGACGACGTGATTCTTCAAGATCCCGAGGCCCTCGACCTCGACGGTCACGACGTCACCCGGCTGCACCGGTCGCGACACGGCCGGCGTGCCGGACAGGATGACGTCACCGGGGACCAACGTGATCAGGCGCGCGATGTCCGCGACGAGGTAGTGCATGTCCCAGGCCATCTCGTCGGTGGAGCCGTCCTGGCGGACCTGGTCGTTGACCAAGGTGAGCATCCGCTTGTTGGTGAAGTCCCAGTCCGTCACCAGGCCCGGCCCGATGGGACAGAGCGTGTCGGCGCCCTTCACGCGAAGCATGGAGCCGGCGTCGGTGTCGCGAAAGTCGTGCAGGCCGAAGTCGTTCGCGACGCTGTAGCCGGCGATGTAGTGGCCCGCGTCGGCGTAGGCGATGTTGCGCGCGGTCCGACCGATGACGATCGCGATCTCGCCCTCGAAGTTCAGGTAGTGGCAGTTCGACGGACGCACGACCGCGCCGCCGTGGGCGTTGAGCGCCGAGACGGGCTTGTGGAAGTACGTCGGCGCGGGCGGGAGCTCGACCCCGAATTCGCGCACGCGCGAGACGTGGTTGAGGTGACAGCAGATGATCTTGGTGGGTGAGACCGGCGGCAGGTGCGTGGCCGCGCGGGCCTCGACGCGTCGGCCGTCGCGCGCGACCAACGAGTCGCCGTCGAGCACCACGTCGGTGGCGTAGCCATCAAGGAGAATCCTTCGAAATTCCACTGCGCTCCCAGAGTCGTTTGTATCTAAACGTTGTTGTCCAGACTAGTAAGTTGGCAAGTGGGTTACTCCGCGCCAGAGTGCTACTTTTCCCAACGTATCCCAAGGGGGCCAGATGTCCAGTGAGTTCAATCGCCTGCGAGTGTTGTGGCCCGATCACCTCGGTCTTGCCCGAGGCAAGTACGTGCCGGCGTCGCTGGCCGATCACGGGACGCGCCACTGCACCGGCACGTGGGCGCTCGGCTACGACCGCGGCATGACACCCGAGACCCCCGGTTCGCACTGGAGCGAGGGGCTGCCGGACTTCGACGCCTGTTATGAGATGAGCGACATCCGTCCCGGTTGGGAAAGTGGGACCAAGGTCGTCGTGGCCGACCTCATGCGCCTCGGCGAGCCCTTCGGGCCGGCGCCGCGTCACGCGTTACGTCGTGCGGTCGCCGATTGGCAGGCACTCGGCTTTCGACCGTTCGTGGGCATGGAGTTCGAGGCCTACGTCTTCGAGCCGGACGGCGACGGTGGGTGGCGGCCGCTCGACACGCCGGGGGCCTTCGTCTACGGCACCGGTCCTTCGGTCGACCCGCACGGACTCCTCGACGCGATCTGGGAGGCCTGCGACGCGGCCGAGATACCGCTTGAGTCGGTCAACTCGGAGTACGACACGCCGCAGTTCGAGTTCACCCTGCGCTACGCCGACGCACTTCGTGCCGCGGACGAGGGCTTTCTCTTCAAGGTCTTGGCGCGAGAGGTCGCACATCGTCAGGGTCTGTTGTTGACCTTCATGGGCAAGCCACTCTCCGATCGCGGCGGGTCGGGACTCCACTTCAACATCTCGTTCCGCGACGAGGCGGGGGAGAACGCAGTCTTCGACCCGGCCCAGGAGGACGGCGTCTCGGTGCTCGCCAAGCAGTCCGTCGCCGGCATGCTCGCGCACCACCAATCGTTGGCCGGACTCTGCGCGCCCACCGTCAACGCCTACAAGCGGCTACGGCCGGCGTCCCTGTCGGGCTACTGGGCGAACTGGGGTTACGACCACCGCGGCGCCACGGTGCGAATACCCCCCGAGCGGGGCGAAGGTTCGCGGCTCGAACATCGACTCTCCGACGGCGCGGCCGTCGTGCACACCGCCATGGCCGCCGTCTTGCAGGCCGCACGCCTCGGCGTCGTGGACGAGCTCACCCTCGGTCCCAAGGAGAGTGGCAACGGACTCGACACCATCGACGCGACGGTCGGCGTGCCGCCGACCCTCGCCGAAGCCCTCGACGCGTTGGAGGCCGACCAGGAACTCGTCGACGCGGTCGGAGCCGAACTGGTGGCCCAGCACCTCGCCGTGAAGCGTTCCGAGTGGGAGCGCTTCACGGGCGCGACGACCGACTGGGAGATGCGCGAGTATCTCCCGTTCCTCTAGCGCCAGGTCACGTGAACCGGGAGCTTCTTGGTTCCGCTGATGAAGTTCGAGCGAAATCGCTCGCTCGTGCCGGCCGCCTCGATACTCGACCAGGCGCTGGCCATCTCTTCGAACATGACGCGCAGTTCGAGTCGGGCCAGGTGCGCGCCGAGACACAGGTGCGCGCTGTGCAGTCCGAAGGCGACGTGGTCGTTCGGTGATCGGTCCATGACGAACGCGTCGGGGTCGACGAACTGCTCCTCGTCGAAGTTCGCCGACACGTACCAGAGGACGACCTTGTCGCCTTTTTTGAGCGTCTTCCCCCGCAACTCGGTGTCCTCGACGACGGTTCGACGGAAGTGCATGGTCGTACTCGCCCAGCGCAGGACCTCGTCGACCAAGAGTTTGCGTTGCGCTTCGTCCATGTCGGGGAGCGCGGTGAAGATCTCGGGGTGATCGATGAAGACCTGGGCACCGGCGGCCATGGTGTAGCGCGTCGTGTCGTTGCCGGCCGCCACCATCAGCGTGAAGAAGTTCTTGAGCGTCGAATCATCGAGGGTGTCGCCGTCCTTGGTGGGTGCGAGCAGGGCCGTCAAGACGTCGTGCGTCGGGGTCAGTCGACGATCCTCGAGCGCCCGCTGGGCGTACTCGAACAGCTCGATCGCCACGGGACTGCGAAAGGGCAAGAGGCGGTAGGCGCTCGTGTCGCTCTGGTCGACCACGTAGTCCGTGAAATCGGGGTCCGTGTTGCCGATCAGCGCGTCGCCGCGGCTCACCAACCAGTCCAGGTCTTCGTCCGGCAGTCCGAGGAGACGACCCAGCATCTTCATCGGGAGTTCTCGCGCCACTTCCTTGACGAAGTCGAACTCGTCTCTTCCTTCGAGATTCGCGAGGACCTCTCGGGCGAGTTCTCGCACGGCGCTCTCGTAGTCGGCGACGGCACGCGGGGTGAAGGGACGGGCCACGATCCGACGCAGACGGGTGTGTTCGGGCGAGTCCATCTCCATCATCGTGCGCCGGGCCTCGGTCTCCTCGGCGTCCATGTCCTCCATACGGATGCCGAAGCGGCTGGAGAACAGTTCTGTGTGGCGACTGGCGTAGAGGACGTCGTCGTACTTGGTCAGACTCCAGAAGCCTCGACCCCCGTCGGTCTCGTCGGTCCAGGCCACCGGATCGGTGGCGCGCAGGTGGGTGAAGACCTCGTGCGGGATGCCCCCGACGTAGGTGTCGTGTGACGTGATATCGACGGCCGTGGCGTCGGGCGACATGAGACCTCCTCCGTTGTTCAAAGGGTACTCGTTCGTAGCCAAACGAAATTGCTCGACATCCGAGCCGATTGGTTCCTACTATGGAGAGATGACCAAACCGCTGATCGGCATGTCGGGGCGGCGCTGGCCGGCCTCGGCGCTCGCCAACAACGTGCCCAAGGCCATGTACGAACTCAAGTTCGACCTGCACTTCTCGGACTACCCGGCGTCGGTCGCCGCGGCCGGGGGATTACCGGTCGAACTGACCCGCGACGCCGACGTCGAGGGCGTGCTCGCCCGACTGGACGGTCTCATCCTCAGTGGGGGCGCCGACGTCGAACCTGATCGCTACGGTCATCACGCGGACGAGAACCTCGGCTCGATCGAACCGGACCGCGACGAATGGGAGCTCGCGCTCTTTCGCGAGGCGCGCCGCCTGGAGATGCCGGTCCTGGCGATCTGTCGCGGCGCCCAGCTCGCCAACGTCTACTACGGCGGCACCCTGAACCAACACGTCGAGCTCGAGGACGGGGCCGGACATCCCCAATGGGACACCGACGGTCACGAACGCACGCACGAGGTGAACGTGGTCCCCGGTTCGCTGCTGTCGTCGCTCTACCCGGCGACCATCGGCGTCAATTCGCTCCACCACCAGACACTGGCGTTGCTCGGCAACGACCTGGTCGTGTCGGCGACGGCGACCGACGGCGTCGTCGAAGCCGTCGAACTCCCGGGTCACGACGTCCTGGCGGTGCAGTGGCACCCGGAACTTCTCGACAAGCCCGATCCGACCTTCCGTTGGCTGGTCGAACGAAGCAGCGACTATCTAGCCCGCAAGCGGTAGTGGACGCCGCACGGGCGTTGATGGTTCTCACCGAGAACTGGACGCTGGAGCCGCACCCCTCGCTGAGCGATCTCGTCGAACTCGCGGTGCAGGCCGAGTCCGTGGGGGTCGACGGCGTGATGGTGAGCGATCACGTGGTACTCGGACCCACGTCCAACGAACACGGAGAACCGCTCAACCTCCGCGATTACGCCTTGCCCGGCAATCAGGATCCCGCCACGCCGTGGCCCAGTCCCTACGTCCTGCTCGCCGCGATCGCGTCGCGCACGACAACGCTTCGTCTCGTGCTGGGCGCTATCGTCTCACCGCTTCGTCATCCGCTGGTGACGGCGAAGGACCTCGGCACGCTGGACCTGTTGAGTGACGGCCGCCTCGCGGTCCTGCCGACGGTCAGTTGGCACCGCGACGAGTACGCCGCCCTCGGTGTGGATTTCCACCGACGCGGTGAGATACTCGACGAACAACTCGCGATTTGGCGCCAGGTGTGGACAACGTCCCCGGTCGCTCACCACGGTCGCCACTACGACTTCGACGCGGTCTGGGTAGAACCGAAGGCGTCGCGGCCGGGTGGTCCGGCGCTCTGGTTCGGCGGGTCGACCGTGCACGAGGCGGTGGCGCGACGCCTGGCGAGCTACGGCGTGGGCTTCAATCCCCTCGGTCGTCCATCGCTCGACGAACTGCGAGTATTGGACGACGCGTTGGCCGCGGTCGGTCGGAGCCGCGACGAGATCGAGATGGTCGGAGGGATACGCGGGCGTTTTGCGGACGCGAACAGCGTGGCCCCACTCGACGTCGCGTTGGAGGGAGTGCGCGAGCAGTTGGCGTTGGGCTACACGACCATCTGCTTCAAGCCGTCGATGTTCACCGACGCGCGTGATCAGGTCGTGAACGTCTGCGAACGAGTGGTCGAGTTCCTCGCCACCGCATCCAGTACTTGACAAGAGTCGTTTGAGTCCTTACGGTTGGCACTCAACTAAGCGGTTCAATCGATGGGGGAGAAGATGGAAAACGACGGCGGCGTACTGCTAGGTCAAGGATCGGGGACGCTGACCACGACCGATTGCGTGGCGCAGTCCATGGCCGTGGGACCGATTTTCTCGGCCGCGGTGATCGGTGGCGCACTGGCCGCGTTCGCCGGTGGGGTCGGTCCGTTCGTCGTCATCCTCACCATGGTGGGCATCCTCGGACTCGGCTACGTGATCAGTGAGTTCGCCAAGCGCTACAGCGGCGCCGGCGCGGTCTACGAGTTCCTCGCGCACACGTTGGGCAAGAAGGCGGCCATCTTCGGCGCGGCGGCCTACTTCTTGGCGTACGCGTTCTTGGTCGGCGGGCTGCCCATGGCGTTCGGCAGCACCGCGGTCCCGTTCTGGCAGACGGAGTTTCATCAGAACGTCCCGTGGTGGATTTTCGGCGTCGCGCTCATCGTCATCGTCACGGTGATCAACGTGCTCGGCATCACGTTCTCGGTGCGTGCGCAACTGACCGTGGTCGCCCTTTCGATCATCCCGTTCATTATCTTGTCGATCGTCGTCATCTACAAGGGTGGCGTCTCGGGCAATCACTTCTCGGTCTTCGAACCCGATCACATCGCGGCGGGTGGTTCGGTCTTCAAGGGCCTGCTGTTCGCGATCCTCATGTTCGTCGGATTCGAACTCGCCGCGGTGCTCGGCGAGGAGACCGCGAAGCCCAAGCGTTCGATCCCGATCGCCATCTTCACGGTGATCATCATCACCGCCGTCATCTACGTCGTGACGCAGTACGTCGGCACCATCGGCTCGGGTGGACCCAAGAACATCCCCTTCGACTTCCAGGCCATCGCGACGCACTACGTAGGGAGCTGGCTGAGCGCGCTGATCGGCATCGCGATCATGCTCGACATCATCGGCATCGCCATCGGCTTCTCGGCGGCGTGCGCCCGAGGTCTCTACGCCTTGTCGCGCGACCAACTGCTGCCCAAGCCGTTCACCAGGGTCTCGTCGCGCCGCGTGCCCATCGTGGGCACCATGTCCATCAGTGCGCTGATGGTGATCTTGATGGTGCTGGCCGGCCTGATCTGGAACTGGAGCAACTCGACGACCAACGTCGCCGTGCCGTTCGACGCCTTCTGGATGTTCCTGATCGCCTCGGCCTTCGGGTCCTTCCTGATCTCGTTGATCTACGCGGTCCTGTGCGTCGCGGCGGTCAAGATGTTCCTCGCGAACGGCACGCTCGGTCGCGGCGCGATCCCCGCGCTCTTCGGGTTCGCGATCTCGGCCGGTGGCATCGCCGCTCAGTTCATCAGCGGCCTCGCGCCGACGGGCACGGCGTTGCAGGGCCGCAATCTCGCGCTGGTCGGGATCGTCCTCATCGTCCTGTGGCTCGTCTATCACATGGTGCGCAATCCCGAGGCTGTCGAAGCCGCGGGCAACCACGCCCTGCAGCACCAGCTGACCGAGACGGCGCTGTAGACGTTGAGCGACGGACTCGTCGTCGTGACGGGTGGCGGCTCCGGGATCGGGGCGGCCACGGTCGCCCAACTCCGCGACGTCGGCTACGAGGTGCTCGCGACCGGGCGAAGAGCGGAGGCGTTGAAGGGCGTGTCCGCGGCGACCGGGTGCGCGACGTTCGCGGGCGACGTCGCGAAGATGATCGACAATGAGCGACTGCGCGAGCGGGTGGCTTCATTCGACGCGCCGCTGGTCGGTCTGGTCAACGCGGCCGGTGTCAACTATGAGGGAACGGTCGGCGAGGCGACGCTCGAAGTGTGGAACGAGACCATCGCCGTTAACCTCACCGGCACCTTCGACGTAACGCGGCAACTCCTCCCCGCGCTTCGCGCGAGCGGCGGATCGATCGTCATGGTGGCCTCGGTCGCCGCCGATCGGGCGCCCAGCGGCGCCGCGGCCTACGCCGTGTCCAAGGCCGGCATGGCCATGCTCGGCTACGTGCTCGCGGTCGAAGAGGGTCGCGGCGGGCGTCCGGTTCGCTGCAACGTCGTCAATCCCGGTTGGACACGCACCGAGATGGCCGATCGTGAGATGAGGGCCTTCGGCGCGGCGACCGGCGGGGACGTGGAGTCGGCCTACCGCGAACTGAGCCGTCTCGTACCGCTCGGGCGTCCGGCCCTCGCCCACGAGGTCGCCCAAGTCATCGTCTGGCTCCTCGGCCCGTTGGCCAGCTACGTCAACGGTGCCACGGTGAGCGTCGACGGCGGCCATCGACTCGTGGACGCGGGAACCGTCCCGTTCGACTTCACGGTCACCCCTCGTGAGGCGCCGTAGCCGATCCCTGGTAGACGCGGCGGCGACGCCGCACGCACCGTTATCGTCGTGACCGTGGATCTGCGACTACGTCCCTACCGCGTGGACGACGAAGGAGCGGCGCGGCGCGCCGACGAGATGGCCGAGGCCGAAGGTTCCATGTTCCTCCTCGGGATGGAGCCGGGGTTGTCCTGGACCGAGTTCCTCGAGCGCGTCGAGACCCAACGCCTCGGTCTCTACCCCTCGACGTACCGCGTCCGCGCCCTCCAGCTCGCGGCCGTTGTCGGCGACGAACTAGTGGGACGCGCGTCAATCCGATTCGAACTGAACGACTTCTTCGCCACCGAAGGTGGCCATATCGGCTACGTCGTGTTGCCCGAGTACCGTCGGCGCGGCTACGCCACGGAGATCCTTCGCCAAGCACTCGTCATCGCGCGCGCCGCCGGCGTCGATCCGGTGCTGCTCTACTGCTCGGACACCAACGTCGGATCGTTCACGGCGATCGAACGGTGTGGGGGAGTGCTCGACGAGGTGATCGCCGGTGGCCACGGTGAAACGCCGCGCCGTCGATACTGGATCAACTAGCGGCGGGGCCGACGTCGACTAGAGCTGCTGAGCCTCCTCGACCGTCAGCTCCGCGGCGGGGTCGGCTTCGAGGCGCTCGTCGGGGATGAGCTCGCCGCTAGCGATGGAGCGACCGTAGGTGCCGGCCGCGAGTCGCTGTTCGGCCCGGCCAATCGCCGCCAGTCGCTTCGTGAGGGCCTTGGCGACCGCGTCGTCGGTACCTTCGGAGACCAAGAGCTCGGACGAATCACTCATGTCGCCGTGCTGGTTCGCGGCCGATCGGTCCGATTCGCTGTCGCCCTTGACGGCGTCGAGAAGGTGCTCGACGCGCGTACGTTCGGCGTTCAGTAAGAGTCGGGCTCGTTCGTTGTCCACGCCGCTCCATTCCCGATCGATCTCAGACGGTCCACTCAACGGACCTGGTCCGTCCAGCGTAATTCGTCCGTACACCGAGGACCCGCCTGGAATCGTCGGCGACGCGGCGCCGGTGGAGTGAACCTCCGCGGTCCTCGTAAGGTGGACGGATGCCCTTCCACGGTTCGGACTGACCATGCTCTGGGCGGCGACGCAGCAGACGTGGGAGCCGTTCGTCCTGGTAATCGGCCTGTTACTGATCGGCCACGTCGCGTCGAGCGACGGCCTGTTCGTGGTCGCGGGCGCGAGGCTCTCGCGCCTGCGCGGCGGCACCGTCGTCCTCTTCGTTTCGATGATGCTCCTCGTGGCGGTGGTCACGGCGACCCTGAACCTCGACACGTCCGTGGTCTTTCTCACGCCCGTGCTGTTGCACACCGCTCGTCACCGTTCGGTGAAAGAGGAGGCGTTCCTCTACGGATCGATCTTCATGGCCAACGCGGCGTCGCTCCTACTGCTCGGCTCGAATCTCACGAACATCCTGGTCTTCGCACGATCCGACGTACGCGGTGCGGCGTTTGCGCGAACGATGTTCCTACCGTGGTTAGTGTCGATCGCGCTCACAACGGTCGTGGTGATGGTCTGGCGCTGGCGCGACCTCTCGTCGACGCCGCGCGTCGAGCCAGAACACGTGCCGAGATTCTCTTTGGGTCCGGGCGTCGTCGGCGTCGTCGCGGCGATCGTCGTGATGCTCGCGGTGAGCCGACCGGCGATTCCGGTGTTGATCGTGGCGTTGGTGGTCGCCACAGTCGACGTAGTGATCAGACACCGTTTCGCGGCGCCGGCGCTCATCCGAAGCGCCAATCTGCCGATGGTCGTCGGACTCTTCGTCCTGGCCACCGCCGTCTCGGTCGCGTCGCGGTACTGGCATCTCGCGGGGCACCTGATCGGGGGTGCCGGAACGTGGCAGACGGCTGGCGTCGCGGCGGCCTCGTCAAATCTGATCAACAATCTGCCGGCGGCGGCGATGTTGTCAGCGACGTTCCCAGCGCACCCGTACAGCTTGCTCCTCGGATTGAACCTCGGTCCCAACCTGAGCGTCGTGGGAGCGCTGTCCTCGATCCTGTGGCTCAAGGTATCGCGACGCGAAGGGGCGACGCCGGCGGCGTGGACGTTCACGAAGGTGGGCGTCATCGTGACGGTCGCGACGTTGGTGGGCGGTCTCCTCGTCACCTAAGCTGCGCGACGTCGCGCCGTCGTCGTCGGCCGGGGTTCAGCGCGCCGACCCTGTCAGCCTGGCTTTCGTGCTGGTAGGGGCCAATCGCTGGACGAATCGACACCCTTGTGGACGGGTCTCACCGCTCAACCGTGGCGTAGCAAACGGAGTGGTTCGGCCGAAGGGAATCTCGAAGCCCGGGTCGACCTCTAGTATCGGCTCGAGGCGATGGACGATGACGCGCGACGGTCGATCGTCCAGACGGGAGGCGTGATGACGGTCGACGACACGAAGCGAGAGAGCGTGACTGACGCCAGTGACATCTGGAGTCACTTGGTTCCCGATGCCGGGTCGCCCGGTTTCAGTCTTCGCACCACGTACCCTACGAACCCAAACGGCGTCGAGGTGATGTTGGAGCATTGGGATGCCGGCACCGAGGAGCATCCCCACTCGCACCCGGGGGATGACATGACGATCGTCGTCGAGGGCAAGATGTCGACGCAGCGGTATCGACGTGAGGGGGACCACTTGGTCACCGACGGCGAACCGATCATCCTGAACAAGGGTGACGTCGGCTACACCAGCGCCGATCGTATACATGACGCGAAGTACCTGGAAGAGTGCCGTCTCGTCTACGTACACAGCGGAGCATTCGAATTTCTGCCGGTCGATCTCGAAATCGTGTAATTCCCAGCACCGCACGTTTGGTTGCGAACCGTTGTTGACGCGCGGTGACGAGGGACGCGCTCGCAGTGTTGCACTCGGGGTTTTCCCTTAGGGGTTGATGCGGCAGTCAACCGGGGCTGAAAGTTACGATCGGCGAAGGTCCACGGCGAGGAGCGTGATCATCTCACCTTCCAGGAGTCACTCTCTCGCGGGCGGGGAACGACGACGATGGTACGTCCACTTGGCCCTCCTTGTCTCACTGGCCGGGTCGCTGCTCTCGTTGATCTACTTGAGTCACAGCATCACGATCCACGTGATATTCGGCGTGTGGTTCGTGGTCATGATGGTGTTTCATCTCTACCAACGGCGTCGAACGATCACGTCGCTCCTTCGTCGACTGTTTCGCGGACGTTCCAGCTCCGGCGCACCGAAGCGTTTGGCGATCTCCGACGCGGTGCTCGAGCTCCTCGTGCTGGACGTGCTCGTGTCCGGCATCGTCGACGCCCTCAGTCACCAGGCGACGCAGCTTCCGTTCGCGTCAGCACTCGGGTTGCCGCCCGGTCTCTCGCAGTGGCACAAACTCGCCGCCATCGTTCTCGTTCTCTACGTCATCGTCCACGTCGTGCGACGACGAAAGCGACTCCGACGTTCGCACGTTCAGTAGATGGACTCCCGTCTCACGAGACGGCCAGAAGCCAGACGACGAACAGCCCGTAGGCGGTGATGATGAGCCAACCGGACCGACGGCTCAGGCCACGATAGGCGTAGGCGAGAGTGAGGACCACGGCGGTCAGGACGAAGTAGCTGATGGCGGTGAAGTTGCCGGCGAATGACGGCGCGGACAGACCAACGATCGCCCCCGGGATTAGGAGCCCGGCAACGACGTTCAAGTTATTGCTGGTGAGCGCCGTACTGAGTGCGGCCGCGCCGCGTCCTTTCGACGCCAAGTGCACCGCCGCGACCGCGTTGGGGAGACTCGTAACTGCCGCCAGGACGATGCCGCCGACGATCACGTCAGCGAGGTGAAAGTGACGACCCACGTTCGACGCACCACGCTCCATGGCGATGCTCGACAGGACGACGATGACCAGAGCGCCGAGTGCCACGAACGCGTCGAGTGGGCGACCACGAGGGGGTCGTATTGACGCCTCTAGCTCGATCTCTTCTTCGTCGACGGCGAGGGCCAACCAAGTGATGACGCCTCGTGGCAGGTGAAGACGGAAGAGCGCTCCGCGCTTCAGTCCCAGGAGAATGAAGTAGCCCACCAGGACGAACGCGGCGAACGACAGAGTGAGTTCGTCCGAAACGAGTCCGACCGACGCAACGACACACCAACTCGCGACCCACAACGCCACGACACCACCGAGAATTACCACCCTCCGATGAAACGCGATGAAACCCGAGACGACCGCTCCGAGCCCAAGGAGCGCCGCCAGGTTGAAGACGTTCGATCCGATGACGACGCCGGCGCCGATGGCACGTTGGTGTTGGGTAATCGCGGAGATCGCCGAAGTGATCTCGGGTGTATCGGCGGCCAGTGCCGCGAGCACGCCCAACAGCGCTTCGGACAAGCCGAATCGTTCGCCGACACGTTCGAGGCGAGTCACGAGCAGCCAACTCGTGGCGAGGCTGATCACTGCGCCGACCACGAAGGCGGTGAAGGCGAGAGCCACGGATTCCTCCTCGAATAGACACTTCGCCGACCAGGCTTCCCGGCTCTCCGAGAAAGACGCTATTCGAAGTCGGGCGCTCCCGTTGGCGACGTCGCTTGCGAGTGCGTCCGCCAAGCGTTCGGGGAGTCGGGCGAGACCACCGCGCGGGGCTACTCGCGGAACGCTTGTCCGACCCGCACCGAGATCAAACGCTCGACGAGTCGTTTGGGGAGCGGCTGATCGATGGCGAAGCGAAGCGCGCCGGTCGAGAAGGTGTAGTCGGCGAGTTCCGCTGTCAGTTCCGGGAATACCGAACCGCTGTGGGGCAAGTAGCTCAAGTGGTTCTTGAACGCGGCGAAGCCAGCGACGACCTTTCCCTCCAGACGAAAGGCCGGAACCTGGTAGGCAATGCCCTGCTCAGCGTCGGGGATGATTTCGAGGATCGTCTCTCGGAGCGCTTGCAGCGTCGTGCGCTTGGGTTCGTCGAGCTGGTCCAGATAGGACGTGATCTCTGCACTCGACATGTCGCAATTATCGGCCGCCAACGCGGCGTAGTCAAACGCTCCCACAAGGGGAGATCGATGTTGAAGGTGGAGGCGCGGTCCGACGGTCATCGTCACGCCGCGCGCAGCAGTGGCGTCGGCTTTGATTAGCGTCGGAGACGTGATTCATGATTCGCACGGTCGCCGTCACACCGATACAGTTGGCGCGTCGTGACACGGGACAGCGACGTATTTGGGCGCGCCTTGCTCGATTGGACGACGGGTGCTACGGCGCCCGAGATCCTGGAACGCGAAGACGGATTCACCCAATCGGGCGCGGGACCGGACGTGTACCTCTCCACCTTCAAGGATTGGCCGGCCGCGGAGCGTCAGTCGATTCGCTACATGCGCGGTCGCGTACTGGACGTTGGGTGCGGCGCGGGCCGTGTGGCGCTTGAACTGCAGAATCGGAACATCGATGTCGTCGGCCTCGACGCCTCACCGCGTGCGTCGAAGGCGGCCAAGATTCGAGGCGTGAACACGGTGTGGACGTCGTCGATCGACCAGTTGGGTGAGAGGATCGAGTCCTTTGACTCCATCGTCTTGTTCGGCAACAACTTTGGAATCTTCGCAACGCCAGAGCGGGCTCGACGTGTTCTGACCCGATTGGCGACGTCGACCAAGCCCGGCGCTCGGATCTATGTCGAGAGTACGAGCGCGTACTTCGGCGGCGCCCCCGCGTTCGATCGAACCTATTACCGTCGCAACAGGGCCCGTGGTGTGAGTCCCGGTCAGGTCACGTTGCGCTACCGCTACGAGCAATGGGTCGGACCGTGGTTCCAGTGGATCTATGCGTCGCGAAAGGAAATGCAAGCGATCCTGGTCGGCACGGGTTGGCGGATGGAACGTTCGTTGGGAACGCAGTTAGGCGAGCCGTACGTCGCCATCCTGGCCAAGGTCTGAAGCGTCCGGCGGACGTTGCAGCCAGGCGGACGGTGCCAACTACTCTGGCCCACCTCGTGGGATGTCGGTCCTCAGAAGTGCGACGCCGACGAACGCCCACACGATGATAAGAGCCAGCCAGATCAAAAGTTGCACCCACGGATGAAGACCGTCCGGCGTGATCCGATTGCTGAGCGGTGCGTAGGCGACCCATCCGAAGTCGGGTCGAGAACCAAGCGACGTCAGCCACTGACCCGAAGCGCCGAGCGCCGCGGCCAGTGCGACCACGACCACCACGCGTTGCGCACGATTCGGTTGACGCGATCCCATCCGTTCATCATGTCACGGACGTCACTCGTCGCTTCGCGGACACTGCTGCACACCAGCGTGTGAGTCCGTGGCGAGAGTTGGCAGTGCGTTGGAGACGCGCGACCGGATCCGAATTCTTAGCGTCCCTTAATCAAGCTGGCCGTTACGCTGGGATGAGCCGATTTGGTGTCCGTCACCAGAACTGGTTCGACTGCGAACGGAGACGCTCGGTGACCTCTAGTGAACTCGCCACCGACGTCGAGGCGGCGGGCAATGCCCCGAGTTCGACTCGGTTCAATCGGCGGCGACGGGTCGTCATTGAGTGGACGATCATCCTGGTCGTCGCGGTCGCGGCGTCGTTGCTCGTTCGCACCTACGTCTTTCAAACATTCTTCATACCTTCCGGATCCATGAACCCCACGCTCTGGAAGGGGGATCGAATCGTGGTCAACAAACTCAGCGTGGAGTTCGGCACGATCAATATCGGCGACATCGTCGTATTCAAGGCTCCCTCTGACGTCTCGAGACTCTGCCAGGACCCGGTCACCGATCTGGTGAAACGAGTAATCGGGCTGCCCGGCGATCGCCTTTACTCCAAGGGCAACACGATCTACGTCAACGGCAAGGCGCTGGATCAAAAGTGGACCATCGTCCCCACGCTGGGCGAGCCGATCAAACCGACGACCGTGCCCGCTGGCCAGTATTTCATGATGGGGGACAATCACGACGACTCGTGCGACAGTCGAACATGGGGGACCGTACCGAAATCTGATCTCATCGGCAAGGTGTTCGTGCGGATTTGGCCGTTGAAATCCCTCGAGTGGTTTTGAGCCGTCGCCGCGCGCGCTTTGAACATCGCTGCGACGAGATGAGGCTCAGACTGAACGCTCCACGTCCCTCACGCCGGGTGTGAAGAGGACGACCACGCAGATGAGGCCGGAGACGAGGCCGCTCAGCAGCAACGTGACGCGGATGCCGATCGCGTCAGCCGCGACACCACCGAGGAGAATGCCGAGGGGTCCGAGGGAGAACGCCAGTAGGTAGACGAGTGAGGAGACCCGGCCGAGGACCTCACGCGGCACGATTTCTTGCATCATGGCGACCCACAGGACGTCGCCGTAGATAATGAATCCGACCTCGACCGCGCTGCACAATGCCGCGACCCACGGACTGGGCGCAAACGCCATCGTTGCGGCCGCGACACCTCCCAGCGCGTACGCGCTCCATAGGACCGTCACGCGGAGACGAGGCGAGCCGAGGCGGGCGACGACGAGGGACGCCAGGACTCCCGCGGCACCGCCCGCCGCGTACACCAGTCCCAGCGACAGGGCGCTGCCGTGTAGCACATTCCTCACCAGGAGGGGCAGCAGGACGGTGAGTGGCGTCATGCCGATGAAGTTCGCGAGCGCCGCGCCCAACAGGGAGGCGACCAGCCATCGCTGACTGCGCACGTAGGCGATTCCCTCCTTGGCCTCGGCGTAGGCCGAGCCGTGGTGATCGGCTCGCGGCGTTCGAATCCTCATCGCCAGTAAGCACAAGGCTGAAACTGCGAAGCTGAGGGCGTCGATCGCGAAGGACCACGAGTAACCGATGGCCGACACGACGAGCCCGCCGAGCGCCGGGCCGAGGAGGCCCTGGGAGAGTTGGCCGCTCATGGCACCGAGGGCATTTCCTTGAACGAGCAGATGGTCATCGAGTAGCTCGGGCACGATCGCCATCGACGCGGGACCAAAGAACGCGTCCGCGGTCCCGAATATCGCTGACATCGCGATCAAATCTCCGAGTCCCAGGTCGTGCCGAGCGAGGAGAACTGCCACGACGCCCACGGCGAGCCCGCGAACCGTGTCGGAGGCAAGCATCGCCAGCCGACGCGGGACGCGGTCGACGATGACGCCGCCTAACAGCGCGAAGACGACGGATGGCACCGCGCGCGCGGCGAGCACGTAGGCGAGATCGATCGGACCGTGTCCGATGTGGAGCGCCACGAGCGCCAGTGCGATGGTGAACACTCCATCGCCGAGCGACGAAACCGTCTGACCCGACCACAGGAGAGAGAAGTCCCGTACACGTAGTGCCTCGAACGTCCTTCGTGGCTTCGACGGTTCTGTCATAGCAGTTCATCCTGCCATCGCTCGGTGTGACAAAGGCGCTCTCCGTGATTTGCGTCCACTCGATGCACACGCTTCATCCGTGACGCGAGGATGTCAGCCGTAGGCTCGTGACGTGCGGGCCAGTCAGCGTGACCTGAGTGCGAAATTCAGAGACTTCGCCTGATGCTCAAGGTCTTGAACGACTTCGACTCCTGGCAGGCCGCGGCCGTCTCCGCACTGATCGCTGGTGTCGCAACCGCGTGGACCGTGCGCCGGCATCGACGCTCGCGACATCATTTCGGCCTCGTCGGAACTTCAATATTCGCAGTTTTGGTCTTTGCAGTTCTCTTCACCATCGTGTTCTTCGCGTTCATCTAGATAGCCACCCCACCTATCGTGACCGGCCCAGGACCGAGCACCAGAGCGTGGCGAGCATCGTTGGGTGAGGTTCCTGGCGTCTAACGCTGGTTGTAGCGGACCTGGCATGATTCACCGTCGGCCAGGACGATGGTGAAGGTGAACACGCCGTTCCGAGAGCCGGCGCGCACGGCGACGCGCACGACCAGTACTTGGCCCGTGTCCCGCGTAACGAGCGCGGTCGTTCCCGAATGGCTCGTAATGCGGGGATCGCCGTAGAAGCCCGTGCCGTGGACCGTCAGAATCCTGGTCTTGCCGGCGACGGCGTACCCGACCACGGACCTCGCCGTTGGCACCACCAGTGGGGTCTTGACGCTCAGCGTGAAGGTGAACGTTCCGACGTCGCCGGTCGCGTCGCTCACCGTGCCGGTGGCGCGGTAGGTGCCGTCGGCCAATGATCCGCTGGTCGTGACGAGTCCACTCGTGCTCACGGTCAATGCGGGTGCCCCACGCTCTTGGACGAAGGTGACCACCCCCAGGTTGGCGCCGATGGCGAGTTGAGTGCGGAACGACGATGAGCTCGTGGTGAGTACGGTCGCCGACGTGGGCTGACGTTGAACGAGCGCTCCGACCTTTAGGGTGAGCGTGAAGCTCCCCGCGTCGCCAGCCGCGTCGATCGTGGTGCCCGTCGCGACGTACGTGCCGACCGTTAGCGGTCCCGCGGTCGTGACGAGTCCACTCGTGCTCACGATCAAGGCGGGCGTGCCGCTCGTCTGGACGTACGTGACGGCGCCATCGCTGCCCGTGACCTCCAGCTGGTCGTGAAAGGTCGGTGATCCGCTCACCTTGACCGAGGCGGTCGTGGGCAGACTCTGGATTAATTCGCCGACTTCGAGCGTTAGCGAGAACGAACCGGTGTCGCCGTTCGGATCACTGGTCGTGCCCGTGGCGACGTAGGCACCGGGGGCCAACGCGCCACTGGTGGTGACGAGCCCACTGCCGCTGACCAGCAACGCGGGGCTGCCAGTGGTCTGAACGTACGTGACCGTTCCGTCGCTGTTCGTGGAGACGATCTGATCCGTGAACGCTGGCGATCCGACCGCGGAGACCGACGTCGTCACCGGCGTGCTCAAGAGTCCGCAGGCGTAGTCACCGTCGTACCCGAGTGATCCGTACTGGATCAGGGCCACGCGTCCGCCGGTGAACGACGTCGTGCCACAGCCCACCTCGGCTGTCGTCAGCGAGCCGAAACCCGCGAGCCATACCGGCACCGAGGGAAACGACGCGTCAGTGCGAACGGCGATGACCTTCCATTGTTGCGAAGTTGAGTAGATGCCGACCGACGCGACGCCGATGTTCTCGAAGGAGGCGATCATGCCTTCTATGGACGCCTCGTCGTACGAGCCCGTCGCGGAACGTCGTCCGTATTCGAGGGTCTCCCACTTGTTCCCTGTTTCCACGTCGAGCCACCACTTCGCCGCAACGGCCGAGGCCGTTGGTGACGACCTGCCGTCCTCCTTCTCCGCGTTGACGGCGTTGGCGAAGGCGAGTCGCGCCGCGTTCCAGCCGTAGTCGTACGAGCAGGCCACCGAGTTCGCGCCGCTGCACACGCGCGGGGACTGCTGGCTCGTTGGCCAGTTCGAAGCGTTCGCGGGACCGGGATCCTCGGTGTTGGCGTAGAAGGCGGGCGTTGCGTTCGCGGCGCCCTCGGCCCAGGCCAGTTCTCGCGAGAGACATGTGTTAGCGCTAAAGGTCGTACCCGCGTTGACGCCCACGATGCCAAAGCCCGGTGAAGGTGGCAAGGACTCGGTGCACTGCGGAAAGCTGATGTCGAAGCCGGTCGCCGTGGGTGCGAGGGGAGTGCCGGCTGCGGCGACAACCACAGAGGCCGAAAGTATGACCGCGGTCATAACGACCGCGAACGAGGACTTCGTCAGTAGAGAGTGCACGTGACTTAAGCCTAGGAGTCTCGAAACCGTTTCTCGGAAGAATCGACTTACAGTTTGATGAGAAACGGCGACCTTCGCAGCCCATCAGTAAGGGCCCGTGGTTTGGAGTAGAGAGTCGACGGCATTTCTCCGCACCGTTGCGACGTCGAGCCAACGGCGCCCTAGCTTGACGACAGCAGGGTGTCGAGCCGAGCCGCGAGGACGTCGTCGTTGCCCGTAATAGCGATGAGTTTGATTCGAGAACGTGCACCTCGCACGCACCGCACCGCACCAGGGCGAACGCCAAAGGCGTCGGCGAGAACGGCGCACACCTCATTCGTCGCTGCGTTGTCGATCGCCCGGGCGCGTACACGAACCTGGAGAGCGCCGTCGTAGCTGCCGCCGACGCTGATCGTGGTCGACCCGGGATGAACCTTTACGGCGAAACGGATCATCCCGTGAGCGTCCCTGGCTCGTGACGTGTTGGTCGACAACGCATAGAACCGTTCTAGCAATGAAACATGAACGAGACGGCAGCCAGCTGCTCGCGGAGTGCGTCGAGAGGTATCACCTCGAACGGACTTGGCGTACAAGATTGCCCGACGATCTTCGACGTGGCTCTTGCAGCGTCACTCGAACCGAGAGGGGCACTTTCTACACCGCTCCGACTGATCCGGAGCGACCGAATCCTGACGATCACCATCGCGGCAGCGCAACGTTCTCCCAGGTCGCTCCTCCGTTGCTCGTACGACGTACAACCGTCGTGGAGTTGAGGCCGCATACCATCAGGCCGTCAGATATGTTCGTGAAGATCATTGGGGAAACGTTGGTGCAGCGCACTTCGCCGATAGGCGTGAAGAGTGCGCCTCCGTCGCTGATTCGATAAAGGTCGGGCGGAGTCGCTACGGCCCCGTAGTCCAGCACGGCCACGTTCGACGTAATCGGATCGAATGAACCGCCGCCGGTGCCCATGAACTGGAGATCGTTGGGGCTCGCCGGCGACCACGTGGCACCACCGTTCTCAGAGTGCCAAAAGGACTCCTGCATGCCCGTTGGGCACTCCGCCCAAAGCGAGACGGAGCTCTTCGGCGTGATCGTGCAGCCGCTCACGCTCGCGAGTGCAGGAAACCTCTCTTCTATCCGCGCAAACGTGCGCCCGTTGTCGTGCGAGGTCCACAAGTACGTCTCGGACCCCGTCTGGAGCTCCCAGACCGTGTTGCCGAAGGCAGCCAGCGATGGTCCGTAGTACGTTTCCTTCCGACCCGTCCCGGTCTTCCACAACCTCGGCAGGGTCACCCAGTCCTTCGCTGTGAGCGACGCGCGTCGCGTCGTGAACTGGCCACAAACGATGCTTCGGGGCCGACACGTGACCGAAGTTACGAAGATCTCATTCCTCGTCATCGCCACCGAGATCGTGAGATCCTTCGCGCCCATGACTCGTCGCCACGTCCGCGCGCCGTTCACCGTCACGTAGAGAGCCGACGGCGAGTAATTCCCTACGGTGGCGTAGCCATCGTTGGCGTTGGCGAAAACGACGTCGTCCAACGTCGTGCCCGCCGTCCCTCCTTGCTCACGAGCTACCGGCGGTGGCGATACGCGCGTAAATGTCGTCGCGTGACTGTCGGTTCGGTACATTCGTAAGCACGCCGGCGAGTGGCAGCCACTTGTCGTCACCACATAGAAGACCTTCGACGATCCCGCTCGAATCAGAAGAACCGGCGTCTGTATCGACCCTGTTGATGCGAGCGCGCCCGGGGAAACGACGATGGAAGTGAGGAAAATCAGAGCCGCAGCGATCAGCGAACACGCTCTAAGGGCAAATCTCGCCTTCACCTCACCACCATAACGACGAAGACGAAGGCGAAGAGGTCCCCGGGCCGTCATCAACGATCTCCGAGTGGCGACTGCAGAAGCGGAGGCACTCCAATTTGAAGAATCCGTCATCGGGTGAAGGTTATTTGGATAATCTGACCATGAATTTCACAGAACCGATGATTTGACGATGTGCAGGAGGTGCAATGGACTGGGAAGAGGCCGGCCGGGGCTGGGGTGAGCGAGCTCGTGAGTGGGCCTATCTATTCGAGCCGTATTCACTCCCAGCGAATGAGCTCATACTTCGCAAATTGGAAGTCGGTCCCGGAACGCGCCTGCTCGACGTTGCGTGCGGTTCAGGATACGCCGCACGCCTCGCCGCCCTGAAAGGCGCCGAGGTCGCGGGCATAGATGCCGCCGCACCATTGATCGAGATTGCTCGACTGAGATCACCGGAGAGCGATTTTCGTGTGGGGGACATGTTCGCTCTTCCCTTCAACGACGGATCCTTCGATCGCGGCGTTTCATTCAATGGCATTTGGAAAGGATGCGAAGCAGCACTTACCGAGGTGCGCCGAGTTTTGATCGACGGTGGAGTATTCGGAATGACGTTTTGGGGTCGATACGCGAACCTGGGACTCTTGCCCTACTTCCTCAAGATAATCGAACACTCTCCTCAGAGCCACGGTTCGGCGAGCGTGGAACAGGGCGACACCGGTAGGCCGGGAGTCATTGAGGGGATGCTGGAAGCGACAGGGTTTCATCTTCTTGAACGTGGCGAAGTCACCGTGACCAACGAGTGGCCCGACGTAGCGACCGCGGTCCGAGCGCTGGCCGCCGCAGGCCCCTCAGTTCCGGCGATTGAGACGATTGGATACGATCAGTTTTGTGAGGAACTCAACGAAACCTTGACCCCACGGTTTGACCAACGGGGCGGACTTCGAGTCTCATCGGAGTTCGGGTGGGTGACGGCCGCTCGGCATTAGCAACGGTGCATCGGACTTGGTCGTATCAGAGGGCCGACCTACACATTCTCCGACTGGCGAATCTGTTCGTGGGAGACTCAATCTAATGGTCGGCGAAAGTAGTGAACGATGGCTTCTGTTCTGCTTCCGGAAGTGCCCGGGATAATCGCGGTCGGCCCGATGATGGGAACTGCCATGATGAGTTCCCAACCCGCCGCGGGTAGGTCAACAAGGGCGGAGCCCAATTCCCGCCAGCCCTTGTTGCCGACTGGAGTTTATACCTCGGTGTATTCGTAGCGCATTTCGCAACCGTTACCCAAAGGGCGATTTGAATTAACCGAAGGGCCGACGTCCACAATCTCCGAGTTGCGACTCAAAGAGTGGAGATGAGGCTGCGCTTGAAAGGGTCGATGATTGTGACGGTGCCGTTTCACGCGAATTGCCGCCCTGTTGACACTCTCCTGTCTGCCTGGTCGAAGATGGCTGCGGATCATTGACGATCATGTGAAATCCCTCTCGTCGGGAAAGTTCTCGTGGTGGTAGGACATAGCCGAAGAGAAGGGGTGTTGATGACTAATGAACGCGACAACTCAGGATCAGGCGAGCCGGTCAGCGAGATAAGGCGATACGGCTTTCAGAATTCGAAGTGGCGCTTAGGACGCTGGGGCGTTGCCGCCGCTGCTTTGTCGGCCACTCTCTGCGTACTGCCGCTGGACATCGGTGCCGCGTCCAGTTCGCCATTGGGCAAAGTCAGCATCATCACCGGGAGCGTCTCTGAGTGCGGTGTCGGTCCGTCCCCCGGTCTTCGCCGTCCCTTCACGGTCACACTCCATGTGCGTTCAAACGGACGCGTCGTTGCAACCACGATATTGAGGCCCAGTATGCATCTGAGTCACTACGCTTTTGCGGTTGGGCTGGGGACCTATTACCTGACTACAAGTGAGGCGACTTCTCCGCCGCCGCGCGGCAACATTGTTGTGCGCAGGAATTCGAAGGACATCATTGAGGCCACAATTGCCACGGTCTGCCAATAGTTTCCATTTGTCGGTTTGATCCAAGGTTGCAACGGCATCGTTGGACCGACGTACACATTCTCCGATGGGCGAATCCGGACTTGGAGTGAGTCTGTGTTTGACGAGAATTGGTTGAGAGAATCTGGCAACCTTTGAAGTCAGGGAAGAGTTGGGCCGAACATGCGGTCGAGAGGAAATGCGGGGTCCGAGCCCGTGTCGCCCTCGACGACCGGGTAGACCGTAACTGACCCGCACCAGTCGAAGTTCCCGGCTCTTTTCGGAGTGACAATGACCGCCGACGGTCCCTTCGACATCGACACCCACATCTCATAGGAAACAATGCATCTTGACAGGTGACCGTCGGCGAGCCGTCCCGGCATGTCGGTGCCGAATATCCAGAACGATGCGATCGCACCGTCCGGCGAAAGTGTGACCGTGGGGAGCGCGCGATCATTCGCAACACCTGCGAAGTCGAAGCGACGTCTGCCGTGCGACTCGCCAACCACCAGGGGTTGAGCGGGCTTCTTCGACTGGACTGAGCCGTAGTTGCCCCAGTAGGAAGCTCGCGGGTAGCCGCGCAAGGTACAGGCGCGCGCGCCGATGTCGGCAACCCAGAAGAGATCACCGACGCTACCCGTGGCGACCGAGACGTCGTATGAGATCACGTTGAGCTGTGTGGTGGTACAAGCGCTCAGCGTGGTGGCTCCGGTTTCTGTTGCCGCAGTAGGTCCGACGACTGTAGTTAGAAACAGCACTAACAAGAAAGCGAACCCGCGAGGCACGACTCGAGTATCGCACTGGGGGTGATTACGAACACATGAAACTTGTTTCGATTCTCAACGTACGCCACTCGAAGTGTTCAGTGGGCCAACCTACACATTCTCCGACTGGCGGATTTCAAGGTTGTCAGGCGGAGAGCCAGAGTCGGCTAGTCGGATGGCGCGTCAGGTTTTCTAGGACGGTGAGGCAGGGAGATGTCTTCTTCGCCGAGAGATTCCTCTTCATCAATCGGAATGCCCACCGATGGCTGGAAGAACTGCTGAGCGATCAACGTTGGCACGAAGGCCGACAGAATCACCACGGTCACAAGTTCGGTGTACTGGGCCTCATTGATGAAATGGTGGGTCAACCCAAAGAGCGCTGATATTGACCCGAAGGTCAAGCCCGTCGCCATGAGCAACGTCGTGTATGCCCTCTCTCGCTTGGGTAACTTGAACGCCGTGGCCGTGGGCCAGAGCCCAATGAATTTCGTCACCATCTTGACGAGGAACAGCGTCCCGATGATTCCGGCGCCCTTGATGAGAGCCGAGTCTGAGATGAGCGTGCCTGCGCGTAGGAAGAAAAACGGCGTGAGCAAAGCGAAGGCGATGGTGCGGATTCGATCGAGGATGACCCGGTCGTTCATGAAGACCCCAGCCACCACTAGTCCGGCCACGTAGGCGGGCAAGACCGCTTCGCTACCCGCCGCTGTGGCGAGGCCGCCAAGGCCCAGCAGGACGACAAAGATGATTTTCACTTCGGGTTCGCTCACCCTGTGCCCGACGTTGGCCACGACCCAGCGGAGCGTCCTCGGCAGGAATGAAAGGACAAGCGTGGTGACGGCAACAAAGACGAGTAAGAGCCAGCCGTATGTGGCAAACAGTCCCCCGAGCGCCAAAACTGTGCCGAGGTCGCAGACGAAACAAGCGGCCAGTATGAGCTTGCCGATGTCGTGTCGATTGAGTCCGGTCTCGACCATCACCGCGTAGACCACCGCTACTGACGTCGTACTGAGGGCGATGCCGGCAATCTCTGAGCCGTGGAAGTTCCAGTCGAAGACGAACCGCGCAAAACAGAATGCTCCGATGAGCGGCAGGATGAAAGCGACAAAACCTAGCGAGAGGCTGGCCTTCCAATGCTTCTTGAGCGATACGGGGTCGATCTCTGCTCCGGCGAGGAACGTGAGCAGAACCGAACCAATACCGGCCAGCAAGGTCGTGTAGTCCGTCTGTTGGACGTGCTCCCTGATCCCTGGGATGTTGCCGCAGATCGCGCCGACCAGGATCTCAACGAGGGCGACCGAGACGCCGACGCGGATGCTGATGAATGACGCTACGAGCGCCATTCCGATCCAAATCGCCATTACGTAGTAAATGTTCACCGTTTCCTCCTGTCACGGCAGGGGTACGGCGGACCGGCCCTACCAGCTCTCGTGTTGCGCTGGTAGAAGCCATCAACCGAAGTCAATCGGCGGTTTTAGGGGCGGGCCTCATCGCTCAATTGCGATGGTAGCAAAGGCGTCGTTGTATGCAAGTCATGCTGGGCAGACCTGCACTTTCTCCGACTGGCGGATCAGTCAGTGGAGGATTGAGTCAGTGACATGATGAGGGCATGATCCGCGCAATAACCCTTGACGCTCACGGAGTTCTATTGCTCCCCGATCCAGGCGTTATTAGAGGCATCCTTAAAGACTTTTCTTGCGAACCAGACAACGGGACCTGTTGGAGAGCCCATTATGAGATGGTCCGACTGCTCGATCTTCAAGTGCAACCGGACTGGCCCACTATGAATCGGAGATTTGCAAATGCCCTTGGAGTAGCTCCATCCGATCAGGATGCTGCTGGAGCAAAGCTTGCCGAAAAGGTGTACCTCGGAACTTCATGGATTCCGGCGCCGGGAGCCACTGCGGCATTAGCGCAACTAATCGCTGCCGGAATTGGCGCGGCCGTAGTCTCCAATACGGTTCACGGCGAGTTGTCCGCATTGCTGGAAAGAGTCGAGTTGTGCAGTGTGGACGGCAATCATCAACGCGTTGCGGCCATTATTGACTCACAGGTCATTGGGATTGAGAAGCCGGATCCTCGCCCATTCCTTTTGGCTCTTGAGGCGCTAGGTGAGAGTCCGGCAAGAGCCGTTCACGTTGGTGATTCATTGCACAGCGATGTGGTTGGCGCGATGGGCGTGGGAATGCGAGCGATTCACATCGATCCACTGAACTTTTGCAACGCGAAAGGTCACGACCACGCAAGGACTTTCGAAGCTTTCGTCGAAGAGTTAATCCAATCCGGTTAGCCGGCTGAAATTCGAGATCGCATTGGTGGACCGAAGTCAACAATCTCTGACTGGAGACTTGCGGACTCGATCACCTAGCCCAGTCTGGCGATAGGCCCGCTTTGGATTGAAGTGATTTCGAACTTGAAACCCGCGTAACAAAAATTGACATCTACCGTTGCTGAGTAGGACTGAGCGAAAGGATGTGATCGGGTTGGCAAGAAGACCTGCATTTTCTTTGTCATGCACGGTCCAGAATTCGGATCTTGCTGGTCGTAGGCATCTCCATAGTTGAGTCCAAACGAGGCGGTAGCCCCGGCGCCGATGGTCACGACTTTTGGTCGCACCTGAACGAAGATCATGCCGCCACCGTCGGTGACCCGCACCCTGTTGAACTTGTACGCAGCGGGATACGTGGTGAGCCTTGGGTAACCCTTAAGCGAACAAGTTGTCTTGCTGATGTTGATGATGACAAAAGGGATACCGACATTCCCTGCAGCGAAATAGGCTCCACTCGACGACACGACAGCCACGGCCAACTGGCTATCGGCGCACGTCGGCACGTTGCTTAAGGCGGAGGCCATCGGTGAACTAGCAGTGAAATTGAGTCCAATGACGCCCAACAACATCGCTGCTGCGACAAGGAATCGACGCAAGATTTGCTGATCTTTCTTGGATGCAAGCATGGCGGTCCTTTCGATTTCTCGATTGCGGTCATGGTAACTCTCGAGGCGACGTCGCATTTAGCCGGGTGATGTGTCGACGGGCCGACGTCAACAATCTCCGAGTGGAGGATCCGCAAGTGGAATTCAGCGAGGTCGCTAGTCGGTCGACCGATAGGTCCGCGCGATGCGTCACAGCAATGACGGGCGTCTAGTTCTGCCTCAGGTCGCGAGACTTCGAAGGCCACCTTGGACGAGGAACTGAAGTTGCCGACGCAGGTTCTCACCTGAATCGTTGCTAAGTGGTGACTGTCCAGAGCCGCCTCCGTGACCGTCGCGCTCGACCTCGTATCGAAATAGTCCGCGGCGCAATCGTCTTGGACTTGCCAATTCAAAGCGAATCCTTCCAATCGAGGTCTCAACTACTGCCTGCCCCGATGAAAGCAGATCGTCGACACTGCTTTCAACAATACGAATCATCCACTCGGG
This sequence comes from uncultured Acidimicrobiaceae bacterium, assembly GCA_963802735.1. Taxonomy (GTDB): domain Bacteria; phylum Actinomycetota; class Acidimicrobiia; order Acidimicrobiales; family RAAP-2; genus RAAP-2. The sequence goes on along the minus strand of CAWDJY010000017.1, from coordinate 135,564 downwards.
CCATTCGAATCTCGTCGAATCCGTCGAACCAATTTGGAATGCCTCAAGATCTTCATTCTGGAGAATCGCCTCAATGAAGGGTTTCGAACCTCCCACATAGGTCGAATCAAGATCGATCTCCGTGCCTACGCACCACGCAAGATCTGACGGCCACCACAGGTTTGGTGAGTGCCCCTCAAGTATCTCGATCGCTTCCATGAAGGAGGGGCCGAGCGACGCTTTATAGAGCAAGTAGTCGCGATAGCGAGTGTGAACCTTTGGCCAATCCTTCGCTTCGATCGGGATCGGACCCGTCGATCGCGTCCCCAATTGGCCAGGAGAGTAAGTCACTCTCGACCACCAGCCGAAACCCTCCCAGACGCAGCACCAGCACTCTTCGGGCGTCTCAGTGAATCGGCGAGCGATCTTGACGAGAGCCTGAGCGTCGCCAGAGTGGAGAGAGCCTGATTGAGGGCCTTGACTTCTCCAAGGTCGTGGTAGTTCGGGCAAGCGTTCGGGCATTGCCACTTCGAGCCATTGGGAATGAGGCGTCAGTATTTGACCACCCCAGTGGGCGACGTCCCTCCAGCGCACCAACCTGTCGCCATACAACGGCGTTTCAACGGGATGCAAAATTCGAGCGTAGGCCTCGAATCCTGCGGGCACGATTGAAGACACGGTCCCGGCCATGAGGTCATCGAGCTGTTCCAGTAACGATTCAGCCTGACCAGTATCGACACTCCATTGCGGAATCGGTGGCCTCGTCATAAGCTCATCCTTCCAGCCCGCGAACGCAGGAAGTATCAATGAATGTTCGGTGTTCGTTGGGCCGACCTACACAATCTCCGAGTGGAGGATCAGTCCCTGGGGATTGTGACATCCTTACCCAAGACGTCCTCGGAAAGGTTGCGTGAGGCAATATGAGCGATGCCGTTGAGAATACCGAAGTAGGTTCCTTAGTTATGGCAGTGAGTGCTTCGCCGAGTATGCGTATGCGCGACTTTGGTCGGCTTGTTCGACTTTGGCTGAGGTCGCTTGGTCCAATGCGGAAGAAGAAGTATTCGATCGCGATGCTCATCGACGAAATTGATTTGGAACTTCAAGGTTTCAAAGGCTTCAAACTTGTCAAAGAAGTTGGATTTCGTCCGGTGAATCGTGTGCGCTCTCCAATGGGAGCCGAAGGGATAGGAGGAATAACTGGCCAGCGCGAATTCCTGCGCCAAGATCCTTTGAGCGACGTGGTTGTACGAGTAACCCCATTCTCCACCGCAAGGCTCGCGATTCATAACGTTGAACGAGCCAGTGATTCCATCGTTCATGACCCGACAAGGGGAGTTGCGATACCACACTCGCAAGATCTAACAGACCTCCGAATTGAAGGTCTTGAGACAGTATTCGCTCATGAGGAATCGATCGAATCCGGGAACGTCAAGTACCAAGTCCTCATGATTTTCAGCCATGTCGGACAAGTTCACTTTTCAATTCAAGTCAGTTCTCGATCTGATGTTTGGAACTGGGAGAACGCCGTATTGGTGGCTGCAATTCAGGCGGACAAAATTCGACGGACAATGAGCGTATTGACAAACATCTTCTGAGGGCCGACTTACACATTCTCCGACTGGCGTCTCAGAGCCTGGCGGCGTAATTAGTCACCGGTCAAGACGGGGTGCCGAAGGCTATGCGACAGGATGCTTTATCCATGCCTGACAACTGCGCAGCGCCTCTCTTGTTCCCTTTATCGTTGCACCGCCGAAGAGAGACACAACATCTTTGAGCAGTGCGCATGAGGTGTCCGATAGGAAGTAGCGAGTCCCTTGGATCCTGCCCTTTTGATAGGACACCAAGTCGGACGGCCCTCCACAGAAATTGTTGTAGACCTCAACCGTGACCCCGTTTCTCAAAGTTATTTGGAGAACGAAGCCGGTTAGTTCTTCCACGCACCCGAATTGCGGACCGAGAGGCAGTGAATTGAGAGATCGAATCAGATGGGTGAGATTGCCTCCTGAAACGTGAACCTTCGTTGCTCCGGTCGAGCCACTGAGGCCCACGCTCTTGTAGCCGGTGACCGTTGCAGAGATGGCTCCGGCGACGACTTGGGACGACGCGCGACTAGGAACCCAAGTCACTTGACCGTCGATCCGTAACCACGACGAAGATGCGTTCCTCGCTGTAATTGAGTAAGCAAGTTGGCGCAGGTAAATATGCGGCCCGTTCGCGGGAAACTCGGTTGTGTTTTCAAGGACAGAACCGCCCTGGGCTTCTCCGCCATCAACGCCACCCATTGGAACATGGGTCGCAATGAATTCTTCAACAGAAGCTGGCGAACCCAGAACCAGGTAGAAACGATGCATCGTGACGAGATACTTCGTGTCGAAGGTACCAGCACACTGACAGACCACGGCTCTGGCGGGATGCACGAGTGTTGCATTCGGGGGAAGTATGGCCAGATTCAGAAGTTCTCGCGCAACCGATGTTCCCGGAGACACCACGGTCCCGGCGCCAGACACTACGGGAGGCGCCGAGAACATTGAGATCGTCAACGCGAAGACAATTGCCAGGCTTCTAAGAGTCTTGCTGCGAATTTTCTCTGTCATGAGACTCCTTCACAAAGATATTGTCGCATCCGGATTGGATTTTCACTTCACGCCTTTATTTGACCCACTTGACGCAACAGGTGTGCAAGCCTTCATTGGCCCTCCTTTCAGGTGTGACGTTTCTCTCAAGCGAATGAAGATGGTGTCGTCGAGCGGACACTATGGTGTACCAGCCCGTTCGAGGAGTTCGTCGTGAAGTTGCGGCTCCCAGTGTGTGCCTTTGCCGTATCCGCTTTTGCTGCCGTTGATACCCGATAACTAGCCGTTCATCTGTCTCGAAAACAGAAAGGTTTCCAGGACCGACCCGCACATTCTCCGAGTGGCGGTGTACCAAGTGGTCAGAATTGAATGATTCTCCGACTCTGGGGATGAAGTAATGGCTTCGACGCCTCATAGATTCTAAGGTCAGAAAGTGGAATCCGTGAGCGCATCCGGAAAGTGGACACCACGGGAATTCAGGCGTGTTCAGCGGCGCGAATATCGCGTGGGTTGGCACGAATTGGTACTTATCGCGGGACTGCTCGTTTACGGATGGATCTTTGGATACTTAGTTTGGGATCTGGTCGTGGGAATTGTTGTGTACGCCATATTCGTACTGATCGTTAGTCCTTTTGCTCTCTGGAGGTTAAGGCGCGACTTCTCGGAAGAGCGGGCGATCACTTTGAATGACGTTGGAGTCTCTGTTGTAAGCAAATCAATGACTCGTAAAGAGGAATGGGCGAACTACAAGGGAACGAAAGAAAGAAGTGAACACTACGCATTGCAAAAGACTTCTCATCGGCCCGCCACAATTATTTTGAAGCGGTTCTTTGTTGGCCAAGAGGCCGAACTCCGGGCAATCCTCAGAGCGCACACGAACGTGCACTTTCGCGATGTCTCAGACAGCGGTAACTAGAGAAGTGATACGCAGATTAGAACAGCGATGCGCGTCAGGGCTCTCCAGGCATAGTCGGGTGCGATCCCTGTATCACAGCACCCGCAAACTGCATTGCAAAATTCCAAAGGATTGACCGCCGTAGTTTCGCGATGGCCTAGCGAAGTTGGAACGCCGACGGTACCGGATCGACCAAAATTTTGTTAAACCGGAGGAGGTTCTTGACTCCTCTTAGGGCCACGGTCACATCTGAAGAGGGGCCAACTCGCACGGACGTAATTGGAAGTCGGGGCGATGCATCAGGCGACGTCGGCTCACTGATTACCAGATAAGGAACGATAAGTCCATTTCGTATACGAGTGGGATAGTCCTCTCGTGAGTCCCCTTGAGACGTGTGCATCCGAATAGTGATAAGTCTCCATTCGCATTCCTCTTGGAAGGCAGGCGCCTTGATTGAGAGTGCAATCGGCGCAAATCCCATGATGAATCCAACCCTTAGAAGTTGAAGCTGTGCGAAGTCCAGTGCATCTTGGTCAAGCAGATTCTGAAGAACTAGGAGCCAATCGGTCATGTACCGAAGGATCATCTCCCTCTGCTGCTCCAACTCGTAGACGACCTTCCTAATGTCGCCGCGAGCCAAAGTCAGTGTTCCCAATTCATTGAGGTCAATGCCAATCGAAAAGGCCGAGGACAGGTCTCCATAGCCTCGCCATTGGCTGAGAAGATCGTCTTTCTCACAAAAACAGAACACGAAGCCTGTCAGCAAGTCACCAATGCGATCAAGCGCCCTTGTGACCGATTCGTATAGCAGTACTTCCATCTTCGTAGGACTTGCGTCTTCCATTTGCCCAAGAAAGTGTTCCGATAAAATCTCTCTGCAAAGGGCAACCGCATAATTCATTTCCATCGGATCATTCATGAACGCCACGTGCGATGCCCAAAGACTCTTCGATTCAACTATTCCTTTCAGTCCTTCTGCGTTCGTGTAGTGAAAGAGTGGAGGAACGGTTCCCGGAACAACGCCCTTAATCCACTCACCAGTTACGAAACTGATGATGGCCGTCGAAATTGGGTCGTCAGGCACCGCCGGCTCTTCATGTGCAATCTCGGACATACATCAACTATTGCATGTAGTGTGACACATACTCTCTATACTGCGAGTATGGACTCAGACTTCCGCTCCGACCCGATGGAGACGCCAGAAGGTCAAGGCATCGCAAAAAAAGCCTGGAACGCTTATGTCAAGGCCGTTGATCGACGCGTGCCTCCTTTCGTCAAGGCGAAGATCGAGGCGGCTGCGCTCCCACTAGGGACGCAGATTGTCGAGGACATGATCGGCTTCTGGGTCATGTGGCATCTCTACGGCGGCTTTGAGGGCCTCGAAGAGTTTGGGATGCACAAGTCCACGATCTGGCGCAAAGTGGCCCGGTTCCGCAAGATGACCGGCTCACACCCGGACGTGTACCAGATGCCCGGCATCGCGATCGACCCCAAGGCGTACTGGGTCGAAGCGCAGGTCAAAGTCGGACGTACTCCGAAGAAGCACACGTGATGTAACAGGGTCGCCGGTATACTCGCAAACGTGAGAGTACCGATTTTGAACGAAGTGGCCTCCGGAGTCGACGCGATCTATCTCACCGGGCGCGCGCCACTACCGGACTCCCTCCTCGCACGGCTCGAGACCTCTCGCAGCCTCGCGCAAGAACTTGACGGCAGCCCCCCTTCCAATTTGGAGCCTTGGAAATGCTCATGGCACCGCACGCCTGGGGGAAACACCGATACTGCCTCACACACCCCTTTGGCCGTATCGGGGTCTCACCGAGCCTGAACCTCCCGGCCTTTCGCATCCAACCCCGCGCGGAGTTCTTGCACGGCGTCGGAGTGCGCGCGGCCGTCCAGGGCTTCCGCGACCTCATTGAAGACGAGTGCGGCTTGGTGAAGTTGACGGTGAGTCGCATCGATCTGTTCGCGGATTTCCAGGGCTGGGACCTGTCGGGCGACGATCGCTCCCACTTCGTCTGTCGAGCGTCGGACCTCGGTACGTTTGAAGCGAATGGCACGCTCAACGGACTGAAATTCGGGAAGCGCTCCTCGGGCACGGTGGACGCCCGCCTCTACAACAAGACGATTGAGATCGTCTCTTCTGGTGCGCAGTACGTGCAAGAGATGTGGAACGACACCTACGACCCGGCGCGCGACGTGTTGCGCTTGGAGTTCGAGGTGCTGCGAGGCGCTCTACGCGAGTTCGGACTGGATGATCCTGACGAGGTCCTCGACGCGACGGGCGCGCTCTGGTCGTACTTGACGACGTGGCTCTCCTATCGCGTGCCAACGGGCGACCACACGCGATCGAGGTGGCCACTCGCACCGGAATGGGAGGACGTGCGACACGCGCGGATCAGTGAGGGCGCGATGGGACTGGAGCGCACCTATAGAGGTAAGCAACGCGGTGAATTGGCGAAGATGATGCCGGCCTTTGTTGGCTACGTGGCTCGTTTTGGTGCCCTGAGCGACTGCCACTCGGAGGCGGAACTGCTCGTAGTCCTAAAGGACTACCTCGGGCGCTACGCCAAGGAGACGCACGTGTCGACGGACCATCGCATCTGGCAAAAGCGTCGAAGTTTGGAACTCTTATGATGCCGCCACCCGACTACGAGGCGGTGGCATCGGTACTCGTGACGATCGGGCTGCGTATTGTGAACAAAAACCTAGGACCGAAAGGAGGTCTGCGTGCTAACCCTGGCGTACTGTCGAGTCTCGACGGAGGAACAAGCGGCGGAGGGCTGGTCGATCGAGGGGCAGACGGACAAACTCCGGGCCTATTCGGACTTACACGACTTGGGCGATATCACCGTCATCTCTGATCCCGGTATCTCGGGCAAGAACATGCTGCGCCCGGGTCTACAGCAGTTGCTCGCGGCGGTTGAAGCGGGCCACGTTACGCACGTCATCGTGTGGAAGCTCGACCGACTCTCGCGAAACCTCCGTGACTTGATGGAGCTGCGCGACAAGTTCGACAAGCACCACGTCACGCTGCACTCGGTCTGTGAGAACCTCGACCTGTCAACTCCGGCGGGTCGGTGGTTCTTCTCGATGATGGGCGGACAGGCGGAGTACTACCGCGAGGCGCTCTCGGAGAACGTCAGCATGGGTCTCGACCGGGCGGTGAAGGAAGGCCGCTGGATCAATCGTCCGAAGACCGGTTACGACCTCGTCAACGGACTACTCGTGCCGAACGTCGACGCCGCGCTCGTGATCGAGTGCTTCCGACTCCGAGGTGAGCGACTGTCGTATCGCGTGATTGAAGAGCGGACTGGCCTTAAGTACTCCACCGTCAAGTCGATTTTGGATTCGCGCATCTATCGCGGCGAGGTCTTGCGCAAAGATAAGTGGTACGACGGCAGACACGAGCCGCTCGTGAGCGAGGAGGAGTGGCAGAACGCGCACCGGGGCACGGCGAAGGGCGTCCGTCGGTCGAGTGATCCGCTCTCGGGTCGTGTTGTCTGCGGCCTGTGCAATCGAAAGATGGTCGTGGCGCAAAATGGCAAAAGAAATCTCACCTACAAGTGTCGTCACCGGGGCCAGGGCTGCGATCAGCCGTCACGAAGCAACCTGGGACTGGCTCGGGCAGCGGTCAAGGGACTTCGCCTGGTCGGTCACGATGAGAGCCTTCGCAGCGCAATCCGACGGCGGTTGGCCGGTGGGGGACCGGACGCGGCGGGACTGCCGCGCCGGACCCGACGGGCAGCACCGGCGAAGACGATGAAGGCACTCAACGAGGAACGGCGAAAACTCTTCGACCTCTACTACGCGCAGAAGGTCAGCCAAGATGGCTTTCAGCAGGAGGAAACGCGGATCGCGGTGGCGATAGAGGCGGTTCGCCAACAGATCGCAATAGATGACGACGCGGAGCGACTGAAGACCGAATTAGAGGTCCGCTTCGAGGAGGTCGCGCGCATTCTTGCCGATCTTGATATGGAAGTGGTGTGGGCAGAGGCAGACCAGCGTGAACGGCGCATCCTTGTCGAGAACCTCGTGGAGTGCGTAAAGGTGTTTCCCGATCATTTGGAGGTCAAAGTGGCCGGTAGTCCTTGGATAAACGTCCTGCTCTGGGAAGTCGGACTGAAGGTACCGGAGAATGTTGGTGTCGGAGGTCCGACGTGAACCCGCACGGATTATGGCCGAACAAGGGTGGGGGAGTCGTTCACCGGAATTGTGTCGTCAGTGAGCGAGTGACATTCCTAGGAGGAACATCCCAGAACAAAGGAGTGGGGTAGTGGTGATGAGAGCTGCTGCGTATCCCCAATGGTGTTCACGCTGCAAGATCACCGGAACCGCGAGTGCGGATGAGAAGGTGGTCAATCCCCCACAAAATCCCGTTAACACCACCGCTCGAATGTTCGCGTCGCCAAGTGGCACCAGGCGATACGCGGCAAACCCGGCAATGCCGGTACCCAGTGCGTTCGCCGCAGCCGTGGCCCACGGCCGACTCGTCGGATGATTTCGTCGAACGAGGTACTCGAACGTGTACCTAACAACACAGCCCACTGCGCCGGCGATGGAAATCAGTAAAAGCGTCATGTTCGTCGCCGATGGCGACCCAAGCCGAGCATGCCCGCAAGAAGGCCGCTCAGGATGGCCCCTGCGGCCACCAAAAGACACCCGCCTATGGTCAGGTGCCAGAGTGCGGCTAGATCGACGAAGAGGCCCGAATAGGACGTCAGTCCGCCCAAGAACCCTGTGACGAGCAGCAATCGCATTGGATCGTTCGGATCATGGTGTCGCAAGCGGTGCCGCAGGAGGTCCGTCGCAACGAACACGCCGACTGTGTTGATCGCGAGCAGCACCCAGGGAATCTGATGCGTCCAGTCCGGGGTCGAATAGACCGCCGTGCCTCGAGGGATGCTGCTCGTATTGATCATCAAAAGCAGGTCGCGAACCAACGTGCCGGCGCCGCCGCCGAGCGCGACGAACAGCATCGCGAGACCAAACTGTTTCGGGGAGAGGGTGATGTGGGCGCGCATCGGTACGTCGAACTTAGTTTGAGGGGGATTACGCTTTGTTCATCGTCGAGCGCATCAAGCGTGACGATATTCTCACTCCGCCAGCTTCAGAACGTAACTTTACATAACGTACATTATCGGCGATAAAGTGAGAAATCGCTGTTATACTGGTCGGTATGCGTCGGCTACTTTGTGCTGCCCTCTTAGTGGCATCCAGCATTGGGATCATTGTGATTCCAGCCGCGGCCGACAGCTCTTCTGACAAGGTCCTGCTGTCATTTGACTACAGCGACAACAGTGCGCCGCCGTCGGCGTCAAACGGGTCGTTCAACGTCATCGTCGACGTCTTGCCCGGCGATACGACGGGACTCGTGCGCATGTTCGCCGTCGCGCCGGCGAGCACGAACGACTCGAACATCGTGTGCCACTTCCAGTGGATCGATCAGAGTCAGGTCGAGTGCGCCTTCAACTTCCCGGACAACGGCGTGTGGGCGATCCACGCGCAGTACGTCACCGCTCCACAGACCGACGTCGTGGCCGTCGCCGTCACGAACCTTCGCGTCCTCAACTAGTTCAGGGCCAGTGGGTCCGGTCAAGTTTCGCGTCCTCTGGGGAGACCCCTTCAAGGGCATGTCGCAAGTGATCGTTGAGGCCCACGACGCCGAGGAGGCGTTGGTGATCGCGCATGCACGGCACCCGGAACTCCCCCGGCCCCGGGTCGCCTTGGCGACCAACGAGTAAGGACCCACGTCGTCTGTCCGCAGTCCGTGGTTTACACTGCGCAAATGAGTTCTCTCTTTGACGTCAGTGGCAAGGTCGTACTGGTAACCGGCGGGAGTCGCGGCATCGGCGAGATGATCGCTCGCGGCTTCATCGATGCCGGCGCCAAGGTCTATATCTCCTCGCGCAAGGCGGACGTGTGTGAGGCGCTCGCCGAGGAGCTCTCCAAGAACGGCTCGTGCACTTCCCTGCCGGCTGACCTCTCCTCCGAGGCCGAGTGCCAACGACTCGCCAACGAGATCAAGGCCCGTGAAGACCACCTCGACGTCCTCGTGAACAACGCGGGCGCGGTCTGGGGAGCCAAGTTGGAGGACTACGACGAAGCGGCGTGGGAGCGCGTGCTCGGTCTCAACGTGAAGGGTGTCTTCCACGTGACGAAGTTCCTGCGTCCCCTTCTGGACGCCCGCGGGACGGCGGAGAGCCCTTCACGGGTGATCAACATCGGCTCCATCGACGGCCTCCACGTACCGGCGATGGACACGTTCGCCTATTCGGCGTCCAAGGCCGCCGTGCACCAACTCACCCGGCACCTCGCCAAGACGTTGGCCCCGAAGATCACCGTGAACGCGATCGCGCCCGGTCCGTTTCCCTCGAAGATGATGCGCGCCACCCTGGAGGCGATGGGCGACGAGATTGCCAAGGCGGCGCCCATGAAGCGCATCGGTCGTCCCGACGATATGGCCGGTGCGGCGATATTTCTGTCGTCCCCGGCCGCGAGCTACATCACCGGCGTCATCTTGCCGGTCGACGGTGGGATCGCGACGCTGGCTTAACTCTTGGGTTGCGTGCCCAGCGTGACGCTGATGGTCAGGTGGCGCTTACCCCGTACGATGTGCAACGCGATGACGTCGCCCGGGCGCAAGGCCGAGATGACGCTGCCCACGTCCTGAGCGCTACCGATCGACGACTTGTTGATTCCCACGATGATGTCACCCTGCTTCACGCCGGCCGCCGCCGCGCCGGTTCCCGAGATGACGCTCATCACGACGGCCCCCGCCGACACCGTGAAGCCGTACTCCTCCTGGAGGGACGGCGTCATCGACGTGATCTCTACGCCGATGAACGCTCCGTGGTTGACGACACTCTCGCCCGCCTCCAGTTGCTTCAAGAGCGCCTCGATCGTGGCGTCGGGAATGGCGAATCCGATGTTCTGCGCGCTGGTCCCGTCCGGCAGGGTTCCGGCCACGGCCGTGTTCATGCCGATGACGTCACCGCTCGAGTCGAGCAAGGGGCCACCGGAGTTCCCCGGATTGATCGCGGCGTCGGTCTGGATCATGTTGTCCAGCGTTTCGCTCGACGAATTCGATCCCGCGGTGACCGTGCGACCCAGCGCCGACACGATGCCCGAGGTCACGGTCGGCGTGCCGGCCGCGAGTCCCAGGGCGTTGCCGATTGCGACGACGGCATCGCCGACGACCAGGTCGTTCGAGTTGCCGAAGGTGACGGGTGTCAGTCCTGAGATGTTGTTGATGCGAATGAGGGCCACGTCGTCGATGGGATTGGTCCCGATGAGCGTGGCGGGCAGCGCTTTCGTGGAGCCCGTGCGCGTGACAGTGATGGTTCCGCCGTTGACGGCCGCGGCGATGACGTGATTGTTCGTGATGACGAGGCCGTTCTTGGTGATGACCATGCCGGTCCCCTGGTCCTCTTCACCTTCGCCCTTCACGTCGATCGAGACGATCGACGGCAGCGCCTTGTTGATCAGTTTCGGAATGCTCATACCGCCGGGGAGATAGCCGGCGCCCGGCTTGTTGGTGACCGCGTCGATGGTCACTCCCCCGGGCCCCGAGTTCGTCGTCGACGCGTAGTGACCGGCTAATCCACCGACCAACGCGGCGACCAACAGCAGCGACACCCGCGTTGACCAGAGAGAACGCTTCATCGGACGCACCGACGGTTGTGATGAAAGTGGCACGACGTCGACGACGGGAGCAGCGCCCGACGAGGGCGACGTTGTGACGGCGTCGTCGGCGGCCGACGCTCCGTGCGTCAGAGTCGGCGGAGCGTTCGTCTCGAATGGCCCGGTCGCGACCACCTCACTCGGCGTCGGTTGGGCGTCGTCACCGGGGTGATCACTCATGCGAACATGCTAGGCACTCAATCTAAAAATGACCTAAATGCGGTCCGAAATGTTTGTTTATTGATGAGCGGCTAGATTGGAGACCCTATGTCGCGTCGCATTGAGATCGAAATCACGAGTCTGAACGGCGACGTGGCGACGTGGCGCGCGGCGGGCGCGAAACTGCCCAAAGGTGTCCTCAACTCCTCGCTCGTTCCCGGTGGGCCAATCGTTGGCAACGTCTATCGAGCCGACATCGAGCAGTACATGGAGGGCATCGAGATCCTCTCCGTGATGGCGCCCAAGACCGCGTCGCCGCTCGATCCTCGACACGAACGACTCGAAATCATTCCCAGCGTCAAAACGGGACCTGACGTCGTGGTCACCTACGCGCCCAAGGGTCGAGGCAGTTCGCGCCGTGACGGCGCCGATACTCGCCGTGAGGGCGGTCCGAGCCGGCGCGAGGGCGGCCCCGGTCGTCGTGAGTCCGGTCCCGGACGTCGTGACGCGGGTCCCGGTCGTCGTGAGAGCGGATCAACCAAGTCCGAGGGTTCCGAGACTCGCGACTCGTCGTCGCGTCCGGAACGCACGAAGCGACCACCGCGCACTCCCGTCGAGCGCGACGCGAGCGCGACGCCCGGCGAGCGTCCGGCGCGCGGACCCCGCACCGATCGACCCACTCGTGGCGCACGCCCACCCCGACCGGAGCGCCCGTCGGGACCGGTGCAGCCGCCGATGACGACGACGCACCGGAACTCTCTGTTGGCCACATTGTCGCCGGAGCAGCTGCCCGTCGCCGAACAGCTATTACGCGGCGGGATGCCGTCGGTGCGCGCCGCCGTCGCCGAACAGAACAAGAACGCCACGGCACAGGGACGCCCGACCATCGACGCCGCCACGATCGACCGCATCGCCGAAGAGCTCCTGGGCAGGACCAACCTCGCCCTGTGGAAGGACCGCGCCGCGGGCGCCATCGGGGCCGGACGTGAGTTGCGACTACGCGACCTTCGCGCCGTGGTGACGTCGGCCAAGACGGTGTCGCTCGACGACGAGGCGCGCGTCCAACTCAAGGAGCTTCAGGTCTCGCTGAGCGCCCGACTGGAGCACCTGCGAACGCAGTGGAACGCGAAGCTCGAATCCGCGGTCGAGTCGAAGAACGTCAAAGACGCGCTCGCCCTCGTGGCGCGCCCCCCGGACATGTCGACGCGCGTCAGTGCGGAGATGGCGGCCAAGGTTGTGGCGATCACGTCCGAGGCCCTCAGCGCCGACGCTGACCCGACGCAGTGGAAGGAGATCGTCGAGTTGACGGTCGACACCTCGATCCGTCGCAACGTGAAGCCGCAGGGCATCCCGGATGACGAGTCGTGCAAGGCGGTCGCGATCCACAACGCCGGCGCGATCCCGGAGTTCGCCAAGCTGCTCGGCATGAAGGTGCCACCGCCACCGCCGCCGACGCGGATCACGCGCCGTCCGACGACGCGTCGCCCGCCTACTCGCCGCGCATCGTAAGTAGTCGGGCCTTCCAGCCAAGGGATTCGTAGAGGGATTTCATCCCTCGGTCGCCCGGCAGGGCCAAGCCGTCCTTGGGCGAACACTCCCCCACCATCAACGTGTGCAGCAGTGTCGTCGCGACGCGTCGCCGACGATGATGAGGGGCCACGAACACGCCCTCGACCACCTCGTCACGGACGACCGCGAACCCGAGGAGTCCCGCGTCGTCGTCAATGGCCCACAGTGCGCCGCCGTCCACCAGGTGCGCGAGCAGTGCGTCCTCGTCGACGCCACGACGGATCGTGTCGTAGAGTTCGGGGCCCCCGCGATGGCTCACGAGTCGCCTTCGCGCGTGCTCCCAGAGATCACGGAGTTCGTCCGAGACCGTGCTGGATTGCGTGACGCGCACGTCAGCCGCTACGGGTTCGCGCGAGTGACGACGGCGTTGAACTCACACACAGTCACGACAGAGCATCTTCGCTCGGTCCGAGAGCTGACTCGTCTTCTTGAGTAGTCGGCACGACGTGCAGCGGAATTCGTCGTCCTGCTTGGGCAAGATAGTCTCCGCCGGATCGACCAGCGTGTCGATTTCGCCCGGCACCTCCTCGTCGTCCTCAGGCGTGGACGTGCGCCGGATGGTCTCGGCAAGTACCTCGTCAAGTGCCAATTCGATGTCGGCGTCGTCCACCACGTCGTCGTCTTCGACGACCACGACCTCGGGCACGACGTCCTCGTCTTCGATCTCTTCGACGTCGTCGACATCCACCACGTCGTCCACTTCCACGTCCTCGACGTCCTCGACGTCTACATCCTCGACGTCCTCGAGGTCTTCCTCACCAATGGTCTCTTCGTCGAAGCCGTCGGCGAGCTCCTCTTCGTCGAATACTTCGTCTGAATTGCCGTCACTAGACATAAATCCCTCTTCTATAGCGCTGGCATTGTAGAGCCTTTTAGGCCCCGAGTGACGCCAAATGGCATAAACAATGACTAAGGACGAGAAAAACTAGCGATTGAGCCGGTTTCGCTCGGCGGCGCGTTCCGCTTCGAGTCGTTCGAGGTCGGTATCGGAGAAATCGACGTATTTCATCGCGTCGGCGATCAACTCGTGGCCGGCGACCTCACGCACCAGTCGGGCCATCTCCTGGGCCACGCGACGGTAACTGGGATGGCCCTGCGGACTCGATCGCAGCTCGATGAGGTGCATCGCCTCGCGGGCGTTCATCTGCATGACGTAGCGAATACGGAACGCGAGCGCGACGGCGTACTGCGCCTGCTCCGGGAACTCTCGACGCAGGTCGTAGTACAGGTCCGCCGAGCGGCGCAACGACTCCTCGTAGCGACGGGCGAGGCCGGCCTCCTGGATGACGTCCGGCACGTCATAGCCGAGGTCCGCGGTGAGTGGCTGCCACTCGATCGTGAGGAGACGATGGCGTTGCAAGTCGCGGAACGCGCCGTAGTCGGTCACGAGTTCGAAGCGGTAGTCCGTTCGCTCGAAGGCGCGGCCCGGACGGTGACGACGATTCTTGCGCTCCCCCACGTAGGTCGCCATTAACGTCGAGCGTTCCGACGCCGACATCGAGGCGACACGCCTCTCGGCTTCGTCGTGTCCGACCGTCGAGTTCGCGAAGACGATGGACTCGAGTACCCGCGACTCGCCGTCCGGGTCGAAGGAGATGAGTCGAACCTGCTCGGTCGGCTCGTCCTCGGCGACCGTCGCCCACGTCGACGCGATGAGGTCGCGCGTCGCGCCCTTGGTCTCGGACAAGTACGTCGACCACGCGACGCCGCGTTCGGGCACGTCGACGCGCTTCAAGAACGACGGGATGACCTTCACGAGTTCGTCCATCATGAGTTGCCCGTAGTGGCGAACCTCGGACAGCGGATGGGCGCGCATGTGCAACAACAGCGACTCGTAGGCCTGCCCCGAGGCGTAGATGCCGAGGTTCGAGAGCGCACTGGCTGGCAACAGACCGCGCGTCGCGTCAAGCGCCTTCGCGCGGATGGCCTGTCGGTACACGAAGTCGGTGTCCTCAGGGGTCTTGGGAAACCTCTTCGTCAGCCACTCGGTGAGGATCGGCAGCAGATCGGCGTAGGTGTCGAACATGCGATCCATCTCGCCGACGTAGCGCGCGCCGAAGCGCGATTCGAGCAGGTCGTGGTCGCGATAGAAGCGGTAGTGACCGTTCGAGAACCGTCGGTCGTAGCCGAGGTAGCGAGTGGACTGCTCCAGGTAACTCATCAGCCGGCCCCACTCGAGCACCTTGGTGAGCACGTTGCTCGCTTGCTCGCACGCCAGGTGGACACCACCGAGCTGGGCGACCGAGTCGTCGCCGTACTCGACGAAGATCCGCTGGTAGAGCTCGTCGGCCCGGTCCAGTCCGACCGTCGCGTCGATCGAGGCGTCGCCTGAGAGGTCGAGGTCGCCGACGAACTCATCCAAGAACAGTCGTCGCAGGCTCTTGGTGGAACGCGAGTAGCGCGCGAAGAGGGCGCCCTTCACGACCTCGGGCAGATTGACCAGGGCGAAGACCGGTCCCTCGAGGTTCGTGAAATAGCGGCGCAGGACGGCGATTTCGGCGTCGGTGAACTCTTCGGCGACGTAGACGTGCATGGAATATCGAGGCTAGAGGCGAAATCAGGCGCGCGGGTGGACGCTCGAATAGCCCGCCACGACGCTGCGTAGGACCGCGTCACGGGCCTGGGCGGCCACTTCGGCGACTGAGGTGAGGTCACTGATGCGGGCCAGTTGCTCACAGAGGTCGGCGACCTGCTTGGCGTTTCGCACGAAGTCACCGGGCGAGGTCTGGCCGACCTCGACGTCGGCCAGGTCCAGGACCGTCCCGAGCGAGGCGCCCCGGGCCCAGGCCGCGATGGTGGTGGCGAATTTACCGTCGGGCTCCTTGGCACCCGGAACCTTGAATCGGCTCTCGATCTCCTGGATTGCGAGCGCGGTGACGGCGATCTCGGAGAGCCGGTCGCTCAGGTTGCCGCGGCGCTGGTGACCGAGCCGGTCGTTCAGAGTGCGCTTCTTCTTGGTGGTCACCTGTCGCGCGGCGTTCGCGAGGCGCCCGGCGCGCTTGGACTCGAACACGAAGCACGACAACAGGCCGGCCAGTTGTGCCGGCTCCAGGCCCTCGAAGACGCCGGTCGTGATCGACTCGGCGATGAGCAGGTCACACTCGTGATAGATCGAACGTAGGAGCTGGCCCTGATTGGTTAGGTGCCAGCCGTCGGCGTAGCCGAGCTCCTCGAGGACGTGATGGCGCGCGACCATCTGGTCACCGAGGGGCCGCTTGTTGCCCGTCGGGCGATGGTCCGTCTCGAACTGCGCGTAGGAGCGCTGGACGACCTCGAGCGCCGTGTCGTATTCGAAGTGATTGATCAGGTTGGCGGTGAAGTTGTAGGTCGGTCGAAAGGATGAGTGCAGGTCCGACGGCGGGGCGAGCGCGACGCGCCCCACGTCCATCAGGGCGACCTCGGGCGCGAAGCAGACGATCGCGTGACCCTCGTCGTCGAGTCCGCGCCGTCCGGCGCGGCCGGTCATCTGCGAGTACTCGCCACTGGTGAGGAACTTGCGGCCGGCGTCGGAGTACTTCGAGAACCGCTCCAGCGCGACTGAGCGAGCGGGCATGTTGACGCCCAGCGCGAGCGTCTCGGTGGCGAAGACCACGGCGAGCAGGTTCAGCTCGAAGCACGTCTCGACGATCTCTCGGAACGCGGGCACCATGCCGGCGTGGTGCATGGCGAGGCCACGCCGCAGGCAGTCGATGAAGTCCGCGTACTCGAGTGCCTTGAGGTCGTCGTCGGAGAAGTCGACGAGGCGCGACTGGGCGATGGCTTCGATGTCGCGCCGTTCTTCGGGCGTGGTGAACATCAACCCGTCGCGTCGGCACTGGTGGGCGGCGTCATCACAGGCCGCGCGAGAGAAGATGAACACGATGACCGGCAAGAGGTCGTCGCGCTCGAGCGCGTGGAGGAGTTCACTGCGCCGCGGCGCGCGAAACGGCGGCGGCGGCGCGCTGGTCTTCGGTCCCTTCCACTTCGGACCGGGCCGGAACTTCCTCGTCGCCTTCATGAGGTTGTCGACGCGGCGGGCCTCGTCCGAGAGTCGCTGGCCGTCGAGCAGGTCCACGATCTCGACCGCGGACTGGCCCCGTCGTATCACGGCGAGGTGATTATGCAATTGGATCGGTCGCTCGTTCTCCACGATGATCGCCGTGGGGCCGCGGACCTCGGCGAACCACTCCCCGATGAAGTTGGCGTTGCCGATCGTGGCCGAGAGCGCAACGAAACGCACCGCGGCGGGGGTCAAGATGATGACCTCTTCCCACACGCCCCCGCGAAACGGGTCCTGGAGGTAGTGCACCTCGTCGAGGACGACGAGACCCAGGGTGTTGAGCTGGTGCGATTCGGTCAGCAGCATGTTACGCAGCACTTCGGTCGTCATGACCACGACCTCGGCGCCGCCGTTGATCGACACGTCCCCGGTGAGGAGTCCGACGCGGCGCTCCCCGTAGAGAGCGCAGAGTTCGCCGTACTTCTGGTTGGAGAGCGCCTTGAGCGGCGTTGTGTAGAAGGCGCGTTCGCCGCGTTCGAAGATGCGGCCGATGGCGTAGTTGGCGATCAACGTCTTACCCGAACCCGTGGGGGCGCTCACCAATACGTTGACGTGTTCGTCCACGGCGTCGATCGCCTCGGTCTGGAAGCGGTCGAGTCCGAAGGCGAGGCTGTTGAGGAATCGACCGCGGTAGTCGCCGTCGGTCACTTCTTCAACAACTTACCTACGCCGATCGAGACGAAGTAGAACACGGCGAGCGGCAACGCGAGTGCCAGCATGGAGAGCGGGTCGCCGCTCGGCGTGAACACGGCCGCGGCGATGGTGATCGCGATGAGCGCGTAGCGCCAGTAGTGCAGGAGCTGTTTGGGGGTAACGATGTTGGCCATCTCCATCGCGACGAGCACCACCGGGAACTCGAAGGTCACGCCGAAGATGAACATCATCAACAAGAACAGGGTCAGGTACTGGTTGGGGTTGTACTCGGTCAGGAGCGACTTCCCGCCGATGTTCTCGAGGAACTGGATCGCGTGCCCGAAGCTGAAGTACGCGACCGTCATGCCGGAGATGAAAAAGACCAACGACGCCGAGACGAACGGGATGATGTACTTGCGCTCGCGCGCCTTGAGGCCCGGCGTGATGAAACGCCACAGTTGCCAGAAGAGCACCGGCGAGGCCAGTAGTAGCCCACCGAAGAACGCAATCTTGATGCGCAGCGTGAGTCCGTCCAGGGGTGCGGTGACCAGGAACGTGCAGCCCTTGTGGGCCACGCTGCGCGCGGCGCAGTACGGCTTCTGGAGGAAGTCCAGTATCCGTTGGTAGAAGATGAAGGCGCCCACCCCGAAGATCGATACGGTGATCGCCGAGACCAAGAAGCGGTGGCGCACCTCGGCGAGGTGCTCGGCGAGCGTCATGCCGGATTGGGCTTTGCTGAATCGCGACACGTGACCTAGTTCAGCGACGGATCAGGCGGCGGCGTCGAGGACTCGGTCCGCGCGGCGACCGGTCGACTGGGCGGGGAGATGAGCGGTGGCGGTGTGGTCTCGGCCGGCGCGGCGTTCTTCCTCACCTCGGCGGCCTCCTTGGCGTCGACCTGGTCGGACAGCTGGTTCAACAGATTGATGGGGCTGCGCACGATGCGCGCGATGTCCCCGGTACTCGGGAGGTCGGGGATGGCGTCGCGCACCTCGCTCTCCACGCGCTCTTGGAGTCGCTTGAGGGCGCGCCAACTCGAACCCAGACGGTGCGCCACCTCGGGCAACTTGTCGGGACCCATCAAGAGCAAGACCACGGCCACGATCACCATGACTTTGACGGGACTGAGGAACATCAGACCATTGTAGGTCGGGGACTAAAGAAATCCGATGCGGGAAACCGGCCAGATCCGCACGAACGCCTTGCCGATGATGTCCGAGCGTGGCACCGTGCCCCACATGCGGCTGTCGCACGAATCGGAGTGATTGTCGCCCATCATGAAGTACTGATTCGCCTTCAAGGTGATGGGCGTGATGGGCTGGCCCAATGGTTCGGTGTGACTCCACGTCTCGTCCAACGCGTGCCACGGTTGGTGCTGCGAGACGTTCTCGAGGTAGATCGTGTTGCCCTCGGACTTGAGGGAGTCGCCGGGCACGCCGATGACGCGCTTCACGAGGTCCGTGACCGGTTCGCCACAGTTCTCAGCCGGCGGTGCCTTGAACACGACGATGTCACCGACGTTGATGGTGCCCCATTCGACGGCGAGCTTGTTCACGATGATGCGGTCACCGATCTGCAGGGTCGGTTCCATCGAACCGGACGGGATGAAGAAGGTCTGGAACGCGTAGGCGCGCATCAAGAACGAGACGAGTACCGCGACGACGATGATCGCGGACCATTCGATCATGGCCCGACGACGGGGCTTGAGCTGTTTGGTGGGCGCCGGTTCCGTCGGTGGCGGATCGGACGTCAGGACGACCGCGGACTCTTGGGGGGTCGAATCAGACACCCATCAAGGTTAGTCCGCTCAACCGTGGCGTTCGAGCGAGAGCAGGAGCTTCTGGAAGCGCTCGTCGGTGCTCTTGAAGGGGTCCTTCAGCAGTACCGTTCGTTGCATCTCGTCGTTCAACTTCAAATGGACCCAGTCAACCGTGTAGTCCCGGCGCCACTCCTTGGCGGCCTTGATGAACGTGCCGCGCATGTGCGCGCGCGTCGTCGGGGGTGGTGTGTGCGTGGCCGTGGCGATCTCCTCGTCGCTCACCATCCGTCGCAAGTGACCCCGGGCCTGTCGGCGATAGTAGAGACCGCGTTCGAAACTCGTGTCGTGATAGAGCAGGTCGATGAGCGCGATCTTGGGGTCGCTGAGGTCGACCCCGCTGCGCTCTCGCTCTCGCTCGATGATCTGCAGTTTGGCGATCCAGTCGACGCGATCGGCCAGTCCCATCGGGTCGTTGCGGTACTGCTCGATGACCTCGCGCCACAGTTGCACCGCGTGCACCTGGTCGGCCGGGAGCGGGTGACCCTGCAAGAACTGCTCGGCGCGCTCGCACAGGTCGTCTTGGATCTCGAGCGCGGTGAGGTCGCGCCCGTTGGTCAACTTGACGGGCTCCTTGCTCCAGAGGTCGTAGGAGATGTCGCGCAGTGCGTTGATCGGTGAGGCCATGTTGTAGTCGCGCAGGACCGTGTTGCGGTCCTCGATCATGGCGAGCACCACGGCGGCGGTGCCGAGCTTCAGGTACGTCGCGAACTCGCTCATGTTGGAGTCGCCGACGATGACGTGCAGTCGCCGGTACTTCTCGGGGTCGGCGTGTGGTTCGTCGCGGGTGTTGATGATCGGGCGACTGCGCGTCGTCGCCGAGGAGATCGCCTCCCAGATGTGTTCGGCGCGCTGGCTCATCGAATAGGCGGTGCCCTTGGCGTTGGTGACGACCTTGCCGGCGCCGGTGAAGATCTGACGGCTGATCAGATACGGGATGAAGACCTGTTCGAGACGCGTCAGGTCGTCGATGCGCTCGATGCAGTAGTTCTCGTGACAGCCGTAGGAGTTGCCGGTCGAGTCGGTGTTGTTCTTGAACAGGTAGATGTCGCCGCGGATGCCTTCGTCGCTGAGCTGGCCCTGCGCGTACTCGACGAGCTCGCGCAGGATCGACTCCCCCGCCTTGTCCTGGGCCACGGCGTCGACGAGCGTGTCGCACTCGGCGGTCGCGTACTCGGGGTGTGAGCCGACGTCGAGGTAGAGACGACTGCCGTTCTCCAAGAAGACGTTGCTGGAACGACCCCACGCGACGACCTTGCGGAACAGAAACCGACTGACCTCGTCGGGGCTCAGGCGCCGTTGTCCGCGCAGCGAGAAGGTGATGCCGTATTCGGTTTCGATGCCGTAGATGCGTCGCAGCACGTCGTCACCCTTGCCGATTCCTCAGCGAAGGAGCTCGCTGACTTGGTCGTCGTTGAGACGAGTGAACGTGCGTCGGCTCCCGCGGTCCTCGAGGATCCCGACCTCGAGGTCACCGACCTCAATCGTGCGATCGGGCCCAGCGAGGGCGCCTACGGCGTTCTTCAGCGTCACGGACAGGGTCTCGAGGTGGTCCTCGGAGGCGGCGAAGCGGGCCTTGATGGTCTCGGCGTCCCCGCCCAGGACGGCGAAGCGCGGCTCGTCCGAGATGGTGCCCTCGTAGGCGATCCGGTAGAGCTTCGTCGGGCGCGTCGTATTGCCCAGTTGGGCGACCAGGATCTCGACCTCGAGCGGCTTTTGGCCCTCGGTGAACATGTCACCGAGGTGCTGGGCGTAGTAGTTGGCCAGCGCCCGGACGTCGACGTCGCCGCGCGAGTAGGTGAACCCGGTCGAGTCGGCCCACCGGATGCCGGCCTCGCGGAGCCGGTCGAATTCGTTGTACTTGCCCACGCCGGCGAAGGCGATCCGGTCATAGATCTCCGAGATCTTGAAGAGCGACGCTGAGGGGTTCTCGGCCACGAGCACGACGCCGTTGTCGAAGATGGCCCCGACGATGGAGCGGCCCCGCGCGATCCCCTTCTGCGCGAACTCCGCGCGGTCGCGGATCAGCTGCTCCGGGGCGACGTAGAAGTAGTTGCTCATCGCAACGAGCCCCCGGCCACGCCGCCGCTCTGCGTGCGACGTTCGTTGATGACGCGAAAACGCGTGGCGACGTCATCGTGATCGAGTTCCTGGAAACCATCGCTGGAGATCGTCACGATCATCGGGTAGATGTTGCGCACGAAGTCCGGTCCTCCAGTGCTCGGGTCGTTGTCACCGGCCTCGTAGATGGCGAGGGCGCCGAGTTCGATCGCGGCGTCGCGATCGAGGTCGGCGCTGAAGCCGAGTCGCAGCGTGCCCTCGGCGAAGGGCGTGCCCGAGCCGATGGTCGCGAAGTCGAAGCGCTCATAGCAACCACCGGCGCCGTCGTACTCGAAGATCCGACCGGCCTGCAGCGACGTGTCCCATCCGGCCAGCAACGGCACCACCACCAGCGGCGACGTGAGGTTGTTGCGCTGGATGATCGGAGAGAGGTAGTTCGCCTTCCCCTCGAGGCTGAGCGCGGTGTCGGTCATCTTCTCGTAGTGCTCGAAGGAGAGTTGCGCCATGCGGATGAACTCGATGCCGCGCGCCGCCGTGCCGGAGATGGCGATCGCCGTGAACCGGTCGGCCGCTTCGATCTTTCGGACGTCGCGGCTGGCGATGTAGTTGGTCGTCGCCTGGCGGTCCCCCACCATCACGACGCCGTCGCGGTAGCGCACGGCGATGACCGTCGTGGCGTGCGCCGACGCGGCGCCCGCGCTCGACACCGGCGGCGTCAGTCCGGTCGATTGGGCGAAGTGGAAGAACGAAGGCCCCGGATCGTCCGAGGCGCTGAACAGCGGTAGACCCATCTACTCGCCACCCTTTTGGACGTAGTTGCGAACGAACTCCTCGGCGTTCTCCTCAAGGACTTCGTCGATCTCGTCGAGCAGGTCATCCAGGTCGGCCTTCAACTGGTCGCCCTTGGTCGCGTCGACCGTGACGGGCGGTGCCGATTCACTCGCTCGTTCGGTGCGCTGCTTTTGGATTCGCTCTTGTTCTGTCATACGATTGTTCTACCTGTCTAGTGCGTCGAGAAGCGCGTGTGCCGTCGCACTCGTTTCTAGCAACTCTTCAGTGAGAACGCGTGTACCCCTCAAGGGATCGAGCATCGGCACACGTTGCAACGGTCCTTCGCCCAGATCGAAGACGACCGAATCCCAATTCGCCGCCACGATTTCGTCGGGGTAACGGGCCACGCACTGGCCACGGAAGTACGCCCGCGTCTCTTCCGGCGGATTGTGAACCGCTTCACGAACGTCGTCCTCCGAGTGCAGCGCGCGCAGCCCCACACGCTGGGCCAGCGATCGTTCGGGGCGCAGGTCGTGGTACTGCAGATCGATGGCGTGCAGGCGCGCGTCCCCGTGGGCGAGCCCGTGGCGCTCTTGAAAGCCCCGAAGGACCCTTAATTTGGCCACCCAGTCGACCCGGTCGGCGACCGACGCCGGGTCGTCACGCACGCCGTCGAGCATCTCGCGCCATTGCGTCAGAACCAGCTGGACCTCCTCGGGCGGGGCGACGGCGTCAGCGCCCTTTCGCTCCACGTGGTCGTCGGCGAGGTGCCAGAGTTCGTCTTGGAAGTCCCACGCGGTTCGTTCGCGGTCGTCGTCGCACAGCACGGCAAACTTCAAACTCGGATCGAGCGCGAAGCCCCGAACGGCGCCGACCGGCTGTCGCGGCATCGCGGGAAATGCTCCGAGGCCGGAGTCCTCCAACGCCGCGAGCAACAACGCGGTGGAGCCGAGCTTGACGAAGGTCGCGACCTGGCTCATGTTGGCGTCGCCGATGATGACGTGGAGTCGGCGGAATCGCTCGGCGTCGGCGTGCGGTTCATCGCGGGTGTTGATGATCGGGCGTTTCAGTGTCGTCTCGAGTCCGACGACCTCTTCGAAGAACTCGGCGCGCGAACTCAACTGGAAGAAGGGATCGCTGTCCATGCCGGCCTCGGTCTCGGCGCCCACTTTGCCGGCGCCGATGATGATTTGGCGCGAGACGAAATGGGGCACCATCGCGCGCACCAGGTGGTTGAACTCCACCTCGCGGCTCACGAGGTAGTTCTCGTGGGTGCCGTAGGAGTTGCCCTTGCCGTCGGAGTTGTTCTTGTAGAGCGTGATGGCCTGATGCGGCTCGACCATCTCGTTGGCCACCAGCAGCGCCCGGCGCATGACCTCCTCACCGGCGGCGTCGTACAGCGTGGCTTCGAGCGGCGTGCGACACTCGGGCGAGGAGTACTCCGGGTGGGCGTGATCGACGTAGAGCCGGGCGCCGTTGGTGAGGACCGTGTTCGCGAGGTGCGTCTCGACCACGGGGGCGAAGGACGTCAAATCCGGGAGGCCGCGCGCGTCCATGTCGGGCGTCTCGCCCTCGAAGTCCCAGTTGATCCGGGTGCGACCCTCTTGCGCGTAGGCGTTGACGATGATGCTCGAGGCAACGATCTGGTCGGCGTCCGGCCCGCCCGCGATGCCGTACTCTGTCTCGATCCCGAGGACCTTCGCGACGGACATCGCCTTAGAGGTACTGGCCGGTGCCGACGTGTTGAATGGAGCGTCCGCCGAGGACGTCGGTCTCTTCGCGGTTCACGAGGGTGCGGATGAATATGATCCGCTCGCCCTTCTTGCCCGACACGCGCGCCCAGTCGTCCGGGTTCGTCGTGTTCGGCAGGTCTTCGTTCTCGCGGTACTCCTGTCGAATTGATTCGATGAGGTCATCGGCGCGTAGGCCACGTCCCTTGTCGGCTATCTCGCGCTTGACCGCGAGCTTCTTGGCGCGCCGCACGATGTTCTCGATCATGGCGCCACTGGCGAAGTCCTTGAAGTACAGGACCTCCTTGTCGCCACCTTGGTAGGTGACCTCGAGGAAGCGGTTCTCGTCGGTCACGCGGTACATGTCCGTGACCGTCTCTTCGATCATCACCTGGATGGCCTTGGCGCGGTCTCCCCCGCCGAGGTCGTGGATCGACGTCTCGTCGATCGGCAGGTCGCCGTGCAGGTAGCGCTGGAAGATCTGCGCGGCCGCGTCGGCGTCGGGGCGTTCGATCTTGATCTTGACGTCGAGGCGGCCCGGGCGAAGGATGGCCGGGTCGATCAGGTCCTCGCGGTTGGTCGCGCCGATCACGATGACGTCGCGCAGCGACTCGACGCCGTCGATCTCGGCCAGCAGTTGCGGGACGATCGTCGATTCCATGTCCGAGCTGATGCCCGTGCCGCGAGTGCGAAAGAGCGAGTCCATCTCGTCGAAGAAGATGATGACCGGCACGCCCTCCTCGGCCTTCTCGCGGGCGCGCTGGAAGACCACGCGGATCTGACGCTCGGTCTCGCCGACGTACTTGTTGAGCAGCTCCGGACCCTTGATGTTGAGGAAGTACGAGCGCACGTTGCGGTTGCCGGTCAGTTCGGCGACCTTCTGGGAGAGCGAGTTCGCCACGGCCTTGGCGATGAGCGTCTTGCCGCAGCCCGGCGGGCCGTAGAGCAAGATGCCCTTGGGCGCCGGCAGGTCGTAGTCGTTGAACAGCGCGCGGTGCAGGTACGGCAGCTCCACGGCGTCGGTGATGGCCTCGATCTGGCTGTCGAGTCCCCCGACGTCGGCGTAGGTGATGTCCGGGACCTCTTCCAAGATGAGTTCCTCGGCCTCTTGACGCAGGAGCTTCTCGACCAGCAGGTTCGAACGCATGTCGAGCAAGAGGGCGTCGCCGCTGCGAAGTTTGACGTGGCGCAACGAGTCGGCCAGTTCGACGACGCGTTCCTCGTCGGCGCGTCCGTAGACGAGGACCCGGCGTTCGTCCAGGACCTCCTTGACGGTGACGACCTCGCCTTGACCGTCGGACTCGCGCACGCCGATGACCGTGAAGGACTCGTTCAGCACGACCTCGTTGCCGCGGTCGATCTGGGCCGGGTCGAGGCCCGGGTGCAGGGCCACGCGCATCTTTCGACCGGAGGCGAAGATGTCGACCGTGCCGTCCTCGTTGAAGTCGATGAAGGTGCCGTAGACCGCGGGCGGTTGCGTCAGTTTCTCGACTTCGTCACGCAACGCCGCGATCTGGTCACGCGTCTGTTGGATGGTGATGGTGAGCTTCTCGTTGTTGGAGCGACTCTGGGCGAGGGCGCCGCGGGCCTCGAGCAGTTTCTCTTCGAGCATCTCGATTCGGCGGCTGGCCTGCTCGACGTCGCTCATGGTCGAGTCGCGCGGAGAACTCACCACGATCTGGTCGTCGTCCTCGGGAATGTCGTCACTGCCGAAGGGCGTGGAACGGTCCATAACGTCACCCTAGGTGAGCGCGGCACGCTGGTGAAAGTCACGGGCGTTCGAAGTGGCCCGCTAGAGTTACTAGACACATCGCGCCACGAAAGGGCCCCGCAATGAAGGTTTGGATTGACCAGGACTTGTGCACCGGAGACGGTCTCTGCGAAGAGATCTGCCCCGACGTGTTCACCCTGCTCGACGACGGCCTGGCCTACGTGAAAGAGGGCGCCGAGGTGAAGAGCGCCCCGGGCGGCGCCGAAGGAATCGCCGTCGTACCGGCCGGTATGGAAGACGCCGTCACCGAGGCCTCCGAGGAGTGCCCCGGGGAGTGCATCTTCATCGAGAACGACTAGATACCCTCCACGCGCTTCACCAACCGACGCGCGCTCGTGATGAAACCGGTGTGCGCGACCATACGGTGGTCCGGACGAACGGAACGCCCGTCGATGTGCCAGGTACGCCGGAGAATCTCGACCGTCTCTTCCAGACCGAACGAATGGTGACGCAGCGTCTCGCGCAGTAGTTGCGTCTGATTGATCGTCGGCAGGTAGGCCAGGAGGATGCCGCCGGGCCGAAGCGCACCCTCGGCGTGCTTGACCACGTCCCACGGTTCGGGCATGTCCAGGATGATCCGGTCGAGGTCGGTCTCGTCGATGCCCATCGTCACGTCGCGGATCTGCACGTCGTAAGCGACGTCGGATCCGAGCATGTCGTGCACGTTCTTGGTCGCCTGCAACGCGAAGTCCTCGCGGATCTCGTAGCCCGTGATGAGCGCTCCCGCGCGCAGCAGCGTCATCGAGAGCGCGCCCGAACCGACGCCGGCCTCGAGGACGCGCATGCCGGGACCGACGTCGGCCTGCATAAGTATTGTCCCGAGGTCCTTGGGATAGATCACCTGGGCCCCCCTTGGCATCTTCAAGACGACGTCGGACAACGTCGGTCGCAGCGCCAGGAAGCTCCGTTCGGTGCTACCGCGGATGAGCGAGCCCTCGAGCACCCCGATGATGTCGTTGTGTTGGACGATGCCGGCGTGGGTGTGGAACTCAGCGCCCTCGCGCAGGGTGATGAGGTAGTGACGGTCCTTGGCGTCGATGAGCATCACCCGCTCGCCCAGCTTGAGGACGGCGGCGCTCATTTGGCCGATTTTTTGGGTACCGGCGCGCGCGCGGCGCGCGAGTCCCAGAACTGGAAGAGCACGAGGGCGCCGGCGACCGAGAGCCACTTCGGGGATCTCTTCGCCCACGCCTGGGCGAGCGCGCTCGCCGTGGCGAAGCCGAAGAGGCGCTTCAGCATCAAGACGCGCGCCTCTTGCGGACCTGGCGGCCGCGGTAGCGGCCCCAAACGTAGCCGGTCATGATTCCACCGACGCCGGCGATCGACGCGGCCGAGTTCTTGGACGGCGTCAACTCTTCGAGGTCCTCTTGGCTCGGCAGCAGCGCTCGGATCGACGCCTCGAGCTGGCGGCGGGTGGCCGACTGCTCTCTCACTTGGTGTCCTTCAGCCGTTTCTTGGCGGTGCCGCTCACGATCCGCCAGACGGTGAGACCGATGACGACCGTCGCCAACACGGTGACGATCAGGTACGGGATCCACGACAGCGTCCCGTCGAGCACCTTGAACTGGTCCTGGAGGAATCGCAGGGCGCCGAACAGCAAGAAGAAGTAGCCGAAGCCCACGAGCAGGCTGCCGAGTGCTCCCCACGCGACGAAGCGTCCCATGTCCTTGAGGGGCTGGATGGTCTCTTCCTTGATGTAGCGAACGGCCAGACTCTTGATCTCGTCGAGGTCGCGCTGCAGCGAGTTGCCTCGCAGGAACTTGCGCCAGGTGGCCTTTTTCACGACCTCAGCCTACTCACCACGCTCTTTGATCAGGTAGGTGGAACTCGCCGTCGAGACCAGGTTCCCCCGATCGTCGAGGA
Organism: uncultured Acidimicrobiaceae bacterium; assembly: GCA_963802735.1. Classification (GTDB taxonomy): domain Bacteria; phylum Actinomycetota; class Acidimicrobiia; order Acidimicrobiales; family RAAP-2; genus RAAP-2. The sequence continues at coordinate 108,022 of CAWDJY010000017.1, read as the reverse complement.
CGCGCGCCTGCAAAAACGCGACGACCTTGCCGGGCTTCAAGACCGTCGCCGTGCACGTGAGGACGTCGCCGCTGCGCGCCGGTCGAAGGAAGGAGGACTTCATCTCGGTGTTGGCGACGTAGACCTTGCGGTCCTGCACGCTCAGCACGGCCGAGGCGCCCATGGCCGAGTCCATCATCGCGGACAAGAACCCGCCCTGCACGATGCCCGCCGGATTGAGGAAGCGCTCGTCGACGCGCATCCGCCACACCGTCGTGGCGTCGGCGCCCTTCTCCACGCACGTCAGGCCCAGCGTCAGATCGCAGTTCGGCGGTACCTGGAGGGCCATCGCCACAGGCTATCCGTGGGTCCCTCGCTCGTCGGCGCGAGCCCATTCACTACTGTCGTAGCCATGACCGACACTCTCTTTCCCGGCGCCAGCGAACTAGAAGGAAAGACCATTCGCGAGATCGCCGCGGTGGCCATGGACGCCCCGGCGGCGGCCAACTCCGGCCACAGCGGGACGGCCATGGCGCTGGCCCCGCTCGGTGTGACCTTGTGGGGTCGCGTCATGCGCCACGACCCCACCGACCCCGGCTGGAGTGACCGGGACCGCTTCATCTTGAGCAACGGACACGCCTGCATCCTGCAGTACGCGCTCGCGCACGAGTTCGGTTACGACCTCTCGGTCGACGACCTGCGGGCCTTTCGCCAGCCGCACTCCCGGACGCCGGGCCACCCCGAGCGCCACTGCGCGCCGACCGTCGAGGTGACCACCGGCCCGCTCGGTCAGGGCATCGCCAACGGGGTCGGCATGGCGATCGCCGAGCGGATCCTGCGCAATGACTTCGGATCGGAACTGGTGAATCACCGCACGTGGGTCGTCGCCGGGGACGGCTGTCTCGAGGAGGGCGTGAGTCACGAGGCCGCGTCGCTGGCCGGTTCGCTGGGCCTCGACCACCTCACCGTGTTCTACGACAACAACCACATCACGATCGACGGGGCGACCGAACTGGCCTACCGCGATGACGCGGTCGAGCGCTTCACGGCCTACGGCTGGCACGTGATCGACGTGGGCGACCAGGCGAACGACCTCGACGTCCTCGAGCACGCGATGCGTGAGGCCATGGCCGAGACCGCTCGTCCGACGTTGATCGTGGTGCGTTCGCACATTGGCTTCCCATCGCCCGAGATGATGGACAATCGCGAGGCGCACGGATCCCCGTTTAAACCCGCTGTCATCACCGAGGCCAAGAAGATCCTGGGCGTGGTGGACGAGGCCTTTCACTTCGACCCGACGGTGCGCGCGCAGTGCCTCTTGTCCCTCGAGGGCCGTCGCGACGAACGACTGGCGTGGGAATCGAGGATCACGGCCGCGGGCCAGCGTGGGGCGACGCTCCTCGAGCAGCTCAACGACAACGGTGCGGCGAAGGTCACGACGCGGCCGGAGCAGTTCGCGCCCGGCACCAAGGTCGCCACGCGCAAGGCGATCCAGCGCGCGATGGACACCTACGCCGTCCAGACGCCCGGCATCACGGCGGGTTCGGCCGACCTGACCGACAACACCGGCATGACCCTGTCAGCGCTGACGGTCCAGAACGTCGGCAACCCCGCGGGCCGTCAGTTCCACTACGGAATCCGCGAACTCGCGATGAGCGCCAACTTGACCGGACAGGCGCTGCACGGAGGCTTTCGTCCCCTCGGATCGACGTTCTTCGTCTTCAGTGACTACGCGCGCCCCGCCGTGCGACTGGCGGCCCTGAGTGACGCCGGCGTGATGTTCGTGTACACGCACGACTCCGTAGGCGTCGGCGAGGACGGACCGACGCACGAGCCCGTGGAGCACCTGATGGCGCTGCGCGCGATGCCGCACCTGCACGTGGTGCGACCTTCGGACGCCAATGAGACGCTCGACCTCGTGGAGCAGTTCTTGAGCGCCCCCGAGCCCGTGACGACCGCCATGGTCCTCTCGCGCCAGGACGTGGCGGTCTTCAACGAGTCCGACGCCGCGTCCTCGAAGCTGAACGCCCGTCGTGGCGGCTACGTCGTTCGCGAGAACCCGGACGCGGTGTTCACGTTGGTCGCGACCGGCTCCGAGGTCCAACACTGTCTCAGCGCGAACGACACCCTCGCCGGCGAAGGCATCGTCACTCGCGTCGTCGCGTTGCCCTGCTGGCGCTGTTTCGACGCCCAGGCGAGCGACTACCGACAGGGCGTCCTGCGCCGCGACATACCGTCGGTGTCACTCGAAGCCGGCGCCACCCTAGGGTGGACGAAGTACGTGGACCAGGCGATCGGCATCGACTCCTTTGGCATGTCGGCCCCCGGCAGTTACGTCATGGACTACTTCAACATCAACGCGGCGACGGTGGTCGCGCACGTGCACGAAGGGCTAGGAGACAAGCGATGACCAAGTTGGATGAACTTTTCGCGGACTACGGACAGAGCCCTTGGATCGACAACATCCGTCGGGACTGGCTGAACGACGGCACCCTCGCCGGCATGGTCGCCGAAGGAGTGCGCGGCGTGACGTCCAACCCGTCGATATTCGCCAAGACCCTGGCGACGTCCTCGGCGTACGACGACATGCTCGAGGGTAAGGCCGACGTGGACGTCGAAGTCCTCTTCGAAGAGTTGGCGGTGCGCGACGTGCGCGACGCCTGTGACGTCTTGAGCTCGGTGCACACCGCGTCGCTCGGAGCCTTCGCCGCGAAAGAGCGTCGCTACTGTGACGGGTTCGTCTCGCTCGAGGTATCGCCGCGACTCGCGCGCGACACCGTCGCCACGGTGACCGCCGCGAAGCGCCTGGCCGCCGAGGTCGGTCGCCCCAACGTCATGATCAAGATCCCCGCCACCAAAGAGGGCCTCCCGGCGATCACCGAGGTCCTGGGCGCCGGCATCAACGTCAACGTGACGCTGATCTTCTCCCTCGATCGCTACAACGACGTGATCACGGCGTGGATGGAGGGACTCGAGCTCGCCCTGAAACGTCGCAGTGACGTCAGTTCGATCGGCAGTGTCGCGTCGTTCTTCGTCTCGCGCGTCGACGTGGCCGTCGACGCGCTGTTGCCCGAGGGCGATCCCCGTCGTGGCACCACGGCGAACGCGCAGGTGGCCGGGGCGTACCAACTGTTCCGTCGTCGTATGTCGAGCGATCGCGCCACGGCGCTCTTCGACGCGGGAGCCCAGGTTCAGCGTCCGCTGTGGGCGTCGACCTCGACGAAGAATCCGGCGTACTTCGACCTGCTCTACGTCGACACCATCGTCGGTGACGAGACCGTGAACACGATGCCCGACACCACGCTGGCGGCGACGCTCGACCACGGGAACTTCGACGCCTCGGAGTTGGGAAACGACGAGAGCATCGCCGCCGCCGCCGCCCTCCTCGCGCAGTTGCCGGACAACGTCTCGCTCGCCGCCGTAACCGAGAAGCTCGAGATCGACGGCGTCACGGCGTTCGTCACGTCGTACGAGGAACTGCTCGCGACCGTGAAGGGGAAGATCGACGCTCGCGCCTAGCCGGGGTGAATCGACGTCGGGCCGGTTCAGGGCGCGAGGGGCGCGCCCTAGGATGTCGCAATGACGTCGTCGCGCGGGGCCACCACGAAATCCGAACTCCTCGCACTTCCCCTCGAAGAGCTCGCGAGCGCGGCCTACGCCAAGGCGCGCTCGGCGCACGGCTACGTCGTCACCTACTCCCCCAAGGTCTTCATCCCGTTGACCAAGCTCTGTCGCGATCGCTGCGGCTACTGCACGTTCGCCCAGGCGCCGGCGCACGTCGAGTCGCCGTACATGGGCCTCGACGAGGTGATGGCCGTCGCCCAGGCCGGCCGCGACGCCGGTTGCACCGAGGCGCTCTTCACGTTGGGTGAACGCCCGGAACTTCGCTACGACGAAGCCGCGCGCTGGCTCGCCGCGCGCGGGTACGAGTCGACGGTCGACTACGTCGCCAACGCGGCGCAGATGGTCCTCGAGAGCACGGGACTCCTTCCGCACGCGAACGCCGGCGCGCTCTACCGTCACGAACTCGCCCAACTGCGAACCGTCGCGGCGTCACAGGGGATGATGATCGAAGCCCTGGCCGACCTCGCGGCGCATCGACTGGCCCCGGACAAGGAGCCGCAGCGTCGTCTCGACACGCTGCGCTTCGCCGGTGAGCTGCAGATACCCTTCACGACCGGTCTGCTCGTCGGCATCGGCGAGACGCGGGCTGAGCGTGTCGCGACGCTCGAGGCGATCGCCCAGTCCCACGAGGAGTTCGGTCACGTCCAAGAGGTGATCATCCAGAACTTCTTGCCCAAGGCGCGCACCGCGATGGCCCACGAACCGGCCGCCAGCGACGAGGAGTTCCACTGGACGATCAGCGTCGCGCGCCTGATCCTGCCGTCGTCGATCCACCTCCAGGCGCCGCCGAACCTGAGCGACGATCCCACGCGGCTGCTGGACTTCGGCATCGACGACTTCGGCGGCATCTCGCCGGTCACGGCCGACCACGTCAACCCCGAACGGGCCTGGCCGGCCGTCGCGGTGCTGGGCGAGGAGTGCGACGCCCGCGGTTTCAACCTCGAACCGCGACTCACCGTCTACCCCGAGTTCATCGCCACCGTCGGCTTCCTCGACGACAAGGTCCGCCCCTCCGTACTCGCGCACGCCGACTCGACGTTCCTCGCGCGCAACGACGTCTGGGCCTCGGGCACCGAAGTGACACCGCCGAGCGCGCCGACCACCAGGTCGCGCACCAGCGAGGTCACGTCCCTGCTCGCGCGCTACGAACCGGGCTACGACTTCGACCGCGAGGAACTGCGCACGCTCTTCTGGGCCCGTGGCGCCGACTACAACGCCGTGGTCGAACGCGCCGACGCGGTGCGGCGTGACCTCGTCGGCGACGCCGTCACCTTCGTCATCAACCGCAACATCAACTACACCAACGTCTGCACCTTCAAGTGCCGGTTCTGCGCGTTCTCCAAAGGTCCGCTCTCGTTGAACCTGCGCGGCGACCCCTACCTGTTGACCCTCGACGAGATCAGCGAGCGGGTCCGCGAGGCCGAGGCCAAGGGGGCAACGGAGGTCTGCCTCCAGGGCGGCATCCATCCCAAGTTCGATGGTGACTACTACATCGACGTGGTGGCGGCCGTGCGCGCCGGTTCACCGAGGATCCACATCCACGCGTTCAGCGCGCTCGAGGTCTTCGAGGGTGCGCGGCGTTCCGAACAGGATCTCGTGACGTACCTGACGCGCCTCAAGGACGCCGGTCTGAAGACGCTGCCGGGCACGGCCGCGGAGATCCTGGACGACGACGTCCGCAAGGTCCTGTGCCCCGACAAGATCAACTCCGATCAGTGGCTCGAGGTCCACCGCGCAGCACACAGCGTCGGCCTTCATTCGAACATCACGATCATGTTCGGCGCCGTCGAGGGCGTGGACAGTTGGGTCACCCACTTGTTGCGTACGCGCGACCTGCAGCGCGAGACGGGCGGCTTCACCGAGTTCGTGCCACTCCCCTTCGTCCACATGGCGACGCCGATCTTCCTCCAAGGTCGCGCCCGGCGAGGTCCGACGTTCCGCGAGGCCGTGTTGATGCACTCGGTCGCGCGACTCCACTACGCCACGCTCATCGACAACATCCAGGTGAGCTGGGTCAAGATGGGCGTGGAAGGTTCGCGGCGCATACTGGCCGCCGGGGCGAACGACGTCGGCGGCACGTTGATGGACGAGAACATCTCACGGGCGGCGGGCGCGAGCCACGGCCAGGAGATGGACGTCGACACCTTGCGGGCCCTCGTCGAGCCGTTGGGGCGTCCCCTGGTCCAGCGCAGCACCCTCTATCAGACGTTGTAGCCGTGGACGAATTGATCGATGGGTTCCTCGACGCGCTGCGGCGCGACTCCTCGCTCACCGACGAGCGCATCGAAGTGCTGCGGGCCCTGCTCGTGCGCTTCGTGGACCTGGCGATGGTCGACCACGACCTCGGCGACCTGCGCGTCGCGGTGCAGGCGCTCAACGAGCTGACCGAGGCCTCGACGCTCTTCTCGTTCTGGCGCGACGTCCCCAAGCTCGCCATCTTCGGTTCGGCGCGCACGGACGCGTCGAACCCGCTCTACGAGATGGCTCGTGAACTCGGCGCCGTGATGGCCGAACGCGGCTGGATGATCATCTCGGGCGCCGGACCGGGGATCATGGAGGCGTCGGCCAAGGGCGCCGGTCGCGAGCACACGCTCGGCGTAAACATCGAACTGCCCTTCGAGCAGTTCTCCAACCCGTACATCGACGCCGAGACGATGCTCGTGGCGATGCAGTACTTCTTCACGCGCAAGGTCGCCATGACACGACCCTCGAACGCGTTCGCCATCTTCCCCGGCGGTCTCGGCACCATGGACGAGACCTTCGAGGTCCTCACGTTGCTGCACACCGGCAAGACCTCCCCGGCGCCGGTCGTCCTGGTCGACACGCCGGACGGCACCTTCTGGCGCCAGTGGATGGACTTCGTGAACCACGCGGTCATCGCCGACCACTACATCGACGAGTTCGACATGTGCCTCGTGTGCGTCTGCTCCACGGTCGAGGCGGCGGCGGCCGAGATCGACCACTTCTTCTCCAACTACGTGCGCTTCGACGTTCGCGGTGATCGTGGCTACGTCCAGATCCGGCGCCGCCCGAGTGCCGAGCAACTCGCGACGCTCGCGACGATCGTGCCACGCTTCGCCCAAGGTCAAGGTTTCGTCCTCGAGGACGACGCCACGATCTCCTTTGCGTTCGACGGGCGCAACTACGTGAACCTGCGGCTGCTGATCAATCAGATCAACGACTGGTCCTAATCGTCGTTCGCGCCACGTAACAACATCTCGGCCTTCTGGAGGCTCCGGCGCACCTTGGCCAGGCGTCGTTCCAACTCCTTGGCCTCGTCCGCGCCCTCGGCGCGCAGCTGAGCCCGCACGGTGTCGAAGATGGCGTCGGCGACGCGACTCTCGAGGGCGCCCACCTCATCGGCCAGAGTGTCGAAGGACTCCACTAGTCGAGGGTCTCGAACGGCAACTCGTCCTCGGCGTACTGGGCGCGCAACACCTTCTTGTCGAACTTGCCGACGCTGGTCTTGGGAACGGTCTCGATGAAGGCCCAACGTTCGGGGAGCCACCACTTCGCGACGCGCGTGGACAGGAACTCCTTGAGCTCCTCGGGGCTGGCGGTCGCGCCCGGTCGCAACACCACGCAACACAGGGGCCGCTCCTGCCAGCGCTCGTCGGGCACGGCGATGACCGCTGCTTCGAAGACCGCCGGGTGGGCCATCAACGTGCCCTCGAGGTCGACCGAGCTGATCCACTCCCCGCCGGACTTGATCACGTCCTTCGAGCGATCGCTGATCGTCAAGAAGCCCTCCGCGTCGAGGTTGCCGATGTCGCCGGTGCGCAGCCAGCCGTCGTGGAACCGATCGGACGCGTCCACACCGAAGTAGGACCCGGTGATCCACGGCCCGCGGATCTCGATCTCCCCGACCGTCTTGCCGTCGCGCGGCAAGACGGTGCCGTCCTCGGCGACGGCGCGTACCTCGACACCGGCGACGACGCGACCCGCCTTCACGCGGTAGTCGATCTCCATGTCGGCCGGCGTGCCCGCTGGCGGGATCGACACGGCGGCCAGTGGACTGGTCTCGGTCATCCCCCAACCCTGGATCACGTCGATGCCAAAGCGGTCACGGAACGCCTCGATCATCACGCGCGGCACGGCCGCGCCACCGATCACGATGCCGCGAAGGCTCGAGAGGTCGGCGTCGGACTTGCCCTCGGTGACGCGCAACACGTCGTTCCAGATGGTCGGGATGCCGAGGGAGATGGTGGGGCGCAGTTCTTGAATCATCTTGACGATCGGTTCGCCCTGGAGGTACATCTGGGGCATGATCAATTCGGTGCCGGCGAGGAACGCGGTGTAGGCGGCGCCCCAGGCGTTGACGTGGAACATGGGCACGATCAACAGGCAGCGGTCGCGTTCACTGAAGCCGATCGAGTTCGTGGTCGTCGAGGCCATCGAGTGCAGCCACGTCGATCGATGGGAGTAGACGACGCCCTTGGGGTTGCCCGTCGTGCCGGAGGTGTAACACATGATCGCGGCCGATCGCTCGTCGAGTTCGGGCCACTCGAAGCCGGGTGACTCGGCGGAGAGGAAGGTCTCGTAGTCGATCGTCTCGCCGAGCACCGCACCCTCGTCGGGACCGTGGACGATGACGTGCTTGACCGTCGGGATGTGGTCACGCACCTTCTCGAAGGCCGTGATCAAGGAACTATCGACGATGACGACCAAGTCCTCGGCGTCGTTGATGATGAAGGCCAACTGTTCGGGGAAGAGCCGGATGTTGAGCGTGTGCAAGACGGCGCCCATGCACGGGACCGCGACGTAGGCCTCCATGTGCGCCTGGTTGTTCCACATGAACGTCGCCACTCGGTCACCGGGCTTCACGCCGAGTTTCACGAGCGCCGCGGCCAGCTGCTCCGCGCGCCTGGCGACCTGGTAGAACGTCGCCTCCTCGACCCCGTCGGGCGTGACGGTCAGTACTTTCTTGTCGGCGTACACGAACTCGCCGTGGCGGATGATGCTGCTGATGAGCAGTGGCGCGTCTTGCATCGTGCTTTCCACGGTTCCCCCTCTAGTCCTGTTGCGACGATGCTACAAACTCTGCGCGGCGAACCGAGTTCGCTACCAGGAGAGGCTGTACGGCTCCACGGGCGCCGCCAGCGCGCTCGCTCGGCCCGTGAGCCGCGCGTCCACCGCCGCGGCGGCGCTGCGACCCTCGGCAATGGCCCAGACGATCAGGCTCTGACCGCGAACGGCGTCGCCGCAGGCGAAGACCGGCGCCGACCCCTCGAGGGCCGCGACACGCCAGTCACGCCCAACCGACAACGTGGCGCGCGACGTGACGAAGCGTTCATCCGTGAGGCCGAGGCGCTCAAGCTCCGGACCGACGAAGCCGGCCGCGATCAACACGAGATCGGCCGCCATCACGAGCGATTCGCCCGAGGCGTCGTCGCGTACGACGATGCGTTCCACCCGCTCGTCCCCGTGGAACTCCAGGGTCTCGGTCGAGAAGCGTCGCTCGCCACCTTCGTCGTGGGCCGGTGACGACTTGAAGATCCGCGCCATCGTGGGCCAGGGCTGATCCTCCGGACGCTCGTCCGGCGGGCGGTCGAGGATCTCGATCTGCACGACCGAACGCGCGCCCTGACGGTGCACGGTGCCGAGGCAGTCGGCGCCGGTGTCGCCGCCACCCAGGATGACGACGTGGCGATCGGCGGCGTCAATGATCGTCGGCGTCTCGTCGCGCAGCGCACGGTTGGCCGCTTCGAGATACGTCATCGCCGGGTACACGCCGGCGAGGTCCGCTCCCGGCACCGGGATCAGTCGCGGCCTCGTCGAACCGAGCGCGAGGACGACGGCGTCGAAGTCGCGCTGGAAATCCTCGAGCGGCGCGTCGGACTCGCCCACGCACACGTTGGTGTGAAAGGAGACGCCCGAGGCCGCCATCACGGCGAGGCGTCGTTCGAGGATCGCCTTCTCGAGCTTGAACTCCGGGATGCCGTAGCGCAGGAGTCCGCCGATGGCGTCGCTGCGTTCGAAGACGTGGACCTCGTGACCCACGCTCGCGAGTTGCGCGGCGCAGGCGAGCCCGGCCGGCCCGGAGCCCACGACGGCGACGCGCTGTCCGGTGCTGGTGGACGCGACGTCGGCGACCCGGTAGCCGTGGGCGAAGGCGTGTTCGACCACCTCGTACTCGATGCGTTCGATCGTGACGGGGCTGTCGGAGATGCCGAGCACGCAGGCCGACTCGCACGGCGCGGGACAGAGCCGTCCGGTGAACTCGGGGAAGTTGTTGGTGTCGAAGAGCTGCTCGGCCGCCTCTTCCCAGTGCGTGCGGTAGACGTGGTCGTTGAAGGTCGGGATGCGATTGCCGAGCGGGCAGCCCTGCATGCAGAACGGAATCCCGCAGTCCATGCAGCGCGCACCCTGGATCGAGACCTCGTCGTCGCTCTGGGGTTCGTACACTTCGCGCCAGTCGCGCAGGCGCACGGCCACCGGCCGGTGTCGCGGGCCCTGTCGCGGGTACTCGAGGAAGCCGGTCGTCTTACCCACTACGCAACTCGTCGCGCACGCGCTGGTACTCCGAAGTCTCGATGCGCACGAAGTGCATGCGCTGCGCTCGCCAGTCATCGAGGATCGATTGGGCCCGCGGCGAACCGGTCTCGTCGACGAAGCGGGTCAGTAGCGCGCGCAGGCGCTCGTCGTCCTCGTACTCCAGCGGATCGATCTCGTAGACGCCGGCGCTCAAATGGTCATAGACGCTGCTCGTGGGGTCATACAGGAAGAGCGTGCCGCCGGACATACCGGCCGCGAGATTGCGACCGACGCCGCCCAGGATGACGACCACGCCCCCGGTCATGTACTCGCACGCGTGGTCGCCGGTCCCCTCGACGATGATGGTGGCACCGGAGTTGCGCACGCCGCACCGCTCGCCAACCACGCCGCGCACGAAGATCTCCCCGCCGGTCGCGCCGTAGCCGATGACGTTGCCGGCGATGATGTTCTCCTCACTGGCGAACGTCGCGTCGCGCGAGGGTCGGATGACGATGCGCCCACCGGACAGGCCCTTGCCGGCGTAGTCGTTCGCGTCCCCGGTCAGCCGAAGGGTCATGCCGCGCGGCATGAAGGCGCCCAGACTCTGACCGGACGATCCCTGGAGGTCGATCTCGATCAGGTCGTCGGGCAGCTCGCGCGCGCCGAGACTGCGCGTGATGGCGCTACCGGTCAGCGTCCCCACGGCACGGTTCACGTTGCGAATCGACGTGGCGAAGCGGAACGGCGTGGTGTGCGTGGCCGCGCTCACGGCGTCGTGGAGGAACGACCAGTCGAGCGCGCCGTCGAGGCCGTGTTCCTGCTTCACGCTCTGATGACGCTGGTCCGGCGCGACGCTCACCAACAGCGCCGAGAGATCGAGGTCGCTGTGCTCGTCACCGGCCGGGGTGATCGAGAGCCGGCTCGCGTCGCCGATCACCTCCTCGAGTGTCCGCGCGCCCAGGAGCGCGAGATACTCGCGGACCTCTTCGGCGATGAACTCGAAGAAGTTCTCGACGAACTCGGGCTTCCCGGTGAAACGTTCGCGCAGGCGGGGGTTCTGCGTGGCGATGCCCACGGGGCACGTGTCGAGGTGGCAGACGCGCATCATGACGCAACCCGAGACAACCAGCGGCGCCGTGGCGAAGCCGAACTCCTCGGCGCCGAGCAGAGCGGCGATGATGACGTCGCGGCCGGTCTTCAGTTGTCCGTCGACCTGCAGCGCGACGCGACTGCGCAGGCCGTTGGCGGCGAGCGTCTGGTGCGTCTCGGCGAGTCCGAGCTCCCACGGGGTGCCGGCGTGCTTCAGTGAGGTCAGCGGCGCGGCCCCGGTGCCGCCGTCGTGTCCCGAGATGAGGATCACGTCGGCGTGGGCCTTGGCGACACCGGCCGCGATGGTGCCGACGCCCTGTTCGCTCACGAGTTTCACGTGAATGCGCGCCTGGTCGTTGGCGTTCTTCAGGTCGTAGATCAGCTGGGCCAGGTCCTCGATCGAGTAGATGTCGTGGTGTGGCGGTGGCGAGATCAAGCCGACCCCCGGCGTCGAATGTCGGGTCTTGGCGATCCAGGGATAGACCTTGGTCCCCGGCAACTGTCCCCCTTCACCGGGCTTGGCGCCTTGGGCCATCTTGATCTGGATGTCGTCGGCGTTCACGAGGAACCGACTCGTCACGCCGAATCGACCGGAGGCGACCTGCTTGATCGCCGAGCGTCGGTTCCAGTTCGGGTCCGAGGTGTCGAATCGTTCGGCGTCCTCACCTCCTTCACCCGTGTTGGACTTCGCGCCGAGGCGGTTCATGGCAACGGCGAGCGTGGTGTGGGCCTCTTCCGAGATCGAACCGTAGGACATGGCACCGGTACTGAAGCGCTTGATGATGGCGGCGGCGCTCTCGACCTCATCCAGGGGCAAGGGCGAAGCGCTCGGCACCAGGTTCATCAGTCCGCGCAGCGTCACCAACGCGCCGGACTGGTCGTCGACGAGCGCGGTGTACTCCTTGAAGATGTCGAAGCGCTTCGCGCGCGTGGCGTGCTGGAGTTTCTGTACCGTACGGGGATTGAACAGGTGGATCTCCCCGTCACGACGCCACTGGTACTCACCGTTGTTGCGCAGTTCTACGCGCTCACCGTGCGCCGGTTCGTACGCACTGGCGTGCAGGGTGAGGACGCTGGTCGCGATGTGCTCGAGCGTGATGCCGCCGAGGCGCGAGGTGAAGCCCGGGAAGTACCTCGCCAGCACCGTGTCGGAGATGCCGACCGCTTCGAAGAGCTGTGAGCCGACGTAACTCGCGACGGTGCTCACCCCCATCTTCGACATGGTCTTCACCACACCCTTGTTGAGCGCCTTGCCGTACTGGTAGCGCGCTTCGAAGGAACTCAGCCCGGTCAGCTCTCCCCCATCGATCATCGCGTCGATCGACTCATACGCGAGGTAGGGACAGACCGCCGAGGCACCGAAGCCGAGCAGCAGCGCGACGTGGTGGACCTCGCGCACGTCACCGGCCTCCATGATCAGCGCCGCGCTGGTGCGCAGATGCTCGGCGACCAGACGGTGGTGCACGGCTGAGGCCAAGAGGAGACTCGGGATGGCGGCGAGCTCCGGCGTGGAGTTGCGATCCGAGAGGATGATGATGTTCGTGCCGGCGCGCACCTCGTCGACGACCTCGTCGCACAGTCGATCGATGGCCGAAGACAGGCGATCGGCGCCGGCGCCCTCACCGTGGGCCTCGAAGAGACCATCGATGACGACCGTCGTGAAGCCGGTCATACGCTCGAACTCCTCGAGGTAGCGGATCTTCGCGAGTTCGTCGATGCTGAGAATCGGTGACGGTAGGACGATCTGGTGGCAATGGTTCGCGCTCTCGGTGAGCAAGTTGTCCTCGCCACCGATGGTGACGCGCGTCGAGGTGACGAGCTCTTCGCGTATGGCGTCGAGCGGCGGGTTCGTGACCTGGGCGAAGAGTTGAGTGAAGAAGTCGAAGAGCGGCCGCGGCAGCTTCGAGAGCGTGGGCACGGTCGAGTCAGAGCCCATCGAGCCGATCGGCTCCTCGCTCAGCTGGGCCATGGGTCGGATGATGAGGCGCAGGTCCTCTTCGCTGTAGCCGAAGTTCTTCTGTTGACGCACGATCGACGCGTGGTTCGGCGTGAGCATGGTCGGCGCCTCGATCTCGTCGAGCGAGCGCTGTTCTTCGCGCAGCCACTCCCCGAAGGGGGCCTTCTGCGCGAGCGAACTCTTCAACTCCTCGTCGTCGATGATCCGTCCTTGGTCGACGTCGACCAGGAAGACCCGGCCGGGCTGGAGCCGACCCTTTCGCTCGATGTTGGCCGGATCGACCGGCAAGACGCCGACCTCGCTCGCGAAGATGACCCGACCGTCCTTGGTGACCCAGTAGCGCGCCGGACGAAGGCCATTGCGGTCGAGTACGGCGCCGACGACCTTGCCGTCACAGAACGTCACCGAGGCCGGTCCGTCCCAGGGCTCCATCAAACCGGCGTGGTAACGATAGAAGTCGCGGCGCGACTCGCTCATGAACGTCGAGCGCTCCCAGGCTTCGGGAATCATCATCAGCACGGCGTGGGGCAGCGATCGGCCGGCCTGCACGAGGAGTTCGACCACCTCGTCGAAACTCGCCGAGTCGCTCATGCCCGGCGTGACCAACGGCGTCAGTTCGGTGATCGGGAGGGGCAGGACGTCGCTCTCCAACGACGTCTCGCGCGCGGTCATCCAGTTCCGATTGCCGCGCACCGTGTTGATCTCGCCGTTGTGGGCGATGTAGCGGAACGGCTGCGCGAGATCCCAGCGCGGCAGGACGTTCGTCGAGAAGCGGCTGTGCACGACGGCGATCGCTGAGGTGAGACGATCGTCGCGAAGGTCGCTGAAGTACTGTCGAAGCTGTGGGGCGGTCAGCATCCCCTTGTAGATGAGGACGTTCGGGGAACACGACGAGGCGTAGACGTCGATGGTGTGCTCGATCACCTTGCGAGCGCAGTACAGCGCACGTTCGAGGTCCGGTGCCGGATCCACAGGGTCAACGGCGATGAGCTGTTGGACGAACGCCGGCTCGGACGCCAGAGAAGTGGGACCGAGGATCGTCGAATCGACTGGTACGTCGCGCCACCCGAGCGACGTCAGTCCGACCCGTGCGAGGACCGCGTCGATGCCCTCGCGGACAGCCGCGACGTCCGCTGTCTTGGCCAGCATCCAGTGCGCGATCCCGTACTCGCCCACGGCCGGCACGACGTCGCCGAATATCGCTCGGAGGAATCCGTCGGGCATCTGGATGAGGACACCCGCGCCGTCACCGGAATCCACGTCCGACCCCGTCGCGCCGCGGTGCTCGAGGTTCTCCAGGATCGTCAGCGCGTCAACGATGGTCGCGTTCGTGGGCGTGGCGCTGAGGTCCGCGATCATGCCCACACCGCAGGCGTCGTGCTCGAAAGAGGGGTCGTAGAGAGTCTTTGTCATAGCGTTTCCTTGCGGGGCAACGCTGACCCACCACAATCATAACGAAAAGGCTCGCTGGCCTTCGACCTACGCTGTTCACGTGAAGTCGACCCCGCGCGCGCTCGTCGTTGGCGGCGGCGTGATCGGACTGACGAGTGCCTTCCAGTTGGCACGCCACGGTTGGCGGGTGACGCTGTTCGATCCGACCCCCGGCAAGGGCGCGACGTGGGCGGCGGCCGGCATGATCGCACCGATCGCCGAGATCGGACCCGGCGAGGAGGCGAACTACGAGTTGCAGAGCGGCGCACTCGACGCGTGGCGTTCGCTGGCCGGGGATCTGCGTGAGGTGACGCAGCGCGAACTCACCATCGTGGAGACCGGCACGTTGCTGTTGGGTTGGGACGGGAGCGATCGACGGTTGGTGGATCAATTCGCGCACGTCGCCACCGATCTCGGCGTCATTCCTCGCCGGGTGTCACGTGACGACGACGACCTGTTCGACGGTGTGTCACCGCGGATCAACGACGGACTCCTCGTCGGGGGTGACGCGTGGCTCGACCCCGATCAAGTCGTCGCCCGCGTGAGCGAGGCCAACGCCGCGCTCGGGGTCACGATGGTCGACGAAGCGGTGATCAGCGTCAGTGGTGACGGCGCCCGCGTCGAGGCTTCGACTGCGTCGGATTCCTTCGGCGCTGAACTCGGCATCATCGCCGTGGGCGCCAACGCGCTGCCCGACGGTGCAAATCCCTCCGGACGGCACACCGTGCGACCGATCCACGGGATAACCGTGCGCGTCCGCGGACTCGATCGAAGTGCCCAACCCATGATCCGTTCATACGTCCGCGGCGGGACGTTCTACATGGTGAGCCGGCCCGGTGGCTACAACGTCCTCGGTGCCTCTTCAGAGGAGCGACGCGAGTCGGGCGCGCAGGTCGGTGAAGTCCAGCGGCTCATGCGCGACGCCCTCGACGTCGTGCCGGCGCTGGAAACGGCGGTGGTACTTGAAACGCGTGAGGGCAATCGTCCGGCGAGTGATGACCTGCGCCCGTTCTTCGAGGTGCTGCGCGACGGTCGCTGGGCGTGGTCATCCGGCCACTTCCGTCACGGCGTGACGCTGGCGCCGATCGCCGCAAACCAGGCACTGCGATTCGCGGAGGCGCTCGGTGATCAGCGTTAACGGCGTCGACGAGGATTACGTCGCGGAAACGGTCGACGAGATGCTGGGGCGACTCGACATCGAGCCGCGGGGCGTGGCGGTGGCGATCGACGGTGAGATCGTGCGGCGCTCCGAATGGCCGAACAAGAGAATCGAAGACGGCTGCGCAATCGAAATAGTGACCGCCGTGGCGGGCGGATGAGAAAAGGTGAATGGTGATGGCGGTTGACGAATTGATCCAGGCGCTCGACGAGCGCATCCTCGATGCTCTACGGGCGAAGGCCACCGGCGAGACGATCGCGTACCTATGCGAAGCTCGTGCGTGGTTGACGCACCCCGATCAGGCACACGGCGCGCACGCGCCTACCGGTTGACCAAGGCCAAACGACTACGATTGTTCGTTCACGGGCTGTGGCTTAGTTTGGTCTAGAGCGCTCGGCTGGGGGCCGAGAGATCGGGAGTTCGAATCTCCCCAGCCCGACCACCCACAGTGACCGTTGAGTCCGCGAACTCGCGAGAAGCGGGCCGCTAGTGTCAGGCGTAATGCCAGGCGGTTGGAACGGAGCGACGCGGCGAAGTCCCGCGTGCCGCACCGTCAGGGTTTCACTCGCCGGTGTCATTTTGTGCGTCATCCTCACGTGGTCGCCGGTGTCCCCCGCGGCGTTCGCCACCACGTCGACAACGCCGGCCACCGCCCTTTCGCTGGAGTCATTCGACTTCTCCAGCCCGCTGAACGGGTTCGGACTCTTCACGAAGCAATCGCTCAACGCTCAGCAGTGCACTGACTACGTTGGCCAATCGACCGACGGTGGCGCGAGATTTGAATCACTCGTCGACGTGGTGACCTGGAACTGCGCCAAGAGCTTCGCCTCTTGGCTCGTGGCGGACGGCGTTGGCGACGTGTTCCTCTACGGCCCGCGGTTCTATGTCAGTCACGACGACGCGAAGACCTGGCGTCGAAGCACGCAGCCGGGTTCAGTTCTCGACGTTGATGCCGTCGGCGCGTCCGTGTGGATCGTCGTTGCGGTCTGCTCGCACGAGCAACGCATCACCGACGCGGCCTGTCGCGTGGAGTTGCGTACCTCGAGTGATGGAGGACGGAGCTGGACGACCTCGTCGGCGCGTCCGAAAGGCGCGAGCACTTTGATACCGAGTGGCGCACAGGGGCAGAGCTACCTACTTCGCGTAAGTCGAACCGTTGCCTTCTGGATGTTGGCGCCACCCGTCAACCTCAAGGGTGGTCCCAGCGTGGTCCCGCTCTGGTACACGTCCGACGGTGGCGTCACGTGGTCGAGTCGCCCCGTGCCGTGTCACATCGGTGCGTGGTCGGCGGTGTTGTCCGCGGCCCCGAACGGAACCCTGATGGCGGTGTGCGCCTCCGAGGCCAGTGCGGGCAGTCAGATCAAGTCAGTGCTCGAGTCGACCGACCATGCTCGCACGTGGGTGATGAAGACTCGCTCGGACATCGACAACGGCTACCTCGGCGCCATCGACCTGGTCAACAGTGACGAAGCGTTTTTGGTGGGCGGGCGGAGCTCTTTGCTGGTGACCCACGATGGTGGCACCATCTGGCACGCGGTCGAGCCCCTGATCGGGAGCTCGGCGGGCGGCACGCTCCAGGTGCAGTTCGTCAACGCCACGCACGGTCTCGTGTTGGGCAATGACGACAGTGACAATGAACGTCTCACCCTGTGGAGCACCCATGACGGTGGTCGCCATTGGCGCACGGAGCCGACGAGGGCCGCCGAGGCCCGGCCACGTTGAGCCAAGACCTATGCGATGGGGCGTTGAGCGAGGTCTGTATCGAAGAGCGCGTCACCAGAGAGAAGAGCGACCACAAGGCCGCCACCGATGAGGACGCGGGAGTGCTCCTCCCCCTGCTGGGACTGGACGTCGAGATGGGATTGGACGACGCGATGAGTGCGGTCTTTCGTCCTTCCTTCGACGCCGAGAACGCGTCGAGGAACCGGTCCGCGAGATCCTCGTCTTCGGCGAGGCCGTGGGTGTTTTCGTGAAGTACCGCGACATCGATCGGGACCTGGAGCGTGACGTGTACTGGTTCGACGGCCTCTGGAGTCGGTGCGCTGCGCACGCGCTGGCCGCACGATCCGAAGAGAACGAACCGTCGCTGCGCGAGAACCTCGAATCGTTGTTCTCGATCAAGAACTCCTAGGGATCCGTTCGACTCGAGCGTGCTGCGCCTCAGTGCGGACGCGACGGACGACGCTCCGGCGCGACGGCGACGTTTCGAATCGTGCCCAGCCCCTCAATCGTCGTCTCGATGACGTCGCCCGGCTGCAAGAACACGGGTGGTGTTCGATTCTGTCCGACGCCCTCGGGCGTGCCGGTGAAGATGAGGTCGCCACGGCGCAGCTCACACACCGACGACAGGTACGCGATCAGTTCGGCGACCGAGAAGACCATGTCGCTCGTGCGGGAGTCCTGCATCGACGAACCGTTGAGCCGCGTGCCAATAGTGAGGTCCTGGGGATCGGGGACGTCGTCCGCGGTCGTCAGCCACGGACCGATTGGCGCGAAGTTGCGGAACGACTTCGCGAGCGAGAACTGGGCCGGTGTACTCCGAAACTGCACGTCGCGTTCTGAAAAGTCCTGACCGACGCAGTAGCCGGCGACGACGTTGAGCGCGTCATCGACGCTGACGTCGCGCACCGTGGCGCCGATGACGACGACCAGTTCGGCCTCGTAGTCGGTCGTGGCGCCCGGGATGGGCAGCGACTCGTTCGGCCCACAAACCGACGAGTTGAACTTCGTGAACACCATCGGCTCCGTGGGCACGCCGAGTCCGGACTCCGTCGCGTGGCGCCGGTAGTTCAGCCCGATGGCGAAGACCTGTTGTGGATTGACGACGGGACCCAATCGTGGGTCACGCGCGAACTCCGCGACGTCGATCTCTTCCGGGACCGGTTTGGCCGTGCGACACCAGGCGTCGAGTTTGTCGAGTTGGCCCAGGCACTTGTCGATGGAGGTCGAGAACGCGCCCTGTGAGGCGGTGGCCACGTCGACGATGCCGTCATCGAGCACGATCGTCGCGCGTCCGTTCAGATTGGCCAGTCGCATCGTTCCTCCCCGGCGATCCGTCCTGCGAAGCCTAACGAGACTGGCGGACTCGCCATCAATTGGTCAAATGGGGCAGTCCGGTAGAATCGTCGGGTTGAGGCCGGTCGAGACGGCTGGCGTTCGTGGCGCCACTAGGGGCGCCGACGAAATCGAAGTGCTGAGAGAGGGTGATGCCGGCCGCTGGCCGGACACGGTATGGACAAGAAGGACCCTTTCGTCTTACGCCACCTCGCGGACGTCCAACCGGAACTCTGGTGGCTCGATTCGGACCCACTCGAGCCGGCCCCGCACTCCGCGCTCATCGGTGACATCGGCGCCGACCTGTGTGTCGTGGGCGCCGGGTACACCGGTCTGTGGACCGCCCTGCTCGCCAAAGAGCGCGATCCCGATCGCGAGGTCGTCGTGGTCGAACAGTACGAAACGGGCGCGGGTGCTTCCGGACGCAACGGCGGGTTCTGTTCCGCCTCGCTCACGCACGGTTACCTGAACGGCGTGCGGCGCTTTCCGGATGAGATCGAACTGATCCAGCGGCTCGGGCGAGAGAACCTCGATGAGATCGAGGCAACGGTCGCGCGCTACAGCATCGAGTGCAACTTCGAGCGCACCGGCGAACTCCAGGTCGCCGTCGCGCCCTGGCAGTTCAAGGGCATGGCCGATCAGGCCGAGCGTCGCAACGCGATGGGCGACTCCGTCGAGGTGCTCACTCAGGAGGAGGTGCAGTCGCGCGTGCACTCCCCTTCGTACGTCGGGGCGCTCTTCGACCATGACGGCACGGCGCTGGTCGACCCCGCTCGCCTGGTCTGGGGCCTCGAGCGCGTGTGCATCTCGCTCGGCGTGAAGATATTCGAGAACTCCAAAGTCGAATGGCTCGAGGACCTCCACGACGCGGTGCGTGTCCACACCCCCTACGGTGCCGTCACCGCCGCGCGCGTGGCGCTCGGCACGAACGTCTTCCCGTCGCTGCTCAAGAAGACCCGCAAGTACGTCGTGCCCGTCTACGACTACGTCATGGTCACCGAGCCGCTCTCCGACGCGCAGCTCGAGAGCATCGGCTGGTCGGGTCGCGAAGGGATCGCCGACTCGGGGAACCAATTCCACTACTACCGGCTCACCAGTGACAACAGCATCCTGTGGGGCGGTTACGACACGATCTACAACTTCCGCGGCAAGGTTCGACGGGAGTACGAGTTCAACTCCGAGACGTACGCGACGCTGGCCAGTCACTTCTTGAAGACGTTTCCGCAACTGGCGGGCGTCAAGTTCACGCACGCCTGGGGCGGCGCGATCGACACCTGCACGCGATTCTCACCGTTCTGGGGGACGTCACACGAGAACAAGGTGGCCTACGTCCTCGGCTACACCGGGCTCGGCGTGGCCTCGACCCGTTTTGGCGCCGCCACGATGCTGGACCTGTTGGACGGACTGGACACCGACCGCACGCGACTCACGATGGTGCGCAAGCGACCGATGCCGTTCCCGCCCGAACCGTTCAAGTGGATCTTCATCCGCATCACGCAGGCGGCCATCAAGTACGCCGACGAGCACGAAGGTCGCCGCAACCTGTGGCTGAAACTCATCGACCTCTTCGGCCTGGGCTTCGACTCCTAACGTCGAGGCCCGGGCCGAAGGAGGTCAGACGATCGTCAACTCGACAGTGAGTAGACCACGGTGACCTGCACCGTGACGGGCTGCGTGCCGGTCTGGATCGGCACCGCCGCGCGAAGCGCCGTGCCACTGGCGAACTCCGGGTAGTAGACGCCCGAGCTCTGGTTCTCGTTGTCGGTGATCTTGACGATGCCGGTGACGTGCGTGTCGCCGGCCTGGGCCAGCTGACCCGCCGCCAGACGGGCGCGGTCCATGGCGCGGATCCGCGCGGCGCGCAGCAACGACGAGTCATTGGTGATGGTGAACGACACGCCGTCCAGTTGGACGCCGTTGCCGACGGCGCGCGCCGCGGCGTCGATCGCCGTGCCCGCACGCTGCACCTGGTGCATGGTGACGTTCAGAGTGTCCTGGACCGTGAAGCCGGTGACCACGCCCTGACTGTTGGTGTTGTCGTAGATGTTCAAACCGGAGGTCTGCATCTCCTTGCGCGTGACGCCGTTCTTCAACAACGCCGCCTCGAGGGCTCGGACCTTGTTGTCGTTCTCGGTCAACGCCGCCGTCGCCGTGGGATTCACGGTCGACACGCCGATCTGGAAGTTGATCGTGTCGGGGGTCCCCTGGACCGTCCCCGAACCGGTCACGGTGATCGTGGACCGGGCGGCGGTCCCGTGGTGTCCGAGTTCGACACCAACGAAGCCGACCGCGACCACGACCAGGGCCGTACACATGGTGAGCACCCAGCCCATCAGTCGGGGACGTCGTGCGTGACGATCTCCCTCACCGTCGTGGTGGGAATCCACTTCGCTCGTGGTTGTCGTGTCATCACTCATTCGTGTTCCTCCGTCGGGGGCGCCACCGCTGAGAATCACGCGGATTCCCATCGAAACGCCGTTCACCTACTACCTGTCGTGCGGAACGCAAAACTTTCTCCGCCGGCGACCGCGAACATCGCGGCCGGCGTCAGGCGTCAGGCGTCAGCGAACTCGTGCTTCACGACACGTCTATTTCGACGGGGACGTCGAGTCGGTGTCAGTCCTCGGAGTCGGCGTGGCTGTCCATGAGTCCGGCGATCATGTTGACGACGGTCGGGTCGGTCAACGTGGTCACGTCGCCCAAGGATCGATTCTCGGCGACGTCACGCAAGAGGCGCCGCATGATCTTGCCGGATCGGGTCTTTGGCAGTTCGGGCGTGAGGATGATCTGACGCGGTTTGGCGATCGGGCCAATGACCTTCGCCACGTGCGTGCGCAGCTCCTCGATCACGATGACCTGGTCCTTCGACGCGTCGTCGGCGGACATCTTCAACGTGACGAAGGCCACGATGGCCTGACCGGTCGTCTCGTCGGACGCACCGACCACCGCGGCCTCGGCGACCGACGGATGTCCGACCAACGCGTGCTCGACTTCGGTCGTGGACAGACGATGTCCGGAGATGTTCATGACGTCGTCGATACGACCGAGCAGCCAGATGTCGCCGTCGTCGTCGCGCTTGGCCCCGTCACCGGCGAAGTACTTGCCCGGGAAGCGGCTCCAGTAGGTCTCCTTGAAGCGCTCGGGGTCACCGTAGATGCCGCGCGTCATACCCGGCCACGGCGCCGTGATGACCAAGTAGCCCCCTTCGCCGTTGCCCACCGAGTTGCCCTCGTTGTCGACGATGTCCGCGCTGATGCCCGGGAAGGGCGTCATCGCCGCGCCGGGCTTCGTCGCGGTGATGCCCGGCAGGGGCGTGATCAAGATGCCGCCGGTCTCGGTCTGCCACCACGTGTCCACGATCGGACACTTGCCGCCACCGATGTACTCGCGGTACCACATCCACGCTTCGGGGTTGATCGGCTCGCCGACGGTCCCGAGGAGGCGAAGACTCGAAAGGTCGTGTCCCTGGGGCCACGCGTGCCCCCACTTCATGAGGGTGCGGATCGTCGTCGGCGCGGTGTAGAGGATCGAGACCTTCTTCTCGGCGATGATCTTCCACCAGCGGTCCTTGCCGCCCGAGTCCGGCAGTCCCTCGTACATGACCTGGGTCACGCCGTTGATGAGTGGACCGTAGACGATGTAGCTGTGTCCGGTGATCCAACCGATGTCCGCGGCGGTCCAGCAGATGTCGGTCTCGGGCTTCACGTCGAAGATGTACTTGTGCGTGGCCGACACGTGTGTGAGGTACCCACCGGTCGTGTGGTAGATCCCTTTGGGCTTCGCCGTCGTTCCGGAGGTGTACATGATGAACATCGTGTGTTCGGCCGGGAACGACTGGCACGTGTGTTGGTCGCTTTGGCGCTCGACCACGTCGTGCCACCAGTAGTCGCGTCCTTCGTTCCAGTTGACCTCGCCGCCGGTGCGACGTACGACCAACACGGCTTTGACGTTCGGGCAGGACTCGAGCGCCTCGTCGACCGCGGGCTTGAGCGGACTGGCCGCGCCTCGTCGGAACGCGCCGTCCGCCGTCACGACGAACTGACAGTCGGAGTCGAGGATTCGACTCGACAGCGCCTCGGCGGAGAATCCGGCGAACACGACCGAGTGCACGGCGCCGAGTCGCACGATCGCCAGCATCGTCACGACCGCTTCGGGAATCATCGGCATGTAGACCGCGACCCGGTCGCCCTCTTTCACGCCGAGTTCGGTCAGGGCGTTCGCCGCTTGGGCGACGAGCTTCTGCAGTTCGGCGTACGTGATCGTGCGGCCCTCGCCTTCGGCGTCGGCCACCCAGTGGTAGGCGACCTTGTCGCCGTTGCCGGCCTCGACGTGTCGGTCGACGCAGGTGTAGGAGGCGTTGAGGGTGCCATCACTGAACCACTTGGCGAAGGGGAGGTCCCACTCGAGGCTCTTCGTGGGCGCGGTCGTCCACGCCAGTCGGTCGGCCTGCGTGCGCCACCACGCGACGGGGTCGGCCGCGGCGTCGTCGTAAATGGAAGGTTGCGCGTTGGCCTGTTTGGAGAACTCAGCGGACGGCGCGAAACTTCGGGTCTCTTCCAGCCATGCTTCAAGTTTTGCTTCTGTCATGATCTTCCCTTGCTGTGATGTAGGTATGCGTCGAAGGCGAGAACTGCGTGGTCGTCATTGCGACTGAAGCCGAGAGTAGTTCTCTATCGGCCCAGAATGCCAACAGCGCCCGAGCCTGATGGCTGGGCGCTGTTGGCGGTTGGGTCCGGTGGCGAGCCACCAGTGACACTGAGGCTAGCCCAAAGGACCGACCGGTAGCACGACCTTCCCGTGAGTTTCGTTGATCACGCCAGCTGCCGACGCGTACCAGGCGAGGAGCGCGGTGATAATGCCGAGCCATCCGCCGATCTTGGTCATGTCGGTGTGACCGCCGCCCCATGCTCCGATGGTCAGGAACAAGAAGGCCAGGGTCAGGGCGATGAACACGAACAGCACTGCCAGGTTCGTCTTCATCGCGGCAACGGTCATGTACGCCGTGAACAGGATCCAGGGCAAGAAGTACAGGCCGAGGGCACCCTTGACCGCGAGTCCACCCTGGAAGTTGATGAAGAAGTACACACCTATCCAGAACGCACCGTATGACGTGAACGCCAGCGCACCAAAGGTGTTCTTGCGCGCGAACTCCCACATGCCGGCCGCAAACTGCGCAGCACCACCGTAGATAAAGGCCAGCGAGATAAAGCCCGCCGCGGCAGCACTACTCGTTCCGCCGAACTTGAACAGTCCGATGTTAAAGATGCTCACCAAAAACGTGGTCATAGCGAAACCGGCGAGTCCAAGCGGACCGGGGTCCGCAACTCTCTGTTCCATGTAATTCCCCCCACATAGGATTACTTCCACCGCCGGGTTGACGGCTAATGAGATTAAACCTCACTTGCCATCGGGCGTGAGGGATAGAATCGTCTCAACTTCGTGAAGAGGTTCACAAGCAAGCAGTGTCCACGACTGATTTCCGGCTGATTACTGGTGAGTACGACTGATCTCCGTGACCCGCGAACGCTACGCACTGTATAGATGCGGCGTCAGTCGTCCATGGCCGATCGGAACCCACGGATGAAGCGCTCGACGTCCGTCGCGTCGCCGCCGTCGAGGATCACCTGCACCAACGCCGAGCCGACGATGGCGCCATCGCTCACGCGTGCCGCCTCGCGGGCCTGCTCCGCACTGGCGATGCCGATGCCGATCAGGGCCGGCACGTCGCTCGTGCGCCGGATGGCGCGAACAACACGCTCGCCGTCACCTCCCCCTTCGGATTTGCCCGTGACGGCCATCCGGGCCGACGCGTAGGCGAAACCCTGCGTCGTGGCCGCGAGGGCGTCGACCCTTTCGGGTGGCGTCGACGGGGCGACCAGCAGCACGGTCGCCACGTCCGCCCCCTCGCACGCGTCGATCCAGGGTCCGGTCTCTTCGAGGGCGAGGTCCGGGAGGATCGCCCCCCGGATGCCGCTCGCGGCGAATTTCCCCGCGCAGCGATCGAGCCCGTAGTGCAGCACGATGTTGTAGTACGTCATGGCGATGAACGGCACGTTGACCTCGATCCGGTCCAGATCGTCACAGACCGAATCGAGCGTCGTGCCTCGCGCCAGGGCTCGCAGGGCGGCCTCCTGGATCACTGGTCCGTCCATCATCGGATCGGAGAACGGGATGCCGATCTCCACGGCGTCGGCACCGGCGAGGACCGCCGCCTCGACGTGCTCGGTCCAGTGTTCCGTGACTCCGCCCATGAAATACGGCACGAGCAGTTTGCGGCCGGCGTCGCGCAACGCGCGCAGTTCGCGTTCGAGGCTCTTCACGACACGCCGCGAAGGATGGCTTGCACTTGGGCGACGTCCTTGTCGCCCCGACCGGAGAGGTTGAGGAGCACGGTGGAGCCGCTGGGGATCGCGCCGCCGGCTTCGCGCGCGAGCCAGGCGACGGCGTGAGCGGTCTCGAGGGCCGGGATGATGCCCTCCTTCTCACTGAGGAGTCGCAGCGCGGGAATCACGTCCTCGTCGCCGATCGGGTAGTACTCCGCGCGCCCGACATCGGCGAGGTAGGCGTGTTCGGGACCGATGCCGGGATAGTCGAGACCGGCCGAGATCGAGTGCGCCTCTTCGATCTGCCCGAACTCGTCTTGCATCAAGAACGATCGCATGCCGTGCAGAACACCCGGCGAACCGCTACCCACGGCCGAGCCCCCGGCCGCTTCGATGCCGACCAGTCGAGCGCTCGTGTTGGCGAAACCGGCGAAGACACCGGCGGCGTTCGAACCGCCGCCGACGCAGGCGATCACGACGTCGGGCACGTCGACACCGAACTCCGCGAGCTGTCGCGCGGACTCGTGCCCGATAATGCTCTGGAACTCGCGCACCATCCAGGGGAAGGGATGAGGACCCATGACCGATCCGATGCAGTAGTGCGTGTCCTCGACGCAGGTCACCCATTCGCGCATGGCCTCGTTCACGGCGTCCTTGAGGGTGCGACTGCCCGACGTCACGGGCACGACCCGTGAACCGAGTAGTTCCATGCGAAAGACGTTGAGGATCTGGCGTTCGGTGTCGACCTCGCCCATGAACACCGTGCATTCGAGACCGAGGCGCGCCGCGGCCGTGGCGGTGGCGACGCCGTGTTGGCCGGCACCGGTCTCGGCAATAACCCGGCGCTTGCCCATCCGCTTGGTCAACAGTGTCTGGCCGATGACGTTGTTGATCTTGTGCGAGCCGGTGTGCGCGAGGTCCTCGCGTTTGGCGAAGACGCGTAGTCCGAGGTGGTCGCCGAGTCGACGCAGTGGCGTGACGGGCGTGGGGCGTCCGGCGAACTCGTGCAGGACCGTCCGGTACTCCTCGACGAAGGACGGGTCACGCCACGCGTCGCGAAACGCCGCCTCCAGTTCGAGGCACGCCGGCATCAGCGCTTCCGGGACGAAGCGACCTCCGAATTCACCGAATCGACCGCGGTCGTCCGGTTCGGACATGTAGACGGTGTCTTCGCTCACGAGCTGCGACGCTCCTCGAACGCGGCGAGTGCGTTGGCGACGAAGCTGATGATCAGATCGCGGTCCTTGACCCCGGGCGCGGACTCGACGCCACTCGCACTGTCAACGCCCCAAACCCCGGTCTCGGCGATGACGCCCGCCACGTTGCGGTCGCTCAACCCCCCGGCGGCGATGACGGGCACGGAGAACGACCGCGTCGCCAACTCCTCCCACGAATGGGCCACGCCGCTGCCGGGCGTCGCGCCGTCGACCATCACGGCGTCGACCGCCCGCTCGTCGAAGCTGTAGAACTCATCGCTCCCGATCGACAGCGCCTTGACGATCGACACCCCTCGCGCACGCAGCCGCCGGTGAAGGTCGTCGCTCAGTGGACCGTGCACCTGCACCGCGTCGGGTTCGACGAACTGGGTGGCGTGCACGATCGCGTCGTCATCGTTGTCGAAGAAGATCAACGTTCGAACGATCCGACCCCGGATCGATTCGGCGATGGCCAGCGCGCGGTCGAGTGACAGATGACGCGGTGACGTCGCGAGGTTGAGCCCCACCGCGTTCGCGCCCGCGTCAATGGCGGCAACGGCGTCGACGAGCGACGTGACGCCGCAAATCTTCACGAAGTACGGACCGTCGAGTTCAGCCACGGCGCACCAACGGTACCGACGAGAAGGTCCGCACGGTGTCGACCACGTCCTCTGCGGTGACGAACGCCTCCCCCACGAGCACCGCGTCGAATCCGACCGCGGCGGCCTGACGGACGTCGTCGCTCGACGCGAGACCCGACTCACAGACGGCGACGACGGACGTGGGCAGTGACGAGATGACGCGCGCCGCGTTGTCGCGATCGACGTCGAAGGTCCGCAGGTCGCGCTGGTTGACTCCGATGATCCGAGCGCCCGCGTCGAGCGCCCGCGTCGCCTGTTCGTGGTCGTGTACCTCCACCAGGGCGTCCAGGCCGGCGAGATGCGCGACACCGAGGAACTCTTCGAGTTCGTCGTCGCTGAGCGCCGCGACGATCAAGAGCACCGCACTCGCGCCGGCGTCGGCGGCGTCGAGGACGTCATTCGCACTCACCGTGAAGTCCTTTCGCAACAGTGGCAGTCCCACGGCCTCGCGCGCCGCGCCGAGGTCCTCAAGTGATCCCGCGAAGTGTTCGCCGTCGGTCAGCACCGAGAGCGCAGCCGCTCCCCCGTCGGCGTAGGCGCGGGCGAGCTCGCCCGCGTCGAGGCCCTCGCGCAGCCATCCCTTGCTCGGCGAACGTCGCTTCACCTCGGCGATCACCTTGACGAGGCCGTCGTTGGGATCCGAGAGCGCGGCGAACATCGACGGCACGGGTGCACGCACCACGGCCACGCGGTCGCGCCACTCACGGTGGTCGGCCGCGGCGCGGCGACGGTGATGCGAGAGGATGTCATCCAGGTACGTCGCCATCACGAAATCGTAGTTGTGCCAGGCGCGTTCTCCCTCACGAGTAACTTGTGCGTATGCCACGCCCTCGTGCGCGAGTCCGCTGATGCCCGGAACGTTCTCGAGCGACGTCTTGAATCCGCTCGTGCGCGGGACCGACCTCGAACGGGCCCAGGCCCGCGCGGCGCTCATCGAGATCCTTGAGGGCGAGGTCGAAGGGGTCCTGATCGCGAGCTTCTTGACGGCCCTCACGGCCAAGGGCGAGACGGCCGACGAGATGACCGGCTTCATCGACGCGATGATCGACGCCGCCGACACGTTCTCGATCGGCCCGGACGCGATGGACATCGTCGGCACCGGCGGCGATCAGCTCCACACCGTCAACATCTCGACGTTGGCGGCGTTCACGGTGGCCGGGTGCGGCGTGCCCGTCGCGAAGCACGGCAACCGGGCCGCGTCGTCGTCGGTCGGCTCGGCCGACCTCCTCGAGGCCCTGGGCGTTCGCCTCGACGCCCCCGAAGCCGTCGTGCGCGCGTGCGTCGAGGGTGCCGGCATCGGATTCATGTTCGCCCCGACGTTCCATCACGGACTCGGCTACTTGACCCCGATCCGACGCGCTCTCGGCTTTCGAACGGTGTTCAACGTCCTCGGTCCCCTGGCCAATCCCGCGCTCGTGCGTCGCACGCTGATCGGCGTCTCCCAGACGCACTTGCTCGACCCGATGACGCACGTCCTCGTCGCGCGCGGCGTCGACCACGCGATCCTGGTGAACGCCGACGACGGACTCGACGAGCTCTCCCTCGGGGCCGCCTCGACCCTGCACGTCATCACGCCCGAAGGCGTCGACGTGCAACGCCTCGACGCCGGCGCGGTGCTGGGACTGCGACACTCGGCCGCCGACCTCCGCGGGGGCGACACCCGTCACAACGTCGAGGTGGCGCGGGGATTCCTCGCCGGCGCGCCGGGACCGGTGTTCGACGTCGTGTGCGCGAACGCCGCGCTCGCACTGATCGTCGCCGGGCGCGCCGCGAACCTGATCGACGGATTCGAAATGGCGTCGGCGAGCGTGACCGACGGTCGCGCCGCCACCGCGCTCGAGCGGCTGGTCGAGCTCTCGAACGCCTAGAGGGCTCGCAACTCGCTCTTGTACCAGCGGGCGTTGGCGACGTACGTTGCGGCGTTCTCGACGATGCTGTCCTCGCCACTCGAGTCGAGTTTGATGACCGCCGGCACTCCGACCGCGAGCGCGTTGGCCGGCACGTCCACACGATTTCGCACCACCGCGCCGGCGCCGACCGTCGCACCGGAGTGCACGGTCGCCTGATGCAGGACGATCGATCCGCTGCCGACGAGTGCGCGATCCTCGATGACGCAGCCCTCCAGGTGCGCGAGGTGGCCCACGACGCAGTCGTCGCCGATGACCGTGGGGAACGCCGGGACGGCGTGGATGATGGCGCCGTCCTGGATGGACGTGCGCTCGCCGACGATGATCGTGCCGTAGTCCCCGCGCAGCACCGCGCTCGGCCAGACCGACGAGTCCGCGCCGATTCGCACGTCGCCGATCACGACGGCGTCGGGGTGGATGAAGGCGTCGGGGTGGATCGACGGCGTGCGGTTTCCGAGGGCGTACAGGGGCATGGGTTCTCCTAGTGGCTCAGCCACGAAATTAACTGATAGATCCGCCAGATGACGTAGATGATCGTCACCACGATGAAGAACCGCCAGCGCCACGGGATCGGCTGGCGAACCGGCTCCTCGACACTCTCGCCGCAGATCTCGCAAGTGTCACCCTCGACCGGGCGATCGCAGCGCTCGCACCACTTCGCCACTATTCGATCCGAACGCGCACACGGAGGGGTTGCGAGCCGAGCGAGAAGCGCTCACGGAGGGAGCGTTCGACGTAGCGCAGGTACGTCGCGGGCAGGCGGCCCGCGATGAAGAGCGTGAAGGTCGGCGGCTCGGTCGCCCCCTGGACGGCGTAGCGGATCTTGCCCGTCGGCGCCGGCTGTTTCACCTGCAGGTCGCGGATCGCGCGGTTCAGCGCGCCGGTCGGCACGCGCTTTTGGTAGTCGGCCGCGGCGATCGCGAGGGCCGGGAGGATGCGGTGCACGCCCTTACCTGACGTGGCCGTCGTCTTCATCACCGGCGCGTCGCCGAGGAAGGCCAACTTCTCGCCCACCGTCGCGAGCACCGCGTCGCGCTCATCGACCGCCACCAGCTCCCACTTGTTGAGCACGACCAAGGACGGACAGCCGGCCGCGGAGATACGTTCGGCCAGCCGTTGATCCTGACCGGTCGCGCCGACCGTCGCGTCGATGACGAGGATCGCGATGTCGGAGCGGTCGAGGGCGTCGAGGCTGCGCAAGACCGCGTAGGTCTCGAGTCCCGCTTCGGTCTTGGCGCGACGACGCATCCCGGCGGTGTCGATGAAGCGAATGAGACCGACGTCGGTCGACACCAGGGTGTCGATGGCGTCACGCGTCGTGCCGGGTAGGTCGTGCACGACGGAGCGCTCTTCGCCGATCAACTGGTTGAACAGCGTGGACTTCCCGACGTTCGGTCGACCCACGATGGCGACGCGCAGGGCGCCGTCGTCGTCGGCGTCGGCCACCTCGTCGACCAGGCGGACCTCGTTGAGCTGGGCCACGATCACGTCGAGCAGGTCGCCCGTCCCGCGTCCGTGCTGGGCGCTCACGGTATGGGGATCGCCCGCGCCGAGACCGAGGAACTCCCAGCTGCTGGCCTCGTGCTGGGCGTCATCGACCTTGTTGACGACGAGCAGTACCGGACGACCACTGCGCAATGCCCAGCGCGCGGCGTGCGTGTCCTCATCGACCATGCCGGTCGTCACGTCGACGACCAACAGCACCAGGTCGGCGGTCGCCAGGGCCGCCTCGGCCTGCTTGGAGACCTTGGCCTCGAGGGAGTCGCCGGCTTCGAGCCACCCGCCGGTGTCGACGACGTCGAAGGTGAGACCGCCCCACTCGACCTCGACGGCCTTGCGATCACGGGTCACGCCGCGGTGTTCTTCGACGACGGTGACGCGCTTGCCCGCGAGTCGGTTGACGAGTGAGCTCTTGCCGACGTTCGGTCGCCCGACGATCACGACCTGGGGTTTCACGCCGTCACCCGACCCGAGCGCACGGAAATCAACGCCGCGTGGAGGTCCTGGCCCGTCGTGGGCACGACCGTGACCGATCGGCCGAGGTCACCGAGGTCGAGCCCGTCGAGGAATCGCCCCTCGGAGAGACAGACGTCGGGCACCAGCACGACGGTCTCGGGAGCCACGTCGGCCAAGGCGTCGATGAGGTCCTGACCCGTCAACAGACCGGCGACCTTGATGTTGCCGCCGAAGAATCGGTTCTCGACCGCGAGGATCCGCACGTCGTCAAACCCCTGGGCGTCGAACATCTCGCGAAGGATGGGCGCCGCGTACTCGCCGGTCACGACGAGCACGTCGTCGCCGTGTTGGACGTCGCCCTCGCCGCCGCGCGGGGCGCGGTAGCCGAGCGCCGGCGCGCCGTCGACCGACTGGAAGAAGCCGGTGCCGAGCTTGTCCATCGGTGTCTGGTCGACGAAACTCTGCACGAAGGCGGCGACCAGACCGATACCGTTCTCGGCCTGGTCCAGGCTCTCGAAGTTCGCGGCCGACGGCGGTGTCGCGCCGGCGACGAGGTAGAACTCGTCACTGGCGAACACGCTGACGCGCCCGAGGATCTCCGCGGTGAGCGATTGAAAGCGTTCGGCGAGCGCGACGACGTGTCGGGCCTCGTCCGGCGTATGTGGACGCATGGTCGCCTCGTCGGAGAAGGCGCTCACGCCGACCGGCACGAGCGCCACCGAGGCGAGCTCCGGGTAGAGCGAGATCACGTCGTGCAGCGTGCGCTCGAGGTGGGCGCCGTCATTGACCCCGGGACAGACGACCACCTGGGCGTGCACCTCGATGCCTTCGCGCAGGAGTTCCTTCAGCCAGCGCAGGCTCGTCGCGCCCCGGGGGTTGCGCAGCATCTCGGCGCGCAGGTCGGGATCGGTGGTGTGGATCGACACGTAGAGCGGCGAGAGGCCCTCATCGAGGACGCGTTCGAGGTCGAACTCGGTGAAGCGTGTCAGGGTCGTGTAGTTGCCGTAGAGGAAGGAGAGACGAAAGTCGTCGTCCTTGACGTAGAGGGAGCGTCGCATCCCCTTGGGGAGCTGGTAGATGAAGCAGAACGAACAGTGGTTGTCACAGGTGCGGATGCGGTCGAAGACGGCCGAATCGATGCTGAGCCCGAGCGGCTGACCCTCGGACTTGATGATCGTGACCTTGCGCGCCAGGTCTTCGCCCTCGCGGCGCACGACCAGCGTGACCCGCTCGCCGTCGATCAGCTGCTGGTACTCGATGATGTCGCTCGGCTCGCGTCCGTTGACGCTCACGAGCTCGTCGCCGACGACCAGATCGACGCTCGAGGCCGGAGATTCCATGGAAATTGAGGAGATTCGGGCGCCCGACACCCGTCCAGCCTACGAGGAATCAGAAACGCTCATTACTAGGCTGGATTTCGTGAACGTGGACAAGGTGGTACTCGCGGCGCCTCGGGGGTTCTGCGCCGGGGTCGAGAAGGCCATCAAGGCGCTCGACTGGATGACGCGCGTCTTCGCGCCGCCGGTCTTTTGCTACCACGAGATCGTCCACAACCAGTTCGTGGTGGACTACTTCAAGTCCCTGGGCGTTGTGTTCATCGACGACGTCACGACGGTGCCGCCCGGCGCGCCGGTGATGTTGAGCGCGCACGGATCGCCGCCACAGGTCATCGAGGCCGCCCGCAAGTCCGGCGGGACGGTGATCGACGCCGTGTGCCCACTGGTTACCAAGGTCCACCACGAACTGAAGGTACGCGCCCGCAAGGGGTACACCGTGCTCTACGTCGGGCACGAGGGTCATGAGGAGGCCGTCGGGACCATGGCCGTGGCGCCGCAGTCGGTCCATCTGATCG
Source organism: uncultured Acidimicrobiaceae bacterium (assembly GCA_963802735.1). GTDB lineage: Bacteria > Actinomycetota > Acidimicrobiia > Acidimicrobiales > RAAP-2 > RAAP-2. The sequence continues at coordinate 75,380 of CAWDJY010000017.1, read as the reverse complement.
AGTCGACCGAGGACATCGACGCCCTGGGCGACCTCGCGGGTCCCTTCGCCCTCCTCAGTCAGACCACGCTGAGCCTGGATGAGTGGCAGGACCTGCGCGAGTACGCCGAGGAGAAGTTCCCCGACATCTGGATGCCCAACCGCAGCGACCTCTGTTTCGCGACCACCAATCGCCAGGCCGCCCTTCGCACCATCGCCGCCGAGGCCGACGCGGTCGTCGTGATCGGTTCGGCCAACTCGTCGAACACGGTCGCGTTGACCAAGGTCGCCGAGGCGGTGGGTTGTCCGAGGGTGTTGCGCGTGAACGGCGCCTTCGAGTTGCCCGACGACCTCAGCGGCACCGTGGCGGTGACCGCCGGCGCCTCGGCGCCGGAGTCACTCGTCAACGAGGTACTCGACGCGCTGGACCCCACGAACGGCGTGACGGTCGCGTCGGTGACCGTCGAGGACGAGTACTTCCCGCCCCCGCCGGAGTTGCGCGAGATGCTCAAAACCCTCTCGGCCCTGTTGGACCTGACGCTCGATACCCCGGCGACCTCGAGTTTCGATGGCGAGGCCGATCGGCGATTCACCGCGGCCGAGGTGTTGTCGGCGGCGAATCGCTAGCACCGGGGCGCTCGTCGCCCCGATTAGTATCTACCAGTGAGTTTTTTCTCGCGTCACCCGCGTGATTCCCGCCAGCAGCGACGGTGACGCGTTCGTGGTCCGCGTCGGGCCGCCACCGCGAGACGAAACCGTTGAAGGAGAACGATGGTCAACGATGATCTAGAACAGCGTCGCTCGTCACGCCTGCGCGCCTACGCCATCGGCCAGGCCCTCGCTCGGCTCGAGACGGACCGACCGGGCTTCGTCCCCGAGGCCATCGTCGCCTCGATCTGCGCCTACGAGGAGGAGGGCAACATCGCCCACGTCCTTGAGAAGATGCCCGCCTCGGTCAACGGCGAGCCCTACACGACGCTGGTCGTCGTTGACGGCGGCGACGACCGCACCGCGGAGATCGCGCGCTCCTTCCCGGGCGTCGTGGTCATCGAGTTCCCGGTCAATCTCGGTCACGGTGTCGCCTTGCAGGTGACGTATCGCTACTGCGTCGAGCACGACGTGAAGTACGTCGTGACCCTCGACGCCGACGGGCAGAACGACCCCTCGGAGATCCCCCAGATTCTCGCTCCCCTGCTGGGCGACAGCGCCGACTTCGTACTGGGCAGCCGGGTCCTCGGCGTCGACAAGACGACGGACAAGGTCCGCAAGCTCGGCGTGCGGTTCTTCTCGTTCATCATGAATCGCATGACCGGCTCGCACATCACCGACACGTCGACCGGCTACCGGGCGCTGCGGGTCACGATGCTGGCCGACGTCGTCGACCGGCTACGCCAACAGCAGTACCAGACCTCGGAGTTGCTCATCACTTGCCTGAAGCGGGGCTGGCGCGTCAGCGAGGTGCCGACCGAGTGGTACCCGCGCGTGTCGGGCGAGACGAAGAAGGGCGCCACCTGGACCTACGGGTTGCGCTACGCCCGCGTGGTCTTCGGCACCTGGTGGCGCGAGCGCTAGTTCGCGCTTGAGTCGGGCTCGGCCTTCGGGACCGTGAAACTCTTGCGGTTGGCGTCGTCGAACACGCGCGGCGGCGTCTTGACCTTCGCCTTCTTGGGCTTCTTGGCTTCTCTGCCTTGCGGATTCTTCATAACCGAATCCTACGCCGTCCGTCGCGATCTGACGCGACAGGTACGTTCGAGCTCACGCGTCGAGACTCTCCCAGTACACCTTCTCCAACGCGGTCCGCAGTTCCTCACTCTTCGCCGCGAGCGCGGAGCGCGCGACGCGACCCTCGGAGGACGGCGGGTCGATCGGCGCGCCGACGACGATGCGGATCTTCGCCGGTCGCGGCAGTTTGGCGCCCTTGGGCATCGCGCGGTCACTGCCGCCGATGCCGACCGGGACGATCGTGGCGCCCGTGCGCGCCGCCACGAACATCGCGCCGTCGTGCAGCGGCGCGACGGCGCGACCCTCCTTGCGCGTCCCTTCGGGAAAGAGCACCAGCGCGTGGCCCTCTCGCAGCACGGCTTCGGAGTGCGCCATCGACTCGCGGTCGGCCGAACCCCGATGGATGGGGAAGGCGCCGAGGTGCGTGATCAGCGGCCCGAGCAGCGGCACGTGGAAGAGCGAGTCCTTGGCCATGAAGAAGACCTTGCGCTTCGAGATGAACAGCGTGAGGGCGAAGTCGACGTTCGACCGGTGGATCGGCGCGATCAAGACGGGACCCTCGAGCGGGATGTTCTCGGCGCCCACGACCGTCGGGCGAAAGAGGACCTTGGCGAGACCGGAGACCAGCGCGGCGCACACGCGATACGTGAAGGTGCGTTGTTCGCTCAGGCGGAGAGGTTGTGCTTCAGCCATTGAACTATCTCCTGGGCGACGTCATCGACGTCTCGACCTGTCGTGTCTAGCACGAGGGCGTCGTCGGCCTGACGCAACGGTGAGGCGTCGCGGGTGGAGTCGGCCTCGTCCCGTCGGGCGACCGAGTCCTCACCTTCGTCCCCGCGCCGCCGGGCGCGCTCTTCGAGTGACGCGGTGAGAAAGATCTTGACCGAGGCGTTCGGGAAGACCACGGTGGTGATGTCGCGGCCCTCGACCACGGTGCCGAGGGGTTGGGCCGCCGCCAACTCGCGCTGTCGGGCCACCATGGACGAACGGACCCGCGGGTTCGCCGCGACCACCGACACCGCGACGTTGATGTCGTCGGTGCGGATCTCGTCTTCCACGTCGTGACCGTTCACCGTCACGCGCGGCAGCGTCGTCAAGGTCACGTCCTTCGCGACGGCCGCGAGCGCGTCGGCGTCGTGCACGTCGACGCCGCGACGCAGCGCCTCCCAGGTGACCGCGCGGTACATCGCCCCGGTGTCGAGGAACGACCAGCCGAGTAGCGCGGCGACGGCGCGGGCCACGGTCGACTTGCCCGATCCCGCGGGGCCGTCGATCGCGATCACGAGTTCGCTCACGCCAGCTGCTCCAAGTCGTCGAAGAAGTACGGGTAGCTCGACGCGACCGTCTCGGCCGCACCGATCGAGCATCCCTGACCGGCGCAACCGGCGACCGCGCTCGCCATCACCATGCGGTGGTCGAGTCCGGCGTCGACCTCGAAGTTCGCGAATCGACGGGCGCTCCCGAGGCCCTCGACGAACAGGTCGTCGTCCTCGGACCACGCCCGACAGCCCAGCTTCGTGGCCAGTTCCAACGAGCCCTCGAAGCGGTCGGACTCCTTCACGCGCAGCTCGCCAACGTCGCGAAAACAGCTCACGCCCGCGGCCGCGGCGGCCGCCACGACGAGCACCGGCACCTCGTCGACGGAGGGAATCTCGCTGGCGTGCACCTCGGTCGCCGTCAACTCCGAGCTGCGCACGGTGAGCGACGTCGTGGACCCGCGGCTCTGCAGGGTCATCGTGGCGCCCATGCGCTGGAGCACGCCCAGGAATCCGACGCGCTCACGCGCGCTGTCGATGTCCAGGACCTCGAGGTCGGCGTCGGGATGGACGCAGCCGAGTACCGCGAAGAAGGCTGCCTGGGAGGGGTCGCCGGGCACCAACCAGTTGCGCGCGAGCGGTCGACCCGGCCAGATGGCGACGCTGCGTCCCTGTCCGCTCTCGATGCTCTCAAGCGCCAGTCCCGCGCGCGAGAACATCTCTTCGGTGGTCGGTCGGGTGCGCACGTGTTCCACAACGGTCGTCGGGGAACTGGCGCCAATCGCCGCGAAGAGGATCGCGGACTTGACCTGAGCGCTCACCATCGGCACCTCGTAGCGGATGCCGCGCAGGTCGTGCGTGCCCACGACGTGCAACGGGGCATTCAGACGCGGCCCCTGACCGAGCACGCTCGCGCCCATCAGCGCCAACGGCTCGGCGACCCGGTCCATCGGACGTCGGGACAACGAAGCGTCGCCGACCAGCACGTGTTCGCCCGCGACCGCGCTCACGAGGCCGGCGAGGAGTCGCATGGTCGTGCCGGAGTTGCCGCAGTCCAGCGCCGCGTCGCTCGCGTGCAGGCCCGCGGCGGGCCCGCGAATCGTCACGGCGTCGTCGCGGACGGTGCGGATCGCGCCGAGCTGTTCCATGATCTGCGCGGTGGCGGCCACGTCGAGTCCCGGCGACAGTCCACGGATGGTGCTTTCGCCATCGGCCAGGGCGCTGAGCATCAGCGCGCGGTGCGACGCGCTCTTGTCGCCGGGGACGCGAACGCTGCCGCGCAGCCGTTCGAAGTGTTCGACCGTGGCGGTGCTCACTCGTGTCCCACCTGAAAGCCGAGTGCCGCTAGTGCTTCGCCGAACATCTGGGACTGCTGGGCGTCAATCGCCAGCAACAGGGTTCCCCCGGTGCCCTCGATGCCGTGGGCGATCTCGATGTCGTAGATGTTGACCGAGAGGTCCGATGCCGAGCGGGTCACCCGCGCCAGCACTCCCGGTTCGTCGCTGACCTTGACGCGCAGATAGGCCAGGTCCTCAGTACTGAGCGCGCGACCGGGCAGTTGTCGTCGTGCACTCGCCGCGTTCAACAGGCTCTCGAGGATCACGTCACGGTCGTCCACGGCGAGCGCCGCGCGCAGCGTCGCGAGCCGACCTTCGAGTGACTCGAGACTCGCGATCACGGCCTCACGATTCTCGAAAAGGATGTCGGGCCAGATGCCCGGGTCGCCGGCGGCGATCCTCGTCATGTCACGAAACCCACCGGCCGCCAACTGCAACAAGACGGCGTCCTGCTCGGCGACCTGACTCGCCTCGTTCATCAACGAACCGGCGAGCAGGTGCGGCACGTGGCTCGCGATGGCGACCAGGCGGTCGTGATCGGCGGCGCTCACCGCGACGACGTTCGCGCCGATCTCGCGCAGGATGCCGTGCAGGGTGCTGTACGTGGTGGGTGACGTGTGATCGGTGGGCGTGAGGACCCACGTCGAACCGCGAAAGAGGTCGGCGCGCGCGCCCGACAGTCCGCGCAACTCCGAGCCGGCCATGGGGTGGCCGCCCAGGAAGCGTTCGTCGGCGACCTGGGCCACGATGGAGCCCTTCACGCCGGCGACGTCGGTCACGACGACGTCGGGCGCGCTCAGTCGCGACAGGACCTCGGTGGCCACGCGGGCCACGACCCCCGCCGGCGTCGCGACGACGACCAGCTCGGTGTGCGGTGCGAGATCGGTGCTGGTGACCACGCCGCGATCAATGGCCGCGGTGAGCGTCGCGGCGTCGACGTCCTCACCACTCACGCGCCAGCCGGCGTCGCCCAACGCGAGCGCGACCGACGCGCCGATCAGACCGAGACCGACGACGTGTGCTCGGCGACTACTCGGGGAGGTCATCACGCAGGCCCTGAGCGTTTCGAAGGTAGACGTGTCGAAGATCGCTGCGGGACCTGGTCGTGTAGACGTGGATGAGTATTCGTATGCACTGGGGCATCGAGCCGGGCACGTCGATCTCACTCGCGCACAAGAGCGGGATGTCCCCGAAACCGACGCCGCGGGCCACGGTCGCGGGGAAGGTCGAGGTGAGGTCGCGGGTCGTCGTGAAGATGACGCTCACGACGTCGTCATGGGCCAGTTCGTTGCGATCCATCATCGCGCGCAGCAACTCCTGCGTGGCGGCCTCGATCGCGGCGGGCGTGTCCTCATCACAGGTCGTGGCGCCGCGCAGGCCCCGCAATTGCGCCGATCTCATGTAGGCATCGTAGAGGCGATTGCGTCACTCATCCCAACCGCCTCCATCAGTCGACGCACCTCGGCCAGGGAGAGTTGGCGCGAAGACCCTGGAGAGAGCGTGGCGTCTTGGATGGGACCGATGCGCGTGCGCACGAGCCGGGTGACGTCGTGACCGACGGCGGCGCACATCCGACGGACCTGGCGGTTGCGACCCTCGTGGATCACGATACGCAACAGTCCCTCACTCACCCGACTCACCTGGGCCGGGCTGGTCACGCCGTCCTCCAACTCGACGCCGTCGCGCAGGCGACGGATCGCCGCCGGCGACGGGTCGCCCTCGACGCGCGCCAGATACTCCTTGGGGATCCCCGAACTCGGATGCGTGAGCAGGTGGGCCAGGCGGCCGTCATTGGTGAGGATCAAGAGACCTTCGGTGTTCATGTCGAGTCGCCCCACGGGGAAGATCCGCACCGGGCTCTCGACGAGCTCCAACACCGTCGTTCGCCCGTGCGGGTCCGACGCGGTGGTGACGACGCCGTCGGGCTTGTTCAAGAGGAAGTACACCGTGTTCTGGGCCGTCGGGGCCAGCGAGCCGTCCACGCAGATCACCTGCGTGTCGGGATCGACCCGATTGCCGAGTTCCGCGACGCGTCCGTCGATGGTCACGCGGCCTTCGCTGATGAGGATCTCACAGGCGCGCCGTGATCCGAAGCCCGCGCGCGCCAGGGTCTTTTGCAGGCGCTCGCCGTCGTCCAACTACGAGACCTCGGAGCTTTCGTCGAGGTCGAAGCCCATCTCTTCGACCAAGCGGTTCGCGGTCTCGATCGGGGGCATGAACTCCTCGATCGGAGGCAGGTCCTCGAGCGACGCCAGGCCCATGCGGTCGAGGAACAGTTCGGTCGTGCCGTAGAGGATGGGCTGACCCGGTCCCCCGGCGCGGCCCGTCTCTTCGATGTACTGGCGCTGTTCGAGGAGTCGACAGACCCCGTCGACGTTCACGCCGCGCAGTGCCGTGATCTGGGCCCGCGAGATCGGCTGACGGTAGGCGATGATGGCGAGCGTCTCGAGCGCGGCCGAGCTGAGCCGATGCGAGACGTCACGACTGGCGAACTTGGCGACCCACGACGACACGTCCGGCGAGGACTGCATCACCCAGCCGCTCGCCAACTCAGCGAGCTGGAAGCCTCGTCGCGCCTCGAGGAACTCATCGCGCAGGCGTCGCAACGTCGTCGTCACCTCGGCGGCGTCAGTCTCGACGACGTCGGCGAGCTCCTCGGCCGAGATGGGCTCCAGGGCAACCGTCAACATGGCTTCCAGGATCTGTTCGAGCGAGAACTCATCCCTCATAGACGTCCACCCTTCCGATGTCCAGGCCCGAGTCCTCGTCGATCCACGAGATCTGGACGTCGCCGAAGGTCGAACCCTGACCGAGTTCGACCAGGCCAAGCTTGCAGAGCTCGAGCAGCGCCAAGAAGTGCACGATGATCTCGATGCGACTGCCCAACGACGCGGTCAACGCGCGAAGCGAGAGGGTGCCCATCGACGGCAGTCGCTGCGAGAGCGACACGACCGTCTCGGCGACCGAGACCGCGTCCACGGTGACGTGGTTCAAGCGCAGCACCGGCACGGGCTTCTCCTCGATGCCGCGCAGATACGCGCCCGCCAGGATGGCCGTCGTCACGCCGGCGAGCAGGTCCGGCGGGACCACGACGAAGCCGTCGTCGATACCGCGCAGGCGCGGGTAGGCGCGGGCGGCTCGCTCCAGGAGCGACACGAACGCGTCGGAGAGTGCCGCGTACGTGCGCAGTTCCAGTAATCGGGCCAGGAGGACGTCGCGCTCCTCCCAGCCGACGAACTCCTCGTCGGGCTCGGTGTCGTCGCGTCCCGGCAGGAGGCTCCGGCTCTTCATCTCGAGCAGTATCGAGGTGATGAGGAGGAACTCCGACAGGTCCTCGACCGCGATGGTCACCGCCTCATCGCGCAGCACGGCGACGAAGGCGTCGACGATCGGTCCGAGCGGGACGTCGAGGACGTCGACGTCATGACTGGAGATCAGTTGGAGGAGCAGCTCCACGGGGCCGCTGAACGACGGCGTCGTCACGACGAAGGTCACGAACAGACTCTACTTCCAAAGTACGAACGGACTTCACGTAGAATTGCGCGATGAGAATCTTGTCGGGCATGCAGCCCTCGGGCACGTTGCACATCGGCAACTACCTGGGCGCGCTCAAACAGTGGGTCGACGCGCAGAGCGCGGACGCGTTCTACTGCGTCGTCGATCTCCACGCCCTCACCCTCGAGATCGAGCCGACGACGCTGCGCGCCCAGACCTACGAACTCATCGCCACGTACCTGGCCGCCGGACTCGACCCCGAGGTCTGCACGATCTTCTTGCAGAGCGAGGTGTCGTACCACGCGCAAATGAACTGGCTCCTCGAGTGCGTCGCGACGTACGGCGAACTCAGCCGCATGACGCAGTTCAAGGAGAAGTCCTCGCGCAAGACGGGTTATCGCGTCGGGCTCCTCACCTACCCGGTCCTGATGGCCGGCGATATCTTGCTCTACGAGACGGCCGAGGTGCCGGTCGGCGACGACCAGCGCCAACACCTCGAGTTGACCCGCGTGATCGCCGAGCGCTTCAACAATCGCTACGGGGCGACGTTCGTGGTGCCGGTCGGCGTGCAACCCAAGGTCGCCGCGCGCGTCATGGACCTCCAAGAGCCCACGCGCAAGATGTCCAAGTCGATCTCCAGTCCCTTGGGCTCGATCTTCGTCACCGATTCGCCCGACGAGATCGACAAGAAGATCAAGAAGGCCGTCACCGACACCGACAACGACGTGCGCTACGACTGGGAGACGAAGCCGGGCATCTCGAACCTGCTGGAGATCTACTCGAGCTTCAGCAACGAGACGCCCCAGGCCGTCGCCGAGCGCTACACGCGCTACGGCGACCTCAAACGTGATCTCTCGGCGCTCGTCATCGAATCGCTCGAGCCGATCCACACACGCTACGACGAACTGATCGCCGATCCGACTGCGCTGCGCGCCGTCGTGCGTCGCGGCGCCCACCAAGCGAGCGAGGTCGCGGGCGCGGTCTATCGACGCGCGGCCGCCGCCATCGGTCTCATCTGATCAGGTTGAACCACCAGTTCTCGAGGTCGCCAAAGGCGTTCGAGCCGAAGTGGAACACGTACTCACTCAAGAGGACGAATATCAAGACGAGCGGCAGCGCCCGAGCTCGCCAGTGGTAGTACGTGCCGAGGTGGCGGTTCGGGACGAAGCGTTCGATGATCGCCGAGCCGTCGAGCGGCGGGATCGGCAGCAGGTTGAAGACGGCCAGCAGGAGGTTCGAGAGGCCGAGGGCGAGTCCCGCGAAGTAGAGCGAGTTATTGGTCACCACCAGTTGGCCGTAGAGGTTCGAGACGGCGAGGTCGCACATGACGAGTCCGATGCCCGACAGGACGATGTTCATCAGGGGACCCGCGAGCGAGACGTAGAGCGACTGCTGTCGGGGCTTTCGCAGCCGCGAGGTGTTGACGGGCACTGGGCGGGCGTAGCCGAAAAAGGGTAGACCGAAGAGGATCAGCAACGCCGGCAGGAGGATCGTGCCGAACGGGTCGATGTGCACCATCGGATTGAGCGAGAGCCGCTTCGCGTTCTTCGCGGTGGGATCGCCGAAGAAGTTCGCCACCCACCCGTGACTGACCTCGTGCAGGATGATCGACGGCACGAGGGCTATGTAGAAGTAGTAGGTGTGGAACATCGCGGCTTTCGAGTTAGTCGTGCGCCCGAGGGTGCGCGTTGTGGTATTCGCGTTGCAGTGACGTTACCGCCACCGCGGTGTAGATCTGCGTCGTGGAGATCGAAACGTGCCCCAGGAGCTCCTGCACGACACGGATATCGGCGCCGTGGGCCAGCATGTGCGTGGCGCAACTATGGCGAAAGACGTGGGCGCTGATGCGCGAACGATCGATGCCGACCGGCAGGGCCCGTTTGTCGATGATGAGGTCCACACCCTGTCGACTCAACGCTCCCCCACGGGCGTTCAAGAACAGCCTCGCGTCCTTACGCGCGTCGGGGAACGAGCCACGACCGCGAGGACCGAGGTAGTCACGCAGCGCGGCGGTCAGCTTGGTGCCCATCGGCACGAGTCGCTGCTTCGATCCCTTCCCCGTCACCAGGATCAACTGTTCGTCGAAGTCGAGGTCCCCGAGACCGATGCCGACGACCTCCGAGACCCGGGCACCGGTGCCGTAGAGCAGTTCGAGGAGCGCGCGATCGCGCAGGTCACTGGGTGTCGTGTCGGGGATGGAGTCGAGCAGCGTCGTGATCTCGTCTTCGCCCAAGGGCTTGGGCAGCGACCGCCCGCGTCGACCGCCCTTGAGTCCGGCGCTGGGGTCACTGGGCAGGTAGCCCTCGACCACGAGGTAGGCGAAGAACCCCCGGATGGAGGCCACGGACCGCGCGATCGACGTCTCAGCGCGCTGCTGGCGCCGCAGTTGATTGGTGTAGCGCTCGAGGTCCCGTTCGACCAGGGCGTCGAGCTCGATGCCGGCGTCGCGCGACCACGCGAGCAACTTCGCGAGGTCCCGACGGTAGGCCTCGATGGTCGCCCGACTCCGTCCCTTTTCGATGGTGAGCCACTGGAGGTACTCGCGCACGTAGCGCTCAGACGTCGTCGAAGAACGTGCCGAAGACGCGTCCGAGGGCGACGACGGTGGTGTTGTCGATCGCGGGCTCACGACGAAGAGTCTCGCGCAATTCCTCGCGCGCGAACCACCGAACCGTGGAACCGGCCTCTTCCGGGCCGGCCGGGGCACGCGACGCCGCCGTGAGTGAGCGCGCCTCGAAGATGGTCATGAGTTGATTGGACCAACCGGGCGACGTCATGAACCGACCCAACAACGTCCACTGGGCCGCTTCGCACCCGAGCTCTTCGAGCAGTTCTCGCTGCGCCGCCGTCAGCGCGTCCTCGCCGGGTACGTCGAGCGTGCCGGCCGGCACCTCCCAGCAGAACCGATCGAAGGGAGTTCGGTACTGACGGATCAAGCCGATCTCGTCGCGTTCATTGATCGCGAGGATGGCGACGGCGCCGAGGTGCGTCACGACGTCTCGTTCAAAGGTCGTGTCGTCGTGCGCGACCGTGCGCTGTTCAACGCCGAAGACGTGCGACTGCAGGAGCTTCTTGGTTCCAACGACGCGGAACGACTCGCTCACAACGTGGCGTCGACCGATTCCGGATCAATGATGTGCGGCTCACGACCTTCGGCGCGCGCCGCGGCCGCTTTGATGAGGCCGAGGAAGAGCGGGTGCGGACGATCGGGTCGTGACTTGAACTCCGGGTGCGCCTGGGTCCCCACGTAGAACGGGTGATCGGCGATCTCGGTGAACTCGACCAGTCGACCGTCCGGCGAGGTGCCCGAGCATCGCATGCCGGCCGCTTCGAACTGGGCGCGGTAGCGCGAGTTGAACTCGTAGCGGTGACGGTGTCGCTCCGAGACGACCGTCGTGCCGTAGAGCTCGGCCACGACCGAACCCTCGTCCAGCATCGCGGGACAGGCCCCGAGTCGCATCGTGCCGCCGAGATCGGTGACGTCCATCTGCTCAGCCATCAGTGCGATGACCGGCGCCGAGGTGCTGATCGAGATCTCGGTCGAGTGCGCGTCGCTCAAGCCCAGGCAGTGACGGGCGAACTCGACCACCATGACCTGCATCCCGAGGCACAGCCCCAGGTACGGGATGTCGTGTTCGCGCGCGATGCGCGCCGCGGCGATCATGCCCTCGACGCCGCGCTCGCCGAAGCCGCCGGGTACCACGATGCCGTCGAGTTGACGGATCCGCTCGGCGTCGATCTCCGTGGGGACCCGTTCGGCCTCCAGCCATTCGATCGTCGTCTTGGCGCCGACCGCGAAGCCGGCGTGACGGATCGACTCGCCCACCGAAAGGTAGGCGTCGGGCATCGTCACGTACTTGCCGATGACCCCGATACGAAGCGTCTTGGTCGTGCTGTGCACCCGTCGCACGACGTCGCGCCACGCGCTCAGGTCGATCGGGTTGGCCTCGAGGTCGATGCCGAGCGTGTTGCACACCATCGTGTCGAGGCCCTCGTCGTACATCGTGATCGGGATGTCGTAGATGCTGGGCGCGTCCACGGCCGAGATGACCGCCTGCATCGGCACGTCGCAGAGCAGTGAGATCTTTCGCTTGAGCCCGTCGGACAGCGGCTGGTCGCTGCGACAGACGATGACGTCGGGCTGGATTCCGCGCGAGCGCAACTCGGTCACCGAGTGCTGGGTCGGCTTGGTCTTCTGCTCGCCCGACGGCGCGAGGTACGGCACGAGCGTCAGGTGGACGTAACAGACGTTGTCACGACCGGCGTCGCGACGGAACTGTCGGATCGACTCGATGAACGGGACGATCTCGATGTCCCCGACCGTGCCCCCGATCTCGACGATGACGACGTCGGCCCCGAGCGTGCCCAGGCGTCGCACGCGCTCTTTGATCTCGTCGGTGATGTGCGGGATGACCTGGACCGTCTTTCCCAGATAGTCACCCCGCCGTTCCTTGGCGATCACGTTGGAGTAGACCGATCCGGTCGTCGTGTTGGACATCTTCGAGAGCGACTCGTCGATGAAGCGTTCGTAGTGGCCGAGGTCGAGGTCGGTCTCGCCCCCGTCGTCGGTGACGAAGACCTCGCCGTGCTCGCCGGGATTCATGGTGCCGGGGTCGACGTTCAGGTACGGGTCGAGCTTGCACATCGTGACCTTGAGGCCCCGAGATTTAAGGAGTCGACCGAGCGACGAGGCGGTGAGTCCCTTGCCCAGAGAACTCGACACACCACCAGTTACAAAGACGAATTTGGTCATTCGTAAACCGCCGCTTCCACGGAACACCAGCATAGCGAGGCGGTGAGACTTTACAGAACTATTAACGCGGTGTTTCCAACATCTGACGCGCCAGCGCCCTCGATTCGACCGTAATCTCGTCGCCGGCGAGCATTCTCGCGATCTCCTCGACGCGCGCGTCTCCCACGAGCGCTCGCACCGACGTGCTGACGTCGTCGCGACCGATCTGCTTCTCGATGACGAAGTGATGGTCGGCCTTCGCCGCGACCGACGCGAGGTGCGTGACCGCGAGCACCTGTTGACGCTGGCCCAGCTCACGAAGACACTCGCCGATCTGTTGGGCCACTTGACCGCCGATGCCGGCGTCGACCTCGTCGAAGACCGCCACGACGTCTTCGTGCGCCGACTCGAGCGAGAGGGCCAGGAGGACTCGACTGAGCTCTCCCCCGCTCGCCAGCGACTGCAGCGGACCCTCGGGCTGACCCGGATTCGGCGTGAAGAGGATCTGCGCCTCGGCGCCGTCGTCCCCGCCGACCACGAATCGCAGCGACGCGTGGGCGAGCGCCACGCGCGACAACTGACCGGCGACGGCGCTCGTGAGCGCCTCGGCCGCCGCCGTGCGCTGCCGCAGCGCCGTCTCGGCCAGAGCGCGGACCTGTTCTTCGAACCCGGCGATCATCCCGTCGAGCTGCGTGCTGCGCGTCGCCGCGTCGATGAGTTCTCGCTGACGCACGCGAAGTCCGTCGAGCGCGACGAGTGCGTTCGCCAGTGATCCGTGTTTGCGCGCAAGCGACTGCAGGACCGTGGCGCGATCATCGAGTTCCTTCAGGGCCGAGGCGTCAAAGGACTCCGGGTCGGCGAGCGCGGCCAGTTCGTGCACCGCCTCGCGAGCCTGTTCCAGCGCCGCGCGTAACAGTGTTCGCGCGCCGTCGTACGCCTCGCCGGCCGGCAGGCGGCTGAGGGACCTCGCGAACTGGGCGAGCACGGCGACGTCGCCGTCGGCGTCGAGCTGATCCAAGACCTCGACCAGGGCCGCTTGCCCGTCGCGCAATGCCGTCAGTCGCGTCAGTTCCTCCAACGTGTCGTCCAGTTCCTCGGCCGATCGGATCGACGCCGCGGCGAGTTCGTCAATCTGGAATCCGATGAAGTCGAGCTCTCGAGCCCGCTCGTCGGCGTCACCACCGAGTCTCGAGCGCTCGCGCCGCGCGTCGTGCAACGCGCGTCGCGTCTCCACGAGGGTGACAACCGAGACCGCGCCCTTAGCGTCGATGAGTCGCAGTACTTCGCCGCGATTGCGCAACGTCAGCGAGTCGTGTTGGCCGTGGATGGCGATCAGTTGGTCGGCGAGAGCGCGCAGTGCCTCGGCGCTGCTCGAGGCCCCGTCAATGGCACTGCGCAGACGTCCCGACGTCCCGGATTCCCTGGTCAAGACGATCTCGCGCTCGCCGTTGAGGTCGAAGACTGCCGCGGCCCGCATGTCGCTCGCGATCGACGCGCGCGTCACCGATCCGTCGCCTCCGAGGCAGAGGTCGAGCGCACCGAGTAAGAGCGTCTTGCCCGCGCCGGTCTCACCCGTGAGGACGTTGAACCCTGGTCCGAATTCGAGTCGAGCCTCTTGGATGACGCCGAGTCCGTGGGCGTAGAGTTCCAACAGTTGGGACTTAGGCATGACCCTCTCGAAGGCCCTCGTGCAGGCGCGAGGCGAGGTCGAAGCTTCGCGTAGCGACGACCCGCACCGGCGTGGGGCTTTTGCGAACTTCGACATATTGACCGGCGCCGAGAGAGCCGATGTCGCGTCCGTCGGCGACGATGATCGCCGGCTTATCCTCCGCGACCAGGCGAATCACCTTGTCATCAGCGACGACGATGGAACGGTCGATCGTGAAGTGCGGTGCCACCGGCGTCAGGATCATGACCGGCAGCGTCGCTTCGACGACCGGACCGCCGGCCGAGAAGTTGTAGCCGGTGCTGCCCGTCGGTGTCGCCACCATGACCCCGTCCGCGGAGTACGTGAGGTACTCGTCGTCATCGACGTAGGTCTTGACGCGCACCATGTGACCGGCGTGCGCACGTTCGACGACGACCTCGTTGAGCGCGAACTCCTCCACGTCGGTTCCCGAGACCGATATCAAGAGCGCGAGTCGATCGACGACGTCGTCGCCGGAGAGAGCGAACTTCGCGTCGGCCACGACCTCATCGGAGGGGACGTTGAGCAAGAACCCCAAGCGACCGAGGTTGACGGCGAGTACCCGTGCGCCCATCGCGTGAGCGAGTCGCGCCGACTTCAAGAACGTGCCGTCACCCCCGAGGCTCACGACCAGCGGCGCCGGGTCGAGGTCGGGGGTGGCGTCGACGTCCAAGAGGTGCAAACTCGATGAGATCCCGTCGGCTTGGAGCTGACGACCGGCCTCCTGGGCGAGCTGGACCGCGTCGGCGCGGTTGCTGAAAGCCGTAAAGAGTAGTTGGGTCACCATTCACCTCGTGGCTCAATGGTAGTAACAAAGGTCGCCGACAGCCCCCGGCGAGGCGCACGTGACTCCGTGGCGAGGGGACGTCACTCGGTATGCTCGGAGCCTACGGAACGTCGACGTGAATCGTCGGACCGGAGTCGAGTGAAACGAGGGTCGTACCGATGAACTTTGCCTTCGTGGGAAACGTGGTGATCGCGCTGCTCGTCGGACCGGCGAAGAAGAGTTCGATCGCCGGACCTCTGATTTACGCCTTCGTGGGGATCTTGGTGGTCGCGCTCGTCGTCGGTGCGGTCATAATGCGACGCAAGTCCGACAAGCGCGGCGTCAGTTACGCGCCCGACCCGAACATCAAGCCCGGCGACGGCTATCAGGGGATCGGCGTTCGCCCCGGCCCAGGCACGGTCCCCGAAGTGGCGATCCCCACGCCGGAGATGGCGTCTGAAGAGATCGTTCACGCCGATTTCGTGAGTGACGTGGCCGACGACCTCCTGGAGCCCACCAATCCGCGACACGCCCAATGGGTGAAAGAGCACCCCGAGATGGAATCCGACGCCGAGTGGGTGGCCGATCATCCCGAGGACAACCCCGCGTAACTTCCTCGTGGCGGGTAGCTTCAACGTCGAATCGACACGTGTTGAACGCGTGGAGCGCCAATGATTCTAGGTACTGTGCCAAGATTCACTCAATGTACGATGCGACGTTGTGTGTTCAGCGGTGACGGCTGAACTGAAGTGAGTACTCCCGAAGAGCTCTCGATCTCGTGGCAGAGTCTCCTCGAGGCCCTCCCGGACGGAACCGCTCTCCTCGACGGGCACGGCGTCATGCACTACGTGAACACCGAACTCGCGACGCTCACCGGTTATCGACGCGACGAGTTGGTGGGTCAGAACGTCCAGATCTTGATTCCACCGGACCTACGCCCGCTGGAGGGCGAGGCCCGTCGCCAGTACGCCGAGGACCCGGACACCCGCATCATCTGGAACGACCGTGACCTCAAGGTGCTCTGCAAGGACGGCAGCCTGCGACCGGTCGACTTCGCGTTGTCAGCGCTCACCGTGGACGGTCACCACTGGACGGTCGGCTGCATCCGCGACAACAGCGCCCAACGAACGGCCGAACAGGCACGCATCGAGGCCGAACAGCACTTCCGCCTGGCCTTCGAGGACAACATGGCACCCATGGTCTTCACCGACCTCGAAGACCGCATCATCGCGGCGAACGACGCGTTCTGCACGATGATGGGCCGCACGCGGGCAGAACTGATCGGCTTCGACTCCAAACCGTTCACCTATCCCGACGACGTCGGCATCACCGAGGCCTCCCACGCGCGTTTCCTGCAAGACGAGATCCGTCAGGTCCGCTACGTCAAGCGCTACCTCCACAAGGACGGTCGGATGATCGTCGCCGAGGTCTCGAAGTCTCCCGCCCGTGACAAGACCGGCAAGACCTTGTACTTCATCATCTCCGAGCGCGACATCACCGAAGAGCGGATGCTCACCGCGCAGCTCTCCCACCAGGCGCTCCACGATCCCTTGACCGGCCTCGCCAATCGGGCGCTGCTCGACGACCGTCTCTCCCAGGCGCACTCGCGGATCTTGCGTCAGGGCGGGCACGGCGCGCTGTGCCTCTTGGACCTCGATGATTTCAAGGGCGTGAACGACACCTACGGGCACCTCGTCGGCGATCAGCTCCTCGAGGCCGTGGCCCGTCGCCTGGAGGGCGTGACGCGAACGACCGACACACTCTGTCGATTCGGCGGTGACGAGTTCCTCTACCTCGCCGAGGGGATCACCGGCTCCGACGAGGCGGAACTCATCGCCGAACGCTTCTTGCGTTCGCTCGACGAACCGTTCGCGATCGGCGACCTGATGCTCGAACAGCGGGCCAGTCTCGGGGTCGTCGTGTGGGACTCGTCGAACCTCGAGGTCTCGGACGTCCTGCGCGACGCCGACGTGGCCCTCTACGAGGCCAAACGGCTCGGCAAGGGACACCACTACGTCTACGTCCCCGGCATGCACCACCAGGTGGTCGATCGCTTCTCGATCATGCAGGAACTTCGCCAGGCGGTGTCGGCCGGCGACCTCGCGATGCACTACCAGCCGATCGTGCGACTCTCGACCTGCGAAGTCGTGGGCTTCGAGGCGCTAATGCGTTGGCATCACCGCGAACGGGGTTGGGTGGCACCCAGTGATTTCATCCCATTGGCCGAACAGAGCGACCTCATTCTCGAGCTCGGTGCGTTTGCCCTCCACGAGTCGATCGTGGCCGCGAGCGAGTGGGGGCGCGCGAACGACTCCCTCGACGATCCGTACGTCTCGGTGAACCTCTCGGCGCGCCAGTTCCACTACCCCGGTCTCCTCGCTCTGATCGCGCACGAGTTGGAAGACTGCGCGTTGCCGGCCGATCGCCTCATCCTCGAGATCACCGAAGGCGTGGCGCTGATGGAGATTGCCGACACGATGAAGGTGATCGAGCAGTTGACGGCCCTCGGCGTCGGCGTGGCGCTGGACGACTTCGGCACCGGATTCTCCTCGCTCTCGTACCTCGCGTTGTTGAACCCCATGATCATCAAGGTCGACCAGATGTTCGTGCGCCCGGCGATCATCAGCAAGCACAGTGACCGGCTCCTCGAGACGATCATCTCGCTCGGCCACAACCTCGGCATGACCGTGCTCGCCGAGGGCATCGAGACCTTCGATCAACTCGAACAGCTCCGCGAACTGCACTGCTCCCTCGGACAGGGGTACCTGTTCGCGCACGCGGTGACGTTGGCGGAGGCGACCGCCATGGTCGGTACGCTGCTCACCGCCTGAACGCTCCACCCGCCGCGCGACGTGTCAGGCGCGCCACGGCGGCACTACGCTGTTCCACCTAGTCAGGCGGGGCGACGACGGGGCTGCGAAGGAGGAGCACGTGGGTTTTCCCGAATCGGTTCAACGACTGGCCCGTCAGCGGGCGCGCGGCACGTGCGAATGCACCGCGAGTTGGTGTCCCCACTACGGACACTGCCGACTGCCGGCGAAGGAGTTCCACCACAAGAAACCCCTGGACGCCGGGGGCGATGATGCAATCGCGAACTGCCAGTATCTCTGCGCGCCCTGCCACCAGCGCGCGCACTCGACGTCGGATCAACTCGGCAAGATCTGAGTCACCGCTCCTCGTCCTAGGCCGAGACGCTCTCTTCGATTGAATGGTCGATCCGAGCGTCCTCGATGAGCCACGCGCCGTCCCCGACCCCATGATGGAGCCCACGCCAGTCCGTGAATGCCCGACTGCATTCACCGTTCCAGAACCTCATTTTAGATTTTTTTTTTTAGCTTCGACTTCAATTTCGACTTCTACGTCCGGTTCGTGCGGCTCTTCGAGAGGCTCTTCGGCGAACAGATCAGGTCGCAGCGCCATCGCCTCGTGGAGTTCGAACACGTGACTGAGCCAGTAGTCGTCGAACCTCGCGTGCCAGCGCTCGGCGCCCTCGGGCGTGGCGAAGGCCTCACGC
Source organism: uncultured Acidimicrobiaceae bacterium (assembly GCA_963802735.1). Lineage (GTDB taxonomy): Bacteria > Actinomycetota > Acidimicrobiia > Acidimicrobiales > RAAP-2 > RAAP-2. Next base: position 56,893 of record CAWDJY010000017.1, on the reverse strand, counting down.
ACCAGGCCCGGCGCCAACAGCGCAACGAATCCCGGGACCTCGACCGCCAGAAATCGAAGTCGCAGGAAGTCCAGGAACGTGATCGTCGGCGGGGCGGCGGTCACCGCGCTCATCGCCGGCAGGGCCTCGCGCACCCTGTCGTCTTTGAGGAATGAAGAGGTCAAGAGCAACGCCAGGACCTGTTCTTCGGAGTTTTCGGCCATCGTGATCAGGCTCTTGCCGACGTTGTCACGACCGTGACCGGAGCCCCCGAAGACCTCTTGAACGATGCTGCCCACGTTCGCGATCAGTCCGAGGAGTCGCAACGCCACCGGCCGCGCGTTGGCGATCTCCTTGTCGTCCAGCGAGGCGACTAACTGGATGAACGGCGTGTCCATGCTGCCTTGCATCGCCGAGAGGGCGACTTCACCGGCGCGCCGTTGTTCCTCGGCGCTCAGCACGAGCGCGCCGCTTCCCTCCGCACGATCGAACAGACCTTCGTCGACACGATCGAGCGACGTGAGGTCGCCGTGCATCAGGTCGATCAACAGTGCGGAGAACTCGGCGTACAGTTCGGAACCGCGTCCCAGTCGCTTGCGGGCTGACACCATGGCCGGGCCGACCTTCAGGTGCTCGAAGAAGACCTCTTCGAGGATGTCGCGTTCGCCCCGTTCGACTTCGACCGACTCGGTCGCCACTGTGCGGATCTCGCGCAACTGTTCATCCCAACGGGTCGCGCGCTTCAAGAGATAGGTGCGGATGAGGTCTGGTTCGACGTCGAAGCCCTCCCACCACAGGCGCCACGCCAACTCGTCCAGTTGCTTGGTACTCGAACGCAGTTGGGAGATTCGCAGCATCCGCTCGGCCGTGCCGGCGGGATAACGGGCCAGCGAACTTCGGCCGCCGTTCTGGTCGTGAAACGGTTCGCCGATCAATCGACGGCGATGGAGTCGGGCCAGTTGATCGCGAGTGGTCTCGACCCCCGCGAAACCCAGATAATCGAGGATGTCTTGGGTCGGTTCCCAGGACCACGGCTCCTCGTTCCAGCTCACCTCTCGACCTTAGTTATGCGTTGGGTGAAAATTGAGGATTCCCCGGCCGAGGATTCGTCACCGTCACGTGGGCGACGAGCCTACGCGCGCAACCCGCTCACGATCGACTTTCGGTCGTCGTCACTCAGCGCGTAGGGCGCGTAGATGCTGAAGCGACTGATGACGTCACTGAGCCGGGCGCGGACCGCGGCGCCGACCTTCGCGGGCCGCGCGACCACGCTGAACGCGTTGAGGACGTCGTCGTCGATGAGTTCGCCCATCCTCTCCCACTCCCCCGCCTTCGACAGCGTGTTCAGTTCGGTTTGCAGGTCGCCCCATCCGTGCAGCTCGAGGACGCCACGGTAGGCGGGCGTCGACCCGTAGAACGCGATCTGACCGCGCACGCGACGGGTCGCGTCGGCGAGCTGCTCGTCCGTGTCCCCGGTCGCCACCAAACCGGAGAACGAGATCGGAACGTCCGTGGCATCGCGTCCGGACTTGGCGAGACCGCGTTCGAGGGCCGGCAACGTGACCTCGCGGATGTAGCGCTCGGTGGTGAACGGGTGCACCAGCAGTCCGTCGGCGACTTCGCCGGCGACCTCGGTCATCAACTCGCCCACCGCCGCCAAGTAGACCTTGGGCGCCCCGTAGGGGTTCGGACCGGGGTTGAAGAAGGGTGACATCAGGGTGTGGCGGTAGTACTCACCGCGGAAGTTCAAGGGGGCGCCGTCGTTCCAGCAGGCCCAGATCGCGCGCATCGCCAAGACGTACTCGCGCATGCGCGGCGCCGGATGCGACCAGGGCATCGAGTAGCGCTTCTCGATGTGCGGTTTGATCTGCGAGCCCAGACCAAGCAGTAGACGACCGCGAGAGAGTAACTGTACGTCGTTCGCCATGGTGGCGGTGATCATCGGACTGCGCGCGAAGGCCACGACGATGCCGGTGCCGAGTTCCAGTGTCGTGGTCGTGGTCGCGGCGCCGGCGACGATCAACAACGGGTCGTGCCCGGTCTCGGCCGACCACGCGCCGTCGTAGCCGGCGAGTTCGAGTTCGCGCGCCTCGGCGCCCACGTCGTCACTTCGAAATGAGAGACCGCCGTCGACCAACATGGGCGAAGTCTAAGCCGGCGACGCGCGGCGACCTCAGGTCGTGAGGCTCTGTGCGACCATCGCGTCGATTTCGTGGTGCGGCACGGCCGGCGAGAAGAGGTAGCCCTGTCCCAGTTGGCAGCCCAAGCGACGGAGCCGGCTGAAGTGTGCTTCGGTCTCGATGCCTTCGCCGAGCATCGTCATGTCGAGTTTGCGGCCCATCGAGATGATCGACTCCAACAGGGTGTCGTTGCGGATGGTGTCGTCGACCGGTCGCACGAACGACTGGTCGATCTTGATGATCCGGGGGTTCAACTTCGAGAGGTACGACAAGGAGGAGTACCCGGTGCCGAAGTCGTCGAGCGCGATGCCCACGCCGAGGACGCCCAGGTGCTCGAGCACGGACATGGTCTCGGCGATGTCGATCAGCGCCACGCTCTCGGTGATCTCCAAGATGAGGTACTGCGGGGGCAGATCGCTCTCACGGAGCAGGGCCTTGACGGTCGGCACCAGCCCGGGATCGAGAAACTGGCGCGCCGAGAGGTTGACCGTCACGTACGGTCGGCGTGACGACACGTCGGGCGACGTCCACCGGCTCGCCTCGCGGATCGACTCGCGCAACGCGAACGAACCGAGTTCGAGGATGAGGTCACTCTGTTCGGCGAGGGGGATGAAGTCGTTCGGCGGCACCCACCCGCGTTCTGGATGGTGCCATCGCATCAACGCCTCGAAGCCGACGACCTCACTGGTCGTGAGGTCGGCGATCGGCTGGTAGTGCATCGCGAGGTCCCCCGCGTTGAACGCCTGACGGAGCTCTTGGACCAGGGAGAAGCGACTGACCGCGTTCTGGTGCATGGTCGGCGTGAAGACGACGTGGTGACCGCGGACGTTGCGCTTGGCCTCGTAGAGCGCGGCGTCGACGTTCTGGATCGTCTCGGAGAAGCTGGTGCACGTCGAGTCCCAGATCACGATGCCGATGCTCGCGCGCTGTTCGATCTGGAATCCGGCGATGTTGTAGGGCTCGGCGATGACTCGGATGAGTCGTTCGGCCAGCACCTCGGCCTCCTTCGGTGAGACGAGTCCCTCCGCGAGGTAGAGGAACTCGTCGCCGCCGAAGCGGCATAGCGTGTCGGCCGTGCGCGTGACGAGCTCCAGCCGGTTGGCGATCGCCGTCAGCAACTGATCGCCGACGAAGTGGCCGTGCGTGTCGTTCACGCCCTTGAAGTCATCGAGGTCGATCAGGAGGACGGCGCCGATGCCGCCATGGCGGATCACGCGGCCGTGCGCCTGCGCCAGTCGGTCTTCGAAGAGCGCCCGGTTGGCGAGACCGGTCAACGGGTCGTGCAGCGCCTGGTGCTTGAGTTGCGCCGCGAGCGCGCGTTCCTCGGTGATGTCGCGTTCGGAGAACACGAAGTACAAGATCTTTCCGTCGGCGTCACGCGCGGGTGAACGCGACACCTCGACGTCGATGACACGGCCGTCCTTACGCAGGTAGCGCTTGACGTAGCGCTCCTGCTCGACCTCCCCGGCGATCAGACGCTGGTGCGTGCTCTCGGTGATGCCAACGTCATCGGGATAGGTGAAGGGCGTCGAGTCACAGCCGAGCAACTCCTCCTTGGTGAACCCCACCATCTCACACATCGCGTCATTCACGGCGATGATCCGGTCGTTGGCGTCGGCGAAGGTCATCGGCGCCATGTTGTTCTCGAAGGCGACGCGAAAACGTAGTTCGGCGTCCGCGCGGGCGCGCTCGATGGCCCGCTGCGTGCGCACGTCGCGGATCGCCACGACCACCCACGAACCCTCCTCCAGGGCCAGCGGCGAGCGCGAGACCTCGACAGGAATCTCCTCGCCTTTACGACAAAGCAACGTGAGGTCCTCGTCGTTCCAAATGGACGCTACGGCCGTGTCGGGGCGCTCGCGGCGGGCCCGCAACAGCCGTTCGCGTAGGCGCTCCGGCACCAGGATCTGTACATCTTGACCAATAAGCTCGCGCTGGCCGTAGCCCGTGAGCGAGGTCAATAGCCCGTTGACGTAGTGGACGACACCGCGACCGTCCAGCAGCGCCGTGGCCTCCGGAAGTGCTTCGAGCAGTCCGTTCCACGACGACGGGTGGGCCGAACGGAACGTCGCGGAGTTGGCGTCGGCGTCAAAATCCGTGGGCGATGAACGAGTGGGCACCGACTTTTTCACTCGGCGCGTGGCGCGAGGACGTTCAGAGAGGTCGGTCACGAATTCACGCTAGGTCGCAGTGCCGAGGTGATTGTCAACAAGTTCTCAACAATGTCCCAAAATTGCACTTCACCTTGGACGTGGACGGCACACCACGTCGGTGGCACCCGCGCGCTCAGCGAACTCCCTTGACTCCGCAGGCGTCATCCCACTTCAACGATTTCCTGCAACGCCACGCTTACATGTCGCGCACAAGTCCGATGTGAATTTGGTGCGCACTTCACACAGGTTGTCGCCATCGTTGTGCACAGGAAAACAGATGCTCTCGGTTGAGGGAAACGTGCGCGTTTGGTGCGCAAAATCGTGAGTTGCCTGCGTTACGGTTCAGTAAATGAAAATTGTCTCGGGCCCCTCCGACTTCGATAGCCGAGACCGAACGTCACCGCGTCGGCGCCGACCTCGCGAGGTGCGATGACCGTCGGCGACCGCCGGTTGGCCCGTCTGCTGAACGCCTTTCCCGAGATCGTCGTGGTGCTCGACGGCCAGGGCAACGTGTTGTGGGCAAACCACCTGGCCGAAGTGCTTTTCGACCGCCCGCTCGAGTCCGCCATCGGCATGTCCGGAATCGACCTCGTTCACCCCGACGATCTCGAGATCGTGCTGCGATCGCTCGAGACCGTCCAGAACAAGAACATCGGCACACCGCTCGAGATCCGGACCAAGATCGGTGACGAGTGGCGACTCATCGAACTGATCGGCACCCCAGTTCCCTGGTTCGAGAAGGGCGCCGTGCTCTTCAGTATTCGCGACCTCACGGACCGTCGCCGCTTCGAGTTGGCCCGCGACAGCGTCGCACGGTTCCGATCGCTCGTCCACAACGCCACGACGATCATGATGTTTGTCTCGCGTAGTGGCGACGTCGTCTCGGTGTCGGGCGCCATGACCCGGATGCTGGGACACGACCCCGAAGCAGTCGAGCGACAGCCGCTCGCGAACATCGTGGCGATTCAGGACCGACCAGCGTTGCGCGTGGCGATTGAGAACGCGCTGCGCAGTTCCAGCGCCTCGCATCCCGTGGTGCAGGCGTTGCGTCTGTTGCGCCGCGGTGGCGAGGAGATGATCTCCTACGAACTCTCAATCGTCAGTCTCGTGGACGATCCGACCGTCGGGGGGTTGGTGGTCACGGCCAACGACGTCTCGGCCCGGGTAACCGCCGAGATGGAGCTCCGCAACATCGTGCGTGAACTCCGCGAGACCTCTTCACTGCTGAACGCGACGCTGGAATCGACCGCCGACGGGATTCTGGTCGTTGCCGTCGATCGATCGATCTCGAGTTTCAACAGCCAGTTCGCCGAGATGTGGCACCTGCCGACGAACCTCGTCGCCGCTCGCGACGACCATCGGCTCCTCGAGTACGTGGCCGAACAGCTCGTCGATCCGGCGTCCTTCATCGCGGGTGTCAACGAGCTCTACGCCCAGCCGGACGCCGAGAGCAACGACACGCTCGAATTCGTGGACGGGCGCGTGTTCCAGAGGATGTCCAAGCCCCAATACGTGTCGGGCGAGGTGGTCGGGCGCGTGTGGAGCTTCAGTGACATCACCGAGCAGAAGAGACTGGAGAACGATCTCGCCCACCTCGCCTTCCACGACGCCCTCACCGGCCTCGCCAATCGTGCGCTCTTCCACGACCGGGTCAACCAAGCCCTGGCGCGTTCGGAACGCAGTGACAAGTACGTCGCCGTCGTGATGATGGACCTCGACAACTTCAAGATGGTCAACGACAGTCTCGGGCACTCGGCCGGCGACGAGTTACTGCGTGTCGTCGCCGCGACGCTCGTCGCCAGCCTTCGAAAGTCCGACACCGCGGCGCGCTTGGGTGGTGATGAGTTCGCGGTGTTGATCGAGGACGCGGCGAACCGCGAAGAGGTCATGCAGATGGCGGCTCGGCTCATGAAGACGCTGCGACAGCCCGTCGTCGTCGCCGACCAAGAACTCACTTCGACCGTGAGCATGGGCGTCACCTTCGGCAGCAAGGGGCACACCGGCGATCAACTGCTGCGCAACGCCGACCTCGCGATGTACCTCGCCAAATCGCAAGGCAAAGACCGCATCGAGGAGTTTCAGGACCGGATGCACGTCGCCGTGGTGCAGCGCCTGGAGCTCGAGACGGACCTGCGACGCGCGGTGCTCTCCGAAGAGTTGCGCGTGCACTACCAACCGATCATCGACCTCACGTCGGGTGGCATCGTAGGATTCGAGGCCCTGGTTCGCTGGCAGCACCCCACGCAAGGCCTCTTGCCGCCGATGTCGTTCATCCCCTTCGCCGAAGAGATCGGATTCATCCATCACATCGATCGATTCGTCTTGACCGAGGCGTGTCGCCAGGCCCGACGGTGGCAGAGCTTGGGTCTCGCCCCGGCCGAGCTGCTGATGAGCGTGAACCTCTCCGCGCGAGAGATCTCCGACAGCTCGATACGTGAGAGCGTCAGTCTCTCGTTGCTCGAGACCGGCTTCGAGCCGCGACACCTGATCCTGGAGATCACCGAGAGCGCCCTGCTACGCGACCTCGAGGCCACCATCCGGAATCTTCAATCGCTCAAGTCCCTTGGTCTCAGCATCGCCGTCGACGACTTCGGCACAGGCTTCTCGTCATTTTCCCACCTCGAGCAGTTGCCGATCGACATCTTGAAGGTCGACCGATCATTCGTCGCCAACATCACGGCGCCCGACGGTCGACCGAGCCTGGCGCCGGCCATCGTGCAACTGGCCCACACCCTGGGCCTGACCGCGATCGCCGAAGGGGTGGAGTCACAGGACCAGGTCACTCCGCTTCGCGACCTTCAGTGCACCCTCGCCCAGGGCTTTCACCTCGGCATGCCCCTGGACGCCGACGAGACCGAGGGACTGCTCCGCGCGCTCGCGTCCTAAGGTGCTGTCGGGCGCAGCGTCTAGGTTTCGCCCCACAGAGTGAGAAGGAGTTGGTCGTGAGTGACGACGATGCCACCAAAGCAGTAAACGATTGGAACGCGACGGTCATCGCGGAGTTTCGCTCGAACGGCGGTGTCGTGGGCGGGCAGTTCGAGGGTGCACCGGTGTTGCTCCTGCACACCAAGGGCGCGAAGTCGGGCCAGGAACGGATCAACCCGATGATGTACCTCGACTACGAAGGCAAGCGCTACATCTTCGCGTCCTACGCCGGAGCACCGACGAACCCCGACTGGTACCACAACCTGGTCGCGAACCCCGACGTCACGGTCGAAGCGGGCACCGAGACCTACGAGGCGACGGCGAGCCCGGTCTCGCTGGCCGAGCGTGACCGGATCTACCCGGTGCAGGCCGAGCGATTCGCCAACTTCGCCGAGTACGAGACGCTGACGACCAGAAAGATCCCGGTCGTCGAGTTGACGCCGAAGGGCTAGGTACGACGCCTTAGGACTGCGGCGTTCGCCCGGTCTTCGGATCGACCCACTGATACTGCGAGGCGAGGGACGGCTTCTTCGAGCCGGCACGGTTCTTGGCGGCCTTGCGCGTCGCGAGGATACCGAAGACCACGACGAGCGCGCCAACGGCCAACAGGACGAAGCCCCCGAAGTAGGCGTAGACGACGTGTTGGCAGCTAGGGCTCATGCCGAATCCGACGTACTTCCCGACCGACGTGTTGCAGACGTTCTGTTTGCTGTGTTCGGAAGCGACGAAATAGGCACCCAGCCCCATCGTCACGAGACCGAACAGTTCAAACGTCCGCTTCAGCATGGGCTCACCATACCGCGAGCGACGTCCACTCTCCAGGAACCCCGTCAGGTCGCGTTCGGCTCCGAACTCGCGTAGGGGTGCGTCGAGTACTTTTGATGGATACCGACTTTCGAAACGTTCGTCCACCGTGCCTGACATCGAGACTGACCGTATCGTCGCGTCGGGACTCACGAAGTCCTTTGGCGCCGTACGCGCCGTTCGGGGCCTCGACTTCGAGATGTCGAGGGGTTCGACCGTCGCGCTACTCGGTCCCAACGGCGCCGGCAAGACGACGACGATCGACATGATGATCGGACTCACCCGACCCGACGCCGGCGCGGTCTCGCTCTTCGGCGCCACGCCCGAGGAGGCGGTGAAGGCCGGGATGATCGGCGCCATGACCCAGACCGGACAACTCATCGAGTACCTGTCGGTGCGAGAGTTGGTCACGATGATGGCGGCGATCTACCCGTCGCCCCTGGACGTCGACGAGGCACTCCAGATCTCCGGGGCCGACGCCTTCGCCGATCGCCAGACTCGAAAACTCTCGGGCGGCGAGACCCAGCGCGTTCGATTCGCCATCGCCCTCGTGGCTGACGCGGAACTGCTGGTGCTTGATGAACCGACGGTGGCGCTCGACGTCGAGGGCCGCCGCGACTTCTGGAGCGCCATGCGCGCCTTCGCGGCCCGCGGCAAGACCGTCATTTTCGCGACCCACTATCTCGAAGAGGCTGACGCCTACGCGGACCGCGTCATCCTCATGTCGCACGGTCGCATCGTCGCCGACGGCGCACCCACCGAAATAAAGGCGACCGTCGGCGGACGCATCATCCGCGCCACGTTGCCCGGGGTGGCGCTGGCCTCGCTCCAAACCCTGCGGGGCGTGACCACGGTCGATCGCAAGGGCGACGCCGTCACCTTGAACTGCTCGGACTCCGACGCCACGCTGCGCGAGCTGCTGGCCGCGTTCCCCGAGATCCGCGACATCGAGGTGCGTGGTGCCGGCCTCGAGGAGGCGTTCCTCGAGTTGACGCTCGATCTCGACGAGACGCCGTCGTGATCGAGTTCACCTATCTCCGTTACGAGGTGCTGCGCACGTGGCGCAACCGACGATTCCTACTCTTCTCGCTGGTGTTCCCGTTGGTGCTCTTCCTCACCGTGGCCGGCCCGCACAAGGACGCGGTCGTCGACGGCGTGTCCTTCCCGCTGTACTACATGACGGGCATGATCGCCTGGGGCACCATGGTCGCGGTCATCTCCAGCGGGGCGCGCATCGCGGCCGAGCGCGCCGTCGGCTGGACGCGGCAACTGCGCATCACGCCACTGCCGACGTGGTCGTACTTCAGCGCCAAGATCTTCTGCGGCTACATGATGGCGCTCTTGAGCATGGTGGTGCTCTTCGTCGCTGGCACCTCCGTCGGGGTGCGACTCCACGCTTCCCAGTGGTTCGTCATGATCGGCCTGTTGCTCGTCGGTCTCATTCCCTTCGCCGTCATGGGCATCATGTTCGGACACCTGTTGAAGCTCGACTCACTCGGGCCGGCGATCGGTGGCGTCACCTCACTCTTCGCCCTGCTCGGCGGCGCCTACGGTCCCCTGGTGACCGGCGGAGCGCTCTTGGCGGTCGTGAAGTGTCTCCCGTCGTACTGGCTGGTCCAGGCGGGCAAGACCGCGCAAGTCGGCGGCGGCTGGCCCTTCGAGGCCTGGGTCGTCATCGCGGTGTGGTCACTCGTGCTCGGCGTCCTCGGTGTCCGCGTGTACCGGCGCGACACAAAGCGGGTCTGATCATCGTGTTCGCAAGGCGACAATGACCACACCGACCGTGATCACGTTCTCGAGTGAGCGGGCCGAGGCCGTCGCGGCCCTCGACGCCGTCGCGGACGGTCGGGGCTGGTGCAACCTCTCGCCCAACGTCGAAGAGGACGTCTCCGACATGAAGGTGAACTACTTCGGCTTACGACTCAACAAGGGCGTCACGGTGGCGAGCTACGTGAGCACCGCGCCGCGCCGCGGCGTGGCGCAGCCGTCGACGCTCGGCGTCCTGCACTCGCGAAGTCGCCTCGGCCGGGAGCGAATCACCACGTTGTTAGCCGGCGCCCCCTTCACCGTGCGACAAGATCACAACACCCGGGGTCTGCTCCTGGAGATCCCCGTCGCCACGCCGGCCGAGACGGTCCTCACGGTCATGTGTTCGCTTACCGAGTCGCTGTGCGACTATCACCTCACCGGCACGTGGACCCTGAGCCAGTTCCTCACCTGAGTCACGTCGACATCGAATTGACGAATGCCACGATCGACTTCGTGAACTGGGGATCGCGCACCGCGCTGAGGTGATTGCCCTTCAGCGTGCGATACGTGGCGCTGGGAATGCGCTTGGCCAACTCTTCGGGCGATCCGGCCAACTGGTCGGCGTCACCGACGAGGATCAAGGTCGGAACCGAGATGTCCTCGACGTTCGTCGTCTCGCCGTCGCGAGACCTCGAGTGCGCCGCCAACGCGAAGCGGTCGGCACCCGTACTGTCGGCGAAACGTCGGAAACCGGCCGCCAGCGGACTCTCGATGTCCGCGGGACGATCGGTCTCCAGTGCGTCGGCGATCGGCACGGTGCCGAGCGGGCGCTGCTCGCCGCCCCATTCGCCTCCGACGCCGCCGAGCACGAGCGAGCGAACCCGGGGGTCGCGCGTCGCGAGTCGCCCCGCCACGATCGCCCCCATCGAATAGCCGACGACGTCGACCGATTGGATTGACGCGTGGTCAAGGAGCGACTGGACGTCGCGCACCATGGCGTCGTTCGCGTACGCGGCGGGGTCGTGCGGTTTGGCCGAGCGTCCGTGTCCGCGGGCGTCCGGCGCCAACACGCGGCGACCGGCCTCGACGAGGCTGTCGACCACGCCCGTGGCCACCCAGTTCGAGGCATGGTCAGCCGCGAAACCGTGGAGCAGCAGCACCGGCGCCCCGTCGCCCGACTCCAGGTACGCGAGTTCCAGATCGTCGAATGAGGTGAAGTGCTCCATTGCTACCCCCTGTAGGAATCCGTCCTTACGTACTGCCTAGTCCCGTTCTTCCTCCAGCCCCTGGCTCTCGAGCCAACTCTTCACGAGCCGCGTGGGCGCGCGAGCGAGCCAGGCGTCCGAGACCAGTTCGTAGAGTTCGTCCGGCTCCACCTCGGCGAGCGACGGGATACGAAGCAAGATCCACGGGTGCCCGTTGAAGTGGTCGGTGGTGAAAAAGACGCTCGGCCGCTCGAGCAGCCACATGGACTTCATCTCCTCGTCGGCGACCCGGAGCGCCAGGACGTCGTCCAGACGCTCACCACTCGCGGGGTCCACCGCGTCGCGTCGGGGCGCGCGATGGAAACAGAACAGCTTGCGGTCGATGACGAACGCCGGGCGATCGTCGTCGCGCAACTCCTTCGTCGCTTCCGGCATCGACAGGGCAACCCGCTCCACGTCGCGCATGTCCACCATTGACGACCATTCTCCGGTCTCGCGCCGCGGTTGTCAATTGGTCCGGCGAACGGTAAGTTCTTCGCGTCCGGCATCGGACCCGACGGGGAGGTCAACGTGCGGCGCGTTCTGGCAGCATTCAGCGTGGTCGTGGCCGTGACGGCACTCGCGCCCGCCCTCGCCGCTTCGGCGGCGACAATCTCGCAAGCCAAGCTTGACGCCGAGTTGCTCAACGCGAGTCAGATGCCCACGGGTTGGACCCCCTCCACGACCTCGAGCGAAGGCGTCGGATGCGTCCACGACCTACTCGAGCCTCAAGGGTTCACCCAGACCCGCTCGGCGCAGGCGTACTTCCTCGGCGCCGTCGATCACCTGCCTCTTTTCGATGAGAAGATCGCGACCTATTCGAACACCAAGAAGGCCTACAAGACGATCATCGCGCACATCAACGGCTGTCACCAGCTGACCGGGACGTTCGATGGTCTCACGGTCTCCGGTTCGGTCGGTCCGGCGAGCTTTCGTCGCGTCGGCGACGCGAGCGCCGCCTACGCCATGACCATCTCGGACGCGCGAGGCACCCTGCACTACTACTACCTCATCGCGCGAAAGGGTAACGTGCTCGCCGCCTTCCTCGAGGGCAGCTACCCCGAGGTCATCCCCGGCGAGTTCCAGGACCTCGTCAACGCCGGCGTGAAGAAACTGACCTGACACACTGACGAGATGGCCGCTTTGCCGGATGAACTCCATGGACCGAGACTTCGGCTCGTGCGCGTGACGTTGGGGGACGTCGACGACGTGCTCGACGCCGTCACGATGAGTTTCACCGAACTCCACACGTGGATGGCCTGGGCCCAGTCGATGCCGACGCGAGAGGATTCGATCGCGGTGACCAACGAGAGCATCGCACTCTTCGACGCCGACCAACGCTGGTCGTACTGGCTTCGCGAGATCGACGGCGGGGCACTCGTGGGCAGCGCCAGTCTCAGTCGGCGCGGCGTCGCCGGCGAACTCGAGATCGGTTACTGGGTACGGTCGGATCGTACGGGCCGCGGCTACGCGACCGAAGCGGCGCGCGAGCTCACGAACGCCGCGTTCGACGCCGATCTCGGTGTCGAACAGGTGAAGATCTCGATGGACCGTGCCAACGCCGCGAGTGCCGCCGTGCCGCCCAAACTGGGCTTCGTCCGCGACGATGAGTACGAACGCGACGTCGTCACACCGGGCCACTCGGGAACCGGCGTCGCCTGGGTGATCCGTCGCGAGGAGTGGCGTACCACAGCGCAATGAAGCCGCGACTCCTCGACAGATGCGCGACTACGCCCAACCGAGTTCGTCCAGACGTGGATCACTGATCCCGAAGTGGTGCGCGATCTCGTGGATGACTGTCTTGCGGACCTGGGCTCGCACGTCATCCTCCGTCGCGCACACCTGGCAGATCGTGCGCTGGTAGAGCGTGATGCGATCGGGCATGACGGCGTTGTAGCTCGAGAGAGCCCGACGGGTCAGCGGGATACCCTCGTAGAGGCCGAAGAGATTTCGTCCGTGCGCCTCGTCCTCGACGATGATCGCAACGTTGTCCATGCGCGAGGAGAGTGTTTCGGGCAATGACGCCACCGCCTCGGCCGCCAGTTCCTCGAATCGCTCGTTGGTCACTTCGAACATCTCCGAAGCGTAACGGTGTCGATCGTCGCGCCGACAACGCACCGACAAGGCGATCTCGTCGACTCGGTTAGTCGCCAGTGGCGCCGTCGATGCGCTCGCGTATCAGGTCGGCGTGACCGTTGTGGCGAGCGTACTCCTCGATCATGTGGAGGTAGATCCAACGGATATTGCGTGTCCGATCGGCGTAATGACCACGACTCGGCACCACTTCATCGAGCGAGAGATTCGCCGTCGCCTCACGGCACCGGCGGCACTCCTCGACGAAGTGTGCGAGGTCCGCGGCCGCGTCGGCGGTGTCAAGATTCAACAGATCGGCGTCCGGCTCTTCATCGGTGCAGTAGTGGAAGTCGACCTCCTCTCGAGCGGCGTGCCGTCGGAACCACCCGCGCTCGACCTCGCTCATGTGACGGACGAGTCCGAGCAACGTGAGATCTGACGGTTCGACGGAGTGTGTCTTCAACTGCTCCGACGTGAGGCCCTCGCACTTCATCAACAGCGTGGCGCGATGGAACTCGACCCAGTCGTCCAGGGCCCGCTTTTCGTCCGACAGGCGACTGGGTTCGACGCGATCCGTCGTGCCGAGGGGCCGGATGACTGTCACGGCTCGAAACTAGCAAGGCGTTGCGACACGGCGCGGGTCAAAAGACGTGGCGGGTGTGGCTGAACGTTCCCTTGGCAAAGGCCAGCACCTTCGTCGGCGTGACCTTGAAGACGTGCACGTCGCCGTCGTAGACCGTCTCACCGTCGCTGTGGTGGAAACAGTCGGTACCGACGGCGTAGGTCCAACGTCCGTCCCACTTGCGGGTCCACACGTCCGCCGCGCGCGTGAGTTCGTCACGTGACGTGACGCGGGCCGCGTCACCCTCGACGACGACGTCGAGGCCCCGATCCCAATCGTTGCAACCCGTGGTGAGGATCACGTGACTGCTCCGCGACAGGTTCACGCTCTTCTGTTCTTCGGGGCCCGCCGAGAAGTAGAGCGCGCCATCACTCCACACGGCGACGAGTGGGGTTACGTGGGGGCGACCATCCGCGCGTACCGTGGTTATCCAATACAGTTCCGCCGCTTCGATGACGGCGAGGGTGTCGGCCCAGGGCGTCGCTACGGCGTCTCGGTCGCTGAAGCGCGGGTCCACCGACGTCTGCGGTTCGCTCACGGTTGCCTCCTCAGTGCCTCGTCGTCGTCCACAGTAGGTCCAACGCGTCAATCCTCGCTGTGGTTTCTTCGTCTCACGGCAACGCGACGAGCGACATTACGCCACCGGGGCCGCGCTCCTCGACACCGTTCCCCGTGGAGCCGGAGGTGATCAGTCGGTCACTCGCGCTGAGTCGGATTCTCTCGCGGTCGTAGAGATACAGCGGTCGATGGTCGTAGGTGACCTGGTCGTCGCCGTCGGCGCGGCGCACGGTGCCGACGAGCGCGTCGTTGACGCCCGCGCCGACCCGCGGCGACGCGCTCGTCAGCACGGGAGTCCAGTCGCGCGCGCAGTCGTCGTCGCACTTCGAATCACCGAAGGAGACGGTGCCCGCGTACACGGACACCCTGATCGGGTCGACGTTGGGGTCCTCTTCGACCGATAGCACACGCTGCCCGTTCGGCAACGACTCGACCTCGAGTGCGGCGACCCCGGGCGCCGGCGCGCCGGTGCGCGACGCGACCAGGTACCAGTACCCGTGCCACGGCGGAAGGGGTTTCACGGTCTCCATGAAGTTCTCGCCCTGCGGGACGAAGGGCTGCGATGACGGGTCGAAGAGGTAGAGCGGATGACCGGCGTAGGTGATCTGCTTTCCGATGCCCGCACGTTCGACCGTGCCCAGCAGCTTCGCGTTGACACCGTGTCCGGCGACCGGTGGGCCCTTCGAGGTCAACGCCGGCCAGTCGTCGGAACTCACGTCCGCCAGAAAGTCTCCCTCCGGTCCGGTGCACGTGAGCGGCACGCTCTCCTTGGCGCCCAAGTCGTAGGCCACCAACTTGCGCGTGCCGCAACCGAAGTGATGGTCCACGTCGCCACTGAACTCATAGAGCGGAGACTTGTAGAGTCCGCCGTTGGCGCTCCCGCCAACGACCAACACCGAACCGTAGCGAGACGATGAGATCGATGACACCACCGTCACCTTCGGCGCGTTCTTCGATGAGAACACGCCCAGTGACGCGAGCACGAACAATGCGACCACGGCGGCACCGACGATCCACACGAAGAGGGAGCGGGGACGGACGTCGTTTCGACCGAATACGCGCACACCAAAGACTACGGGACCGCGCGCCAGGTCAGTGGGCGACCTGGGCGGCAATGAACGCCGCCGCGATGACGACGCACACGATACGAAGTACCCACCGCCCCGTTCGACTGCGTGGTCGCCGGCCCGTGACGCGCCACACCTGCTGGGACAATCCGGCCGGACTGAAGGGGTCGGCCTCGAAACCGCTGCCGGCGTCGGGCCACATCACCGGAGGCGTCCACTCGCTCTCCAACGCCGACGGCGTCAGGTCGTCCGGTGATTCGCCTGAGGTGCCCATCGCTCCAACGTTAGGACGTCGACGTGGCGGCCTCGTCACCTCGAATCGACGCCGCCCCACGCGACTTAGGGTGACGTTATGAACTTTCCCGAACCCACCGGACCCGCGCTTCCCCGTGACGAGGTCTTCTTGATGTACCTCGACTTCTTTCGCGAGCGCGTCATCGAAAAGGTCACCGCACTCCCCCTCGACGCGACCATCGTGAGCGTCGTCCCCACTGACTGGACCGCGTTGGAGTTGGTGAAACACCTCACGTACGTCGAGTTGCGGTGGCTGTCGTGGGGATTCGAAGGTGAGGTCGTGGACGAACCGTGGGCCGACCACGTCGGCGATCGTTGGTACGTGGGGCCTGACGACACGCTTGACTCGCTCGTCGACGCGTTGCGCGCACGCGGCGTCGAAACCACCGCGATCGTGCGCCGACACGACCTCGACGATCACGGCCGGCCCGGTCCGCGATGGGAAGGCGCCGAGCCACCCACGTTGGAGCGAGTCCTGTTCCACCTCGTCCAGGAGTACGCCCGCCACCTCGGCCACCTCGACATCTACACCGAGCTCGTCGAAGGTCCCAGCGGCGAATGACGGCGGCGTCGAACGGTGGTGGCGAGCGGGCGATGACTGCTCCGTAAGAATCTCCGAATAATGGGAGGCGTCGCGACCTGTCGCCGGTATGGTCAGACCACGCACCATACGAGGAGGGCATCATGCTCGGAGACAAGTCAGAACACTTCGAAGGTAAGGGCACCAATCTCACCGACCTGGAGTTACACCTCACGGAGTATCTGAAGAATGACGGTTTCGCGGTTCAGACCTCGCCACCCGGTGACAAGGGGACGGTCATACAGGCCGAGAAGAGCGGGTTCCTGCGCGACATCGTGGATGCCGGCCGCGCCTTCACGATCACGATCACCGGCAGCCCGGCGGACTTCACGGTGCGCTTCGGGATCGGCAAGTGGGTCCAGAACCTCGCCGTCGCCGCTACCGAGACACTGCTCCTGTCCGAACTCTTCCTCCCCATCGACGTCGCCGACGCCCTGTGGAGTCTCGAAGTGGAAGACCAGATCATCGCTGATCTCAAGAAGTTCGTCGGGTAACGCAGCCGTCGTCGGGACGCGTCACAGCCGAACGCGGGGTCTCGACGACGCGCCTACTGCTCGTAGTGCTCCACGGTGTCGACGTCGCGAACATTCGCCGCGCCCGGATCACGACCGAACTCTCGCAGCGCGCGTCGCTGACGCAACAAGTCCCAACACTGGTCGAGTGTCTCCTCGATGTGAGCGAGTCGCGCGATGTCCTCGGGTGTCTCGTGCTCACGCAAAACCTTCTCCTCGTCCACCAGAGTGTTGATCCGCTGATAGATGTCTTCGTCAACCACGTTGCACCTTCCTTGTCGCTCTGATTACTCCCGCGGGCGGGTTGCCTACTGCGAATGTACTCACCCGATCAGATCGGCAGATCGCCCGTCGCCGACGACGTAGATCCGCTGTCCTTATAGGCCGCGATGGTGCGTTCGGCGATCCTCATCTGGTGAATCTCGTCCGCGCCGTCAGCGAGCCTCGCCCAGCGCGCGTGTTGGAGCATGGAGGCCAACGGCGTGTCCGTCGAATACCCGAGTGCGCCGTGCACCTGGATCGCGCGGTCGATGATCCGGTTGAGGCTGTTCGCGACGAAGTGTTTCGTCATCGAGACTTCGGTGCGAAAGTCGTCACCCCGGTCGATCTTGTAGGCCGTGTGCAAGACCATGAGTTTGCACTGGTAGAGCTCCATCGCCGAATCGGCGATCATCCACTGAACGCCCTGTTTCTCCGCCAACGTCGATCCGTGCGAGTAGCGATGGATCGAACGATCGACCATCATGTCGAGCGCCGTCTCGGCCTGGGCGATCCATCGCATGCAGTGCGCCAGTCGCGCCGGGCCGAGTCGGGCCTGACCCAGTCGATGACCGTTGCCGCGGCCGCCCAGGATCTGCTCGTCCCTCACCCGAAGGTCGTCGATCACGATCTCGCTGTGTCCCGTCGAGCCGTGCATCGTCTCCACTTCACGTACGTCGTTCCAGCCCTCGGATGGAATATCCACCAGGAAGGCCGTTGTCGCCCCCGACGAACCTTCCGGGACGTCCGGTTCCGTCCGAGCGATGAGGATGGCGAATTGGGCGCGCCGGGCGTTCGAGATGAACCACTTGTGGCCGTTGATGATCCATTCGTCGCCGTCCCTTTCGGCGTGCGTTCGGATGAGCGTCGGATCGGATCCGGCGACCTCCGGCTCGGTCATCGCGAAGCACGACATCACCGTCCCCTCGCACAGCGGGCGAAGGTAGCGCTCCTTTTGCTCGTCGCTGCCCCAGTGCAAGAGCGTGTGCATGTTGCCCTCGTCCGGGGCCATGCAGTTGAGGACCCAGGGACCGATCCGGGTCTTGCCGGCTTCCGCCTGGACCATCGCGAGCTCGACGTGACCCAAGCCCATGCCACCCCACTCCTTTGGCATGTGCGGTAGCCAAAGGCCGAGCGCCCTGGCCCGCTCACGCAGCTCGAGAATCGTAGCGAGATACTCGCGTCGAGAGAGTCCCGCGTCGTCGCCGTCCGGTCGGGCGACGGCCGGGATGATCGTGTTCTGCACGAAGTCGTGCACCCTCCTTCGAATCTCTTCGTGCTCGGGCGAGAGGGTGAAGTCGATGGCCATGGGACTCTTTCGTAGTGTTCACGTCGAAGGTGACGCCGAGGTTAGTCCCGTCGCGTCGTCGCGTCGGTGGCCGACGCGGCCGCGCTAGCCCCCGGAGCTCGTGAAGAAGGGATTCGGAACGCCGCTCTGGAGGTAGCGCGCGAGGCCCTTCAAGATCATGGCCCACGTCTGCGCGGTGAAGGCCAACTCCGACTCGCCGTACTCAGGCTCGAAATCGAAGTGGCGAAACTGCACGTCGGTCCGACGCGGGTCGTGGTGGTGCGGTCTCAAGGCCCACTCCCACGTCGATCCGCGCCAACCGGGAAAACCGGACTCCACCTTCATCCGCACCAATTCATCGGCCACCAGTGCGATCGCGACATTGAGGTCCGCGGGGGCCTCGTCGAAGCTGAAGCGCCCGTGGTGTTCATCCAGTTCACAGTCCGAAGTCCAGAACGCCTTTTGTCCCTCCGTCGAACGCAGGACGTCGTACACCTGCGACGCGCTGGCTTCGACCGTCGTCGCCAGTGCAATCCTGAGTCCCACGCACCACCTCCCTACGTCGCCTCACTGTACAGCGTGGCGGCGACCTGTGACACCGGTCGCCGCCACACTTCGCCGTGTGATTCAGCGCTTATCGACGTGTCAGGTCATCTGAACCTCGCCCTACGATGCAATCGTGGAGAAGTCAGTTCCAACCCAGGTGAGGAGGAGTCAATGGCGCTAACGGGAACCTACGAACCGAGTCCGGCCGAATGGGTTCGCGATCAAGTCGAGTTATACGAGAGCACGGGCGGGTTGCAGGGCAATACGCTGCGCGACACCGGACTGCCCGTCATCATCGTCACGACGCGCGGCAACAAGAGTGGCAAGATTCGAAAGACGCCGCTCATGCGCGTCGAGCACGACGGCGAGTACGCGCTCGTCGCGTCCCAGGGCGGTGCGCCGACGCATCCCGTCTGGTACTACAACCTGAGCGCCGACCCCGATTCGGTCACGATCCAAGACGGCCCTGAGCCGTTCGAGGTGACGGTCCGTGAGGTTGAGGCCGAGGAACGCGCGACGTGGTGGGAGCGCGCCGTCGCGGCCTTCCCGCCGTACGCGCAGTATCAGCTGAAGACCGAGCGTCGCATCCCGGTCTTCGTCGCGACCAAACGCTCCTGACTCGACGACCGCGAGACCGGGCCACGCCACGTTGGGGCTCTAGTGTTCTAGTGACGTTCGCGTACGCCGTTCACGCGCACCTGATCTAGGAGACATCGACATGGCGAATTGCCCCACCTGTGGCACCGAGCAAGTCCCGGGCCAGCAGTTCTGTGGATCGTGTGGCGCGCCGACCGCGAGCGTGTACGCCTACCCCGCGCCGATGGCCCCGCTACAGGGCACCGGCCCGTCACCGTACGGCTACGTTCTCGCCGGCTTTTGGCGCCGGTTCCTCGGCTTCTTCATCGACGGTCTCGTGCTCTACGCCGTCGCCGACCTGCCGCTCCGCCTTGCACACGCCAACATCTATACGACCGTCATCATCGTCACCGTCGTCACGTTCCTCTACGGCTCGATGTTCATCGGGTTAGGCGGCGGTCAGACGCCGGGCATGCGGGCGGTCTCCGTCCGATGTGTCGACGAAGACGGCACGAGCCCGCTCAACTACCAACGCGCCGCTCGGCGCGCCTTCGCCTACGGCGTGCTCGCGATCATCCCCAGCCTGTACCACTACCACACCTATACGCACCCGACCACGCTTCAGTTACGGCATGAGTCACACGAGTTCCTCATCATCTTCTTGCTCGCGCTGCCCCACTTCATTGACCTGTTGTGGGTCGCCTGGGACAAGAGCAAGCAGACCCTTCACGACAAGTTCGCCCACACGGTCGTCATCAAGACGAAGTAGCAAGGGGACTTAGCACTCGGACTCAACCCTTCGGCGCGGGTGGTCGGACCATGACGCGTTCGTCGGGGGCTCGGAAGCCGAACTGCTCGTACAGCCCGTGCGCGTCACTCGTGACGAGCATCCAACGGAACTCTCGACCCGGTCCGTCGTCCACCATCGAGCGCATCAGTCGTTTGGCGAGGCCCCGTCCGCGATGGTCTGGCACGACGAACATGTCACCCAAGTAGGCGTCGCTCACCCCGTCGGAGACGGCCCGGGCGCCACCCACCATGACCCCGTCGACCGCGTCGTACACCCCCACCACGCGCCACGCCTCTCGCCACTGTCGAGCGACGTCCTCACGCGTGCGCCATCGATTCCAGTACGCCTCGCTCGAGAGGAATCGCCAGACGACGTCCAGGTCGACGCGCAACGGATCGTCGTCGACCTCGTAGCCCAGTCCGTCGCCGGTCGTCACGGTCGTCCTCGGTCCGACGAATCCGCACCACACCCTCTCATCGTCATGGACCAATCGTAGGACTGGGCGATTCGCAGTGGGCCGGACACCACGGCGACACGTCCAGGGTCGGTTCTAGGCTCTGAGACACGAACCACCGACGCGCCACGCTTATTGCCCTCGCCACGCTCGTGGTGGTTGGCGCGCTGGTCGTCGTTGTCACGGAACGCTCGTTCGCCGGACCACCCCGGCTCGACGGTCAGGTCCTCACGTATCGGGTGCCCCACGCGGGTTGGTTGAACGACGATGGGATCCTCTTCACGCGACTGAGTGACGCGCAACTCTCCAACGTGCAGGTCAGTCCCCGCGAGGCGGTCCACGAGGCGATCGAGGGGTACGAACTCAGCGGTCGACCTCGCGTGGTCTTCGAATCGCTCGGCGGCTACGTCGACAGGAGCGAGATCATCCAGGACTGGGTCGGGAACACGTCGTGGGTGCCGAAGGCCGTCCCCGCCTATTTCCTTCGAATCCACGGGAAGACGAAGGCGGCGTTGGATTACCGCTACGGGCCGACGTCGACCTGTGACGTCATCGTGAGCGCTACCGTTGCCCAGCGGTTCTTCGAAACCACGTGCGGTGGCCTCTACGACTGATCGCTGATCCTGCTCATCGAAGCACGGCGCGAAGGCCCACCGCGTACTCGGGGCCGGAGCGCAGATACGACCCCCGAATGATCGTCCAGGCGCGTATCCGGTACTCATCGAGTCCCGCCGCCACGAAGGCCCGAATCCGGCGCTCCGTCTGCTCGACGTCCTCCAAGTGGTTGTCCATCGGATTCCACAGAAACGTCGCGACGTCATACTCGCGATCGGCGAGGTACGGCTTCGGATCGATCGCGACGAAACCGTCGCCGGACCGCAGGATGTTGTGGTGATGAAAGTCGCCGTGGACGACCCAGTCGGAACCCGGGTCGATCGTGTCGAAGAGTTCGCGCGCGAGCGGCGCGAGGCCGTAACCCTCGCGTTCTGCCTCGTCGAGCCAGTGGGCCACTTCCGGCGCGACCGGGCGAAACGGGGGCGTGGCCGGGCGCCAGAGTCGCCGCGCAAGGTCGACGGCGATGACCGTCGCCTCGTCGTCGGGTAGCCCGGAGATATCCCCACCCGGTAGGGCACGCTCCTCCAGCAGCGCCCGACCCGATCGACGGAGGACGCGAACGGCGCCGTCCCCGTCCCAGAGCTCGAGCGCGTCCGGTTCGTGCAGTGCCTGCGTGTCACCGCCCCAGGAGACTTTGACGACGTGACCGTTGGTGGTCGGCGCGACGTAGGAGACATTCGAGAAGCCGAACGGGGGCTCCAGCTCGACTCCCCACTCGAGAGCGCTCGAAACGGCCAACGCCCGCTCAGCGCTCAGGTCCACCATCGGTTCGAACGGATCGGCCATGCGGTCAGCCTAAGGAATTAGGTAGCACCGTACGCTCCCGAGTGGAAGTATCGGGTCGTGGATGCCAGGTCCGACACCGACGCACCAGAGTTCGAACGCTTCGAGTTCGTACTCCTCAAGCGACCCGCGTCGTGCCCGGACTTCTCCGATGACGAGGTGGACCGACTGCAGGAACTCCACGTCGCGCATCTGCGAACGCTGGCCGCGAAAGGAACGATTCGTGTCGCCGGTCCGTTCGACGAACAAGGCGATCAGTCACTGCGGGGTTTCGCGCTCTACCAGACCGGTTCTCTCGATCGCACGCGCGCGATCGCGGAATCGGACCCCGCCGTGATGGCGGGTCGATTGGAAGTGGACGTGATGTACTTCTACTGTCCGAAGGGACAGATCTAGCGATTGCCCGACCGGTCGGCGGCGTCGAACGTCGACCGACGGCGACCGTTCGCTGCACACGGTGCGTCATCGCCGCTCGCTCGAGTCGAGTGGACGGCAGTCGACTCGCCACGACGAAGCACCGATCCGAGGGTCTCGCTCGCGAACAGTACGCTCGGAGTGTGTTGGAACGGTGGATTCGCTTGGTCATCAAGCGGCGAT
Organism: uncultured Acidimicrobiaceae bacterium; assembly: GCA_963802735.1. Classification (GTDB taxonomy): domain Bacteria; phylum Actinomycetota; class Acidimicrobiia; order Acidimicrobiales; family RAAP-2; genus RAAP-2. The sequence goes on along the minus strand of CAWDJY010000017.1, from coordinate 34,246 downwards.
TCATCGTCATCGCGATTTGGGTCGCCCTCACCGTCGTGGGCGCGTTCTCCACGACGCATCTCTCGGATCTTCTCTCGACCTCGCTCACCGTGCCCGGCACGAATTCGGCGCAGGCGAACGCAATACTCATACGCAACTTCCACGAGAACGTCGAAGGGACCTTCACGGTCGTCGTGCCCTTCACCAACGCGACCACGAAGGAGATCACGGCGCTCGAGGGAAGGATCAACGTCGCGGCGACCAAGATTCCGACCGGCACCGTCTTCGAGGAGCGGGCCGTCGGTGGCCTGCTCTACGCCAACGTCAACACCTCGATGAATCTCGGGCAGGCCGCGAACATCACTGGGGAATTGCGCAGCGCCCTGCGCGCCGCCGGCCTCCCGAACGCACTGGTGACGGGACCTCCGGCGCTCCAACACGACATCACCCCCGTGTTGAAGAACGACCTCCGACGAGGTGAGGCCCTCGCCCTCGCGCTCGCGCTCTTGCTCCTCATCGCCGTCCTGGGGATCTGCTGGGCAGCGCTGATTCCGTTCCTCGTGGCCGGGGCCACGATCGCAGGCACGCTGAGCGTCGTCTATCTCCTCGCCCATCACTTCCTCATGGTCCTCTACGTGCCCAACGTCGTGGAGCTCATCGGCCTGGCGCTGGCGATCGACTACTCGTTGTTCATCGTCCATCGATTCCGCACTGAGGTCAATCGGGAGAACGTCAGCGTGGACGACGCGATCGTCGCGACCATGCGCACGGCGGGTAAAGCCGTCATGTTCTCCGGCCTCGCCGTCGCCATCGGACTGGCGACGCTGCTCATCGTACCGGTGCCCTTCGTGCAGTCGCTCGGTGCAGCCGGACTCGTCGTGCCGGTCTTCTCCCTCGCGTGCGCGCTCAGTCTCCAGCCCGCGTTGTTGTCGCTGCTGGGACGCCGGGGCGTGCGTCCGGTCGTCGTGCGAGGACTGATGGCCCGGCGCGACGTGTCGACGGGACTCTGGGCCCGCGTCGCGCGCGGGGTGATCCGCCGTCCGGTGCTGGTGCTCGTCACGACGCTCGTCGTGCTCGGCGGGGCGACGTTCTCCATCTTCTGGATGCAACTTACGCCGGGATCGGTGACGGCGATCCCGCAGAACATCCAGGCCGCGCGCGCCCTCACGCTGGTGAGTGGGCGGGCCGGGCCCGGCGCCATCACGCCGATCGAGATCATCATCGACACCGGTCGAAGTCACGGCGCGGCGTCGGGCGTCGATTCACGACAACGATTGGCGTTCGCCAAGGTGATCCTGAAGAACCCGGAAGTTGGCATCGTCGCGATCGGACACACCAAGCCGTTCGTCGACTCGTCGCGACGATACGAGCAGATCCTCGTGGTCAGTCGCGAGTACTTCGGCAGCGCCGGCTCTCAGAATCTCGTCAACGTCCTACGCGACACCACCATCGCGTCGATGCACTTCCCCGCCGACACCAAGGTCTACGTCGGCGGGGCGCCGGCGCAGGGCGTCGATTTCCTCAACAGCGTCTACGGCGCCCTTCCCTGGATCGTCCTGTTGGCGTTCGTGTTCGCCTACCTGATCCTGGCCCGGGCATTTCGATCGTTGGTGCTGCCCTTCATCGCGATCGTGTTGGACCTGGTGTCGGTCGGCGTGGCCGACGGCGTGCTCGTCGCGGTCTTTCGCTTTGGGATCGGTTCGCAGATCTTCGGCACCTACCACGTGAGTCAGATCGAAGGCTGGGTGCCGGTCTTCTTGTTCGCCATGTTGTTCGGACTCTCGATGGATTACGAGGTCTTCATCGTGAGCCGCATGCGCGAGGCCTGGCGAAACGGCGCCACCAACGCTGACGCCATCATCGAAGGCCTTTCCAACACGGGCGGTGTCGTGACGAGCGCCGCGCTGATCATGGTGGCGGCCCTCAGTGGACTGGTGTTCGGCCACATCGCGGGACTCCAGGAACTCGGCGTGGGGTTGGCCTTTGGCGTCCTCGTCGACGCGACGTTAGTGCGCGGACTGTTACTGCCCAGCATCATGACGCTCATCGGTCCGCGCACGTGGTGGATGCCCGCGCCGGCACAGCGCCTCCTACGCATCACCGCCCCGCCCCTCGAAAGCCGAGGGACGGGGCGGTAGCCCTTGCGTAGGTGTTACTTGACGATGCGAATCGCCAGGTGGATCACCGGGACCTGATAACCGAGGGCCAGGGCCGGGTCATCGTGGTTGCCGGACAGCAGCGGGACCATGCCGTAGTACGTGCCCTCGTTCGGCGACACCGAGTACAGCAGCGGGTAGAGGTCGATGATGTGGACACCAGGTCCGCCGGTCGCCGTCAGGTGGACGGCCATGTAGCCGTTGGAGTGGAATCCGCAGCCGTAGCCGACGTAGCTGTTGTCGTAGTCGACCGCCAGGGTGTTGTCGAGTTGCGTCCAGCCGACGCCCAGGATGCTCACCGTGAACTCCTGGCCTTCCTTGAACGTGTCGGTGCCCGTTCCGACCTGACCGCCGACCTCGTTGGCCTTTGCCACCGAGTCGTCCGCGGTCGCCGTGCCCATGGAGAGCAATTTGCCCGTCTTGTTGTAGAAGGGCATGATGCTCTCCTTCACGTAGAAGGGGGCTTGTGACTCGACGAGTGCGCCAACGCCGGGGACGCGGTTGCCCGCTCCGTCGGTGCCCATGGCGCCCTTGATGACGACGATGGCGTGCCAACCACCGAGCGTGTCAACGCCAGGGTTGTTCGGGATCGTGACGCTCTGGCTCAGCGAGCCGTTGGTGACCGTGCCGCTGCCGAGTGAGGTGTAGGTGTAGCCCCAGCAGGTGCCGGTGCAGTTCACGCGACTCCCGGTGACCGAGATCAGGTCGACTTCGACGCTGCCGGCCGCGGTGGCGGGCAGACCGGTCACGTTCAACGTGGTCTTGGTGCCCACCGGACCGCTGTTCGGTGACAACGTGCTCACCGCGGAACTCGCGGGGTCGAGTGCCGTCGGCTGGTCCGTCTTGGCACCCAACGCGGCGTTGTACATCGTCGTGTACTGCGTGGGCGCGACGTTCGACGTCACACTCGTGGGCCACGTGATGTACGACTTCGGTACGGCGTTGCCCTTCGTGACCGTGAAGGTACGAACGGCGCCGTTGTCATCGGTGATTGGCGACTGAATGGGGTTCAGGTACTGGAAGCTGATCGCGTCGCCGACCTGAACTTGGTGGCGACCGACGGGACCGGACGCGCGGATGACCACGCTGGCGGTACCCCGGGTCCAGTTACCCATGATTTCACCGGCGTAGTGATTGTCCCAGAGGACCGAACCGCCACCGCCGTAGGCGTTGGCGTCCATCGACGTGTACGTGACGGTGATCGGCGTGCCGATCGGCCCGCTCTTCGGCGAGATCGTCACGGTGCGCAACTGGTCGAACGAGCCGTTGGCGACGCCCACTCCGGCGGCCACGGCCCAGATGTCATGGTTGCCACCGAAATCAGTGGGGGCGTTCGTCTTGAGGGTGAAATTGCCGCTGGCGTCGGTCGTGACCGTCGCCATGTTCACGTACTCCGAGTTGCTGTTGTTGAGCAGTGAGGAGGCTGACGTCGGCGAGTAGACCGAACCCAGGTAGTTCACGGTGTAGGGCTCCGCGTCCACGCTCCACGTCGCCGTGTTGGTGCCCCATACGAGTTGGAGCGACGTATTGGGGGTCAGTCCCGTTCCGCTCACGGTGAACGGCGTTCCGGCAACGCCGGCGTCCGGACTGGTCGTGAGCTTTTGGTAGTTGGTCGACGCCGTAAAGGTCGTGGCGGTGAGCCCCGTGAAGGGAAGCGCCGTGCCTGGCAGTCCGCTTGGTGCGGTCAGCGTGATCGGGTTGACCGGTGGGGCCGTGGCCGCGCCGCTCGATGTGGCCAGCAGGGCAAGCGGCATGGCGATAGCCGCCGCGAGCCTGACGGCAATTGAACCGCGGGACCTCTTCTGTTGAGTCGACTTCATCATTTCCTCTCTCTGCCCTTTTAGGGACTTTGGCCAGTGTCTTTGGACCTTGGTTTTCACTCTGATGCCACGAATCCCGAGTGAACTCTGACAATCAGTTCGTTCACTCGGGACTTCGTGTGCACTGCGTACTGCGTTACGACGGGATTGTGACTACTTCAACGTGACGGGGGCTGCGAGCAGCGTCAGCACCTGAATCGTGCCAACCGGGCTGAACGTCCCGGTGGCGCCGGGCACTGCCTTGGTCACGACGATGGTCTTGACGGTGTGGATGGTGCGGGTCACGAACTTGCCACGAACCTTGACACGCTTGTGAGTCGTAACGGTGACCTTCTTCGTCACTGCCGGAACCGCAATCGTCTTCATGGTGATGGTGTAGGGGATCGGTCCCGTCGGGCTGTAGTCGCCCGCCGCGGTACCAGTCTGCAAGACACCGGTCCACATGCCGAGGCCGCCGTGGTTGGCGTAGGCCAGCGGGATGACCGTGGCGAAGCCGTTGACCGTGAGGGTCGCACTGCTGACGTTCACTGACGTCAGCGCGGCACCACCGAGATCGGCGTCATCGGCCGTCACGCGAAAGACGATGCCGTCACCGACGACGTACTCCGATTGGATCCCGCAGTTGTTCGCGGTGCCCACCGTGTCAACGGTGAAGTAGATCGGGCCACCGGTGAGGCCCTGGATCGGCGGGGCGATGGTGACGTCGTACGCCGTGGCAGTTGCGTTGGCGTAGTCGGTCGTGTCAGTGGGCACGAATGACGCGCCAAAGACGACCGGACCGGCCGCCGTGGGCGACCACGTGCACGTCGCCACGAAAGGAGTAACGGTCGTCGTCGCTACCGCGGAGCAGCCGGAGATCGTCGCTCCACCAACGGTGAAGGTGACCGCGCCGGCCACGCTCGTCGTTGCCACCAGCGGTGGCGTCGAACCGGGGAACGTACCCTTGGCGCCGCTCAACACCACGGTGGGTGTCGTCGTGGCCGCCGAGGCGGATCCCACACCGAACGTGATGACACTGCCCAGGGCCAGAGACCCTATGGCCAGTATTGACATGATTCTCTTCATTTGATTCTCCTCTTTCTTAGGTAACGGCTACTTCTTGACTGTGGTGACCGTCTTGATCGTGATGACACCCGTGAGCGTCGCGTTGAACGCGTCGTTCTCGGTCGATCCGGCGGTGGTGTTCTGAATCGAGAATGAACCCTTGAAGCTCAATGTGCCTGACGCACCCTTGAACCTGCCCGTGCCACTCAGGATCTTCGCGGTGCCGGTGACCGTGACGGGTGTCGGGGCCGCGCTATTAACCGCGCACGCCTGGGTCTTGGATGATGAGATAACACTCAACTTCAAGCCGCTGGTGCCGACGAGGCTTCCCGAACCGGTGAACGGGTCACAGGTGTTCGCGGCGGAGCCGCCGCCCAAACCCTTGACCGAGTTGGCGCCGTAGGTGCCGGTGCCGTGACCGCTCACCGACGTCGCCTGGACGCCGGAACTGCTCCACAGCAGCGCCATCGTTCCGGTGTACGTGCCCTTGAAGGCGACGTGCGTGATCTTGGTGACCTTCTTCGTCGCGACGTGACTTGTCAGCGAAGCGCGTCCCGCGGTGCTCGACGCGACGGCGCCCGCCGGGATCGCGGCGCCGAGTGTCGTCACGAGAGCGAGTGTGCCCATCGCGATCACCTTTCGAGTGGTCGACACTTGTGTTACTGCCTTGACTGAGTTCTTAAGATTCCTCATAGAAATTCCTTCCGATTTGCGATTCGTCATGAACTCATCTTAAAAATTGACCCCTGCGAAAACCCTTTGTTTACTGGGGTCCAAAGTCCTTAATCGCCATTTCGTTCGTTTCCAAACGACTTTCCTCGCCTCTCGGCGCGTGAATTGTGACAAAGGTCCCTACGCCGGTGAACGAAAACGGACGGCCGCACGGGGACCGAGTCCGACGCCGCGTTGTCGGCGTCGCTGCGGCGACAACGCGTTCACGTGGGTGCGACGTCCAGACGTGCGTGACGAGCGGGGTCCCGAGTTGACAAAACAACGAACGCTCAGCGCGATTTCGTCGCGATGACGAGTTCAGTGTCCCCCGGCCAGTCCCAGAAGAGCCCGTTCGCGGAGCGCTCGACGAGCAGTCGACGTAGCTGCTCGTCGTACGCGGCGCGGCGGTCGCCGAACTGTCGAGGCGTGCCGTACGACATGGAGTAGTAGTACGCCACGACGGTCTCGATGTCTCGCACGAGGTCCGTTCGTCCGGTCGCGTAGATCGTGCGTGAGCCGCCGAACCGAGTCTCGCGCAAGGTGTCCTCGAAGCGTGCCGGCAGCCCCTCCTTCCACGTGGCGAAGTGGCGACGGACAGTCGTCACCCACGAACGACGCGATGAGTTCGCGGATCTCGTCGTGCGGGATGGTTGGGAGATCCGGGCCGACGGGTCGGGGACGTCCGTCGACGGCGTGCGAGATCAACACGAGCGAACCACCCGGTTCCAAGAGGTCGTAGACGATCTCCGCGACCTCCGCTCGTCGGACGCGATGAAACGACTGTCCGAACGTGACGGTGCGACACGCACGCACGTCCAGCGCAGCGAGGTCCTCCGCGACGCCGAGCACCCACCGCACGTTTTCAATGTCGGCGTCGCGTCATCGTCGCTCACCCTCTCGCAACATGCCGACCTCGGAATCGAGTCCCACCACACGCTCGAAGAGCCCCGCCAGCCGCAGGACCAACACGCCCGGTCCGCAACCCACGTCAAGGAGTTGTCCGGTGCCGTCCAACCCGAGTTCTCGCGTCAGCGTGTCGGCGAACCGCTCAGCGTACGGCGGTCGTCCAATCGCGTAGTACTCCGCAGTGCCCTGGAACGCCAGCGGATCGAATTCCATAGTCGGACTCTCGCACAACGGGGCACGACGAACAGCCCGGGTCGCTCGGCCCCAGTGCCGCACTACGTCGTGGCCGCTGCTCGGTACTAGGCCGGGTGCGCCTCGAGGTAGCGCATCTCGAGGGGTTCGGCCAGCACGGGCCCGAGCATGTCGATCATGCCGTTCTCGATCCGCCAGTTCAGGTAGGCCTCCTGCTGCGCCTTGGAGTCCCACTCCTCGATGAGGACGACCGTGTCCGGGTGGTCGGCGTCGACGAAGGTCTCGACCGAGACGCACCCGTCGAAGGCACGGGTGTCCGCGAGGGCGCTCGAGAACACGTTCAATAGGTCCGCTCCCATCCCCGGATTGCACTTGAAGACCAGCGTGACCTTTTGCATGTTCGTCCCATCATCTGTCGGCGGTGGCCATTTCCGACGGACATCTCGCCGGCACCGTGAAGGTCATTGATAGCAGATTGGCGAATCCCCCGCTCGCCGTCGTTGGACCAGCACCGCGCGACGCGACGTTCGCTTTGTGTCAATGCCGGACGGCGTACCCGGCACGAACGCTCCGGTTAGGAATGCGGAATCGTGTAACGGGAGAACAGATGGAACCCAATGAAGACCCACACGAGGATGAGGATTACTCGACCGGGGACGCGCCGGCTGATGAAATTCAACGTTTGACTGAGTGTCGCCACACGAGGCGTTCGACGACGACCGACGGCGTCGGTGAGAACGGCGAGTACCAGCAGTGCAATCCAGATCGCGGTGACCAACATTCACGACCTCCCGGCGGTGATCGATCGTCGAAGTCGCCGTAGAGAGGCCACACCGACCACGAGCCACGCGAGGCAGACGAGAGCGCGCTCCCACTGATGGGCGAGCAAATGATCGATCGTCGTACTGAGGGTCGGCACGCTCGTGGACCGTCCGCCGAGCGCGAGGCCGAGTAGTTCCACGACGACGACGGCAAGGAGTAGCGCAATCCAGGGGACGACACTCGCCAGGGTCACGTGAGAAGAACCCTCTTCGTAGGACGCACGGACGTCGACACGTGCGCTCGTGAACCCTCCCCCGACCGCGTACGCGACGACCACGACCGCGCAGGGAATCGCCACCAGAACGTAGGAGGTGGCGGTGAACGGGGCGACGCTGGCCGTGAGCCAGGAGTAGCCGCCGAGAACCACGAGGGTGGCGATCGATCTCATCCGGTGGTCACACTATCCACGAGCGGCCACTCCGACGTTGGCGGCTCGCACGTTCCCCGTCGCGACGCCGGACCGTCACTCCCGCGACGCCGGTTTCCAACCGAACGTCGCTACCGACCCGAATGACGCAAAGGAGAGCCGTTCCAGGATCGGTCGACTGCGACTCGACGCGACGACGTAGAGATACGTATAGCCCCGATCGATCGCGAACTGCGCTCGGCGCGCGACCATTGCCCGGAAGAGCCCCTTCCCTCGCCATTGCACAACGGTGCTGCCGCCCCAGAGGCCCGCGAAGTCGGTGTCGGGTAGGAACTGCACGCGCGCCGAGGCGACCGGTTCGCCGCTCGCCTTCGCCACGAGGAGCTCGTTCCATTGGGGATGGTGCGTTCGCTGGGACAGCAGCATTCGGTGCAGGGTCGACTGGTCTTTCTCGAACACTCGCTCGTGAACGTCAATGAACTGGCCGATCCCCACGGGTTCGTTCGCCTGGACGAGTACGACATCATCCGGAAGGTCCACGTGACCGGCAATGTCGAGTGCGCGTGCGATCATCAACTCCGACGTGCCGTCGTGCGTCAACCCGGCCAGTTCCAGTCGCGTGCGGAGATCGCTCGGACGATCGCCGTCATAGACCCTCCACACAAACCGCTGGCCGATCGACGCGAAGTGCTGCACCTGTTCGGCGATGACCCGGTCAGCATCTTCCTCGTCGAGGTTCGACCACGAGATCTCCGACCAGCCCGCGTCACCGCTCGCCGACCATCGAACGACCTCCGCGGTCACCGCGACCTCACTGACACCATCACTCGCCGTCCCTCGACGGACCTGCTCGGTGAAGAGTTCGCGAATTCGTCGCGTGTCGCTCGTTGCCACGTCAGAGTCTGTTACCTCTCCGTGTCGTCAGTGCCCCAACTCTTCGATTCGTGGAGCCGAGGTTGCACGTCATCACCGCTGTAGGGCGAACGTGTGTTTCGCGCGCGGGAGAACGAGGGGTCGGTACGACCGCTACGCGAACAGTGCGTCCCAGGTGCTCGGCCCCAGGAATCCTTCCGGCGCGTGCTCCGGACCGATCATGATAATCGCCTGGGCCAGACCCAGCATCGGCTGTTCGGTCATGCGAGCCTGGGCCCGGACGCGGGCCTTAACCGCGTCGGGGCCGAATTCGTTCTTGAGCTTCGACGAGACCTTCCCGGCAAAGCGGAGGTTGCTCATCCGCTCCCGGCGTTCGTTGGCGAAGTCCATGAAGAGAGCCGGACTCCAGCTGCTCGTGGATTGCAGGGCCTCCGTGACGATCCGAACGTCACGGAGTGCGATCGAGAGGCCCTGGCCGTTGATCGGGTCGTTCCAACCGGCAGCGTCACCGACGAACACGACACCGGGCGTGAACGGCTCATCCACCCAGGAATCCTCATTGGCGTAGGACGCGTGCGGGCTGATCGGCGTGGAATTGAGTATCGCGTCGGTGTACGGAAAACTGGGCGTGTCGAACGCGGCGAGAAAATTGCGCACGCCCGCCTCCCCGGTGTAGCGGTGGCGATCGGAGAACGGGAAACCGAGGTAGAGCCGAATCCGTCCCGAACCCTGAGGGAACGCCAGATAGTGCACGTCCTGCGTCGTTCCGATCACCTGGAGATCGTCCGGGAAGTCGTCGGCGTCGTCCACCAGTAGCCCCGTGAAGAGATGGTGGGGTTCGTCGTTGTGCAACTCAACGCCCAGTTGTCGTCGCACCACCGATTGGCGTCCGTCCGCGGCCACGATCAGGCGACCTCGCACCTCGTGGACCTTCCCGTCGACCTTGAATGCGACGTGCTGCATCGTCGCGTCGGTGGTGACGACGACGTCCTCGACACCTCGTACGCAGTTCGCGCCCGCGAGCCGGGCGGCGTCGAGGAGCGTCTGACAGGCGTCGGGATGACGTTGGGTCATCGGACCTTCGACATCTGGCACCATCCTCGAGAGGTCGAGTACCTCTGATTCCGCCTGCTCGCGTGACTTCTCGGGCTCGTAACTCACGTGTCGACGGATTACGTGGCCGCGCGCCGCGCTCAGTTCGGCCTCGACGCCGATCCGGCGTGCCTCGAGCACGCCCCAGGGCGCGAGCCACTCCCCCCTCGTGCGATCGGGGAACGTCGTCGTCCGCTCGAGCACGACGCACGAATAGCCCGCTCGCGACATCACGAGCGCCATTGTCGAACCGGCGATACCACCACCGACGATGATCAGGTCAACCGCATGGATCTCCGACATCATCGCAATATACAGAGATTCCTCGAAGTGGACGAGCTCCTGGTCGATCCATGCGCGACACGACGAACACCGAACGGCGTGAGCGTCTCGTGACACTTCCCGGAGCGTGCTCGTCGGCGAACACACGTCTCTCGGTTCGCTCAACGTCGGCGCCCTCCGGAAGGGACCACTCTCCGTCGACGGAACACGCGATTCGCACGTGCCGTCGGTGGTCAAACGGCTGACGGTTGAAGAGACCCTCCTGGTGGGCCACACGTCAAAGCATCTCCACAATTCGTCACAGAAGACGGACCCTGCCACACGTTGTGACCTGCACTATGGTTCGGCCATCGTCGAAGTATTGGAGGAGTCATCATGAAATTCGTTCAAGTAATTGAGTTCGAAACTGACGACATTGACCTCTTCCTCGCGGAGGTCGATCGATGGGAAGAGGAGTCCACTGACTGGCGGACGGCGACTCGGGCGACGTTGTGCGTCGATCGCGACCATCCCGGGACGTATCTTCAGATCGTAGAATTTCCTTTTTACGACGCGGCGATGGAGAACTCCAATGACCCCCGGACCAATGAATTCGCCGAGCGGATGATCGCCATGACCGGGGAGAGTCGCAAGTTCCGCAACCTTGACGTCATAAAGATCAGCGAGATGTAAGACGCCGCTAGATTGCCGCGGCAGCGAACACCCCCTCGGTAACATCAAGGTCGTGGCACCACCATCCGACGCCGACGATCGCGGCGTCTTCGTCGAGCGTGTCAGTCACGCCCTCGATGCGTTTTTGCACGGCGAGCACGTTGACCCGATGACGAGACGTGACGAGTGGATGGCGGCCCTCGAACGAGCGTTGCCAGATGGCGGCATCGGTGGCATCGGCGTGATCGACGAACTGGTGCGCGACGTCATCCCCAACGGCGCTCGCATCAACGAACCGGGCTTCTGGGGGTGGATCACGACCGAACCAGGCGCGGTGGGTTCCGCCGCGTCGCTCGCGGCCATCGTCGCGTCGCCACAGCGCTACACGCTTACGGCGTTCAATTACCTCGAGGAACTCTCGCTCGAGTGGCTCGCTCAGCTGTGCGGTCTCGGGCAACACATGAAGGGCGTGTACTCGAGTGGTGGTTCGGTGGCGAATCTTGTGGCGTTGGGCGCCGCCCGCCAGTGGTCACTCGAGCAACAAGGCATCGACTCAGCGGCCGACGGACTAGGTGCCGCGCGCACCGCCATCTACGCCTCTGAGGAGTCGCACCACACGATCTTGCGTGCCGCCGGGGTCCTCGGCCTGGGCCGCCGCAGCGTCCGACTCATCCCCGCCGACGAGCGACAGCGACTTGACCTGTCGGCACTGGCGCGCGCGCTCGACGATGATGCCCGGAACGGTGTCGTCCCTCTCGCCGTGGTCGCCACGGCCGGCACCACCAATACCGGCGCGATCGATCCGCTTCGCGAATGTGGCGAACTGGCCCGTCAGCACGGCGCGTGGTTCCACGTCGACGGCGCGTACGGACTACCGGGCATCCTCGACGACCGCGTGCGGCACTTCTATGACGGGCTGGAACTGGCGGACTCGGTCATCGTCGATCCGCACAAGTGGCTCGGTGCACCGACCGGCATCGCCGCCACGTTCGTGCGCGATCGAACGATCCTGCATCGAGCCTTCACCCAAGAGCCCGCGGACTACTTGGAGGGTTCGTTCATCGATCCTCACGACGCCCAGTCCTCACTTGAATCGATGGGCATTCCCTACGCCGATTTCGGCGTCGAACTCTCGTCGCCCGCGCGCGGCGTCGTCGTCTGGAGCATCCTGCGCGAACTCGGTCGCAGTGGCGTCACGCGCCGGGTCATCCGCGACAATGACTTCGCGCGCCAACTCGCGGCCGCGGTCCGCGAGCACGAACACCTTGAGCTGTTGGCGGAACCAGTTCTCTCCATCTGCTGTTTCCGTTATCGCCGCGTCGGATTCGCGGACCTGGATTCCCTCAATGAGCAGGTGCATCGGCGTCTCCTCCGAGAGACGCCGTACCTGCCGAGCGCCACAGTGGTGAACGGCTCCTTCGGTCTTCGACCGTGCTTCATCAATCCTCGAACGACGCGCGAAGACGTCGACGGTCTCGTCGATGCTGTCGTCAGATTCGGTGACGACCTTTCTCGCGCTTGACGTTCGCTTCGATGCCTCGGAGGGTTGGCAGATCTCGCCGGCCCTCACCACGGACCGGTCGGCGAACCCTCGCGATTGACAACTGTCGACCGGTCGTTCAGGATTGACGGATGTCGGCGACGCTGATCGTGCTCAACGGGCCAAGTAGTTCTGGAAAGTCATCCATCATCACCGCGCTGCAAGAGCTCTGGCCTCGACCACTCTTCGCGTCGGGCCTCGACGTGTTCATCGGCGGATGGCCGAGTTCCCACGTCACCGTGCCAGGCAGCGACGGATCGCCGGCACGACCCTCTGGCATGCGTATCGTGGCCGGCAGGGGTCCGGCGCCATCATGGGTCCCGGAGTACGGGGATGAGTTCCACAACGTCATGAAAGTGGCCCACGAGTCGTGGGCCGCGATGAACGCCGAGGGAATCGACCTCGTCATCGACCACGTCATCTTGGACTCGACGCTCCGCGAGCAGGCGCGCAGCACCCTCACGACCGCCTATTGGGTCGGCGTGACGTGTGACATCGACGAACTCGTTCGTCGTGAGCATGCTCGGGGCGATCGGCGCCTCGGCTTCGCCTCGGGCACGTCCGCCGTCGTGCACGACGAGATGACCTACAACCTGACGGTCGACACGACGTCCACGCCGCCAGACGCACTGGCCCGCCGCATTCTGTCGTCCATCGTCGACGCGGACGACTGATCCGCAGTCCGCTCCGAGTGGTAGTACCTGGGTCGGCCGAGGCCGCACGTCGTGACGTGTTTGCCGCAGTCCGGTAGGTCGTTGGACGTGCGAACAATGGCGAACTACATTGACGTTTCCGCCTCGCCGAGCCGGCGGGCACGAAGACGAGGAGCCCGCACGTGCGCACGTTGATCTCGATGACCTACGTGTTGTCGGTGAACGCCGTATCGACGAAGGACGACACGGACGACTTTCGCTTCATCAGTGGCCTCCCCGACGACCCCGCCGAAGAAGAGGCCATCCTGGCGTTCCTGGCGGGGGCCGACCTGTATCTCATGGGTCGTGACCTCTACGAGGAGTTCGCCGAGCACTTCCAAGGCAAGACCTCGGCCGATCACCCCTTCGCCCCCATCTACGCACAGACCGACAAGGTTGTCTTCTCGCGAACCCTCCCATCAGCTGACTGGGAGCGCACGACGATCAATCGCGGCGACGTCGTCACCGAGGTCGAGAAACTGAAGAGCGAAGGTGACGGCTACATGATCGTGACCGGACGCAGCGGGATCACCCGGACCCTGCTGCACCACGACCTGATCGACGAGTTCCGAATCACGGTCTTCCCGTTACTGTCGGGTCAGGGCACGCGAGAGTTCGATCTCGACGTGGTGGGAGAGTCCAAACCGCTCGAGCTCCTGTCCTGCCAACCGGGCACCAACGGCGTCGTCGTGCTCCACTACCGCCGCCGCCGCTGACCGCCGGGACTGCGCAAGTCGTGCACTACAGCGATCCTCAGTGGTTCGAGGGAAGAACCGGACGGTTGGTGACATTGATCGGTCCTGCGTGCTGAAACGTGTCGCGTTCGTCTGTGCGATGCCGATGGAGATCATTCCGCTCCAGCGGAAGCTGGCTCTCGAGAAGACCGTCCACGGATCACTCGAGGTCTACGCCGGCTCCCTCGGCGGTCGCCCCGTGGTGGGAATCGTCACCGGCATCGGCCGCGCCCTCGCCGCTGAAGGGATCGAGCGCCTCATCGATGCCATTGACGTCAAACACGTCGTCGTGGTCGGCATCGCGGGGGCGATCGCCGACGACACACCGATTGGCGCGCTCATCACGCCGGCGCTGGTCGTTCGCGGCACCGACGGTGCCGAGTTCCGGCCCACGCGGTTCGGTGGAGGCAGTCCGACGGGAATCCTGTGGACGTCCGACGTTCTCATCACGGACCTCGAGGCCATCGCCCGTTTACGGGCCAAGGGTGTTGTCGCGCTCGACATGGAAACGGCCGCCATTGCTGCGATCTGTCAACGCCGCAACATTGCCTGGTCCGTCTTTCGATCCATCAGCGATCGAGCGACGGAGCACAGCCTTGACGACGACGTATTCCATCTCATTAACGGTGACGGTACGTTCAACATCAAGAAGATCGCCGCGTTCCTCGTCACACACCCCGGACGAATGCCGGCGTTAGCTCGCCTGGCCAAAGGCGCCAGGTTGGCCGCCGAACACGCCGCGACCGCCGCCATCAGCGCCGTTTCGCAGTACCCGTAGACGCGTTTATTCGCCGCGCCACGGTCGTTCGCAGGCATGTCCCGAGGCGGCAGTGCTGCCCCCGGTCACTGATGACAGCCGATTCCGGACTGGCCAAAGCGTGCGGGCAGGGGAAACATCGTTGAACTGTACGGCCCTCGGAATGGTTCGCGCCTCGTCACTCCAGAGCGATCACCGCAATTGACACGAGGAGGCCATGCACGTCCACCGGCAACTGAGCACCTTGGCGTGCGGGCGGGTCGTCATGAAACCAGGATTTCCACTCTTCGTTCAGACCGGCAAAGTCCTCTGGATTGCGCAAGATGAACGTGGCGCTCACGATCTTGTCCATAGAGCTGCCGGCTGCTTTAAGGATTGCCTGGACGTTCTTCAAGCTCTGGTGGGTCTGTTCCCTGATCGTCGTTCCGGCGAATAGGCCGGTTCGCGGATCCTGACCGGCCTGGCCCGATACGAAGACGAGTCCAGCGGCTTTCACAGCCTGGCTGTAGAAAGGCGACGCCGGCGCGTCGCCTGTACTCACGATGTCTCGCGTCACGTCATCTCGCGATCGTTCGTCGGAGAGATGGCCTTGCGCTCATGGCCGTCGCCACGGCAACTGAGACTATTCGGATCATCCCGACCCTCCGATTCAATGGTATGACAGCCCTCGCGGAACTTTCGATGACAGTAGTTCATCCGCAATCAAAGTGTGAGATTTCGTAAGGTCTAAGGTCCGCCGCAACCCATCTGCGACCGCGCACCGCCGGACTGAAATCTGCGTCGGGAGTTCGAACCACTCACTGGATGGCTCCGTCGTATACGGTCGTTCGGGTGGAGATCGTCGAACCCGCAAGAGTCGAGCAGCGGCCCGCCATTCCGTACGTGGGGATTCGCGTCGTCACGCCCTTTCGGGGGATGTTGGCGGTCCGAGACGGTCTCTTGGCAGAGGCGCGCGCCGAGATCAAGGAGGCCGCAATCGAGACCGTCGGCTACGGCTTCCTCCGACTGCACGTGATCGACATGGACGGACCAATGGACCTGGAAGCCGGATACTTCACGACTCGACCCGCGCACATCGACCACCCGAGGCTCCGAACCGGCTCGATGACCGCGGGACGCTACGCGGTGATGAAGTACCGAGACCACGCCCGTAGAGCGAACCAGGCGTTGCAGGATTGGGCACGTGACAACGACTTGGTGCTCGACCATCGAACCGGCCCCGACGGTGATGAGTTTGCGTGTCGCTACGAGGCATTCTGGACGGACCCGGTGGCCGAACCGCGCAAGACGAGGTGGACGGTCGAACTGGCGATCCTTCTGACCACGTAGTCAACCGCTCCCACGATCAGGTTGGGTCGACCTATCGGGGCAGCTCGGGAACGTTTGAAGCGGCGACCGCCTCCCAACCGCTCGAGGACCGCCGTGCCACAAGTTGAAGGATCGTACCCATGATCGGGCCGGTGTCCGCTGATGCATCCTCACGCCGCCCTCTCAGGCAATGCGCCACGATGACCGTCACGTCGTCAGAAACGCGCAACTCCGCAACGGAGTCAAAGTCGAAGGTGCTTCCCGCCAGCGGTCCGGTGAACGAAACGGCGTGCCCCTCAGTGATTGCCCGTCGGCCACGCATCTGTGCGCCGCGTACGTTGATGAAGACTGCATCTTCGGAGAACAGTTCCCCAAAGGTCTGGGCATCCTTGGCGTTCAAAGCATCACCGATGGCGTCGATCAGATCTCGAGGTTGAAGGATCCGATCCACCGAGTCACTCTACGAGTGATGGGTCTATTGATGACCGGTCTTCGAATATTGTCGCGGCGTGGCGCTGCGGAAGGTTCGACGTGACAGATCCGCCAGCTGCACTGGCCGATGGCCATCCGCCCTCTCTCGGTCTCGACAATCGATGATGCGAACCTTCGTCATCGAGGCAGTCTGGGGTTAGCTCGCGGCTTGACTGGCTTCGCGCTCAACGCGGTCGCGGTATGCCCGCCACCACTCGACGTCGTGCTCAGGGACATTACTGTCATCCTCGGCGTAGCCGATCGATCCATCAACGAGCTCCCGAGCAAGGTCCGCGTGACCGGCGTGGCGGAATGTCTCTGCGATGACGTGAACGAGAACGTGGTGAAGGGTGACGGGTTGATCACCCCACCAGGGCACGGTGCCCGGCGCATCAAGGTCAAGGGCCTCGATGGTCGCGTTCGACGTTTCGCACGCCGTGCGATAGTTCCCGATAATGTCTTCTCTCGTTTCGTCCGCTCGCACGAAGAGGTCGACGTTGTCTTCTGCTCCGTCTTCGAACCAGAGATTGGGCTGGCCCATGGGCCGCGCGAAGACAGGGCCGAAGTAGCCAAGTTCGACGCAGGTCAAGTGCTTGACGATTCCGAGGAGGTTGGTCCCGCTCGGCACGAGCGGGCGACGAACGTCATATTCGGATAGGCCGTTCAGTTTCCAAATGACTGCGTCCCGCGCCGTCTGCAAGTAGCCACGCAAAATGTCCTTCATACCGCAACACGATATTCGACAATCGAACATGGCCACCTGGCGCCCGCTCAATTGATGGGGCGAAGCTCAATGGCACCAAATCGAGCGATGGGATGCTTCGTCGAAACCTCAATTGCCTCGTGCATGTCACGACACTCCAAGACGTTGAAGCCAGTTATGGCCTCTCGCGTCGTCGCAAACGCGCCTAGCGAGGTCCGCACCTCGCCGTTTCGCACACGTATCGTTCTGGCGTCGTCAGGTGAACCTAGGACATCTCCCTGCAACCTCACCCCGCGGGCCAGCATCTCATCGACCCACGAAGTCACCCAACCGGGCATCAGTTCCTTCTCTTCGGTTGATAGCTCGATCGAAGGATCCCGGCAAACAAACATGAAATATCTCACGAGGGCCCCATGTGGACGACAGTTACATGACTGTACCAACGCCATCGTCATTGCCAGGCCCAGCAATCCAGTTCGATACCTAACTGGTGTCAAAGGCCCGTCGCAACAGTTTTGCAACCCTTCATTGGCGACCGGTAGAGCCGACTGGTCAATAAATTTGGAAGGGATGTCTCGTGACCGGCGAGCTGTCTAGGGATTCCGTACTACGAGAATTCCCGTGGAGACCGGTCTTTCGCCTCGACCAGCGTGATAGGTGATATGACCATCAGCGTAGAGCGAGGTGGAGTCACCACCATCCAGATTGAGCGCCGTGACGACGTGAAGTGACTCGAGCAGTTTCACCAACTCGTGTCCCGTGGCACCTGACGTACCGTCCGTTCCGGCGACGATCACCACGATGGTCTCGCCCGATGCCGTCCAACCGATCACTGTGCGCGCGTACTTCTGAGCCATGTACGTGTCGGCCGCGCTCACCGGCACCACTTCGCCGTGATTGATCAGGATCGGATGTCCCCCGATGTCGTTGCACCCCGCCGTAGAGGTCGTGGTCATGGTGACGGTGTCGCCCGCATTAAGTTGCGCGAACGGCGATCCCGCGGGGGCGGAAATATCGACGTAGCCGGCTCTTACTCGTATGGCGTCCGTAGTCTGAGCCACTAACTCAAGTTCAGTTGTCGTGTTGATCGTGGTTGGACTGACCGGCGGACTGATGAAGGGAATCGCGGTCATGGTCGTAGTCGTGGTCGCTGCAGCGGTCGCGGTCGTGGTCGTACTTGTCGTTGTAGTCGTGGTCATGTTCACTTGAACGAACTGGTAAGTGAGTCGGTCCTTCGCCGATGGGGTCCGAAGTTCGAATGGCCTGGTGAAAAGTAAGTTCCCCGAAAGTGGAAGACTCACGCCGGAATATCTCATTGGAAGTTCCTGGTTGACGGAGTTGATTGGAACAATGACACCGTTGACGTCAACGCTCACACCCCAGTCGAGACCATCGCTAACCTCTTGCCCGTCAAGATCTGCTTGTTGATGGGCGATCTCGGGAGTATGCAAGAGAACACAGTCTTGAATCACCCCTCCGACCTCGTCTCCCGGATCGGGTCCTTTAGGAGTCACGTTGTAATAATCTCCATTAATCGCCGCCACGCACCCGACCGTGCTTCGACACATGGAGCTCGGGGTCTCCAATCCGCCATCGATTTCGTGGTTCGCAAGGTCTGTCTCCAGCGAGTACTCCGAGCCATTGAACGTGAGAATGCGGACTGCTGTACGCACTCCGTACGGGTGACCATTCAGGCCCCGTACGCGCAACGCGCTCGCCCCGTACGCAGCGGCGTGGTTGGGACTGGCGTCTGCGTCAACGTGGATGTTCATCACCATGCAAGAGGCGACCAAGACAATGACGAGACCAACGACCTGAAGTTGAAATCGCCAACTTCGACGAAACGTTGGTGAGCTGTCGACGGGCACGTCTGTAGGCGACGAGTTCGGGCTTCTCGGCCGGCGGTTCATTTGATTACGATAGGACGACAACCGCACAAAAGAACGCGCGCACCGACACGATTGAGCAGTTCGATGCACATGGATCTCAAGCGCCGACGATTCTTGGTGTCGGGGGGCCGACGTCCACACGGAGCGCGGTGTGAAATGAGCGAAATAGCGGTGCGTTTCCCTCGGTTGATCCGGCGCGTGCATTTTCCGTTGCACTGGTCTCAAATAGGCACGATGGCTGCGGTCCGATTAACTCCTGCTTCGCCGGATTCATCCTGCGATTGACGCCATTGGTCAGAGGTTCGATTCCGCCCGAGTACTGAGATATCTCGGGTCATTTCTTGAACCGCATCTCGAATGCTGACGATGGCCCGACGCAACAGTTCTGCAACCTCGCACTGGAGACTTCGGTGATCAACTCGGCCGCTGAACATCTTGGTGGACGCCGAAACTTGGTTATGGCACAATTGCGGGATATTTTCGGCGAAAGGCGACTCGAATGATTGGAATATATATATCGACCAAGAACATGACTAAGGCGATGCATGACGAGGGACGACGACGCCTAGAAGAAGCTGGCGTTGACGAATCGGCAATGAAGATTCACGCCGTGTTTGGTGAGAACGGAAGCCTCGGAGTCTTTGACATCTGGGAGAGCCAGGAAGCGTGGGAATCCTTTCTCGCACAACTCATCCCTGTTCTTCAGGACATCGGCATTGAGCTCAACGCTCCGCCCGACGTCGTGCCCATCGTCGCACTTCAGCCATGAGTACGGCGCAAAACGTGTGACGTGAGTTGAAGCTACAAACGTCTTAGAAGGTGTCGGAGGCCCCGACGCAATAGTTCTGCCACCTTGCATTCGAAACCGGTCCGGCAAATGAAGCGTGAAAACTGACGTTCGCGCCGTTATCCCCGGCCCTTGACATATTCCTATTTCGACATATAATTATGAAATGGCTCGTTCGCCGGCCACTCCGGACATCTTCAACGCGATTGCCGACCCACATCGTCGCGAGATCCTCGACTTGCTGGTCGGCGGAGAGATGCCGGTTGGGGCGATCGTAAACGATCTCGAAATCTCCCAGCCACAGGTCTCCAAACATCTTCGAGTCCTCAGCCAAGTCGGTCTAGTCCAGTGCCGTGCGGTCGGACGTCGTCGTCTTTACCGCCTGAATCCTGCGTGCCTGAGGCCGCTACACGATTGGGTTGCGAAGTACGAACTCATGTTGAACGAACGACTCGACCGTTTGGACAACTACCTCATTGAGATTCAGCGCCCAGAACGTAGAACAAGCAACGAAGAACAAGGAGAATCATGAGAGTAGACCGACATGGATCGGCGACGACCGAGATAGTCAGAGACTGCGAGGTAAAGACACAACGCAAGTTCGACGCGCCGATGTCGCTCGTGTTTGACGCACTGACGAAGCCCGAGCACATACGAGCGCACTTCAGCCCGGATCCGAATCCCCTCCATATTTGCGAGATCGATCTGCGTGTGGGCGGGGCGTATCACTACGCGTGGTACGCCCCGGGCGACAAAGAGTGCTCGTTCCGAGGCACTTTCTTAGAAATCGAACGGCCGACACGGATAGTGGCGACCTGGCTGTTTGAGGGGTGGCCAAATGATGAGGCGGTGGAGACCACGACCCTGACAGAAGTCGATGGCATCACGACTTTGACAACTGTCTTGAAATTCAAGGATGGCGCGAGCCTCGGCGATCACTTCCAAGGTGACCTCAGCGGTATGCAGACAAGTTTCGACCAGCTGGAGGATCTACTGGCTGAACTTCTGTAAGTCGAAGTGAGGGTGGTACGAGTGCAATCAAGGTAAGTCGCATCGCAGGTAGCTCTTGCGGCGTTGTTCTTACACAGGGTCTGGTGTCGGAGGCGGTCCGAAGGTTCATAGTTTCTGAGATGGTGTCGGAGGCCCGACGCAACAGTTCTGCAACCTTTCATTGGCGGCTGATCAACGGTCCGAATCGCTCCGCTGGCTAGATAGTCTCAGACATGGCCGTAACAGAACACTCCGTTTCCGTGCTCGGGTTGGGACTGATGGGATCCTCCTTGGCGCAAGCGTTTGTAGCGAGTGGCTACCCCGTGACCGTTTGGAACCGCTCGACCGAGAAAGCGAACAAGTTCAAGGATTCTGCCACCATTGCCCCATCTGTGTTGGAAGCATGCACGAACAGCGAGGTGATCGTTCTCTGCCTTCTTACCTATGATGAAGCCAATTCGCTACTGCGCAACCCAGAGACGCAAGCATCCCTGAATGGGAAATTGGTCATTCAATTGACGACCGGCACTCCCGAAGCGGCCCGTCTTCTGGCGGCGTGGGCCGACGCGCATGTGATCTCCTACCTCGACGGCGTGATTGTTGGACCTCCATCCGGAATCGGCAAACCCAATACGCAGATTCTTTACGCCGGTTCACCCGGTACGTACGAGCAAAATCATACGTTGCTTCAAGTTCTGGCCGGTCAATCCGTTTTCGTGGGTGCAGAAGTCGGGAAAGCGAACGCTCTCGACATGGCAATGCTCGAGATGTTCTACGGGAGCTATGCCGTCGTTTACCACTCGCTGGCGCTTTGCGCAGCGGAGTCGGTACCGCTATCGGATCTCCTTGTTTACGCACGCGGTCTGTTCAATGAGAGCACGGTTGCGTGGATCACTAGAGGGATCGAGTCGGGAATCTACCCGGAAGGGCACGCGACAATGTACACCCACGTCTCGTGGGTCAGGCAACTCATCCAAACAGCCCAAGACGCTGGATTGGACACAACGCTGCCGACCGCACTTCTTCAGTGCATGGATAGGACCATTGAACGTGGCCACGGGGACAATGACTTCCAGGCGATGTATGAGGCGTTCAAACCGCGTGAACAGGCGATCGAAAGTGCGACACGATCAGCCACAAGTGGAAGAGAACGAGGGGTCAAAGAATAAGGCGCTGATTCGCAATGCGACTCATTGATATACGTCTCGTCGATGCCCGATGGTGACGACCACAATCAAAAGGACTCTGTCATTGATCGTGTAGATGATGCGATAGTCACCAACCCGGAGTCGATAGCCGTCGCGTCCGCGTAGCGGCCTGGAGGCTGGAGGGCGGGGATCGTTTGCCAAGAGCGAAATCGCCCCTCGAATTCGGGGCTGCGTCGAACGATCAATTCTGCGAAGCTCACGAAGTGCCGCTGGTCGGAATTCAATCCGGTAGTCGCTCACGACCAGCCGAGATCAGTCTTCACTTGCTCCCACGGAATGTTGTCTCCGGCTTCGGCCATCGCCAAGTCGAATGCGGCAATGTCTTGAGACTCTTCGTACGCTTCGAGCATCACGTCGTACTGATCGGGACTGATCAAGATCGCCGCCCGTCGGCCGTAGTGCTCCAACTCGACCGGTTCGGAATGCGACATCTCAACAACCTCAGACAACTTTTCGCGCGCTTTGCTAACGGAGATTTTCACCATGTCAATATTGTACAACATTCTTAGTAGTCTTGTACCACTTAGTGTCGGAGGCCCGACGCAACAGTTCTGCCACCAATCACTGGCGACTAGAACTGCCGAGATCAGCCTTGCTCATCGCGCCGTACACCGCCCGCTCGAATGATGCGAATGAGCTGAGGGCGCCCGAATCGTAGAACGGCAGTACTTGGGTGGCGAATACGCCCGTGATTCCCGCGTCTAGATCGATCCAGTAGTAACAGTTAGCGATTCCGCCCCAAAATAGGCTCCCGGCAGAACGGCCTTCAGCCGTAGCCGTTGTGTTCCTGAGGAATGAGAGTCCCCAACCAGGATTTTGACCCTCGAGCAACCTAACGTCATTCGTAATAACTGGATTGAATGATGACCATCCAGTGACTGGCAAGCCGTCAAGATGGTCCTGCGCCATCAGTTCAACTGTTGACGGCTCGAGCACACGAACAGCATTGAGCGTCCCTCCCCCGAGCAGCATCCGAGTAAAGCGGGCAAAATCCACGGCGGTTGAATACAAACCGCCACCAGCATCGAACATCTCGGGCATCTCTGTCGGGAGATCGATGGGATAGGGCACGAGCGCACCTTCGGTTCGCTGGTAAATAGCTGCGACGCGTTGGCGTAGCGCGGGATTCGGCAAGAAACTGGTGTCCGGCATGCCGAGAGGACTGAAGATGTGATCATTGAAATACTCATCGAGGCGCTGTCCGGAGGCCTCTTCAACTACCCGCCCCGCCCAATTGAGTCCGAGGCCGTATTCCCACCGCTCCCCAGGGTCGAATACGAGCGGGAGCTCGAAAGCGGACTGTGATCCTTCTACTGTTTGAGGCACCGATTTCACGTAACGTGCGAGTGAGCCGTCCGTCGAGGAGTATCCAAAGCCGGAAGTATGCGTGAGTAGATGCAAGAGCGTCAGGCGACGTGTTGGGGCACGCAAGATTGCATTACCCTCCGCATCAAAGCCCACTAAGACCTGAACCTCATCAAGATATGGAACTAGCTCTCCGACCGGCTGGTCGAGCGTGAGCGTTCCACTTTCCACGAGTTGCATCACAGCTGCGGCCGTCACGGCTTTTGTCAACGAGGCGACGAACATAATGGAATCCGGCTGCATAGCGCTGCCGGGTGCAGCGTCGCCAACCGCACCCTCGAAGATGACTTCTGAACGAGACCAGGCCGTTGCGGCGACACCCACAAGCTGACCGTCGTCGACGGTTGCTCGCAGCACGTCACCAATCTGTTCAGCGTGCGTAGCTGGTGTCACTCCGCTTATTTAATCACCGAGTTCTGATCGTCGTAGGATCCGCGATCTCATCAGAAAATCGATCGCCTTGAGGACGGTCCTCGGAGTCGACTTGAGCAGAGAGGACAAGAGGGAATTGCCGGACGTCGCGTACGGCGATTGGACATGAAGGAGACAATCTGCGTTGGTGTCGGAGGGCCGACGTCAACATTCTCCGACTGGCGAATCAGCCAGTGGAATCAACGATGGTAACAATCCCTGGACAAGATTCAATCTCCCTGCCCGAAGGGAAGCAATAATTGAAAAATCGTGCAGTCAATCCGTGAACGTTTTGCGCTACTCCTTAAACCCGGTCCAATCTCGCCCAAAGAGAGGCGTCGTCAGGCACGCGGCTTCTACGTTCTTCTGTACGCAGACGGGGCAGTCCTCTTCGTCCTGATCATTTTGTTCTCCAAAGAGTGGTTCATAGTCACGCCCGTTTGGTACGTCATAACGCTGACGCTACTGCTGTGCATGTCCTTCACCAGAAGGAGGTACGCACGCGAGCAAGGAATCGCGACTCCTTTAGAGCAGCAAGGGATCGCAAGAAAGGAACTCGCGGTCCGACTGAAACGACCTTTTCTCTTGCTGACCGCCAGCGGTGTTCTCCTGCTTTTCACTGGGAGATTCAACCCAATTGGCTACGTGTTCTCAGGCGCTGTATTGCTCGTGGCTCTATGGTTGTACGTCTTGATGCGCCGCATGCGGCAATAGGACGAACGAGCCGGAGGGCTGAACTGCACAATCTCCGAATGGCGGATTGGCCATTGGATTGCGGAAGAGACCTCAAAGGGAAGTCACGAGCGCGAATCAGATTGTGTGAATCCTGCGCTTCCATTCGGCAATCGCTCTTACGGTGGTTTCCTCGATCTGATTTCCGAAAACGATTGGAATAATCGTTGGACGTGATGACAGCCCTAAGTCCATTGCAAGACGTTCCTCTTGTTGATCGCGCATAAGTCCCTCAGAATTCGGTGTCACTGCTGATATTGCGATTCGTCGTCCGTCGCCAACATCTTCACGCAGCGCTATCCGGAGTTCGAGATCATTCAGTGAGTGTCCTAAAACGAAAACAGATTGAGCCCTGCGCAGTACCGAACGAAACTCCTTCCAGATGTCAACTATTAGTGGGATGGTTCCATAGTCCTTGCTGAGGTCAGGAAGCAAAATGATGGGCAGGCCCAAGGAATCTTCATAAGTGGCGACAGAATCGAGCCCGTACGGAAGCCCGTCTTTGCTGAGAAACCAGCCCACGCTGCCATGCAAATGCAATACGGGAGTATGGAACGGACTGGCGAATTCGGAGAGTCGTTTCGCATTGAGTCGGAACATTCCGCCACGATTTGCGACTCGTTCTTCACCTGAAATGGGGTGGTAACCAAGTTGGTTCAAAGTAAGTTCAGCGACGTGATCGTAATTGGTCGTAGCGATTGCCCATGTGGACTGGTCGCGGACAATACCGATCGCGGTCAATAAGGCGGCATACGATTCCTCTGCTCGCTTCGTTAAATAGAGATTGTTTCGTCCGAACTCATTGAAACTTGATTGGTAGATCTCATCGACAAGACGATTGATCGCATTGCTGAATTGCCACCGCCAATCTGAAATGGCTTGCGTGTTCATGGAGGAGGTTACAAAAGGCAATTCGAATGAGCGCAATATGAGATCTTCCGAACTGACGTATTCAAGTGCCTCTCGAAGAAATGCTCCGAGTCTGCGTTCAAATTCGGGACCGTCTATATCTTCATTGAGACCCACGAGGTTGCAGAATGATGGCACCTCATTGAACAAGTGAGATTGGAGCCTTTTCCGCCAATCAGTCATCAGCGGGAATGGCGGTTCACCCATCGCGGTTGTTGCACCTGCTCCAGTGATTAGAGCAAGGTCAATGTCGCGGTCTTCCCGCGGAGGATTTTGAGTCACGGTTTGACCATTATGCAACGAATATTGCAAACGGGGACGACGGGGACCGATGGAATCATTGGCCCACTTACTGGTCTAACGCCAGTTTCGGAACATTTCGAGCATCGCTCAGAACTCGGGCAAGCCCTGGCGCCGACTCAGTCGTAATTGACACAGTCCGGCGCTCTGAATCATGCGTCAACGAGAAAGTAATGAAGGCCAGTCCAGCACAACCGTCATCGGACAATCCGATGGCCGGATCTGGCCACTCGAGGCTCGATGACTCGCCGGATTCGAAGATTCGAGGAAAATCATCGGTGACGCCTTCTGGCCAGACTTGATGATTGTGGGTAGAACGGGGCGGGCGAAATTCAACAAGAACAGGAAGCCGAATCGTCATTTTCTCCTTGCTAACGATGGGGAAGAGTGTCGCCTTCACGTCCCAGACCACCAATCTTGAAGAGTTGCATTGCAGCGTGATCCAGACTCTTCCGTCCGGGAATCGCTCCCACGAGATTTCGAAACTGATCGGCAGTTGCGCTTCTGCGACAAGTGCTGACTTCGAGGCGGCTTCAGCCGCAATTTGTGACGCAATGGATGACTTCTCCGCGGAGGCGGCTGCAGCAGACGTATCTCGGGAAATTCGTGCCGTAAGGACAACGTATGCCGCAGTCAATAGCGAGAGAATGATGGTTGACGTCATAACTACCACATCCATAGTTTCGTCCATCACTTTCTTCGGAGTTGTTAAAGCCATTGGACACGTCAATTGGCTTGGCGGGTGCGCTTCTTGTATCACAGCACCCGCAAACTGCATTGTCAGATTTCTGGTCACACGCGGAATTCTTCTCCGACTGCTCTTGACACGTTGAGTCGGTGCCTCTTACGCTTGTGTAGTTCCCAGCGACGGGGCCACATTTAATTTTCATATTCTTTCTATTTGGGTCAATTTTCTAACTTATATATCTTTCAGACCACACTTCATTTAATTTTCTTGCACAGTAAGGCAAAAGGTCGCGGAACGCATCTCCCGAGGGGGGTGGCCCTACTTTCTGCGCGAGGTCTTAAGTGTCTGGTCAAATATTTCAACCCCTTAATCGTCTTTTCTGTTCTGACGTCCCATGTCGTTCGAGTGAATCCGATGACATACGCAACGAAAGATCATCTGGCCCCCACTTTCAATTTTCGAATTCCGAACTCGTTGAACTGGCCTCCGGAATCGACGCTCTTTATCTATCGGGGAGAGCAAATATTCCCGGCGAACTTCTCGGACGATTGGAGGTCGCGCGCGGAGAAGCAGATCGCTCAAAGGCGGCCGTTCCATTCCTTTTCAACGGTGTCGAATATCAGTTAAAGCCGCACAGTTGGCAGAGGTACCGCTATTGCCTCGACCATCCGTGGGGACGTGTCGGGTTCACCGTAAGTAAATTTCTCCCGGTCATTCGTGTTCAACCGCACACTGAATTTCTCCAAGGGTTTGGACCTCGCGCTGTCGTAGCGTGGTACAGAGACCACTTCGAAGGTGAATTGGGAGCGGTACTCCTGACGGTCAATCGACTCGACCTCTTCGCTGACTTCCAGGGATGGTCTCTCAACGGTGACATGCGCCGTGAGTTCGTGAGTCGATCGAGATCGCTCATCACGTTCGAAGAGAATGAAGTCTTCACGGGCTTCAACTTCGGCAAACGCAAGACCGGCACCGTCAACGCTCGCCTTTACGACAAAACGATTCGTATCGAAGAGAACGGCGAGCACTACTGGAAGATGATTTGGGGTGAGAAGTTTGACCCTTCGAAGTCCGTCCTGCGGATCGAATTTGAAATGGCCGGCGCCGCGCTTCGTGAATTCGGTCTGACGAGTCCAGAAGATGTTCTTGACGCCGCTGGTTCCCTGTGGACATATCTCACCAATGACTGGCTCACTCATCGCGTACCTGGATTGGATGAAACGAAGTCGCGCTGGGCGATCTCGTCGCAGTGGGAGTACGTCCAACGGGCGACGATTGGCGAAGGGAGTCACGGTCTCAATCGGATGTACCTGGGAAAACGTCGTGGCGGCGTCGCGAGCATCATGTCAGGGCTGGAGGGGTACCTAGCGAGTTTTGGCGCGTACGCCGAAGCGTCGTCGTTGGACGACATGCTCCCTCACTTGAGAGATGCGCTGCGCCAACGCGAGCGAGATACCGGAGTCTCGTTCGGTGAGCGCGTCGAGGACAAACACCGGAAATTTGGGCTGCCGTGAACCAAGAACCCAACTATGACCGAGTGGCGGAAATCTTCATACACGTGGCGCTGCGAATGACCGAGCATGATGAGTCCAAGGCGAAAGGGGAAGTCGATGTTGACACTGGCATATTGCCGCGTCTCGACCGAGGAACAGGCTGAAGAGGGGTACAGCATCGAGGGCCAGGGTGACAAGCTGCGCGCCTACTCGACGTTGCGCGATCTTGGCGAGGTCGTCGTTATTTCTGATCCGGGACGGTCCGGCAAAGACATGAAGCGACCTGGACTCCAAGAACTTCTGGCCGCGGTCGAAGCGGGACACGTGAGCCACGTGATCGTGTGGCGACTCGATCGACTGTCGCGCAATCTCGGAGATTTGATCTTGCTCGCCAACCGCTTTGGTGAACTTGGGGTGGCGCTGCATTCGGTTTCAGAAAATCTCGATCTGTCTTCGGCGTCGGGGCGCATGTTCTACAACATTCTCGGAACGTTCGCGCAGTACTTCCGCGAACAACTCTCTGAGAACGTGCGTATGGGAAACGAGCGGGCGGTCAAAGAAGGTCGGTGGATCAATCGTCCCAAGACTGGATATGACTTGATCGACGGCGCGTTGGTCCCGAACGCTGATGCTGTTCGGGTTCAAGAAGCGTTTCGGCTTCGCGGAGAGCGTGTCAGTTATCGCATCATCTCCGAGAGGACCGGCCTGAACTATTCGACTGTGTCTTCAATCCTCAAGTCGGAAATCTATCTTGGTCGCATCCTGCACAATGGAGTGTGGTATCCAGGTTCGCACAAGCCGATCGTTAGTGAAGATGAGTGGCGGGCAGCGCACGTTGGAGTGGCCAAGGGCGTGCAACCCGCAAGTGACGTGTTGTCGAGTCGAGTGCGTTGCGGAATGTGTCGCAATCGCATGTCTGTGGCACAGAACGGACAGGGTTCGACGTTCTATCGATGTTGGAGTCGCGGTCAGGGATGCCCTCAACCTGCGCGGAGTACGAAGGGACTTTCCCGAGCGGCGGTGTTGGGCATGTCACTGCTCGGCTCCGATCCGGAACTCCAAGAGGCCATTCGACGGAGGATGGCGGGCGGTACCCGCGGGGACCCCAGAGGGGTGCGCGGGAACCGCCCGGAGCCTTCCTCGGTGGACCTAGGGAGACTCTCGGAAGATCGCAGGGCTCTGCTGCAACTCCATTACAGCGGCAAGATCAGCGCCGATGGTTTCAAAGAAGAGGAAGATCGACTCCTTGTTGATATTGAATTGGCTCGGTCCCAAGCAACGCAGCGCGCTGCGGAAGCACAGGCGCTAAGTGACCTGGAACAGCGATTCGAGCGCGTGGCCGAGGTACTTTCGAACCTTGACATACGGACCGTCTGGAGTGCCGCAGATGACTCAGAGCGCCGTGTCTTGGTGGAAGAGTTCTTGGAGTGGGTCACGGTCTTCCCGGACCATCTAGAGGTCTCCGTGATCGGCGCGCCACCTCTGAATGTCCTTCTCGGTGAGGTAGGACTCAAGGAGTCGGAGATTGTTGGTGTCGGAGGTCCGACGTGAACCCGCACGCAGGCTTCAGAACATGCCTTTAGTGCCAGTCGCGTGACGGAGTGGTAGCGCCGAGTCGCAGTGACTCGACGGATTCGGCCGTGAGCGCCAAGGTCCCCTGTCCGCGCTGCAGCGTGCCGCGAATCATCAACGCCGGTGACTTTCGAGCGACGACAGACCAGCGAGCCCACGCACCCTTGGAGAAGATCACGTTGACGTGGCCCGTTTCGTCCTCCAGGTTGATGAAGACCGCGCCGTTCGCGGTTTCCGGATGTTGGCGGTGCGTCACTACCCCGGCGACGAGCACCCGCGAACCCTCGGCGCCAATCAATGCGTCAGCGCGTGTCACGCCGCGTTCGTTCAGATAATCGCGCACCAACGCAATCGCCGTGGCCTCGGGCGTCAGGCCCATCGACCACATGTCATCGGCCACCCGTTCCATCTCGCTCGTCGCCGGAAGTGCTGGCGCTTTGAGACCGGTCACCACGCCGGGCAATCGATCGAGGGTACCCTGCGCGGCCGCACCGGCCGACCACGCGAGCGCACGGCGAGTCGCGCCAAACGAGTCGAGCGCACCGGCCGCAGCGAACACCTCGAGGTGGTGTTGCTGCAGGCCAGCGCGACGCACGAGGTCTGAAGAGTCGCACCACGGAGCGCCCTCGACAACGCGCGTCGCCAACTCTTCGCCGATAGTGCGTAGGTCCCCCAGACCGAGTCGCACGTCGGGATCGTCGGGGTCGCCCTCGAGCGAGGCCCCGACGCCCGAGCGGTTCACGTCGGGTCGTCGCACGCGCACGCCGTGGCGCTGCGCGTCGGCGACCAAACTCTGGGAGGACCAGAAACCGAGCGGCTGGGCGTTCAGCATCGACACGAGGAACGCCGCCGGGTAGTGCACCTTCAGCCACGCCGAGCAGTAGACGAGGTGGGCGAACGAGACCGCGTGCGACTCGGGGAATCCGAAGTTGG
Organism: uncultured Acidimicrobiaceae bacterium; assembly: GCA_963802735.1. Taxonomy (GTDB): domain Bacteria; phylum Actinomycetota; class Acidimicrobiia; order Acidimicrobiales; family RAAP-2; genus RAAP-2. The sequence goes on along the minus strand of CAWDJY010000017.1, from coordinate 3,869 downwards.
AAAACGCGGCCAACGCGTCGAAGAGTTGATCGGCCGCCGAACCGGTGATGCCGTTCTCGGCCATGCCCGAATAGAAGCGGCTCTTGAGTTTCATCATGCGCAACTCCGAGCGCTTGGCGGCCATCGCCTGGCGCAGTTCGTCGGCCTCGGCCGGCGAGAAGCCGGCGACCGCGACGGCCATCTCCATCAGTTGCTCCTGGAAGAGTGGGACGCCGAGCGTGCGCCGAAGGATCGGCTCGAGTCGCGGGTGCAGGTACACGACCGGCTCGTCACCGCGACGACGACGGATGTAGGGGTTGACGGCGTTGCCCTGGATCGGGCCGGGACGAATGATCGCCACCTCGATCACGATGTCGTAGAACGTGCGCGGCTGGATGCGCGGCAGCGTCGCCATCTGCGCGCGCGACTCCACCTGGAAGACGCCGACGGTGTCGGCCTCGCACAAGAGGTCGTAGACCGCGTCCTCTTGGGGCAGCGCCCCGAGGTCGATCGTCACGTCGTAGAAGGACTCCACCTGCTTGACGCAGCGGTGCAGCGCGTCGAGCATGCCGAGGCCCAGCAGGTCGAACTTCACGAGACCGATCGCCGCGCAGTCGTCCTTGTCCCACTGCAGGACCGTGCGCCCGGGCATGCGACCCCACTCGACCGGGCAGACCTCGATCACCGGTCGATCGCACAGCACCATCCCGGCCGAATGGATGCCCAGGTGTCGCGGACGATTGAGCATCTGGCTCGCCATGGTCGTGACGAGCTCGGGCACGTCGGGACTCGCGGTCATGGTGTGGCGATCGACGCTGTCACGTAGCGCGTTGGCCTGTTCCTCGTTGTAACCGAAGGCGCGCGCCACGTCGCGCAGCGCCGAGCGCGGTCGGTACGTGATGACCGCGGCCACCTGGGCCGCGTGGCGCCGGTCGTAGCGCTCGTAGACGTACTGGATCACCTCTTCGCGCCGACCGGACTCGATGTCGACGTCGATGTCCGGGGGGCCGTCACGCGCCGGGGACAGGAATCGCTCGAAGAACAGGTTCAACTTCACCGCGTCGGCGTTCGTGATACCCAACGAGAAACAGACCGCCGAGTTCGCGGCCGAACCGCGGCCCTGACAGTAGATGTCGTTGCGACGACAGAACTCGGTGATGTCCCAGACCGTGAGGAAGTAACCGGCGAAGCCGAGGGTCTTGATGACACCGAGTTCGTGATCGATCTGGTGCCACGCGCCCACAACGCGCTCGCTCTCGCGCGTGCCGTAACGCTTCGTCGCGCCCTCTTCCACGATCACTTCCAGGTAGGACTGCTCGTCCATCCCCGCGGGCGTCGAGAAGGGCGGCAGGTTCGGCGCGACCAGGCGAAGGTCGAAGGCCAGCGCGGTGGCGAGTTCACCGGCCTGGTCGACGACCCCGGGCCAGCGCGCGAAGCGTCGGCGCTGCTCGGCGTCGCTGCGCAGGTGCGCCAGCGGGCTCGCGTTGAGCCACCCCTCCATCTCCTCCAGGCTCTGGCGCGCGCGCAGGGCCGAGAGCACGTTGGCGCGCGCGAAGGCGTCGGGCGTGGCGTAGTGCACGTTGTTCGTCGCCACGAGCAGTACGTCGTGTCGAACGGCCAGCTCGGCCAGGACGTCGTTGCGCGCGACGTCGTCGGGCGCGCCGTGGTCCCAGATCTCGACCGCGACGTTCTCGCGACCGAAGGCGGCGCAAAGACGATCGAGTTCACGCTCGGCGGCGCGAGGGCCCCTCTCCATGAGGGCGCGCGTCATCGCGCCCTTGCGACAGCCGCTCAACACGAGCCACTCGCGCGCGCAGCCCGCGACCTCGTCGAGGCGGAAGCGCGGCGCGCCTTTCTCTCCGCGTCGCAGGTGGGCCTCGCCGAGCATCGTCGAGAGCGCGCGGTATCCCTCGGGCGAGCGCGCGAGCAATACGAAATGCGCGCCCGAAGGGTCGTGGACCCCGACGCGGTCGTCGTCGGCGTCGATCGAGTTCTCGGTGCCGAAGACCGTGGGCAGACCGAAGGCCCGCGCCGCCTCGGCGAAGCGCACGACGCCGTAGAAACCGTGGTGGTCGGTGAGCGCCAGTCCCGAGAGGCCGAGGCGCGCGCCCTCGGCGGCGAGCTCCTCGGGGTCACTCGCCCCGTCGAGGAAGCTGAAGCCCGAGTGCGCGTGGAGCTCGCCGTAGAGCATCAGTCGTAGATCCCCGCGAGCCACCAACGACTCGACTCGGCGGTGAGCAGTAACGCCTCGCCCGACACGAGCAGAATCTGCAGGTGCGCGCGGCGTCGATTGAGCGACCACCAGCGCTCGACCAGCGGCCACGGCCCCGCGAACCAGATGACCTCGCGGCGCAGTTGGTGCGAGAACAACAGCGTCGTGGGCGCCTCACTGAGAAATTCCTGCGCGCCCATGATGACCGCACGGTCAGTGGAATCACGGAGCTGCACCGCGACCGGACGGTTGAGCGTCGTGGCCGGCGATGGGGTGCGCATCGACCGGGCCACGGCGCGACGTCAGGACTACACTCTTCGGCTACTGCCACGGCACGAGCGTGGCGCGGTCCTCGGGGTCCCGACCGCCGCGCAGCGACGCCACGACCACGGCGTCCGCCCCGAGTCGACGGCGCACGCGGTGCGCGGCCGCCTCGGCGCGGTCATCGCCGGCGCCGCGCTGACCGAAGAAGCCCGAGTGCTCGTCGTGCGTGTCCTCCTCACCGCGCAGTTGGCGAAGGCGCGCGGCCAGTTTGCGATCACGCTGGCCGTCGAGTTCGAACAGTTCGCCGCGCGCGACGCAGTGCAAGACCAGCGCGTGCTTCTTGAAACGTTCCGCGACGCGCGCGGTGTCGAGGTCGGCGAAGGAACCGACCGTGTGCAGGCCGAGTCGCTGACAGGTCGTCGCGACGTCCTTTCGACCGAGCACCGAGAGCTGGAGCGATCGCCGGAACGACTGGTCGCGCCGGGCTCGAGCACGAGGGCGCGTCGCGCACACATCTCGGCGCAGAACAGTCCGTCGGCGATGCCGAGCGACGCAACGTGTCCCGTGAGCTCCCGAACGGTCGCGCGCACGTTCTCCATCACCGCGACCTCGCCGCCGAAGAACCGACTCGGTCCGCGAATGGGCAGCACGAACAGACCGAGGCGCACCGACTCGGTGAAGGGACAGAGCACCGTCAACGCGTCGAGTAGCGCGAGGTGCTCACGCAGCGTCGAGCCGTCGGGCGCCTCGTCGCACAGGGCCTCGATCGATATCGCGAGCAGGCGCTCCACTAGTTGGCCTCGCAGCGCCCTCGTCCATTCGGGAGGACCACCACGTGCTCACCCGCGCGACGGCTTCACCGCGTCTGCCGATGCGCACGGTGACATAACGCGCGTCGAGTCGCGACGACGTCGCCCACTGCGCGTTGGTGATGTCGAAGGACAGGTCGGCCGGCAACGGCCACAGTGACGCCGGCTCGGCGAGCACGATCAGCACCGTCCCTCGCTCGCGCACCCGATCGACGAGTCGACGCGCCGCACCGTGGGACGCGCGCGACGGTGGTCGCACGATCAAGAGGTCCACGCCGTCGAGCAGGTCGGCCGCAGACTCGGCCGAACGCGCCGCGCCTGGCCGCGGACCAAGAGCACGCGACTAAGGTCCACGCCGAGGTCGGCGATCGCGACGACGCCGGGATCGTCGACCCCCACGACCGCGCTCCAGTGACCGCGCGCACTCGACTCGGTGAGGAGACTGAGCGCGAGGCTCAGCCCGCCCAGCTCCGGTGGCGCCTGCACGACGACGCACGAACCGCGGCGCAGTCCCCCATTGGGCACGAGCGATCCCCACGGCTCGCCGAGGGGCAGCATCCGGCTCTTGGCGAGGGCGACCGGGCGAAGGCTCGCCACGAGATCTT
>CAWDJY010000016.1:0-16322 GCA_963802735.1 uncultured Acidimicrobiaceae bacterium | reverse complement strand
TCCTGGGTATGGGGCTCATGGTCGGCGTGCCGGCGATCAATGCGTCGGCGGGCTCGAATCCCTACGCGAACGTGAACCTGACAGTGAGCGTCAATGGATCCGGACCTCAGGCCGACAATCAAATCCCTTCCTCCCCACGAGCACCGACACCAGCGCGTACTCGAACACCGACATGATCTACGAGCCGCTGTGGGAGTACGACATAGTCAACCCGACGAAGACGTACCCATGGCTGGCCACGACGCAAACCTTGACGAATGATGACAAGACGCTGACATTGACCCTGCACCCGAACGTGAAGTGGTCCGACGGTAAGCCCTTCACTAGCGCCGATGTTGTGTACACGTTCGACCTGTTGAAGAAATACCCGGCTCTCAACGTCAATGGCATCACGTTTCAGAGCGTTGTGGCGACCAGTGCGCTGGGCGTCAAGTTCACCTTCAGCGCACCCAGTTACCCCGAGGTGTACTACATACTGAACCAGACACCGATTGTGCCCCAGCACATCTGGTCCAAGGTGAAGAACCCGGTGACCTACGCGGATACCGATCCGATCGGCACAGGGCCCTTCACGTTGAAGTCGTTCACGCCCCAGTACATGGTGCTGCAACGCAACCCGAACTACTGGCAGTCAGGTCTGCCCAAGATCAACACAATCACGTACCCGAGCGTCGGTAGCGCTGATGCCCAGAACGCGGCGACCAACTCCGGTCAGTATGACTGGTCGCAGGCCACGGAGCCCGGCATTCAGAAATTGTTCGTTGACAAGAGTCCTAACAACCACGTCTGGTACCCACCGGTGGCGATCACGGCCCTGATGCCCAACGACACCGTCTATCCGTTGAACCTTCCGTTGGTCCGTGAAGCCATCAGTATGGCCATCAACCGCAAGACCGTGTCGACGTTGGGAGAGTGGGGCTACGAACCGCCGATCAGCACCGAGACGGGTCTCCTCCTACCGAACTACCAGAGCGCGCTCGACCCCGCGTACAAGAACGATACGTACTCCTTCAACGTGTCGAAGGCCAAGAAACTGCGGTCCAGGCCGGGGGTGAAAACGAACTCGTCGGGGCAGGTCCTCGCCAAAAACGGCAAACCCCTTGTCGCTCACCTTGATTGACCCGTCGAGTTTTTCGGACTACATGCAGGATCTGACGATCATCTCGGTGATCTCAAAGCAATCGGCATCGGAACAACGGTGCAGGGAACCTCGGTGGCGTCGTGGACGTCGGACCTAGCGACGGGCGAGTATGACCTCAAGTCTGTACTACTCGAACACCGGTCCCACTGCCTACTACATCTACAATTCGTGGCTGAACCACTCGTTGTCGGCCAAGATCGGCAATCCCGCCTCAGGCGACTTCGAGCGTTGGAAAGACCCGGCGACCCAGAAGTATCTCACCGCGTACGCGACGGGGAGTACGGCCGCGCAACGCGCGACCGCGCTGAACGGCATCGAGGGCATCATGGTGTCTCAAATCCCGGTGATTCCGCTCGTGTACTCCATCGACTGGGGCGCCTACACGACCACCCATGTGTCGGGATGGCCGACACCGAAGAACCCCTACAGTTCAGCGGGCTCGCTCGAGCCGCCGAACCAGGAGTTCGTGGTGCTCCACCTGTATCCGACCAAGTAGTAACTCGGCGCGGGGTCGCGTATTCGCTGTCTCTGGTAAGCGAGTGCGCGACCCTCGGCACTGCGCTCCGCCGCGGTGGTTGGGGTGTCGGGAGTTGACATGATTTTCGTGTATCCGTTCGACCAGTAGGGAAGACTTTTTGTGCAATGAGAAGGTGCAAGGTTCCCAGCAAGCGCTCGCGAATCGGTAATCCCGGATCACGTCGGAACGCGGTACTGCCACCCCCGATGCCGACCAGTGCGCGAGCACATGACGCACACTGGCCGAAGAGCGTGGTCTCGTAGTGCGTTATCTGGCTCGACGAATCGGCTTCTACATGGTGACGGCGTGGGCCGCGATCACACTCAACTTCTTGATACCGCGATTCATGCCCGGCAATCCCGTGGAACTACTGATCAGCCACTTCAAGGGGAGGATGTCGCCAGCGGCCGTCAGGTCCCTGGGCGCCCTGTTCGGGCTGAGCCATCAAAGCATGTTCTCGCAATACGCGACCTATTGGTCCGACCTCCTGCACGGTGATCTCGGCACTTCCTTCACGTACTTCCCGTCGTCGGTGACGAGCATCGTGCTCGCCGCCCTGCCGTGGACCCTCGTATTGGTCGGGGTGGCGACGATCCGATCAGTTTCGTGCTCGGTACCGTGGCGGGTGGTCATCGTTGGCGCCCGGCGGGGATCGTGGCTCGACATCACGTTGCCAATCAGCACATTCTTCTCAGCCATTCCATACTTCTGGTTCGCCCTCGTCATCCTCTATTTCTTTGCCATCGTCGTGCATTGGTTCCCTCTGTCGGGCGGATACGGAGCGGTGGACGTCATCGGCTGGAACTGGCCGTTCCTGTGGTCGGCGGCTTATCATTCGATCCTGCCGGCCATCACCATCATCGTCACGTCGATTGCTGGCTGGCTGCTTGGCATGCGCAACATGATGATCGTCACGCTCGACGAGGACTACATCATCTTGGCCGAGGCCAAAGGCTTGTCCAAGACGCGCATCAATTTCCTCTACGCCGCCCGCAACGCCATCTTGCCCTCCCTAGCCAGTTTCGCCCTCTCGCTTGGGTTCGTGGTGAGCGGGGCGATCCTCGTAGAAATCGTGTTCTCCTATCCGGGGATCGGTTACGTCCTCTTCGCGGCGGTCAATAACGACGACTACCCGCTGATGCAGGGGGTCTTCCTGATTATCACCCTGGCGGTGCTGCTAGCAAACATCGTGGCCGACGTGTTCTACGTGCTGCTGGACCCACGTACGCGCCGAGGGAGCCTGAGATGGCTGGCGTCTCAACGACTCGTCCGCGCAGGTCTCTCTGGGCGCGACTCTCCTGGCTCCATTCGTGGAAGATCGAGCGCGGGCTTGGGCATCGTTGGTTTCTTTGTCCTGATGGCCATACTTGGCCCCCTATTCGTTCGTTATAACCCCTCGGCGATGGGGACCGCGATCGATCGCACCCCCGTCGAGCGCGCGCTCGGCTGGGCACGACGCAGTCCGGTCAGGACGTCTTCGCTCAATTGGTCGATGGGAGTCGCCCGACGCTCATCGTCGCTTTCGTATCCGCCACCATCGCCACGGTCGTGTCCGTTGCGGTGGGACTCGCCGGCGGGTACCTCGGCGGAACGAGCGACGAGCTCTTGTCGGTGCTTTCGAACATCTTCCTGGCGATTCCGGCGTTGCCGCTCGTCATCGTCCTCGCCGAGATACTTGCCCAACAAGGGAGACATCTCGGTGATGCTGGTCATCGCCCTCTCACGGGCTGGGCGTGGGGGGCCCGGGTCATTCGAGCCCAGACGTTGTCCATTCGTCGACGTGACTTCGTGGAAGCCGCGCGCGCAGTCGGTGAGAGTACGCCGCGAATTCTGTTCTGGGAGAAATCATGCCCAAGAAAACGGCGATCGTTACCGCCAGTTTCCTCTTCACCGTGATCTTTCGCGGATTGACGGCGGCGGGACTCGCGTTCCTCGGTCTGGCCAACGTCTCGGAGTGGTCGTGGGGGACGATGTTGTACTGGGCCCAGAACGACTCGGCCCTCCAGTCAGGTGCGTGGTGGTGGTTCGTGCCGCCCGGCCTGTGCATCGCGTTGCTTGGCACGGGACTTTCGTTGATGAACTTCGGCTTCGATGAGCACGACCAATCCCCGCCTTCGCTCGACCGGTCGACCCAAGTCGAGAGCCAAGCGCCTCCCGGCGGCGGCCCTCCCCGAGGCGACGAGGGCCAACCCGAGCGACGGAACGGAGTTCACGACCGTGCGCACGATCGACGGCGAAGGGCGCGTGTCATGACGCTCCAGAGCGCTGAGATTCGGCCGACGCATCTAAACCCGGTGGTGCTCGACATCGAGAATCTCGACGTCGACTACGAGTTGAGCACGGAGTCACTGCCTGCCGTTCGCAACGTCAGCCTCCAGCTTCGCCGCGGTCAGGTGGTCGGGATTGCCGGTGAATCCGGTTCGGGAAAGTCCACCTTGGCCTACGCCGTCACGAGACTACTGCGCGCGCCCGGTGTCATCACCGGCGGTGCCGTCACCTACCATCCGCGCGAAGGTGAGGCGGTCGACGTGCTCGCCATGAGCCCCCAGGAGTTGCGGGACTTTCGCTGGGACGAACTCGCGATCGTGTTCCAGTCGGCGATGAACGCGCTGAACCCGGTGTTGACGTTGCGCACGCAGATCATCGACGTTCTGGCGGCGCACCGACCGGAATCCAGTCGCCTCGAGCGCGACCTTCGCATGCGCGAACTACTGTCGCTCGTTGGTATCTCCACGGACCGCGCGCGCGCCTACCCCCACGAACTCTCGGGCGGCATGCGCCAACGGGCGATGATCGCCATCGCATTGGCACTGGAGCCCGAGGTGATCATCCTCGACGAACCAACCACGGCGCTTGACGTGGTGATGCAGCGCCAGATTCTCGCGAAGTTGATGGAACTGCGCGACCGTCTGGGTTCTCGATCATCTTCATCACGCACGACCTCTCGTTGCTCCTCGAGGTCGCCGACGAGATCGCGGTGATGTACGCGGGGCGGATCATCGAGCGCGGGTCATCCAACGAGATCTACCGTACGCCGCGCCATCCTTACAGCTATGGCCTTCTCAACTCGTTTCCGTTGTTGCACGGTCCGCGTCAGATGTTGACCGGGATCGTCGGTTTCCCGCCGGACCTGCGACAGTTGCCCCCGGGCTGCCCCTTCCATCCACGCTGCGCCTACGTCCACGAGGGCTGTGATCGTGACCGGCCGGAGTTGATCGTCTCGCCGGTCGCCGGCGACTCGACGAACCACGTCGTCGCGTGCTCGCTCTACGGAGGCGGAGCGATACCGGTGCAGCTCGGTTCGGCTCGGGTTCACGACGAGATGACGTCCGTCGTGTCCGGCGCGAACACTTCGGTGTCGCGGGGGGACGCGGTGCTCAAGGTCACCGACCTCCAGAAGTTCTTCCCCGTTCACGAGCACGTGGCGCGCCGCGTGCGCCGAAGCGCCAACCGGATGGTTCGGGCGGTGGACGGCGTCTCGTTGGAACTCTTCGCCGGAGAGGTGACCGCGCTGGTCGGTGAGTCCGGTTCGGGCAAGTCCACAATCGGCCGGGTGCTCGCCCAGCTGTACCGCTCGACGGGGGGGATACGATCACGCTCGAGGGTGCGACCGTCAAGGTCCGACGTGGTCGTCGTTTCCGGGCCTACGTGCGTAAAGTCCAGATCGTTCTCCAGGACCCCTTCAGCTCACTGAATCCGCTGCACACGGTGGGTTACCACCTCGAGCGGCCGCTGCGAATCCATGAGCTGGCGCGCACGTCTGGCGAGGTCGAAGAGGGCATCGCGAAACTGCTCGCCGACGTGCACTTAAGCCCGCCCGACCAGTTCGTCGACAAATATCCTCACGAGCTCTCGGGCGGTCAGCGCCAGCGAATAGCGCTGGCCCGGGCCCTGGCGACGCGTCCTTCGGTAATTTTGGCTGACGAACCCGTCTCCATGCTCGACGTGTCGACGCGCCTCGGCGTCTTGAACCTCATGCGAGGACTCGCCACCGAACGACGACTTGCCCTGCTGTACATCACGCACGACATCGCGTCGGCCCGTTACTTCGCCGACACCACGCTCGTAATGTACGCGGGGCGACTGATCGAGGGCGGTCCCTCGGAGATCGTTGCGCTGCAGCCGGCCCACCCGTACACCCAACTGTTGCGCGACTCGGCGCCGAACCCCGAAAAGGAGTCGATCGTCACTCGTGTCGCCATCGGCGATCCTCCAAGCCTGATCGACCCGCCCGCCGGGTGCCGTTTCCACCCGCGCTGCCCCCAGGTCATGGACGTCTGTCGAACGGAGGTGCCGCCAGTGTTGAGCTGGACCAGGGTCAGTGGGCGACGTGTTGGCTCTATGATCCGCGTGGGCAATCCGAGGGCGCGTCGTCGCCGTCAGCGTAGGGCACGAGATCGCTTAGAAGCTAATCGAAGCCTTGGCGAGATCCTTGCCCCGTCGACCACGAGGTGTGACCCGGTCACGTAGCGCGATTGGTCCGAGGAGCCAAAGAACCGCTTCGGCGGGTTCTTGCGGATCAGCTAGGCGACCGAGAGGTACTTCGGAGCCGATCAGTTCGCGCAGACGGTCCCGCTCACCCGGCTCGGAGTTCGCCCACATGAGTGGCGTGTCGGTAGCGCCCGGCACGACGGCGTTGACACGAACGCCGTATTTGGCGTAATCCACGGCGAGTGTTCGCGCGAGCGCCGACACGCCACCCTTGGAGGCGCTGTAGGAACTGGCGGCTCCCGCGGCGTAGGCGACGTAACTGGCCGGCGACGAACACAAGACGAGTGACGCGCGACGGGGCGAGGCGATCAGGCCGCGCAGCGCTTCGCGGCAGGCCAGGAAGGTACCAGTGAGGTTGGTGTCCAAGACCTGTCGCCAGGTCTCAAGCGACGTGTCGTGGGCGAAGCCCGAGCGCTCGATGCCGGCCGACGCGAAAAGGCCGGAGAGGGGTCCCAACGATTCCTGGGCGGCGGCGAAAGCCTCGGCGATTGATGACTCTGAGGTCACGTCGCATTCGACACCGAACACTCGATCCGCACCGAAGGCGAGCGCCTCTTCCACGACGACCGGTATTGCCGTGCGATCACGATCGAGCACTGCTACGCGCCAGCCGCGTGCGGCAGCCAAATGAGACGGCGCGCCCGATACCCGAGGCTCGACGCCGGTCACCACGAGAACGTCTTCGGACATCGTGTCTCCTCATTTTACCGTGGGCCGGTCGCACGTATGGGCGACCGTAGCACTCGCACCGGTGCTAACCGTTGCGCGCTGATCGTCAGCCGACCCGGGCTGATCGCCGCCGTCAGTCGATCGAGCACGAACGCGTTGGTGCCGTCGGGGAGCGTATCGGGAGTGACGTAGAGCCGCTCGCGCACCTGCAGGACCGCGACGCGGCGTGTCATCCCAGAGGCGTTCGACCACTCGCGACGCTGCGTCTGAGTCCACGAAGCAGATCTCGACCCGAGGGACGGGCTGGCCGGCCTCGTTTCGTTCGCGACGTTGCACGTGTACTCCTGGCGCTGACGATAGGCCAGCAACCCGCTGGTCCACCGTGTCGCTCCACGTCCGCCACATCTCGTCGTGGTCGAGACTCAGATAGCGCTCGACCGCGGCGACCAGTCCGCAGGATCTCTTCCTTGCCAACTTTCATCGGGCGCGCGAGGCGCTGAAACGGCGCGGCGTTCAAACGGGCGGCTTCGATGAGGTCGGTTGGACCCACCATGATGCCGCTGGCTTGGGGACCCTGAAGTCCCTTGCCGCCACTGAAGGTCGCGAGGTCCGCGCCGTGGACGGTGGTGAAGTTCCAGAGGTTCGACACGGGCGGGAGTTGCGCGGCCGCGTCCACGATCACGGGTACGCCGCGCGCGTGCGCGATTGACACCGTTTCGTCGAGTGACAGAGCGGCCGAGGACATATGATCGCCAGCGCCCAGAAGACCGCCGCGGTGCGCTCGGTCAGCGCCGCCTCCAACTCCCAGGTGAAGGTCTGGATGGCGTTGCCGATCTGGAGAATTCGTGCGCCGGCCAGTTCGATGGCCCGGTCGTACGGGATGCGGTGAGCGCAGTGGATCACCACGTCGCGCGCCAGTTCATTGTCGTGGTGCAGTTGGGCAATCAGCTCCGGACGGCCGCCGGTGATACACGCCAGCACGCCGAGCACCATGGCCGAGGCGCATCCAGACGTGACGAGCGCGGCCTCGTTGCCGGTCATCGTCGCGAGGTGGTGGCCTGCCGCAATATGCAACTCCTCCATGCTCACGCACGACGTTGACGCTGCGCTCATGGCGGCGACGACCTCCGGGGGCAGGATCGTGCCGCCTAACGCGGTCAACGTCGTCGCGGCGTTCAGCACCGGTCGCAGGCCTAATGCGGCATAGACGCTCGGCGTCGACGCGGCCTCCATCACGAGGTGATCGCGAGGGCGGTGATTTCGACCTTCGACCTTGGGCAGTTGGACGCCGACCGTCGTTCTCGCTGGGTAGGGGGCGGTCGATACTTTCGCGTACTCCACGTTCATTTCGGCGAAGTCCGCGAAGTCCGCAAGGTAGACGTCAACGCGAATCACATCGTCGAGTGTGGATCCGGACGCGGCGAGGACGGCTTCGATGTTCTTGAAGGTTTGAATCGTCTGGCCGGCGACGTCCGGTGCGGCCAGCGATCCCGTCACGGGATCGACGCCCGCCTGCCCGGCCGCCGCGACGAGATTGCCGATGCGCACGGACTGCGAGTAGGGCCCCACCGGCGCCGGCGCCTGGTTGGTTGATCCTTCCATTCGGTTCATGAAGTGCTCCTCCTCGGTTCGCGGCGTAACCTACACTACGGCAGCGTTGGATCGACTCATCGTGCGTCGACCACGTTGTGCACGAGCCAATCGGTGATGGAGGGGCCGTTCTCATCACCATCGTCACGGCGTCATCACGCTGTTCCATTTTGCTGATGTCCTTAGCACGGGCCACCTCCTTGACGTCCAAAGTCGACGCCTCAGAGGTGGCGATGTGTCAAGGGTCAGCCGTTACTTTGTCACGCATCAGGCGTTACTGAGTAACAGATCATCTGTTATCGATTTGTCACGGCTCAGCCGTGACAGAACAGCCTACTGGTGGGCCGCCCGGGTCTCGATCCCGGCACCTTGGGATTAAAAGTCCCCTGCTCTTCCCGATGAGCTAGCGGCCCGCATTTCGGATTTTCAAAACCGTGGGTCGAAGCAACGCCGTGCGTTCTTCTTCCCAATCTTCCATCACGCGTTTGCTTCTTGGCTCAAAGGAGCCTACTAAGTCTCTTGCGGTTGAAATGAACTCGGCGACCGACGGTGATACCCAATGTATGTTCCGCGGACAGCAGACCGGATTCTCATCAGAGTCAACGGTTGTGGCGACCGAGATAATCAACCGAGGTGTTAGTACCAAGCGACGACGTGTTGCCAACCACCCGTCTTTCTCGCGTTGGCCATGACAACATCCTTTGGAACGTCACCGTGGGGGACACATAGGGATGAGCCACATAGTTCGGGTTGCTTCGTATCGCTTTCGCGCGACGTTCGCTCGTCAGTGGGGCGGGTACGTCAGCCTCATGCTCTTGGTGGCCCTGGTGGGAGGACTGTCGATGGCGTCGCTCGCCGGCGCTCGCCGAACCGACTCATCGTTTCCGATCTACGTCGCCAGTACCAACCCCGCCACGACCGACGTGTTCACGGCGTTCGACGATCCGCAATTGGGGTCCACCACGGGGTACAACCCGAAGGTCATTCGAGCGATCGCGCACCTTCCACTGGTGGAGCAGAGCGCCGTCTCCGTGGGATTCGATGGCAACATCAATCTGGAGGGCGTCAAAGGACTTCATCCTCACTCCGCGGCCGGTGAGACCCCACCGACGGTCATCGGTGGCTCCGAGTACCTCACCTTGGATAAGTCGACGCTGGTGGCGGGTCATTGGTTCGACCCGCGTCGAACTGATGAGGCAGTCATCAACGCGCAGGCGGCGCGCGAGATGGGCGTGCACGTCGGCTCCGTCATCCAGGTCCCCTTCTACACGGATGAGGAGTCGACGAATTCGACGTACAACGGGCCACCGCACTTGTCGCCGAAGATCACCATCGTCGGCGAAATCGTGATCAACAGCACCGTGATCCAGGATGAAATCGACGCACTCGGCTCCAGCGTCGTGTTGATGTCACCCAAATTGACCACGCAGCTGGAGACGTGCTGTGCGTACTACACCGGCATGGCGGTCAAGCTACGAGGTGGCGGGGCCGACGTGACTCGCTTCCTCGCGGAGGCCGAGAAGGTCGATCCGATCTCCAAATTGGGGATCGGCGGCGGCGGCAACGTGACCCAGGCCCTCGCGAAGGGTCAACAAGAGATCAAGCCCGAAGCCATCGCGCTCGGGGTGTTCGGGCTCATCGCCGGCATCGCCGCGCTCCTGATCGGCGGGCTGACAATTGGTCGCATGTTGCGCGTCGGCGCCACCGAGATGCGTACGCTTCAAGCGCTCGGCGCCAACACGTCGATGGCGATCGGCACCGAGTTGCTGGGTGTCTCGCTCGCGGTGGCCACGGGGGCGATCTTGGCCGTGGTGCTGGCGGTCTCGTTGTCACCGCTCGCACCGCTCGGACCGGTGCGCTTCGTCTATCCCTACCCGGGAGTTTCGTTCGACTGGACGGTGCTCGGATTCGGCGTCGCGGCGCTCGTCGTCACGCTCGAGACGATCGCGGTCGTGCTGTCGCGTCGCGAATTGCGCCGTCTTCGGATGAGCAACAGTATGGGCTCTCGGGAAGAGAGCTCCTGGGTCACTCGGGTGACGACGACGACGGGCGTCCCGCTCGCGCTCGCCACGGGACTGCGTTTTGCGTTGAAGTCCGGGCGCGGGGCCAACGCCGCCCCCGTGCGATCGGCGATCCTCGGCGCCGTCCTCGCGGTCACCGTCCTCGTGACGACGGCGACGTTCGGGGCCAGCCTCAACAGTCTCGTCTCGCACCCTTCCCTCTACGGATGGAATTGGAACTACGCGTTGCTCTCGGGATTCGCCGGCCAGGAGGATCTGCCCGCGCCCCAAGTCGCCACGTTCTTCAATCACGATCACTACGTCGCGGCGTGGTCGGGAGTGAATTTCTTCGAAGGTGAATTGGACGGACAAGCGGTGCAGATGATGATCGAAGCGCCGGGTTCACGCGTGGCGCCACCGGTGCTCTCGGGACACGGCTTGGACGCCGCGAACCAAGTGGTCCTCGGCAGCGAAACACTCGCCGCACTTCACAAGGGCGTGGGCGACACGGTCACCTTCTCCAATGGCAAGACGAAGTCGACGACGTTGACGATCGTCGGCACGGCGACGCTGACGCCGATCACCAAGGGTCTCGAAATGGGTACGGGCGCTCTCGTGGCCACGAGCGACTTTCCGACGGCCCTGCTGAACGCGCAGGAGAGTTCGATTCCGGGTCCCCAAGCCGTACTCATCCGCTTACGGAGCGGCGCCGATCCGACGGCGGCGCTGAAGAGCCTCCACGAGATCATTGACAAGCTGAATCGGATCCCCAACGATCCCTCGCCGGCCGGCGGACTCGTCGCGCACCTGCGACCGGCCGAGATCGTGAACTACCGAACGATGGGCACGACGCCCGCCATCCTTGGCGGCGGTTTGGCGCTCGGCGCGGTGGTGGCGTTGGCGCTGACGCTCGTCGCGTCGGTGCGTCGACGGCGCCGCGAGCTCGCGCTGCTGAAGACCCTCGGCTTCGTCCGTCGCCAGCTCGCGGCGGCCGTGGCGTGGCAGTCGAGCATCGCCGTCGCCATTGGCGTGGTCGTCGGCGTGCCGGTGGGAATCGTGCTCGGCCGCACCCTGTGGATCCTCTTCGCGCACGAGATTGACGCGGTGCCGGTCCCCGACGTGCCCGCATTGGTCATCGTCCTCATCGTGGTGGGCGCGCTGGTACTCGCCAACGTCGTCGCCGCGATTCCCGGTCGGATGGCGGCGGGCACGTCGACGGGCTTGGTGTTGCGAGAGGAGTAGTCAGCGTTGCCGGAGCGGCCAGGTAGTTTGGGTTCGTGTCCGACTTCGACAACGAGAGTGTGCGAGCCATCGAAGGTACCTTGAACGACGTCGATCGCGCGCTCGAACGATTGCGCAACGGTACTTATCGAACCTGTCAGGTCTGCGGGGCGCCGATCGACGAGAGCGGACTCGTGGCCGACCCGCTGCTCGCGAACTGTCGCGCCCATCCGGAGTTGGCCTGAGCGATCAATCGAACACGACCCCGGTGACCGACGCCACCGGGGCCCTTCGTCGTCGGACTACTTCTTGGTGGCCCAGAAGATCTCGGCGATCGCGTCGATCTCGCTCAGGAGCCGGTCGGCCACGTTGACGTCGTTCGTCTTCTTCGCGTCGCCCGCGCTCTTGGTGGCCATCCAGAAGAGGTCGTGGAGGTTCGGGTAGGCCTTCAAGTGGTCGACCTTGAAGTAGTCGGTCCACAGCACCCAGAGGTGGTGCTTCACGAGGTCGGCGCGCTCTTCCTTGATGAACGTGGCTCGCACCTTGAAGTCGTCGTCGCTGGACGCGTTGTACTTCTCCATGCAGGCCTTGACCGACTGCGCTTCGATCCTGGCCTGCGCCGGGTCGTAGACGCCGCACGGCAGGTCGCAGTGCGCGTGCACCACGAGCGGCGTCATCGTCGCGTCCAGGTAGGCATTAATACGTTCCAGAAGCGTCATGGCTTCACCTTTCGGTTGTCGTTCGTTGTGGTGTCGGCACAATACCCTTTTCCCTCCGAAGGTTAGCGACGACCCTCGTCTATCGTTCACTGAAATGGACGACGACGCGGAGTATCCCGTCCGGCGCGATCTCGACGAGGTCTGGACCCGGGTCAAGGAGTTCTTCATCCTGCCGGTCGTCGTCGAGGGCACGTCGATGTCGCCCACGTTCCTGCCGGACGAACGGCTCACGGCGCTGCGCAAGTGGCGGCGAGTGCGCGCCGGTGACGTGGTAGTGGTGCGCGACCCGCGCGACGCCGGCCGGTGGATGCTGAAGCGTTGCGTCGGACGCGTCGGCCGGCGACTCGACGTCCGGGGCGACAACACCCTGGACTCGACCGATTCGAGGGTCTTCGGTCCCGTGCGGGCGCGTGACGTGGCCTACATCGTCCTGCCCTCGTCCGCGCGCCAGGGAATTCCCCCGCTGAATCAGGAGTAACGCCGGTAGGATTCGCCCGTGGCTCGACTCGCGGTCCTCTCCTATCACACCTCGCCCCTGGCCCAGCCCGGGACGGGCGACGGCGGAGGCATGAACGTCTACGTGCGCGAACTCTCGAGCGCGCTGGCCCGACTCGGTCACGACGTGGACGTCTACACCCGTCGCGACAACACCCAGGTGCGCGACACGGTCCCCGTCGAGCCTGGTTTTCGCGTCCACTACGTCACGGCCGGCCCCGCCGCCGCGCTCGACCGCGACGGACTCACCGATCACGTCGCGGAGTTCACCGACTCGGTCGCGACACTCTTTCGCTGTCACGGGACGCCCGACGCCATCCACGCGAACTACTGGCTGAGTGGACTGGCCGGTCACCGTCTGAAGCACGAGCTCAGCATCCCGCTGATCATGACCTTCCACACGCTCGAGCGCGTGAAGGCCGAACACTACGAAGGTGAATCGGAGGACCGCGCCTTCCAGGAGGCGGCGATCTTCGCCTGCGCCGACGCCGTCCTCGCCAGTTGCGAGGTCGAGGCCGAGCAGTTCGTGCGTTTCTACAACGCCGACCCGGCGCGCGTGCACATCGTGCCGCTCGGCGTCGAACACGCCTTCTTCTCGCCGGGCTATCGGCCCCAGGCCCGCCGCGCCCTCGGCATCAAGGGCGAGGACTCCATGTTGCTCTTCGTGGGTCGACTCCAGGCCCTCAAGGGGGTGGACCTCGCCCTCGAGACGCTGATCGAGCTGCGCGCCCGCGGCCGCAACGCCATGCTGGCGATCGTCGGCGGACCGTCGGGACCGGACGGTCGCGCGACGCTCGCCCAACTCCATCGACGGGTCGAAGAGGCGGGCGTGATCGAGCACGTGAGCTTCGTCGCCCCCCAGTCGCACCAACTACTGTCGACGTGGATGCGGGCGTCGGACGTCATGTTGGTCCCGAGTCGCACGGAGAGTTTCGGGCTCGTGGCGCTGGAGTCCTCAGCCTGCGGGACGCCCGTCGTGGCCAGCGACGTCGGCGGCCTCATAACACTCATCGAACCCGGCGTCACCGGTTTCTTGGTGGGTGAGCGCGATCCCAAGATATGGGCCGACGCCGTGGAGGTCACGCTCGACGCCCAGAACGCGACGACGATGTCGAACGCCGCGGTCCTACTCGCGCGTCGTTACACGTGGCGTGCGGCGGCGCAGTCCCTCGCTGACCTGACCGAGGAGTTGGCGCTCTCGGGACTCGTTCGCTGTTGACGTGACGCGTGCACCCGTCGGCGACGCCGACTCGGCACGACGACTTGATGAGACCGTGTCGTCCTGGGCGCGCCAGTGGCGCGCCAGCGCGCTCCTCGGCGTCGAGCACCAGCCACTGCCCGATGACCGCGGCCACTTCCACTGGCTGATCCGGCTCAAGGGCGACGAGAAGGACGTCATCACGCTTTGGCTCTCGCTGCGCCAACGCACGGTGCACGTCGAAACCGAGGTCACGCCGGCGCCGGAGGAGAACCGCGAGACGCTGTACCGGTACCTGCTCGTGAAGAACGCGGAGCTGCGTGAACTGCACCTGGCCATCGGACCGAGGACGGGATCTACCTGATGGCGCAGATCCCGATCCTCGAAGTGACCAGGGAGCGACTGGACGAGGTCGTCGGCGCGACGCTCGTCTACGTCGAGGAGATCTATCCCACGGCCATGGCGATGGGCCTGGCGTCGCTGTATCGCCGACGCAAGAAGCCGTCGTGACAACCCAGTAGCGTTCAATCGTGGCCTACAAGTTGATCATCATTGGCGGTGGACGGATGGGCTCGGCGCTCGCCGAGGGTCTGGTGGAGGCGCGGTGGTGTCCCCCGAACGAACTGGCCGTCGTCGAGACCGCCGCGGAGCAGCGCGAGGCCCTCAGCGCACGCCTCCCGGGCGTCGCGGTCATCGCGTCGCTCGAGATCGAGCACGTGGACGCGACGACCGGCGTCGTGATCTGCGTCAAGCCCGAGCACGCCGAGGCCGTGGCGCGCATGGCCGGCGCGCTCGGCGCCACGAGGTTGTTGTCCGTCGTCGCCGGTCTGTCGACGGCGCGCATCGAAGCGACACTGCCCACGTCGATCGCGGTGATCCGTTCGATGCCCAATACGCCGGTCCTCGTTCGAAAGGGCGTGAGCGCGATCGCCGGAGGCGCCCACGTCACGAAGGACGACCTCGACTGGGCCGAATCGATCCTCGGGGCCGTCGGCATCGTGGTTCGCGTGACCGAACGCAACATCGACGCCGTGACCGGACTGTCCGGGCCGATGCCGGCCTACCTGTACCTGGTCATCGAGGCGTTGATCGAGGCCGGCGTGCACCAGGGCCTCTCACGTGACGTCGCCCACCAACTCGTCGTCGGGACCTTCGAAGGCTCGGCCGCCCTGCTCACGTCGACCGGGGAGACGCCCGAGGAGCTTCGTCACCAAGTGACCTCACCGGGTGGCACGACGGCGGCGGGACTTCGCACGCTCGAGAGCCGCGCCGTTCGTTCGGCGTTCATCGACGCCGTGGCCGCCGCCGCGGAACGCAGTCGTCAGATGGGTCGCTGAAGGTCCAAGTAGCGTACGAGCATGGCGACCCCGCGGCTTCGACCGAGGAAACTCTCCGAACCGACCATCGCGCGGCTGCCGGTCTACCAGCGCATCGCCGAGGGTTGGACCAAGCGCGGTCTCCACCGCATTGACTCCCAACAGATCGGCGAACTGGCCGGCGTCACCGCGACGACGGTCCGGCGCGACCTCGCGGGCCTGGGGTCCTTCGGCACGCGCGGCGCCGGCTACGACGTCCAGATACTCAACGAACGCATCGCCGAGGCGCTCGGTCACGATCGCCGGTACGACGTCGTCGTGGTCGGCATCGGCAACCTCGGTCGCGCGTTGGTCAACTCGACGAACTTCCTCATCCGCGGCGCCCAGCTCGCGGCGCTCTACGACAACGACCCTGACGTCGTGGGCACGACCGTCGCCGGGCACGTCGTGAAATCACTCGACGATCCGATCGTCCCGGCGACCGTGGCGGTCATCTGCGTGCCGCCCGAGGCGGCCCAGGCGGTCGCCGACCGTCTCGTGAACGCGGGGATCCACGCCCTGCTCAACTTCGCACCCCAAGTGCTCAACGTGCCGATCGGGACGGCCGTGCACTACGTGGACTTCTCGATTGAACTCCAGATCCTCATGTACCACCTCAACAACGGCACCGGGCCACTGGGCGGGGGACTCCTGCACTCGCTCGGCATCACCACGCCCTCGCCCCTGCGCGGCGCACTGTGAGGGACGAGACACCGTGGCGCTGATCTCGGTGGGCATCGACCACGAGCACGCGTCACTCGACCTGCTCGAGCGCGCCAGCGTCCCGGAGCACGAATGGAGCAAGGTCCTTCGGACCTTGATGAGTCAGCGCAACATCCACGAGGCGGTCTTCGTCTCGACGTGCCTGCGCACCGAGGTCGTCGCGGTCATCGACCGATTCCACGGCGCGATCGAGGAGATCACGC
>CAWDJY010000015.1:0-11619 GCA_963802735.1 uncultured Acidimicrobiaceae bacterium | reverse complement strand
CCGCGCACGTGCAGGCGGTAGGGCTTGGCCGTGCCGTCCGAGACGAGGTAGCAGCCCAGTTCGCCGCGCGGCGACTCGACGGCCGAGTAGACCTCGCCCGGCGGGACCTGGAATCCCTCGGTGAAGAGCTTGAAGTGGTGGATCAGCGCCTCCATCGATTCACCGATGCGCGCCCTCGGTGGCGGCGTGACCTTGGGGTCCTGGCTTCGGTAGTCGCCGCTCGGCATCTTCTCGATGCACTGGCGGATGATCCGGATCGACTCGCGGATCTCGTTGAGCCGGATGGCGTACCGGTCGAAGTTGTCCCCGTAGGTGCCGACGATGACGTCGAACTCGACCTGGTCGTACGCGAGGTACGGCATGGCGCGGCGCAGGTCCCACGCGACGCCGGTCGAACGAAGGAGGGGCCCCGTGACGCCGAGCGCCAGCGCCTCTTCGGCGGCGAGCGGCGCGACGCCGATCATGCGGTTGCGGAAGATCGGCTGTCCGGTCAACAGCTCGTCGTACTCGAAGGTGCGCGCGTAGATCGTGTCGCAGATGACGAGCACGTCGTCCTGCCAGCCGTCGGGCAGGTCGGCCGCGACGCCGCCGGGGCGCACGTAGTTCAGGTTCAGTCGCAGACCGGCCGTCTTCTCGAAGAACGCCAGGATCAGCTCTCGTTCGCGCAGACCGTAGATCATCATGGACGACGCGCCGAGGTCCATCCCGTTCGTCGCCATCCACACGAGGTGCGACGAGACGCGGTTCAGTTCGCTCATCAGCATGCGGATCCACACGGCGCGATCGGGCACCTCGATGTCCAGCAGTTTCTCGACGGCCATCGAGTAGCAGAGCTCGTTGATCACCGGGCTCAGGTAGTCCATGCGCGTCACGTTCGTCGCGCCCTGGATGTAGCTCAGCTCCTCACCCGTCTTCTCCATACCGGTGTGCAGGTAGCCGATGACCGGCTTGGTGCGCAGCACGAACTCGCCGTCCAGTTCGAGCATCAAGCGCAAGACGCCGTGGGTCGACGGGTGCGACGGGCCCATGTTGATGATCATCGTCTCGTCGTCTCGCCGGTCGATGTCGATCGAGGTCGGGTCGAGCGTGAGTCCGTCGAGGCGCAAGACGGCGCCGACCTCGCGGCCGAGTTCGTCGGCGTCGGTCGTGGCGCGGCGCTGGAGTTCCTGCGCGCCCTCGGAGGTCTCCGCGGTCAGCAGGTCGAGGCGGTCGGCCGCGCGTACGTTGGACTCGCTCATCGCGGCCCCGGCGACTCTTTGAACTGCACCGGGACGCGGCCGGCGCCGTAGTCCTTGCGCAGCGGGTGGCCCTCCCACTCCTCGGGCATCAAGATCCTCGTGAGGTCCGGGTGGTTGGTGAAGAGGATGCCGAAGAGGTCGAACGCCTCGCGTTCCATGGCCTCGGTCCCCGGATAGAGCGCGAACAACGACTCGACCTCGGGCTCGTCGCCGCCGGCCTGGACCCGCAGACGCACGCGCTCCTTCTTGGACAGGCTCAAGAGATTGACCACGACCTCGAATCGCGTGGCCTCGACGCCGTCGGGCAGCCACCGGTCGAAGTGCTCGAGGTAGTCGACGCCGCAGAGATCGACGCACATCTCGAAACCGTCGTCGCGGAACGACGCCACGAGTTCGACGTACTGCTCAGGCGTCGGGAAGCACACCAGGTCGGCGGCGAGTCCCTCACTGGTGAGGATGCCCGGGGGGGCCGTGGGAGAAAGGGCGGTCACTTCGGCGTGCCTACCCTCACCGCGACGGGGACCTCGGGGGTCCAGAGTTCCGGGGCGCCGTCGAGGTGGACCGGACGACCCTCGTGACGGCGCTTCATGATCTCGCCGGTGCGAATCTGCTCGTGCAAGGTCAAGATCGCGTGCATCAGGGTCTCGGGACTGGGCGGGCATCCCGGCGCGTAGACGTCGACGGGCACGATCTGGTCGACGCCCTGGACGATGGCGTAGTTGTTGAACAGACCGCCGGTCGAGGCGCACACGCCCATGGAGATGACCCACTTGGGCTCCATCATCTGGTCGTAGACCTGGCGAAGGACCGGCGCCATCTTCTGGCTGACGCGTCCCGCGACGATCATGAGGTCGGCCTGACGTGGGGAGTTGCGAAAGACCTCCATGCCGTAGCGCGCGAGGTCGAAGTCGGCGCCGCCGGTCGCCATCATCTCGATGGCGCAACACGCGAGACCGAACGAAGCCGGCCAGACCGAGGCGCGACGGGCCCAGCGCACGATGTCCTCGAGCGGTCCCGTCAAGAAGTTGTGTTGCAGGTCCTCCAGGGCCACGTCTAGGCCGCCTGATCGGAGTCGGAGTTGATGCGAACGATGGTCGAGGAGCTCGTACGCGCCGGCATCCCCGCGACGAGGTGCTTGACCGGTCCCCAGGAGAGCGCGCCCTCGGCGACCAAGAAGAGCAGCGCCGCGAACACCGTCACGGAGAAGACCAGCACCTCGACGAGCCCGAACAGGCCGAGTTGGCGAAAGACGACGGCGAAGGGGTACATGAAGACGACTTCGATGTCGAAGATCACGAAGATCATCGCGACGAGGTAGAACCGAACCGGGAAACGCTGTGGCGGCTCGACTTCGGGGACAATCCCGCACTCGTAGGGTGCCAACTTCGCGTCAGAGGGTCGCTTCCGAGGCGCCAGCAACGCTGACATCACAAGCGAACCTGCACCGAAGAGCACTCCGAGAATCAGGAGCCCCAGTATTGGTAAGTACTGGTCCACGGACATCATTTCTACCAGACCGCATCGACCCCTTCGGCCGAAGGCGCTCGACGCGAACCCCGTAGGCTGTTCCGGTGACGAGCCTGCGTGAAGTCGTATCGAAACCGACCGTCTACGACGTCGTCATCGTCGGCGCCGGCCCGAGTGGATCGGCCTGCGCGTACTGGTTGGCCGACGCGGGCTGGTCGGTCTGTCTCGTCGAGAAGAAGCAGTTCCCGCGCGAGAAGACCTGCGGCGACGGCCTGACCCCGCGCTCGGTCTACCAGCTGCGCGAGATGGGACTCGAGGACGTGGTCGCGAGTCACGGCCACAAGTTCAACGGACTGCGGGCCTTCGGCTTCGGCGCCTCGCTCGAGATGAACTGGCCCGAACACCCGGTGTTCCCGGGTTACGGCTACACGATCACCCGCTTCAACCTCGACGGTCTCGTCGCCCAACGCGCCGAGCGTCTGGGCGCCACGCTGCTGAACGGGGTCGAGGCGGTGGCACTGCTGGAGTCGACCGACGCCCTCGACGACGGACTCAAGGGCGCCGCCGGAGTACTCGTCCGGGATAAGGACGGCACGACGTCCGAGATCCGCGGCCGGTACCTCGTCGTCGGCGACGGACAGAACTCACGGCTCGGACGCGAACTCGGCACGGTGCGCAACAAGTCGTGGCCGATGGGTATGGCGCTGCGCGGCTACTACACGAGTGAGCGTCACGACGAACCGTGGATCGACTCGCACCTCGACATCCGCGACCCCAAGGGCGACGTCGTGCCAGGCTACGGATGGATTTTCCCGTTGGGTGACGGCCGCGTCAACGTCGGCGTCGGCCTGCTCTCGACCGGCGGCGCGTGGAAGGGCGTGAACACGACCAAGCTCCAGGAGTACTTCGTCGCCCAGACGGCCGACGCGTGGGGCCTCAACGACGAGTCGTGCTGCGGTCCCGCGACCGGCGGCCGTCTGCCGATGGGCCTCGCCCTCGGTCCGCGCAGCGGTCCCAACACGCTCACGATCGGCGACGCCGCCGGTACGGTGAACCCGTTCAACGGCGAAGGGATCGCCTACGGCTACGAGACCGGACGGATCGCGGCGGCCGTCGTCGCCGAGGCGCTGCTCGCCAACGACTCCTCACTGCTCGCCCTCTATGACGAACGCCTGGAGTCGGCCTACGGCGACTATTTCAAGGTCGCGCGCGCGTTCGTGCGGATCATCTCGGAACCGAAGATCCTGGCCGCCTGCGTGAGCGTGGGACTTCGCGTCGAACCACTGATGAACGAACTGCTCGCGATCATGGCGAACCTGATGCGCAACGACCAGCGAGGACCGGCCGAGATCGGGTATCGGGCGCTGTTGCGGCTCTCGGACGTCATACCCGAGCGCGCGTACGCGATGCTGCTGAAGGCCGGTTCCGCCAAGGAGTGAATCGTCCTCGCCGAGGTCGCTCGACCTACGCCGCTTTGGACGACGGGGACACCATTCGCGACAGCAACGTGCTCGTCAGTCCCGACACGAACGTCTCGGACAGGGGCCAATCGCCGACCAGTACACCGAGGGTCACCTCGTAGTGACCGCCGGTGATCTCGACCATCACCAGATGAGGGCTTCCCGCCCGGGTCCCCAGCGACAGCGCCGCCTCACCGCCGCGCGACCAACCACGCAGGAACGTGCTGGGTCGGTAGTTCGCGCCGAGGTCGCTCGTCGGTAACTTCTCGCTGGCGACCGCGCGCAACAACGCGACGTTCGAGGTCACGAAGCACGAGCCGAAGTTCGCGCGCGACATCTCGGCGGTGTCGCGGTGCACCATCGTGGTCGTGTGGTAGTACTGCGACGTCGAGACGACCTCGATGCCGCCGTAGGACGTCGAGGCGAAGATCGGGGACGAGACCTGGTAGTCGGGCAGTTGACCCGCGGCGCCGTAGACGCGGTCGCGCGTCGGCGACACGCCGAGGCAGTTCGCGAAGTCCCCGAAGATCTCGGTCAACTCGGCGTTCTGCTTCTTCTTCTTGGTGGGCTTGGTGGGTATCGTCTCGACCTTCCCCGCCGGCGGGAACAACTCGGCCAACGGCGACGCCTCGAGCGCCGACGCCAGGTACCACCCGGTCGGGAGGTCCTTCAGCGTCAGGTTCACGTGGCGAGCGTCTCGGAGCTCGCGTGCACCCGAGGACTGGCCGAAGAGCCACGAGCCGATGCCGCCGGCCAGCGCCGCGAGCAACACGACGACCGCGACGCTGTAGACGCCCGCGCGGCGGCGGTGACGCGCGACCACGCCACCGTGCGCGACGACGTGCGAACGCAGTGCCTCGAAGTCCGCGCGACTGGGGTTGCGCCAGCAGTAACGAACACCGGCGACGGTCGCGAACAGCGCCATGCCGCGCGCGAAGACCACGATCTGGACGTTCGACAACTCGGACCACGGCGTTTGCCACGCGACCGCCGGATCGCCGGCCAACTGGGTCAGCGCGTCGTCGTCCATGAGCAGCGTCACGGGCGACGTGGCGCCGTGCGGCACGAAGCTCGGTCGAACGGACCACCCGGGGCTGCGCAGTGGCGGACTCATGACGCCGCGGCCACGCGCGCCGCCTCACCGGCGCGGTCCACGGCGCCGGCGAGATCGTCCGCGCTGTGGGCCAAGGAGACGAAGAGGATCTCGTACGCGCCCGGGGCGAGCGCGACGCCGCGTTCGAGCATCGCGTGGAAGAAGGTTCGGTAGAGTCCGTTCTCGCACAGCGTCTTGGCTTCGGCGAAGTTCGTCGGGACGTCGAACGGTTCACGAGCGAGGAAGAGCCCCATCAGCGGACCCTGCGTCGGACAGCGAGCGAAGAGTCCACTCGCGTTGACCGCCGCTTCGAGGTTCGACGCGAAGGCTTCGACGCGTCGGGTGAGTTCCTCGTAGTCACGGGGCGTCACGTGGCCCAAGACCGTCGTGCCCGCGGCGGTCGCGAGCGGATTGCCGGACAGGGTGCCGGCCTGGTACACCGGGCCGAGCGGCGCGAGCGCCGACATCGTCTCGCGAGCTCCGCCGAAGGCACCGACCGGCAATCCCCCGCCGATGACCTTGCCGAAGCACCACAGGTCCGGCGTCACGCCGAAGTACTCCTCGGCGCCGGCGAAAGCGAGTCGAAATCCCGTGATCACCTCGTCGAAGATCAGCACCGCCCCGACGCGGCTGCACTCCTCGCGCAGACCCCGAAGGAATCCCGCGCTCGGCGCGACGAGGTTCATGTTGGCCGCGACCGGCTCCACCAGCACCGCCGCGACGTCATCGTCCAGCCTCGGCACCTCGTTGTAGGGCGCGACGATGGTGTCGTGCACGGCACCGCTCGTGACACCGGCCGAGCCGGGCAATCCCATCTGGGCGACGCCGCTGCCGCCCGCGACCAACAGCGCGTCGGAGTGGCCGTGGTAACAGCCGTCGAACTTCACGATCTTGTCGCGACCCGTGCGCCCGCGCGCGAGGCGCACCGCGCTCATCAACGCTTCGGTACCCGACGAGACGAGGCGTACCTGTTCGAGGCCGGCGACGCGGTCGGTCATCGCTTCGGCGAGCAGGACCTCTCCCGGCGTGGGGGCGCCGAAGGTCGTGCCCTCGCCCACCGCTTCGCGCAGGGCCGCCACCACGGCGGGGTGCGCGTGGCCCAGGAACGACGCGCCGTAGGACTGGACGAAGTCGAGGTAGCGCGTGCCGTCGACGTCCTCGACGTAGGCGCCGCGGCCTCGAAGGACCGTGTACGGCGTGCCGCCGACCGATCGAAAGGAACGCACCGGTGAATCGACGCCGCCCGGCAGGACCCGTTGGGCCCGGGCGAACCACGACTCATTCTGTGTCAACGCGCGAGCCCCGTAGCGATCTCGCGGGCGAAGTAGGTGAGGACGAAGTCCGCGCCGGCGCGCCGAATGGCCGTCAACTGTTCGAGGGCCACCGCGTCACCGTCGATCCAGCCCTTCGCCGCGGCGGCCTTCACCATCGCGTACTCGCCGCTGACGTGATACGCGCACAGCGGCACGTCGAGTTCACGTCGCAGGTCGCTCACGACGTCGAGGTACGACATCGCGGGCTTCACCATGACGATGTCGGCGCCCTGTTCGACGTCGGCGCGAGCCTCACGCAGGGCCTCGCGACGGTTGCGGTAATCCTGCTGGTAGCCCTTGCGGTCGCCGCCGCCGACGATCTCCACCTCGACCGCGTCGCGAAACGGTCCGTAGAGACCGCTGGCGAACTTCGCGGCGTAGGCCATGATGATCGTCTCGTCGAAGCCGGATCCGTCGAGCGCGTCGCGGATCGCGCCCACCTGGCCGTCCATCATGCCGCTCGGCGCGACGACCGTCGCGCCGGCCTCGGCCTGGGCCAACGCGACGCGGCCGTACAGCTCGAGCGTCGCGTCGTTGTCCACCGTGCCGTCGGCGCGCAGGACGCCGCAGTGGCCGTGGGCCGTGTACTCATCGAGACAGAGGTCGGCCATGAGGACCAGCTCGTCCCCGAAGTCGTCGCGGAGCGCTCGCAGCGCCACCTGGACGACGCCGTCGGGGTCCCACGCGCCACTCCCGAGTTCGTCCTTCGTCGACGGGACACCGAAGAGGATCACGCCGCCCACCCCGACGCGAACCAACTCCGCGACCTCTTTGCGGAGCGACTCGATGGTGTGCTGGTACTGCCCCGGCAGCGACGAGATCTCGCGCGCCTCGCTCAACCCTTCGGCGACGAAGAGCGGCGCGACGACGTCATCGGGCGCGAGCGACGTCTCGGCGACGAGACGACGAAGCGCGGGCGTGCGGCGAAGTCGGCGGGGACGTTCGGTGGGAAACACGGAACCAGCCTACGGCAGGGTGCCCGACGTTCCTAGGCGAAGAGCTCGGCCAGTCGCGTTCGTAGGGGCGGACCCCAGCCTTCGATGACCCGGGGGTGATCCGCGAGCACCGCCGCGGCGCTCGTCGCGCCCGGCACCACGACCCACGCGTCACTGGCCACCGCGTCGCGCGCCACGTTCCAGGCCGACGGCGCACCGATGAAGACGACGTCGGCACCGCCCAGCGTCGCCACGTCACTCGACGTCAACGTGCGCGACAACGTCTCGTAGCAGGCGACCGCGACCACCTCGAGGCCCTTGGCGCGCAACGCCCATCCCAGTTCATCTCGCATCGACGAAGCACCCAGCAACAACACCGGACCGCCCGAGATCAGCGGGGCGAGCGATTCGGCGCCGCCCACCCCTTCGCCGTCGACGCGCAGTCCGTGCGTGATCAGCGCCCGCTTCGTCGCCGGTCCCACGACGAAGAGCGCGGCGTCGGGTGACACGTCCAGCGCGAGTTCGACGTACTCGGCACTGCGCTCGCTCGTCAGGGCGATCGATCGAAACGGTGTCGACGCGAACCGCTCGAGTGCCGCGCGCACGTCGTCGCGTTCGAAGTACTTCGTCGTCGTGAGCGGTACTTCACTGACCGACGCGTCCGCGGGTAACCACTCCCGGAGGGAGTCGTTCCTCCCCCGTTCGCGGGTCAGCACGACGTTCACGTCGTCTTTGACCAACCGGCGAGTTCGCCCCCGCCGTGCTCGTCGCGCAGACGCCGCGCCAACGTGCGCCCCAGTTCGTTCGGCTCCTCGCCGTGCAGTGACGCTCGCACACTTCGCGAGCCGTCGACGCTCAACATCACACCGCGGATGGTGATCGTGAGTCCGGTCACGGTGGCGAAGGCGCCACAGGGGACCGAGCACCCCGCGCCCAATTCACGCAGGAACGCTCGCTCCGCGACCACCGCCGTCATGGCGTCGCCGTCGTTGAGCGACGTCAAGCACCTGGCCGTCTCGTCGTCGTCATCGCGGACCTCCAGGGCCAGCGCGCCCTGGCCAACCTGGGGGACGAACCACTCGGTGTCGAGTCGCTCGGCGACGAGGTCGTGCTCACCCAGTCGCTCCAACGCGGCGGCGGCCACGACGACCGCGTCGATCCCGTCGCGGCCGGCGGCGGCGAAGCGGGTGGCCATGTTGCCGCGAAGGCCCACCACGCGCAGGTCAGGTCGACGTTCGAGGAGGAGCGCGCGCCGTCGCGGAGAGCCGGTCGCCACCGTCGCACCCGGACCAAGTCCGGCGAGGGCTCGCCCGATGAGGACGTCAGCGGGGTCCACTCGCTCGGGCACGCAGGTCAGCGACAGTCCCTCGGGTGTCGTGCTCGGCAGATCCTTGGCGCTGTGCACCGCGACGTCGGCGTCGCCCTGCAGGACCGCTCGTTGGATCTCGACCGCGAAGACGCCCTGCGCGCCGAGTTCATCGAGCGACGTGTCGGCGTCGCGGTCCCCGCGGGTCTCTGTTGGCACCAGCACCGAGTCGACACCCAATGCCGCCAATCGGCGTTGGATCGACGTGGCCTGTACGAGGGCCAATGGGGAGCGACGGGTCGCGAGGCGCAGCCCGTTCATAGGTCGAAGAGCGTGCGTGTGGCCTCGCTCAATCGCGTCCCCTGATCGGTCCCGGCCGCCTCTTTCAACACCACCGTGGGACGATGGGCGATCTTGGCGACGACGGATCGTAGTATCGACGCCACCTTTTCTCGCTGTTCCGCGCTGAGGCCGTCGAGGTCGCCGTCACGACGCGACATCTCGCCGGCCACGACGTCGTCGAAGTACTCGCGTAGTTCGCTCACGATCGCCGCGGCGCCGCGCGCGCGCTGGTCGTTCAGAAACTTCTCGACGTCGTCGGTGACGATTCGTTCGGCGTCGCGGATGGCCTCGCGACGATCCCCCAGCGCCTGTCCGACCCGCTCACGAAGGTCGTCGATGTCGATGCGCCGGACGTTGGCGAGGCCGCGTACGTCGCTCGCCACGGCCCGAGGGAGTCCGAGGTCGACAAACAAGACCTCCTCTCGGCAACGCTCGAGATCGCCGCGCGTCACGACCGGCGACGAGACCTCGACCGCGGCCACCACCAGACGCGCGGTGGTGATGAGGGTGGTGACGTCCCCGATCGTGGCGACGGTGACGCGCGCGTCGCCCAACTCATCACGCAGTCGCTCGCCCCGCGCCGTCGTTCGATTGCAGATCGTCATCCGTCGAAGTCGCGACGGCCGTTCGAGCAGCGCGCGCGCGATGCCGCTGGCCAACTGTCCGGCGCCGATGATGATCACGTCGGCTCCGTCGAGGTCGACGCCCAACTCTTCGGTCGCCATCATGACCGAGGCCTGGGCGAAGCTCGTGCTGCCGCGCGCGATCGGCGTCTCGTTGCGCACTCGCCGACCCGAGGCGATCGCGCGCTGGAACAGTTCGGTGATCTCGGGACCGGCGGTCTGCTCCTCGATGGCCAATTCGAGCGCGCGACGAAGTTGCCCGAGGACCTCGAACTCGCCGGGCACGACCGACTTGAGTCCCGACGCCACACTGAACAGATGCGTGGCGACGTCACGGTCGAAGTTGACCGTCAAGTGGTCGGCGAACTCGCCCGGTGCCAATCCGGTCGCGCCCGCGATCGTGTGGGTGATCTCCTCGATCGCGCCGTGGAATCGATCGATCACCGCGACGACCTCGGTGCGCAGACAGGTGGAGACGAAGACCGCCTCATGGATGTTGCGCTGGCTCAGCAGGGTCCGAAGGACCTTGCTCCATTCGTGCTCCGGGACGCTGGCCCGCTCGAGCAGGTCAAGGGAGGCGTGTTCGTGGTCGATGCCCACCGAGATCAGCGCCATGATCGTCTCACAGTGCGCCGCGCATCGGCGACGGCGTCGTGATGCCGAGTGAGTGCAGGAGACCGCCGCCCAGCGGCCCGGTGCCGTTGTTGAGGTGGTACATCAGGATCTGCAGCTCGATCGAGAAGTCCACGTAGTGCACGGCGGTACCGATCGGCACGGTGAGCACCTGGGGTGCGAAGTTCAACAGGGCGTGGATCCCCGCGTTCACGAGTCGGTCGGCCACCGCTTGAGCCGCGTCGGGCGGCACGCAGATGACCGCGACGGTCGCCGCGACGATCGGGTCCTCCAGGGACTTCACGACGTGGCCGGCCACGGTCGTGCCCACGACGTCAGGGTCGTTGTCGTAGAGCGCGGCCAGTTGGGCCCCTCGGATGAGGAAGTTCGTTGAGTTGACCAACGCGCGACCGAGGTTGCCGATGCCGACCACGACGACGTCGTACCGGCGATCGTGACCGAGCGCCTCGGCGATGCGTTCGTTGAGTATCTGGACGTCGTAGCCGGCGCCGCGCGTGCCGAAGGACCCCAGGCCCGCGAGGTCGCGCCGGACCGTCGTCGCGGTGACGCCGGCCAGTTCGCCGATCTGTTGGGAGTCAATGCGGTTGAGACCGCGCTTGGTCCAACCCTCGGCGATGCGCTGGTAGACCGGCAGCCGCGCGATGGTCGGTTCGGAGAGTTTCCTCGGTCGAAGCCGCGGGGTCGCCATGCTCGTACGCTACTTGGACCCTCAGCGACCCATTTGTCGGCTGCGTTCCGCGGCGGCGGCCACGGCGTCGATGAACGCCGACCGAACGGCGCGGCTCTCGAGTGTGCGAAGTCCGGCCGCGGTCGTGCCGCCGGGCGAGGTCACCTGGTGACGAAGCTCCTCGGGCGTCGCACCGGTCGACGTCAGCAGCGCGGCCGAACCTTCGAAGGTTCCGACGACGAGTTGGTAGGCGACGTCGCGCGACAGACCCTGGTGCACGCCGGCCTCGATCAGTGACTCGATGACCAGGTACAGGTACGCCGGCATCGGTCCGGAGAGCCCCGTCACGGCGTCGATGTTGCGTTCGGTCACGCGAACGACCGTGCCGACGGCGCCCAGGATCGATTCGGCCCAGTCGAGGTCGTCCTTGGTGACGTGCGCGCCACCGGCGATCGCGCTCACGCCCTTTCGAACGAGGACCGGCGTATTGGGCATCGAACGGATCACCGCGATCTCGGTGGGCAGCGTCGCCTCGATGCGAG
>CAWDJY010000014.1:0-60041 GCA_963802735.1 uncultured Acidimicrobiaceae bacterium | reverse complement strand
ACATCTCATCCAAGGTTGGGCCGCCGACCGCTTTCTTTTCCTTCGCTTCCTTCTTTAGGTCGATTTTCTTTTGCTCAGCTTCGGCATAGTCACTGAGAGCTTTCACAGCGTCGCGCTGGGACCCTTTGAACGTTGTCGCTGGTTGGAACCGGTTTCCGTTCTCATCGATCAAACTGGGGCGCAGCGTCCATACGGCCTTTTTTTGCCGTGTTCCCTCTTGTCGGAGTATTGGCTTGGGCGCCA
This sequence comes from uncultured Acidimicrobiaceae bacterium, assembly GCA_963802735.1. GTDB lineage: Bacteria > Actinomycetota > Acidimicrobiia > Acidimicrobiales > RAAP-2 > RAAP-2. The sequence goes on along the minus strand of CAWDJY010000014.1, from coordinate 59,798 downwards.
TGAAAATCACCTTAGCCGCCGAAATGTGCAAAGCCAGTGCAACGGAAGTGCAAATCACAAGGCCCCCCTTCCGGGGGGCCTTGTTTTATCAGTGGCGGGGGCAAGATTTGAACTTGCGACCTTCGGGTTATGAGCCCGACGAGCTACCAGACTGCTCCACCCCGCGATGCAGAGTCCAGTATATCGACCAAATTTTGAAACGAAAAATGGCACACGTCGCGCACGAGAAAAATCACTGCTGCGTCGTCATTGCAGTGCGTCGCGCGGCGTCGCCCGTCGCACTTACTTCTTGGTCAATGCGTTCTGGGCCAATGTCAATTGAGTGTCCATGGCATTCACCTCGGTTTGGTAGGCGCCGAGGTCGCCGTCCGTGAGGTCCTTTTGCGCCGCCTGGTAATCGGTGGCCGCTTGCTTCAGGTAAGCCGTCACCGTTTGGCCCGATTTGGTGGAACCGCCACCCCCGCCCTTGCCCGGTGAGCCGCCACCGATCGAGACGTTCGAGTTGAAAACCGCCGACACGGCTTGGGAGAGCGTCGGCTCGAACGCCACGTCTTGGTTGAACACCGCGAAGATGTACCGCAACTGGGGTATCGGGTTCGACGTGCTGATCACGTAGAGCGGACGGATATAGAGGATGCTCTGGTCGAGCGGCACCATGACGTTGTTACCGAGCAGCACCTGTGACCCGTTCTTGTTAAGCAGACTGATGGCACTGGACCCGGCGGCGTTCTGCTGCATCTCGGAGTCGGCCTGCACGGGTCCCGTGACGGACTGACCTCGCGGCGTCACGTAGACGTGGAGTTGACCGTAATCCGACGGATCGCTCGTGGCGACCATGAACGCCGTGAGGCCCTGGACGGTCGAGGAGTTGCCGGCCGGCACGAACGCGATGTTCTCGAGGAGCTGTTGGTGATTCTTCCCCGGAAGCGAACCGACCTGGAAAATCGGCGGCATCGGCGCGAGCGACGAGGACACCACGTTGCCGGCGTCATTGGTCACGGTCGTCAGCGCGAGCGACTGCTCCGGCGTGCCCGAACCCGTCGTCGGCGAGACTTCCCAACGGTCCGACGCGGCGAAGAAGGCGCTCGCCTTCGAGATGTGGTACTTCGCCAAGGTGGCCGCCTGGACCGAGAAGATATTGGAGGGGTAGCGCAAGTGAGTGCGGATCGCTTCGGGCATCTGACTCATGGGGTGGAACATCGTCGGGAAGGCCGACCGGTAGGCCTTCAATATAGGGTCGTTGGGGTCGTTCGCGTAGAACGTCATCGCGCCGGTGTAGGCGTTGATGACGACCTTGACCGAGTTGCGGACGTAGTTGAAGCTGGAGGGCAGGCCGCCCTGGTTGACGTTGAGGTTCGACGCGTTCTCGCTGTAGGGGTACTGATCGGTCGTGGTGTAGCCGTCGATCACGTACTGCACCTCACCGTTAGCGATGACGGCGTAGGGGTTCGAATCGAACGTGAGGAACGGCGCGGCCTTCTGGGCCATCTGTTGCACGTCACGCACGAAGAGCACGCGGCTCTTGGACGTGATCTGGTTCGAGATGAGGAAGTTGAAGTCGCCGAGACGAAGCGCCAGCGCCATCCGACTGAAGATGCTGCCGACCGCGACGCCGCCGGTGCTGTCGTAGTGGGTCTCGACGGGTGCGCCGGCGTTGGTGCCCGAGTTCACCTGGTAGTCGAGTTCGGGCTGCTTGGTGTCGGCGACGACCCAGCCCGGGTCCTTGATCCCGAAATAGATGTCGGGTTGGGTCAGCACCGGCATTCCGTTCGTGGACTGTGGCGGCACGTTCGAGACGACGAAGTTCGGGTTGCCCGTCGTGTAGTCGACCGCGTTGGCCGGGAGCACGGCCGCGCCGATCCCGTGGGTGTACTGCAAGTGCTGGTTCACCCACGACTGGGACGGCAGGTTCGCCGTGTTCAGTTGGCGCGCGCCGATCAGGACGGGCGTGAGCTTGCCGTTGATGAAGTAACGGTCCACGGCGAGCGTGGTGAACGTGTAGTACGCGTGGATCGACTGACGGCGAGTCACGTTCGCCAACGCGATGTTGGTGGCCGGGTCCCACAGCCGGATGTTGTCCAGCGTCTCGCTGTCGGCCTTGATGGTCGAATCGGTGATCGTGGGTGACGCGGCGAAGTTGGAATACTTCACCTTGTCGAGTCCGAAGGCCGCGCGGGTCGCTTCGATGTTGCGCTGGATGTACGGCGCTTCGAGCGAGTCCTGGTTGGGACTGACCTTGAGCGCCTGCAGGATCGTCGGGTACAGCACGCCGATCACGATCGCCACGAAAAGCCACAGACCGACGGCCACCGCCGGGAGCGACCAACCGCGCAGACGAACGTTCGCGAGCAAGATGAGCGCCGCGGCCATGGAGAGGAAGAACAGAATGGTCAGCGCCGGCATGCGCGCGTGCACGTCGGTGTACCCGGCGCCCTGGACGAAGCCGTTGGTCGAATTGACCAACTCCCATTTGGCGATGACGTAGCCCGCGGCCTTCATCAGCGCGATGCCGGCGCCGATGACCGACAGGTGGGCCTTCACGCGCGGGGAGACGCGTGGCGTCACCCTCGTCGCGCGGATGCCGCCATTCAAGTAGTGGAAGCCGGTCGTGATGATCAGCGCGACGATGAGCGAGACGAGCAACCAGGTCACCACGAATGAGACGAACGGCAGCGTGAAGACGTAGAAGCTCAGGTCCTTGTGGAAGAGAGCGTCCTTGACGTGGAAGGGCTGGCTGTTGGCGAACAGCAGGTACTTGTTCCACTGACCGGTGGCGTTGAGCCCGGCGATGAGACCCATGACCAGCGCGATCGCCGCGTAGATGCGCTTGGCGTACGGACGGACCACGTTCTGGAACCGGCGCACGACTTCGTCCTCCGGGTCGAAGGAGAGGTCACGCGCGCCGAAACGGTCCGTGAGGAGGAGGTTGCCCCACATGATGAAGAAGAAGATCGCCCCGAAGGTCAAGCCGAGTCCGACCTTCACCATCAAGAGCGTCGAGAAGACCTTGCCGAGCCCGACCGAGGAGAACCACATCTGGTCGGTCCACAGCACCGCGAGATTGCGCAGCGACAGGAATCCGATCAGCAAGATGACGAAGACGAGACCGATCCAGAATCTTCGAGAGAATCGCCCGAGTCGACGCGCCCGCGGCGGTATGTCAGTCGGACTACGCACGCAACGAGCCTAGGTCGTATTTCAAACAGGAATGACGGCGCAGGCGCAACCGGCGTGCAGCGGTGGGAATGGCGAGCCACTCGGGAAGTTCTCGCCCGCGGGTCGCTCGCCCGAGGCCGCGTCCATGGCGCACGCGTCGCACGGCGCGTCGTTGGGCGCCACGAAGAAGCGAACGTGGCGGCCCCGTGACGCGGCCACGACACCGATCTCGAAAGCCCGACGTGCGGCGTCCGTGCAAAGTCGTTCGACGCGCGCGCCGCGCCACTCCTTGTAGGCGGCGTTCGCGCGGTCGGGGCCATCGCCACTGCCGTCGGTGAGGATCCGCTTGCGCAGGGCCAGCACGATCGTCACCGCCAGGTCGGCCGCGCAGTCGCGCAACGCCGCGCTCTCGGCGGTGCCCCCGCTGACGCCGGCTTCGTCCATCGCGAACTGCACTCCCGCGGCCGCGGCGTCCGACAGGGCGTCGAGCGCGGCGTCGGCGTACCGAGCGCGCTGCTCGTGTTCGTCCTCGAGTTCGGTCGTGATCATCGCCTTCACGTCACGGAGCCGTTCCAGCATGATGTTCTGGTCGTCTTGGAGGGCGCGCTTCACCTTGCGTGTCAGGGCCGCGAGGGACTGGGCGAGCGCCGCGTCACGGCGCTCGAACAGTTCCCCGGTCGCGGTCACCGGTTTGGCGGGCGCGGGCGCGGCCCGCTTCGGCACGGGCGCGGCCCCGCGCTCCTCGAGCGTCGCCTTCCTGAGCCGCGCGAAGATCTCGTTCACGACGTCAGTGCCCGAGCCGTCGTCGTCGATCATCGAGACCTCCGTGACGTCGGCGACCATGGTCTCCTCCTTGGGCACACGGCGGGCGCGGGGTCGCGTTTCGCCCGAGGTCTCGTCGATCACTCGCAACGTCGGCTCGGCGACCTGGCGCAGTGGCGTGCCGGCCAGCACTTCTTCTTCGGTCGGTTCGGGCGTGTTCGGTCGCAGTCGCAGCGCCTCCAGGGCGGCGTTGCGGGCCACCTCGTCGGAGTTGTTGATCCCCGAGAGCACTCCCTCGACCTGTTCGTGGACCGACGTGACGAACGTCGCGAGCACGTCGCGCGCCGCGCGCAACTGTTCGATCTGGATCTGCAGCGCCTTGCGCTTGACGGCGAGGTCGTTCAAGACGGCCTTACGCGCGTCATAGGACTGCTCGACGATGGCGCGTCCCTGCTCGCGCGCGCCCTCGACCAGGGCTTCGCCGTTCACCTTCGCCGACTCGACGAGTCGCTCCGCGGCCAAGCGCGCGTCGTGGTCGATCTGACCGGCGGTGCTCTCGGCTTCGGCGACCAGGGCCGCGGCGCGCTCCTGGGCCTCGATCAGGTGGGCCGAACTGCGCTGCTGGCTCTCGGCGAAGGCGTGGGCGCTGCGTTCTTGGGCCTCAGCGGTCACCCGACCGGCCTCCTCGTGGGCCGAACGCAGGATGGCGGCGCTCTGGGCGCCGAGGGCGCCGGCGAGCGTCGCCTCGTCGAAGGTCGGGTTCGCGGCCCGACGCTGGGCCTCGCTCAGTTGGTCCTGCAGTTCACGGATCCGGGCTTCGAGGTGTCCCATCTCGCGCGCGACCGACTCCAGCTGGATACGGACCTCGTTGGGGTCGTAGCCACCCTTTCGCACGATCGTGAAGTTCATTCGGGCGATCTCGGCTGACGATTGGCGCGTGGTTGAGAGAATTCGGCGATCGTCCATTCCCTCCAGACTACGGCGTCGGACTTGTCGAAAATGGCTTAACGCGGCGGCGTAAGGGGTTGCGGGACCGCGCCGCCGAGAGCTCGAAGGTCGTGTAGCGCCTGGGCCAGCGACGTCACGCCGATGATCTTGAGACCCGGCTGCGCGGCCGCCGTGGCCGTGGCGACCTCGACCCGCGGGACGAAGAAGTACTTCGCGCCGGCGCGTTGGACCGCGACTGTTTTCTCAGCGACGCCGCCGACGTCGCCCACGTTGCCGTGAACGTCGATCGTGCCGGTCGCGGCGATCGGCCGGTTCCCGGAAATGGAGTGGCGGCTGAGGAGATCGATCAACGACAGCGTCATCGCGAGCCCGGCCGACGGTCCGCCGATGTTGGCGGTGTTGATGCTGACCGTCGCGGGCAGCTTGTACGAGAAGCCGTCTTGGAGCCCGACGCCGATGAACGACGTGCCGGTGCCGCTCACGCCGGGACAGCCCGACGGCCCGAGGCCCTTAGGCGGTCGCTCGGTCGTCACCGCCAACGTCGACGGCCTCCGATAGGTGATCACACCCTCCTTCGAGATCCGTGCCCGTTCGATGGAGAGCGTGACCGACGTGCCCGCCGGTATCGAGTGCGTCGCCGCGATGAGCGTGCACTCCGAGGTGACCGTCGTTCCGTTCACCCCGATGATCTCGTCGGCCACGTGAAGTCCGGCCTTTCGCGCCGGTGACGGCGCGACGACCTCGGTCACGATCGCGCCCGTCGGCGTCGCCGGCACCCGCCAACCGAGGGCCTCGAAGGCGGCGACCTCGGCCGCCTGTTTCGAGCCACTCATCTCCAAATATCCCTGGGCGCCGAGTTCGTCGGTCGGTACGCCGGGATCCACCAGTTCGTCAGAACTGATGAACTCAACGTGCCGCTCCAAGTGCATCAGCAGCCACTGCAGCGCGTTCAACGATCCGAGGTCGACGTCGGTGAACATGATCTTTCCGCGGTGTCGCTCGGTGGCCACGCCCGAGACCTTCACGAGCGGCGCGACCGGCGTGGCGCGACCCGGGGTTATGGCGTACTCGTTGGTGTTCAACCGGTCGAGGACCACGACGCTCGCGAGAATGAGGAACAGAACAACGAAAATCGCCGTGGCGCCTCGACTCCGCCGGCGAGGTGGTGAGATGGGTTCATGCACGGTGATGAATCAACGCTAGCGGAGAGCATCGACGAATCCTTGCTGAGGGCCGGCTTCGCGATCGGCGACGACTACGTCGAGATCTTGCGGGCCAATCTCCTCAGCCTCGTTCCTCGTCACCGGATCCTGGCCCTTCGCGGCATCGTGCGCCAACACCTCGTGACCGCTGACGATTGGCGCACGGCGCTGAGCGACGCGGACGTCGACGTGCGACGCGAGACGCTGAATCAGATCGCGCACGCCGAGATCGACGACCACGAGGTCTTCGTCGAGTTGCTGCGTTGTCTTGATGACGCCGACGCGCTGGTCGTGGACGGCGCGGTCTTCGCCCTCGGTGAACATCTGTACGTCGCCGCCGTCGAGAAGCTGTGCCACGTCGCGACGAGTCATGAAGACGCGCGGTGTCGCGAGTCGGCCGTCGCCGCCCTCGGCGCCATCGGCGACGATCGAGGTCGTCCGGCGATCCTCGCCGCCCTGGAGGATAAGCCGCCCGTGCGGCGGCGAGCGATCGTCGCGCTGTCCAATTTCGAAGGTCCGGACGTCGACGAGGCACTGGCGCGCGCCAGCCAAGACCGCGACTGGCAGGTCCGAGCGGCCGTCAACCAACTCGGACGAGACGACCTCTAACGATCGGCGTCGCGGTAGAGCGCGTGCAGGGACGACATCTCTTCGAGGCAGAGCCGCAGCCCGCGGATCACGACGGTGTCCGGCTCCTCGGCGACCGCGACCTCGACGCCCGTGTTCGTGGCGATCAGTTCGGCGAAGTCGCTCAACATCGCGTGCCCACCGGTCAATATGAGACCGCGCGCGCTGACGTCTTGTGACAGGTCCGGTGGCGCGTCCCCGAGACACTCTTGGATCATTCGCACCGTCGTGTTCACGACTTCCACCACGGCGGCGTTGACGAGGTCCGCGTCGACGTCGACCTCGACGAGGTCGCCCCGGTCGACCGTTCGCGCGAGCACCACTTCGGAGTGACCCTTCGTGCGACCGAGCGCGGAGGCGAGCGCGAACTTCAGGCTCTCGATCACCGAGGGCGCGACCACGACGCCGAGTTGGATGCGCAACGACGTCGCGATCGCCGCGTCGAGGTCGTTGCCACCCAGTCGTCGAGCGCTCCCGGTGACGATCCCGCCGAGCGAGATGATCGCGGCCTCACTGGCGCCCGCCCCCAGGACCGTCACGGCCGAGCCGACTGGGTCCTGCACCGGCAGTCCCATGCCGATCGCCGCGGCGATGGGCGCCTCGATCAGGGTCGCTTCGCGGGCACCCGCCTGGATCGCCGCTTGTCGCAGGGCCCGTCGCTCGATCGAGGTGGCGAGCGACGGCACGCTCATGACGACGCGGGCCCGACTCATCTTGGACACCCCGGCGCGATCGAACAGGCCAGCGATGAGTCGCGACGTCACGTCGAAGTCCACCGTCGCCCCTTGGGCCAGCGGTCGAAAGACGACCACGTGGCGCGGGGTGCGCGCGACCATCTCGAGCGCGCCGTGCCCGACCTCGACCACGCGACCGGTGTTGGTGTCGATCGCGACCATCGTGGGCTCGTTGAAGACGACGCCCCGATCCGTGGTCGCGAGTCGCGTGTTCGAGGTGCCGATGTCGAGCGCGACGTCTAATGCCATGGTTAACGATGTTAGGGCGACCCCAATACGTGTACCGGTGGTAACTAGCCTTCCATGAGTGGAGAATCGGGGACTAGCGGATTGGTGGCGTCGCCGACGCGCGCGGGCCACGCCCCCTCCGAGGGACGAACGCGCGTGGGTCCACCCGAGCGAATTACCCAGTTTCGAGAGGCTCCGGACGCACCAGATCTGGCCGATCAAGTCGCGCGCGGCCCGCGTCGTGGTGGCGCTCATGGCCGTGGCGCTGGTCGTGGGTTCGGCCGGCCTGTACCTCACCGAGTCGAGCAATCCCCCGGCGACACCGCACGTCGCGCGCACGCTGAGCCAACTCCCACCGAACTCCCAGACCGCCGCGGCCGACACCGTCGACCTCTCGATCTCCACGCCGGGGCACGTGGACGTCGTGGCCGCCATGGTGCTGCCCCACAACCTCGCGGTCACGACGACGCAGATCCCCGCCGACGCGCTCATCACGGGCTCCACGCCGGGCGACGTCAACTTTCCCGTCCACTGGGTCGGTCGCGACCAGGTGATGGGTTTCTCGATCGTGCGTCTCGGCCGTCACGTGCCCGCGCTCACGTTCGCGCCGTTACCCGCGAGCAAGTGGGTCGTCGCGGTGTCGCCGATCCTGAAGAGTTCGACCAAACCGCCGCAGTACGCGTGGGCGAACACGATCCTCGGCGACCCCAAGAGCGACGCGACGGGCGTCATCAGTTACCTCTCGACCAAGTCGGACGCGAATCTCAACAGCTTCGTCGACGCGATCGCCGTGAATCAGAGCGGCCAGGTCGTCGCGGTCCTCTCCACTGGTCACCTGTGGTACTCGGCGCAATTCGTCGCGCGCATCGCCTACATCGTGGCGACGGGACGAGGTTGCCACGCGAGCCTCGGCATCGTCGGTCTGACGGCGCAGGGCGGCGGCGTGACGGTCTCGCGGGTCATCCCCAAGAGCCCGGCCCAGTGGCAGCTGAAGAAGGGCGACGTGATCACGGCGCTGAATGGCAAGTCGACCGACACGTTCGACGCGCTCGACACCGCGCTCTACCTGACCCCGGCCTTCAGCGTGGCCCACGTGACCTTCGTACGCGACGCCAAGGTCCACCACGCCGACATGACGCTCGCTTGTGCGCTCTAAATTGTCACCATGAGCGACAATCCCTTCGGCGGCATGTTCGGCGACATCTTCTCCCTGCTCGGCCAGCAGGGTCCCGACGCCTGGTTCACGACCGCGACGCAGCTCGCGCTCAACATCGCGCGCGGCGAAGACGGCGACCCCAATCCCCTGCCGATCGAACGCCAGCGACTCGAAGAGCTCGCGCCGCTCGTGGCGCGTCACGTCGACTCACTGCTCGGTGTCTCGATCGACGCCTCGGTGATCGCCGTCAACCGTTCGGCGCTGACGATGGCGGCGTTGACGCAGTGGCGCCCGCTCATGGAGCCCATCGTCTCGAGTTCGGCCACGATCGGCGAGAGCCTCGACCTCGGTGACAACCAGATGATGGCGCAGATGGCCGCCACTCTCGGTCCGCTCTTCTCCGGTTTCCAGATGGGTTCGGTGGCCGGCCACTTCTCCGAGCGCGCGTGGTCACTGGCCGCCCTGCCGCTGCCGCGTGTCGACGGCGAGCGACAGCTCGTCGTGAACAACCTCGCGAGCTTCGCCGAAGCCTGGTCGCTCGAGCGCGACGAGGTCTACGTCTTCGCGCTCGCGCTGGAGTTCCTCGCCTCGTTGGTGTTGACCCAGCCCGGGACGGGCGACGCCCTGCGCGCGCTGTTGATCGACTCGGTACGCGAGTCGACGAAGGCCCAGGGCGACCTGCTCTCGCGCCTGCAGTCGATGATCAATCCCGATGACCTCGCCGGTTTCATGGAGAACCCTGAAGCCCTGCTCGAGGGCATCGAGATGCCTGAAGAGACGGACGCCACGCGCGCGATCAACGCGGCCGCCAGCGTGCTGCTCGCCTTCTTCGAGGCCGCCGCCCATCAGATCACCGAGGCGATCCTCGGACCACGTCCCGCACTCGTCGAGGCCTACCGGCGACACCGGCGTAGTGACGCGCGCGGCGAAGACGCCGCGGCGGCCCTCTTCGGCATCTCGACCCAGGGCGAGCACCACGACCACGCGGCGGCGTTCGTGCAGGCGCTCGCGACGCAGCACTCACTGCGGGTCTTTGACGCGCTGTTGCGCGTCGACGGTCTTCCGAACGCGGCGGAGTTGCTGGCGCCGGACGTCTGGTACGAGCGAGTGACGAACTCGCCGCTGGCCTAGGACTCTTCTTCGTACCCGAGGTTCCACTCGACGAGCAGGTTCTCTCGTTCGGCGTCGCGGTTCACGCGCTCGCGGTTACGTCGGAACTGCGGGTCGTGCGGCGGCAGGAATCGCAAGCGGGCGTCCACGCGGTCGACGAACGCCTGGATCTGCTCTTCATCACCGAAGACCATTCGGCACTCCCAGTGGGGTGCCACGGGACCGAGGTAGATGACCTGGACGTGACCGACCGGATCGACGACTTCAGTGGTCTCCGGGGTTGGAACCTGGCTCACGATGCTCCTTCAGGTATTGCGAAAGTCCAGTCTACCGACTGATTCTGGAGCGTTCCTCGAGGCCGTGTCTTTGAAAGGGCTTACAGGAGTCTGTGAGGAGTATGGTAACCATCGGCTTGTGAACAAATGAGCCTTTCGTTATCGGTTCGTCACACAAAGTGTCGCTACTGTGACATGAAGAGACCGGCTAAGGGGGTGAGCATGAGTACCGAATGGATGGCGGATGGTAAGTGCCGCGAATACCCGGCGGGAACGTTCTTCCCGCGCGACGGCGTCGGGGTGATCATCGCGCAACGGATCTGTGCCACCTGTCCCGTCGCGAGTCAGTGCCTCGAGTACGCGCTCGAAAATCACGTCGACCACGGCATCTGGGGCGGGTGCTCCGAACGCGAGCGTCGTCGCATCCTTCGCGAACGCCGCCGCCGCCGCGTCTTCAACTCTGACGCTTCGTAGTACAGCACTCGCGTGCTCGAGTGTGTCCTCAACATCTCGGAGGGCCGCAACCTCGATCTACTGAACGAACTCGCCGCGAGCGCCGCGCGGTCGTTACGCGACCGCCACGAGGATGCGTTCCACAATCGTTCGGTCTTCACCCTCGTCAACGAGGCCGAGCCGCTGCGCCACGACGTGCGCGCACTCGTCACCGCCGCGTTCAATACGCTGGACCTTCGCCAACACGAGGGCGTGCACCCGAGATTCGGCGTGGTCGACGTCGTGCCCTTCGTGGTATTGGAGCCCTCGGAACACCCCCGCGACGTGGACTTACGCAACGAGACGGCCCGTTGGATCGCTGAGACCTTCGACGTCCCGACGTTCCTCTACGGCCCGCTCGACGGCGCGCTTCGCACGCTGCCCGAGGTGCGCCGGCGCGCCTTCGACGACCTCGCCCCGGACTTCGGTCCGGCGACGCCGCCCCCGACACTCGGCGCCAGCGCCGTGGGGGCGCGTCCGATCCTGGTCGCGTGGAATCTCTGGCTCACCGGGGTCTCGCGCGACGAGACGCGCGCGTTGGCGAAGGCCGTGCGCCGCCCCGAGGTGCGCGCGCTCGCCCTTCGAACCGGTGCGTACACGCAGGTCAGTTGCAACCTCATCGAGCCGCTCGTCGTCGGTCCCTCGGTCGTCTACGACGACGTGGCGGCGAGACTACCCGTCGGCGCGCAAATCGTACGTGCGGAGCTCGTGGGTCTCGCGCCGCGCGCGATGCTGGAGAGTGAAGAACCCGGTCGCTGGGTCGAACTCGGCCTGAGCGAGGCGACGACGATCGAGAGTCGTCTGTAGGTCAGCTGGCCTGGGCGCGCCGTTCGATGGCGCGGGCGCGACGGAGGCGACGGCGCTCACGTTCGCTCATGCCGCCCCAGATGCCGAACTTCTCGCCATTGTCGAGGGCGTATTCCAGGCAGTCCTCGCGCGCCACGCAGCCGCGACAGACCTCTTTGGCTTCTCGGGTCGACGCGCCGCGCTCGGGGAAGAAGAGATCGGGGTCGACGCCCATGCAGTTCGCCCGTGCCTGCCAACCACGATCTTCCATGCCGCTCATCAATTCCACGATTTCCACGTTTGATTCCTTCCCCCAGCGGCGATCGCCACCCATGTAATTACAACCATGTCATTGTGACGGCAAACGTGACAAAAAGCAAATGGAAATGTGGAATTACCTGATGAGAGGAGCTTAGACGTGAAAGAAGAGGTGCAGCGCGTTCTCCGTATACACCGCCGCTGCCTAGCCGGCGCGGCGGTGCTTCACGAAGTCATCGAGGGCGTAGGTCCCGAGGTCGTCCACGTCGGTGTAGAACAGTCGCCCCCCGTTCACCTTGGCGATCTGTTCCACGAAGGGGAACTGGCTTCGCTCGATGTCCAAGGCGAAGGTATTGATGGTGATGTCGGCTTTGGTGCAGCGAAGGACCTCGGCCATCGTCTTTTCCAGGGTCTCGCGCACGGGGGGCCAGGCGAAGAACGGCTCGCCGTTGTCGAGCAGGTGGGCGGTCGGCTCACCGTCGGTCACGACGACGATCTGACGCTCGCCGCGTTCGTTGCGCATCAGGTGGCGGCTGAGGGCCAGGGCGTGTTGGAGGTTGGTGCCGTAGGCGTAGTCGATCGTGAGCGCGGGCACGTCCTCGATCTTGAGCTCCTGGGCGGTCTCGCCGAAACCGACGACCGCGACGAAGTCGCGCGGGAACTTCGAACGGATGAGCGAGGTGAGGGCGAGGACCATTTTCTTGGCCGGTACGAGGTTGCTCCGCATCGCCATCGACAGTGAGAGGTCGATAGCGAAGACCGTGGCGGAACGCCTGGTCGATTCGAACTCCTCGACCTCGAAGTCGTCGGCGTGCAACCTGACGGGCGTTCCCGGGCCCTGACGCAGGACCGCGTTGCGCAGTGTCTTCGGGAGGTTCAGCGCGAAGGGCTCGCCCGGTTGCCAGGGCTTGGAGGTCTCCTCGCGGTCTCCCCCGCGCGACACGCTCGCCACCCGGTGCATGCCGAGCGTTGGCGAATCGCGTAACTGGGCGAAGAGGTCGCGCAGGGCCTGTTGGCCGATCTGCCGGACGCCCTTGGGCGTGAGGTGGAGCTGGCGACCCTCGCGATCGACGAAGCCCTGGTCCTTGAGTCCCTGCAGGGCCTTCTGCAGACGGACGACGTGTCGCGCGGCGTCGTCGCCGAGGTTGCGGCGAACGGCGTCGACGTCGACCTCGGGCAGTCCTTGGGCGGCGTTGGCCCGTCCGAGGAACTCCTCGAGACCCTTGAGTTGGCCCAGCTGCTCGGCGACGGAGGTGGCGTCGGCGAAGGGCGACCCGTCGTCACCGCGCATCCGGTGCGCACGGTTCCAATCGATATCGGGCGTCGCCATGCGCAGGTTCGACACCAGCCGGTTCAGCGAGAAGTTCAGCTCCATGTTCTCCATCATCCCGGCGAACATCGAACGCAGCTCACTCTGCTGGTCGGGCGACAGCGAATTGAACATCGCTTCGGCCGCGGCGGCGCGTTCGGCCATCATGCGCACGACGTCCTCGAGGTTCTGCGCGCCGGGGAAGAAATCGCCGAACTTCTCCATGAAGTTCTCGAAGCTGGGATCGAGTTCCTCGCCGCGGCGGTCCTGTTCGATCATCGTGGAGAGCGCGTCCATCATGTCGCGCATGCGCGCGAGTTCTTCGGAGTCGGGCCGACCCATCATCTCCTTGCTCTTCTCGAAGTAGGTGTTGAGGACGTCGCGTTCGAGCTCGGCCATGAGCTGTTCGAACTGCTCGCGCGCCTCGCTCGAGACGAACTCGTAGTTCTGATACTCGCCGAGTCGTTCGCCGAGGCGATCGCTCATCAGCTCGCGCTGCATCTTCTTCTGGTCGACGAGGTCGCGCGTGACGTCCTTGCGCCGTTCGTCCTCAGACGCCTCGGCCTCGGCGAGCAGTTCATCGATCTCGGTCGCTTCGGTCGCCTCGATCTCGTCCAACCAGTCGCGGTAGCGCTGCATCTCACCATCGGGGTCGGCCTGCTGCTCGAGTTCGCGGCGCCTGGCCCGCGCCTGTTCGAGCAGGTCGCGGAGTCCCTCGACGCGCTCGCCGTCCGCGGTCGTGTAGCCCTCGCGCAGCAGTCGGTCCATCGCCTCTTCGAGGTCGCCGTTCTCCATGAAGTCGTCGGCCAGCATCGCCAGCATCTCTTCGACGTCCAGGTCGTCGAAGTCGTCGCCCTCACCGAAGCGGCGGTAACCGTAGCGAACGGGCACTAACGGTTCCTCGAGCGATAGAGCGCCCGCGCGCCCGAGGCGTCCTTCGCCAGTCGCTTGGTGAGATAGAGGCCCTCCAGGATGAACTCGACCGCCGAGGCGAGTTCGCCGTCATTCGCGTTCGGACCGGCGACGCGCCGCGTCGGCGCGTCGAGCGACGGCATGGCCGCGAGGACCGCGAGATAGTCACGGTCCGGCAGGTCATCCCCGGTGTGCACCAACGCCTCGGTGTTGAACGCTTCGACGATGGCCGGACCCTCTTCGAGCAGCACGTGCTCGGCGAAGCACTGGCGGACGGCGAGCGACACCAGCGCGGCGATGACCTGATCCGAGTCGCTGTCGTCCATCGTGTCGAACTCGATCTTGCCCTGGGTCGACTGCACCATCGCGCTCAAGTCACTCACGCGAGGCACCACGGCGCCGTCCTTGGTCCGCAGCGTCCGGCGCAGCGCGTTGGCGATGACGATCTCGTAGTTCGCGATCGAGAGTCGTACCGAGACGCCCGAGCTCTGACTGATCACGTGGCTCTTGCGCGCGACGTGGCTCACGCGCGCGACGATGTCGTCGATGAACCAGGGAACCGTGATCGGCACCGGCGCCGCGGGGAGCTTCGCCTCTTGGTGCATGATGGCAATCTCGGTCGTCAACTCGTACGGGTAGTGCGTGCGGATCTGGGAGCCGAAGCGGTCCTTCAGCGGTGTGATCAGACGACCGCGGTTGGTGTAGTCCTCGGGGTTCGCGGTGGCGACCACCATGACGTCCAGTTCGAGGCGCACCAGGTGACCGCGGATCTGCACGTCGCGCTCTTCGAGCACGTTGAGCAGACCGACCTGGATCCGTTCGGCGAGGTCGGGCAACTCGTTCATGGCGAAGATGCCGCGATTCGACTTGGGCACGAGCCCGTAGGAGAGGGCCTTCGGGTCGTCCAGGAAGAGACCGCCGGCGACCTTGATCGGGTCGACCTCGCCGATGAGGTCGGCCATCGAGGTGTCGGGCGACGCCAACTTCTCGGCGAAGCGCTGCGATCGGTGGATCCACGTGATCGGCGTGTCATCGCCGCGCTGGGCGACCAGTTCGACGGCGTACGCCGACACCGGGGCGAAGGGGTCGTCGCGTATCTCGGAGCCCTCCACGATCGGGAGCCACTCGTCGAGGAGATCGACGAGCGAACGGATCATGCGGGTCTTGGCCTGACCGCGCTCGCCCAGCAAGATGATGTCGTGTCCGGCGAGCAGCGCCGTCTCGAGCTGGGGCAACACGGTGTCCTCGTATCCGAGGACGTCCGACGTGAGCGGCAGACCGTCGGCGAGTCGCTGCTCCAAGTTGGCGCGGATCTCTTGGCGTACGGACCGGGGTTGGTAGTTCGACGCGCGCAGGGCGCCGAGCGTGGTCGGCAGATTGGTCGGGGCGAGGGGGGTGCTCATGAAGCCACTTTACGGGTTCACAATTGGCTGTCGTGCTCGCCCGTTCGTCACACCGCGGACCTTCCCAACTCTGTGCGATTTGGATGCGATCGGATGGACTATGTGCGCGCGACGAACGCGCCAACATCTTTGGTGACGACCAGTACGCCGTCGTGTTCGGCCATCTTCTGTTCGATGGTCAGGCGTAGCCGAGCCAATTGATCGTACGTCGCGTCCTCACCCGGCGGGGTCGAACAGATGTAGGCAATGACATCATCAGCGTTCGTGCAACGCAACTGGTCGTCGTAGGCGTACCACGTGACATCGTCAAAGAACTCGGCGAGGAGCGCGCGGCCGCTTCGCGCGCCAAAGACCTCGTGATGGCGAAGGACTCGCGTGGGTCCGAACACGGAAGCCTCGATCCGGAAGAGTTCGCGCAGGTGGCCCTCGCCGACCGTTGACGCCATCAGGACGCCGTGAGGACGAAGGACTCGGGCGATCTCGCCCAGCGCCTTCTTCGGATCGGGTACGTGATAAAGCATCTGATTCGCAATGACGACATCGAATGAGTCGTCGGCGAACGGAAGGTTTTGGACGTCCGCGGCCAGTCCGCGGACGTCGCGGATCGTGTTGTGCACCAAGGGAACCGTCTCCGCCACCATCCCGACAGAGAGATCAGACAGGGTGAGGGCGAAATCACTCGCGGCGTCAGTCCAACCGATCGTCCAGAGGAGACCGGTGCCGCAACCGACCTCGAGTACCTCCCCACCGGCCGGTACGTCGATCAGACGCTGCAGCCAGACCTGCCAGGGGACGCTCTGCGTCGCGTACTTGCTATGGAGTTGCGTTCGCGCGCTCAGTTTTTCGCCGTTCACGTACTGGATGTCGCGCAGGTACGACTGATCGCGGTTCACGAATCGATCCGAGCCATCCATCAGAACTGGAGGTACATGATGTCGAGCCCAACTCGCCCTAGGGTCGCGTGGTGGAACGCCTCGGGGACCGTCCCAATGGTGACGAAACCCAGTTTTCGGTACAACTCGATGGCGTAGTCGTTTGTCGAAACGACCGCGTTGAACTGCATGGCGGCGTATCCCCGTTGTTGGGCGAGCGCGATGACGTATTCGCACATCGCGCGTCCGACTCCTGTACTTCGCGCGTGGGAATCGACCATGAAACTCGCCGTTGCGACGTGTGACCCACGACCCGGACGATTCGGTCCGAACTTCGCGGAGCCCACGATGACGCCATCACGCTCGGCGACAACGGCCTCCGCGGGAGGACCTTCGATCCACAGTGAGCGGGCCTCCTCGGAAGAAAGACCCTCAGGGTAGGCGTAGGTCTCGCCTTCGGCGACGGTCACGCGGAAGATATCAAAGAATTGATCCCAGTCGCGGTCCTCGAAGGTCCGCACCACGAGATCAGACATCATGGACCGATCACGTGGCGCACGATAGGCGCGCCCGGTCGATACGCGAGGTGGACGGCGCGCGGTGCGTCGAGGATCACGACGTGGGCTCGGGCGCCCACGGCGAGATGTCCGACGTCGTCGCGTCGTAGTGCGAGGGCTCCCCCGCGCGTCGCCGACCACAACGCGTCATCGAAATCCATCCGCATGTCACGAACGGCGATGGCCAAGACGAAGGCCATGCTCGTCACGTAGGACGTGCCCGGGTTGCAGTCCGTCGCCAGGGCAATCGTCGCACCACCGTCTCTCAGACGTCGCGCGGACGGATAGTCAGCGCGCGTCGAGAAGTCCGCCCCTGGCAGGAGCGTCGCGATGGTCGCCGACGATGCGAGTGCTTCGACGTCGCCGTCACTGAGGAACGTGCAATGGTCAACGCTGGCCGCGTCCATCTCAACGGCGAGCGCGACACCGCCGGTCGCACCAAGCTGGTTGCCGTGCACGCGCAGTCTCAGGCCGGCGGACCGCGCGGCCGTGAGGATCGCTCGCGACTCGTCGACGTCGAAGGCGCCACGCTCGCAAAAGACGTCGGCCCACTTCGACCTCGGCGAGCAGGCGTCGAGCATGGCGCCGCGCACGAGGTCCACGTACCCGTCGCGGTCGTCGGCGAACTCCTCGGGCACGACGTGCGCGCCGAGAAAGGTGGTCTCCTCGCTGAACTCGTTCGCGAGGTCGAGCAACCGCGACTCACCCTCGACGGTGAGCTCGTAACCCGACTTGATCTCGAGCGTCGTCACGCCGCCCGCGCGCAACGCCCGGAGCCGCTGCGCCGTCGCGTCACGGAGCTCGTCGTTCGAGGCCGCGCGCGTCGACGCGACCGTCCGCGCGATGCCGCCCCCGTCGTACGGGGTGCCGTTCATGCGGGCCTCGAACTCATCCGAGCGCTCACCGGCGAAGACCAGGTGCGTGTGCGAGTCGACGAAGCCGGGGATCACCGCCGAGTCGCGCGCGTCGATCATCTCGTCGGCGTCGGGCGCGTCGCGATTCGCGCCCACCCACAGGACGTGGTCGTCGTCGAGCACGAGCGCGGCGTCGAGGAGGCGACCGGTCGCGCCAGCGCCGAGGCTCGGATCGTTCGTCGTCAGTTCGGCGATGTTCGTGATGACGCGGGTCGCCATCACCCCTCGCGCATCGGGATGCGGACGCCTCGCTCCTGGGCCGTCTGGTCGGCGATCTCGTAGCCGGCGTCGACGTGACGGATGACGCCCATCCCGGGGTCGTTGGTGAGGACCTTCGCCAGCTTCTGCGCCGAGAGTTCCGTGCCGTCGGCGACACAGACCTGCCCGGCGTGGATCGAGCGGCCGATGCCGACGCCGCCGCCGTGGTGGATCGAGACCCACGTCGCGCCCGACGCCGTGTTGACCAGCGCGTTGAGCAACGGCCAGTCGGCGATCGCGTCCGAGCCATCGAGCATCGACTCGGTCTCGCGATAGGGCGAGGCGACCGAACCACTGTCCAGGTGGTCGCGGCCGATGACGATCGGGGCCTTCAACTCGCCCGACGCGACGAGCTCGTTGAAGGCGAGTCCGGCCCTGTCGCGTTCGCCATACCCGAGCCAGCAGATTCGCGCGGGCAGGCCCTGGAAGGCGACGCGGTCCTGCGCTTTGGTGATCCAGCGGCGCAGCGCGTCGTTCTCCGGGAAGAGTTCGAGGACGGCCCGGTCGGTGCGTGCGATATCGGCGGGGTCGCCGGACAGTGCGGCCCAGCGAAACGGCCCCTTGCCCTCGCAAAAGAGCGGTCGCAGGTACTCCGGCACGAAGCCGGGGAACGAGAAGGCGCGCTCGTAGCCGCCGAGTTGGGCCTCGCCGCGGATCGAATTGCCGTAGTCGAAGACCTCGGCGCCGCGGTCCTGGAAGCCGACCATCGCCTCGACCTGCTTGGCCATCGACTGGCGGGCGCGGTCGGTGAACTCCTCGGGCTTCTTCTCCGCGTAGTCCTGCCAATCGGCGAGGTCGATACCTTCGGGTAGGTAGCTCAGCGGATCGTGCGCCGAGGTCTGATCGGTGACGATGTCGACCTCGACGCCGCGGCGCAGCAGTTCGGCAAAGACGGTCGCGGCGTTGCCGACCAGCCCGACGCTCAGCGCGATCCCGGACCGCTTGGCCCCTTCGACACGCGCGATCGCCTCGTCGAGGTCGGCCGTCCACTCGTCGAGGTAACGCTGGTCGACGCGTCGCTGCAACCGTGACGGGTCGACGTCGACGCAGAGACAGACGCCGTCGTTCATCGTGACCGCGAGCGGCTGCGCGCCGCCCATGCCGCCGCACCCACCGGTCAGGGTCAACGTGCCCTCGAGCGTGCCGCCGAAGTGTCGATCGGCGACGGCCGAGAACGTCTCGTACGTGCCCTGGAGGATCCCCTGGGTGCCGATGTAGATCCACGAACCGGCGGTCATCTGTCCGTACATGGTGAGACCGAGCGCTTCGAGCCGCCGGAACTCCGGCCACGTGGCCCAGTCGCCGACGAGGTTCGAGTTCGCGATCAGGACCCGTGGCGCCCACTCGTGGGTGGCGAAGACCCCGACCGGCCGACCCGATTGCACCAACATCGTCTCGTCGCCCTTGAGCGTTCGCAACGTGCGCACCAGCGCGTCGAAGCTACGCCAGTCGCGCGCCGCGCGCCCGGTACCGCCGTAGACGACGAGGTCGTCCGGACGTTCGGCGACCTCGGGGTCGAGGTTGTTCTGGAGCATGCGCAGTGCGCCCTCCTGGGCCCACCCGAGGGTCGACAGCGTCGAACCCCGCGCCGCTCGAACCGGTCGCGCGCCTTCCATCAGTTGCCCCCCACCCTTACGACAGTGCCACGTGGCGACGAGCGATGTCCAGCAGTTCGCCGTTGCGCACGAGTTCGGCGACCGCGGCGATCTCCGGCGAGAGCCAGCGGTCGTGACCAGGGCCACCGGAGACGGCGTTGACGCGTTGGCTGACCGCCGCGGTCGCCGGCGAGGCGGTGAGTGGTTCTCGAAGGGCCAGGGCGCGCGCCGCGGTCAAGAGCTCGATGGCGATCACGTCGGCGAAGGCCTCCAGGGACTTGCGCAGCTTGCGCGCGGCGTGCCAACCCATCGACACGTGGTCCTCTTGCATGCCCGAGGACGGGATCGAGTCCACGCTCGCCGGCGTCGCCAACCGCTTCATCTCCGAGACCAGGGCCGCCTGCGCGTACTGCGCGATCATCAGACCCGAATCGACGCCGGGCTGACCGGCGAGGAACGGCGGGAGACCGAAACTGCGCGACACGTCGAGCATCCGGTCGGTTCGTCGTTCCGACATCGACGCGACGTCGGCCACCGCGATGGCGAGGAAGTCGAGCGCGTATCCGACCGGCGCCCCGTGGAAGTTCCCGTTGGACGCCAGCGTGCCGTCGGCCAGGATCGACGGGTTGTCGATCGCCGACGCCAGTTCGACGTCGGCGACGTGCGTGGCGAAGCCGAACGTGTCGCGCGCGGCGCCGTGGACCTGCGGCGCGCAGCGCAGCGAGTACGCGTCTTGCACCTGGGTCGGGTCATCGAGGTGTGAGCTGACGATGACCGAGTCGGCCAGCAGCGCCAAGAGGTTGGCCGCGCTGACCATCTGGCCGGCGTGCGGGCGCAGGGCGTGGATCTCGGCGAGGAAGACCTGGTCCGTGCCGCGCAGCGCCTGGATCGACATCGCGGCCGCGACGTCCACGAGCTGCATCAGGGCCATCCCGTCTTCCAGCGCGAGGACCAACTGTCCGAGCATCCCGTCGGTGCCGTTGATCAGAGCCAGGCCCTCCTTCTCGGCGAGGACGATGGGCGCGAGACCGCTCTGGGCCAGGGCGTCGGCCGCGGCGAGGCGATGGCCGCCACGATCGCGCACGTCACCCTCTCCCATCAGGGCGAGCGCCACGTGGGCGAGCGGGGCGAGGTCGCCCGAGCACCCGAGGGAGCCGAACTCGTGCACGACCGGCGTGATGCCCGCGTTGAGGAGCGCGACGTAGGCCGCCGCGGTCGAGGGTCGTACACCCGAGACACCACTGCAGAGGTTGGTCAGTCGCGAGACCATCATCGCGCGCACGACCTCGTTCTCGACCTCGGGCCCGACGCCCGCGGCGTGCGAACGGATCAGCGAACGCTGCAGGTCGCGCCGCTCCTCGGGCGAGATGAACGTCGTCGCGAGCGATCCGAAGCCGGTCGACAGGCCGTAGACCGGCGTCCCGCTCTCGACCAACGCGTCGATCGCCGCGCGTTGTCGCTCCAGGCGTGCCACGACGGCGTCACTCAGCGTGACGGCTTCGAACCCGCGCGCCACCGCGACCAACTGTTCGCGCGTGAGCGGCTCGACACCGATGTCTACGGCCATTGCAATCTCCTTCGCGCGCCCGCGAGCGCCTCGAGAACCAAGAGCGCGGCGAGGCGAACCGTTCGCTGGTCGGCGCTATCTCGTTCTACGTCGATCTCGGTGATATCGATCGCGAACACCCCGTGCTGCAGTGCCACGGCGCGAACGAATCGGCGCATCTCGTCGGCGCTGAGACCTCCCGGCGCGGCGGCCGGACAGGCCGGCACGACCGAGCGGTCGGCGGCGTCCATGTCGATATCGACGTAGACGTGGCGCCCCCCGGCGCCGGCGATCGCGACCGCGCGCTGGGCCGCCTCCTCGACCGGCTCGTGGTGCAGGTGATCGCGCGAGATCACCGTGACCCCGGCGTCGTGGGCGCGACGCGCGTAGGTCGGAGCGTTCGCGAAGTCCGAAAGTCCGACCTGGACGACGTGGTGCGGGTCGAGTCCCTCTTCGAGCAGTTGACGAACTGGCGAACCGTTGGAGACCCCGTCGCGCATGTCGAGGTGGGCGTCGAGGGTGACCAGCCCGACGTTCGAGTAGTCGCCGCCACTGAGCGCGCGCAACGCCAGCCACGTCACCGCGTTGTCGCCGCCCAAGATGAGTCGCAGCGCGATACTCGGGTCCCACCTCGCGAGCGCGTCGGCGACGCGCTGCGCGCCCCCCGCGGCGTCGGGTGCGTCGACGTCACCGAAGTCCACGAGGCCCACGTGCTCGGCCAGGTCGATCGCCTCACTGAAGGACCAAGTGGAATAGCGCTCGAGGGCGCCGCGGATCGCCGCCGGCGTACTCGTCGAGGAGCGTTCGGTGACCGAGGTGGCGTAGGTCGAGATGCCGAGCAGGCCGACGTTGCGCCGACCCTCGACGGGACGGGCGCTCAGCAGCGTGGCGGCCGAGGGCCAATTGGGATCACTCGTCGTCGCCACGTTGCCCATGTTACGCATACCCTTCGCGACGAGGACTTACGCAAAGGCCACCGAACGACACGGTTGTGAAGGATGTGGGACCGACGTTGGCAACGTTTGTCGCAAGTGCACGGACCGAACGCAGCGTCGGCGTCGCGACGGGTCAGCGATCGACGACGCGCACGCCACTGTCGCCCGACGCTTCGGGCTCCTCGTGGATGTAGGTCGGCACGGGGGTCGCCTCGAGGTGGCTCGGCACGTCGTCCACGTAGCGCGGGGACGGCGTCGCGGTGTACTCGCCCTCGGCCGAGCGTTCGACCACGTTCGGCGTCTTACGCCGACCACCGCCGTGCAGGGCCTGGATCTCGTGACAGATGCGGTACGTGATCGGGTAGGCGAGGATCGGCACGATGACGGTGAGATAACGCATCGAAACGAGCACCGTGTTGAGCGAGACGTTGAAGAACTTCGCGAGCACGTCGGTCGAACTGGCGATGAACAACATCCCCAAGAAGCTGAGCATCGTGACGCCGGCGGCGGTTCGCTTCGGGCGGTTGCTGGGCCGATCCAGCAGGTGGTGGATCTCGTTGTCCTTGGTGAACTTTCGTTCGATGATCGGCCAGACGAAGACGAGGTTGAAGATCAGGCCCGGCAGGACCACGGCCGGCAACAGCACCTCGAAGGGGATCGTATGGCCCCAGCTGTGGAACGACCACGACGGCCAGATGCGCAGCGCGCCGTCGAGGAAGCCCATGTACCAGTCGGGCTGGACGGCGTAGGAGATCCTCGCCGCGTCGTACGGTCCGAACTGCCAGATCGGGTTGACCTGGGCGAAGGAGCCGAGGAGTGCCGTGATGCCCCCGACGATGAAGAGGAACCCGGTCGTCTTGGCCATGAAGACCGGGAACATCGGGGAGCCGACGACGTTCTTCTCGGTGCGACCCTTGCCGGGGAACTGCGTGTGCTTCTGACGCACGAGCAAGAAGAGGTGCGCGCTCACCAGTCCGATGATGATCAGCGGCACGATCAGACAGTGCAAGATGAAGAAGCGCGGGATGATCGAGGTCCCCGGGAAGTTGCCCCCGAAGACCCAGAACGCCAAGTAGGTGCCGACCAGCGGGATCGACAGGATGATCGAGTAGGCGATGCGGATGCCGGTCCCCGAGACCAGGTCGTCGGGCAACGAGTAGCCGAGGAAGCCGTTCACGATGGCCAGGATCAACAACGTCGATCCGACGATCCAGTTGAGTTCGCGCGGCTTGCGGAAGGCCCCGGTGAAGAAGACGCGCGCCATGTGGATGACGATCGCGCCGACGAAGATGTCACAGGCCCAGTGGTGCATCTGTCGCATCAACAGACCGCCGCGCACGGCGAAGGAGAGGTTCACCGTCGAGGCGAACGCCTGGGTCATCTTCTGGCCGTCGAGCGGCTTGTAGGAACCGTGGTAGACCACGATCGCCGAACTCGGGATGAAGTACAGCGTCAAGAAGACACCGGTCACGAGCAGGATCAAGAACGAGTACAGCGCGATCTCACCGAGCATGAACGACCAGTGGTCGGGGAAGATCTTGTCCATGAACGTGCGTCCACCGCGCGCGACGCCCAAGCGGTCGTCCAGCTCGTCGAGGGACTGACCGACGCGACCGTAGCGGCCGAGGGCCTGCTTCTTCGCACGCTTGGTGTTGATGACGTCGCTCAACTTCGCTCCCAGAATCCCGGACCGACGGCTTCGTGGTAGTCGCTCTGGCTGCGCAGGTAGCCCGAGGAGTCGACGTAGAGCGGCAACTGCGGCAGCGGTCGAGGCGCCGGTCCGAACTGTGGCACGGCGCCGTTGGTCACGTTGAACATCGACTGGTGACACGGGCAGACCAGGAGCTGCAACTCCTGCTCGTACAGACCGACCGGGCAACCGAGGTGCGTGCAGACCTTGGAGTAGGCGACGTAGCCGTGTGGCGCCCAGGTCTCACGGCCCTTCATCGTGGTGAACGCCTCGTTGGAGACGCGAATGAGGACCGTCTGGTCGACGGCCTGGCCGCGGTCCGAGTTCTGCGTACCCTCCGGGAAGACCGTCTCGATCGACCCGACCGCGAGGTCGCCCACCTGCACGCGTCGACCGGACTGGTCCACGACGTACGAGCCCGAGCGCCAGTCCGTGTGCTGGAGCGTGTCCTTGGGCAGCGGACCGAGGCTGCGTAGCAGCGGGAACAGGGCGACGACGCCGAAGATGCCCATGCCGCCACCGAGGAGGCCGCCGAGGACCTTGCGGCGTTGGACGACGCTACCGCCTCGTTCGACGATCGCCGCGGCGAAGGCCTGGCGATCGGCCTCGGAGTTCGCGAGGGTGTGACGCTCTTCCACGAACGGTCCGCGCGGCATGAGGTACTTGCCCCACGCGACGATGCCAACACCGAGGAAGAGCAGACCGCCACCGAGCGTGGCGCCGAGCTTCCACGGCTGTGCGTTGATCCAGTAGCAGGCCCCGAAGCCGGCGAGGCACAGCGCGCCGACGATGAAGCAGGCGCTGATGACGCGCTCGACCAACTCTGGATTGCGCGCCGCGGGCGCCAGGTGCGGGTCGTTCGCGGGGAGTCCGGACAGGGAGACCGGCGTGCGGTGTTCGTCAGTCATCGCGCTCCCCCACCCAGAAACCGAAGAGGGCAAGCACGCCGACTCCGAAGGCGAGTCCGACGAATCCCTCGGCGACCGGTCCGAGACCGCCCAGACCGAAGCCCCCGGGGTTGTTCGGGTGCTGGATCTCGGTGGTCACGTACTTCACGATGTCATTCACCTGGGCGTCGCTGAGGTTGCCCGTGAATCTCGGCATGTTGCCCGGGCCGGTACGAATGGCCTCGGCGACCTCAATCGAGGGGATCTTGCGCAGCGACGGCGAGAAGGTGCTCATGGCCAGCGCGTCACCGTCGCCCTCGATCGTGTGACACGACGCGCAGTTGAGCGCAAAGAGCGCGGCGCCGTCGGCGACGTTCGCGTTCTTGAGGTGCGGATACGGGATGAGCGGGTAGCTCGGCGAGAGCGAGTCCACCCACGCCGACACCGCGAGGGCCTGCTCGTGGGTCAGTCGCGGGACACGACGGTTGGCCTCGATGGAGCGTGGGTTCGCTGCCGGCATACGGCCCGAGTCGACCCAGAAGTTGATGGTCGCCGGTCCGAGCCCGACGAGGTCCGGGAAGGCGCCGGCCGTGCCGTTGGCCGGGACGCCGTTCGCCTCGGTACCGTGGCATGACGCGCAGTTCTGCTGGAAGAGCGCGTCGCCCAGGGTGACGAGTGCCGAGGACGGCGCGCGGTACGTGATCGAGGAGTTGCCGTAGGCGATGATCACGCCGTCACTGTTCTTCTTCACCATCGTCGAGTTCGGCGTGCCCGCGTTCTTGCGCGTCGTCTGATACGGCGTCGACTTATAGCTCGCTTGGGCGCCGCCGGCCAAGAGCACGACCGGTCCGAGCGCGACGAACGCGACGATCGAAAGTGCGGCGCAGCGCTTGACGAGAGGTGAGTTCACGCCACGTCCTACTTCAGGAGGAACAGGGCTGAGTACAGCCCGATCCAAACGACGTCGACGAAGTGCCAGTAGTAACTCACGCCCTGGAACGTGGACAACTCACCCGGGTCGCCCTCGGTGCCGCGCATGCGAAAGAGCAAGAACGCCATGGCGACGAGGCCCAGGATCACGTGCAGACCATGCAGACCCGTGGTGATGAAGAAGATGGAGCCGTAGGAGTTCGTGTACCACCGCGTCGCGAGATGGGTCCACTCGTAGGCCTGATTGGAGACGAACAGCGTGCCCATGATCATGGTGGCGATCACCCACGTACGCGCTTCGGCACGGCGGCGATTTTCGATCAACCACACGGCGCGCTGCATCGTGAAGGACGACGCGATCAAGACGATGGTGAAGATGCCCGACTGCAGAACGTCGAGGTGCGTGCCGACGGGGGGCCACGACGCCAGGTGGGCGCGGATGGTAAATAATGCGGCGAAGAGTCCCGAGAAGAACATCAGCTCGCTGCCGAGCCAAATCATCACGCCAATGGCCA
The DNA here is from genome assembly GCA_963802735.1 of uncultured Acidimicrobiaceae bacterium. Classification (GTDB taxonomy): domain Bacteria; phylum Actinomycetota; class Acidimicrobiia; order Acidimicrobiales; family RAAP-2; genus RAAP-2. The sequence continues at coordinate 33,741 of CAWDJY010000014.1, read as the reverse complement.
ACATCGGCGGACGATCGTGGACGATCTTCCCTTGCTTCGCCAGGCTATTGGGGGAAATCGCCTGACTCACGGCTACATTTCTAGCGGAAATTGAGACACCGGTGCGACAGGTCGACCGTTTTGGGTCACCGTAATGTCTCGGGGAGTGCCTCGACGGCCACGATGGCGAGGCGTCGGGTCGGGCGCGTCATGGCGACGTAGAGCGTGCGTAGACCTCGCGCCGTGATCGCCGCGTCACCGCGAGCGCCGCGGCTGGCGATCTGACCCGGCTCGACGACGACGACGCCGTCGAATTCCAGGCCGTTGGCCCCTTCGGCCGAGAGCACGATGAGGTCGGCACCCAGACCCTTGGATTCCTGGTCCCGAGGATCGATGGCGTCGAGTCCCTTCGAGCGCAGGATGGTCACGATCTCATCGACCCGCTCCCCGGCGACGATGACGGCGACGCGACCGGGCGCGACGGCCTCCACTTCACGCCGGGTGACCTCGGCGAGGGTCGCGACGAACTCTTCTCGACCCACCCGGTCCACGGTGGGTGCGTGGCCGGCGCGCCGAACCGGGCGCGGTGGCGTGAGGTCGGGGGCGGCGGCGCGCAACGTCGGCGCGGCGAAATCGAGTACCTCTTCGGGCGTGCGGTAACTGACCGTGAGGTCGACGCGCGTCGGGGTCCGGCGAGGTTCGAGCACCTCGAGGACGGCGTTCCACGACGCTGAGGACGACGCCGTCGTCGCCTGACCCATGTCGCCGACGATCGTCATGGATCCGGTGAGGTCGCGTCGCTTCAGGACACGAAGCTCCATCGGCGACAGGTCCTGGGCCTCGTCGATCACGATGTGGCCGTAGGTGACGAACTCCGCTTCGTCAAGCTCGTTGCTCACGAGTGGCGCGTTGCGCTGCGCCTCGCGTAGGGCCGCCGCGCGCACGTCCCCGGCGTAGGCGTCGAGGTCGATCCCCTCGAGGATCCCGTTGTCACCGGGCTTGACGAGCGGTCGAGGACGTCGAATCGGACCAAGCAGGACGCGGGCCTCGTCGATCAGCGCGGCGTCGGCCTTCGTCCAGCGGACCTCGTCGATCGTGCTCGAACGGGCGCGGTACAGCAGCGCCAACTCCTCGTCGCTCACGAATCCCTGTCCGGCCGCGCGCAAGAGCGCGGGCGCGCCGAAGAGGTCGTGGAGGAGCTCTTGACCCGAGAGCCGGGGCCAGATGCGTTCGAGGGCCCACTTGAACTGCGGCGTCGCACGAATGAGGTCCGCCAACTCACTGACGGCGTTCACTTCGTCGACGCCCTCGCGCACGAAACGCTCGTAGTACTCGTTCGCCAGGCGGTTGGCGAGCTCGCGGCCGACGGCCGATCGCCGTTGGTTGTGGTTCCCGGGACGCCGTCGCGCGCGCTCGACCGTCTCTTGGGTGTAGCGCGCCTTCAGGACCACGATCGCTCGCCCGATCGGGATCTCGACGTCCTCTTTCAGCGCGCGTTGTCGCGTGCGCAGCGCGCGCGCCAGGAGTCGCGCCATGCGCAGGTCGCCCTTCAACTCGTCGACCGGCTCGGCGTCGCGTCCGCGGATCTCGACGTTCGTCACGAGTCCGGAGATGGTCGAGAGCGTCACGCCCGACTCCCCGAGTGACGGCAAGACGTTCTCGATGTAGTTCAAGAAGAGGGGGTTCGGTCCGACGACCAGCACACCTTGTCGCTCGAGCGTCGCGCGATGCGTGAACAAGAGGTACGCCGCTCGGTGCAACGCCACCGCGGTCTTGCCGGTGCCCGGACCACCCTGGACCAGCAGCACGCCGGCCAACGGGTTTCGAATGATGCGGTCCTGTTCCCCCTGGATCGTGGCGACGATGTCGCCCATGCGACCCGTGCGCGCTCGTCCCAGCGCGGCGAGCAGGGCCCCCGGACCGCCGAGCGCGAGGCCGCCATCGACCAGACCCTCTTCGGTCGCCGCGCGCACGTCGTCCTCGGGCAACGCCAGGTCGCCGTTGGCGTCCGCGAAGTATTCGTCCTCGACGCCGGTCACGTCGTGCCCGTGGATGGCGACGTGACGGCGACGGGCCAGGCCGAGTGGTTCGACGCCCGTCGCGCGATAGAACGCCTCGGCGACGGGCGCGCGCCAGTCGATCACGAGCGGGTTCAACTCTTCGTCCGAGACCGCCAGTCGTCCGACGTGGTAGTCGTCGGCTCGTCCCGACGCGTCGGGTGCGTAGTCGATGCGACCGAAGAACAGGGGTTGGTCGCCGATGGCCAATTGGTCGAGGCGGTGCAGGGCCGTGCCCATGACGACGTCGCGTTCGACGAGGTCGCCGGCGCCGCGCATGTTCGCCACCGCCGCACTGTCACGCAGCGAGCGCGCCTCGTCACGCATGTGATCGAGGGCGCTGAGAGCGAGATCGAGGAAGAGCTGTTCCTCTTTGATCTCGCGCTCGTGGGCCATCGTGTCCTCGTTTCACTTCTCAAAATTGAGAAATTTCAAGTCTAGGGCAACTCGGGAACACCGTTTCAAACTGACCCGCGAACGCGTTCACCTAGATTGAAGTGGATAAGGGAGTGAAGTGAGCGAGCCAGTTTTCCTTCGAGCCTGTCGCGGTGAGAGCGTCACGCACGTGCCGGTGTGGTTCATGCGCCAGGCCGGTCGGTCTCTTCCCGAGTACCGGGCGCTGCGCGGGGACGGCTCCATCCTGGAGGCCATCGCCGACCCGGCGCTCGCCTGTGAGATCACCCTCCAGCCCGTTCGTCGCTACGGCGTGGACGCCGCGATCTTGTTCAGCGACATCGTGGTGCCGTATCACGCGATCGGCTTTGGCGTCGACGTGGTGCCGGGTCGAGGACCAGTGATCGCCGAGCCCTTCGCGAGCGCCGCGGACCTGGAGCGGCTCCGTGACCTGAGCGACGTCGACGTCGCCCACGTGACCCAAACGGTCGACCTGGTGTTGAAGGAACTCGAAGCGAGCGACACGCCACTCATCGGCTTCGCCGGTGCGCCCTTCACGGTCGCGAGTTACCTGGTCGAGGGCGGACCCTCCCGAGAGTTCGCGCTCGTCAAGACCTTGATGCACCGCGAGCCACAACTCTTCGACCGACTCATGGAGCGACTCGTCGAGATCACCGTCGCGTTCCTGCGCGCCCAAGTGGCCCACGGCGCCCGAGCGGTGCAGCTGTTCGACTCGTGGGCCGGTGCGTTGACGCGAGACGAGTACCGCCGCTTCGCCCTCCCGTCAACCGAACGCGTCCTCGCGAGCGTCGCGGACCTCGGCGTCCCGACCATCCTGTTCGGCGTCGGCACGGGAGAACTGCTCGACCTCATGGCGTCAGCTCACAGTTCGGTCATGGGCATCGACTGGCACGTGGACCTCGACGAGGGCCGCCGACGTGTCGGCGGTCGACCCGTCCAGGGCAACCTCAATCCGGCGCGATGTCTCGGCGGCGTCGACGCCGCCGTCGAGGGCGCGCGCGAGGTCCTGACCCGCGCCGGTGGCGAGGCGGGCCACGTGTTCAACCTGGGTCACGGTGTGCTCCCGTCGACCGATCCGGCGACGCTCGAAGCGGTCGTCCGCGTCGTCCACGACGAGGGTCGGGCGGGCGTTCGATGACGACCGGCGTGCTCGTGATGGCCTACGGCACGCCGACGACCCCCGCGGACGTCGAGGCGTACTACACCCGGATCCGTCACGGTCGATCACCAACGCCCGAACAGCTCTCCGATCTGCAGCGCCGCTACAACGCCATCGGCGGGACTTCGCCGCTCGCCCAACGCAGCGCCGATCAAGTGGCCGCGATCGCCGCGGCGCTCGACGCGCGCGTGCCCGGGGGCTTCGACGTGCGCTTCGGCTCCAAGTACGAACCGCCACTGCTCGAGACCACCGCCGACTCATTCCGCGAAGAAGGATTCGACGTCGTCGTCGGTCTCGTGCTGGCCCCGCATTCGTCCTCCATGTCGACGGACCAGTACATGTCGCGCGCGAAGGCGGCGTTGGGTGATCAGGTCGACTTCGTCGAGATCGGCGCGTGGTGGCAGTTCCCGGGATTCCTCGAGATCATCGCCGCGCGGGTCAACGACGCCCTCGCGCTCATACCGACGGAACGTCGCTCGGCGGCCGAGGTGATCTTCTCGGCTCATTCACTGCCGGAGAAGATACTGGCGACCGGCGACACGTATCCGGAACAGTTGCGCGAGAGCGCCGAGCGCGCGGCCGCGCTCGCCGGCGTCCCGCGCTGGGACGTCGCGTGGCAGTCGGCCGGTCGCACGCCCGATCCCTGGATCGGCCCGGACATCCTGCAGGTCCTGCGCGACAAGCGAGCCCAGGGCGTGCGTGACGTCGTGTCGTGTCCGATCGGCTTCGTGAGCGATCACTTGGAGGTGCTCTTCGACATCGACATCGAGGCCCAAGGCGTCGCCCGCGAGATCGGGCTCAATTTGGTCCGGACGGCCTCACTCAATGACGACGCCGCGTTCATGGCGATGTTGGCTGACGTCGTGGTTGACGGCCTCTCGTGAGTCGCGAGTCCATCGTCGTCGTCGGCGGTGGCATCAGTGGACTGAGTGCCGCGTGGGAACTCTCCGGCGGGGCCGACGGGCCTAGTGACGCGACGCCCCGGGTGGAACTCATCGAGGACGGCGCCGTGGTCGGTGGGGCGCTCGCGACGACGACATTCGCCGAGCGGACCATCGACCTCGGCGCCGACGGATTCCTCGCGCGCCGCCGCGAGGCCGTCGACCTCGTGCACGAGCTCGGCTGCAACGACCAACTCGAAGCGATCGACGCCAGTGGCGCCTCTCTTTGGTTGCGCGGCGCGCTCGATGAACTTCCACCGGGACTCGTGTTGGGAATACCGACGTCATCAGGGCAGTTGAAAGACGTTCGCGGACTGTCCTTCCGGGCACGTCTCGACGCACGGCGGGACGAACACGCACCGGTGCGGTTGAAGATAGGTGACGACGCGACCATCGGTGAGATCGTGCGGACCAAACTCGGTCGCGAACTCTGTTATCAGTTCGTCGAACCGATGATCGGTGGCATCCAGGCCGGACGCGTCGACGACCTCTCGGCGAAATCGGTCTTCCCCGCGCTGTTGGACGCGGCACGACGCGGCGGGTCGCTCATGCGCGCGATGCGCGCCAGCGGTCCGGCCGTGCCGGGGCCGACGGCCGAGGCGACCAACGCCGGTCCGACGTTCTATTCGTTGCGCGGCGGCGTCGGATCGCTCCCCCTCGAAATCGCGCGACAGCTTCGCGCGCGCGGCGTCGTCCTGCGCACCGGCGTCGCGGTCACGGCGTTGCGACGAACCCCGTCGGGCAACTATCCCTGGGAGGTCGACACGAACGCCACGACCACGCCGGCCGACGCGGTCGTCATGGCCACGCCGGCGCCGGTCACCGCCCGACTCCTCGGCGCCCACGACGCGGCGCTGGCGCAGCTGGCCGACGTGCGCAGCGCGGGCGCCGCGATGGTCACCCTCAGCGTCGCGCGCACGGCGTTTCCGATGAACACGCACGGCACCGGGATACTCGTGCCCCTCGCGACGTCGTGGTCCGGCGATGGATCGATGATGGTCACCGCGGTCACCTTCCTCGATCGCAAGTGGCCGCACCTGCGTCGCGACGATGACGTGCTACTACGCGCGCACGTCGGTCGCATCGACGACGTGCGATGGAGCGAGATGAGTGACGACGAACTCATCACCCGCGTCAGTGAAGAGCTGCGAGCGCTGCTCGGCACGTTCGGTACGCCGAATGAAGCGCTCGTGCAACGCTGGCCGGCGGCGCTGCCGCAGTACTACCTCGGACACGACACGATGGTCTCGAACGCACGCGACGCCGCCGCGGCGATCGGCGTGTCGCTGTGTGGCAACGCCTACGACGGTGTCGGAATCCCGGCGAGCATCGGCTCCGGTCGACGGGCCGCTCGCGACGCGTTGGAGATGCTGCACTTCAGCCTCCACTGATCGGCTCAGAGGTAGTAGCCCGAGTGGATGTAGATACAGGGCACGCCTTCACTCACGTACATCGCGTGGTTCTTCGGATCGTCATCCAGCGCCAGTCGGATGTCGAATCCCTCGCGCACGAGGTCACGCAGGGCCCCGCGCTTGAACTCGTCCACGCCGGAGTAGTCGCCGGACTCGCGCATGATCAGCAGGTCCCAGCGCAGCCCGTATCGCTCGAGCCAGCCCACCGTGTGCGGTTGCACGCGCCGGGGTCGGCCGGTCAACAGCACGACCTTCAACGAGGAGTCCGAGTAGCTCGAGCAGTCGCTCGATCTCTTCGATGATCGGGTCGTCGCCGCAGGCGTCAAAGAACCGCTTCCAGTCGCCCCAATCGAGGTAGTGCTGGCGCCCGGCCGCGTCGGCCAGGACCCCGTCGATGTCGAAGATCACGGCCGGACCGGCGCCCGAGGAACCCTCGCGCCAGTGCCAGTTCTTGCGTCGATAGTCCGAACTCATACCTGGAACACGCTAACGGCGTCGCGCCGGTCGTTCTCTGCGAGACTGGACGCCGTGGGTTGTACCGAGCGTCAGACGCTGCCTATTCCTTTCGGCCATCACGTTTACGTGGTGAGCGACCTCTCACTCTCGCCCACGACCGACGCGAACAGCCGCCCGGTGCGCGAGCTCATCAGCCTCCTGGGCGACATCGACGACGCCGCCGTCGTCGTCGTCGCGGGCAACCTCTTCCACCCCGAGCCGACGTCGGACCTGGTCAAGTTCGTCGACGCGACGTTGACCGCGCTCCCGTCGCTGCGCGACCAGATCGTCGCGTTCACCTCCGACGCCCGACACCGCTTCATCGTGTTGCCCGGGAGTGACGACCGCGAGTTGCAGCACAATCAAGCAGCGAGCGAACGGCTCGAGCGACTGGGCGTCTCGCTGGCCAGCGACCTGATCCTGCACGTCGCCACGGCCAACGGGGTGCGCGACCTCGCGGTCGCGGCGGGCCACTGCACGATTGACACGAAGCGCGCCGACGTGAACGACCGCGCCGACGCCGACCGACTCGAAGACCCCCACGCGCTGCCGCGGTTCGTCGCGTCGCGGGTGCTCTATCGCCGTCTCGGTGGTTGGGTCTGGTTCCCGGTGATCACGTTGTTGGTCTTCGACGTCCTGACGTCGCTCAACGCGATCTACTACCACTTCACCCGACACCGCGTCCACGTGCACACGCCCCACACCGGCAGTTTCTGGGGCAACCTCGTGCTGAATCTCCTCATACTCGCGGTGGTCGAGGCGGTCGTCGTGACGTGCGCCGGCCTCATCGTTCGACGCCGCTTCGACCGCGACGCCCGTCGGGCCGCGCCGACGGAGTTGAGTGAACCGCTGGCCCTCACGTTGGTCGACGACGTCGACGCCCTCGAATTCGCGCGCCGCAACGCCGAGCGACTCGGAGTCGGGGCGGTCGTCGGTGGCGCCCCGCGTCCGGCCCTGGCCTTCCTCGACCAGGGCGTGTGCGCCGCGCCGGGGCCGTCGCGAACCGTCATCGTGGAGCGGCGAGGACGTTGTGGGCTGCCGCCGGTCTTCAGCGCGGTCGACCGCCTCGGCGTGGTTGAGATCGAGGCCGCGAGCACCATTCAAGTCCGGCTCTACGCCGGCGAGACGCGCCGAGCGCACGCACGACTCCTCGAAGAGATCGTCGCGCACACCTACGTGCAGCCCCCGCCGCCGACGGCGACCACGACGGTCGGATCGTGGCCCGCGGGTCATCCCTTCCCCGTCACCGTCGAGCGCCTCAAGGAACAGCGACGCCAGCGCACGGTGCGTCGTTGGGCGAGCGGACTGCTCTTCCTCGACGGCCTCGTCAACGTGATCGTCACGGCGACCCCGCCCCTGCGAAGCCGCCTTCACGAGGTCCAGACGATCTTCCCCCTCGGCGTGGCCCAGTCGGCCGCCGCGTTCACCGCCGTCGCCGGCATCGCCATGATCATGATGGCCCGGGGCATTCGCCGCGGACAACGGCGCGCCTGGTTCGTGGCGTGCGTGGTGCTCGCGATCACCGTCGTCGCCCACGTGGTGCGCGGTGGCACCTTCGTCGCCTCGCTCGTCGCGGTCTCGATCCTGACCTTGTTGGTCGTGCAGCGCCGTTACTTCCAGGCGTCGACCGACCGTTCGAGCGTGCGCGCGTCGATGCCGCGACTCGGCTTCATCGCGCTCGTCTCGGTCGTGACCGCCACCGTCGGCATCGAGGTCTCCTCGGGTCGTCATCACCTGCCCGCCTTCGGCGTGGTTCTCATGGCCTGCATCGAACGATTCGTCGGCTTCAACAACATCGCCCTGCCGGACACCGCGGCCGACTTCGTGGATCCCGCTCTTCTCGCCGTCGGTGTCTCGCTCTTCGTCTCGGCGCTCTACCTCTTGACGCGGCCGGTCGTGGACCGGCGACTCTCGATGACCGGGCGCGGGACCGAGCGACGGCTCGCCGAACTGCGCGCGCGCGAGATCGTCCGGCGCCACGGTCGCGGCACGCTCGACTACTTCTCGCTGCGCGACGACAAGCAGTTCTACTTCTTCCGCGACTCCCTGGTGGCCTACGCCGTGTACGGCGGCGTCGCGCTGGTCTCGCCGGATCCCATCGGGCCCGAGGCCGAACGGGCCGAGGCGTTCAGCGCCTTTCGCGCGTACGCCGAGGGCCGGGGTTGGACGATCGGGGTCATCGGCGCCAGCGAGGCGTGGCTCCCGATCTACGGCGCGGCTGGGCTCCACCACCTCTACATCGGCGACGAGGCGATCGTGGACTGCCCGACCTTCACGCTGGCCGGCGGCAAGATGAAGGGTCTGCGTCAGGCGACCACCCGCCTCGCGCGCCACGGCTACACGGTCGAGTTCCTGGACCCCGCCAACATCGACCCCCGTCGCGTGACCGACATCCTCGAGCTGATCTCGATGCTGCGCCGCGGTGAGGCCGAGCGCGGCTTTTCGATGATGCTCGGTCGGCTCTTCAACCCCAAGGACAAGGGACTGCTGCTCACGATCGTGCACGGTCCGGACGGGCGGCCCGTCGCGGTCTGTCAGTTCGTGCCGTCGCCCGCGATCAACGGCTACTCGCTCGACCTGATGCGTCGCGACCCGGGCGAACACCCGAACGGTCTGATCGACTTCGCGCTGTGTTCCACGATCGAGCACCTGCGCGAGATCGGCGCGCGCGGACTCAGCCTGAACTTCGCGGCGTTCCGCTCGGTCCTCGACGGGGAGCGCGGCGAGGGCACGTTCACGCGTGTCGAACGCTGGGCCCTCAAGCGACTGTCGGGCATCTTCCCGATCGAGTCACTCTGGACGTTCAACGCGAAGTACCATCCGATCTGGCTACCGCGCTACCTCGTCTACCCCGCGGCCGAGAGCTTCGTGCCGGTCGCGGCCGCGGTGCTGCGCGCCGAGTCGCTCACCGAACTTCCGGTCCTCGGCCGCTTCCTCGTGAGTGACCCGTCGAATCGACCGGGCACGGTCGTCCCCGCCGAGGTGCTGGCGGCGGCCGAAAAAGTCAACGACCGCGTCCTCCACTGACGCCCGAGTGCGGCCGAGCACCGACGCCGGTCGATGGTTAGAGTACGTCCAGCCCAACTGAAGGGAATCCAGATGCCCGAGTTTCCAACCATCACGCACGTCGCCCTCACGGTGAGCGACCTGGACCGAAGTGTGCCGTGGTACCGGCAACTCTTCGACGCCGAGCCGGTCCTCGAAGAGGACACCGGGCCGTTCTATCACGTCGTGTGGCTGGTCGGAGGTCAGACGCTGGTCGGGTTGCATCACTTCCCCGACCTCGCGGACGCCGCGGCCTTCAACGAACGACGCGTCGGACTCGACCACCTCGCCTTCCAGTGCGCGAATCGCGACGAGCTGACGAAGTGGCAGGACCGACTCGACGAACTCGGCGTCGCCCACGGCGGCATCATCGACGCGGGCTACGGCTCCGGCCTCTCGTTCCGCGATCCGGACAACATCGCGCTCGAGTTCTTCGCCCCACCGTCCTGATCCCGGCGTTCGCCCAACGGCTCGTCACACGCGCCGCGTAGGGTTGTCGCGTGACGGAGTTCATCGACGTCAATCTGCGCGACGCGCGCTTCGAAGAGGTCGAGATGAACGGCGCGCGCCTCACCCGAGTAGACCTCTCGGACGCGCAGTTCCGAAACGTCGACCTCACCCGAGTGGTGATGCGCGGCGTCGACCTGGTGGACGTCGACATCTCCGGCGAGATCGAGAACCTCGTGATCAACGGTGTCGACGTGGCGCCGCTGATCCAAGCCGAACTCGACCACCGCCATCCCGATCGGGTGAAGATGCGGCCCGTCGACCCCGACGGATTCCGTGAGGCGTGGAGGACCTTGGACCGACTCTGGGCCGGCACGATCGAACGGGCTCGCGGTTTCACCCCTGATCAACTCCACGAATCGGTGGATGGCGAATGGTCGTTCATCGAGACGTTGCGCCACCTGACCTTCGCCACCGACAGCTGGATCCGCCGGGCGATCCTCGGCGAACGCGCGCCGTGGGACCCGCTCGGCCTGCCCTTCGACGAGTTCCCGGACGGACCCGCGTTCTCGCGCGAGCGCGCGGCGCGCCCGTCCCTCGACGAGGTGCTCGCTCTACGACGGAGCCGCACGGCCACCGTGCGCGACTACCTCGCGACACTCACGAGCGAGACGCTGGCGTCGCACACGACGCCGGTCGACGCGCCGGGGTGGCCACCGCCGAAGCGCTACCCGGTGCGCACCTGTCTTCGGGTGGTCCTCAACGAAGAGTGGCAGCACCGGCTCTACGCCGAACGTGACTTCGACGTCCTCGACGAACGCTGACGCCGCGGGTCAGCCGTCGGACGCCGCGTGAAAGTCCACGTCGGCCGCGGGGACCGCGCCACCTTTTCGTCCCGGCGCGTCCTGGTACTCCCAGTAGAGGTTGGTGTGCGCGATGACCTTGTCGGGCGTCGGCGCGCCGTACTCACTGAGGTCCTCGGTGGTGTGCGCGTCGGCGACCAGCGTCACGTCGTAGCCGCGGGTGAAGCCGCCGTGCATCGTCGAGCGGATGCAGGCGTCGGTCTGGGCGCCGGTGATGACGATGCGCCCCACGCCCCGTTCGGCGAGCAACGCTTCGAGGTTCGTGTCCTCGAATGAGTCACCGTAGAGTTTGGGAACCAGCGGCTCGGACTCCTCGCGCACCAACTCCGGCACGTACTTCCACTGTTCGCTGTCGATGGGCAACTCCTCACTGGAGTGCTGCACCCATATCACCGGCACGTCTTGGCTGCGCGCCTTGTCGACGAGGGTGGTGATGTTGGCGATCACGCCGTCGCGGTCGTGGGCGTTGGCGACCACGCCGTTTTGGACGTCGATCACGAGCAACGCGGTGTTCGGGCGATCTTTCAAAGTCGTCACGGTGGTCTCCTCGCGTGATGGACGGATGAATTTGCGAACCCCAGAGTAGGCCACCCCCTGTGACACCACAAGGGCTCGTCGCGCCCGCGCACTCGTCGCCGGTGCCGACGCGTCGAATTCGAGTCGTGGCCGCGTCGTGTCGTCACGGCCTGGTCGCAACCCTTCGTCTAGATTCCTTCGATGGACAGTGCCTTCGCCCAACGGTTCGCCGCCGAGTGGCTCGACGCGTGGAACGCCCGCGACCTCGAACGAATCCTTCGTCACTTCAGCGACGACGTCGTCTTCTCCTCCCCTCTCGCGCTTCGGATCGTCGACGGCTCCGACGGCGTGTTGCGCGGGAAGGACCAGCTCCGGGAGTACTGGCGCGAAGGACTGCGGCGCAACCCCGATCTCCATTTCGTGATCGTGGGCCTCTACCTCGGCGTCAACTCGATCGTGATCCACTACCGCAATCACTCGGGCGCACTGGTGAACGAAGTCCTGGAACTCGACGGCGCCCTCGTCACCGAGGGACACGCCACGTACCTAGTGGCGTGACGCCCGTCGACGTCGCGCACTTCGTCGCGTAGGCGGCGCTGCCGGGCTGCAACGCCTGTCCCGAGTTCGGGCTGACCATGAGACACGACTCGTCGACCGCGACGAACTGGTTCGCCGGGATGGCCTTCAACTGGTCGACCTCGGTGTAGGTCCAGCGCGTGTCCGCGGTGCCCTGGAAGTACCAGTTGCTGCCGTTGTCCGCGAGGATCAGGCCGTAGGTCTTCATCGTCGTGAGCACGGTCTGGCAGAAGCTCGAGCACTGGGACGCGGGGAGCGTGAAGGACGCGTTCAGTCGGAATCGTGCGCCCATCGGCGGGCACGATGAATCGTTCTGCCCGGCCTCGTGTCGAGCCGGCCACAGGTACGACGCCTGCGTGCAATCGGCCGTAAAGCGGATCGCGTGGTCCATCGCGTGCGAGGCGACCTCGTTGTAGTTGACGAGTCCGGGCAGGATCGGCAGGCCGGCGGCGTCCGCGGACGTGTAGCCGGCCGGTCGCAGAGCGTTCGAGCGCAGGTTCCACGTCGCGCCCGATCCGGCGGTCGATCGGCCGTTCGGGTGGTAGGAGGTGTCGAAGGTCTCGAAGAGCGTGCACGGCGCCGAGGAGGCCGAGCGGTACGGGTCGACCATCAACGCGTGACGGTCCGATCCCCCTTCGACGGGCGTCGACGCCGTCAGCGGGTACGCACGACGATTGCTCTCCGAGGCGTACTGGAACGTCACGCGCGTGAACACGGTGTTCTTGCGCACGACCGTCCATGGGATACCGTAAGGCGCGTGGGGATTACCCGAGGGACCGTAGTCCGGGTGCAGGTACGTCGTCGCCGAGGACATCGACGCGAGCCACGTCGCGCTGTCGGCGTTGACCGGCAGCGCGGTGATGGGCGTGTTCCAGACGTTGTCAGCCGGAAAGGCCGGACAGTTCGTGCCCGGAAAGGTCGGTCCGGCGATCCGTGGCGACGGCGTCGCGACGGGCGCATGACGCGCGGTGGCCGTGGACGCGACCGGCGCGACCAGCAGCACCAGTCCCGTGATCGTGAGCGACGCGCCGAGCACCCGCGCGCCGAGCACCCGCGCCCCGCGCGCCCGTCGGCGCCGTCCGTTTCGGGTCATCAAGACGGTCTACTTCGACTTCGCGGACTCTCGAACTCGGTTGTCCAAGAGTTGTGTGGGTGACAACGGATTCGGTGCAATCACGTTGAAATAGCGCGCAATTCTCCTTTCGTAGAATGGACGGATGTCGCGTTTCGACCTCGTGATCTGGGACTGCGACGGGGTCCTCGTCGACAGCGAGCGACTCGCCGTCCGCACCGAGTCCCAGATACTGACCGAGTTGGGGTGGCCGCTCACCGAGGCCGACGTCGTCGAACGATTCGTCGGGCGATCGTCGTACCACATGCAGGCCGTCATCGAAGCACACCTCGGTCGGCCGGTCGATTGGCACGACGAATTCGAGCGCCGGGTCATCGAGGTGTGCGAACGCGAACTGGTCCCGGTCGACGGCGTGGTCGCCGCCCTCGACGAGATCGCACTCCCCGGTTGTGTCGCCTCCAGCAGCAGTCACCCCATGCTGCACTTCAAACTCGGCCTGACGGGATTGGCGGAGCGATTCGCGGGCCGGGTCTTCAGCGCCGACGACGTCGCGCACGGCAAACCCGACCCGGCCGTCTTTCTCTTCGCGGCCGCGGCGATGGGTGTGCCCCCCGTTCGATGCGCGGTGATCGAGGACAGCGTGTCGGGCGTCGAGGCCGGACTCGCGGCCGGCATGACGGTCTTCGCCTTCAGCGGTGGCGTCACGAGTGCGGACAAACTCGAGCGCGACGGCGTGGTGCTGTTCGACGCCATGCACCGCTTGCCGGCGCTGTTGACGCGCACGTAAGTCGCCGGTCGCGACCTCGCGAGGGCGATCAATCGAGTCGGGCGCGGATCGCCTCGGCCAACCGACGCGGCGCCCGATCGTCGTAGGCGAGGAAGAGCGACGGCTCGACCAACTCGAGTTCCATGATGGCCCAACCCTGCGCCGTCATGACGAGGTCGACGCGCCCGTAGAGGATGCCCCGGAACGCCTCCTCCCCCAGGACGGCCTCGGCGAAATCGACGGCGTCGGGTTCCGCGGCGGCCACCGACATCTGCTCGCGCCGAAACAGCGCGTCGCGGTCGTCGGGGGCCGTATTCAACATGGCACCCTTGGTCATCGCGTGCGAGAAACTTCCGTCGATGAACACCAGGGCGCGCTCACCGGCCTCGTCGATCGACGAGACGTAGGGCTGGATCATCGCGTCGCGTCCGCTGGCGTGGAGCGCTCGGACGTGCGCGAGGGCACGGTCGAGGTCGCCGGGACCGTACTGCTCGGCGTCGATCGAACCGGCGCCGACCGTCGGTTTGACGACGAAGCGACCGTCCGGGAAGACCGGCTCGTCGCCGACGTTGCAGAACGTCGTCGGCACGATCCGGTGCGAGCGCCGTTCGAGGTCCGCGAGGTAGTGCTTGTCCGTCGAGTACTCGATGATCGGATACGGGTTCCACAGACGTTCGACGCCACGGGCCCAGGCGAGATAGCCGACGCGGTCGCGCGTGTAGTCCCAGGTCGAGCGGATCACCGTCAGTTCGTAGTCGTTCCACTGGATTGACGCGTCGTCCCACACGCACATCGAAGCGTCGATCCCGACGTGCGCGAGCGCGTCGAGCAAGAGTTCGGCGTCGGGGTCCAGGTTGACGTCGTCGCTGATACTCGTGGCGATGGCCACACGCCTCACGGCGTGAAGAGTACCGTCGCGTGCTGGGCCAGCGTGACGATCGGTCCGGGCCAGACACCGAAGACCAGCGTGACCAACACACCGAAGGCGATCACGACGGCCGTCGATCGCGGGACGACGACGCGGGTCCCCTCGGGGCCGTCGTCGGCGTACAGCGTCATCGCCCAGCGCAGGTAGAAGACCGCCGCGATCGCGGCGCTGATCAAGGCGATCAACGCGAGCGCGCCACCGCCGGCGTCGACGACCGAGGCGAGCACGGCGAACTTGGCGTAGAAGCCGGTCGTGAGCGGCGCGCCGAGCTGACTGAGCAACAGCACCGCGAGGGCCGCGCCGAGCCACGGTTGGCGTCGCGCCAATCCCTGGTAGCGCTCGATCGAATGGTGCTCGTCGCCCACGCCGCCGATGAGCGTGACGATCGCGAAGGTCGCCACGACGATCGGGGCGTAGGTGATGACGTAGAAGAGCGTGGCCGCGGTGCCGCGGATCGTGCCGGCCCACACGCCGAGCAGGATGAACCCGGCGTGGTTGATCGAGGAGTACGCGAGCATGCGCTTCACGTTGCGCTGCACGACCGCGAGCGACGCGCCGACGAGCGTCGTCAGGACGATGAGGATCCACAGGATTGGGCGCCAGGTGTCGAGTTGGGTGCCGAGCGCCGAGATGAGGACACGGATCAGGGCGGCGAAGGCGCCGACCTTGACGATCGAGGCCATGAGCCCGGTGACCGGCGTCGGCGCGCCCTCGTAGACGTCGGGCGACCAGAGGTGGAACGGCACCGCGGCGATCTTGAAGGCGAAGCCGACGAGCAGCAACGCGCCGCCGGCGTAGAGCAGACCGGGGTGCAGCAGCACGTTGGCGCCCAAGAAGTACGAGATCGTCGTCAGGTTCGTCGAGCCCGTCGCGCCGTAGACCAGGGCCGCACCGTAGATGAATATCGCCGAGGCGAAGCCGCCGAGCAAGAAGTACTTCAGGGCGGCCTCCGACGAGGTCGAACGGTGCCGGTCGAAGGCGACCAGGACGTAGAGGCCGATCGAGAGGATCTCGAGACCCAAGAAGATGACGATCAGGTCGTTCGCCTGGGTCATCAGCAACGCGCCGGAGGCCGAGGCGAGCGCGAGGATGTGGAACTCGACGCCCGAGACCCGTTCGCGGATCGCCCAGTCGTGGGCGACCAACGCGGTCATTATCACGCTCAGCGCGATGACGCCGGACGCGACGACCGAGAAATCGTCCAGCACGACCGCGTGGGCGATCGTGACCGAGGCGCCGGCCCGGGCGACGCAGCGCCACTGGAAGTAGTTGACGACGATGCTGGCCGCGGCGGCGGCGATCACGGTGGACGTGGCGACGACGAGGGGCACCTTGCCGCGCGCGAGCGCCGAGACGAGCACGAGCCCGAGCGCCGCGCCGAAGAAGATGAGGACCGGCAGGATCGCCAGGTAGTGGATCGACGGGATCACGAGCTTCACTTGTTCACCCCGCTCGGCGCGACGTGGTGGATCAGCTGCTGCACCGACGGCGTGATGCGATCGAGGACCGGCTTCGGGAAGACGCCGAGCACCACGATCAAGAGCACGACGGGCACCAGGACCCACTGCTCCTTGGGCGTCGCGTCGGCGATCTCGGCGTTGACGCCCTCGGCCTTGCCGTGGAAGACCCGCTGGTAGGCCCAGAGCAGGTAGAGCGCCGCGGCGACCACGCCGAACGTGGCGACGACCGCCCACCACGAGTGCGTGGCGAAGGTGCCGATGAGGATCAGGTACTCACTGACGAAGCCCGACAGTCCCGGCAGCCCGATCGAGGCGAGCATCACGACGGTGAAGAGCGCGGCCATGATCGGCGCCGGGCCCTGGAGGCCCTTGAAGTCCTTGATGAGGATCGAACCGCGGCGCTTCTCGATGAAGCCGATGATCAAGAAGAAGCCGATCGTGATGACGCCGTGGTTGAACATCAACAACACCGCGCCGACGGTGGCGATCGTCGAGCCCGACATGACGCCCAGCGTGATGAAGCCCATCTGGGCGAGCGAGGAGTACGCGACGAATCGCTTCAGGTCCGGCGTTGTGCACGCCAGCATCGATCCGTAGAGGATGCCGATGACCGCCAGGGTCAAGACGACGGGGCGCATGCTCACCAGCGCCAACGGGAACAGTCCGACGGCGAAGCGCAAGAGCCCGTACGTGCCGAGCTTGGCGAGCAGTGCCGACATCTCGATCGAACCGGCCGTCGGCGCCTCGGCGTACGTGATCGGCGACCACGTGTGCAGCGGCCAGATCGGCGCCTTCACGGCGAAGGCGACGGCGAAGGCGAGGAAGAGCCACACGGCGGTGCCGTGGGACATCGCCGTCGACGAGAGCGCGCTGTAGGAGAAGGTCAACGCCGAGCCGGGAATCTGGTGCTGGTGCGCGAAGGCGAGGTACAAGGTGCCGATCAGCAAGAACGCCGAGCCGGTGAAGGTGTAGATGAAGAACTTGAGCGCCGCCTTGGCGCGTTCGTTCGCGCCCCACTGACTGATGATGAAGTAGCACGGGATGAGGGTCAGTTCGAAGAAGATGAAGAACTCGAGGAGGTCGTGCGAGAGGAAGCTGCCCATCGTGAAGCACGTGAGCAGCAGCATCCACGCCACGAAGGCCGGCTCCTGTCGACGGTCGCGCGCGCCGAGCAGCGCCAACAGCACCGTGAGGGCCGTCAACACGACCATCAACAGCGAGATGCCGTCAAGGGCCACGTCGTAGGCCAGGCCGAAGGGCGCCGCCAGCACGTGCCGGGTCGCGAAGTCGAAGGTCTGGGCCCGGGCGACGTGGTCGTTGTAGAGGAACGCGACGACGAGCGCGAGCGCCAGCTCGACCACCGAGGCACCGATCGCCACGGCGTAGGCGCGGCCGTCGACCTTTCGCGTCAACGCGGCCCCGAGCGCCCCGACCAGCGGGACGACGAGTAAGAGGGTGAGCCACACCGAAGAGTGCATGCCTAGCCGACCCTCGCCACGAGGAAGACGATGACGACCGCGAGTCCGAGGAGCGTGGCCAGCGCGTAGTGGCGCACGAAGCCCGACTGCACCTTGCGCAGTCCCTCGGCGCTGCGCCGCACGCTGACCGCCAGTGCGGTCACCGCGCCGTCGATGACCTTGGGTTCGACGACGTCGTCACCGAACTGGGCCGCTTCGGTCAACGGCCGGCCGATGACCGCGTCGTAGGCGTCGTCCCAGTGCCAGACGTGCTCGAGGAACGACGACTCGTAGCGCGAGGACTCCGAGATGTTGCGCCAGATCGAGAACGCCGCCAACAGTCCGAAGAGGGCCGCGGCGACGTCCACCAGCGCGAGCCCGTACTGGGCCACGGTGTCGGCGTGGCCACCCGCCGCGACGTAGCCGAAGGTCGGCGCGAGGAAGCCGGCCAGCGAGTCGTGATGGATCCACGGCAGGTCGAGTATCCCGCCGATGACCGTGAGCGCGGCGAGCACGACGAGCGGCGTCGTCATGACCCACGGCGATTCGTGCGGGTCGTGTCCCTCGGTGTCCTCGCGGAAACGCTCGGTGCCGCGGAACGTGAGGATGAACAGCCGGCTCATGTAGTACGCGGTGAGGATCGCGGTCAGGACCCCCAGGACCCAGAGCGCCTTGTTGTGTTCGAAGACGTTGGTGAGGACGTCACCCTTCGACCAGAACCCGGCGAACGGCGGGATCCCCGAGATCGCCAGCCAACCGATCAGGAACGTCGGGAAGGTGAGCGGCAGGTACTTCTGGAGTCCACCCATCTTTCGCATGTCCTGTTCGCCGTTGAGCGAGTGGATGACCGAGCCCGAGCCGAGGAAGAGCAACGCCTTGAAGAAGGCGTGGCTGATCATCAAGAAGATCGCCGCGCCGTAGGCGCCGACGCCGACCGCGAGCACCATGTAGCCGATCTGGGAGATCGTCGAGAAGGCCAGCACCTTCTTGATGTCCTTCTGCGAGGTGGCGATGGTGGCGGCGACGAAGGCCGTCACGCCGCCGATGACCGCGATGGTCAATCGACCGGAGTGCGACAGCGCGAGGACCGGCGACATCCGCACCAACAAATAGACGCCCGCCGTCACCATCGTGGCGGCGTGGATCAGCGCGGAGACCGGGGTCGGGCCCTCCATCGCGTCGGGCAGCCAGTTGAAGAGGGGGATCTGCGCGCTCTTGCCGGTCGCGGCGAGGAGCAACGTCAAGACGACGAGCGTCGCGATCGTCGGCGTCAGCGTGCCGGCGCGGTTGAAGATCGTGAGGTAGGTCAGGGTGTGGAGTCGCGAGAACAGCAAGAACATCGCCACCAACATGCCGACGTCGCCGACGCGGTTGTAGATGAAGGCCTTCTTCCCGGCCGAGGCGGCCGAGTCGCGCTCGTAGTAGTAGCTCACGAGCCAGTAGGAGCACAGCCCGACGCCCTCCCAGCCCACGAACGTGAGGACCAGGTTGTTCGCCAGGACGAGCAGCAGCATCGAGAAGACGAAGAGGTTCAGGTACAAGAAGAACTTCCGGAAGTCCTTCTCCCCGTGCATGTAGCCGGTGGAGTACAGATGGATGAGCGCCGAGATCCCCGTGACGAACAGGCACATCGTGACGGAGAGTGGATCGACCAGCAACGCCGCCGGGACGTGCAGGGTCCCGACCGAGATCCACGCGAACAGGCTGACCGTCACCTCGCGCGACGAGTGGTTGAGTAACAAGAAGAAGCTGACGACCGCGAGGACGAAACTCGCCGCGACGACGCCGGTGCCGATCACGCCGACCTGCCGCTCGCTCAGCGTGCGCCCGAGCACGAGGATCGTCAAGAACCCCAGGAGCGGCAGGAGCAGGACGAAGGTCGCGACGGTCGCCATCTCAGCCCTTCATCTCGGAGAGCTCATCGACCGACGTCGACGAGCGCCGACGAAAGACCGACACCACGATGCCGAGGCCGACGGTGACCTCCGCGGCGGCCACGACCATGACGAAGAAGACGATGGCCTGACCACTGATGTCGTCGAGCGTGCGCGAGAAGGTGACGAACGTGAGGTTGACCGCGTTGAGCATCAACTCGATGCACATGAACATGATCAGCGCCGAACGTCGGGTCAACAGCCCGAAGGCGCCGATGCCGAAGAGGACGGCGGCCAAGATGAGGTACCAGGCGGCGGGGACGTTCACGGGCGCTCCTCACCCGACGTCGCGCGTTCGCGACGCGCGAGCAGGACCGCGCCGACGACGGCGATGATGAGCAGCGCCGCGGTCGCCTCGAAGGCGAAGAGGTAGGTCGTGAAGACGGCCGTCCCCAACTCCTTCACGTTGCCGCCGCCGACGCGGGTCAGCTTCGACGACACCGACGACGCGCCGCTCACCCAGTGCGAGCGCGCCATCAGCGTGATCAGCCCACCGACCGTGATCGCGACGCCGACCGCCGCGAAAGCGCGCTGGCCCACGAGCGGTTCGAAGTGGATGTGTTCGCGCCGGTCGACGCCGAGGAACATGATGACGAACAAGAACAGCACCACGATGGCGCCGGCGTAGACGATGATCTGAACCGCGGCCAAGAAGTCGGCCGACTGCGCGACGAAGGCGACCGCGACACCGATGAGCGTCATGATCAAGCAGAGGGCCGCGTGCACGGGGTTCTTCACCGCGATCACGCCGATCGCGCCGACGATGATCAGCGCGGCCGCGGTGACGAAGACCAGGACGTTCGGCGTCGAGTAGGTGGCGGCGATCACGACGCGGCCTTGCGCTTGCGCTTGGGCATCTTGTGGCGGGCCTCGTTCAACTTGCCCTGGAGGCCGCGGAACTGCAGCGGCACGTCCTCGGGTTCGAAGTGCTTGGGGAAGATGTTGCGCAGCTGCTTGGAGCCGGTCGCCTCGTCGTCGCGCACCCCGGACTGTCCGGCCTCGGCGGCGCGCACCCCGACGCCGAGGTCGCCCGTCCACTGGACGACGCCCTCGTAGGCGGCGTCGCCGTTGGGTGACGTCGCGCGCATCCACCCGCCGGTCATCGCCGCCTCCCCGTCGCGCCAGTCCTCCCACGGCAGTCGCTGCGGGTACCCCTGGTCGTCGACGAGCAGCTCGGCCTTGGTGTAAATGGCGTCGGCGCGATTCGTGAAGGAGAACTCGAACATCTTCGACTCGGTGATCGCCTGGGTCGGACAGGCCTCGACGCAGAGGTCGCAGTGGATGCAGCGCAGGTAGTTGATCTCGTAGATGTAGCCGTAACGCTCGCCCGGGCTCACCGGGTGGTCCGGCGGGTTGTCGAGCCCGCGCACGTAGATGCAGTTGACGGGACAGACCCCGGCGCACAGTTCGCAGCCGATGCACTTCTCCATCCCGTCCTCGTAGCGATTGAGGACGTGACGCCCGTGCTGGCGGGGCTGCTTCGGGCGCTTCGCTTTGGGGTAGCTCGTCGTCACCGTCGGCCGCGTGAGGTGTTGGAAGGTCAGCTTGAAGCCGCCAAAGAAGTCGAGCGCGCGGGCCATCAGTCCTCCTCCTCATCGGTCATCGAGCGAAGGACCTCGCCAGGCAGGGGCCGCCCGCCGACGATCGGCAACACCGAATCGGCGCCCGTTTCGCGGCTCTGTCCGAGGGCGAAGGCGCGCGTCAGCACCGAGTACGCGAGTAGGACGACCGCCGCCATCATGAAGCCCCAGCCCTTGGCGACGAGGAATCCGGCCACGATCAACATCCACCCGAGGCTCAGCGGGATCAGGCGCTTCCAGCCGAGGTCCATCAGCTGGTCGTAGCGGAATCGCGGCAACGAAGCCCGGAACCAGATGTAACAGAACGCGAAGCCGATCGTTTTGACGAGGAACCACGCGATCGGGAAGAGCCACTTGAGGTGCGCCACGTTGGGCGCCCACCCGGCCGGGCCGCCGAGGAACAGCGTCACGATGATCGCCGACATCGTGATCGTGTTCATGTACTCGGCGAGGAAGAAGATCGCGAATCGGAACGAGGAGTACTCGGTGTGGAAGCCGCCGACCAACTCGCTCTCGGCTTCGACGACGTCGAAGGGCGGTCGATTCAACTCGGCGGTGATGGCGATGACGAACACGACGAACGGCACGATGCCGAGGCGGATCAGGTTCCAGTGCCAGATTCCGTGCGCCTGGGACGTCACGATGTTGTGCACCGAGAGCGACCCGGTGACGAGGACCACCGTCACGATCGTCATGCCGAGGGCCGCTTCGTAGCTGATCATCTGGGCGCTCGCGCGCACCGACGACAGCAACGGGTACTTCGAGCCCGACGACCAACCGGCGAGCATGACGCCGTAGACCGAGATACCGGACATCGCGAGCAGCACCAAGATGCCGATCGGGGGATTGGCGACCTGGAGCAGGACCTTGTGACCGGCGATCGTCATCTCCCCGCCGACCGGCACCAGTCCGAAGGTGATGATGGCGGGCACGAGCACGAGGAAGGGCGCCAACTTGAAGACCGTGCGATCGGCCTCGGACGGGATGAGGTCCTCTTTGAGGATCAGTTTCAATCCGTCGGCCAGGGTCTGGAGCAGCCCGAACGGTCCCCAGCGCTGTGGTCCGATGCGACTCTGCATGTCCGAGATCGCCTTGCGCTCGAACCAGATCATCACGATGACCGAGGTCATCAAGAGACCGAGGCCCACGAGCATCTTCACGAGGACGATCACGAAGATGGCGAGGGTCACCTTCCCGTCGTTGTGGAAGAGCGGATCGACCGTCGCGAGCCAGGTCACGCGCTCTCCAGTCGGATCTGGGCGATCACGTCGCCGCCGTCGAGGAGTGGCCGTACGACGTCCTCGCCGTCGGCGTCGAGTGAGCCGAACGCGATCTCGGTCACGCCGCGCGGCACCCGGTCATCCAGCGCGACCGGCAGCCGGGTCGACCCGCGCGGGCCGTTCACGCGCACGACGTCACCGGTCGTGACGCCCAGTCGGTCGAGATCGAAGTGGTTGAGGTGCAGCACGCTCACTGCCTTCAGTGTGGCCAACGCCGGCGAGCCCTGCACGGCGATGCCGTTGTCGTAGAGTCGCCGGCTGAGATTCACGCGCAACGAATAGGCGTCGGCCAGCGGAACCTCGAGTTTGGTGCGGGCGCCGAGCTCGCCGAACGTCGCGGCCGTCACCGTCGTCATCGCGGCGACGTCCGTGAGGACGGTCGAGCCCGTGTTGGCCCCGAGCCCGACCGATTCGGTCGAACGGATGCCGGGAAAGGCCATCGGGTCCAGCGGCCGACGAGCGGAACGCTCCCCCACGTCACCCACGACGACGCCGTCGCTGGTCGAGTCGTTGAGCACCGAGAGCGCCGGGTAGCCCGTCGTCTCTTCGATCGTCTTGGCGGCCTGTTCCACGGACGCGAGACCGATGCTCTGTCCGAGCTCTTCGGCCAACTCCGAGGCGATCGCGACGTCGGGCCACGCCGAGCCGGGAGCGACGATCTTGGGCGCCACCGCGGTCACGCGTCCTTCGATGTTGGTGACCGTGCCGAGGCGTTCGTGCTGGACCGCGGCCGGCAACACGACGTCGGCGTAGGCGAGCGAGGCGCCCCCGTGTCCGGTGACGACGACGACGTCGGCGGTGTCGAGGGCCTCGCGCGCGGCGACGACGTCCAGGACGTTCCCGAGGAAGCACCCACCGAGCAGCAAGAGGGCGGTCTGCTCACCGGCGCGGATGGCCTCGAGTTGGGCCAGTGTGTCGCGGCCGACGCTCTCGGCGTCGAAGCCGCGCCCCGGGCGTAGTTTCGGAGCAAGCCCCATGTCCAGCGCCCCGTTCACGTTGGCGCGGCGAAGAGCCGGCAGGAAACGTGCCGACGGGAACTGTCGCGCCAGCAGTCGAATCGCGTGTTCGATGATCTCGGACCCTTCGGCGACGTTGGGGCGGCCGACGACGAACACCACGCCCTCGCCGTCACCGATCAGTTCGCGCGCCTCGTTGAGCTCACCCTGGCTGAAGACGACGTCCAGCGGCAGCGTCCCGTCACCGAGCGCCTGGGCGACCAGATGGGCCTCCCCCGGTCGAACCGGCAACGACACGCGCGCGACCGAGCGCAACGCCGAGGCCCCGAAGGCCAGTTCGACGATCGATCGCTGGTAGCGCACGGCGCTCTCGCGCAGTCGCAAGAAGAGGATGGGGAGTTCCTCACGGAGGTCGCCCGTCAGGGTGACGACGACGCGCGCGTGGGCCGCCTCGTCGATCGTCGCGCGCGGGAGTGCCTGGACGAGCGCGGCGTCGAGGCCGTCGCCGTACTGGGCGTCGATGTGGTCCGTGCGCAGCACACCGCGCAGGAGTCGCTCCCACGCGAAGGCCCCTTCGTTGGTGAGCGCCGCGCCGCCAATGGCGCCGAGTCCGTCGGCGGTCGTCGAGGCTCGGCGCAAGAGTTCGGCCGCCTCGCCGAGCGCCTCGCCCCAACTCACCGCGACCAGGTTGCCGTTTCGGCGCACCAGCGGCTCGGTGATCCGCGTGGCCGCGTTCAACGGATCGGTCGACGTATCGTTGCCGTCGATCGACTCCAGCGTGAACCGGCCCTTGTCGCACAGCCAGCCGTGATTCACCGGTTCGCTGTCGACGCCGAGCACGCGGGTCAGGCGATTGCCCGAGGACTGCACCGCGACGCGACAGCCGACCGCGCAGGTCGTGCACGTGCTCTCGATCTGCTCGAGGTCCCAGGGTCGCGCGTTGAAGCGATAGGGCTTGGCGGTGAGCGCGCCGACCGGGCAGATCTGCACCGTGTTGCCGGAGAAGACCGAGTCGAAGGGCTGGGTCGGCGACGTCGCCACCTCGATGAGGTCGCCGCGACCCGCGAAGGCGATCTGCGCGTCGCCGGCGACGTCGGCGGCGAAGCGCGTGCAGCGCGCGCACTGGATGCAGCGCTCGCGGTCCAAGAGGACCAGGGCGCCGATCTCGACGGGCTTCACGAAGTGACGCTTCTCCTCGATGAAACGGGTCTCACCGGAGCCGTGCGCGAGCGTTTGGTCCTGGAGGGGGCACTCGCCCCCCTTGTCGCAGACCGGGCAGTCAAGCGGGTGGTTGGCGAGCAGGAATTCGAGGACGCCGTCCTGGGCCTTCTTCACCTTCTCGGAGTCGGTCACGACGTTCATGCCGTCGTTGACCTTGAGGTAGCACGCCGGTTGCAGGGTGGCGCCTCGCGGTGAGTCGACCTCGACGAGACACATGCGACAGATCCCCACCGGCTCCATCCGCGGGTGATAACAGAACCTCGGCACGTAGGTCCCGGCCCGCTCGGCCGCCTCGATGAGGAGTTCGCCGGGCGTCGCCTCGATCGAGCGGCCGTTGACTGTGATCGTGACGGTGGAGCGGATGACGTCAGTCATGGGGGCACCCGCCGTTCGTGACGTGTTCGACGAAGTCGTCGCGGAACATCTGGATCGCCGAATGGACCGACGAGGGGATCGACGGTCCCAACACGCAGATCGTCGTCTGCTGGGGCGGCCAGGTGAGGCCGGGGGCGATGTTGTCACAGAGGTCGAGCAGGAGATCGATGTCCTCCAGGCGACCGCCACCGTGTTCCAGTCGGTACATCGCGCGCTCGATCCACCCGGATCCCTCGCGACACGGCGTGCACTGACCGCAGGACTCGCGCGAGAAGAACTTCGTGATCCGCCACGCGGCGCGCACGACGCACGTCGTCTCGTCCATGACGACGATGGAACCGGAGCCGAGCATCGATCCCTTTTCGGCGACCTCGTCTTGCCCCAACGGCAGGTCGAGGAGTTCAGGGCCGAACCAGGGCGCCGAGACGCCACCGGGGATGATCGCCTTGATCTTCTTGTCGTCGATGACGCCGCCGCCGAGTTGCGGGTCGTAGATGAGGTCACGGAAGGTGTTCTTCACCATCTCGATCTCGAAGACGCCGGGGTTGTTCACCCGCCCTGCGAGCGCGAACAGGCGCGTGCCCGTCGAGCGCCCGCCGCCCAGCGCCGCGAAGGCCGCGCCGCCGTGGTTGACGATCCAGGGCAGGTTCGACATCGTCTCGACGTTGTTGACGACGGTCGGCTCACCGTAGAGGCCGGCGACGGCCGGGAAGAACGGCGGCTTGATGCGGGGGAAGCCGCGCTTGCCCTCCAGCGCCTCGATCAGCGCCGTCTCCTCACCGCAGATGTAGGCGCCCGCGCCGGGGTGCACGACCACGTCGACCGAGAAGTCGGAGCCGAAGATCTTGCTCCCGAGGGCGCCGAGCTCGTAGGCGTCGTTGACGGCCTGTTGGACGCGCTCGAGACCGAGCGCGAACTCGCCGCGCACGAAGATGAAGACCTGGGACACCTGCAGGGCGTAGGCCGCGATGATGACACCTTCGACCAGTTGGTTCGGATCGCGCTCCAAGAGCAAGTGGTCCTTGAAGGTGGCCGGCTCGGACTCGTCGCCGTTCACCACGAGATACGAGATCGGGGCCTTGCGCAGCATCGACCACTTGCGCCCGGCCGGGAATCCGGCGCCGCCGCGCCCGAGGAGCGACGCCTGGTCGACCTCGCTGGCGACGGCCTCCGGGAACATGGTGAGGGCCTTGCGCAGTCCGTCGTACCCACCGGTCGCGAGGTAGCGCGTGATCGTGTGTGAATCGGCGTGCTCGAGGCGCGACAGGACGATGCGGGGAGCCGTGAGTGTCGCCACTACTTCGTCTCCTTCGCGGTGCGTTCCTCGCGGGCGACCGAGCCGGCGAGGCGCTCCTTCGCCACTTCGGCGCGGGGCACCTGCAGTCCCCCGGCGCGGCGGACGCGGATCAACGTGCCGTGCGCGGGGACGTCGTGATCCAACCCGCCGGCGCGCAGTCGCGCGACGACCTCATCGAAGGCGTCGGGCGTCGTCGTGCGCACGTAGCGGTGGTTCACCTGCACGCACGGCGCGAAGTCACAGTCGGCGAGGCACTCGGTCTCTTCCAGCGTGAACAGTCCGTCACCCGACGTGGCGCCCACCGGGCACCCGAGCGTGGCGCTGGCGTGCTCGAGCAGTTCGTCGCCGCCCGCGAGCAGGCACGCGATGTTCGTGCACACCCCGACGACGTAGCGACCGACCGGCTCGAGGTGGAACATGTCGTAGAAGAGCGCGGTGCCGCGCACGTCGGCCGGCGTCGTCGACGTCAACTCGGCCACCTCGGCGATGCCCTCGTCACTGAGGTACCCGTCTTGCTCCTGGGCCAGGTGGAGCAGCGGCAACATGGCCGAACGGGGGCGCGGATAGAGCGCCAGCACCTCTTCGGCGCGTTGACGGATGTCGATGCGGAAGTGACTCACCGATCGACCTCGCCCATCACCGGGTCGATGGTGGAGATGACGGTGATGGTGTCGGACATCGATCCGCCGCGCATCAGGAGCGAGACGGCCTGGAGGTTCACGAAGCTCGGTCCGCGCACGTGCAGGCGGTAGGGCTTGGCCGTGCCGTCCGAGACGAGGTAGCAGCCCAGTTCGCCGCGCGGCGACTCGACGGCCGAGTAGACCTCGCCCGGCGGGACCTGGAATCCCTCGGTGAAGAGCTTGAAGTGGTGGATCAGCGCCTCCATCGATTCACCGATGCGCGCCCTCGGTGGCGGCGTGACCTTGGGGTCCTGGCTTCGGTAGTCGCCGCTCGGCATCTTCTCGATGCACTGGCGGATGATCCGGATCGACTCGCGGATCTCGTTGAGCCGGATGGCGTACCGGTCGAAGTTGTCCCCGTAGGTGCCGACGATGACGTCGAACTCGACCTGGTCGTACGCGAGGTACGGCATGGCGCGGCGCAGGTCCCACGCGACGCCGGTCGAACGAAGGAGGGGCCCCGTGACGCCGAGCGCCAGCGCCTCTTCGGCGGCGAGCGGCGCGACGCCGATCATGCGGTTGCGGAAGATCGGCTGTCCGGTCAACAGCTCGTCGTACTCGAAGGTGCGCGCGTAGATCGTGTCGCAGATGACGAGCACGTCGTCCTGCCAGCCGTCGGGCAGGTCGGCCGCGACGCCGCCGGGGCGCACGTAGTTCAGGTTCAGTCGCAGACCGGCCGTCTTCTCGAAGAACGCCAGGATCAGCTCTCGTTCGCGCAGACCGTAGATCATCATGGACGACGCGCCGAGGTCCATCCCGTTCGTCGCCATCCACACGAGGTGCGACGAGACGCGGTTCAGTTCGCTCATCAGCATGCGGATCCACACGGCGCGATCGGGCACCTCGATGTCCAGCAGTTTCTCGACGGCCATCGAGTAGCAGAGCTCGTTGATCACCGGGCTCAGGTAGTCCATGCGCGTCACGTTCGTCGCGCCCTGGATGTAGCTCAGCTCCTCACCCGTCTTCTCCATACCGGTGTGCAGGTAGCCGATGACCGGCTTGGTGCGCAGCACGAACTCGCCGTCCAGTTCGAGCATCAAGCGCAAGACGCCGTGGGTCGACGGGTGCGACGGGCCCATGTTGATGATCATCGTCTCGTCGTCTCGCCGGTCGATGTCGATCGAGGTCGGGTCGAGCGTGAGTCCGTCGAGGCGCAAGACGGCGCCGACCTCGCGGCCGAGTTCGTCGGCGTCGGTCGTGGCGCGGCGCTGGAGTTCCTGCGCGCCCTCGGAGGTCTCCGCGGTCAGCAGGTCGAGGCGGTCGGCCGCGCGTACGTTGGACTCGCTCATCGCGGCCCCGGCGACTCTTTGAACTGCACCGGGACGCGGCCGGCGCCGTAGTCCTTGCGCAGCGGGTGGCCCTCCCACTCCTCGGGCATCAAGATCCTCGTGAGGTCCGGGTGGTTGGTGAAGAGGATGCCGAAGAGGTCGAACGCCTCGCGTTCCATGGCCTCGGTCCCCGGATAGAGCGCGAACAACGACTCGACCTCGGGCTCGTCGCCGCCGGCCTGGACCCGCAGACGCACGCGCTCCTTCTTGGACAGGCTCAAGAGATTGACCACGACCTCGAATCGCGTGGCCTCGACGCCGTCGGGCAGCCACCGGTCGAAGTGCTCGAGGTAGTCGACGCCGCAGAGATCGACGCACATCTCGAAACCGTCGTCGCGGAACGACGCCACGAGTTCGACGTACTGCTCAGGCGTCGGGAAGCACACCAGGTCGGCGGCGAGTCCCTCACTGGTGAGGATGCCCGGGGGGGCCGTGGGAGAAAGGGCGGTCACTTCGGCGTGCCTACCCTCACCGCGACGGGGACCTCGGGGGTCCAGAGTTCCGGGGCGCCGTCGAGGTGGACCGGACGACCCTCGTGACGGCGCTTCATGATCTCGCCGGTGCGAATCTGCTCGTGCAAGGTCAAGATCGCGTGCATCAGGGTCTCGGGACTGGGCGGGCATCCCGGCGCGTAGACGTCGACGGGCACGATCTGGTCGACGCCCTGGACGATGGCGTAGTTGTTGAACAGACCGCCGGTCGAGGCGCACACGCCCATGGAGATGACCCACTTGGGCTCCATCATCTGGTCGTAGACCTGGCGAAGGACCGGCGCCATCTTCTGGCTGACGCGTCCCGCGACGATCATGAGGTCGGCCTGACGTGGGGAGTTGCGAAAGACCTCCATGCCGTAGCGCGCGAGGTCGAAGTCGGCGCCGCCGGTCGCCATCATCTCGATGGCGCAACACGCGAGACCGAACGAAGCCGGCCAGACCGAGGCGCGACGGGCCCAGCGCACGATGTCCTCGAGCGGTCCCGTCAAGAAGTTGTGTTGCAGGTCCTCCAGGGCCACGTCTAGGCCGCCTGATCGGAGTCGGAGTTGATGCGAACGATGGTCGAGGAGCTCGTACGCGCCGGCATCCCCGCGACGAGGTGCTTGACCGGTCCCCAGGAGAGCGCGCCCTCGGCGACCAAGAAGAGCAGCGCCGCGAACACCGTCACGGAGAAGACCAGCACCTCGACGAGCCCGAACAGGCCGAGTTGGCGAAAGACGACGGCGAAGGGGTACATGAAGACGACTTCGATGTCGAAGATCACGAAGATCATCGCGACGAGGTAGAACCGAACCGGGAAACGCTGTGGCGGCTCGACTTCGGGGACAATCCCGCACTCGTAGGGTGCCAACTTCGCGTCAGAGGGTCGCTTCCGAGGCGCCAGCAACGCTGACATCACAAGCGAACCTGCACCGAAGAGCACTCCGAGAATCAGGAGCCCCAGTATTGGTAAGTACTGGTCCACGGACATCATTTCTACCAGACCGCATCGACCCCTTCGGCCGAAGGCGCTCGACGCGAACCCCGTAGGCTGTTCCGGTGACGAGCCTGCGTGAAGTCGTATCGAAACCGACCGTCTACGACGTCGTCATCGTCGGCGCCGGCCCGAGTGGATCGGCCTGCGCGTACTGGTTGGCCGACGCGGGCTGGTCGGTCTGTCTCGTCGAGAAGAAGCAGTTCCCGCGCGAGAAGACCTGCGGCGACGGCCTGACCCCGCGCTCGGTCTACCAGCTGCGCGAGATGGGACTCGAGGACGTGGTCGCGAGTCACGGCCACAAGTTCAACGGACTGCGGGCCTTCGGCTTCGGCGCCTCGCTCGAGATGAACTGGCCCGAACACCCGGTGTTCCCGGGTTACGGCTACACGATCACCCGCTTCAACCTCGACGGTCTCGTCGCCCAACGCGCCGAGCGTCTGGGCGCCACGCTGCTGAACGGGGTCGAGGCGGTGGCACTGCTGGAGTCGACCGACGCCCTCGACGACGGACTCAAGGGCGCCGCCGGAGTACTCGTCCGGGATAAGGACGGCACGACGTCCGAGATCCGCGGCCGGTACCTCGTCGTCGGCGACGGACAGAACTCACGGCTCGGACGCGAACTCGGCACGGTGCGCAACAAGTCGTGGCCGATGGGTATGGCGCTGCGCGGCTACTACACGAGTGAGCGTCACGACGAACCGTGGATCGACTCGCACCTCGACATCCGCGACCCCAAGGGCGACGTCGTGCCAGGCTACGGATGGATTTTCCCGTTGGGTGACGGCCGCGTCAACGTCGGCGTCGGCCTGCTCTCGACCGGCGGCGCGTGGAAGGGCGTGAACACGACCAAGCTCCAGGAGTACTTCGTCGCCCAGACGGCCGACGCGTGGGGCCTCAACGACGAGTCGTGCTGCGGTCCCGCGACCGGCGGCCGTCTGCCGATGGGCCTCGCCCTCGGTCCGCGCAGCGGTCCCAACACGCTCACGATCGGCGACGCCGCCGGTACGGTGAACCCGTTCAACGGCGAAGGGATCGCCTACGGCTACGAGACCGGACGGATCGCGGCGGCCGTCGTCGCCGAGGCGCTGCTCGCCAACGACTCCTCACTGCTCGCCCTCTATGACGAACGCCTGGAGTCGGCCTACGGCGACTATTTCAAGGTCGCGCGCGCGTTCGTGCGGATCATCTCGGAACCGAAGATCCTCGCCGCCTGCGTGGGCGTGGGACTTCGCGTCGAACCACTGATGAACGAACTGCTCGCGATCATGGCGAACCTGATGCGCAACGACCAGCGAGGACCGGCCGAGATCGGGTATCGGGCGCTGTTGCGGCTCTCGGACGTCATACCCGAGCGCGCGTACGCGATGCTGCTGAAGGCCGGTTCCGCCAAGGAGTGAATCGTCCTCGCCGAGGTCGCTCGACCTACGACCGCTTTGGACGACGGGGACACCATTCGCGACAGCAACGTGCTCGTCAGTCCCGACACGAACGTCTCGGACAGGGGCCAATCGCCGACCAGTACACCGAGGGTCACCTCGTAGTGACCGCCGGTGATCTCGACCATCACCAGATGAGGGCTTCCCGCCCGGGTCCCCAGCGACAGCGCCGCCTCACCGCCGCGCGACCAACCACGCAGGAACGTGCTGGGTCGGTAGTTCGCGCCGAGGTCGCTCGTCGGTAACTTCTCGCTGGCGACCGCGCGCAACAACGCGACGTTCGAGGTCACGAAGCACGAGCCGAAGTTCGGCGCGCGACATCTCGGCGGTGTCGCGGTGCACCATCGTGGTCGTGTGGTAGTACTGCGACGTCGAGACGACCTCGATGCCGCCGTAGGACGTCGAGGCGAAGATCGGGGACGAGACCTGGTAGTCGGGCAGTTGACCCGCGGCGCCGTAGACGCGGTCGCGCGTCGGCGACACGCCGAGGCAGTTCGCGAAGTCCCCGAAGATCTCGGTCAACTCGGCGTTCTGCTTCTTCTTCTTGGTCGGCTTGGTCGGTATCGTCTCGACCTTCCCCGCCGGCGGGAACAGCTCGGCCAACGGCGACGCCTCGAGCACCGACGCCAGGTACCACCCGGTCGGGAGGTCCTTCAGCGTCAGGTTCACGTGGCGCGCGTCTCGGAGCTCGCGTGCGCCCGAGGACTGGCCGAACAGCCACGAGCCGATGCCGCCGGCCAGCGCCGCGAGCAACACGACGACCGCGACGCTGTAGACGCCGGCGCGGCGGCGGTGACGCGCGACCACGCCCCCGTGGGCGACGACGTGCGAACGCAGCGCCTCGAAGTCCGCGCGACTGGGGTTGCGCCAGCAGTAGCGCACGCCGGCCGACGGTCGCGAACAGCGCCATGCCGCGCGCGAAGACCACGATCTGGATGTTCGACAGCTCGGACCACGGCGTTTGCCACGCGACCGGCGGATCGCCGGCCAACTGGGTGAGCGCGTCGTCGTCCATGAGCAGGGTCACGGGCGACGTGGCGCCGTGCGGCACGAAGCTCGGTCGAACCGACCACCCGGCGCTGCGCAGCGGCGTGACTCACGCCGACGCGGCCACGTGCGCCGCCTCGCCCGCGCGCGTCCACGGCGCCGGCGAGATCGTCCGCGCTGTGGGCCAACGAGACGAAGAGGATCTCGTAGGCGCCCGGGGCCAGGGCGACGCCGCGCTCGAGCATCGCGTGGAAGAACGGCCGGTAGAGCCCGTTCTCGCACAGCGTCTTGGCCTCGGCGAAGTTCGTCGGGCACGTCGAACGGTTGCACGCGCGAGGAAGAGCCCCATCAGCGGACCCTGCGTCGGACAGCGGGCGAAGAGTCCGCTCGCGTTGACCGCCGCTTCGAGGTCCGACGCGAAGGCTTCGACGCGTCGGGTCAGTTCCTCGTAGTCGCGTGGCGTCACGTGGTCCAAGACCGTCGTGCCCGCGGCGGTCGCGAGCGGATTGCCGGACAGCGTGCCGGCCTGGTACACCGGGCCGAGCGGCGCGAGCGCCGACATCATCTCGCGAGATCCGCCGAAGGCACCGACGGGCAATCCCCCGCCGATGACCTTGCCGAAGCACCACAGGTCCGGCGTCACGCCGAAGTACTCCTCGGCGCCGGCGAAGGCGAGGCGAAAGCCGGTGATCACCTCGTCGAAGATCAGCACCGCCCCGACGCGGCTCGCACTCCTCGCGCAGACCCCGCGAGGAATCCCGGCGCTCGGCGCCACGAGGTTCATGTTGGCCGCCACCGGCTCCACCAGCACCGCCGCGACGGTCTCGTCCACCTCGGCACCTCGTTGTAGGGCGCGACGATGGTGTCGGCCACCGCGCCGCACGTGACGCCCGCCGAGCCCGGCAGCCCCAGTCTGGGCGACGCCGCTGCCGCCCGCGACGAGCAGCGCGTCGGAGTGGCCGTGGTAGCAGCCGTCGAACTTGACGACCTTGTCGCGCCCGGTGCCCCCCGGGCGAGGCGCACCGCGCTCATCACGGCCTCGGTGCCCGAGGAGACGAAGCGCACCTGCTCGAGGCCGGCGACGCGCTCGCACATCGTCTCGGCGAGCTAGGACCTCGCCGGGCGTGGGCGCGCCGAAGGTCGTGCCCAGGCCCGCCGCGTCGCGCAGGGCCCCCACCACGCGGGGTGGGCGTGGCCCATGATGGACGCGCCGTAGGACTGGACGAATCGAGGTAGCGCGTCCTCGACGTCCTCGACGTAGGCGCCCGGCCCCGGGACGGTGTAGGGCGTGCCGCCGACCGAGCGAAAGGAACGCACCGGGAAGTCGACGCCGCCCGGCAGGACGCGTTGAGCCCGGCCGAACCACGACTCGTTCAAAGTAGCTCGACGCGAGAGCCCCGTGGCGATCTCGCGGGCGAAGTAGGTCAGGACGAAGTCCGCGCCCGCGCGCCGAATGGCCGTCAACTGTTCGAGGGCCACGGCGTCACCGTCGATCCAGCCCTTCGCCGCGGCGGCCTTCACCATCGCGTCCTCGCCACTGACGTGATCGGCGCCAGGGGCACGTCGAGTTCACGTCGCAGGTCGCTCACGACGTCGAGGTACGACATCGC
>CAWDJY010000013.1:0-32598 GCA_963802735.1 uncultured Acidimicrobiaceae bacterium | reverse complement strand
GCCGTCGACAGCCCGGCGACGACGGACAACAACCTCGTCGCGCCCAGGGCGCCGGCCAGGCGCGCCACGGCTTCGGCGTGTTCGGGCTTGACGCAGATCACGACGCCCGAGCCCTCGTCCACGTGTTCGATCTCGAGCGACGCGATGACGGCGACACCCGGCAGTCGAGACTCCAGGGCCGTGCGCTGTTCCGCGGACGTCTCGACGACCGCCAGTTCGCTGGCGGGGCACCACGACGCGTCCCTCAGACCCTCGGCGAGCGCCGAGCCCATCCGTCCGCCACCGATGATGATCAATTTGTAGGCCACGATTGAACGCTACAAGGTTGTCACGTCGACTTCTTCCGGCGTCGATAGAGCGACGGCAGTCCCATCGTCATGGCCGTCGGATAGATCTCCTCGACGTAGGTCAATGTCGCGCCCACCACCTCGTCCAGCCGCTCCCTGGTGACCTCCTGGATGGGGATCTGCGCCATGAGATAGACACCGTCCTCCGGACCGATGGCGAGGTGCAACTCGCGCAGCTCGGCGTTTTTCACCAGCAGGTAGCGAAACAGCGCCTCGCGGTTCGCTTCCGGCGCCGGCGTGACCTCGGTTTCGACATGCACCGTGCGTTGACGAAGGGAGAGCCAGAGCGTGATGACGTCCTTCTCGTCACCCCTCAGCCGGATCAACCAGTGGAAGTGGCCGCGGTCGTCGGGCAACGGTTGGTGCTCGACGCCCAAGAGCGCGCTGGCCTGCCACTGGCGCGCCCACGACGTCACCGCCTCGTCGAGTCGTCGTGCCGAGTCCGCGTCGCCAACGGGAGCCCGAGTCACGTCAACAGCGAACGAGCCCCGAGAGCGCCAGCGCCTCGATCAGGTCCGCGAGGGACGTCGCCGCCGCGCGCCACGTGTAGCGACGCGCGAGCAGGACGGCGGCGTTGGACATCGCCGTCGCGTTCTGCGCGTCCAGCGTGACCTCGACGGCGTCGGCCCAGACCTTGGGATCTCGCTCACCCACCAAGAAGCCGGTGACACCGGGTTCGATCAGTGTCATGAGACCACCGACGTCACTGGCCACGACGGGCGTACCGCAGGCCGAGGACTCCAGGGCGACGAGACCGAAACTCTCAGTGCGACTCGGCACGAGCATCACGTCGGACGCGCGCATCCACGTCGAGAGCAGTTGGTGCGATTGGGGGGCGACGAAGCTCACGTGCTCGATCACTCCCGCCTCCTCGACCCGCGCGTGAAGTTGGGCGAGCGTCGCGCGACCGTCCGGGCCCGACGGTCCGCCGACGATGGCCAACATCGCGTTGCGGCCGCGCGCGCGCAGCTCGATCAGCGTCTCGAGGGCCAGGTCCACGCCCTTGAGGGCCTGGAGTCGCCCGACGAAGAGCAGCATGGAGTCCTCGCCCCTGATGCCGAGTGCCCGACGGGCCTGGGGCCGAAAGCCCGGCGAAAAGAACGCGTGTTCGACCCCGAGGGGCACGATGTGCACGCGCGCCGGATCGGCGTTGTAGAAGCGCACGAACTGTTCGGCTTCGACCTCGCAGCTGGCGAGCACGGCGTCAGCGCACGCGAAGATGGCCGCCTCCTGGAAGGCGCGGTCCTCGGACTCGCCTTCGTAGAGTTCGGCCTTCACCCGCTCGAGCGTATGGAAGGTCATGATGAGCGGGATGCTCAGCTCGTGCTTCAGCCGGTGACCGGCCAGTCCGCTCAACCAGTAGTTCGCGTGGAGGGCGTCGGGGATCCCGTGACAGCGAAAGAGTGTCGCGACCGAGTCGGTGAACTCGGCGACGTGATCGGTGAGACCGTCGCGATCGAGCGGCGCGACCGGACCGGCGGTGACGTAGTGGACGCGAAAACCTGGCTCGACGTGCACCGTGTCGCGCACCTGGGTGTTGTCGCGGCGGGTGTAGACGTCGACGTCGTGGCCGAGTCGGGCCAGGGCGCTCGAGAGTTCGCGGACGTAGACGTTCATTCCCCCGCCGTCGCCCGTCCCGGGCTGGGCCAGGGGCGAGGTGTGATAGGAGAGGACCGCGAGTCGAGCCACGGGCGCATCCTACCGGCGTTACTCCTGATTCAACGGGTGAAATCCCTATCGCGATGACGAGGGGAGGACGATATAGGCCACGTCACGGGCGCGCACCGGTCCGAAGACCCGCGAATCGGTCGAGTCCAGCGTGTTGTCGCCGCGCACGTCGAGCCGTCGACCGACGCGTCCCACGCAGCGTTTCAACATCCAGCGCTGGGCGTCGCGCGGGTCGCGCACCACCACCACGTCACCGGTTCGGACACGGCGCCACTTGCGCAGCGCGGTGAGCCGCTCGTCCGGGAGGTACGTCGGCGACATCGACGTCCCTTCGACGACGACGGGCAGGATGAAGAACTCCTTGATCCGGGCCCAGACCTCGTCGATGTCGCGCCGGGCGGAAAACTCCGTGTCCTCGTCCATTTCTGTGAACGATAGACGAGGGTCGTCGCTAACCTTCGGAAGGAAAAAGGTATTGTGCCGACACCACAACGAACGACAATCGAAAGGTGAAGCCATGACGCTTCTGAACCGTATCAATGCCTACCTGGACGCCACGATGACGCCACGCGTGGTGCACGCGCACTGCGACCTGCCCTGTGGCGTGTACGACCCCGCCCAAGCCAAGATCGAAGCGCAGTCGGTCAAGGCCTGCATGGAGAAGTACAACGCGTCAAGCGACGACGACTTCAAGGTCCGGGCCACGTTCATCAAAGAGGAGCGCGCCGACCTCGTGAAGCATCACCTCTGGGTGCTGTGGACCGACTACTTCAAGGTCGATCACCTGAAGGCGTACCCGAACCTCCACGACCTCTTCTGGATGGCCACCAAGAGTGCGGGCGAGGCGAAGAAGACGAATGACGTCAACGTGGCCGACCGGCTCCTGAGCGAGATCGACGCGATCGCCGAAATCTTCTGGGCCACCAAGAAGTAGTCCAACGACGAACCCGCCCCGGGACCTCGATTCGCGGCCGGGGCGACGAATCGCTCAGGCCAACTCCGGATGGGTGCGACAGTTCGCGAGGAGAGGGTTAGCCACAAGCTCGCTCTCTTCGATCGCCGCCCCGCACACCTGACAGGTTCGATAGTTCCCGTTGCGCAGTCGTTCGAGTGCACGATCGACGTCGTTCAAGGTGCCCTCGATGGCTCGCACACTTTCGTTGTCGAAGTCGGTCACGGACCCAAACTACCCGGCCCCTTCGGCACGTCCGGCTACTCTTCTCGCAGCACCAAGCCCGTCGACGTGCCCGCCGCCATTCGACCGGGAATCGTGGCGACGACGTTGGCGAGCGCGAGGGCGCCCACCACGATGAGGACAATGGCCAGGCCGGGCACGTCCGGCATCGGCACCGCGTCGATCTCGTGCGCGAAGAGGTCCCAGAGAATCCGGCCGAGCAGGATCCCCACCGGCACGCCGATGAGGACGCCGATCGCGACAGCGATGCTCGACTGCCACGCGACGGCCGCCGCGAGCTGACGACGGACGAACCCGAGCGTCTTCAAAAGGGCGAGCTCGCGCCGCCGTCGGCGCACCGAGGCCACGAGCGTCAACGCCAGCGCGGACACCGCGCCGAGCGCCAAGCCGGCGCCGAGGATGGCGGGTGTCGTGCCCATCGTTCGGTAGTTCACTATCTCGGCCGGCCGCAGATGCGCGACGAGTCCGCCGGCCGTCGAAGGATCGTTCGGGAGATGATTCAGCTTGTGGATGATCTGGCGGAGGCTGCTCAACGCGGCCTTCGGATTGGTGTCACCGCGTAAGCGGATGAGCACGGCTTGGGGGCCGGGAATGGAGCTCTGCTGCGCGTTGAGCATGGCCGTCGGGAAGTCGCTCGTGGCTACGAGCGCGCCCGAACCCATCTCGAGACCCTTGGTGATCGGCGTCATCGTTGCCGTGCCGACGATCGTCAGTGTCGTGGGCTTGGTCTTGCCGTTGGAGAAGGTGACCGTGTCACCGACGTGTTTATGGAGTGCGGCCAGTGTTTGGTTGCCGAGGACCACTTGATTCGCCGCGTCCAAGCCGTGGCCCGACAGCATCGGTGGAGCGACGCGAGACCCCGGCGCCTCGATCATCATCTGCACCGCTTGACCGTCCAGCTCACCTTCGAAGAAATTCGCGCCCGACCACGCCGCCACGTAGTGATCGTGATTGAACATCGTGGCGACTTGGGGCGCGGGCAGATCCTCCTGACCCGCGAAACCGGACAGCAGCGCGTAGTTCCAATTCCACCCGTACAGCGACGGGTGCGAGACGAGATTGTTGAGGCTGGCCCCGAACGTCACCGTCGTCACGAGGACGACGACGGCGAGGACCGCGCCCAGGATGGCCGACCGAACAGGGGCGGCGTTGGCCCCGCGACCGGACTTCAGTGCAAAACGCAGTCCGGTCGCCAACGACAGTGGAACGCCGGCCGTCGCCGTGACGCGAGTGACCCAGGAGTTCTCCTCTCGGGACTCCATGCGGCGACCCAAGCGAATTCGACCCAGTTCACGACGCGAGAGCACGACGGCGATGGTCTCGAGCGTGACCACGAGCGCCGCGCCACCGACGCCGAGCACGGTCCAGTCCAGGGAGATCCCGGGTACGGGTAGACGAAGCGAACCGGTCCGAGCGGCGCGAGCGGCGACAACGCGATAGCGAGTGCGACGGCCAAGAGCGCCCCCGTCGCGACGGCGAGCGAGACGCCTACTAGTTCGGTGCCGATCGCCATCGACGTGTTCGCACCAAGCGCTTGGAGG
Organism: uncultured Acidimicrobiaceae bacterium; assembly: GCA_963802735.1. Classification (GTDB taxonomy): domain Bacteria; phylum Actinomycetota; class Acidimicrobiia; order Acidimicrobiales; family RAAP-2; genus RAAP-2. The sequence goes on along the minus strand of CAWDJY010000013.1, from coordinate 27,847 downwards.
GTGCGCATCTCCGCGGCGGCGGTGCGCGACATCCGACCGATGGTGAGTCCACCGATCAGGAGCGCCGCGACGCTGGCGATGAGTCCGAAGACCCCGAGCGCGATGGCTTCCGGCTTGATCTCCTGTTGACCTTTGGCGAGGCCCTGCGTCACGCTTCCACCTCCGCCGATCCCGAGTTTGGAGATCGGGTCGACCTTCGCGGCCTCTACGCGAAAACGCAACAATGTTGGCCGCGCCGCCGCGCAGCTTCACCGCCATACCCGTGTAGTACGAGCAGCACGTGTCCAGTCGCCTCGTCAAGGTGGGTGACATCAAGACCACGCTGGAACCGAGCGCGTTGATTTCATCTTGGATCACCGTGCTGTTGATCACGATCTCACCGACGATGGTGATCTTCGGGAACGCAAACGGAGGACCGTTGTACGTCGAGCTCGCCGTCTCTTCGTCCGAATAGAACGGGACCTGGATGACCGATCCGACGTGGACGCCCATCTCGCGCGCCGCCTGCGCATTGACGACTGCTTCATCGGGTCGACGTGGGTTGAACCAATGACCCGCCACGAGGGTCGCCTTGTCCAGGGTGAGGTACTCGGTGCCACCGATGAACGTTGGCGGGGTCTCGCCGACCTCGCCGTGGGGATGCACTCCCTTGACTCCGTTAAGGTTGATGTTGCCGTCGAAGCCCACCGAAACGGCGCTCTGCTCGACGAGTGGGAGACGAGCGATCGCTCGAATGGTCGTCGGGTCGTAGCCCGTCGCGGCCCCCAATTGCGGATCGTCGAACGCCACGAAGATCTCCGTCGTGGCCGGATTAGTACTCGCGACGTACGTCGGAAACGAGGAGTCGGTTCGCCGCGCACCGGCGAGCGACGCCATCGATAGTCCACCCACGAGAGCGATCAGGAGCGTGAGGCTGACGTACCCACCCCATTGGCGAGCGAACGTTGCGCGGAAGTGATACGTGGCAACTCGAACGATGTGGTTCATCCCGATAGTCCCCCGCCGTGACGTACCGAATGATGATGTCACGACCAACGCGAGCGGCACAGGTGGTTGGCAACACGTCGTCGCTTCGTACTAACACCTCGCTCGATTGAGCCGATTAGTGATCGGCCGGGCGATTTCGAACCATTGACTGAGGCGACTGACGAACCTCGGACCCTCCTGTGCCTGCCTCGCTCTTCTTCCACCTGCAATCAGCGCGATACGTGTCGACGTTCTCATCACCGTCGTGGACCTTCGACACGAGTGAGGTTGCACTAACCTATGGCGTCCGGAGGTCGAGTAATTCTCAATGAAAATCGCCATCCGCCGGGCCGCTAGCTCATCGGGAAGAGCAGGGGACTTTTAATCCCAAGGTGCCGGGATCGAGACCCGGGCGGCCCACCAGTAGGCTGTTCTGTCACGGCTGAGCCGTGACAAATCGATAACAGATGATCTGTTACTCAGTAACGCCTGATGCGTGACAAAGTAACGGCTGACCCTTGACACATCGCCCCTCTGAGGCGTCGACTTTGGACGTCAAGGAGGTGGCCGTGCTAAAGGACATCAGCAAAATGGAACAGCGTTATGACGCCGTGACGATGGTGATGAGAGACGGCTTCTCCATCACCGAGATCGCGGCCAAGTTCAATGTGTCGCGCCAGACGATCTATCGCTGGCTGGCCAAATATGAGGCAGGCGGTCTAGAGGCGCTAGGTGAGGAGTCCCATCGCCCGCACCACGTGCCGCACCAGATGGGTGGCGTGCTCGAGGTGCGCGTGCTCGACATGCGCAAACGCCATCCGCTCTGGGGACCCAAGCGCATCCAGTGGGAACTGAAGCGAGCCGGCGTCGATCCACCACCGAGTCACATGGCGATCTATCGCGCCCTCTTGCGATCCGGTCTGATTGTGAAGGGCGAACGCAAGAAGGTGCTGCGCACCTTTCGAAAGTGGGAACGGGGACGACCGATGGAGCTCTGGCAGATGGACGTGGTCGGCTCAATCTTCACCACCGACGGCACCGAAGCCAAGATCCTGACGGGCATTGACGACCACAGTCGGTTCATGGTCTGCGCGGGCGTGATGGCGCGAGCGACCGCCCGGCCGGTCTGTGAACACTTCGTCGCCGCCCTCACGCGTTGGGGCGTGCCCGAAGAGATACTCACCGACAACGGCAAGGTCTTCACCGGTCGCTTTGGTCGCAACGACTCCGAGGTCCTGTTCGACAAGATCTGTCGGGAGAACGGGATCCATCACATCCTGACCAAACCGGGCAGTCCAACGACGACCGGGAAGATCGAGCGTTGGCACTGGACGTTGCGCCGTGAGTTCGTCGCTGGCCGAGAGTTCAGTTCACTCCAGGACCTCCAACGCCAGCTCGATGAGTGGATCGTGGAATACAACTCCGAGCGACCGCACCAGGAGTTGAAGATGGACACGCCGCAGGAGCGGTTCAGCCGAAGAGTGCTCACGACCAATGTGCCGCTCGACGTCTCTGTCACCCTGCAACGCACCGGCGACGAGTGGGTCACACGCACCGTGGCCTCGACCGGCGTCATCGCCATCAGTGGCCAGGTCTTCAGCGCCGGCAAGCACCGAGCCGGTCACGTGGTTGACGTGAAGGTCACCGATTCGACGCTTGAAGTGTGGGACGGGAACGAATTTTTAAAGGCCGTGCTTCGAACAACGAAAGGAGAAGTCAGGAAAAAGCGGGCTCAACGCCCAACGAAAAAGGAACAATAAACTAACGTGTCACAGATCAGGCGTTACTGAATTGTCTCCCATCTTGCGTTACTGAACAGGCCCACCAGTAGGCCCACCAGTAGTACCAAGGACTTTCAGAATTCTTCACCAATTCGTGCGGCTCAAATCCCTAATTCCGTCCCTCCGATTTGCTCGAGATCGCGAAGGAGACAGATTCTACGGGCTGACACTGTGTTTTCATACCGCAGATTTCTGCATCTTTGCGAGACTGCCCTGCCCCAATTCACCAGTGCGATTTGCTACTGCATTGACGATGCGAGTTGACCGAGAACGTCCAGATCGTCCGAACCGCCGAGCACCATCAGACGATCGCCGGCTTTGATGATGGTCTCACCATTCGGTCGAATGACGTCACGCCCACGTTCTATGGCAGTGATCAGCACACCGCGCGGTATCGACGATGAACGCAGCGGTGAGTCGACGAGCGGGGAATCGTTCACCACCGTGATCTCGGAGATTCCAGTGGAACCGCCTAACTCAGAGGCTCGACGCAGATTGGCCTGCATCGTTCGGCGGTAGTTGCGCACGATGTCCGTGATGGCGATCGTGCCGACGACCCGACGCTCGTCGTCGATGACGGCCGCCCACGTCTGGGGCGTCGAGGTCAGGGTGTCGAGGACGACGTCCAGATGCACCGATTCGTGGATCGGTGCGAAGGTGGAGTCGACCAGGCTCTCGACGTCCACCGCGCTGGCGTCGCCGGTACTGTCCTGCAGGGCCCGCATTGTGACCACCCCGACGTAGTGACCCTGCGGATCGACCAGCGGTGCGGCGCTGACCTCGCCTTCCTCCATCTGGGCGAGGAACGCCGAACGCTTGCCGGGTTCGGCCAGCACGCATCGGGCCGGGGCCATGGCCTGCGAGGCGGTCACTATGGCGAGCAGTGGAAGACCGGTGAGGATGCGGTGCGCCGGGGACTCGGCCCGACTGCGCAGCTGACTGCGATAAATGGTGTCGTCGTTGCGTCGCACGATGAGCGTCGCCAAGCCGACCGCCAGCATGGCCGGCACGATCAGCGAGAGCGTTCCCGTCATCTCGGCCACCATCAGCATCACCGCGAGCGGGGCGCGCGAGATGCTCCCGAAGCAGGCCATCATCCCGACGATGACGTAAGGGGCGGGGTCGTGGCCGAGACTCGGCACGACCGGTTCGAGCAGGCGCCAGACCGCGGCCCCGACGAAGGCGCCGATCACCATTCCCGGACCGAAGATGCCGCCCGAGCCGCCCGAGCCAATGGAGAGCCCGGTCGTCGCGATGCGCGCGAAGGGCAGGATGAGCACGATCCAGAGCGGGATGTGCAGGAGCTGGGCTCCGAGGCCCGCTTGTATCCAGCCGTAGCCGGTGCCGAGCACCTCGGGGATGGCGAGGGCGATGCAGCCGACGACCAGACCACCGATCGCCGGACGAACCCAGCGCGGCACGGTGAGCCGGCTGAAGAACGCGGCCATGCCGTAGAAGCTCTTGGCGTAGAGCAGCCCGACTAATCCGCCGAGGATGCCGATGACGCCGAACCACCCCAACTGTACGGCGCTGGTGAGCCGGTAGTTCCCGACGTAGCCGAAGAGCGGCCCGAACCCCTCGAAGGACCCCCACACCGAGTAGCCCACGATGGACGCGATGAACGAGGGCAGCAGGGCTTCGACCTCGAAGTCGTCACGGTACAGGATCTCGGTGGCGAGTACCGCGCCACCCAGCGGCGCACCGAAGATCGCCCCGATACCCGAGCCGATCCCGCTCGCGACGGTGATGCGCGCGTCCGAGGGACTGAGGTCGAGGAACCGGGCGAGGAACGAGCCGAACCCGGCGCTGATCTGGCCCGTCGGCCCCTCACGCCCACCCGAGCCGCCCGAGCCGATAGTGAGGGCCGAGGCCACGATCTTCACGAAGACGGTGCGCAGGCGCACGCCGCGGGGATTGTGATGCACCGCGGCGATGGCCGCGTCGGTGCCGTGGCCCTCGGCTTCGGGCGCGATCGCGAAGACCAGGATCGCTCCCGCCAGCGCGCCCGCGCACGCGATGAGCGGGATCGCCCACGGTCGCGCGAAGTAGGAGGACGCCACTGCCCCGCCCTCGCTCGCGGGCAGAGGAACCTTGTAGCCCGCGAGCACCTGCAGGAAGACGTACGTGGCGAGGCGCAGCGCCTCGTAGAAGACGACGGCGCCGAGTCCCGCGATGATGCCGACGATGGTACCCAGTACGAGCCACTTCTGGGTGTAGGTCGCCGATGCGAGCCACCGGCCGACTCGCACCTGCGCAGAGCGCATCCCCCGTTGCCACCGGCGCTTGCCGGCGAGGTTACTGAGGGGCATCTAGAGGTCCCACCCGGTTGACCAGTCCTGTTCGGGTACCTCCCCCGCCGCCGCCGCGAACTGGCTCAAGGCTTGCACGAGAACGGTCTGCTCCTCGGGGGCGATCGTGCTGAGGATCGCTTCGATCTCGCGACGGCGTCGATCCGTGACGTCACTGACGAGCCTCAGGCCCTTCTTCGTCAGCGCGAGGCGGACCTGTCGACGGTCGTCCTGTTCCGACTGGCGAACGATCAGCTTCTTCTTCACGAGACGGTCGCACATTCGTGTTGCGGTGGCCGGCGTCACCGCGACCCCTTCGGCCAACCCGACCAGGTTCTGCGGTCCACGCGACGCGAGCACGACGAGAGTCCGGTACTGGGTGAGCGTGACCTCCTCGGCGATGTCGGACAGCGACCGAGCAGCGACCGCGACGAGAACCCGGCTGGCCGACAGGACGGCGTCGACCACCGAGTCGGCCGATTCGTAGACAAGTTTGTTCATACACTAATTATTGCATATACTAAAGACATACCGTATCCTCCGTCCTTTGACCAAGATCTTGCAGGCTGATGAACAGTCGTAGTCCCGTCGCGAGACGAGTGGCCGTGAGGAGACGCAGCGTCGGAATCATTAGGCGTGTGCCATACGAAGGAGTGCGACATGTCGAGTGCGAAGTCTGACGGCCCCCGATCCGAGGGCCCTGGAGCGAAGCCCGGATCAAAGTCCGACACGAGCGACGACCTGAAGACCCTGCCCCTCGCCGAGGTGGAGAAGCGCCTCGCGTCGTCGCCGAAGGGTCTCACCCAGGCAGAGGCGACCACGCGCCTGGAACAGTACGGGCCGAACGAGATCGAAGCGAAGAAGGTCAACCAGTTCCTGAAGTTCCTCGGTTACTTCTGGGGGCCCATCCCGTGGATGATCGAGGTCGCCGTCGTCCTATCGGGCGTCTTAGGCCACTGGCCCGACTTCATCGTCATCTTGATCTTGCTGCTCGCCAACGCCAGCATCGGATTCTGGGAAGAGCACCAAGCTGGCAAGGCCATCGACGCCTTGAAGGCGGAGCTCGCGATCAAGGCCCGGGTGCTGCGCGACGGCCAGTGGGTCAATCCCCCGGCGCGAGAGCTCGTCCCGGGCGACGTCATCCGGCTGCGCCTGGGCGACATCGTCCCAGCCGACGCGCGACTGCTCGAGGGGGACCCGGTCGAGGTCGACCAGTCGGCGCTGACCGGTGAGTCGCTGCCCGCCACGTGTGGTCCGGGCGACTCAGTGTTCTCCGCGTCGATCATCCGCCAGGGCGAGATCGGTGCCCTCGTCTACGCCACGGGCACAAACACGTACTTCGGCAAGACCGCCGAACTCGTCCAGGACAGCCAGACCATCAGCCACTTCCAGCGCGCCGTGCTGAAGATCGGGACGTACCTGATCATCCTCGCCATCGCCATGGTGAGCGTAATCATCGTCGTCTCGATCGTCCGTGGCGACCCGTTCCTCGACACACTCCAGTTCGCCCTCGTGCTCACCGTGGCCGCGATTCCCGTGGCGATGCCGACGGTGCTGTCCGTGACGATGGCCGTCGGCGCGCGCCTTCTCGCGAAGAAGAAGGCCATCGTCAGCCGGCTCGTAGCGATCGAGGAACTCGCCGGGGTGGACGTGCTCTGCACGGACAAGACCGGCACCCTGACCCAGAACAAGTTGACGCTCGGTGATCCCTTCGCCGTCGAGGGGGTTTCGGTCGACGACATCGTCTTGGCCGGGGCGCTGGCGTCGCGCGCCGACGACAACGACACCATCGACCTGGCGGTACTCGGTGGCCTGGCGAGCGACCAAGCACTGCGGGGATACCACGTGGAGCACTTCCAGCCGTTCGAGCCGGTCGGCAAGCGCACCGAGGCAACGGTAAAGGCCGCGAAGGGCTCCTCGTTCAAGGTGACCAAGGGAGCGCCCCAGGTGATCCTCGAACTCTCGGCCAACGCCAAGCAGGTGAAGGCGAGCGTCGACCGGGCGGTCAACGAGTTCGCCGCGCGCGGGTTCCGCTCACTCGGCGTCGCGCGCGCCGAAGGCAACGGCGCCTGGCAGTTCCTGGGCGTGCTGCCCCTGTTTGATCCGCCGCGTGCCGACGCCAAGGCGACCATCGCCACCGCGCGCCAGATGGGCGTCGAGGTCAAGATGGTCACCGGTGACGAGCTCGCCATCGCGTCCGAGACCGCCAAGACACTCGGAATGGGCACGGACATCCTCGACGCCGCGAGCCTGGGCGACACGACGCGCACCGAGACCGCGGCGATGTCGAGAACAGTCGAAAGCGCCGACGGCTACGCCCAGGTGTTCCCCGAGCACAAGTACCACATCGTGGACGTCCTCCAGCGGCGTGGCCACATCGTGGGCATGACCGGTGACGGCGTCAACGACGCCCCTGCGCTCAAGAAGGCCGACTGCGGGATCGCCGTGTCGAGTGCGACCGACGCGGCGCGCGCGGCGGCCTCGATCGTGCTCACCACGCCGGGCCTGTCAGTCATCATCGACGCGATCAAGGAGAGCCGCAAAATCTTCCAGCGGATGAACAGCTACGCCATCTACCGGATCGCCGAGACGCTGCGCGTCCTGCTGTTCATCTCGCTCGTGATCCTGATCTTCAACTTCTTCCCGGTGACGGCCATGCAGATCGTGCTGCTGGCCCTGCTCAACGACGGGGCAATCCTGTCCATCGCCTACGACAACGTCCGCTACCGCAATCAGCCCGAGGCGTGGAACATGCGCGTCGTGCTCGGGATGGCCACCATATTGGGGGTCGTTGGCCCCGTGGCCGCGTTCGGCATGTTCTACCTCGGCGACCGGGTCTTTCACCTCGGCCACCCCGAGCTCCAGACCATGATGTACCTCACGTTGTCGGTGGCCGGGCATCTGACGATCTTCCAGGCCCGTACCCGTGGCCCGTTCTGGTCCATCCGTCCCGCCCGTATTCTCCTGCTGGCGGTGCTCGGCACGCAGGCACTGGCGACATGCATCGCGGTCTTCGGAATCTTCATGACTCCTCTCGGGTGGCGCTACGCGGCCCTCGTGTGGGGCTACGCGCTCGTGTGGTTCGTCGCCACCGACCGCGTCAAGCTGCTCGGGTACCGGGTGTTCGATCCGTCGGGTACCGCCGCGGACCAGCTTGCGGCACCAGGCGCACGCCGCTCCCGAGCCGACCTGGCCGCGATGGCCGCGAGCGTTGCCCCGTTTCACACCGACGTCAACACCAGCCCGGGCGAGCCGGTGTACCACGACTCGGGCGCCTGCCCCTACGGCAAGGAGATCACCCGCGACGGCCACGACATCGCGGGCACCGACGGCCGTCGGCGGTGCGAATGGTGCGAGGCGCACGCCGGCGTGGCTCCGTTCCACACCGACACCGATGTCGACAACCCGGTGTACCACGACCTCGTCGCGTGCCCCTACGGCCAGGAGATCACCCGCGACGGCCACGCATTGGCGGGCACCGCCGGCCGTCGGCGGTGCGAATGGTGCGAGGCGCATGCGGGCATCAAGGACTCAGGTGACGCGTCAGAGAGGGAGACGAAGACATGAAACTCAACAAGGAGGTCCTGGGCGAAATGAGGGTCAAGCCGGGTGAGCCCGCTGGCCTGGACGGGCGCAGCACCAAGCACGTGGCGTCCGACTGGCTGGGCCCCCAGGACAAGGACGGCGACCACAAGCAACGCAAGAAGGTCGCCGAGGAGGATCTCAGGGAGTTCGTCGACGAACTCTCCGCGGCGCAGGATCTGCTGTGGGCGAACGGGACGCACGCGCTCTTGATCGTGCTCCAAGCCATGGACGCGGCCGGCAAGGACGGGACCATCAAGCACGTCATGTCGGGTGTCAATCCGCAGGGCTGTCGGGTCGAGGCCTTCAAGCAGCCTTCGGCCGAGGAACTCGGCCACGACTTCCTGTGGCGGTGTTCGAAGGTGCTGCCCGAGCTCGGCGCCATCAGCATCTTCAACCGCTCCTACTACGAGGACGTGCTGGTGACCCGAGTGCACCCCGAGCTCTTGGACAAGACCCACGAGAGGCCCGCGGGCGGACCCGACGAGAAGTTCTGGAGGGACCGCTACGGCGACATCAACGCCTTCGAGCACCATCTGCACCGCAACAAGACTCGGATCGTGAAGGTCTTCCTGCACGTGTCCAAGGAGGAGCAGAAGAAGCGTTTCCTGAGCCGCCTGGAGGACCCGGCGAAGAACTGGAAGTTCTCCGTGGCGGACCTCGCCGAGCGCCAGCCCTGGGACGAGTACCAGGGCGCGTACGAGGAGGCGCTCAGCGCCACCTCGACCGCCTGGGCACCGTGGTACGTGGTGCCGGCCGATCACAAGTACGCGCTACGGGCACTGGTGGGGGGCATCGTCGTCGACGCGATCGATCAGATGGGTCTGAAGTCCCCCGAAGTGCCAACGGACGGTCTAGCAGCGCTCGCTAAGGCCAAGGATGAGCTGCTCGCCGAGCAGTGAGAGACGTGGTTCTGTGCCATAACGGACGAGCAAGCCAATGACGAATTCGGCAAAGAAATCATCCATCGGAGTGGTCGCTGCATTGAGCATCGGAGTTGGCGCCATGGTCGGCGCCGGGATCTTCTCGGTCCTCGGGGTGGTGGCGGGTCTCGCAGGCTCCGCCACGCCGATCTCCTTCGTGATCGGCGGGGTCGTGGCTGGTCTCGCCGCCTACAGTTACGTCGCGCTCGGCAAGACTTTCCCGAGCGTCGGGGGCTCGGTCACCTTCATCGTTCGCGGCTTTGGCGAGGGCGCGGTCTCGGGATCGTTCAACCTCTTCCAGTACTTCAGTTACATCATCACGATCGCCCTCTACGCCACCGCGTTCGCCGCGTACGCCAACATCTTCATCCGCCTCCCCGCGAAGACCTGGGCGGTGGGTGTCGTCCTCGCCTTCATGGCGGTCAACTTTCTCGGCAGCCGGATCATGGGTCGAGCCGAGTCGGCCATCGTGATCGTCAAGGTGGCCATCCTCGTCGTCTTCATCGTCGCCGCGTACGTCGCAGTGAGCAGACACGATCTCGCCCGGCTGGCGCCTTCGTCGTGGCCGGGTCCCCTCGGAATACTGACCGGGGCCGGCGTCGTCTTCGTTGGCTACGAGGGCTTCGGACTGATCACCAACGCCGCGACGAACACGGCCAAGCCGGCGATTGAGTTGCCGCGCGCCATCTACGGAAGCGTCGCCATTGTGATTGTGCTCTACGTATTGATCAGCACCGGCGTGGTGACCAACGTGCCCCTCTCCTCTCTCAAAGGACTCGGGGACTCCGCCTTGGCGGTGGCGGCGCGGCCGTCCCTCGGCCAGGCCGGCTTCCGGTTGATCGCCATCGCGGCGCTGCTTTCCACGGCGTCAGCGGTGAACGCCACCCTGTTCGGCTCGACGAATATTGCCTACCAGATCGCTAAGAACGGAGGCCTCCCGCCGGGGTTCGATCGCAAGCTGTGGGGTCGTGACGTGGAGGGGCTCTTCATCACCTCGGGCCTGGTCCTCGTGTTCGTCCTGGTCTTTCCCCTGAGCGCCGTGGCCTCCATGGGCAGCGCCGGGTTCCTCCTCGTGTATGCAGCGGTCAGCATCGGTCATCTCAGGATCCGAGATCAGACCGGCGCCAAGGCGTGGCCCGTCATGGCATCGGTAGTCACGTGCCTGTCCCTTTTTGCGGTTCTCTTCTACAATATGGTCAGCACGTCACCGTCCTCCGCCATTGCGCTAGGCGTCACCCTCGCCGCAAGCTTCCTCGTCGAGATGGTGTATCGCCGGGCGACCGGTCGAACGTTCAAGAAGATCCTGAGACAGACCGGCCACCTTCCTGGGGCTGCGACCCGCACCAACGATTGATCGGCTTCTCGACCGCGCATTAGGTCGGTGTCGATCCATTGGATTGCGCCGGGTACCGGTGGTCGTGGCCCTAGCCAACTGCCAACCGTCGCCGGTTGTGCACTCGAAGCTCGGCACGACAATGTTCCCAAGGTGTACTTGAGAGTGAAGAACCCCAGGCCAAGCGACTTGGTCGAACTCACGCAAGGACTTCAGTGGAGTCCAACACCAATGATTCACTGCGCGTGAGATTGCGAGCTGCTATCGGCGAACTGGGAATGCTGAGGCTCCCCGGAGAAAGTAGACACCCAGCAATCCGACTCTCGGGTCGGCCGGAAGGACAAGAGTTGTCCCTTTTGATTACTTCGTTTATTTTGTTTGTTGCGTTTAGGGCCCATCTTGTGCCATAATCGATCCATGTCTTCAATCAATCTTCAGGATCTAGTAATTCCAGACGACGAAGCGTCCTCGCACGCCGCGGATGCCGCGGCGATGCTCGCTTCATATCTGCGACTTCACCCATCACCGTCGGGGCGACTTGTCCTATGCGTAGATGACTCTCCCGACACGAAAGTCACAGTCCCCGCTCAAGCTTTCAGACTATTCATCGAAGTTCTTGATGAGTTGGCGAAAGGGAATGCGGTTACGGTTGCTCCAATTCACGCCGAGTTAACTACCCAGCAAGCAGCGGATCTTCTGAATGTTTCTCGTCCGTTTCTCGTAGGGCTTCTGGAGTCTGGTGAGATTCCCTTCCGAAAAGTGGGGTCCCACAGAAGGATTCGTCTCCTCGACGTACTTGCGCATCAGCGTAAAGATGAACAGCGTCGCCAATCTGTCTACAAAGACTTGACGCATGAGGCCGAGGAACTGGGCCTCTATAGCGAATAGTTGTGGCGTTCGTAGTTATTTACGATGCGTGCGTCTTACACGATCCCGCGATCCGCGATCTCTTGATAAGAGTGACGGGAAAGCGGCAACTTAACTTGCGCGCAAGATGGAGCAACGACATTCTCGACGAAATGGAAGTATCGATTCTTCGACGACGAACAGATCTTGACTCAAAACGATTGGAGCGCACGCGAAGATTAATGATTGAGGCAGTTCCCGACTGTCTCGTCACTGGCTACGAATCACTGATCGACGGTCTAGAGCTTCCTGACGAGCGAGATCGCCACGTATTGGCCGCAGCGATTCGGTCGCAGGCCCAAGCAATAGTGACTTTCAATCTCAAAGACTTTCCGGCATCAATTCTAGGAAGCCACGACATAGAGGCCCTCCACCCCGACAACTTCCTTCTCGGTCTTATGGATCTAAGCGAAGCATCAGTGGTCGCAGCCTTTTCGGAGCAAATCGCAAGTCTTCAAAATCCCCCGGTCACGCCTGCGAGCGCGATCGATGCTCTCCGGAATCGAGATCTTCCGCAAACGGCCGATGCACTTGCATCCATTCTTCTCTAGACGCCCAGGCGGGATTTCTTACTGCGACGGAGGAATGATCCCCTGAACACGCTCTGGCCGTTGTTGGATCGCGGACGCCAGGATCGGGTGGAAAAATCCCTAATTCCATCCCTAACATTTCCCGATAGCCACGGAACGCACTGAACGCACTGAACGCAAACCCCTATGAATATGGGGTTCTCTGAATCTAATGAATAGAGAATAATGAACTCGGTGGCCTTTTAATCCCAAGGTGCCGGGATCGAGACCCGGGCGGCCCACCAGTCAATTGTTCTGTCACGGCTGAGCCGTGACAAATCGATGATGACCTGTTACTCAGTGGCGACGGACCCCTGACGCATCGCGCCACGGCTCAGAGAGCATGAGGGAGAAATCGCTCCTAGGCCCGGGCCCTCGCGGTTCATCGACCTCTGAGACGAGCGAACAACCCGCCGCCGCTCATCGCGCCGTCGTCGTTCGAGCACGTGCAACGCTGGGCTTTCGGCACGCCGGCCAGTGCCTGTTCGATATGGTTGCCGCAACCTTTCCAGGTTGCCTTACTGCACTTCTTGCACGTTGCCTTGTGACACATCGTTGTTGCCTTTCTCGCTTGATTGTTGCATTGACTTCGGACGCTCAGCCCACGGGCTGACACTCAACGGCTGCCGGCGAACGGAGCCATGTGCGGTAGCCACCGTCAAGGTTCTTGGCCTGAAAGCCGAGCTCATTGAGCAGGGTTACCGCGACGTGACCACGTTGGCCGACCTTGCAGTAGACGATGATCTCGTCGCGGTCAAGGTCGCCCGCGCGCTCGCGAAGCTCGTCGACGGGAACGTTGAGCGCACCGGGCAGCGAGCCGCGTTCGAACTCTTCGCGTGTACGAACGTCGATGAACTGCGCGCCGCGCGCGCGGTACTCATCGACTTCGTGCCACTGCACGGTCTCGACCAGTCCCGAAAGGATGTTCTCGGCGACGTAGCCGAGCATGTTCACGGGGTCTTTCGCCGAGCCGAACTGAGGCGCGTACGCCAGCTCGAGGTCGGCGAGCTCGGGTGCCGTAAGACCAGCGCGAATGGCCGTAGCGAGAACGTCGATTCGCTTGTCGATGCCTTCCGTTCCGACCCCCTGGGCGCCGAGAATCGCGCCCGACGACGAGTCCACGAGGATCTTCAGGCACATGGGCTGGGCGCCGGGATAGTACGTGGCGTGCGAGAAGGGATGGGTGTGGATCGCGAAGAATGAACGACCATTGGCTCGCAGCCGCTTCTCGTTCCATCCGGTCGAGGCGACGGTGAGATTGAAGACCCTGACGACGGCGGTGCCGATTGAGGTGCGCGGACGAACCTTTCGTCCCGCGATGTGGTCCGCGACGATCCGACCGTGCCGATTGGCGATGTTCGCCAGGGGTACGAGTGTCGCGGTGCCGTCGAGGGCGTCGATCTTCTCGGCGGCGTCACCGACCGCGTAGACGTTCTCGACACTGGTGCGGTTGAACTCGTCGACGGCGATGCCGCCGCGCTCACCGATGGCGAGGCCCGCGCGCCGCGCGAGGCCGGTCTCGGGTCGTACTCCAATCGCCACGACGACGAGGTCGGCCGGAACGATCTGACCTGAGGTGAGGCGCACGTTCTCGAGCGTCATCGACTCGACCGATTCACCCAAGTGCAACGTCACGCCGCGGCGGCGCAGTTCATCGGCGACGGGCGATGCCATCTCGGGATCGAGTGGCGCGAGGACCTGATCCGTCGCCTCAACCAGTGTCGTCGCGATGCCGCGACGCACGAGGTTCTCGGCGATCTCCAACCCGATGAAACCGCCGCCAATGACGACGGCGCTCTTGGGCGCGTTCCGCACCTCACGCACGAGTCGTTCGACGTCTTCGACGGTCCGTAAGGGCATTGCTCGCTCGATGCCCGGAATCGGCGGAACGACCGGCGACGCGCCGGGACTGAGTATCAGGTAGTCGTAGTGAATCTGGTACTCCAGGCCCTTGACGAGGTCGCGCGCCGTCACGGTATTCGAGGAGGCGTCGATCGCGACGGCCTCGGTGTCGACGCGCACGTCAAGGCGAAAGCGGTTGAAGAGCGACGCGGGCGTCTGGAGCAATAGCGAGTCCTCGTTCTCTATGACTCCACCCACGTAATACGGCAGCCCGCAGTTGGCGTAGGAGACGTGACCACTGCGCTCCAACACGACAATTTCGGTGTCGTTCGACAATCGACGCAACCTCGTCGCGGCGGACATCCCACCGGCGACACCTCCAACAATGACGACTTTCACGTTTCTCCTCTACGCCAGGCTCAAAAGGAGTCTCTGGAACTTCTCGGTCATGGCGTCGCGGTCGACGTCGGCATCGACGAGACACTCTTTGAGACTCGCCGAGATGAGATTGAAGGCCGCGGCGTTAACCGCCTCGCTGACGGCGGCCATTTGGATGACGATTGATTCGCACGAGGCACCTTCGTTGAGCATTCCAACTACGGCGCCCAATTGGACGTGCGCTCGCCGCAGCCGATCGGTGTGGGGGGCGTCCATGATCACCCGACCTCGAGAGACCGTGCGCGTTCGGCACCCTGGGATGAGACACGCGGACATGGCTCTATTGACTCCGAATGCGACCGGGTTCGAGGGGGTTCGAGGGGGTTCACGGGTCTAGTATATACCCCCCAGGGTATATACGCAAGTCGACGTGTCCTGTTCCTCTCGTCCAGCGAAGTACGTCGGTGTCCCGCCTCACTCCGAGGTTTCACCCGTGGAGCCGGGTGGCAGCAACAGCGACGGCTCCGTCGATTACGCGGGCGGACGCCAACGCGGCGAGTGCGTCACGAGTCGCGTGGCACGACGTCCCACCAGATCGTCGATAACTCGCGTGCCTGGGGCGCCGGGTGCGACTCGAGGTACTCTCGGACCTCGCCTTCACGGTCCTCGGGCAGACAGAGTCGTATCCGCATGAAACGCGCCGCTTGCTCCGGGTTCTGCTCGCGCCGCGGCGAACCGAGCCACTGTTCGCGATGGGCGTCGAGTCCAATCTCGTGCAGGACGTTGAGCAACTCCACGGGCGTTGGTCCCTCGGGCCGTTCCAGATTCCAGAAGTACCGCCACGCCTCGGACATCGACGCCAGGGGATGGTGATCGGGCAACTCGAGCACCACGCGAGACCTTGCGTGGTCGTCCAGGGCCACGAGGAAGGGTTCGATATCGGCGACGTTGTCAACGACGTGGTGCGCGGTGACGACGTCCGCGACGGGCGTCTGGAAAGCGACCTCGGGCCAGACACCTTCGACGGTCTCGACGTCGACACCGCGCGCCCGGGCGTTCGCCCTGAACATCGCCAGCATCTCGGACTGATTGTCGACGCCGATCACGTGGGTCGCTGGAGGCGTCAGCGCGAACGCCGCTATGCCCCCTCCGCAACCCACGTCAAGTACCGTGGCACCCACGTCGAGGACGTCGAGCGCCCGCTCGTGCGAAGGCGACGGCGCGATGGTGTCGGGAACCTCGAAGAGTTCCGGTGGGTGGATCCACGGACTCTGCGGGGCTGAGTTGACGATCTCGTCAGGCAGGGCCCACGCCTCCAGCGCACGGCGCCATGATTGGGTCCCCGAACTCACGACGCACGTCTCGAGTCGGCGTGCGTCGAGGCCGAAGTTGAACACCTCTCGCACTCGGCATTATGACCCATGGTGTTCGCCCAACTCGTCGACGCGAAATCCTAATTGGGCGAGTGTCGCACGGGTGACTACGAGCACGAGCGCGATCATGACCATGTGCAGCCCGACCCAACGATTCGTCCGCGACTCACCGACGCGAGCACCGTCGGGATCCACCGACGGCACGATCGGGAACTCGGCAGCATCGACGTCATCACGCGTCGCACCGGACATCAGTGGTGTGCTCGCGTTACCATCTTCATCATTCGAAAGTTGAACGCCACGAATCGCGTGGCCTGGTAGACCAGGCTCCTCCGGCGTCGAAGCGTTCCCGCCGTCGGCAACGGTGCCTCGGCGATACTGCGGTCCACGTCACTCATCTCTTTCACCTTCCCTGTCTCGTGCTTGGCTCTCATGTCGACCATCGCTCACTCGGGGATCATGAACCAGCCGAAGCGGGCCTTCGCCTTGTAGATGAACAGGTAGTGCAGCAACAGTTTGGTCCAGTGCCCACTGAGCCCGATCTCGCCCGAGGTCTGGGTGAGGTCTCGTCCGGAACCCGGAAAGCGATTCCGATCAGGAATGATCGGGTACATCGTGATCGCGGCGGCACTACCGCGTCGAAGTCCGGCGCCCGCCGAGGCGATGCACGCCGCACCCATGGCCGCCATCGAGGCGGTGCGCAGCGGTGCGTCGCCGCCGCGGCGAATTCGTTCCGCGATCGAGAGCGCGACCGTGCGCCCCATGACTCCCGATGGCATCCCGGTACGCGGGGGCGCGGGCGAGATCACCGTCCCGTTCGGACTCTTCCTCGGTTCGGAGATGGCGTGAGGTGGCGCGAAGGCGATCCCGACGCCGAAGACGTTCGCGTACCGCGGACACTGGTACGTCTTGGGCCAGTCCTCGGGTGCCCATTCCTCGTAGGGCTTGGTCGCGTAGTCCGCGTCGACGCGCAAGAAGCCGTTCGGCGCGAAGAGTTCGTCGGTGATGTCGTGGTCATCGTTCGCGTAGGCCCTCATGTCGACGCCGCGAAAGGGTGGCAGCAACATCGCGAAGTCGAAGTCCAAGGTGTGCCGGGACCCGTCGAGTTCCTCGTAGTGGATGACGCCCGGGTCCACCTTCTCGACGTGCGCGCGAAGAATCGCCCGAACGCCGCGTTCACGGAAGAGCGACTCGGTCCACAGCTTGCTGCTGGTTTCGAAGCCATTCTGGGCGAAGGTCATCCCGCCCACTCCGAGGTCCCCGAGGTCGTACTCGTTGGACAGGTAGACCACGTCGGCGAGTTCACGAACCCCGCGCTCTCGTAGTTCGTGCTCGACGTTGAAGGTGTACTCGAAGGCGGCACCCTCGCACGTGCACGTTCCGTGTCCGACGCCGATGACCAGCGTCTTCTTCTCGCCGGCCTTGAGGGCCTCGATGACTGCCTCGAGCGCGGCCGCGGTCTGTTCAGCGTGTCCGGCGGTGCAGACCGACCAGGAGTTGGCGTCCGGGCCGAGTCCGGGCGTGGCGGCGAAGTTCAACTTCGGCCCGGTCGCCACGATGAGGTAGTCGTAGGTCAGTTGCTCTTCTACGCCGACCCGGCTCGGGTCCGTGTAGATGATGTCGACGAAGCCCTTCTCCGTGGCCGCGTTGCCCTCGGGATGTATGGCCACGGCCCTCGCCTGGCGAAATCCGATCTTCTTGCGCCTATAAATCGGTGCCAGCGGAAAGGTCACCTGATCCTTGGTCATCTTGCCGACCCCGACCCAGATGTTCGAAGGGATCCAATTCCAATGGGAGTTGGGTGAGACCACGACGACCTCGACGTTGCTCTTCAGTTGACGCTTCAGGTGCAGTGCCGCGGTGTGACCCGAGATACCCGCACCGAGAATTACGACGCGATCCACGATGACCTCCCGGTGATCGCCGGCGAGGAGTCGCGCCGGTCGGAGCCGAGGCGATCGTCGAAGGCTCGATGACCGTGTGAAGTACGAGGGTCGTTCCTCGGTGATTCCGACCTGAGCACGATCATTCGCTCCCCCGTCCCGCTGGCGCTGTCCACGTCGCGTCGCCGTGCGTGGCTGGTGATAGTATATACCCATAGGGGTATATACGCCATTCGGATCCGGCTCGCTGACGGGATCTGGAGGATACTGAGATTTCAGGTTCGCCGAAGGAGAAACCATGACCGCCAAGAACCCGCCGCACGTGCTCCAGGACCGGGCCCAGCTCGAGTCAATCACGAAGCGCGTTAAGCGAGCGAACGGGCAAATGGGGGCGATCGTGCGCATGCTCGAAGAAGGGCGTAGCTGTGAGGACATCGTCACCCAGATGGCGGCGGTCGCCAAGGCCGTGAACACCGCGGCGTTCACGCTCATCTCCGCCAGCCTGAAGGAGTGTCTGGTCGACCCCGACACCGACGCCGACGACATCGTGCCGCGGCTGCAGAAGCTCTTCTTGAGCCTGGCGTAACGCCGGGTAGCGACCACGACCCGCGGGCGGGAGTGTCGCCCCGACGCCAGATAGCGACTTAAGGCCCTACCGGCCGGCCGTTCGCGAATGCGCGCAATCGCTATGTTCGCCTTAGGGGCGGTTGTCGGTGCACTGCACCCCAGTCGCTCACCTCAGAGCGATCGGAGGCGCGTGCATCGAATCGTGATCCTGGGCGGCGGAACCGGCGGAACGCTGACGGCGAATCGCCTGCGCAGGATCTACAGCCCTGATCAGGCCATGATTACGGTCGTCGACCAGAATGACGACCATCTGTACCAGCCGGGACTGTTGTTCGTTCCCTTTGGCGTCGGCACCGTCGCTGACCTCACCCGGCCCCGTCGAACTCAACTCCACCACGACATCGAATACTCGACACGTGGCGTGACGAAGGTCGATCTCGACTCGAATACGGTTCGGCTGGCTGACGGGTCCAACCTGGACTACGACGCGTTAGTGGTCGCCACCGGTGCGACGCTCTCGACCGACGAGACCGAGGGACTGACCGGTCCGGGTTGGATGGAGAGGGTGTTCACTTTCTACACGCCCGAGGGCGCGACCGCTCTCGCCAAGGCGCTGCGCGAATTCCGCGGAGGACGACTCGTCGTGAACGTCGTGGACATGCCAATTAAGTGTCCGGTCGCTCCGCTGGAATTCTGCTTCTTAGCCGATGCCTACTTTCGCAAGCGCGGTATCCGTGACCGCGTCGAGTTGACGTACGTGACCCCACTCGACGGGGCGTTCACCAAACCGGTGTGCTCCCAGCAGTTGGGCGGGATGCTCGACGTTCGTGACATCAAGTTGGTCACCGAGTTCAACACCGGCGTCGTCGACGGCGTCGGGGGCCGACTGATCGCCTACGACGAGAGCGAGGTTCCCTTCGACCTCGCGGTGGTCATCCCCGTCCACAGCGGGGCCCCGTACGTGCTGAACTCCGAAGGGCTCGGTGACGAACTCGGCTTCATACCGGTGGACGAACACACCCTGCAGTCGACGGCGTCGCCCAACGTGTTCGCGATCGGCGACGCGGCGGCGCTGCCAGCCTCCAAGGCCGGCTCCGTGGCCCATTTCGAAGGCGAAGTGCTCGTGGAGAACATCCGTCGATTCCTCGACGGACAGAGCCTCGACGCGTCCTTCGACGGTCACGTGAACTGTTTCATCGAGTCCGGTTCGTCCCGGGCTCTGCTCATCGATTTCAACTACGACACGGAACCGCTTACCGGCCACTACCCGGCAACGGTCGGGCTACCTCTCATGCAAGAGTCCCGATTGAATCACCTGGGCAAACTCGCCTTCCAGTGGATCTACTGGCACAGCCTGCTCCCGGGCCGAAACCTCCCCTTCGTCACCAGCCACATGCCGAGGGCCGGGAAGCACTTCGTGGCACCAATCAAGAAGGAGCGTTCGAGATGACCACCATGACCCTCGCAGGAATTGACGTCGAACTCAACGACGAGGGTTTCCTCGTTGATCCCAGTCAGTGGACCGAAGCAATGGCCGTCGATCTCGCTCGAAAGGAAGGCATCGACCCGCTGAGCGAAGAGCAGTGGAAGGTGGTGCGCTTCATGCGCTCGGAGTACCTCACCAAAGGTTCAGGACCGTCGGTGCGCGTACTCGGAAAGACGTCGGGCGTCACGATCAAGGAGCTCTATCAACTGTTTCCCAAGGGACCCGCGAAGACCGCCGCCAAGATCGCCGGGATTCCCAAGCCGAAGGGCTGCATTTGACTCTCATCAGAAAGGAACGGCAATGAACGACGTAATCGAAAAGGTGTCGATCATCATCTCCAAGGGATCCCTCGAGGGCGTCTATCCCGGACTGATCATGGCCAACGGTGCCCGGGCCGAAGGCATCGAGGCCAATCTGTTCTTCACGTTCTTCGGGATGGAGGCCATCCTGAAGAAGCGCCAGAGCCACATCAAGGTCGCGACCGTCGGCAATCCCGGCCTGCACATGGCGAGTGTCGTCGGTGCGCTCCCGGGTATGTCGGCGCTGGCCACGCACATGATGGAGCAGAAGATGGACAAACTCGACATTCCGTCGATCCCGGAGTTCGTCGAGATGATCTCTGATACCGGGTGTGGCATGTACGCCTGCCAGGCGTCGGTGGAGCTGTTCGGATTGAAGAGAGACGACTTCATCGAACAGGTGCACGACATCATCACCGTGGGCGAGTTCTACGCCAAAGCCGCGGGCGGCGAGATCATCTTCACGTGAGCGATCTGCAACACACCAGAGGTGATTGGGATTGACCACCGTCGGGGACGAGAAAGATCGAGCACGAACCCTTTGAAGGACCGCCTCCCGAGGACTAAATAGCCCACCACGACTGTTGCTCTAGCCGGAGTCAGCGACCACCGCGCTCCATGACAGAAACCGCGCGAACCCGGGCGTGCATTGGAACGACACGCAACTCTTCAAACGTCGCGGCCGCGTTGTTGGCCGACGCCGCCGCCTCGTCGAAACGGCCCTGACGTGCCAGCCACTCAGCGAGGTCCCGCTGAGCACGGACCCGCCAGTACCGGTACCCGAGTTCGGCCATTACCGCCTCCACGACGCGAAGGTCCTCCTCCACCCCGGTGTCGTCACCCCGCGTCGCGGCCGCCAGGGCCCGTGCCCGTCGAACGTGCGCGCGTAGGAACGGTGGGACCGCGCCCGGCGGGCGGTCGGCGAAGCGGGCCACCACGTTCCCGCGAACGTCCCCTCTCCGACGTGGGGCGAGGATGATTCGGGAACGGATGATGAGGTGGAGCCCAATGGAGCGCCGCAGTCTCCGCAGAATCGTTTGCCGGGCTGGACCTCGACGCCGCACGACGGACAGGGCCTCGCGAGGGGCGCTCCGCAGTCTCCACAAAACTGCTTACCGATTGGGTTCTCTGCTCGACACACCTGGCAGGACACTCCGCAGCCCCCCTTCTCGTCGTGGCCCGATGATTACGACCCTCGACCCACGACGCAGACTACGCAACGAGTTCGTCGCGCGGACTCCGATCCCGCCCGCGCCGATGTTCTTCGAGGAAGTGGGAGTTTCGGTCACCGCTGAGCCTCGAAGAGATTCGGTGACGCTCTATGCCGCCTCTACTTCACGATGACCTCGCGCACGGCGCCGTCGCTCACCGTCAGACGCGACGTGGCGCCGACGTGATCGAGGTACTGATGCGAGATCACGACCACGACGGTGCTGCTCTGGTGCCGTCGAACCTCGCGCATCAGTTCGGCGGCTTCGGGCTCGTCCAACCCTTCGGTCGGTTCGTCCAAGATCATGACCGGTCGTCCCGACAAGAACTCCCTGGCGACTCCCAGTCGCCGCCGCTCGCCGCCGCTCAGTCCCGTCGTCGCGCCACCGAGTTCGGTGTCGAGTCCTTCGGGGAGCGTCGACAGCAGCGGCGCGAGACCGGCGGCGCGCAACGCCGTCCGAACCTCGTCGTCGGTGGCGTCGGGCCGCGCGACGCGCAGGTTGGCCCCCAGGGTCGTCGCGAACACGTGGGGGGCGTCGTCGACGTAGCCCACGCGACTTCGCACCTGGAACCCGGCGAGCTGTTGGTACGACACGCCCCCCAGCGTCGCGTCGCCACCGCGAGACTCGAGGAAACGAGCCACGACGTGGGCCAACGACGTCTTGCCCATGCCACTGGGCCCCGATATCGCCACGACCGCGCCCGGCTCCCAGGTGAGGTTCACGTGCTCGAGGACCCGATGGTCGTCGCGCCAGACGTCGGCGTCGCGTATCGCGACGTCACTGCGGGCGCCAAGCGCTTCGGGGTTCGCCGGGTCGTGCGTCGGCCACGGCCGAGACACGAGCGCGTCCAATCGGTGCAGCGCCGTCAATCCGCCGTGGACGCCGAGGAGTGATCCCGACGCGGCGCCCACGAGCTCCAGCGCACTCAGGGCCAAGAGCGCCGGCACCGCAAGGAGCGACACGGCGATGCGGTGGTGCTCGAGTGCCCCTTGGGTGCTGGCGACGATTGCGACGATCGTGAGTCCGACGATCAAGACGTTGAGCGCGTTGAAGAGTCCGGCCCGACGAGCCAGTCGAATGGCGGCGTGGTCGTAGTCGTGTTCGGCGCTCTCCACTCGTTGGTAGAGGACACGTCCGGCGCCGAGGGTGACGTACTCGTCGCCGGAACGCGCGGCGTCGTCGAGCGCGTGACGTAGTCGATCGCGCGCGTCGGTGAGCGCGCGCAGCGGCTTCACGCCCGAGTGCGCAGCGGCGAGTGGCACGATGACGCCGACGGTCACCACGCCGATCGCGAAGGCGAGGGCCGTCCCCGGCGCGATGAGTTCGCCGACCGCGACCGCACAGAGTCCCGCGATCAGATTGGCGCTCACCGGACCGGCGACGCTCACGAGGAGGTCCTGGACCTTGTCCACGTCGCCGATGACGGTCTCGACGACGTCGGCGCTTCGCGCGCCGAGTCCCGAGGGCACCAGGGGTTCGAGGCGGATCGCGGTCATCGCGCGCACGCGCGTCATGATCCGCAGCGCGGCCTCGTGCGTGCTCACTCGTTCCGCGTAGCGACCGGCGGCCTTGCCCAGCGCCAACAACTGCACGACGCCCATCAACAACGTCAGGCTCAACAGGGCGGGACGCTGGGCGCTGCGGACGATGAGCCACGCGGCGCTGCCGGACAGCGCGACCGTCGCCACGCTCACCGCGACGCTGGCGGCGATCGCGATCAGCACGCTCCGACGCTCGGGGGCGAGCGCCGATCGAAGCACCGACGTGCCCGACCTAGACACCGAAGCGCTCCGGCGCCGACATCAGGACCACGCCGTCGACGTCGAGGGGTCGGTGGGTGGCCACGATCGTGGTCGCGCCGCGCCGACGCACCGCGTCCATCACGAGTCGCGCGAGGGCGTCGTCAAGGTGGGCGGTCGGCTCATCCAACAACAACACCGTGGCCGGGCGCAACAGGGTGCGCGCCACCGCCAGACGTCGACGCTGGCCGGCCGAGAGTCCCTCGGCACCTTCTCCGAGCGGTAGGTCGAGTGGAAGGTCCAGTCCCAACTCTTCGAGGGCGGCGCACAGTCGCTCGTCACCGAAGGGCTCGCTCACGCACAGCACCTCGCGCACCGTCGAGCCCGGTAGGACCGGGTCCTGGGCCAACCAGGCGCACGTCGCGTGCCACGATGAAGGTTCGATGTCGTCCAATCGCTCATCGTTCACGAAAATCTCGCCCTCGGCGAGCACCTCGAGTCCGGCGAGCGCGCGCAGCAACGTCGACTTACCGACGCCCGACGGTCCCTCGAGGGCGACGACCGACCCGGCCTCGATCGAACGATGCAGCGCGAGACCGCTGTGGTGATCGCGCCCCTCGATCGCGACGCGCACGTCGCGCAACTCGAGGCGCGGCGGTGCGACCGGCGCGCTTGAACCGTTCGTCGACCTCTTCGTCTCCTCGAGCAGGTCCAGGATCTCGCTCGCCGCGCCGACCGCGTCACCGGAGGCGTGGAATCGAGCCGACGCCCGGCGCAGGGGGACGTAGACCTCGGGGGTGACGAGCAAGACCGCGAGCGCCGTCGTGAGTCGCAGGTCGCCGTTGATCAGTCGAATACCCAGGACGAGGGCCA
This sequence comes from uncultured Acidimicrobiaceae bacterium, assembly GCA_963802735.1. Classification (GTDB taxonomy): domain Bacteria; phylum Actinomycetota; class Acidimicrobiia; order Acidimicrobiales; family RAAP-2; genus RAAP-2. Next base: position 3,848 of record CAWDJY010000013.1, on the reverse strand, counting down.
CGAGGGCGGTCGCCAACGACGAGAGGAGCTCCAGCGAGAATCCGGACAGGAACGCGACGCGAAGAGTCGTCATGGTGCTCCTTCGAAGCTCGTCACCGACGTCGCCGACCGTATCGGTCACCTTCACCGAACGATTGTGCGCCTTCAACGTCGCTAGCCCGCGCACCACGTCACCGAAGTAGTTCGCCAGTACCTGTTGTTGCGCCCAGGAGTGATCCATCCGCTCTTTGGCCTCGAGCCCGAGGAGGATCATGAAGAGCGGTAACAGGCCGAGCGTGCCGCCCACGATGAGGGCGCTCCACGGGTCCGTGACGACCATCCACGTGAGCAGGGCGATCGGCGCGCCGACGCTGAGGACCAGCGCCGGCACGTAGGTCGCGAGGTAGGTCTCGATGGCGTCGACACCGCGCGTTCCCAGTTGCACGAACGCGTCGGGGGCGGTCGTGCGCTCACCTCCCAACATGACGTCCAGCGTCCGGAACCGCAACGCTCGTCGGACCGGTCGCGCGAACCTCGACGTGACCGGCTCGCTGAGGAGCGACAGGAGGGCTCGGGCGCCCGCGAGCGTCACCAGGAGCAGCAGCTCACCTCGGATGGGCGCGTAGTCGTGGACGAACAGCCGCCCCAGCACGTTCGCGAGCACCACGGCCTGGGCGATCGTAAGAGCGACGTTGCCGATGCCCAGGGCCACCGCGGCGACCAACGAACCGCGTACGAGGGGCGTGGCGTGAACGAGTCGCCGTAAGAGGGAGCCGGGACTCTCGCTGCGGGCCACGGGCGCGCTACGGACCGGGGGCGACGGAGACCGGCGTGGGTTCGGCGCGACTGACGCGCTTGCGGAAGATCCAATACGTCCATCCCTGGTAGAGCAGGACGAACGGCGTGAAGATGAGCGCCACCCAACTCATGACCTTGAGGGTGTAGGGCTGGGACGCGGCTTGGGAGAGCGTCAGGCTGAAGTGCGGACTGACCGACGAGACCAGCACGCGCGGGTAGAGGTTCAAGAACAAGGTGACGAAGAAGATCACGATGACCAACGCCGTGGCGACGAAGGACCAGCCCTCGAGGTGATCGCGCATCAGCCACCCGACGCCGGCGAGCACGCACAGTCCGAGGATCGGCAAGAAGGGCGGCACGAGGCCGTTTTGATGGGTCGTGTGGGCCGTCACGTACGTCCAGGTGAGGAACCCCAGCATCAACACGAAGGTGACCGGGGCCAACACGAGGCCGGCGTGGCGGGCGCGACTGCGAACCTCGCCGTCGGCTTTCAGACCGAGGAACGTCGCGCCGTGGAGGGTGAACAGCGAGAGCGTCGTGAGCCCGCCCAGCAGCGCGTAGGGCTTGACGAGGTCGAAGAAGTTACCGGTCCAGCTCGCGCCCGCGGCGATCGGCACGCCGTGGACGAAGTCGGCGAAGGCGACGCCCCAGAGCAGGGCGGGCAGCGCCGAGCCCCAGAAGATCGCTCGGTCCCACCACGCGCGCCACGACGCGTCGTCCTTCTTCCCCCGAAGCTCGAAGGCCATGCCGCGAAAGATCAGCGCGGCGAGCACCAAGAAGAGCGCGAGGTAGAAGCCACTGAAGACCGTGGCGTACCAGAGGGGGAAGGCCGCGAACGTGGCGCCGCCAGCGGTGAGTAGCCAGACCTCGTTCCCGTCCCACACTGGGCCGATCGTGTTGATCATCACTCGACGGTCCATGTCGTCACGACTGAGGAACGGCAACAGCGTGCCGACGCCGAAGTCGAAACCCTCGAGGAAGAAATAGCCCAGCCAGAGCACGGCGATGAGCACGAACCAGAGTTGTTCGAGCCCGCTGGGTGGTGTGGACGCTAAGACGTGTAGATGTGGCACGTGGTTCTCCTAGTAGATGAGTTCGAGGGGACGGTCGTCGTCGTGCGCCGACAACTCTTCGGGTGCGCGGCGAGCGACCTTCACCATGAGGCCGATCTCTAGGACGGCCAGGAAGCTGTAGATCGCGGTGAAGCCGATCAGGCTGGCCGCGACGTAGCCCTCCGAGACGTGCGACACGGCCTGACTCGTCTTCAACAGTCCGTACACGACCCACGGTTGACGACCTTCTTCGGTGAATATCCATCCGAAACTGTTGGCGAGGAACGGCGCCAGCAGCATGAGCGACGCGAAACGCAAGAACCACGAGGACCGCTCCAAGCGCTTCTTGCGCACGAGCCAGAGACCGATCCCGCCGAGCGCGATCATCAAGAGGCCGAGTCCCACCATCAAACGGAAGGACCAGTACGTGACCCACAGGATCGGCACGTAGTTACCGGGACCGAACCTCTTCACGTCGGCCGCCTGCAGTTGCTTGATCCCCTTGACCTGCCCGTTCCACGAATTGTCAGCGATGAGGCTGAGCAGGTGCGGCACCCGGATCTGGAAGAGCGGATTGCCCGTGAGGTCGCCAATCGTGAGTAACGAGAAGCTCGCACCGTTCGAGGTGTTGTACAGCGCCTCGGCGGCCGCCATCTTCATCGGCTGTTGCGTGTCCATCTGACGAGCCTGCGTGTCACCCATGAAGCAGGTACCGAGGGCGGAGAGCAACGTCACGACGATCGCGATCCGCGCCACCTTGAGGAACGTCTCCTTCTGCTGGTCACGACGGATGTGCCACGCGGCGATCGCCAGCATGAAGACCGCGCCCGTGAGCAACGCGGCGAAGAGAACGTGGAAGTAGGCGCCGAAGAACGTCGAATTGGTGATCACCGCCCAGAAGTTGGTCATCACCGCCTGGCCCGTGGCCTTATCGATCCGGAACCCCACTGGGTGTTGCATCCACGAGTTCGCCGCGAGGATGAAGACGGCCGACAACATCGTGCCCACGCTCGCCAGCCAGATCGACGCGAGGTGGACGCGCTTGCTCACCCGGCCGCGACCGAAGATCCATATACCGAGGAAGGTCGACTCCATGAAGAAGGCCAGCAGGCCCTCGATCGCCAAGGGTGCACCGAAGATATTGCCGACGAAGACCGAGTAGCTGGACCAGTCCATACCGAACTGGAACTCCTGGACGATGCCCGTCACGACGCCGATAGCGAAATTGATCAAGAAGAGCTTGCCGAAGAACCTCGCCATTCGGTCGTAGTGCTCGTCGTTCGTCCGGTACGCCGCCGTCTGGAGACAGGCGACGAGAAATCCGAGACCGATGGTCAGAGGTACGAAGAGGAAGTGGAAAACCGTCGTCACGCCGAACTGCCAACGCGCCAAGGTCAATGTTGTGATGCCCGCATATATGGCCATGAACAAAAAATACAAAAGCGCGCCGTCGTCGAAAAAGGAAAAAGCAGGGACTTAGGTCCCTAGTTGCGCGCGACTCGTCGTTCGCACGATGACGGTGTCCGCGTCGCCATCAATCACGTGGACGCGAGTGCGGCTGAGCGGTCCGAATACGATTCGTGACGTTCTACCCTAGAAACGAAACAGCCCCGCGCTGCAAGATACCGGTGACGTCGAAAGCGTTAATTGGAGGGCGGGGAACTATGCGAACGAGGCGCGGACTCCGTGGCGAGGTCGAGCATCATGCCTCGGTCCGAACGCTCGCCGGCTCACTGTCGCCCACCCCACGTCCGCGACGCTCCAGCGACGATGCCCAGACCGAAAGGTTCAACCGTGACCTCGATTGAACCGACCGTCACGCAGCTCGACGTCGGCGCCGTCGTCGTCTTGCGGGTCGATGGACTCGACGGGCTGATCGCCACGCTCATCGACCAGGGTTACGAGGTGAAGGGGCCGACCGTCGGAGAGTCGGCCATCGTGCCCGGGCCCGTTCGTCGCGTGAACGACCTGCCGCGAGGCGTGCGCAACAGCCCCGTCCCCCCGGTTCGTACCGGATAT
>CAWDJY010000012.1:0-813297 GCA_963802735.1 uncultured Acidimicrobiaceae bacterium | reverse complement strand
CTGTCGCGCCACGCTGGGCACCGTCGGCAACTCCGAGCACGAACTGACGTCGATCGGCAAGGCCGGTCGCAACCGCTGGAAGGGCATCCGCCCCCAGACGCGCGGTGTCGCCATGAACCCGGTCGACCACCCGCTCGGTGGTGGCGAGGGCAAGACGTCCGGTGGACGTCACCCGGTCTCCCCGTGGGGCCAGCCCGAAGGTCGTACACGCTTGCCGAAGGCCTCGGACAAGTTGATTATTCGTCGTCGCCGTGGACGCGGCGCGCGGAGGTAGGTAGAGAATGTCACGAAGTCTCAAAAAGGGTCCGTTCATCGACGCCCACCTCTTGAAGAAGGTGGACGCCATGAACGCGGCGAACGAGAAGAAGGTCATCAAGACCTGGAGCCGTCGTTCGACGGTGATCCCCGACATGGTCGGGCACACCTTCGCCGTCCACGACGGGCGTCGCCACGTCCCGGTCTTCGTCAACGAGTCGATGGTCGGGCACAAGCTGGGGGAGTTCGCGCCCACGCGGACCTTCCGCTTCCACGCCGGCCAGGAAAAGACGGGTAAGCGATGACCGGTCCCAAGCTGAACGAACGCCCCGGCACCCGCGCCACGCTGCGCGGCTACCACATGTCCGCGAGCAAGGCCCGCGTCGTGTTGAACCTCATCCGCGGTGAGGACATCACGACCGCGCGCGAGATCTTGGCCGGCACCAACCGCGAGGCCGCCGACGTGATCGGCAAGGTCCTCGCCTCGGCCGTCGCCAACGCCGTCACCAACGACGCCATGCAGGCCGACGAGCTCTTCGTCTCGGCCGCCTACGCCGACGAGGGCATCACCATGAAGCGCTTCACGCCGCGCGCGCGCGGACGCGCCGGCAAGATCCGCAAGCGCTCGTGCCACATCACGGTCATCGTGAGCCGCCTCGACGACGAGCGCCTCGCGACCCTGCGCAACGCGCGCAGCGCCCAGGCCGCCGTGTCGCGTACGCGCCGTGTCGCCTCCTCGCGTCGCCGCGCCGACCAGCAGGCGAGCCTCAACAAGCGCGAGACCGCCGCCGTCGAAGCGGCCGAGAACGAGGCCCTGGAGGCGCAGGCAAACGCCGACGCGCAGCTCGAGGACGAGTCGAGCGAGACCGACGTCATGGAGTTCGACACGGTCGACACGCCGGTCGAGGACCTGGAAGAGAACGCCGCCGACGTTGACGAAGCACCGGCCGACGAAGAAGTGACCGAAGCACCGACCGACGAAGCACCGGCCGACGAGAACGACGACGACACCACTGAGGAGACGAAGTAATGGGTCAGAAGGTAAACCCCTACGGTTTCCGCCTCGGGATCACGACGGACTGGAAGTCGCGTTGGTTCAAGGAGCGCGGCTACAAGGACCTCGTCATCGAGGACTGGAAGATCCGCGACTACCTGACCAAGCAGCTCGAGAGCGCCGCGGTCAGCCGCATCGAGATCGAGCGCAACTCGGACCGCATCCGCGTGGACATCCACACCGCGCGTCCGGGCATCGTCATCGGTCGCCGCGGCGCCGAGGCCGAGCGTCTGAAGAAGGACCTGGAGAAGATCACCGGTCAGAAGAACAAGATCTCCTTGAACATCCAAGAGATCAAGCAGCCCGAACTCGACGCCGCGTTGATCGCCCAGGGCATCTGTGACCAGCTGCTGCGTCGCGTGGCGTTTCGCCGCGCGATGAAGCGCGGTATCCAGACCGTCCAGAAGGCCGGCGCCATGGGCGTCAAGATCCAGGCGTCGGGCCGTCTCGGCGGCGCCGAGATGTCGCGCCGCGAGTCCTACCGCGAGGGTCGCGTCCCGCTGCACACGCTGCGCGCCGACATCGACTACGGCTTTCGCGAGGCCCGCACCTCGACCGGCCGCATCGGCGTGAAGGTGTGGATCTACAAGGGCGACATCCTGCCGTACCAGTTGACGAACGACGAGAAGATCGTGCGCGAGGCCGCCATGGCCGCGGGCGACGCCGTCCCCGTCGGCGCGGCCGGCGTCTCCAGCGCCCCCAAAGGCGTGGTCCGAGCCGGTGGCGGACGCCGTCGCGTCGAGGCCGAGCCGGTCGTCGACGAGGTGGTGGAAGTCGTCGTCGACGGTGACGAGGTCGAGGCCGTCGACCTGTTGGCCGTGACCCCCGAGGTCGAGGCCCAACTCAGTGTCGAAGAAGAGATCGAGCGTCGCACCGCCCAGGAGCACAACGACACGCCGCACTTCAGGAAGGACGCCGAGTAATCATGTTGATGCCCCGCAAGGTCAAGCACCGCAAGCAGCAGCGCGGACGTCGCGCCGGCAACGCCAAGGGTGGCGTCGAGCTGAACTTCGGCGACTTCGGCATCCAGGCCCTCGAACGGGGCTGGATCACCGCGCGTCAGATCGAAGCCGCTCGAATCGCGATGACCCGTCACGTGAAGCGTGGTGGCAAGGTCTGGATCCGCGTGTTCCCGGACAAGCCCGTCACGCAGAAGCCGGCCGAGACCCGCATGGGTTCCGGTAAGGGCAACCCCGAGTTCTGGGTCGCCGTCGTGAAGCCCGGTCGCATCATGTTCGAGCTCGGTGGCGTCGACGAGGCGCTGGCGCGCGCCGCCATGGAGCGCGCCATCCAGAAGTTGCCGATCAAGGCCAAGTTCGTCATTCGTCCCGGCACGCACGGGACCCCGGAAGTGAGTATCTGATGCCCAAGACCCGTGAACGAATCGCCGAGATGCGCCTGTTGGGCGACCGCGAACTGCTCGAGCGACTGGCCGAGTCCCGTCGCGAGCTGTTCAACATGCGCTTCCAGTTGGCGACCGGTCAGCTCGACAACTCGGCGCGACTCAACGAGGTCCGTCGCGACATCGCGCGTCTCACGACGTTCGCGCGCCAACGCGAGATCGCGGCCGCCGAGGCGCTAGAAGAAGGTGGGCAGTCATGACTGACTCGAACGAAATGAACGACACGAACGAGACGAGGTCGAACCCCCGCAAGGTCCGCGAGGGCATCGTCGTCTCGGACAAGATGAACTCGACGCTGGTCGTCGCGGTGAACGAGCGCGTCAGCCACCCCCGCTACGGCAAGACGGTGCAACGCACGAAGAAGCTCTACGTGCACGACGAGAAGAACGAAGCCAAGATCGGCGACAAGGTCCGCGTCCAAGAGACCCGGCCGCTCTCGAAGCTCAAGCGCTGGCGCCTCACTGAAGTCGTGGAGCGTGCGCGATGATCCAGCAGGAGAGCCGTCTCAAGGTCGCCGACAACAGCGGGGCGAAAGAGGTGCTGTGCATCCGCGTGCTCGGTGGCTCGCGTCGTCGCTACGCCTCGATCGGTGACGTCTTCATCGGCACGGTCAAGGAAGCGATCCCCGGGGCCGCCGTGAAGAAGGGCGACGTGGTGCGCTGCGTCGTCGTTCGCACCTCGAAGGAGAAGCGTCGTCCCGACGGTTCCTACATCAAGTTCGACGAGAACGCGGCGGTGCTGATCAACGACCAGCTGCAGCCGCGCGGCACGCGCATCTTCGGCCCCGTCGGCCGCGAGCTGCGCGACAAGAAGTTCATGCGCATTATTTCCCTGGCACCGGAGGTGCTGTAATGAAGATCCGTAAAGGTGACGAGGTGTACGTCTTGGCCGGCAAGTTCCGCGGCGAGCGCGCCAACGTCGAAGAGGCGTTGCCGGGTGCCAACAAGGTGATCCTCGACGGCCTCAACATCGCCAAGCGTCACACCAAGCAGGCCGGCGCGACCATGCAGGCCGGCATCATCGACAAGTTGATGCCGCTGGACGCGAGCAACGTCGCGCTGTGGTGCGACGGCCACAAGGGGCCGGCCAAGGTCGGCTACAAGACCGAAGACGGCGTGAAGCACCGCGTCTGTCGCAAATGTGGAGAGGTACTATGACCACCGCCACCCGACCCCGCCTCAAGGTGCGCTTCGACGAAGAGATTCGCGCGTCGCTCAAGGAGGAGCTGGGCCTCGACAACATCATGCAGGTCCCGCGCCTGACGAAGATCGTCCTCAACTCCGGGGTCGGTCGCGCCACGCAACAGGCGTCGCTGCTCGAGGGCGCCCAGCGCGACCTCGAGCTCATCACCGGCCAGAAGCCGGTCGTGACGCGCGCCAAGAAGTCGATCGCGAGTTTCAAGCTCCGCGAGGAGCAGCCCATCGGCGTGAAGGTGACGCTGCGCGGGGACCGCGCCTGGGAGTTCTTCGACCGACTGCTGAGCCTCGCGATACCGCGTATCCGCGACTTCCGCGGCCTGTCGCCGAAGTCCTTCGACGGTCATGGCAACTACACGTTCGGCATCAATGACCAGTTGATCTTCCCCGAGGTCGACTACGACAAGATCGACGCGCCGCGTGGTTTCGACATCACGATCGTCACCACGGCCGCGAACGACGAGCAGGGCCGCGCGTTTTTGCGCGCGTACGGCTTCCCCTTCAAGCAGGAGAACAAGTAAATATGGCGAAGAAAGCTCTTCGAATCAAGCAGCAGAAGACCCCGAAGTTCTCGACGCGTGCCTACACGCGCTGCGAGCGATGTGGTCGACCGCGCTCGGTGTACCGCAAGTTCGGCCTCTGCCGGATCTGCTTGCGACAGATGGTCCACGCCGGCGAGATCCCCGGCGTCACGAAGGCGAGTTGGTAGGTAGATCATGACAATGACCGATCCCATCGCCGACATGCTCACGCGGATCCGCAACGCGAACTCCGCGATGTTCGACACCGTGAAGATGCCCAGTTCGAAGCTGAAGGAGAACCTCGCGAAGGTCCTCGAGCGCGAAGGCTTCATCGCCGGCTTCACCGTCTCCAAGGTCGACGGCAAGCCCGGTAATCAGCTCGAGATCGCGCTCAAGTACTCCGAGGACCGCAAGAAGACGATCATCGGGATCAAGCGCGTCTCCAAGCCCGGCCTGCGCATCTACAAGAAGTCCGACCAGATGCCCAAGGTGCTCGGCGGCGTCGGCGTGGCCGTCGTCTCGACGAGCCACGGCCTGATGACCGACCGCGAGGCCCGCAAGGCCAAGCTCGGTGGCGAGGTGCTCTGTTATGTCTGGTAACCGCGCGGAGGTCCGCTGATGTCACGAATCGGAAATAACCCCATCGCCGTGCCCGCCTCGGTCACCATCTCGGTCGCCGACGGCGTCGCCACCGTGAAGGGTCCCAACGGCACCATGAGCCGCGTGCTCCCGGACGGCATCACGCTGTCCCAGGAGGGCGACGTCCTGACCGTCTCACGTGTGAACGACGAGACGCAGTACCGCTCGCTGCACGGCCTGACCCGCACGCTGATCGCCAACATGGTGGTCGGCGTGACCGACGGCTGGTCCAAGGAGCTCGAGATCATCGGTGTCGGCTACCGCGCCGCCAACGGGGGACCCGGCGTGCTCGACCTGGCGCTCGGCTTCTCGCACCCGGTAAAGTTCAATGCCCCTGAGGGCATCACCTTCGAGGTGCCGCTGCCCACGCGCGTCATCGTGAAGGGTGCTGACAAGGAGGTCGTCGGCCAGGTCGCCGCGTCCATCCGCAAGATCCGTAAGCCCGAGCCCTACAAGGGCAAGGGCGTTCGCTACCTCGGAGAACGAGTAGTGCGCAAGGCTGGAAAGGCTGCGAAGTAATGGCACGAAGCACACTGGAACTACGCAAGCGCCGCCACGCGCGCATCCGCCGTCGCCTCTCGGGCACGGCCGAGCGTCCGCGCGTCGCCGTCTCGCGTACCAACAAACACATCTCGGCCCAGATCATCGATGACGTGGCCGGCCGGACGCTGGCCTCGGCCTCCTCGGTCGAAGCCGACCTCAAGAAGTCCAGCGGTGGCAACATCGCCGGGGCCAAGGCCGTCGCCGAGTTGCTGGCCACGCGCGCCAAAGAGGCCAACATCACCGCCGTCGTCTTCGACCGTGGCGGATTCGATTATCACGGCCGGGTCGCGGCGTTCGCCGACACCCTTCGCGCCGCCGGACTGGAGTTCTAATGGCCGATCTCGAACAGTTCGAAGAGCGCACCATCAAGGTGAACCGCGTCTCGAAGGTCGTGAAGGGTGGACGTCGGTTCTCCTTCACCGCCCTGATGGTGATCGGCGACGGCAAGGGTCGCGTCGGCCTCGGGTACGGCAAGGCCAAGGAGGCCGGTCTCGCGGTGCAAAAGGGCATCGAAGAGGCGCGCAAGAACCTCTTCGACGTCCCGCTCGCCGGCACGACCATCGTCTACCCGGTCCTCGGCGCCTCCGGCGCCGGGCGGGTCCTCATGAAGCCGGCCGCGCCCGGTACCGGCGTCATCGCGGGCGGCGCGGCGCGCGCCATCCTCGAGATGGCCGGCGTCAAGGACATCATCGCCAAGTCCCTCGGGTCCTCCAACGGCATCAACGTGGCCCACGCCACCATCGAGGGCCTCAAGCAGCTGCGTCGCCCCGAGGAGATCGCGGCCTCGCGCGACAAGCCGGCCGACCACGTCATCCCGAGCGGGACCCTTCGCGCGTACCGCGAGCGTCAGCGCGAGGGCGACCTGTTCAAAGTGACGGAGGGCTGAGATGTTGAAGGTCACCCAGATCCGTTCCGGCATCGCCACCAAGCCCAAGCACCGCGGCACGCTGCGCGCGCTCGGGCTGCGCGGCATCGGCCAATCCAACGTGCTGCCTGACCGTCCCGAGATCCACGGGATGATCGCTCGAGTGCCGCACCTCGTGAAAGTAGAAGAGGTCAACGAATGAAGTTGCACGATCTCAAGTCACCCGAAGGCTCGATCAAGCGTAAGAAGATCGTCGGTCGTGGCATCGGTGGTCGCGGCGGCAAGACGGCCGGACGAGGCACCAAGGGCCAAAAGGCCCGCCGCCAGATCCCGGCCGGCTTCGAGGGCGGCCAGTTGCCGCTCCTCCAGCGCATCCCCAAACTGAAGGGGTTCACCAACCCGTTCCGCGTGGAGTACACGCCGGTCAACCTCGACGCGCTCGGCGCCCTCGGCGTGAGCGACATCACCCTCGAGGTCCTGGTCGAGCGCGGGCTCGCGCGAAAGAAGGACTTCGTGAAGGTCCTCGGACGCGGCGAGCTGAAGAGCGCGCTGCACGTCTCGGCGCACCGCTTCTCGGCGTCGGCCAAGGCCGCCATCGAGGCCGCCGGCGGCACGACCACCGAAGTGGCCCTGCCCTTCGCCGTCCGTCCTCCCGCCTCGGGCAACCAACACCAGAACCGATAAGGTCCACGAATGCTTCGGCGCCTCGGGAACATCTTTCGCGTACCAGACCTTCGCAACAAGGTCCTGTTCACGATCGGCGTCATCTGCCTGTACCAGGCCGGCGCCAACATCCCGATCCCCGGGGTCAGCTGGAGCCAGGTCCAGGACCTGCAGGCGAAGGCCGGCGCCAGCGGCGTCCTTGGTTTCTTGAACCTGTTCTCGGGCGGGGCCCTCACGCGACTCGCGGTCTTCGGCCTCGGTGTCATGCCCTACATCACGAGCTCGATCGTGATCCAGTTGTTGACGACCGTCATCCCGAAGCTGACCCAGTGGCGTGACCAGGGCGCCGTCGGCCAGAAGAAGATCACCCAGACGACCCGCTACCTGACCATCGGCCTCGCGCTGTTGCAGTCGACCGGCCTCATCTACGCCTTCCACGGCCACGACCAGGCCCTGCTCGGCTTCAACATCGACCTCATCCCGAAGTTCAACCTCTCGCTCGGCCTCTTCATGGTCGCGATCATGACCGCCGGCACGGCCTTCGTCATGTGGCTCGCCGAACTGATCACGCAGCGCGGCATCGGCCAGGGCATGAGCTTGCTCATCTTCGCCAACGTCGTCGCCGGCATCCCGTCGGGGGGCCACGCGGTCCTCGACGAGGGCGGCCCGGTCAAGTTCGTCGTCCTGATCCTGGTCTCGATCGCCCTGCTGGTCCTGATCGTCTTCATGGACAACGGACAGCGGCGCATCCCGGTCACCTTCGCCCGACGGGTCGTCGGGCGCAAGGAGATGGGCGGGAACTCGACCTATATCCCTCTGAAGGTCAACCAGTCCGGGGTTATCCCGATCATCTTCGCCTCGTCGGTGCTCTACATCCCGATCCTCTTGAGCAACATCGTCCCCTGGGCCAGTTTCACCAACTTCGTGAACTCCTCGCTGCACCCGACGAGCTTCTTCTACATCATCTCGGACTTCGTCCTCATCGTCGCCTTCACCTTCTTCTACGTCTACATCGCCTTCGAGCCGCACCAGCAGGCCGAGATGTTGCGCCAGCAGGGTGGCTTCGTGCCGGGGATCCGACCGGGCATGCCGACCGAGCGCTACTTCGCCAAGATGCTCTCGCGCATCACGGTGGTGGGCGCCTTCTTCCTGGCCTCGGTCGCGGTCGTGCCGAGCATCCTGATGGCCCTGTGGAACATCAACAAGTTCCCGTACTACGGCACCACGTTGCTGATCGCGGTGGGTGTGGCGCTCGAGACGATGCGCCAGATCGACAGCCAGCTCATGATGCGTAACTACGAAGGCTTCCTGAAGCGATAGTCATGCCGACACGTCTGAACCTGATCGTCCTGGGCAAGCAGGGCGCCGGCAAGGGAACCCAGTCCACGGCCCTCGCCGAGAAGTACGGCATCCCGCACGTGTCGACCGGCGACATCCTGCGCAACGCCGTCAAGGCCGGCAGCGAACTCGGCAAGCACGTCGCCTCGATCCTCGAGGCCGGCGACCTGGTCTCCGACGACATCGTCAACCAGCTGGTCGAGGAGCGCTTCACCGAGCCCGACGCCCAACGCGGCGTCCTGCTCGACGGCTTCCCGCGCACCATCGGCCAGGCCGAGGCGCTCGAGGGCATGTTGGGCGCCGACGGCATCAAGCTCTGCATCAACCTCGACGTGCCCATCGAACTGGTGACCCAACGCCTGTCGTCGCGACGGGTCTGCCAGGAGTGCGGCACGACGTACCGCGACACCGACGTCGAGGCGATCTCCGGGACGTGCTCGAACTGCGGCGGCGACGTCATCCAGCGCACCGACGACTATCCCGAGGCGATCCGCACTCGCCTGATGAACTACGAACGTGACACCGAACCGCTCCTCGCCTTCTACGACGCGCGCGGACTGCTGGTCACCGTCGACGGTGACCAGCGTCCCGAGGACGTCACCAGCGAGATCGTGAAGGCGGTCCACGAACGAGGCCTGGCGTGAGACGCTCGGCCGAGGAACTGAACAAGATGCGAAAGGCCGGCAAGGTCGTCGCCGAGATGCACGAGGCGACGCGCGCGGCGATCCGTCCGGGCGTGACGACGATGCAGCTCAACGAGATCGCCGCCGAGGTGCTCGCCAAGCGCGGGGCCCGATCCAACTTCTTGAACTACCACGGCTTCCCAGCCGTGATCTGCACCAGTCCCAACGACATGATCGTGCACGGCATCCCCGGCGACTACACCCTGCGCGAGGGCGACATCATCTCGGTCGACGCCGGCGCGATCATCGAGGGCTACCACGGTGACGCCGCGTACACCGCGGGCGTCGGCGACATCAGTGACGAAGCCCAGCGACTCATCGACGTGACCGAACGCTCGCTCTGGGCCGGCATCGAGCAACTGAAGAAGGGCAACCGCCTCAACGAAGTCGGTCGCGCGGTGCAACGGGTCGCCGAGGCGGCCGGGTACTCGGTCGTGCGTGAGTACGTCGGGCACGCCATCGGCACCGCGATGCACGAGGACCCCCAGGTCCCGAACTACTGGCCGGGCACGCCGGGACCGACGCTGAAAGAGGGCATGGTCTTCGCCATCGAGCCGATGGTGAACATCGGCGGCTTCGAGACCTACGTCCTCGATGACGGCTGGGGCGTCATGACCCAGGACGGGAAACTCTCGGCGCACTTCGAGCACACCATCGCGATCACCGACGACGGACCGGAAGTCTTCACCGCCGCCTAGTCCTTGGGGTGCGCTCGGTCCTGTTGACGCTGCGCGAAGAGCGCCGCTTCGGTGCGACGCTGGAAGCCCAGCTTGGCGAGCAGGTTCGACACGTAGTTCTTCACGGTCTTCTCGGCGAGGAACATGACCTCGGCGATCTCGCGGTTGCTGAGCCCTTCGCTGAGGAGGTCGAGGATTCGTCGCTCCTGCGGGCTCAGGCTCTCGAGGCGGATGTCCTCGGTTATCTGGCGCATCAGACGTTCCTTCGCGCGCGAGATCTGGTCGGGGGTGAGCAGCATCTCGCCGTTCGCCACGCGTCGGATCGAGGTGATCAGTTCGTCGCCGCGGACGTTCTTCAAGACGTAGCCGCGCGCGCCGGCGAGGAACGACGCGTTGAGCGCGTCGTTGTCGGCGAAGGAGGTCAGCATCAGACAGCCCAGTTCGGGCCGCACGGCACGCAGCTGACGGCAGAGGTCGACGCCGCTGCCGTCGGGGAGGCGCACGTCGAGCACGGCGACGTCGACGTCGGTGATGTCGAGCAGGAGCGCCTCGTCGAGCGAGCCGGCCTGGGCTACGACCTCGAGGTCACCCGCGGCCTCGAAGAGCTCGCGCAGACCGCGGCGCACGATTTCGTGGTCGTCGACGAGAAGGAGGCGGATCATCTCAACTCAATCTATTCGCCGACCAGCGCACCGTCGTGCCGCTGCCGATTTTCGAGTCAATCGTGCAGTTGCCGCCCAACTCGCGGGCGCGCGAGACGAGGTTGCGGACCCCGCGACCGGAGCCGATGTTGGGGACGAACCCCACCCCGTTGTCGCGCACGATGACCTCGACGAGGTCCTCGCTCGTGTCGAGTTGGACGTAGACGACGGTCGCCTGGGAGTGTCGGACCACGTTGGACAGGATCTCGCGCAACGCCTGGACGCAGTGGTGCGCGCATTGCGGCCCGACCTTGTCGTCGATACCGGGCGCGATCTTCACGTCGGCCAGCACCCCGAGGCGCGTCTCCACCTCGCGCGACAGGGCCTTCACGCGATGGGCGAGGGTCTCGCCGACCGGGAGGTCCTGGTCGATCTCGAAGATCGTCGTTCGGATCTCGTGGATCGTGGTGTCCAACTCGTCGAGGACCTTGTTGACCCGGGTGCGCACGATCTCGTCCACGACCAGGGGGAGGGACGTCTGCAGGGCGAGTCCGACGCCGAACAGCCGTTGGATCACCGTGTCGTGGAGGTCGCGCGCGAGGCGTTCGCGCTCTTCGGAGAGCGTCAGCTCACGCAGGTTCGCCCGCATCGTGGCCTGGTCGATCACGAGTCCCGCGGCGCGGCCGAAGGCTTCGATCGTCTGTTCGTCCTCTTCGCTGAAAGGCGGGCCGTCGGCCGGATTCGTCAGATAGAGGTTGCCGAAGATGTGCCCGTCCCCGGTCGCGACCGGCACGCCGAGGAACCGGGCCATCGGCGGATGGTTCGGCGGGAAGCCCGCCGACCCCTCGTGGCTCGTCAGGTCGTCGAGACGTAGGATCGCGCGCCGGTGGATGATCTCGCCGAGCAGCCCGCGGCCCCGGGGTTCCGGTCCGATCGCCGCACGGGTCTCGTCGTCGATCCCGTGGGTGACGAATCGCGTGAGCGTGGTGCCGTCGCCGCCGATCACTCCGAGCGCGCCGTACTTCGCGCCCACGAGACGGCTCGCCGTGTCCACGATCCGCGTCAGGAGGTCGTCGAGGTCGGCGTCCGTTTCGATGAGGAGGATGGCGTCGATGAGCGCGTGCAGCCGCTGGGGATCGTTGATCTTATGAAACGCCACTGAATGAATCATCGCACACTCGCTAAATCGTGCGTTTTGTCAGTGTTCGCGCTGACCGCTCACGATGGAGAGGGGGAGGGTCACGAGCGTCGCGCCGCGCTCCGTGGTGCGCTTGAACCGCTTGGACTCCGACCCGTTCGGCGAGGCCGTGGTGGCGATGCCGGTGACGGTGACGGACCAGGTGTTGTCCTCGGGGTCGAGACCGTCGATCTGGACCGAGATGACGTCGCCACGGCGCGCGGCCAGTAAAACGGCGTTCTCGCGGCTCGAAATGAGC
Organism: uncultured Acidimicrobiaceae bacterium; assembly: GCA_963802735.1. Taxonomy (GTDB): domain Bacteria; phylum Actinomycetota; class Acidimicrobiia; order Acidimicrobiales; family RAAP-2; genus RAAP-2. The sequence goes on along the minus strand of CAWDJY010000012.1, from coordinate 801,384 downwards.
AAATGATCCTTCTCCATCAACTCGATGCGCGCGGGCAGGGCCGCCGGGAGGGCGCCCAGGGAGAGCAGGACCCGCGCGACGTCGGCCTCGTCGAGGAGTTGCAGACATTCGTCGCGCGAGAGGGGTTCGTTGGAGAGTGACGGACTCGTTGGCGTCATGTGTCCATCATGGGGCCATTCGCCATATGGCCACTAGGGTCTCGGGTCACATTTTGGGCCACTATGATAGTGGGAACAGATCGTCCCGCCAGGACGATTTTCGGCCGACTTTTGCGTTTTGCCGAAATTTTGGTAGAATTGTCAGCCGACCTCTTGGCATGCCTCGAGGTCCATCCGTGAAGGAGTTTTTGTTCTTTCACGTCCCGCCGTGCCGTTACAAGGAGAAAGAACCTGAGCAAGCCAAAGGAAGACGCGTTTACCGTTGAGGGGACCGTCGTCGAGCCTCTACCAAACGCCATGTTCCGCGTGGAATTGGAGAACGGGTACACCGTCCTCGCGCACAGCTCAGGAAAGATGCGCATGCACCGCATTCGCATCCTTCCCGGGGACAAGGTCCAAGTGGAGATAACGCCGTACGACATGACCCGCGGTCGCATCACCTACCGCTACAAATAGCTCCAGTTCTAGAAGATCGAGAAAGAGAAACATGAAGGTTCGCGCAAGCGTCAAGCCCATGTGTGAGAAGTGCAAGGTCATACGCAGGGCCGGTGTCGTCCGGGTGATCTGCGAGCAGCCCCGCCACAAGCAGCGCCAGGGCTAGGAGAAGAACATGGCCCGTATTGCTGGAGTGGACATCCCGCGCGAGAAGCGCACCGTGATCGCCCTCACCTATATCTTCGGCGTTGGTCCGACCATCGCCCAACAGGTCTGCGCCGCGACGGGCGTCGATGAGTCGACGCGCGTGAAGGACCTGAGCGAAGCCGACGTCAACAAGCTTCGCGCCTACATCGACCAGAACGTCACCGTCGAGGGTGACCTGCGCCGCGACGTCCAACAGGACATCAAGCGCAAGATGGAGATCAACTGCCTGCAGGGGATCCGTCACCGCAAGGGGCTGCCCGTGCGCGGTCAGCGCACCCGAACCAACGCCCGCACCCGCAAGGGACCGAAGCGCACCGTCGCCGGTAAGAAGAAGGTAACGAAGTAATGGCTAAGCCGAATACGGTTCGCAAGGGTCGCAAGAAGGAGCGCAAGAACGTCGCCTTCGGCGTCGCGCACATCAAGAGCTCGTTCAACAACACGATCGTCTCGATCTCGGACCCCGAGGGCAACGTGCTCTCCTGGGCCAGTTCGGGACAGGTCGGCTTCAAGGGTTCACGCAAGTCCACGCCGTACGCCGCGCAACTCGCCGCCGAGAAGTGCGCGCGCGCCGCGATGGAGCACGGCGTGAAGAAGGTCGACGTCCTCGTACGTGGACCGGGATCGGGTCGCGAGACCGCGATCCGATCGATCGCCGCGGCCGGCATCGAAGTCGTCGCCATCAAGGACGTCACGCCACTGCCGCACAACGGGTGTCGCCCCAAGAAGCGTCGTAGGGGTTAGTCATGGCTCGTTACACCGGACCCGTCTGTCGACTCTGTCGTCGTGAGCGCACCAAGCTGTACCTGAAGGGCGAGCGCTGCTTCACCATGAAGTGCCCCGTCGCCGAGAACTCGGATCGCCAGATGCGCGCCTTCCCGCCGGGCATGCACGGTCGTGACCGTCAGCGCCAGGGCTCGGAGTACCTGACCCAGCTGCGCGAGAAGCAGAAGGCCCGTCGCATCTACGGCCTCCTGGAGAAGCAGTTCCGCAACCTCTACGAAGAGGCCAGCCGTCGTCCCGGCATGACCGGCACGAACCTGTTGCAGTTCTTGGAACTGCGACTCGACAACATCGCGTACCGCGCCGGGTGGGGTGCGTCACGCGCCCAGGCCCGCCAGTTCGTTCGTCACGGTCACGTGACCATCGACGGCAAGCGCGTCAACATCCCGTCCTACCGCGTGCGCCCCGGCGAGGTCATCGCCTTGAAGAACGTCACGCGCGAGAACTTCAACGTGAAGCGCAACCTCGACGTCCTGGACCGCAGTGTCCCGGGCTGGCTCGAGACCGGCGACGGTGGCTTCAGTGTCACCGTGCGCATCGTGCCGCAACGCGAACAGATCGACGAGTCGATCAAGGAGCAGCTCATCGTCGAGCTGTACTCCAAGTAACCGAACCTTTTACAGACTTAGAGGAGTCCCCATGTTGATCATTCAGCGCCCCACCATCGAAGCCCTCGGCGACGAGGTAAACAACCGCCAGTCCTTCGGCATCGGACCGCTCGACCCCGGATTCGGCCACACGCTCGGTAACTCGCTTCGCCGCACCCTGCTCTCGTCGATCCCCGGCGCGGCCGCCACGCGCGTCAAGTTCGACGCCGTGCTGCACGAGTTCGGCGTCATCGAAGGCGTGAAGGAAGACGTCCAGGACATCTGCTTGAACCTGAAGGACCTGCTGTTGCAGGTGCACAGCGACGAGCCGGTCGTGCTGCGCCTCGACAAGCGTGGTGAGGGCCCCGTCACGGCATCGGACCTCTCGACCACGGCCGACGTGGAGATCTTGAACGGCGACCTCCACCTCGCGTACCTGACCAACGCCAAGAGCGCGCTCACCTTCGAGCTCACGGTCGAGCGCGGCAAGGGCTACGTCGGTGCCGAGGGCAACAAGGGTTCGTCCACCATCGGCGTGATCCCCCTGGACGCCATCTTCACCCCGGTGCGTCGCGTGAGCTTTGAAATCGAGCCCGTGCGCGTCGAGCAGTCCAAGGACTTCGACCGCCTGGTGATCGAGATCGAGACCGACGGTTCGATCAGCCCCCGCGAGGCGTTGGCCTCGGCCGGCAAGACGCTGGGCTCACTGGTCGAGTTGATCGGCAACTTCGACGAGGAGGCCCCGGCCCTGGAGTTGGGTGACGTGGGCACGGCTCAGGCCGCCGCCAGCGAACTCGACATCCGCATCGAAGAGCTTGGCCTCACCGAGCGCTCGCGCAACTGCCTCAAGCGCGCCGGTATCAACACCATCGCGCAGTTGGTCAACGCCACCGAGCGCGACCTCACGTCGATCACCAACTTCGGCGCGACGTCGCTGAAGGACGTCAACGACCGACTCGAAGAGCGCGGCCTCTCGCTGCGCGTCGAGGACTGATCATGCGCGGCACTCCTACCAAGGGCAAGCGGTTCGGTGGCGACTCCGCGCACCAGAAGGCGATGATGGGCAACCTCGTGGCCTCGATGATCGCGGCCGAGTCGATTGTGACGACCGAGGCCAAGGCCAAGGCGCTGCGTCCCATCGTCGAGAAGGTCGTGACGGCCGCCAAGAACTCGCCCGAGGGTTCGGTCCACGCCAATCGACGCGTCGTCGCGTTCATCCGCGACAAGGACATGACGCACAAGCTGTTCACCGAGATCGCGCCGCGCTACTCCGATCGCCCCGGTGGATACACGCGGATCTTGAAGCTCGGGCCGCGCCAAGGTGACAACGCCCCGATGGCGCGCATTGAGTTCGTCTGATCCACCCCTAGACGTCCAACGCTGGCGTCTGGACATCGCCTACGACGGCAACGCGTTCTCCGGCTTCGCCTACCAACCTGAATTCACGACGGTGGTCGGCGCCCTTCGCGCGACCCTCGCGAGCACGCTGGGCATCGCCGAGCCGCTGATCATCGGCGCCGGTCGCACCGACGCCGGCGTCCACGCCTTCGGCCAGGTCATCCACGTCGATCTGCCCGTCACGCTGTTCGCCAGCGACGGTGGCCCCGATCCGCAGCGACTCGCGCGTTCGCTCAACCAGCAGTTGCGCGGACGGATCAAGGTGCTGGACGCGCGCCCGGTCGACCACAGATTCCACGCTCGGTTCTCCGCGACCTGGCGCGAGTACCGCTACCTGGTCCTCGAGACGTCGCCGCCGGCGCTGGCGCTCACGGACGCGTGGTCCTGGTCGGTGCAGGGTCCGCTCGACCTTGACGCGATGAACCGGGTGAGTAAAGACGTGCTCGGACTGCACGACTTTCGCGCGTTCTGTCGTCGCCCGACCAACTCCGACGCCGGCGAGCCGCTGCTGCGCCGGGTCCTCGACGCGCACTGGGAGCGGCTCGAGGACGCGTGGGCCCTCACGCCGGACCACGGCGCGAGCGCGAAGTTCACGATTCGCGCCGAGTCGTTCTGCCACAACATGGTGCGCTGTCTAACGTCGGTGCTGGTGCGGGTCGGCCAGGGGAAGCTGCCCGAGACCGTCATCGCCGAGCGCTTCGAGAGCCTCAGTCGCGACCACCTGCCGTCCCCGGCGCCGGCCAGTGGCCTGGCGTTGGTCGCCGTCGGCTACGACGAGGACGGCGACGTCGCTCGTTAGGCTTTCGCGGATGACCACGACACCACTGACATCCGGCTTCGATCCGACCACGCTGTCTTCCACCGTTCGAGCGCAGGACGACCTCTACGACTACGTGAACGGCAACTGGATCGAGCACACGACGATGCCCGAGGACAAGGCCCGCTACGGTACCTTCGACATCTTGCACGACGGCGCAGAGCTCGCGATCCGCGAGATCATCGAGGAGTCGCGTGACGCCCCCGAGAGCAGCGAGGCGCGCAAGGTCGGCGACCTCTACTCGAGCTTCCTCGACGAAGAGCGGATCAACACCCTCGGCGCGGCGCCCCTGCTCGACCGCCTCGCGCAAGTCGACGCGGTCACCACCGTCACCGAACTGGTGTCGCTCATGGGCCGACTCCAGCGACGCGGCATCGGTGGCTTCTACGCCGTCTTCGTCGACAACGACCCCGGCGACCCCGAACGTTACGTGACGCTGTTCGAACAGGGCGGACTCTCGCTGCCCGACGAGAGCTACTACCGAGAAGCGCACTTCGCTTCGATTCGTGACGCCTTCGTCATCCACGTCGAGCGGATGCTGGACTTGGCCGGACGCGGCGACGCCGCCGCACGCGCCGCACGGATCTTCGAACTGGAGAAGCGGATCGCCGCCGGCCACTGGAACAACGTCGACTCGCGCGACAGCGAGAAGACCTACAACCTCAATCCGTGGGACCAGGCGTGCGAGCTCTTCGGCGGCGCGTTGCTCGAGGTGTGGCGCAACGGCATGGAGGTACCGGTCGGCGCCTTCGACCAGGTGGTCCTGCGCCAGCCCAGTTTCGCGAGCGCCGTCGGCGCACTCTTCACCGAGTCGAACCTCGACGCCTGGAAGGACTGGCTGTCGTGGCAGATCGTCGCCGGTGACGCGCCCTTCCTCTCGGACGAGTTCGTCAACGAGCACTTCGATTTCTACGGACGCACGCTCACCGGCGCCGAAGCGATACGACCGCGCTGGAAGCGCGGCGTCGCGCTCGTCGAGGGAGCGATGGGCGAGGCGGTCGGCAAGATCTACGTCGAGCGCCACTACCCGGCCCAGGTGAAGGCGCGCGTGGACGTCCTCGTCGCCAACCTCGTCGAGGCCTACCGCCAGAGCATCACCGACCTCGAGTGGATGGGGGAGGCGACGCGCGCGCGCGCGTTGGACAAGCTCGACGCGTTCACGCCGAAGGTCGGCTACCCGGTGCGGTGGCGCGACTACTCGACGCTGCGCGTCGACGCGAACGACGTCCTCGCGAACGTGCGCGCCGCGAGTGAGTTCGAGTTCGCGCGCAACCTCGGCAAGATCGGGCAACCGGTCGACCGTGACGAGTGGTTCATGACGCCCCAGACCGTGAACGCCTACTACAACCCCGGGTTCAACGAGATCGTGTTCCCGGCGTCGATCCTGCAGCCGCCCTTCTTCGACGCCCAACGCGAGGAGGCCGCGAACTACGGCGCGATCGGCGCGGTCATCGGCCACGAGATCGGCCACGGCTTCGACGACCAGGGTTCGAAGTTCGACGGCACCGGCCGCCTGACCGACTGGTGGGACGCGGCCGACCGCGCCGCCTTCGAAGAGCGCACCGCGGCGCTGATCGAGCAGTACGACGCGCTCTCACCGAAGTTGACGCCCGAGCTGCACGTGAACGGCGCGTTGACGGTGGGCGAGAACATCGGTGACCTCGGTGGATTGGCGATCGCCTGGAAGGCGTACCTGATCTCACTGGACGGCGCCGAGCCCCCGGTGATCGACGGGCTGAGCGGGGCCGAGCGGTTCTTCTTCGCGTGGGCCCAGACCTGGCGACAGAAGGAGAAGCGAGAAGAGGTCGAGCGACTCTTGGCCATCGATCCCCACTCGCCGCACGAGTTCCGTAGCAACCAGATCGTGCGCAACCTCGACGAGTTCTACACGGCCTTCGACGTGCACGAGGACGACGCGATGTGGCTCGAGCCCGCCGCGCGCGTCACCATCTGGTGACGCGGCGCTACGGACCGTCGAGACTGGACGGTGTCGCGGCGCCGTCGGATTCGAAGCTCAGTCCGCTGCGCGGGGTGATGACGGCGTCGATGAGACCGTAGGCGACCGCCTCCTCGGCGGTCATGAAGTAGTCGCGGTCGATGTCGTGCAGCACGTCGTCGACGGAACGTTTCGCGTGGTGCGCGATGATCTCGGCCATGCGGTTCTTGAGCGCCAGCGCCTCGCGCAGTTGGATCTCCATGTCGCTCGGCGCGCCGCGCGCGCCGGCGCTGCCCTGATGGATCATGATGCGCGCGCTCGGGAGGGCGAGGCGTTTGCCCGGCGCGCCGCCGCAGAGCACCATGGCGGCCGCCGACATCCCCATCCCGACGCAGATCGTCGAGACGTCGGGCCGCACGTGTTGGATCACGTCGTAGATGGCCATGCCGCCGTAGGCGAGACCGCCGGGGGAGTTGACGTAGAGGTTGATGTCGCGTTCGGCGTCCTGGGCCTCGAGGTAGAGCATCTGAGAGATGATCAGGTTCGCGATCTGGTCGTCGACCTCTTGGCCGAGGAAGATGATGCGCTGTCGCAGCAGCATTGAGTAGATGTCGAACGCGCGCTCGCCGCCCTTGGACTCCTCAAGCACCATCGGCACCAGGGAGTGACGTAGCTCTCGGGCTAGCACCTGGTTCATGACGCCTCCTTCTAATGTGCAATCAATTAGTTGCATGATAGTCGAGCGGGTGGTGTTGTGCAATAGAGTGGTTGCATGACAGACACGGTGTATCGAGAGTTGGATCTCCCTTGTTCGCCGAGCGAGGCCTGGGAGCACGTCATCGACCCGTCGTGGTTGGGCGACGACGGCGAACTGCCGACCACGCCGGGCGCCGACGGCTGGATCAGCGACGGTGACGACGTTCGCTACCTGATCGTCGAAGAGGTCGATGAAGAGAATCGACTCGTCTATCGCTGGGCCAGCTTCGCCGACGAGCCGTCGCGCGTGGCGATCGAGCTCACGCCGATCGCCGAAGGGACGCGCGTCACGATCTCGGAGTCGCCGATCGAGGTGAGGGCCCAGGCCAGTCTCGCCCGGCGATGAGTGACGACATTTCGACGGTGTTCGCGGCGCTGTCGGACGCCACGCGGCGGCGACTCTTCGAACGTCTGCTGGAGCACCCCGAAGGGTGCACGGCGACCGAATTGGCTGACGGCGCCGCCGTGTCACGACAGGCCATCGTGAAACACCTCCAACTGCTCGCGGGCGCCGAGTTGGCGGTGTCCAGTCGTGACGGGCGCGAGGTCCGCTACTGCGCCTCGACCCGAGCCGTGCAGAACGCCTCCACGTGGTTGAGCGCTCGCGCCAGCGCCTGGGACCGGCGCGTCGCGGCCCTCGAACGGGGCGTTCGCGACGCGCAGAGGACGGCGTCACCGCCGTCGCGACACCGCTAGGGGTCAGTGATCGGGCTGATTCGCGTAAATCAAAGAAAATCAGGACCGTTTACACTGGTGAGTGGAGAGAAACGGCTGAGGCGATTTGCCAACGAGCCTTATTTTTCCTAGACTTAAGAGTCCTTCGGACCCGGTTTGGTCCGTCAACAATCGTTTATGGGAAGTTCCGTGCGCACATTTTCGCCAAAAGCCAGTGAGATCACCCGCGAGTGGCTCGTCATCGACGCCGAGGGACTCGTCCTGGGCCGCGTCGCCACCGTCGCCGCCTCGCTCCTGCGTGGCAAGCACCGCACGTACTTCGCCCCGCACATCGACTGCGGTGACAACGTCATCATCGTGAACGCCGACAAGGTCGTACTCACCGCCAACAAGGCGGCCCAGAAGTTCGCGTACCACCACTCGGGCTACCCGGGCGGCCTGCGCGCGACGTCATGGCAGACGCTGCTCGACGAGGACCCCGTCAAGTTGGTCTTCGACGCCGTGAAGGGCATGGTCCCCAAGAACCGCCTGGGTCGCGAGATCATGGGCAAGCTCTTCGTCTACGCCGGCCCCGAGCACCCGCACGCCGCACAGACCCCTACGAAGTACGACACCACCGCGATTCGCCGCGGTTAAGGAGAACGACGTGACCGCACCCCTGACCCAAACGACCGGCCGACGCAAAGAGGCCGTCGCGCGCGTGCGCCTTCGCCCGGGCACCGGCACCATCACGATCAACAGTCGGGCCTTCGACAACTACTTCACGTCGGCGACGCACCGTCAGATGGTGATGGAGCCGCTGCGCCTCATCGACGCCCAGCAGACCTACGACATCGACGCCACCATCGAAGGCGGCGGCATGGCCGGACAGGCCGGCGCGCTGCGCCTGGGCATCTCTCGTTCACTCCTCGAGATCGACGAGGCCGTTCGACCGGCGCTGAAGAAGGCCGGACTACTTACTCGTGACTCGCGCAAGAAGGAGACCAAGAAGTATGGTCTCAAGAAGGCGCGCAAGGCTCCGCAGTACTCGAAGAGGTAGTTGTCATGACCGTGCAATTCGGCACGGATGGCATTCGAGGGCGGGCCTCCGACGAAATAACCAATGATCTGGCGTACCGACTGGGTCGCGCCGTCGCGTCGGTCTTCACCGCCGACGTCTTCGTCGGCTACGACACGCGCGAGAGTTCTCCGATGTTGGCGCGCGCCGTGCTCGCCGGACTGCGCGACGGCGGCGCCCACGGCATCAACCTCGGGTACTTCACGACGCCCGGCGTCGCGGTCATCGCCCAACAGCGCGGTGGCGTCGGCGTCGTCGTGTCGGCCTCGCACAACCCGTACTACGACAACGGCCTAAAGGTCCTCGGACTCGGTGGCGGCAAGCTCGACTACGCGACGGAACTCGCGGTGGCCGAAGCGCTGAACGCCGCCGCGCCGGCGCCGAGTGACACCTTCGAGGAGTTCGAGGTCGACGAGTCCGCCGAACACGACTACGCGCATCACCTGCGCTCACTCGTGCCGGCCGACTTCTCGTCGCTCCACATCGTGCTCGACTGCGCGAACGGCGCGGCCAGTCACGTCGCGCACGAGATCTTCGAGTCGACCGGCGCGCGCATCACGACGATCCACGACCAGCCGAACGGTCGCAACATCAACGAGAACTGCGGCTCGACGCACATCGAGGACCTCGTCGCGCACGTGCTCGAGTTGCACGCCGACCTCGGCCTCGCCTTCGACGGTGACGCCGACCGACTGATCGCGGTCGACGCCGAGGGCAACGTGCGCGACGGCGACGACCTCATGATCCTCTTCGCGCGCGACTTCTTCGAACGCAACGCGCTCGGCGGGGGACTGGTCGTCACCTCGATGAGCAACCTCGGTCTGCATCGCTCGATGGCCGACGCCGGCATCGCGATCGTCGAGACCGACGTCGGCGACCGCAACGTACTGATCGAACTGGAAGAGAAGGCGTGGCCCTTCGGCGGTGAGCAGTCCGGCCACCTGATCTTTCGATCGCTCGCCCCGACCGGTGATGGTCAGCTGACCGGTCTCATGCTCGCCGACCTCATCGTGCGCCGCGGTCCGCTCGCCGCGCAGGCCGACGCCGTGTGGCGCCGCGTCCCCCAGCGACTGATCAACGTCGCGCGCGACGACTACGACGACGACGCGGTGCTCGCGATGTTCGAAGAGATCCGCACGAACTACGGCATCCAGGTCGGCGACGTGCGTCTGCTGATTCGTCCCTCGGGGACCGAGCCGGTCGTGCGCGTGATGATCGAAGCGCTGGACGAGGAGTTCGTCAACGACTTCTCCCAACGGATTCAAAACTTCTTCGTCAGTTAATCAAGTCTTTGAGGGCCCGAAAATGGCCCGAGTAGGCTGGTTCCCATGTGCGGCATTATCGGGGTCGTAGGATCCGACGACACGCTGGCGACACTCCTGGAGGGCCTCACCCGACTGGAGTACCGCGGCTACGACTCGGCGGGCATCGCGCTGGTGCGCGCAGGCGAGACCTGGCGGGCCCGTACCGCGTCCGGGACCGAATCGGTCTCGGCCCTCAAAGAGGAGTGCCTCGCCGCCCCCAAGGGATTCACGTCCGGGATCGGCCACACCCGATGGGCGACCCACGGCGCCCCCGAGGCGATCAACGCCCACCCGCACCTGGACTGCTCGGGCAACGTCGCCATCATCCACAACGGCATCATCGAGAACCACACGGAACTCAGGGAAGGACTCGAAGAGCGCGGGCACGTCTTCACGTCGGTCACCGACTCCGAGGTCCTCGCGCACCTGATCGAAGAGCTGCGCGCCCAGGGCCTGGAACTTATGGAGGCCGTTCGTCAGGGACTGCTCGTCGTGCGCGGCGCCTTCGCGCTGGCCGTCATGGACGCGACCGAACCGAACGTCATCGTCGCGGCGCGGCGCATCTCGCCGCTGGTCGTCGGCACCGCGCCCGGTGAGACCTACCTCGCCAGTGACGTCCCGGCGATCCTCGACAAGGCCTCGGCGTTCTACGCCGTCAACGACGACGAGATCGTGCGCATGGGGCCGGAGGGCTTTCGCGCCATCGACCTCGAGGGCGCGCCGGTGCGACTTCGACAACTCTCGATCGACTGGGATCTGGAGACCGCCGAGAAGGGCGGTCACGATGACTTCATGTCGAAGGAGATCAACGAGCAGCCCAACGCGATCCGCTCGACCCTGCTCGACCGCCGTCGCAAGGACGGCACCATCACCTTCGACGAGATGCGCATCAGCGACGACGAACTGCGCGACGTGAAGCGCGTCTGCCTGGTCGCGGCCGGCACGTCGTACCACTCGGCGCTGATCGCCAAGTACGCGATCGAGAAGTGGGCCCGCCTCGGCGTCGACGTCGACATCTCCAGTGAGTACCGCTACCGCGACCCGATCGTCGAGGTCGGCACGCTGGTGATCGGCGTCTCCCAGAGCGGTGAGACGATCGACACCATCCAAGCGACGCGCGAAGCGCAACGTCGGGGCGCGCACGTCGTGGCGATCTCGAACATCGTCGATTCGTCGATGGCACGCGAAGCCGACGCCGTCATCTACACGCGCGCCGGTCTCGAGGTCTCGGTCGCCTCGACCAAGGCCTTCGTCGCGCAAGTCGCCGCGTTGGAACTGTTGGCGCTGCGCCTGGCGCAGCTTCGCGGCACGCTGCCCGAATCCGAGATCGACGGGCTCTTCCAAGGACTCGGGGCCGTCAGCGCGCAGGTGCAGACGGTGCTCGATCGACGCGAGAGCGTCGAGGTCGTCGCCAAGGAGTTGATGAACTCACACGACTTCTTCTTCATCGGCCGTCACGTCGGATTCCCGACGGCGCTCGAAGGCGCCCTGAAACTGAAGGAACTGACCTACCTGCACGCCGAGGGCTATCCCGGTGGCGAGCTCAAGCACGGTCCCCTCGCACTGATCGAACCCGGCGTCGTGGTCATCGCGATCGCCACCGACCCCGCGATGCACGAGAAGATGCTCTCGAACCTCTCCGAGGTGAAGGCCCGCGGCGCGAGCGTCGTCGCCGTCGCGACCGACGACGACGAGATGATCGAGTCGGTGGCCGACTTCGTGTTGCGCGTCCCGGCGACCGAGCCGATGTTCACGCCCATGGTCGACGTCATCTCGCTCCAGATGTTCGCCTACGCCGTGGCGCGCGGCCTCGGTCGAAACGTCGACCGACCGCGGAACCTCGCCAAGACGGTGACGGTCGAGTAGTGGCCACGGTCGGCGTCGGCATCGACGTCGTCGACGTACCGCGTTTCGAGATCGTCCTCGGTCGACGGCCGCGGATCGTCGAGCGACTCTTCACCGAAGGCGAGCAGCGCGACGCCCGGGGCAAGGCCGAACGACTGGCCGCGCGCTTCGCCGCCAAGGAGGCGGTCATGAAGTCGCTCGGTGTCGGTGCCGGCTCGGTGCCGTGGAAGTCGATCGAGGTGAAGCGCGCGCCGAGCGGCGCGCCGTCGGTGCTGTTGCACGGCGCGGCGGCCGAACTGGCCGCGAAGCGCGGCGCCGACGCGTTCCACATCTCGCTCACGCACACCGCGATGACCGCGGCCGCGTTCGTGGTCGCCAGTTCGAACGAGCCCCGTGCAGGCTGAGGGCGTCCATCGCCCGGCGCGCGCGGAGATCTCCGCCTCGGCGATCGCGCACAACGTCCGCGCGCTGAAGGCCGTCGTCGGCGACAGCCTCTTCTGCGCCGTGGTCAAGGCCAACGGCTACGGACACGGCGCGGAACTGGCGGCGAAGGCCGCGCTCGTCGGCGGCGCGGACATGCTCGCCGTCGCCATCATCGACGAGGGGATCGAACTTCGCGAGAGCGGGGTCACGGCCCCGATCCTCCTGCTCGCCGAGGTCCCGCCGGACACCATCGTCGCGGCGCTCGAGAACGGATTGACCCTCACCGTGGGATCGATCGACGGTGCCCGCGCCGCGGTCGCCCGTGCCGAGGCATTCGGCGGACGCCACCGCGTCCACGTGAAGGTCGACACCGGCATGCACCGGATGGGCGTGGCCCCCGAGGGCGTCGAGGACGTCGTCGACGTCCTCACGGCCAGTGCGGCCGTCGACCTCGAAGGCATCTACACGCACTTCAGCGTGGCCGACGGGTCGAGCGCGGCCGATCGCGCCTTCACCCGTGACCAGATCGCCACCTTCGACGAGGTACTCACGTCGCTCGCCGCGCGCGGCGTCGCGCCACGTATCGTGCACGCCGCCAACAGCGCCGGCGCGCTCGGGTATCCCGAATCGCGCCGGTCGATGGTTCGCGTCGGGCTCGCGCTCTACGGCTACCTGCCCGAGGCCTGGCTGGCCTCGGCGCTCGAGGAGGTCGGCGAGACCCTGCAGCCGGCCCTGACCCTTCGGGCCAACGTCGTCGCGGTGCGACACGCCGACGCCGGGGAGCGCCCGAGCTACCGGCGACGCCGGGCGCTCGAGAACGCCGCGACCATCGCGACGGTTCCCGTCGGCTACGCCGACGGCTATCCCCGTCGGCTGTTCGACGCCGGCGCCGAGGTCCTCATCAACGCCAAGCGCTACCCCCTGGCCGGGATGGTGACGATGGACATGCTGGTCGTCGACTGCGGCGACGACACCGTCGCGCCCGGCGACGAAGTGGTACTCCTGGGCCGACAGGGCGACGAGGAGATCACGGCCGACGAATGGGCCGACCACGCGGGAACCATCTCGTGGGAGATCCTCTGCGGTATTGGGGCCCGCGTGCCCCGTATTCTCGTGAACTGAGATGAGTCGTGACTTAACCGAGCTTCCGACCTGCACGCGCTGCGTGCTCTCGCAATCGCGTCAGCGCGTCGTGGTCGGTTCCGGACCGCTGCAACCGGCGCTGATGGTCATCGGCGAGGCGCCGGGTCGCGACGAGGACGAGGGCGGCGAGCCGTTCATCGGTCGCAGCGGCCGTCTGTTGTTCCAGCTCATCCACGACGAGGTCGGCCTCGCGCGCGCCGAGTGCTTCGTCACCAACGTCGTCAAGTGCCGGCCCCCGGCGAATCGGACACCGACCCGCGAGGAGCTCACCGCCTGTCGCCCCTGGCTGAGCGAGCAGTTCCAACTGGTCCGCTCGCCCCTCGTGCTCGCCCTGGGCAATACGGCGGCGAGGTCGGTCTTCGGCTTCGAGGCAGGGATCGGCGCGACCCACGGACGGATCGTCACCCTCGGCGGCGGTCGCGGCATGGCCACGTACCACCCGGCGGCGGCGCTGCGCGGTGGTCCGAGCGTCGTGGACGTCATGCGCGCCGACCTTCGGATCCTCAAGACCCTCGTGGTGCGCCCGTGAGCTGGCGCCGGTCCTGTCTCACGGCCGAGGACACGGTCGCGGCCGGGGCGGCCTTCGCCGAGGTCTTGCGCCCGAGCGACATCGTGCTGCTCTCGGGGACCCTGGGCGCCGGCAAGACCACCTTCGTGAAGGGCGTCGCCGCGGGCCTCGGGGTGCGCGAACGGGTCACCAGTCCGACCTTCACGATGGTGCGAGAGCACCGGTGCTCGAACGACCTCGGCATCGAGACCCTGAACCACTGCGACGTCTATCGCGTGGAGTCCCTCGACGAGGTCCTGGATCTGGCGCTGGGCGAGTTGGTGGAGGACGCGGCGGTCGCCCTGGTGGAGTGGGGCGAACTGGCGGCCTCGGTCTTCGGCCGCGACGTGATGACCATCGAATTCCAGGTCGACGACGCGGACGGCCGGGTGCTCACGGTCGACGGCGATTTGACCGCGGGTCGATCGAGGCAACTCGACGAGTGGGCACGGTGAACATCCTCGCCATCGAGACCGCGACGACCGCGTGCGCCGTCGGGGTCCGCACGACGGCCGGCGTCGAAGTCGCGCGCGTCGTCGACGACGGGCGGCGCCACACCGAGGCGTTGGCCGGCGCCATGGCGTCGTTGCTCGACGAGGTCTCGCTGACGCCGCGCGACGTCGATCGCATCGTCGTGGACCGCGGTCCGGGGCTCTTCACCGGATTACGGGTCGGGATCGCCACGGCGATCGCCTTCTCCCAGGCCCTGGGCTGTGACCTCGTTGGCGTCACCTCGCTCGAGATGCTCGCCGGCGGCGCCTACGACGCCGGCGTGCGCGGCACCGTCCTCGCCTGTGTCGACGGCCGACGGGGCGAGGTCTTCGCCCAGACCTTCGACTTGAACGGCGGCGTCAGGGCCCAGGACGACGCCCGAGTCACCACGGCCGGCGAACTGTTGGCGAACTGGGCGTCGAAGCGGCGCCTCGGCGACGTTCACCGGCGACGGCGTCGAGCGATACCGTGGCGACTTCGAGGTCCGGGACTTCGCCACGATCTTCGACCAACTGGTGCCGTCGGTGCACGCCGGGATCGCCCTGGGCGCGAGCCGCGTGGCGGAGATGGTGGTGTCGCCGCTGTACCTGCGAGAGGCCGACGCGGTCGCCAACTTCACCACCCGGGAACGTCCGCGGTGAAGAACCCCTGGACGATCCGGTTGGCCGAGCGCCGCGACGTGGGCGAAATACTGGTGATCGAAGAGGCGCAGTTCCCCGATCCCTGGACCAAGCGGATCCTGCTCGACGAGATCGACAACAAAGAGACCCGCCGCTACACGGTGGCGACCGAGAAGAGACGAATCGTGGGCTACTTGGGAGTGATGTTCGTCCTCGACGAACTGCACGTCAACACGATCGGCACCCTGCCCCACGAAGAGGGTCGGGGCATCGCCGCGTCACTGCTCGACGACGCCTGGGCCGACGCCACGGCGCGCGGCATCACGCGCGCCACCTTGGAGGTCGCCGTCTCGAACCAGCGGGCTATCGACCTCTACTACCGCTACGGGTTCCGACCGGTCGGGGTCCGCAAGAACTACTACGAGAAGAGCAACGAGGACGCCCTGATCCTGTGGGCCGACCTCACGACGACCCCCGAGGACCCGCCACCTACGCTGGACTGATGGGTTTGGTCCTCGGTATCGAGACGAGTTGCGACGAAACGGCGGCCGCCGTCGTCGACGAGGAGTTCCACGTCCGCTCCTCGGTGATCGAGTCCTCGATCGACCAGCATCGGGCCTTCGGTGGGGTCGTCCCGGAACTGGCCGGCCGCGCGCACGTCGCCACGATCGGGCCGGTCGTGCGCCGGGCGCTCGTCGACGCCGGACTCGATCCGCACGACCCCGCGATCCTCGGCATCGCGGTGACGAGCGGACCGGGGCTCATCGGTTCGCTGCTCGTGGGACTCTCGGCCGCCAAGGCCTACGCGTTGGCCTGGGGTGTGCCGTTCGTCGGGGTGAACCATCTCGAAGGACACCTCTTCGCGCCACTGCTCGAACGCTCGGACCTGGCGTGGCCCCTCATGACGCTGCTCGTCTCGGGCGGCCACAGCTTGATCGTGTTCCAATCCGGCCCGGGCCAACACGAGGTGCTGGGCGAGACGATCGACGACGCGGCCGGCGAGGCCTACGACAAGGTGGCGCGCTGGCTCGGACTCGGTTACCCCGGCGGACCGGAGATCGACCACCTGGCACAGTCCGGCACCGCCGGCTCACTGAAGCTGCCCCAATCGATGACCGGTGACGACTACGACCTCTCCTTCTCCGGACTCAAGACCGCGGTCGTGCGCGCGACCGAGAAGCAACACGACCTCCCGGTCGCCGACGTCGCGGCCTCCTTTCAGGCCGCCGTCGCCGAGCAGCTGCTGCGCAAACTCCGCGGTGCGCTCGAGCGTCACCCCGTGAAGGGCGTCGCGCTCGCCGGCGGCGTCGCGGCCAACTCGGCGCTCCGCGCCGGCGTACGTGAGCTCGCCCAGGAGTTCGGCCTCGAGGCGCACCTGCCGACGCTCGCGATGTGCACCGACAACGCCGCGATGATCGCGGCCGCCGGGACCTACCGGCTCCGCCACGACGGCGCGAGCGCGCCGTCGCTCTCGGCGAGTCCCAACTGGCAGTTGGCGGACGTGTCGTGAGCGAACTCTGGACCCCGCTCGAACTCGTCGACTGTGACCCGAATCCCTTCGTGCAGTTCCGGAGGTGGTTCGACGAGGCCAAGGGCGAGATGTCCGAGCGCGACGCCGTCTCGGTCGCCACGTCGACGCCGGACGGGCGCCCGAGCTCGCGCATGGTGCTGCTGCGTCACGTCGACGACCATTCGGTCGGTTGGTTCACGAACTACGAGTCGCGCAAGGGCCATCAACTCGAGGAGAACCCCGTCGCCGCCGTCCTCTGGTACTGCGAGCCGCGGGGCCGACAGGTCCGCATGGAGGGCCCGGTCGAGAAGATGACCGCGGCCGAGTCCGACGCGTATTTCGCGACACGGGCGCGCGGAAGCCAGCTCGGCGCGCACGCCAGCGCCCAGAGCAGCGCGATCGCGAGTCGCGCGGAGCTGGAGTCGCGCGTGCGCGAGTTCGACGCCACGTTCACCGGGCGCGAGGTTCCTCGACCGGCGTTCTGGGGTGGCTACCGCCTCACGCCCGATCGATTCGAGTTCTGGCAGCACCGCGAGGACCGGCTCCACGACCGGATCGTCTACCTGCCGACACCCGGCGGGTGGACCCTCGAACGCCAGGCGCCCTGAATCGCCCAGCACCTCGTGCGTCAACGAAATGACAACTCGGGGGGCCACGGTCGTCCGATGGCGGTGACCGGCCCGTGCAAGTAACGGTCATCACGGCGGAGCGACCGCGGCGAAACACAAAGAACGACCAACTGGCGAGGTGCTCGATCGTCGGGAGCAACGTCGACGAGGTGGGGGGCGAGCTCGCGTCGGCGCGCGATCGTCAGCGCCGCGCGCAGTTTTACTTGCGCGAGAGCCGTGCGCGAGACGAAGATGGAGGGCGATCTTGATTCAGGCGTCACCCCCGCTGGACACTCCTCGAAGCGTTGAGCGTGGGTGACGTCGCCGTTGCATGGTGAGTTGTTCAGCGGTTCCGGCGCGCGACCCCGCGCTCTGTTGGCACTCACACCCTTAGGCTGCTAAATTGGCAGTCGGAAGATTCGAGTGCCAAAAGCACAGGAGGCAAGAAAATGAAGTTGCACCCATTGGAAGACCGCATCGTGGTTCGTCCGGACGTCGCCGAAGCAACCACGGCGTCAGGCCTGGTCATTCCCGACACCGCGAAGGAGAAGCCGCAGCAGGGTGAAGTCCTCGCCGCCGGTCCCGGTCGTCGAAGTGACACCACCGGTGAAGTGATTCCCTCCGGCGTGAAGGTCGGCGACACGGTCGTCTACTCGAAGTACGGCGGCACCGAGATCACGGTCGACGGTGAGGACCTCTTGATTCTTTCCGGCCGCGACGTGCTGGCCACCATCTCGAAGAAGTAGTCCGAGGCCTCTCCGCCTCTCATCCCCAGACAAGGAAGAAGAATGTCGAAATTACTGAAGTTTGACGAAGACGCACGCCGCGGTCTCGAGGCGGGCGTCGACAAGTTGGCCGACGCGGTCAAGGTGACCCTGGGGCCCAAGGGCCGCAACGTGGTCATCGGCAAGAAGTTCGGCGCGCCGACCATCACCAACGACGGCGTCTCGATCGCTCGAGAGATCGAGCTCGAGGACCCGTTCGAGAACATGGGCGCGCAGCTCGTGAAGGAAGTCGCCACCAAGACCAACGACGTCGCCGGTGACGGAACCACCACCGCGACCGTGCTCGCCCAGGCGCTCATCAAGGAGGGTCTGCGCAACGTCGCGGCCGGCGCCAATCCGTCCGGTCTCAAGCGCGGCATCGAGAAGGCCGTCAAGGCGGCCGTCGAGTCGATCAAGAAGCAGAGCCAGGCGGTCGAGGACAAGGCACAGATCGCCCAGGTCGCGACCATCTCCGCGGCCGACGCCTCGATCGGCGAGGTCATCGCCGACGCCATCGACAAGGTCGGCAAGGACGGCACCGTCACGGTCGAGGAGTCGAACACCTTCGGCATCGAGCTCGAGCTCACCGAGGGCATGCAGTTCGACAAGGGTTACCTCTCGCCGTACTTCGTGACCGACCCCGAGCGCCAAGAGGCGGTCCTCGACGAGGCGCTCGTGCTCTTCACGAGTTCCAAGATCTCGGCCGTCCACGACCTCGTGCCGCTGTTGGAGAAGGTCATGCAGTCGGGCAAGCCGCTGTTGATCATCGCCGAGGACATCGAGGGCGAGGCCATGGCCACGCTCGTCGTGAACAAGATCCGCGGCACCTTCACCTCGGTCGCCGTCAAGGCCCCCGGCTTCGGTGAGCGTCGCAAGGCGATGCTCCAGGACATGGCGATCCTGACCGGCGGCACCGTCATCTCCGAGGAGATCGGTCTCAAGCTCGAGTCGGCCACGCTGGACCTCTTGGGTTCGGCCCGTCGCATCGTCGTCACCAAGGACGCCACGACCATCGTCGACGGCGGCGGTTCGCACGCCGACGTCGCCGGGCGCGTCGCCCAGATCAAGCGCGAGATCGAGGACACCGATTCGGACTGGGACCGCGAGAAGCTCCAGGAGCGTCTCGCCAAGCTGGCCGGTGGGGTCGCGATCGTCAAGGTCGGCGCCGCCACCGAGGTCGAGCTCAAGGAGAAGAAGCACCGCATCGAGGACGCGCTCAGCGCCACCCGCGCCGCCATCGACGAGGGCATCGTCGCCGGCGGTGGGACGGCACTGGTTCGTTCGCGCAAGGCCGTCGACAAGCTCATCGAGACCCTGACGGGTGACGAGGCGACCGGTGCGCGCATCGTGGCCAACTCCCTGGAGTCGCCGCTTCGCCACATCGCCTCCAACGCCGGATTCGAGGGCGCCGTCAAGGTCCGCGAGGTCTCCGACGCCAAGGGCTCGATCGGCCTCAACGCCGTGACCGGGGAACTGGTCGACCTCGTCGAGGCGGGGATCATCGACCCGGCCAAGGTGACCAGGTCAGCCCTGCAGAACGCCGCGTCGATCGCCGCACTCCTCTTGACCACCGAGGCCATCGTGGCCGACAAGCCGGAGCCGCCTTCAATGGCCGGCGGCGGCATGGACGGCGGCATGGGCGGCATGGGCGGGATGATGTAACCCACCCCCCGGGTAGGTAGTTGGAAGGGCCGAGTCGGTGACGACTCGGCCCTTTCCTTTGATTCGAGTCTCCGTCGTCTCAGAGCCGTCGCCTTCCGGCCCTCGAGGGTCCCGGACCGGAAAGAGGCGCTCCGGAACGGGTGAGGTCCTGTAGGGGCTGACTGAGCCGATGAAAGAGGCTCAATCCTTCCCGCGGAGAGGCACGGGGCCCCGAAATGGCCCGACGAGATGGCTTCTCGAGAGTCCTGGACTCCCGCCATGGTCAGATGGGCTGAACCGTGTCCTTGAAGCATCGCTTGAAGGTCGTTGTGAATCCGACCCTGGACTCGGCCGAACCGATCGACCGCCGTGGCAAGCGGTTCGTGGAACGGGGACCTCGGAATCGACCGGAACGGTCCATGGGAGGTTCGGCGATGTTCCGAACGAGGCTCGGAATGCTCGGTGACGCCCGTAGTTTTCGCCCTCGGAGCCCTGTTGGAGCTGACTTCGCGAAAGTCCAACGATTGCAAGGATCGGTGTTTCGCTCTTTCGGTCCCATCAGGAGAATTGTCGTACAAGTCGATTCTGTGGTCGTAATGAGCGAAAAGCCTTGATTTCATTGGGCTCTTCGTCGCCGCCGCGTGAAATGGGACCGTGGACATCGGTCCCGACTCGAGGTCGATGGCTGCGCCGCTGTCACCGCCAAGCGCGCTTCTTGGGAGAAGGCGAAACGTCCTTTCCCGTCCCGCGGTCCTCCCGCCGACACGGACTTCGTGGTCGATCAGAGCGCGACGTGGGCACCGACAAGGACCTCCTTCGGGGAATGCGTCCATCTCTCGAAGGGATGCTCAGCCGTCTCGAGGGCCGAGGAAGGCGGAGCTGGGAGGAGGTCGGGGTGCCTGGAGGACCGATCAACCCGAAGGCCGGGCATGGCGCAATGGTGGGGTTGGTCGTCAGACCGAGATCTTCCTCACGGCGGGTGTCGTACCCGCCGGACGAGTCCCGCTGAGGAGATTTGGACTTCGCGAGAGGCCGAAAGCCACTTGGTGTCGCCTAATCGGGGCCGCTCGTCGAGAATCCAGACAGGAAACGGGTTTTTGAATCGAGGTCTCGGTCCCACCAGGAAAAATGATCTCTCCAGTCATTTCCCCAATATTCGTCGAAGGTCCCAGAAATCGGACGTCGCAGCCAAAATCCTGGTCGGATCGACGACCTCCAACAGCTCGTCCCGTAACGATTCGAGCGTCGCACTTCTGGGCCTCGGGCGAGGTCTCAAGGACGGCATCTGAAGTCAGAATCGCTAGTCCCGGCGGACCGGGTCGTGCCACACGAGGCCCGATTTCCGATCCGCCGCGGGCTCACCAGGGTTGGTATCGGATTTCGGTTCGGCCTTTTGGGGTCCGCCTGGAGATCCGCCGTCCATCCCCAATGTCCGACGACGGACTTCCGGGTTCTCGGCATCGCTAGTTTTCCTCCTCCTCGAGTAGCCGGTCGGGTCCAAGCCGATGGAGAGGTCGGCTCGGCCTCCGGTTCCCGACGACGCGAATGCAAGCCGCGGGCGATCCTCCGGGTCGGTGGGGGGAGGGGGGTGCCCTTCGGCGTCGACGCCGCGCGGGAGACAGTTCACGAACCACGTTTCGAGTGGGAAGTCCTCATCCGACGACCTTCCTGGCTCCGGCGTCTCTTTCGGATGCCACCAGCGGGTGCCGCCGGCGTCGAAATCCGTCCGGAAGAGTCCTGACATTCGAGAATGGTGACCATTCAGGGTGTCGAAGATCCAAAATCTGTTAAATGAAGAGCCCGAAAAGCCGGTGATTCGGTCCCACCAGGAAGAACAATTTCTGGCTCCGACCCGAAGCGTTGGAGGAGGAGTTCGGGATCCGTGTACCGGTGCCAATTGGGTTCATGTCGGGTGATTCAAGTCCGTTGAGAGACCCCGATGTCGATTGAAAGACAACTCGCCTGGCGTTGCCCGGTGACCGGCGGGCGAGGTCTGCGAGTCCCGGGACTCACGAGATGAATCTGGACCGGTTTCAGGTGGTCGAGGAGGGGGCCAATGTGGGTTCTGCGGGCACATTTGGGCTCGAAATGCACATGTTTCGGTCCCATCAGGTGAATCGATCCTCGCCGTCTATTTTGGGAGTTTTCGAACCTTCGAAGGAAGGTTGGAAAATCAAGGATTTCACTTTTGACATCCCGAATGGTTTCCATCGAGAGGGCGTTGAGCGGCGACGGTTTTCGCCCCACCGGAAGATCGTGAGCGTCTGGGTCGGGGTGACGTTCTCGGGCGAGGCGGTGCACGTCGCCGACTCATCGGTACTCAGGTCCCGAGTCAGCTCGGGGGTCTCCAACGAGGGGGATGGGAGGCTCGGAGACCGCGCGGCAATGACTCCGGTATCGGAGATTTCAGAACCCCGGCGGCCTTCGAGTGACTGGCCGATCGGATTTACTCGATCGTCACTGGACCCTCTCACGATTCGGATCGGTTTCAGGTGGTCGAGGAGAAGGCCAATGTGGGTTCCGCGGGCACATTTGGGCCCGAAAACCACATGTTTCGGTCCCATCAGGTGAATCGACCATCGCCGGGAATTTCTTGGCTTTTCCCGCGATTGACGAAAGGTTGGAAAATCAACGTTTTCAATTTCGATGCAAAATGCGAAATTGATCCATAGGTGACTGTCTGGCACTGGGAGCAGCGAGAAAATGTGACCGTCAACGTCTTGGTTGGGGTGGCGTCCTGCGTCGCGGCGGCGGCCGTCGTCGACTCATCGGTGCTCGGTCCCGAGTCAGGAGGGGGGTCATCGACGAGGCGGATGGGGGCTCGGAATCCGCAGCGGCGATGACCTCGGAATCGCAGATTTCAGATCTCCGGCGATCTTCGAGCGACTGACCGATGAGGTTTATTCGACCGTCAGAGCGACCTCAGACGATCCGGGCTGGCTCCAGGTGCTCGAGTTGAGGGCCAACGCGCCTCCCGCGGGTGACATTTGGGCTTGAAATGGACATGTTTCGGTCCCATCAGGTGAATCGACTTTCGGCGGGAATTTCTACGCTTTTCGCGCGATTGATGAAAGGTTGGAAAATCAATGTTTGCAATTTCGATGCAAAGTACGAATTCGATCTGAAGGTAGCCGGGTGGCGCTGGGACTAGCTGGAAAGTGTGATCGTCAACGTCTGGTTTTGGGGTGACGTCCTGCGTCGCGGCGGCGGCCGTCGTCGACTCATCGGTGCTCGGTCCCGAGTCAGGAGGGGGGTCATCAACGAGGCGGATGGCGGCCCGGAGGCTGCGACGACGATGGCCTCGGAAACGGGGCCACTTGATTTACGCGGGCCTACGAGCGACTGGCCGATCAGATCCGCTCGACCGTCAGCGCACCCTGACGATCTCGATCGGTTCCAAGTGCTCGAGCAAAGGGCATTTTGTGGTTCCACGGGTCACATTTGACCCCGAAACGCACATGTTTCGGTCCCATCAGGTGAATCGATTCTCGCCGGGATTTTCCTGCCTTTTCCCGCGATTGACGAAAGGTTGGAAAATCAACGTTTTCAATTTCGATGCAAAATGCGGAATTCACTCAGATGTGGCTGCGTGGCACCGGGACTTGCTGAAAAGTGTCTTTGTCAACGTCTCGGTTGGGGTGACGTCCTGCGTCGCGGCGGTGCTCGTCGTCGACTCATCGGCACGCAGGACCCGAGTCAGGAGGGGGTCTTCCAAGAGGCGAATGGGCGGCTCAGGTCTGCGCCAAAGACGACTCCGAAAACGGAGCTATCAGACCTCCGGCGGCCTCCGAGCGACGGGCCGGTCGGATCTATTCGACCGTGAGTGCGCCCTCTTACGATCCGGATCGGTTCCAGGTGCTGGAGTGGAGGGCAAAAGCGGGTCCCACGGGTGACATTTGGACTCGAAATGGACATGTTTCGGTCCCATCAGGTGAATCGATTCTCGCCCGCACTTTCTGGCCTTTTCGCGTGATTGCCGAAACATTGAAAAATCAACGTTTTCAATTTCGATGCAAAGTGCGCAATTCACCCAGATGTGGCTACGTGGCATCGGGACTAGCTGGAAAGGGTGATCGTCAACGTCTGGGCGGGAGTGGTGTTCTCGAGCGTGGCGGTCAGCGTCACGGACTCACCCGTTCCCAGGTCACGGGTCAGGGTGAAAGTGCTCGAGGAGGCGGATTGACCGACCGGAATCGAGAGCGCGGCGGTGCCGCCGGGGACGGCGCTGCCCGAACCCGTCGTCTGGAAGTCGACCAAGAGGGCAGTGGCGGAGGAGTTGACGGTCGCATTTCCGTACTGGTCCTCGAGCTGGATCGAACTGGTCAGGACATTGCCGGTGTTGGCTCCTTCGCCCGCCGACGTGCAGGTGATCGAACCTACCCCCCCGGAGCACGACAGGAGGGGGGTAGTGGGCTGGGAAATGCCGGTGAGCCCGATGCCGGCGATGGTCGGTGAGGCGTTGACGGTGATGTCCTGGGAGCCAGTTTGGGTGCCGGTGGTCAAGGTGGCGGTGAGGTCGGCCGTCTCGGCGTCGAAGAGGGTGACGCTCAGGATGTTCTGACCGTCGACATAGCCGCTGGCAAAGGTGACGGCCGATGAACCGGAGCCGCAGGTCCCCGGATCCGGGTACGTCGGGGCGGTGCCGTTGGGGGCATTATCGGGGCCGGAGAACGTGACGCACTGGGCGCCGGTGAAGTTCGTGTCCACGTTCTGGTACTGGTCGAGGGCGGTCAGGCGGACGTTGAAGGGGGCCCCAGCCGTCTGGGTGGTGGAATCGGGGATGACCGCGAAGCTGTGGAGGGTACCCGGGGTCACGTCGATCGCCGTCGAGCCGAAGTGGAGGGTTGGGACGTCGGTCGCCATGAGGTCGACGGGCTGGGAGTCGTACAAAGTGATGCTCGGAGCGGCCCCGTTGGTGGCCAAACCGGCGCTGAAGTCGACCGGGGAGTCGCCGGACAGGCACGGAACGCCACTTGGATAGCTCGGTTCGGTCCCATCAGGTGCGTTGGAAGCGCCGCTGAAGGCGATGCACTGGGTGCCGGTGTAGTTCGTATCGACATTCTGGTACTCGTCAAGGGCCGTAAGACCCACGGTGATCGTCGTGCCGGCGACGGGCGAGGCATCGGAGGGCGACAAGGTGAAGGAATCGAGGGCCGCCGGGCCCACCGTCATGTTCAAAGACCCCGTCGCCCCGCTGGTGGGGTCACTCGCCATGAGGGTCAGGTTTTCGGCGTCGTAGAGGGTGATCGAGGCGACGTCGGCGCCGGTCGCCTGGCCCCCGATGAAGGTGAGCTGGGTGCCCGGGGAGCACGATCCGGCAGACCCGTAGCTCGGTGCGGTCCCACCAGGTGCGATTGGCCGCGCCGCTGAAGACGATGCACTCGTTCCCGGCGTAGTTGGTGTCGAGGTTGCCGTAGGAGTCGAGCGCCGTCAGGCTCAACGGGAAGTCCGAACCGGCGACCTGGGTCGAACCGGCCCCCAGGTTGAAGGTTTTGGCGCCCCCGGGCGAGACGGTCAGGCCGGCGAAGCCGCTGGCGCCGGTCGGGACGTCCTTCGCGTAGAGGACCCCCCCTCCGGCGTCGGTCAGGGTGACCTCGGGCGCGTCGCCGTTGGCGGCGTAACCGGCGGCGAACGTGACGGGCGATCCGCTCGAGCAACTGGCCCCCGTTGGGTACGACGGCAGGGTGCCGTTCGGGGACGCCGTCGGACCGGAGAAGGCCACGCACTCATTGCCGGAGTAGTTCGAATCGACGTTGCCGTACTCGTCAAAGGCGGTCAAATCGGTCGTGAACGGCGTTCCCGCCACCGGCGTTAGCGTTTGCGGGGCCACGCTGAGGGATTGCAAACTTCCTGGTGTGACCGAAAGAGTGGTCGATCCGGCCACCGAAGTGGGTACATCGGTCACATTGAGGGTCGTGGACTGGGCGTCGTAGAGCGTCATGTTGGCCGTTCCGACGCCATTCACGAAGTCGACGACGTTTCCGCCGTTGCAGGTGCCGGCGTTGGTGAAGCTGGGAACCCGTCCGTTGGGGGCGTTGCCCGGGCCGGTGAAGCTAAGGCATTCGGCGCCGTTGTAGCTGGTGAAGACCGCCCCGTACTGGTCGTAGGCGATGATCCCGACGCTCGTGTTCTGACCGGCCACGGGTGAGGGGGTGATCACGTCGAGGTTCAGGGAGTGCAGTACGGGCACCGGGACTGAGACGTAGGGGCTGGTGGCAGCGGAGGTCCACGATCGGAAGACCGCCGTGACCGAATACGAGTACAGGTTTGACGCCAGGTTGGTGTCCTGACACGAAAGCGCCGTCGTCAGCGCGGTCGGCGAGGTCCCGCAGGCCGGGCTGGGGGTCGATCCGAGGTACCGGGTGACGTAGTAGCCGTCCAGGACGATCCCGTGCGGGTTCCGCGGGAGCGTTCCAGGCGACGTCGACGGTTCGCTGGCCGGGGTTCGGGAACGTCGCCGCGACGTTGGTCGGGGGGTTCAAGGTCGCGACCTTGGCGATGCCGCCGCCGGAACCACCGAGATCGAAGTAGGACCAGGCGGCATTCCCGAGAGCGAACGAGAGGGCCGCCGCCCAGAGGATCACCAGGAACATTGCGATCCGACGGCCGAAGCGTCCGCGCTGGCGAGCGTTTCTCGAGCTCATGGGCTCACCACCGTGCAGTTGGTCAGCGTGTCGTGGAAGTAGGCAGCGGGGGTTCCGTGCCAGGAGGAGGGGGGGGTGGGTAGGTGACAAACGTTGGTGTGGTGGGCCGCACCGTTGAAGGTGTTGCCCGTGCCGCCACCGAGGTACACCGTGTCGTTGCCAGTTCCGGAAATGGTGTCCTGGCTGCCCTGGATGGTCACCACGTCAGTTCCGGAGCCCAAGGAGACCTGGTTGGATGAGCCGCTGCCGAAGATCAGGCTGTCGTTGCCATTGCCCGCGGACACGTGATTGCCGTTTCCGTTGCCCACGGTGACCGTGTCGTTACCGCCGCCGAGGTTGATTTGGTTGGATCCGTCCCCGACCTGGACGTCGTCGTTGCCGTTGCCGACCGAGATGCCGTTGTTCCCGTTGCCGCACGTGATTTCATTGTGGCCGTTGCCGCCGGAGTAGCCGTTGTTCCCGTCGCCACCCCAGAAACAGTTGTTGCCGTTGGATCCGTTGACCACGAACGAGCCAGATGGCAGCCAGAAGAAGTTGTTCCCCGAGGAGCCCTGAATGTTGGGCGATCCGGGTGTGCCGTAGAACCAGTTGTTGTAGGAGTCGTCGCAGTGGCCGGGCTTGGCGAGGACGACCTGGACGATTACCGGAGAGGTGCTCGAGCCGTAGTTGGCGTCGCCGTTGTAGACCGCGAAGAGGTTGTTCGAGCCCACGGGGAGTGCTGTCGTCGTGAGAATCGCTTTTCTCGCTCGGATCAAGAGTTTCGGTACCAAGCAATGAATGTGAGGTGATTGGGGTTCCCAGGTAGAAGCTCACCGAACCAGTTGGGGTAGGACCTGATGGGACCGGAGGAAGGCCAAAAACGTTCGCGGTGAGCGTGACGGGGAAGCCAAGGACTGATGGATTGGGCCACGACGTCAGGATCGTGGCAGATTTGTGAGCCGATTGGACCACTTGGTCGAGCACCGACGACGTCGAATCGGAGAAGTTGCCGTCGGTGTTCGTAAAGACGGCGGTGATCGGGTGGACCCCCGTCGCGAGATACGCAGGGGGTGTGCAGGTCGCCGTGCGAGGATGCCATTCGAGGCGTCTGAGACCGGTACGGCGGTGCAGATTGCGGTCGAACCGTCGTAGAAGGTCACGGTGCCGGTCGGATCGCCAGAATTGTATTGATTTCCGGTCCCATCACCGGAAATGACCGTCGCCGTGTAGGTTACCGACTGACCGATTGCTGACGGGTTGTGCGACGAACTGACACTCGTCGTGGTGGAGAAGACGACGCTGAAGGTCGCCGTTCCCTGGAACGAGAACAGGAATTCCTTGTGTTCACAGGAATCCTGATTCGTGTGGGTTTCGATGAGCGAGATCGGGACGGGCACAGAGTTCGTGCCCTGGGCGGGGACGACCAGGGATCCGGTGAACGTGGTGGAGGCGTAGTCGAGATTCGCGGTGGCACAGCCGGCTGGGGGCGTCACCGAGGAGATGCGCAGCGTCCGGACCGTGATTGGAACCTTCAGGCGATTGTGCGCCGTGTACCAGAGGTAGTCTTGGACCCCGGGGTAGAGGAGGGCTGGGGCCTGGATGGCCGCGGAACTGCTAATGGTGTTGGTGATTGTGAAGTCGGGCTGGTTGGAATTGCCATAAGCGATCGACGTGCAGGCGGCAGCAACCGAGGCGATGAGGACGGCTGAAAGGAGCGCTATTGAGCTGCCTTTCAGCACTTCCTTGAGCCTTGTTCGCTTCACTGGGGCTTCCGCACTGTTCTATCCGATATCTGGAACGCGTTTGTCTCTAAATGATTTGGGTCCCTTGGCCAGGCCGCGGACGTTCCGCGACCCGGCCAAGGGCCCTAAACGGACCGGGAAGACGCTTTAATTGCGGCATTTCCCGAATCCAACTGGGTTAGTTGGAGGTGAACGTCAACTGTGGGATTTCGCCCGCACAAGCATTCTGCGCGACGGGCTCATTGATCAGCGTGATGGACCCACCAGAGGGTTGGAAGTTCTCAGTCGCACCCGCGCCAATCGACACATTGTTCGGAATGGTGGGCTGGACCAGTGAGAACCAACTCGGGCTGCAACCCGCCGACAGACCGCCGGTAATGGCGAACGTCACCGAGTGCACCTCCGCGGCGCCACCACCGGGGTTGTGGATGCTGAAGTCAACTGCCTCACCGGGGCCACCTGGGTATAGGTCGATGTAACCACCTGCCGCCGCCGTCGCGTTCAACTGCACCGCAGGGATGTCGTTCGTCGGGGGCGTGCCGGATACTCCAGAGCAGTCGTTGTACGCCGTCACGAACGTGTCGGGCACGACGGTTGAACAGAAGAGATCACCATTGGTCGCGTAAGCACTGTTGACGAAGATGTTGCCCGGGTTCGCGTCAGATCCAACGGAGACGTCGGTAGATCCCGTGTCGAACGACACGTTGAGCGAGTCGGCCGGGTTCGTCTCGTCCGCGGTGTGAGTGGGAACGGGACCATAGTCGTCGGTGTTGTACGAGATACCGTAGATCACGGTGCTCGGCAAGGCGACCGTCGGGCTGAATGCTCCAAAGGTGATGTTGAAGTTCATGCCGTGCTGGCAGCTACTCGTCGCCGCGTTGTACCACTCGCCACCCGCTGGGCAATCCACCAGGTCCGTGGACGGACGGTAGGGAATCGCGAATGTCTGAGTATCACTCGTGAGCAACGCGCCCTGGGTATTGCCGGCGCCAACAGCGTAGATGTTTAGCGTGATCGGCTCGTTGAACGTCGCTCCCGAGGTAGTCGTGCACACACTTGGACTACCGGTCCAACTGCCACTTTCGCACGCCCAGCTGTTCATCGTTACCACCGCATTGTTTAGCGTCTCGCCCGACCCAGTCAGCGTGACCTCATTGCCGATCTGGTTGAACGCGTACGCTTCGGCACCATAACTAGGCGTGCTGACTGGCAGCGGGCTGATTGTGCTGTCGTATACCGGGACAATCTGCGTATTGGGTGCCAACTGAGCAATCGTCACATTTGACGGCTGACCGACGTAGGCATTGCCCGTGCCCGTGCCCGTAGTCGTGAAGAAGGCCACAGCGAGCCCGCTTACCCCCGCGATGAGGCCTACGGCCAAGCCAACGACCGCCATCCTCCGTTTTGAACTGAGTAACTTCATTGTTTTCTCCTAGCAATAGGTTGGAATTACTTGACTAGGGCGTCGGGTTCGCCAGTCGCTCCCCACGGGTCGGGCGGCCACTTTGGGCCCGTGGATCAATGCGTCACCCTTCACTGCGCGGACAATCTCGGCTGAGATGTCCAGGTTGGTACGGACCGGCAGGTATGGGTTAAAGCCAGGCTGCCAAAGCCGCAACATCTTGTTTTTCTGGAAGAAGGTTTGAGAGAGGGTTCGGGACTCGAGGATCACCGAGACAACCGAGCTGTTCGGTACCGCCGCATAAAAACGCAGAATCCTGAAGTCCTGTGAGCGAGTTCATGGGTCTGCCAACGGCGCCCTGGGCGTGGATTCGCCTTTCGACCGAGCAGAATCGAACGGGGCGTCGGGAGAGCGCTCATCGGGCGAAGACCAGCCCAGCTGCGACGACCCTATGAGACAACTGCCCTCCGTCCGCAAACGCATTTGTGACTATGTCACCGAAGTTCACACATGTCAATTTGAAACGTGACGAACGCGCGTCCACTGAGGAAATCTTCAATTCTCGACTTGAGGTGAGCGATACCGGACCTGTTTCGGTACACGTACGAGCACGTCGCTCCGTGTTTGCGAGACGGCGAAACGGCAAGTAAACAAAGGTGTTTGTGAGTTGTCGGCGCGATCGATCGCCAGTGTTCAACGACCTACATGAAGCGATCGGGCCGACGCGACCAGGACGCGAATTCGACGCCGACGAGGTGTCAACTGATCCTGCTGGATGGGCGCGTCCGTTCAAGTTCAACGAACCAGTTGTCATCGACACTGCCGGTCCTCTATTCCGCCCCTACAAAACCGAGGTCTACCGTAACGATCGTTCGTTGTCAAATCGTTGTGATTCGCGTGTGAACCAGTAGTGCCGGCACTACGCGCTCGACGGCTCCCCGAAGGAGAGACTCTCGCTGAGAAGAGTCAAAGTACGTCGCGGTGGCGCGTCAACGTGGAAGGTGAATTTCTCGGCCGAGTGGAGTTTTGTCCACTCGAACGTGCTTGCGTGCCGATCTGCACTGGTCTCGGCCAGAACTGGATCGAATCGGGTCTCTCACGGTGGTGAGCGGGTGAACGTGAGGTCCGCTCGCCAGACGACTTGTGCAGCCGTCCGAGAAGCGAGGTGACGCAAACCCGGCACCGCCCGCCAGTGATCCGCTGGGCGCTAGTGCGGCAATCGTGAGCGAACCAGAGTCGTGGGTTGGGTATCCTCCTCGCGGCTTCCAGCCAACTCGCACCGGTCGCGACCGAGGGGCCGTGTTCGATGGCGGGAAACGCCGTGTCGAGGTGCGCCAGTCTTGACTACAGATCGACTGGCACGTCACAACCATTTGACAACGGTTTGGCTTTACTGTAGAAATTACTCCTGCAGGGGCGGAATTGGGGACAGCAGATGTCAATCGCCAGTGGTCCGTCGGAGCTGGGGAGTCAGACGCCAAGTGGCGCGCCCGAGAGGCCCTTCACCTTGCGAGACCTGTACGTCCGCGCCAGCATCTCGGGCAATTCGTTGGCCGCGGAACTCAATCGCTATCTGAATTTCGACGGGAATACCTTGGTGCAATCGTCCAGGGCAAGCCTTCCGGCGAACATCCCCGATGAGGAGATCTCGGTCCACGAGAAGGCGCTCGCAGCGATTCTGGAGGTGGTCACCACGAATTCGAAGGCGTCCTTCGAATACGTCGGCGTCCCGGAACCGCCAGGTGGTGTTCGACAGTGGTGGGCTCTAATGTTGAGCGGTTCTCTGGACAACGGTTCTTCGCAGGACGCCGTCCAGTGATTTGGGGGTCTCGCTACCGTCGGTCGTTGCCATCGGGCGGTGCGGTCCGCCGACGGAACGGTCTCGCCTGGGTGGCGAACTAGAACGCAAGGGCACCGGGATCGAGGAGCATTTCCGAATCAAGTGCTCCTCGATCCAATACGGCCCGATGGTCGAGCAGATGAAGGCAATCACTCAGAGTTGAAATAATCTGCTCGACCGGGTCGGTATCCAAGTGTCAGGGTTTTCCTCGTGACACCAATTCGGGACCCGCTTGGTACCATGCATGCACGAGTGGATTGAGGTCCATGATCGTCGCCACGCTCCACGTGATGGCGGCGACGGGCGATGTGCGTTCTGTTCACAGAAGCGATAGGGAGACGACGTGATATCGATGCGAACGATTCGAGTTGCGGCTGTTGCCGCTCTGATGAGTACGGGAGTATTGGCGAGTGGTCTGGTCGGCGTCACCGGCGCGAACGCCGCCGCGACGCCGAAACTGGTCGTCACGCCCTCAACGGGTCTGACGAACCACAAGGTCGTCACCGTCTCGGGCACCGGTTTCAAGCCCAAGGACCAGGTGTACATCACCGAGTGCCAGGCGAACGCCAAGGGCGAAGCCGGTTGTGACATCTTCCTGGCGACCCCGGTGAAGATCACCGCGGCCGGTGTACTGCCGAAGACGAAGTTCAAGGTCGCAACGGGCACCATCGGCAACGGCAAGTGCGGCACGGCGACGTCGAACCTGAAGAAGTGCGCCGTGAGCGTGGGCAACGCCAGTGGCGGCGACAGCGCGGTCTTCAAGATCACCTTCGCCGCTCCCAAGAAGTAACCCGGACCCCCCAGGGGTCGTCGGCGTCGTGTCATCGACCCGTCGGTCAGGGTGACGTCGACCGCGCGCGTACGAAGGGGTGGTGCGGGACCATACATTGGACCGAGCATTTGGTTTGACAGCATGGAGCGGACTGATCAATCACGATTTTGAGGGGTCCGGAAGCAGGGGTTATCGGGAGGAAAGGGGAGCATGATCGAGGACACCGACTCCCCGAACGCGCTCGAGCGTGAGTCGTTGCAGGTACGAGACGTCATCGTTCGCGGCATTCGCGCGCACTTCAGTTTTGGCGCACTCCTCGCCATCCTCTTCTTGACGTTCCTGGACAACACGGTCGCGAGCGCCGTCCTCACCAGTGTGCAGTCCAAGCTTCACGCCAACGTGTCCCAGTTGCAATGGGTTGTCGGCGGCTACGCCTTAGCCTTCGCCAGCCTGATGCTGATGTTCGGCGCGCTCGGGGACAACTTCGGTCGCAAACGTCTGATGTTGCTCGGCGTGGCGATCTTCTGCGGCGGATCGATCGTCTGCGCGATCTCGGTCAACCCGAGTGAACTCGTCATCGGGCGCATCGTCATGGGCATCGGTGCGGCGGCCTCGGAGCCGGCGACCTTGTCGATGATCCGCCACATCTATCCCGAGCACAAGGCCCGCGCCCGCGCGCTCGGGGCCTGGGCGGCGGTGTCGGGCCTGGCGCTCGCCATGGGTCCGGTCATCGGCGGGATCCTCGTCGGCATCTGGTCGTGGCGCGCGGTCTTCTGGTTCAACCTCGTCTTCGGCGCGTTGGCCTTCCTCGTGGCGGCGATCGCGTTGCCCGAGAGCGTGAACGCCCTGCGAAAGCGAGTCGACTTCGCCGGATTCTTCTTCGGCGCGGTGGTGCTTGGGACCGCGACGTTCGCCTGCATCCAGGGTGAGTTGACGGGATATTCCAGTGGTTGGGTCATCACCCTGTTCATCGTCAGTTTCCTGACGATCCCGATCTTCTACCTCGCCGAGAAGCACGCCAAGGACCCGATGCTGGAGATGGGCTTCTTCCGACGGCGTTCGTTCACCGGGGCGGCGTTTATCGCGTTCGCCAGTTACTTCTCGATCTTCTCGATCTTCTTCTTCGTCGCGCTCTACCTCGAGGTCGTCGCCTCGGTCAGCGCCTACGGCCTGGCGCTCGACTTCTTGCCCTTGCTCGGGGGCATCGTCGTCGCCTCGCTCTTCACCGGTCGCTGGGTCGGGCATATCGGCTCGCGGATCCCGATGACCGTCGGCTGTCTGCTCGCCGGTCTCGGCGTCCTACTCACCTACGCCGCCATCGGACCCCACGTCGGGGTGGACACGTTGGGGTGGACGATGGGGCTCGCGGGCATCGGCTTCGGCATCGTCATCGTCCCGGTCAACGCGACGGCGCTCTCGAGCCTGCCGGCCGCCAACTCGGGCATGGCCTCCTCGGCGGTCAACACGAGCCGCGAACTCGGCGCCGTCGCCGGGGTCGCGATCCTCGGATCGATCGTCAACGGACAGCTCACGGTCAACCTGACCGCGCGCTTGATCCAGCTCGGCATCCCGGCCTCGTTTCGAACACTCGTCATCACGGCCGTAACGACCGGTCAGACCCAGGCCGAGGAGGCCGGTCTCAACGCGGCCACGCGCAAGCAGTTCCAGTCGACCATCAACAAGGTCATCAACGCCGCGTACGGCGCGTTGACCCACGGACTCGACATCGCGTTGATCGCCTCGACGTTGCTCTTGCTCGTCTCGGGCGCCGTCGCCTTCTGGACCGGCACCTCCGAGAAGTTGGAGTTGGTCGACTACGTCGAGGTGCTGCCGGCGCCCGCGCTCAGCTAGCGGACGGTTCGTCCACTCGACCCGGACGCCGCCTCGGCTCCAGTAGTTCGATCGCCACCATCACCGAGAAACAGACGAAGAAGATCGGCTCGACGTAGGCGCCGAAGCGGTCGCTCAGGTACGCGACGGCCAGCAACGGATAGCCGATCAACATGGCGACACCGACGCCCTTGACACCGCGCGACACCCAGCCGGCGTCCTCCCTCGTCCGCTTCCAGGCGACGAAGACGGCCGTCGTCATGGCGGCGAACTCGATGACGCCGGAGATGACGTGGAGGTAGTGGTGCAGCGGGAGTCGCAGGTGCCACTCGGCACTGCGGCACGCGGCGCTGAGTCCTTCGGGACAGGCGTAGCCGTAGTGACCACCGACCGCACCCGCGACCGCGAAGAGCAGGAGCCAGCGCCACTCCTTGCGTCTGCCGTTCGGTCCCCAGGGACCGCGCAGGAGGAACGCGGCGAGCATCACGACGCCCGCCGCGAGGTCGAAGTGCTGGAGGAGCGTGGCGTCGGGGCGGCCCGTCGCCTCGAGGTCACTGAAGAACTCGTCAGTGCTGCTCAGCAGGTTCGTCGCGACGAGGACCCAGACCCACCAGTTGTAGAGCACGATGCCGACGAGGCCGAGGAACTGCGCGACGAAGAGTCGCGGTCCGTAGTCGCCAGCGACCGCTCCGTCTCCGGTGTCGGTGGGGAGTCGCGAAGCGGCGTCCGACGGACTTCTCTCTTCGTGACCCCCACTCATCGTTCGTCTGATCGGCCCTTAGACGACCGTCAACGTGATCGGCACCGCGGCCAGCGCCTTGGAGACCGGGCAGTTGGCCTTGGCCTCTTCGGCCGCGGCCGTGAAGCCCGCGGCGTCGAGGTTCTCGGCCTCGCCCGACAGCGTGATGCGGATCTCGGTGATGCCGGTACCGGGCACGAAGTCGACCTCGACCGAGGTGTTGAGCGAGGTGGCCGGGTTGCCGGTCTTGGCGAGGCCGTTCGAGAGCGCCATCGAGAAGCACGACGCGTGCGCGGCGGCGATCAGCTCTTCGGGACTGGTACGACCGTCGGCCGACTCGGCCCGCGAGGCCCAGGTGATGGGGAAGGTGCCGACGCCGCTCGAGGTGAGTTCAACGGTGCCCTGACCTTCAAAGAGCGTGCCCTCCCAGTGGGCTCGTGCGTTACGGGTTGTCGCCATTGGTCGTCCTTGTCAATCGTGATACCGGGTCCCTCCGCGGTGATCGGACATCACCTTACCCAGGGCGTGTCGTAATCGGTCACTAACCTGTCGGACGAACGTGGCGGAGGTTCACGTCGGAGAGGGGAGTCGTGGCGACACGCGTCTACTTCGAGCGGGGCCAGCGCTCGGTCTTCGCCGCGGCGATCGAGTGGCCCGGCTGGTGTCGTCACGCCAAGACCGAGGAGGCCGCCCTCGACGCACTGCTCGAGTACCGCGACCGCTACGCCGCGGTGCTCTCGACGCCCTTTCGACCGGGCACGCTCGAGGTCGTGGGCGCCGTCCCCGGCAACGCGACGACGGACTTCGGGGCGCCCGCCGTCGAGACGCCGTGGGACCACGAGTCGATCACGCCGCGCGAGCTGAAGCGTCAAATCGCCGTGCTGGAGGACTGCTGGGCGTACTTCGACGAAGTGGTCACGACCGCGCCGGCGACCTTGACGAAGGGACCGCGCGGCGGGGGACGGGACCGGGACAAGGTCGTGGACCACACCCGAGAGGCCGAACGTCACTACTGCTCGGCGCTCGGGACGCGGGTGGCGCCGCGCACACCGTGGGCGGCGCAGCGCGCGACGGTCGTCTCGTCGTTGCTCGCCGAGTTGCCCGGTGCCAAGTGGCCGCCGCGGTACTCACTTCGCCGTATGGCGTGGCACGTGCTCGATCACGCGTGGGAGATCGAGGACAAGGGAGTGCCCGTCAACTGACGGACTGGTGATCCTTCAGGATGCTCATGCGACGGGTGAACTCGTCTTCGTCGATCTCGCCCTTGGCGAATCGCATCTTCAGGGTGTCGGCCGCCGCGGCGTCGGCGGACGTGGTGTTCGACATCGGCACGTGTGAGTGGTGGTGCGCCTGGGCGCGGTCGAAATGGCGGATGACGAAGTAGGCGATCGCGCCGACGACGAGCAGGAACAAGAACATGATGATCAACCTTCCGAGGCCCCCTCCGGGACCTCCGTTGAAGAAACCGTGGAAACCAGGACCTCGGGGACCGAATGGCCCGTTGACACTTATCTGCGATGACCTATGGATGAACACTCGAATCCTCTTTCGTCCTGGACCCGAACTTACAGGCGCGCGTCGAACCGTCGAGTCACGGGATTGTCAAAAACCCTGAGGACTTAGGGGTTTCTTAAGGATCAGACGGCGACGTCCTCGGTCGCTTCGACCGCGAAGTGCGGGGTTACGCGGTCCAGCCACTTGGGGAAGTACCAGTTGGCGTCGCCGAAGAAGTGCATCAACGCCGGCACGAGGACCGTGCGCAAGATGAAGGCGTCCATCAATACGGCGCCGCCGAGACCGATACCGAACTCGGCGATGATGCGCTCGCCCCCGAAGGCGAAGGAGAAGAAGACGCAGATCATGATGATCGCGGCCGCCGAGATGACGCGCCCGGTATTGGCCTGCCCTCGGTTGATGGCCTCTTCGTTGCTGCCGGTGTTCAGCCACTCCTCGTGCATCCGCGAGACCAAGAAGACCTGGTAGTCCATCGAGAGACCGAAGAGGATCGCCAGCATGATCGGCGGCAGGAACGATTCGACCGGTCCCGTGCCGGCGTTGATCAACGAGCTGCCCCAGCCCCACTGGAAGACCGCGACCACGAGTCCGAAGGATGCGCCGGCGGCGAAGATGTTCATCGCCGCGGCGGTCAAGGGGATGACGATGCTGCGGAACGCCACCATCAAGAGCAGGCAGCCCAGGAAGACGATGACGCCCACGAACAACGGGATCTTGGAGGTGAAGACCGAGGCGAAGTCGACGAAGATCGCCGTCAGGCCGCCCACGTAGATCGCCGTGTGGCTCTTCGCGGTGACGGCCGGCACGTACTGGGTGCGGATCGTCGCGATGAGGTTCTCGGTGATCTTGGAGTCCGGGCTGGACTTGGGCACCACGTAGATGACCGCGACCTTGCCGCTCGGAGAGATCTGGAGCGGCGCCACCGTGGCGATGTCGGGTTTGCCCTGCAACTTCTCGTCCAGCGCCTGCATGGTCGCCTCGTCCTTGGCGTTGTGGATCGAGCCGACGACCTGCAACGGGCCGTTGAAGCCGGGGCCGAAGCCCTGGGCGAGGAGGTCGTAGGCCTGGCGGGTGGTGGAGCCGGCCGGGTCGGTGCCCGCGTCCGAGCTGCCGAGGTGCAAGGAGAAGAAGGGGACGCAGATGAAGACGATGGCGACGAGCGCGACGAGCGAGAGCTTGCGCGGGTGCTTCGTGACGGTGTTGGCCCAGCGCTGCCAGGCGGTGTTGAGCACCGTCGGCTCGGGGCCGTTCGCCTCGAGCTTGCGACGCTCGCGGCGACTCAACACGTGCGTGCCCATGAAGCCCATCAACGCCGGGAGCAACGTCAATGACGCGAACATCGTGATCAACACGGTGAGCGAGGCCGCGATGGCGACGCCGTAGAGGAACGAGAGCTGCAGGACGAACATCCCCAAGAGCGCGATGCACACGGTCGAGCCGGCGAAGAGCACGGCGCGACCGGAGGTGTTGATCGCGCTCACGATCGCGTCTTCCGCGCTCAGGCCCCGTTTGAGTCCCTGTCGGCACCGGGTCACGATGAAGAGCGCGTAGTCGATGCCGACGCCGAGCCCGATGAGCGAGCCGAGCAGTGGCGCGAACGTGGCGATGGAGATGCCGTGACTGAGCAGCGTCGTCGCCGCGGTCGCGATGCCGACCGCGAAGAGCGCGACCCCCAAGGGCAGGAGCATGGCGAAGAGCGAGCCGAAGGCGAGGAAGAGGACGATCGCCGTGAGGATGAGTCCGTACTTGAGGTCCGGCGGACTCTTCTGCGAGGCCAGTTGCTCGAAGGCGTTCCCGGCGAATTGGACATTGAGCGACGGCGAGCGCGCCGTGATCCCGGCGGTCTCCACCGGTTGGATCTGGGCGGCCTTGAGCTTGTAGCCCTGGGTCTTGAAGTAGACGACGGAGTAGGCGATCTTGCCGTTCGGACTGATCTGCAGGGAGCCGCCGACGAAGGGCGACACGACGCTCGCGACCGACTTCACCTTCTCGACGCGCTTGTCCATCGCGAGGATCGCCGCTCGGTGGCTGGCGATGGTGCCGGTCGTGGCCTGGAAGACGATCTCGTCGACGTCGCCGGATTTGCTCTTGAACCCGGACTGCAAGAGCGAGAGCGCGTGGGTCGAGTTCGTGCCCGGCAGCGTGAAGGTGTTGGCGTAGGCGGTGCCGAAGGTCTGGGAGAGCGCGTTCATGCCGAGGAACAGGACGACCCACAGGGCGAGGATCAGCCATCGGCGGCGATAGGCGTAACGGGCGACGGACTTCATGAACGCGAGATCTCCTGGATGGGCGAGAGGGGGACCGAATAAAATCGTGGCGCTGTCTTCAGCGCAACACAAACAATACGGGAGATTGACCATGGCGCCAGACGGCTCGCGGCCGGCGCGATTCGAGGGTCACGACTACCCCCAGGCCCTTCCCGAACCGGACGACATCCAAGCCGGTGCGCTCGCGCCGTGGAGCAACGTGGCCCAGGCGGATCGGAGCGGACTCACGTTGGCGCTCGTCGAAGCACGACTCCGAGCCGCGACGCGTCACCTCGACACCGCGGCGATCCCCGGTGATCCGAGCGCCCTCGCCGTCGCCGATATAGAAGGTCAGCCGATCACGAGGCGCTCGGCGGTGCTCGTGGCCCTCTTCGAAGAGGACGGCGAGACGCACCTGGTACTGACCCGCCGGTCGTTCTCGTTGCGGGAGCACCGCGGTGAGATCGCGCTGCCGGGCGGACGAAGTGACGACGGCGAGACGCCGACCGTGACGGCCCTGCGCGAGGCCCGCGAGGAGGTCGGTATCGACGAGACGTCGGTGCACGTCGTCGGGTGGCTCAGCCCGCTCGTGACGTTGGCGTACGGTTCGGCGATCTGGCCCGTCGTCGGCTTCTTGAAGGAGCGGCCGGTGCTGGTGACCGATCCGGCCGAGGTCGAACGGGCGTTCACCGTGTCGCTCACCGAACTCCTGGCCGACGGGTCGTTCCTCGAGGAGCGATGGCGTCGTGCGCGCCCTCGGCCCGGCGCCGACGCGGACGGCTACTTCCCGATCTACTTCTACCGAGTGCCGGGCGACCTCATCTGGGGCGCGACCGCGCGCGTCATCACCGAGTTGCTCTGCGTCGTCTCGGGCGTCGAGTGGCCCGAGTCGAAGAGGGCGTGGCCGTAAATCCGTCAAGTAGAATCGCAGTAACGCAAACCCGTTTTCGGGTCTTGCTGTTTCTTAGGCGGAGGTCACCATGGCAGAAGTTGAGATCGGCATCTACAAATCGGCGAGACAGGCCTACGGGTTCGACGACATCGCCATCGTGCCCTCTCGACGAACGCGTGACCCCGAGGACGTCGACATCTCCTGGCAGATCGACGCCTACAAGTTCGAATTGCCGGTGCTCGGTTCGGCGATGGACGGCGCCATGTCGCCCGACACCGCGATCGAACTCGGTCGCCTCGGTGGCCTGGGCGTCTTGAACCTCGAGGGACTCTGGACCCGTTACGAGGACCCGATGCCCCTCTTCGAGGAGATCCGCGAACTCGACGACGACAAGGCGACCGCGCGCATGCAACAGATGTACCTCGAGCCGATCAAGCTCGAGCTCGTCGCCCAGCGCATCACCGAGATGAAGTCCGCGGGCATCACCACCTCGGCGTCGGTCACGCCCGCGCGCACCGACTGGATGGCCAAGACCATCCTCGACGCCGGCCTCGACATCCTCGTCATCCAGGGCACCGTCGTGTCGGCCGAGCACGTCTCCAAGACCGTCGAGCCGTTGAATCTGAAGAAGTTCATCCGCGAGTTCGAACTGCCCGTCATCGTCGGCGGCTGCGCGAGCTACCAGGCCGCGCTCCACCTGATGCGCACGGGCGCCGCCGGCGTCCTCGTCGGTGTCGGTCCGGGCAACGCCTGCACCTCGCGTGCGGTGCTCGGCATCGGGGTACCGCAGGCGACCGCTATCGCCGACGTCGCCGGCGCGCGTATGCGTCACCTCGACGAGACCGGTGTCTACGTGCACGTCATCGCCGACGGCGGCATGTCCAAGGGCGGCGACATCGCCAAGGCCATCGCCTGCGGCGCCGACGCCGTGATGATCGGCTCACCGCTCACCAGCGCCGTCGAGGCGCCGGCGAGGGGATTCCACTGGGGCATGGCGACCTTCCACCCGACGCTGCCGCGCGGTACGCGCGTGCGCACGCAGGTGCGCGGCACGCTGAAGGAGGTCCTGCTCGGACCGGCCCACGAGAACGACGGACGACTCAACCTCTTCGGGGCGCTGCGCACGTCGATGGCCACCTGCGGCTACGAGACGTTGAAGGAGTTCCAGAAGGCCGAGATCATGCTCGCGCCGTCGCTCCAGACTGAAGGAAAGCAGTTGCAACGCTCCCAGGGCGTCGGCATGGGACATTGACCCAGCACGTCCTCGTCGTCGACTTCGGCGCTCAGTACGCCCAATTGATAGCCCGACGTGTGCGTGAAGCGCACGTCTACTCCGAGATCGTCCAGAGCACCATCACCGCCGACGAGGTCCGCGCGAAGGCGCCGGCCGCGATCATCCTCTCGGGTGGTCCCAAGTCGGTCTACGAGGTGCCGGCGCCGTCACTCGACCCCGCGATCTAC
Source organism: uncultured Acidimicrobiaceae bacterium (assembly GCA_963802735.1). GTDB lineage: Bacteria > Actinomycetota > Acidimicrobiia > Acidimicrobiales > RAAP-2 > RAAP-2. The sequence goes on along the minus strand of CAWDJY010000012.1, from coordinate 760,619 downwards.
GAACTCGGCATCCCCGTGCTCGGCATTTGCTACGGCGCGCAGCTCATGGCCCAACAGCTCGGCGGCGACGTCGCCAACACCGGCGTCGGGGAGTACGGTCGCACGACGCTGACGCGCGTCGGCACGTCGGTCCTGATGACCGAGTGGCCCCAGAGCGTGACCTGTTGGATGAGCCACGGCGACGCGATCGCCACGGCGCCCGAGGGCTTCGTCGTCACCGGCTCCTCGCCCGAGGGACCCGTCGCGGTGATGGAGGACGTGACGCGTCGGCTCCACGCGGTGCAGTTCCACCCCGAGGTCGCCCACACCGAGCGCGGTCAGGACCTGCTCGCGAACTTCTTGCACCACGTCGCGGCGATCCCGCCGACCTGGACCAACACGTCGATCATCGAAGACCAGGTCGCCGCGATCCGCGCGCAGGTCGGCGACGAGAAGGTGCTCTGCGCGCTCTCCGGTGGCGTCGACTCCGCGGTCGCCGCGGCGCTCGTCACCAAGGCCGTCGGCCAACAACTCACCTGCGTGTTCGTCGACACCGGACTGATGCGCAAGGACGAGGGCGAGCAGATCGAAGAGACGTTCACCCGGCAGTTCGGCGTCGAGCTGATCCACGTGAAGGCCCAGGACCGGTTCTTCGAAGCGCTCGCCGGCGTCACCGACCCCGAGGCCAAGCGCAAGATAATCGGTGAGCTGTTCATCCGCGAGTTCGAGACCGTGGCGCGCGAACTCGGCAAGGGCGGCGACGGTCCGCGGTTCCTCGTGCAGGGCACGCTGTACCCCGACGTCATCGAATCGGGCTCGGGCCACGCCGCCAACATCAAGAGCCACCACAACGTCGGCGGATTGCCGGAGGACCTCTCCTTCGACCTGGTCGAGCCGCTGCGCAACCTCTTCAAGGACGAGGTCCGTCACGTCGGCGAGGAGCTCGGCCTGCCGGCCGAGATCGTCTGGCGCCAGCCGTTCCCCGGTCCGGGCTTGGGCGTCCGCATCGTCGGCGAGGTGACGCGCGAGCGCGCCGAGATCCTGCGCAACGCCGATCACGTCGTGGTGGACGAGATCAAGAAGGCGGGGCTGTACCGCGAACTCTGGCAGAGCTTCGCCGTGTTACCGGCCGTGCGTACGGTGGGGGTCATGGGCGATGGGCGAACCTACGCGTACCCGATCATCATTCGCGCCGTCACGAGTGACGACGCGATGACCGCCGACTGGGCCCGGCTGCCCTACGACGTCATCGAGAAGATAGCGAACCGTCTGATCCGTGAGGTCGACGGCGTGAATCGCGTCGCGCTGGACGTGACCAGCAAGCCACCGGGCACCATTGAGTGGGAGTGAGCCGCAACTCGTTCTCCGAGGAGTCGCTCTGGGGAACTGACGGCGCGAACGTCGACGAGCGACTGGATCCCGAGTCGCTTCTCGAGGGGCTTACCGTGCCCCAACGCGAGGCTGTCGTGCAGCGCGGGGGACCGCTGCTCGTGATCGCCGGCGCCGGTTCGGGCAAGACGCGAGTCCTCACGCGGCGCATCGCGCACATCTTGGCCATGGGCGACGCGCGCCCGTGGGAGATCATGGCGATCACCTTCACCAACAAGGCGGCCGACGAGATGCGCCGCCGCGTGGTCGACCTCGTCGGCACCGACGCGCGCGACATGTGGGTCTCGACGTTCCACTCGGCGTGCCTGCGCATGCTGCGTAGCACACGCCGACGTCCTCGGCTACCAGCGCGGCTTCACGATCTACGACGCCGGCGACGCGGAGACCGCGGTGGAGCGCATCATGAAGGAACTCAACCTCGACACCAAGCGCCTGTCGCCGCGCAGCGTCGCGGCGGCGATCTCGGCCGCGAAGAACGAGATGCTCTCACCCGAGGCCTACGCCGAGAGCGGCGACGGCAACCCCCACCATCGCCGCATCGCCGAGATCTACCAGCTGTACAACGCGCGACTGAAACTCGCGAACGCGATGGACTTCGACGACCTGCTCCTCAACGCGGTGGCGATGTTGAAGAAGGACGACGAGGTCCGCGCCAGCTACCAGAACCGCTTCAAGTACCTCTTGGTCGATGAGTTCCAGGACACCAACGGCGTGCAGAACCAGTTGGTCATGTTGCTCGCGGAGAAGCATCGCAACCTGTGCGTGGTCGGCGACTCGGACCAGTCGATCTACCGCTTCCGCGCCGCCGACGTGCGCAACATCCTGCAGTTCGAACAGCGCTTCCCGGACGCGTCGGTGATCCTCTTGGAACAGAACTTCCGTTCGACCCAGACGATCCTGGACGCCGCGAACGCCGTCATCTCGAAGAACTCGAGTCGCCACGCCAAGAACCTCTTCACCGACGACGTCCAGGGCGAGAAGATCCGTCTCTACCGCGCCGGCGACGAGTACGACGAGGGCCGCTGGGTGGCGACCGAGCTTCGCCGACTGGCGACCGAGTCGAAGCTGTCTTGGAACCAGATGGCCGTCTTCTACCGCACGAACGCGCAGAGCCGAGTCCTCGAAGAGGAGATGCTGCGCGCGTCGATCCCCTACCGGGTCATCTCGGGCATGCGCTTCTACGACCGCAAGGAAGTGAAGAACGCGCTGGCGTTCGCGCGCTTGATCGTCAACCCGCGCGACGAAGCGTCCGCGCGCCGGGTCATCAACGAACCCAAGCGCGGCATCGGCGAAGCGGCCCAAGCGAAGCTCGGCATGTACGCCGCCCAGCACGGACTCTCCTTCGCCGAGGCGACGCACTACGCCAAGGAGGCCGGACTGACGGGCCGCGCGCTGAGCGGCGCCCAGAAGTTCTCCTTCATGCTCGATGAACTGCGCGCGCTCGCGAACGACCTCGCGCCGCGTGAGGTGATCGACGCCATCGTGCGCGAGTCCGGCATGGGCGACGCGTTGCGCGCCGAGAACTCCGACGAGGCCTATTCGCGCCTGGAGAACCTGGGCGAGCTCGCGTCGGCCGCGAGCCAGTACGACACGTTGATGGACTTCGTCGAGCGCATGGCGTTGGTGGCGGACTCCGACCAACTCGACGGCGGCGCGGGTGCGATCTCGATGATGACGCTGCACGTCGCCAAGGGACTCGAGTTCCCGGCGGTGATCATCACTGGACTGGAGGAGACGGTCTTCCCGCACCGCAGAGCGCTCTCGGACGACAACGAACTCGAGGAGGAACGGCGCCTCTGTTACGTCGGGATCACGCGCGCGATGCGACACTTGGTGCTCACGCACGCGTGGAGTCGCACGATGTGGGGCAACCGGATGGACGCGCTGGCCAGCCGATTCCTCCAGGAGATCCCGGCCGAGCTCGTCCACGACATCTCGGCCACGACGCCGCTTCGCCGGATCGACTACCGCGACACGGACGGATTCACCGGCCGGGGCACCGAGTTCACCGAGGGCCGGGCCTTCGGCACGGGGGCGGCACCCCCGGTCCGCTCGACCGGCGCCGAGAAGCTCGGTCTGGTGGTCGGTGACCGTGTGGTCCACGACCGGTTCGGACCGGGCGTCGTCACCAAGGTGGAAGGAACGGGTGCGCATTCGAGAGCGGCGGTCGACTTCGAAGAGCACGGCACGAAGCAGTTGGTGCTCGCGATGACCCCGCTGCATCGCGCGTAGAACGGTCGATACTCAACGCACTTCGCCGTTCGACGAGGCGAAGAATCCTCTTACTCGCCACCGCGGCGTCCTCGTCGAGGTTGATGTAGCCTCCGAAAATCGCTTGAGACGCCACCGCGCGATTTAAGGAGATTCTCGTGCTTCGAAAATCGACGTGCGTGTTTACGGCCATGCTTCTGTGCGGCATCTTCGTCTTCGGCATCGCCGGTTCGCCGAAGGCGAGAGCGACCACGAGCGCGACGATCAAGGTGACGTCGCTGTCCACGTCGAACTGCTATCCACTCACCCCGCTCACCCTCAAGGTGTCCGGGTTGAAGGCCTCAACGGCGATCACCGTGCGATTCAAGTCGCGGCCGTCGGGGCGACTCATCGCGTCCGAGGCGCCACTTTCCGTCAAGGGTTCGACCATCGTCGTGGCCGTGCCCCTCGTCCTGTCCAGCGCGGGTGCCCTGAGTCACGGAAGCGCGACGCTGACGATTTCTCAGGGCACTCGAACCTCGGTGACGCGAACGATCACCATCGCCCCGCTGCCCACCGACACGACCTACGGCACGCAACCGGGCGAGATCAGTAAGTACTTCTTGGACCTCCAAGCCAGTTTGATCGGTGAGCGACTTGACGAACTCGAGGCCGTCGGGGCCGAGTACGGCATTGACACGACCTCCGCCCAAGAGACACTCAACAGCTTGCTCAACGGCACCCTGCTGTCCCTCAACGACGTCAATCGGATCATTGCCGATCCAACCACGGTGATCGACGGCCCGACCACGAGCTCCGGTGAGACGCCGGTGGTGGACGAACAGTTCATCGAGACCATGGACCAGATATACGGGGCCTACCTCGTCAACGCCTTCGGTTCGACCTCGTCCGGGTCGTTGCGGCCCCGCCTGTTCGCGCCGTCGGCGTTGCGGGTGATCATCGGCTCGATAAAGAACGCCGCGTCGGTGAACGACGCCAAGGAGATCCTCGAATCGGCCGGCGACAACATCTGGCTCCAGTACACGGCCGTCGCGACCGGCGCCGCTGCGCTGTTGCACGAAGCGACGAACAACAAATACCTGGGACAGATCGCCGAGGCACTACCGATCGGCGTCGGGTTGTACAACATCGGCTTGGCGATGGAGAACGAGGGCTTCACCGTCGCCGATATGGTGCGCGCGAGTTATCAAGGCGACGTGCAGAGTTACGCCGCTGACGAGGCGCAACTGCAAACTGAAAGTGACGAGCTACTGAAGGTCTCCGTGGACGGACTCATCACCGGGCTCACGAACAAAATGCCCGAGGCGGTACAACTCATCCTCGATCTCTCGACGCCCCTCGTCGGTTCCACGAGCCAACTGCTCTACGGGGCGGGCGAGATCCTGGGCCTGGCACCGCAGGAGTATTCGGCGGACGAGGAGTTTCTGACGCTCGGCAAGGCGATCGACAGCGGCCCGCCCCAAGGGACGGGTTTCGGACTCATTCAAGGACAAGCGCAGATCACCAGTGACGCCGGCGTCGGCGCCGCACTGGATTCGACGCAGCTGTGCTGCCTCTCGTCGAACGACGAGGGCATCAACGGAATGGTGGACCCCGACGGCAGTTACGAACTCTGGTACCCACTTGGCGTGCCCGACACGAATTATTCGTCGCTCACACTGAACGTCTATGACTTCGTCGGCAATTTCAACGTGAGCGGACCGTTCACCGCCCTGGCCTGGGAGGACCTGAACCTGCAGAGCCCCGTCTCGGGACAAGCCACGGTCGCACCAACGTTGAGCGGCGTCTGCAACGACACCGATTGGCAGGATCCGGATGGTGACGATCCCGATTGCGATTGACGCGCGAGTGGCGTCGTCGTGGGTGCTCGCCATTTCTTCGCTGCCCCGGACCTAAGACCGACCGAACGCCCCCCCTGCGCAACCTGGGCTTCGCGCCGCGTTGGTGCCAGAATGAGGTCCCATGCCCTATACGCGACCGGCCTATAGACCCCCGGCCGCGCCCCGACCGACCGCGCACCGACTGCCCCGACTGGTCTACTGGCGCCGGCGCTCGGTCGTCGTGCTGTTCCTCGCCGCGCTGACGTTTCTCGTCTATCTGGTCGCGACCCTGGGCTTCGCCCTCCTCAACCCGTCCTACGGCGCGAGCCTCTCGACGCGCGCGTCCCAGTGGGGCCGACAACACGGCCTGGCGAGCGTCGTGAACTGGGGCGCCAACGAGGCCTACCACTGGGACCTGCCGAGGAAGGGCGGCACGCCGCCGGCCGGCGCCTTCGGCAGCGGACCGCTCACTCAGACCTATAAATCGCCACTGGTGCTCGCGCCGCCGGAGAACATCGTCCCGCCGGCGAAGGACCCGCTGCCCGGCGAGGGCGTCTGGCACGTCGTCGGTCGCACGACCGCCAACGGCATCCCCACGATGTACGAGGCCTTCGTGCGACCCGACAAGGTGCACACGAGTTACGTGGCGGGCGTGGTCTGGATGGACACGAACCTCTTGACCGCGCAGTTGTACCCCGGCGCGCAGGTTCCGGGCGGCGGACCGTTCTGGCACAACCCCCCGATCAGCGCGGCGCGCTCGAAGACGCTCGTCGCGGCCTTCAACGCCGGCTTCGCCATGCAGAACGCGCACGGCGGCTACTTCACCGACGACAGGACGATCAAGAAACTGCGCAAGGGCGCGGCGTCGGTGGTCATCTTCAAGAACGGTCGCATGACGGTGGCGAAGTGGGGACGCGACGTCGTGATGACCAATCAGATCGCCTCGGTGCGCCAGAATCTCGATCTCATCGTCGACAACGCCAAGGAGATCCGCGGGCTGCGCGACCCGGCGTCGACGAAGTGGGGCCGGGTCGTCGATCCCAACTGGGACGTGTGGCGATCGGGTCTCGGGATCACCAAGACCGGGGCGCTCGTCTACGTCGCTGGACCGGGCATGTCGCTGAGCGACCTCGCCGACGTGATGCTGCGCGCCGGCGTCGAAGAGGGCATGGAACTCGACTACGGACTCGACTGGGTCCAGTTCTCATCCTTCACTGGCGTACCCGACAACGTGATCAACGGGACCGACGGCGAGAGCCTCTTGTCGTCGATGCCGGGTGCGCCGAGTCGCTACTTCGGATCGTTTTGGGCGAACGACTTCTTCACCATGTCCCTGCGCGACAATGAGCTCAAGAGGACCGTGACGACCACCAACACGACCACGACGACCACCACGACCGCGTCGGGTTAGCGGTCGGCGACCTTTCGCCAGACGGGCTTGGGGAGGTGGCGCAACATCGCGAAGGCGTAGCGCATGATCGGCGGACTCCAGATGACCCGGTCGTTCGTCTCGAGCCCCTTCATCACGTAGCCCGCGACCTCCTCGGGTCCGGTCGTGAAGGGGACCGGCGCCTGGTCCTTGGCCATGCGGGTTCGCACGACGCCCGGACGAAGTAGTTGCAGCCGGACGCCGGTGCCCTCGAGCGAGTCGGCCAACCCGTCGCAGAGCCGATCGAGGCCGGCCTTGGCGCCGCCGTAGAGATAGGCGTTGCGACGGACCCGGATCGAGGCGACCGAGGACATCACCAGGATCCGACCGCGGCCCTGGGCGACCAGGCGACGTCGGACCTCGGCCAACGCCGCGACGGGCCAGGCGAAGTTCACCAGCGCCACGCTGGCCGCCGCCGCCGCGTCGTTCTCCTGCGCGAACTGGTCGCCGAGCAGCCCCACGGCCACGACGACGAGGTCGACGTCGCCGCCGGCCTTCTCGAAGGCCTCGGTCACGACCCGAGCGGCGTCGTTGACCTCTTCGGCGTCGAAGAGCACGGTGTCGGTCGTGCTCGCGCCGTAGTCCTTCGCCTCCTCAGCCGACTCGTCGAGGAGCCGTTGGTTGCGTCCGCACAGGACCACCGTGTGGGCGCGCGCGGCGCAGAGCCGCTTGGTGAGCGCGCGCGCGATGTCCGAACTGCCGCCGAGGACGATCACGCTCTGGGGCTGGCCGAAGTTGTTTTCCATGGGCGACGGCTTCCGTTCAGTGAGGCGCCGAGCACTCGGCGGCTCCCCACGTGACGCTACTAAAGAGAATTTCGGGCGCCGTCGCCGGCGTTCGCTCCGAAAATGACCCCGGAAAAGTTACGTAAGATGAGTACTCCATGGATCGCACGTACCGAGTCGTCGTCGCCAAGCCCGGACTCGATGGGCACGACCGGGGCGCCAAGGTCATCGCGCGGACGCTGCGCGACGCCGGTTTCGAGGTCGTCTACACGGGACTCCACCAGACGCCCGAACAGATCGTCCACGCCGTCATCCAAGAAGACGCCGACGCGTTGGGTCTCTCGCTCCTCTCGGGCGCCCATCTGGTGCTGGTCCCGCGCGTGATCGACTTGCTCAAATCCGCGGGCCGCGAGGACGTGTTGCTGTTGGTCGGCGGGATCATCCCCGACGACGACATCGCCGGCCTCGAGGCCTTGGGCGTCGCGCGGGTATTCACGCCCGGCGCGTCGCTGGCCGAGATCGGCTCGTGGCTCGAGTCGACCCTGGACGCCCGCGAGCACCAGCACTGAAGTGACGTGATTGTCGCATCGGCAGTCCCTTAGTTGAAAGTAGAAGTAGATGGATCTGTTCGAATACCAGGGCAAGCAGTACTTCGCGCGTTTCGGCATCGCCGTGTCACCCGGTGACATCGCCGACACCGTCGAACAGGCCGTCGCGGTCGCTGATCGCGTCGGGTACCCCGTCGTCGTCAAGGCCCAGGTGAAGGTCGGGGGGCGCGGCAAGGCCGGTGGCGTGAAACTGGCGAACGACGTGGACGAAGTGCGCCTCCACGCCGGCAACATCCTCGGTCTGGATATAAAAGGTCACGTCGTGCACCGGCTCTGGATCGAGCGATCGAGCGACATCGCCAAGGAGTACTACGCCTCATTCACGCTGGACCGCCAGAACAAGGTGCACCTGGGGATGCTCAGCGCTCAGGGCGGTGTCGAGATCGAGGTCGTGGCTGAGGAGAACCCTGACGCGATCGCCTTCCTCTCGATCGACCCGGTCCGCGGGCTCGACGTCGAGACGGCTCGGCGCTGGGTGAACGACGCGGAGCTCGACGAGGTCGCGCGCGAGCAGGCCGCCGAGCTGCTCGTCCATCTCTACGAGTGCTACACGAAGGGCGACTGTGACCTCGCCGAGATAAACCCGCTGATCCTCACGCCCGACGGCAAGGTTCACGCCCTCGACGCGAAGGTGACCCTGGACGAGAACGCCTCCTTCCGTCACCCGGAGTGGGAGGAGTTCCGCGCCGACGAGTTCGAGGACCCGCGCGAGAAGTTGGCCAAGGAGAAGGGTCTCAACTACATCGGACTCGACGGCACCGTCGGCATCATCGCCAACGGCGCCGGACTCGCGATGTCGACGCTCGACGTCGTCAATCAGGTCGGCGGTTCGGCGGCGAACTTCTTGGACATCGGCGGCGGCGCGAACGCCGACGTGATGGCCTCGGCGCTCGAGGTGATCAACACCGACCCGAAGGTGAAGGCGATCTTCGTCAACATCTTCGGCGGCATCACCCGCGTCGACGAGGTCGCCAACGGTGTGCTCGAAGCACTGAAGCGCGTCGCGATCTCGACGCCTATCGTGCTGCGCCTCGACGGGACCAACGCCGTCGAAGGTCGCGCGATCTTGGCGTCGCACCTGAACGAATCACTGATCACCGAACCCACGATGCTGGACGCCGCCCGCCGGGCCGTCGCCCTCGCGAACGCCTAAAGGAAGAGACATGAGCATTTTCGTTGACGAGAACACCAAGGTGATCGTCCAGGGACTCACCGGCGGCCAGGGCCGCTTCCACGGACTGCGCAACCGCGACTACGGCACCAAGGTCGTGGGCGGTGTCACCCCCGGCAAGGGCGGAAGCGACGTCGACGGTGTCCCGGTCTTCAACTCCGTCAAAGAGGCCGTCGCCGCGACCGGGGCGACGGCGTCGTTCGTCGTCGTGCCACCGAAGTTCGCCTCCGCGGCGATCATTGAGGCGGCCGAGGGCGGGATCACGTTCATCGTCTGCATCACCGAGGGCATCCCGGCCCAGGACGAGGCCGTCACCTACAACCGCCTGGTCGAGGAGTTCCCGGGTGTGCGCCTGCTCGGTCCGAACTGCCCGGGCATCATCAGCCCCGGCAAGTGCAACATCGGCATCACCTCGGGCGACATCGCGTTGGCCGGGGGACCGGTCGGCATCGTCTCGCGCTCGGGCACGCTGACGTACCAGGCGCTCTACGAACTGAGCCAGCAGGGCATCGGTCAGACGACCTGCGTCGGCATCGGGGGCGACCCGGTCCCGGGGACGAACTTCATCGACTGTCTCGCGGCCTTCCAGGCCGACCCCGAGACCAAGGCGGTCATGATGATCGGCGAGATCGGCGGCTCCGAGGAAGAGCGCGCCGCGGAGTGGATCAGGGCGAACATGACCAAGCCGGTCGTCTCGTACATCGCGGGCGTGACGGCGCCCCCCGGACGAAAGATGGGCCACGCCGGCGCGATCATCTCGGGGTCCAAGGGCACGGCGCAGGCGAAGATGGACGCGCTCGCCGCGGCCGGCGTGCACGTCTGCTTGAACCCGACCGAGGCCGGCCAGAAAATGGGCGAGATCGTCAAGGCGCTGTAGAGGTTGGACGACGTTCGGCTCTGCGTGTTGGTGTCCGGCTCGGGCACCATCTTGGAAGCGATGGTGCGCGCCGGGCTCGACGTCGCCCTCGTCGCGTCCGATCGGCGCTGTCGCGCCCTCGACGTCGCCTTCGCGGCCGGCGTCGAGACGCTCCTCGTGTCGCGTGAGCGATTCGGAGGATTCGCGCCGAGCTTCGACCGCGTGGGATTCACCGGCGAACTGACCGACGCGCTGCAGTCGCGCGGCGTCGACCTGGTGGCGATGGCCGGCTTCGGGACGATCGTGACCGGCGCCTTCCACGTCGCCTATCCGGGACGGGTCCTCAACACCCATCCGAGCCTGTTGCCGGATTTCAAGGGGTGGCACGCCGTCGCCCAGGCGCTGGCGTCGGGCGTCACCGAGACCGGCTGCACGGTGCACGTCGCGACCGAGGAGCTGGATGACGGTCCGATCCTCGCGCAACGACGGGTGCCGGTCGAGCCCGACGACACCGAAGAGACCCTGCACGAACGCATCAAGTCGGTCGAACGAGAGTTGTACCCGCTGGTGGTCGGTAGGGTGATGGCGGCAATGCGCGAGGGCCGAGAGCCCTCCTCGATCGCCGGAACGCTGGAGGACTAGGTGAGAGCGCTACTGAGCGTCTGGGACAAGACCGGGCTGATCGAACTCGCGACGGGACTGAGCGCGCACGGCGTCGAACTGGTCGCCTCCGGCGGCACCGCCGCGGCGCTCGGCGCCGCGGGTATCGCGCACCTCGAGGTCGCCGACGTGACCGGTTTCCCCGAGATGCTCGACGGACGGGTGAAGACCCTGCACCCGCGACTGCACGCCGGCATCCTGGCCGACCGCTCGAAACCCGAGCACCTGGCGGCCCTCGCGGCGCACGAGATCACGGCCATCGACCTCGTGGTCAGCAACCTGTACCCGTTCGACTCGGACCCGTCGATCGAGTTGATCGACATCGGCGGTCCGTCGATGGTGCGCGCCGCGGCGAAGAACCACGAGCACGTCGCCATCCTCACCAGTCCCGATCAGTACGACGCGGTCCTCGAAGAGATCGTGGCGACCGGGGCGCTGTGTGACGCCACGCGACACGCGCTGGCGCGCGCGGCCTTCGCGCACACCGCCGCCTACGACGCCAAGATCGTCGCGTGGCTCGACGGGGGCGGCGCGATCGGTACGGCGCCGAGTGACGTCGACGCCGTCGTGCCGAGCACGCTGCACCTCACGCTCGAGCGCGCCAGCGTGGTGCGCTACGGCGAGAACCCGCACCAGATCGGGGCCCGGTATCGCTTCGCGGGTACGACGCCGTGGTGGGACGGGGTCACCCAGCACGCCGGCTCCGCGCTCTCGTACCTGAACCTGTTCGACGCCGACGCGGCCTGGCGACTCGTGCACGAGTTGGCGCTCGACGTGCCGGGACTGTGCGCCGTCGCGATCATCAAGCACGCGAACGCCTCGGGCGCCGCGGTCGGGCCCACGTTCGCTGACGCGTTCCGGAAGGCGCTGGCGGCCGATGCCCAAAGCGCCTTCGGTGGGATCGTCGCCGTCGACGGCGAACTTGACGCGACCCTGGCCTCGCTCATCGCCGAAGGTCCCCAGGCCGACGTCATCATCGCGTCCTCGATCCAGCCCGACGCGATCGACATCCTCGTGAAGCGTCGAAAGGCGACGCGACTGCTCAGCGCGCCGCCGCCCGAGCCCCTCGGTCGCTCGGTGCGAACCTTCGGCCACAGCGCGCTCGTGCAGAACGCCGACGAGTTGCTCGTGCCCGTCGGTGAGTGGACGTGCGTGACGAACGTCACGCCGAGCGCGCAGCAGCTCCAGGACCTCGTCATCGCGTGGCGCGTGTGTGCGCGAACGACGTCGAACGCGATCGTGATCGCGCGTGACGGCGTCGCGGTCGGCATCGGAGCCGGTCAGCAGTCGCGCGTCGTCTCGGCGAACATCGCGACGACCAAGGCCGGCGAGTTCGCCAAGGGCGCGGCCGCGGCGTCGGACGCGTTCTTCCCCTTCGCCGACGGCCTCGAGTCGTTGACGAGCGCCGGCGTCACCGCCGTCGTGCAACCGGGTGGCTCGGTCCGGGACCAAGAGGTCATCGACGCGGCCAACGCCGCCGAGATCGTGATGATGCTCACCGGTGAGCGTCACTTCCGGCACTAAGGAGCGCTATGACAGCCCAACTACTCGACGGTGAACGTCTGGCCCAACGGATCAAGATGGAGCTCGCCGATCGCGCGGCCCGACTGACGGCCCACGGACGCACGCCGGGACTCGGCACGTTGCTCGTCGGGGAGAATCCCTCCAGCGCGCGCTACGTCGAGATGAAGGTCGAGGAGTGCAAGGAGATCGGCGTGCGTTCCTTCGACGTGCACCTGCCCTCCAGCGCGACCCAAGAAGAGATCGAAGCGGTCGTCGATCGCTTCAACGCCGATCCCGACGTCCATTCGATCCTGGTGCAACTCCCGTTGCCCGAGGGCATCAACGAAGAGCAGGTGCTGCTGCGCGTGAGTCCCGCCAAAGACGTCGATGGGCTGCACCCGACCAATCTCGGACGACTCGTCATGGGCGTGCCCGGACCGTTGCCCTGCACGCCGGCGGGGATCGTCGAACTGCTCGCGGAGTACCACGTGCCGGTCGAGGGCAAGCACGTCGTCATCATCGGACGAGGTCTCACCATCGGACGGCCCCTGGCCCTCTTGATGTCGATGCGACGACCGAACTGCAACGCCGCGGTCACGGTCGTGCACACCGGGGTCGAGGACATGGCCGCGTTGACGCGCAGCGCGGACGTGATCGTGTCGGCCGCGGGGATGCCCGGAATCGTTACCGCCGACATGGTGAAACCCGGTGCCGCGGTCGTGGGCGCGGGAACCACGTTCGCGGGCAAGAAACTGCTGAGTGACATCGCCGAGGACGTTGCTGAGAAAGTTGCCTGGATCACGCCGCGCCTCGGTGGCGTCGGTCCCATGACCCGTGCCATGCTGTTACGCAACGCCGTCCTAGCCGCGGAGAAGGTGCGATGACCGTAGACACGACTGACGACAAGGGCCGCGAGTACAGCGAGCGGCCGTGGGGCAACTACACCGTGCTCGACGACGAGATGTTCGACCACAAGGTGAAGCGGATCGTCGTCACGCCGGGCAAGCGACTGAGCTACCAGTTCCACGCGAAGCGCGCCGAACACTGGTTCATCGTGAGCGGCCAGGCGACCGTCATCCTCGACGGCGTCGAGCACGACCTCGGTCCGGGCTCGAGCATCGACGTCGCGATCGGCCAGGCGCACCGCTGCGAGAACCACGGCACGGTACCGGTCGTGTTCATCGAGGTCCAGCACGGTTCGTACTTCGGCGAGGACGACATCGTGCGGCTCGAGGACGACTTCGGACGGGCGAACTAACTCGGTGCGCATCGACGAGCTGCTCGCAGCTGGCCCGACCCGATCATTCGAATTCTTTCCTCCGAAGTCCGATGAGGAGAGCGCCATCCTCGCGGCCTCGCTCGAGGACATCAAGCCACTCGCGCCGTCGTTCGTCTCGGTGACGTACCGCGGGGGGCGCGAGTCGCGCCAGCGCACCTACGACCTCGTCACACAAATCGAGCGCGACGGCTACGTGACCGCCATGGCCCACGTCATCTGCGTCGGGCACACGCGCGCCGAGATGCGCGACCTCTTGAAGAACTACGCCGACGCCGGGGTGCAAAACATAATGGCGCTCGGCGGCGACATCCCCAACGACCCGCTCGCCGCGCGCTCGGAGTTCGAGCACGCGATCGAGCTCATCGACCTGGTGCGCGAGGCGGGAAACTTCTCCGTCGGCGTCGCGGCGCACCCGCAGGGTCATCCCCGCTCCCCGGACCTGGTCTCGGACCGGCGCCACCTCGCCGACAAGCTGGCGCTGGCCGACTTCGCGGTCACGCAGTTCTTCTTCGAGGCGGCCGACTGGACGCGACTGGTGGCGCAGTTGGCCGACCTGGGCGTCACCAAGCCGGTGTTGCCCGGCATTATGCCCGTGACCACGATCTCGGGGATCGAACGGATGAAGGTCATGGGTGCCGAAGTGCCGCCGGCGCTCGTCGAGCGCCTCATCGAGGCCGATCGACGCGGCGGCGCCGGTGCGGTCCGCGCCGAGGGCATTCGTGCCGCCATCGAGCTCTGTCGAGAGTTATTGGCCGGGGCCGCGCCCGGACTGCACTTCTACACGCTCAATCGTTCGACGGCCACGAGCGAGATCTATCACGCGCTCTTCGAGTAGTTCGCACACTCGTCACCAAGGACTTTCGACCCAAAAAGGCCCTCCGATAATCGCCGTAGGATGGCCTGATGGCTGACAAAATCACACAAAACGCCGACGGCGAACTCAACGTCTCGGACAACCCAATCATCCCGTTCATCGAAGGCGATGGCATCGGCGTCGACATCTGGCCCGCGTCCAAGCTCGTCCTCGACGCCGCCGCGAAGAAGTACGGCAAGACCATCGAATGGAAGGAAGTCCTCGCCGGTCAAAAGGCCTTCGACGAGACCGGCGAGTGGCTACCCGAGCAGACCGTCACCGATTTCCGTGACTACCTGATCGGCATCAAGGGCCCCCTCACCACGCCGATCGGCGGAGGATTCCGCTCGCTCAACGTCGCGCTACGCCAGATCCTCGACCTCTACGTGTGCTTGCGACCGGTGCGCTGGTTCCAGGGTGTTCCGTCGCCCGTCAAGCAGCCGGAACTGGTCGACATGGTCATCTTCCGTGAGAACACCGAGGACGTCTACGCCGGGCTCGAGGTCGAGGCCGGTTCGCCCGACGCCGAGAAGCTGCGCAGCTTCTTGAAGGAGAGTTTCGGCTGGGACATCCGCGAGATGAGCGGCATCGGTGTCAAGCCGATCTCGAAGGAGGGATCGGAGCGACTGATCCGCGCCGCCATCGTCTACGCGCTCAAGCACGAGCGTGAGTCGGTCACCCTGGTCCACAAGGGCAACATCCAGAAGTTCACCGAGGGCGCCTTCATGAAATGGGGCTACCAGTTGGTGAAGGACGAGTTCGACGACGTCGCGGTCGGCTGGAACGACTGCAACGGCAAGCCCGGTTCGAAACTGCTGGTGAAGGACGTCATCGCCGACATCTGCTTCCAGCAGTCGCTCACGCGCGCCTCGGAGTTCGACGTCATCGCGACGATGAACCTGAACGGCGACTACCTGTCGGACGCGCTCGCGGCCCAGGTCGGCGGCATCGGGATCGCCCCGGGCGCGAACATCAACTACATGACCGGCCACGGGATCTTCGAAGCGACCCACGGCACGGCGCCCAAGTACGCCGGGATGGACAAGGTCAACCCTGGTTCGGTCCTTCTGTCGGGCGTCTTGATGTTCGAACACCTCGGTTGGACCGACGCCGCCAACGACATCGTGCGCGCGATGGAGGCGACGATCTCGGAGAAGATCGTCACCTACGACTTCGCGCGACTGATGGAGGGTGCGACCGAAGTGAAGTGCTCGGAGTTCGGCGCCGCGATCGTCGACCGTCTCTAAATCAAACCTGGAGGAACCATGACCACCCCCGTCCACGTCACCGTCACCGGCGCCGCCGGTCAGATCGGCTACTCACTGCTCTTTCGCATCGCCTCGGGCCAGTTGCTCGGTCCCGACACGCCGATCGTGCTGCGTCTCTTGGAGATCGAGCCCGCGATGAAGTCCCTCGAGGGCGTCGTCATGGAACTCGACGACTGCGCCTTCCCGTTGCTCGCGGGCATCGAGGCCACCAGCGACCTCAACCTCGCCTTCACGAACACCAACTGGGCGCTGCTGGTCGGGTCGGTGCCGCGCAAGGCCGGCATGGAGCGCGGCGACCTGTTGAAGGTGAACGGGGGCATTTTCAAGCCCCAGGGTGAAGCTATTTCGGCCAACGCCGCGAGCGACGTGCGAATCCTCGTCGTCGGCAACCCGTGCAACACGAACTGTCTGATCGCGCGTTCCAACGCCAAGGACGTGCCCGACGACCGGTGGTACGCGATGACTCGACTCGATCAGAATCGCGCCGAGACCCAGTTGGCGAAGAAGGCCGGAGTCCCCGTGAAGGACGTGAAGAACGTGGCCATCTGGGGCAACCACTCGGCGACGCAGTTCCCGGACTTCGCCAACGCCACGATCAACGGCCACAAGGCGACCGACGTGATCACCGACCTGGCGTGGCTCCAGGGCGAGTTCATCACCACCGTGCAAAAGCGCGGCGCCGCCGTGATCGAGGCGCGCGGACTGAGCTCGGCGGCCAGTGCCGCCAACGCCGCGATCGACACCGTGGCCAGCCTCGTCAGCGTGACGCCGAGTGACGACTGCGCCTCGGTCGCGGTCACGAGTCACGGCGAGTACGGCGTGCCCGAGGGACTCACCTTCGGGTTCCCCGTCGCCTCGGACGGTCACGGTTCGTGGAAGGTGAAGGAGAGCTTCGTCGCCGACGACTTCGCCAAGGATCGGATCAGGATAACGACCGACGAGCTGCTCTCGGAGCGCGACGAGGTCACGTCGCTCGGTTTGATCTAAGGCGGCGAGTCGATTCGCTCGACGCCGTCAGTAATATCGGGCGAGGCTGACTGACGGGAGTCGAGTTGGACAACGGGGCTTCGTCACCACCGCGGTCGTTCGCGTGGCAATGGACGGCCGTGGCGCTCGGGGCGGTCGTCGTGATCGCGGCCACCGTGTTGGTGGTGACGCTGACTTCAAACTCGCCGCTCCGCGTCCTCGTCGCGGGGTACAAGTGCGTGCCCGCTCAGTCGATCCCGCAACTCAGGGTCGGTCAGAGCACGACACTGAGCACGTCCTACGGCGGGTTCACCGCCTCGTTCCACTCCACCGTGCAGGTGGCGTCCGACGGCGGCCCCACCGTGGGCGTGCCGTTCAGCGGCACGACCACGATGACGCAGGGTCCGCAGCGCTGGACGTTGCCGCGACCGGACAACTCGAAGGGATCGACGATCGACGTCATGTGCGTGATCGCCTTCTCGCGTGGGCGCTATCCCGGCGTGATGATCGAGGGTTGGTCCGGCGGTGCCAACTGCTGTCAGATCCCGGTCATCTACCTCTTCGATCGCTCGCAGGATCGCTACGCCAAGGTCGTGGACATGAGCCCGAACTCCTACAAGGACCCGCACGCCTACTTCGATGCCGAAGGATTCATCCCGAAGGTCGCCGGGAACCAGGTCCTGCTCGCCACCGCCGACGGCCAATTCGACTACGCCTTCGCGTGCGGCGGGTGTTCCGCCGAACCGATCGTGTTCGACGCGGTCGACGCCGGCGGGCTGACGGACGTGACGCTGCAGCACCCGTCGCTCGTCGCGGCCAACGCGCGCGCGCTCTGGTCGTACGTCGAAAAGTCCATACAGCACCCGGCGGAGGCCTATTCGAGGTTCGGGTTCGTCGCGCCGTGGGTGGCCGACGAGTGCGCGATCGGGCGAGGGGCGACGGCGTGGACGACTGTGGAGCGTCTGCGGCGCCAAGGCCTGCTGAGTGATGCCTTGTACCACGAGTACGCGTTGGATCACGGGTCGTACGTCTCGAGCCTTCACGCGTTCCTGCTTCGCCACGACTACTGCGTCGGCCAGATCTGATCGCGACGCGAGTTTCGCGCGGGTGGCTCGACTTGAAGTGGCGTCTTCCACACGTCCGTTACGCTGTTCCACGTTAAAGTGTAGAATTACGAGTCTTAAGCGGATTCTAAGGGTGTAACACATGGAAAATGAAGTATTTAGGTCAACCAAGGAGTGGGAAGAGCAGATCGGCGCTGAGATCCGAACGCTACGACAAGACGCGCGTCTGACTCAGAGAGCACTCGCGGCGCGCGCCAACGTCTCACTTTCCTCGTTGCAATCGCTCGAACTCGGTCGCGGTTCTTCACTGACGACCGTGGTGAAGGTGGTGCGTTCGCTCGGTCGCTCGAAGTGGTTCGAGACCCTGGCGCCGCCGCAGCCGTCGATCAGTCCTCGTGAGCAGTGGCGACTGGCCGAGCAACAAACTCGCCACCCGGTACAGCGGGTTCGCGCCGCCGTTCGAGCGCGGTAGTGGCGTTCAGCCCGGTCGAAGTGATCCGGGTCTCGGCCTGGGGCCGAGTGGTCGGTTACCTCGCGCTCGATCCGAGCACGAACTACTACGCCTTCGAGTGCGACGACGAGTGGATCCGCACGGGCGTCGACCTCTCACCCCTTCACCTGCCTCGACAACGGGGTGTCTTCGTCTTTCCGGAACTGTCGCGTGACACGTACTACGGACTGCCGGCGATGGTGGCCGACGCTCTCCCCGACAAGTTCGGGAACGCCCTGGTCACGGCGTGGCTCGCCGATCGAGGCGTCGCGGCGGCCGACATCACCTCGCTCGACCGGTTGGCCTACGCGAGTGAGCGCACGATGGGGGCGCTCACGTTCGCCCCGCCGACCGGACCACTGCCCGGCGACGTGACTATGGTCGACGTCGCGCAGCTGGTCGTCGCCGCGCGTGCCGTGATCCACGGCGACCTGAGCTCGCGCGGCGCGCACGACGCGCTGCAACAACTCATCAACGTCGGCTCCACCGCGGGCGGCGCTCGAGCGAAGGCCGTCGTGGCGTACAACCCGACGACCCAGGAGATGAGGTCCGGTCAGCTCGAGGCCCCGACGGGGTTCGAGCAGTGGTTGATCAAACTGGACGGGGTCGGCGACCCGACCGGCGTGCGCGCCGATCCCTCGGTCACCTCCCAGCAGTACTGCCGCGTGGAGTACGCGTACCACCTCATGGCCGTGCGCGCCGGGATCGACATGAGCCCCTCGTTTCTCTTGAGCGAGGGTCCGCGGGCCCACTTCATGACCAAACGATTCGACCGGGGCCCCGACAACGTTCGTCTCCACCTGCAGTCCCTGTGCGCGCTCGATCACCTCGACTTCAACCTCGCGCGCACGCACTCGTATTCGAGCTACTTCCTCGTGGCCGATCGACTGGGACTTGACGCGAACGATCGCGGGCAGATCTTCCGACGGATCGCCTTCAACGTGATGGGCGTCAACCGGGACGACCACTCGAAGAACGTGGCCTTCCTGTCACCCGAGAACGGCCCGTGGGCACTGGCCCCGGCCTACGACGTGACGCACGCCAATTGGGGGAGCGACTGGACCGCTCAGCACCAGATGAGTGTCAACGGTCGCTTTGACGGCATCACGCTCGACGACCTGCGGGCCCTCGGTGACCGCCACGACGTGCCGGGCATCGAGACCGCGCTGCGTGACGTGGCGGCCGCTCTCGAGACCTGGCCGGACGCCGCCGCCGAATCCGGTGTGGATCAGAACACCGTCGAGAAGGTGGCGGACGACCTCGCGACGTATCGGCCCGCGTAAGTACGCGTCGTCCCTCGGACTCACGGTGACTAGGGCGTCAACTAGGCGGGACCGAACCGGCCGATGGCGTCGGCGGCGCGGCACTGCCGTCGGGCAGTGGCTGACGCTTGGGTTGGAACTGCGCTTCGAGACCGGGGATCTCATTCGCGATGGAGGGGTGCTCGAGGATGATGTGGTCGAGCTTCGCGTGGAGGGCGTGCAGTCCCAGGACGCGCCACAAGAGTCGACGAAGCGGCGGCCACGCGATGACCGTGATGATGGCCGCGATGACGACCCATACGGCCGTCGCGACGACGTCGCCCGGAATCCCGCCCGACCCACCGGCCGGCCACACCCATCGATCCCACCAAGTCATTGGCTGCTCCCCTCCACGTGGTCACGGTGCATCTGATGAAGTTCCTCTCTCGAGAAGCGCTTGCCCTTGATCTCGGGATGGCAGTGACGACAGACGCGGTACGTCGTCCCGGGGTCGTCGGGTGAGTGCTTGACGGTCAATTCGTGATGGCCGATTCGCCAACACCGCTGCGTGTGGCAGTTGATCTTGCGATAGCCGATGATGACGATGGTCAAGATGCCGAATCCGCCGGCAAAGCCGGACCAGAAGCCGTACCAACTACCCGGTTCGTTGAAGGTGCCGGTCCAACCGAAGAGGTGGTGGAGGAATGAGTCGAAACCGTGCATCAGCCACCGCATTTCGTCATGCGGCCTAGGTTAATCTCGCGCACGCCGAGGAAAACTGATACCGACGCGCCACTGGGCGACCTTCGGTACCGATGACAAATCACCTGGCGCATGTCCTACGCTGTAGAGACGCAGACGACGTGAATTCGACGCGTCACGCCGACGTCATTTCGGTGGCTCGACACACCCCGAAAGAGATCCCCATGAAATTTCCGATCCGCACGATGATGGCGCTGACGCTGGCCGCGAGCGGACTCCTCGGTGTTGTCCCAGCCGGTGCCGCCACGGCCCCCATGGTCAAGATTGTCCAGGGCAAGTCGTACGGTTTCAACGGGTTGACCGCAATCGGATCGAACGGTGCCTACGTCTGGGTCGCCAACAGCGCCGGCGACTCAGTGACCGAACTCGACGCGAGTACCGGCGCCAAGTTGAGCGTCTTCAAGAAGGCGAAGTTCGGCTTCAACGGGCCGGCCCGATTGAGCGACGACTGGACGCACGTGTGGGTCGCGAATGACGCCGGCAACTCCGTCACCGAACTCAACGCTTCGACGGGCACGTTGGTTCGCGTGATCCCCGGCTCGTCGTACAAGCTCCACGGTACGAGCCAGATCACGTCCAACGGCCGCGACGTGTGGATCTCCAATCTGCGCGGAACGACGCTGGCCGAAGTGAGCGCGGCGACGGGGGATCTCGTAAAGGACGTGAAGGTCTCATCGCTCGGGATCGCCCAGGTGAACGCGCTGGCGTCGGACTCGACGCACGTGTGGGCCGTCGACAGTGACGCGAACGCCGTGGCAGAACTGAGCGCCGCGTCGGGATCGTTGGTGAAGGTCCTGAAAGGGCCGAGCTATCGATTTGATGGTCCACTGGCCGTCACCTCCGACGGGAGTCACGTGTGGGTCTCGAACGATCGTACGAGTTCGCTCACGGAACTCAACGCCAAGACGGGTGCCTTCATCCGTTTCGTCAAGGGCAAGAACGATGGACTGAGCGTCGTGACGGCGATCGCGTCGAGCGGGAAGTACGTATGGACGACGAATCTCGGCACGTCGGGAACGGCGGGGAACTCGGTGTCGGAGTTCGCCGTCGAGTCCGGTGCGCTCGTGACCGTACTGTCGGGCGCCAAATACGGCTTCAACAATCCCTTCGCCATCACGTACATCGGCGGTCGGATCTGGGTCGCCAACAACGGATCCAACTCGATGACCGAGATCTCGGTCGGCTAACACCCGGCGCCGCGGGGCCTTCGCCTCGATCCGTCAAATCGGTGGGAGCGACGGCCGTACCGAAGGCTCGTCTTCGAGTGACGACTACTTCGAACAGACACTGGAGCCCGGGGCGCCCAGGAGCCCCAGTTTTCTGGCGAGCCCGTCCGCGGTGACGAAAGGGCTCCTCTTGCCGCCGTCAGCGGCCATCAGTTGCGGATTGGCCTTCAAGGCGTTCCATTCAGCCTGGTCCGTCGACAGCATCGTCGCCACCTTGGCCCGTTCGGAGGTCGGCGGCACGAGCTTCTCGGTCTTGTCAATCTGTACTTGAACGACCGGCAGGAGCTCGCCGACGAATTTGGCGATCAACTCCGGGGTCATCGACTTCCCCTTGAGCTGTGCGACCTTGGGCGCGAACGTGGTCGCCGCGTCGTTGCAGAGCGTGTTGGCCTTGGCGATGAACTGCGTCTTCGTGAGCGTCGTACCGGCCGAAGCGAGGCCCGCCGGTCCCAGGGACAATCCCACGGTCAGGACCAATCCGATGATGAGTGACCTACGATCGAACATAGTTACCCCCTCGCCGGGACCGGCCGCGAACGTAGGTCCCTTGCAATCCAACTCCGGGGGCGAGTCCTAAAAACCGGAGCATACTCACCCCTTGGGTGGCGCGCCATGGTCACGCACGTTCGCGAACGTGCGTTGAGTGCGCAAGTTCTTGCGACGTGACGTCGGTCGCGCAGCGAGCGTAAAAGTGACCAAGGACTCTGGACGATCGTGACGTCAACATTGATACTGGGGCCGTTGTCCGAGCGCTGAACGGAGGCATCATGTTGAAGTGTCGGCGTATCACTGTTTTGGCGGTGCTCATCACGGCTCTTTCGCTCCTGTCACTCTCGCCGGTAGCGAATGCCGCGCCGTCACGGCTCATGAAGCAGAAAGTCATCGTGGCCACCGGGAGCGTCACGTGCAAGAAGGTGACGGGATCGATCGTGTTTCGCCCGGCGGTTCGTCACGTGGGCACCACCGCGGAAACCCAGGTCGTGACGTTTCGAGCGAGCGCGTGCACGACGAAGGGTTCGAACGTACGACGCGTCACGAGCGGTCAATTGACGGTCACCGTCCACCGTCCTTCCAACAGTTGCGTCGATCTTCTCTCGACGGAACTCCCGACGGGCACGGGAAGATGGACGCCGAGTTCGACACACCCCACGACGGCCTCGTTCTCGGGTCTCGAGTTCGTCGATAACAAGGCGGGTGACGTGGGGTTCACCGTGCCAAATCCCGGTGGAACCGCCCACGTCACCGGCTCCTTCGCGGGCACCGACCACGGCCGACGATCGACCGCGACCGTGTACACGAACATGACGCCCCTGCAGTTTCGCGACGCCTGCCTGTCGGCGGCGGGTCTCTCGAAGCAGTTCATCGTGAGTGGCGTCGCCACCTTCTCGTAAGTGGCTCGACGCCACAACGGGCAGCGGCGATCATTCGATCCTTCCTCAGAGAGCTCTGCGATGCTCCGGGTCGACGGTGGTCACGGTGCGGCGACGTGCAGACGTCGCGCGGCGAGCGCGCTCACCCGGAAGAGTTCTTCGCGGACGCTGCGAGCCCCTGACCATGATCGACTGTCCCACGCTTCGCCGGCGAGCGAGTCGCCGGCGTAGAGCAGTTGCGCGAAGCGCAGACCGCGATACTTGGCGACCGCGATGAACGCGGAGGACTCCATGTCGACGACCGAGCACTGTTCGTCGATTCGCCGGTTCACTCGTGAACGGGTCTCGCGAAAGAACGCGTCAGTCGTCCAGGTGCGACCGACGAAATGCTCGATCCCGTGCCCGGTGAGGACCTCGTCGAGCACGCGTACGCCGAGAGGATCGGCGTCGATGATTCGACTCGGCGCGGCGTAGTGGAAGCTCGTCCCCTCGTCGCGCAGCGCGGAGGCCACGACCATCACGTGTCCGAGGTCCAGATCGTCGACCAACGCACCGGCGCCACCGCAGGCGACCAGCGTGGTCACGCCGAGTGACGCGATTTCCTCGACGAAGCCGGCCGCCAGCGGTGCGCCGACACCGGGGTGGATCACCGAGACGGGACCCTCCGCGGTCACGAACTCATAGACCGGATTGCGACCGATCTCGCTGCGCAAGACGTACTTGGTCTCGAGGACGCCGTCGGCGGCCAACTGCTCGAGGAGTTCGTTGAAGAAACAGAGCACGGCCACCGGTGCTATGTCGGCCCCGTGGCGATGGAGCATGTGGGCCTCGAGGACGCCCGCTTCGGCGAGGTCGTTCTCGTACAGCGGCAGGTCCATCGCGAGAACTTAGTTGGTGCCCGGGTGCGCGCGTTGCAGCCAACCGAGCAGCGGGACGATCGCGTTGATGTCGCCGCGTACCTTGACGCGGCCGTCGCGGAGGGCCGAGGCGCTGTCGATGTCCCCGCCGGTCAACGCCGACGCGTCGGCGTAGGAGAGTTGCACGATGGCGTCGGCCGCCAGGTGGTCGCCCGGTTCGACGCGGGCGCCCTCGGCGCCGATGGAGAACGTGATCGCGTGCGGACCACTGCTCGGTGCGTCGGGGAACTCGAGCACGACACGCACCGTCGCGGCGTCAGGACCACCGGGCACGGGTTCGGCGTTCTCCAGCGTGTCGTTGAGTCCCCGGAACCACTCGGCCGAGAGGAAATCCGCCACGTACTAGGGAGCGGGCTGCACGGCCGCCTCGGCGGCCGTCTTCTTGGTGCGACGACGGATCTTTCGGCCCAGCCACGCGACCGGGTCGTAGTCGGCGTCGACGACGCGTTCCTTCAGCGGGATGATCGCGTTGTCGGTGATGTGGATGTGTTCCGGGCAGACCTCGGTGCAGCACTTGGTGATGTTGCAATACCCGAGGCCCATCTCCTCTTTGATCAGTTCGCGACGGTCGTTCGTGTCGAGGGGGTGCATCTCGAGTTCGGCGTAGCGGATGAAGAATCGAGGCCCGGCGTAGTGGACCTTGTTCTCCTCGTGGTCGCGGATGACGTGACAGACGTCTTGGCACATGAAGCACTCGATGCACTTGCGGAACTCCTGGCCGCGCTCGACGTCCTGCTGGAACATGCGATAGCCGCCCTCGGGCATCGGCGGCGGGAGCAGCGCCGGCACGCGCTTGGCCATCTCGAAGTTGAACGACACGTCCGTGACGAGGTCCCGGATGATCGGAAAGGTCTTCATCGGCGTCACGGTCACGGGCCCTTCGGGCAATTGGTCCATGCGAGTCATGCACATGAGTCGCGGCTTGCCGTTGATCTCGGCCGAACACGACCCACACTTGCCGGCTTTGCAGTTCCATCGACACGCGAGGTCCGGTGCCTCGGTCGCCTGGATGCGGTGGATGATGTCGAGCACGACCTCGCCCTCGTTCAGGGAGAGGGTGAAGTTCTCGAAGTCGCCGCCGGTCGAGTCGCCGCGCCAGATTCGCATCGTCACGTCAGCCATCAGTGCGCCTCCTCGAGTAGGGCCTTCAGTTCGTCGGGCATCGGGAGCAGCGGTGACTGGGCGGCGGTGATGGGGCTGTCCCAGTCGCCACCCTCGCTCGTGAGCGCGAAGTTGAACTTCGCGAACTCGGGGTCGGGATTCGGGTAGTCCTCACGGGTGTGGCCGCCGCGCGACTCCTTGCGCAGGCTCGCCGCGAGCGCCGTCGAACGCGAGACCGTGAGCATCGCCGGGAGGTCGGTGGTCAGGTTCCAACCGGGGTTGTAGGCGCGCCCACCCTTCACCGAGACGTTCTTGACGCGCTCGGTGAACTCGTCGAGCTTGACCTTGGCCTCTTCCAGTTCCGGTCCGGTGCGGATGATGCCGACGAGTTCCTGCATGAGCTCTTGGAGATCGTGCTGGATCGTGTACGGGTTCTCGCCGCCCTCGTGGTCGAAGGGCGCGAGCGCCTCTTTGACGGCCGCCTCCGCCTCGTCCATGTTGAACGACGTCGCGACGTCGCCCGCTTCGATGTACTCGGCGGCGCCCATGCCGGCGCGACGCCCGAAGACGACGAGGTCGCTCAGCGAGTTTCCGCCCAGTCGGTTCGCGCCGTGCATGCCACCGGCCGCTTCGCCGGCGCAGAAGAGTCCGGGGACCGCGGTCGCCGCGGTGTCGGCGATGACCTGGACTCCACCCATTATGTAGTGGCAGGTCGGACCGATCTCCATCGGTTCGCGTGTGATGTCGACGCCGGCCAGTTCCATGAACTGGTGGTACATCGACGGCAGTCGGCGCCTGATGAACTCCGGGGTCCGACGTGACGCGATATCGAGGAAGACGCCGCCGTGCGGAGTACCGCGACCGGCCTTCACCTCGGTGTTGATCGCGCGGGCCACTTCGTCGCGGGGGAGTAGTTCCGGCGGCCGACGACCGGCGCTGTGGTCGTCGTACCACTTGTCGCCCTCTTCTTCGGTCTCGGCCGTCTCGGCGCGGAACATCTCGGGGACGTAGTTGAACATGAAGCGCTCGCCCTCGGAGTTGCGCAGCACCCCACCGTCGCCGCGCACGCTCTCGGTCACGAGGAGCCCGCGCACACTGAGCGGCCAGACCATGCCGGTCGGGTGGAACTGGATGCATTCCATGTCGATCAGCTTCGCCCCGGCCCACAGCGCCATGGCGTGACCGTCGCCGGTGCCTTCCCACGAGTTCGACGTGAACTTCCAGGACCGGCCGACGCCGCCGGTCGCGATGATGACCGTCTTGGCCTCGAACGTGACGAACTCGCCGGTCGCGCGCCAGTACGCGACGCACCCCGCGATGCGACCGCCCTCGTCGTGTACCAGCTTCAAGACCTTGCACTCCATGAAGACGTCGGTGTCCATCGAGACGACCTTCTGCTGGAGCGTGCGGATCAACTCCAGACCGGTGCGGTCGCCGACGTGGGCCAGGCGCGCGTAGCGGTGGCCGCCGAAGTCGCGCTGGTTGATCTTGCCGTCCTTGGTCCGGTCGAAGAGCGCGCCCCACTGCTCGAGCTCCCAGACGCGGTCCGGCGACTCCTTGGCGTGCAGTTCGGCCATGCGGTTGTTGTTGAGGTACTTCCCGCCGCGCATGGTGTCACGGAAGTGCACCATCCAGTTGTCCTCGTCGTAGACGTTGCCCATGGCCGCGGCCATGCCACCCTCGGCCATGACGGTGTGGGCCTTGCCGAGCAGGGACTTGGTGACGATGCCCACCTTGAGACCGCGCTGCTTGGCTTCGATCGCGGCGCGTAGTCCGGCGCCACCGGCACCGATGATCAGTACGTCATAGACATGGTGTTCGTAGGGGGAGTCAGTCACTGTTGTCCTTCTAAAAGAGCCGGTAGTCGGTGATCGCGCCGGACGCCACCAGGCGCACGTAAACATCCGTGAAGCCGACGAAGAGGAGTGACGCCCAGGCGAGGTTCATGTGCTTGGCGTTGAGTGGCGAGACCATCTTCCAGAAGCGGTAGCGGATCGGATGGGCCTTGAAACTCTTCACGTGACCGCCGACCAGGTGGCGACAGGCGTGACAACTGATCGAGTACATCCAGAGCAGGACGGCGTTCACGCACAAGACGACCGTGCCGACGCTGACGCCCCACCCGATGCCCGGCTCGCGGAAGGCCTCGACGGCGTCGATGCTCAACAGCACGTTGAAGACGAGTCCGGCGTAGAAGAAGTAACGGTGGAGGTTCTGCATGACCAAGGGGAACCTGGTCTCACCGGAGTACTTGCCGTGGGCGTCAGCGACGCCGCAGGCCGGCGGCGACCACCAGAACGCGCGGTAGTAACTGCGCCGGTAGTAGTAACAGGTGAATCGAAAGCCCAGCGGGAAGATCAAGATGAGCAGGGCCGGTGAGAGTCTGAACCAGTTAAGAGTGAACCCAGCCTTCGCTCCCGGTACACAGAGGCCGCCGATGCACGGCGAATAGAACGGACTGATGAGGTCGCGGCCCATACTGGCGCCCACGAAGTAGTAACGGTTCTGGAACGCGGCCCACGTCGAATAGACGATGAATATGGTGAGAACGAAGACGATGACGAACGGCTGGAGCCACCAGCGGTCCTTTCGAAGAGTCGGCTCCTCCGGACCGCCGCGGGTGCCACCCAGCACAACCTTCGTCGAACTCTCCACAGCAGCCACGCACTCTCCTTGTTACCGGCCCACTTTCGAGTGCCTCGCCAATCTTAGGCATCGTTGCGACTGCCTCCCATTAAGCGATCGATGGCACCGGGGACCCCGGGCGCGTGCAATACCGGGCCATCTCACCAATCGATAGGAACGATTCGTCCAGCGCATGGTCTGGTGCTCGACGGACGGGCCCCGAACTCGTGCTGTGGGCGTTCTCTGCTAGCACGTAGGGGTGATCTCGCTACGACGACTGGGGCCGGCGCAACGCGACGCGCTGCTCGCCTCGGCACGACGCTCGTCACCGACGTACACCGAAGTCGGCGCCTCGCGTGACGCAGCGCTCCCGTCCGGCTACCACCACGTACGAGTTCGCGAACGCGTCGGCGACGAGGAGGACTTCGAACGGGCGGTCATCGGACTTCGCACCTGGGCGGCGCACGAAGGAGCCGGGCTGCGCATCTACCCGCACGACGAGTTGGCGCCCGACGCGACCGTGATCGCGGTGAG
Source organism: uncultured Acidimicrobiaceae bacterium (assembly GCA_963802735.1). GTDB lineage: Bacteria > Actinomycetota > Acidimicrobiia > Acidimicrobiales > RAAP-2 > RAAP-2. The sequence goes on along the minus strand of CAWDJY010000012.1, from coordinate 732,572 downwards.
CGCGCTGGGACCGATGCAGCTGGTGGCGCCCTGTCGCGTCGTGGCCGTGTTCCAGGATCCCGACGCCTTCGGCTTCGCGTACGGCACGCTGCCCGGGCATCCCGAGAGCGGGGAGGAGAGTTTCGTCGTCGAACGGCGCGACGGCGCGACGTTCTTCACGGTGAGCGCGTTCTCGAAGCCGGTCGAGAGGCTCGCGCGTCTCGGCGGGCCCGTCGGTCGCGTGCTCCAGCGTTCGATCACCCGTCGCTACGTCGTCGCGTTGCGACGATTCGTCGAAACGGGCAGTCCAACCAACGAGCCTTCCCCGACGTAGTCGTCACGTCGACGCGAACGAAGGCGCCAGCGCGACACGAAGTGGTGAAATGTTCGTGAAGTGCCGCGTCATCTGGGGGTAAACCCTGAGTCTTCGGGCGAACGCGCACCCGTCCTGAGGGTTCCGACCGATCGTCGGTTTTCGCCCTTGTCCTAAGTTGGGGGGCGGACGCAGTTGTCGCGGCCACGACGGGAGACCACCGATGATCGAAGCCAAGGGACTGACGAAGCACTACGGCTCGAAGCACGCGGTCGAGAAGTTGAGTTTCACGGTTCGCCCCGGCGTCGTCACGGGCTTTCTCGGACCGAACGGTTCGGGGAAATCCACCACCATGCGAATGATCATGGGTCTCGACGTGCCGACGGCGGGCGACGTGACCGTGAAGGGCACGCACTTCAAGAACCTGAAGTGGCCCCTGCGCGAGGTCGGCGCCCTGCTGGAGGCCAAAGCCATCCACCCGGGTCGCAGCGCTCGAGCGCACTTGAAGATGCTCGCGCAGACCAACCACTTACCCAACTCGCGCGTCGACGAGATGATCAATCTCGTCGGACTCTCCGACGTCGCCAACAAGCGCGCCGGCAAGTTCTCGCTCGGCATGGGCCAGCGACTCGGCATCGCGGCGGCACTGCTGGGAGATCCGGAGATACTGCTGTTCGACGAGCCGGTGAACGGACTCGACCCCGACGGTATTCGCTGGGTCCGCAACCTGTTGAAGGGACTCGCGCGCGAGGGCCGCACGGTCTTCGTCTCCAGTCACCTCATGAGCGAGATGGCGCTCACCGCCGACGAAGTGGTGATCATCGGCAAAGGTGAGCTCATCTCGCAGACCTCGATCGACCACCTGCTCTCGCAGAGCACCGAGAACTTCGTTCGCGTTCGCTCGCCCGAGGCCGCGAAGTTGAAGGTCGCCCTCGAGCACCAGGGTGCCGTCGTCGCCCTGGAAGACGACGGCTCACTGTCGGTGCGCGGCGCCAACGAGGTCGCGATCGGCGAGTTGGCCGCCTCGATCCCGGTGGTGTTGCACGAATTGGCGCCGCAATCGGCCTCACTCGAGGAGGCGTTCATGGAACTGACCGAAGACAGCGTCGAGTATCGCGGGACGTCGTCCGACGGCCCCACCAACGCAACAGGAGCGACGACGTGACCGTGACCAACCCACCCGCGGCGATGGTGAAGGTGTTGCCCCCCGGACGATACGGCTTCTTCGATCTCATGCGCTCCGAGTGGACGAAGATCCGCACCGTGCGCTCGACGATGTGGACGATCGGTCTCACGATCTTCCTCGGCATCGGCATCAGCGCGCTCGTGACCGCCCTGACCCGCTCGCACTGGTCGAGTATGAACTTCGAACAGCGCGTGACGTTCGACGCCCCCGCCACGAGCCTCATCGGACTGTTCTTCGACCAGTTCGTCGTCGGCGTGCTGGGCGTCCTGGTGATCACCGCGGAGTACAGCACCGGGACGATACGGGCCACGTTCTCGGCCGCGCCGAACCGTTCGCGCGTCTTCCTCGCCAAGATCTTCGTCTTCGGTATCTTGTCCTTCGTCGTCGCGGAGTTCACCGCGTTCGTCGCGTTCTTCCTCGGCCAGTTCCTCCTCTCGTCGCCGGCCACGCACGCGACGTTGTCCAGCCCCGGCGCCCTGCGAGCGGTGTTCGGTGGCGGTCTCTACCTGTGCCTCTTGGGACTGTTCGCGATGGGAATCGGGACGATCATCCGTCACACCGCCGGCGCGATCAGTGCCTACGTGGCGACGCTGCTCGTCCTGCCGATCATCGCCCAGGCCCTGCCGGGTCAACTGTCCATCGACATCCGCCGGTTCATGCCGGATCGATTCGGGGTCGACATCATCACCACCAAGGGTGGGGACGTCAACTTCTTCTCGCCGTGGGTGGGCATGTTGATCCTCGCCATCTACGTGGTGGTCCTGCTCGCTTTTGGCGCGTCGTTGCTGGAGAAACGCGACGCTTGAGGGCTCACGAGTGTCGGCGACGCACCAAACGCGCGGTCGAGTCGGTGACATTTTGCACCGCGGCGCTCTTCGCTAGCCTTGAATGATGTCCCCTCGGCCTCGCGGCGCCTCTCGTGGCGTCATCTCCCAAGGGTTGAGTGGTGGATAGGCGCCGTCGACGGGTGATCATCGAATGGGTCGTGATCCTCGTGATCGCGGTCCTCGCGTCGTTCCTGGTTCGTCTCTACGCCGTGCAGACGTTCTACATCCCGTCCGGATCGATGGAGCCCACCCTCCACCTCGGGGATCGGATCCTCGTCGACAAGCTGAGCGTCCGATTCGGGACGATCAACACCGGGGACATCATCGTGTTCAAGGCCCCGCCGGCCGAGCACTGCGGCGACGGGAACTTCACCGATCTCGTGAAACGCGTCATCGGGTTACCCGGTCAGACCGTGACCTCCAAGGGCAACGTGGTCTACATCGACGCCAAGCCCCTGAAGGAGCCGTGGACGTACTTTCCGATCCTCAACCCGCCGATCAAGAAGATCACGCTCAGGGCCGACCAGTACTTCGTCATGGGCGACAATCGGGCCAATTCGTGCGACAGCAGGTTTTGGGGTCCCGTCCCGCGTTCGGACATCATCGGCAAGGCCTTTTTCCGCATTTGGCCCCTCTCGCGAATCGGTTTCCTCTAGTGCGTGTCGGCGACTGGCGGGGCGGGGACTCCGGAGTAAATATCTGCCTTCCCCAACCCCGACGTCGCCCGAATTCGCCATATGATTGCAGGAATTAATTGCGGTTGACGACATCGCGGTCGGGCATCGTTACCGGCAAGGCGAAGTGGTGGAAGAAATGTCGTGGAGGTCCCGTCTCAGTCACACTGACGCGGTGGTCCACGTTCGTCACCGCAGAACGGGTCGACTCTTGATGGAGCCGGGCCCTCACGGCGGCGCTGGCGATCACGTCCATCGCTCCCATCGCGATCTCGAGCGACGCCGGCGCGTCGGCGGGCGTCCACGGCACACGGAGCGCGGCGACGTCGGCGTACGTGGTGCCGCTCTACGACGCGAGCGGCGCTGACTGGGCTACCACGTGTGGCGCGCTGGCTTCGTCGAACTCATTCGTCGTCGCGGACATCGGTTCCTCGAGTGGACCCGGTACGTCGGGGAGTGCGAGTTGGTCGGGCAACTTCCTCGAGTGCGACGCGACCCACGTCGGCGTGCTCGGCTACGTGGACTCGGACTACTGCCACGTGTCCCTCGCCACCGTAGAGAGTCAGGTCGACAACTGGTACGCGTGGTACGCCGGCGACGGCCTCACCGGAATCTTCGTCGACGAAGTGGCGAACCCGTCATCGGCGACGAGCAAGTCGGACTGTCTTTCCAAGACGATGTCGGCGCTGAGTTACTACCAGACGATCGCGGCGTACATCCACGCCGAGGGCGTCTACCAAACGGTGGCCTTCAACTACGGCCGCAATCCGGTCAGTGGTTGGGCGCTCGCGAACCGCTACGCGGCGCAGAACGCGAACATCCTCGTGACCTTCGAGGGGCCCTACGCCTCCTACGTCGACTACCAGGGATCCGGTCAGGCGTGGTCGCCCGCGTCGTGGGAGTCGTCGTACGCGGCCTCGCACTTCTCGGTCCTGGTCTATGACGCGTCGAACAACAACCTGCCGGGAGCGTTCTGCGCCGTGGTGTCCCAACAGAACGTTCTCTATTCGTACGCGACACCCAACAGTGGTTGGACGACGCCGGCGCCCGCCGCGTACTTGACCAGCGAACAGAACAGTTGTTGATCCCGAGTCGCTCGGCGTCCTACTGCTTGGTGGTGACCACCGTCGCCGTGTTCGCCGCCGCACTCGTGACGGTCCTGAGCGTCGCGTGGGTGTGGTCTTTACCCGAGAGGTAGTTCGCCACCGCGGCGGCGCGTCCCTTGGCGAGTTTCGCGTTGCCTCTGGCCGAGCCGGTCACGGTAATCGACGCGCCGACGACGAGCTTCTTGGCCAGGCCGTTCAGCTGGCTCTTCGCCGCGCCGCTCAGCGACGCGCTACTGCCGACGAAGGTCACGGTCAACGAACCGGGCTTGGCCGGGAGCGCCATGGCCACTGACACCGTGGTGGAGATCGAGAGGTACGTGCTGTCGCCCGCCTTGGTCGCCGTCACCTCGCACGTGCCCGCACTCGTCGCGCTGAGAGAACTGCCCGCGACCGCGCAACCCTTCGCCGAGCCGTTCGCCACACTGAACGACACGCCGCCGGTGCCCGAGCCGCCCGACGTGGCGAGCTTCAGCGTCGTGCCGACCTTGCCGTGCGTCGAGGTGAGACTGAACGACGACTGCGCGATAAAGAGGGGCGCCATGTCGGACACGAGAGCCTGGAAGGTGGTGCCCGCCGCGAAGTAGCCCCCGACGGCACAGCCGCTGTCGGCGCTGCAGGCGATGGCGGTCACCTGCGCGCCGCCGGCCGTGTTCAACACCGCGGAGCCCGGGAGTTCGAGGGCACTGCCCCACGTGCCGTTCTTCTCCGTGACAACGTAGGCCTGGTACGCGCCCAACGCGTCGATGTAGCCTCCGCCCGAACTGCAGTTGCCCGCGGAGCTGCACGAGATGGGGTTGATGATCGCCGACGAACCACCGATGGCGAGCGCCGAGAAGCCGGGAACCTCGACGGCGTTACCCCAGGTGCCGTTGGTCTCGTTGACGACGAAGTCCTCCGGCAGGGAGGAGGTCGTGTAGAGGCCACTCGCGCCGCAGTTCCCGGGCGACGTGCACGAAATCGAATCCACGATCGCCCCGCTGACGTTGAGGGTCGACGAACCGGGCACCTCGACGGCGCTGCCCCACGTACCGTTGGACTCATCCACGACGAACGCCTGGCCGTTGCCGAGGCCGTCGGTGTACGAGCCCCCGGCGCTGCAGTTGCCGTTGGTCGTGCACGAGATCGCGGCGGCGATGGCTTCCAAACCCACGTTGAGCGTCGCCACCCCTGGAACGAGGCTTGGACTGCCCCACGTCCCGTTCGTTTGATTCACGACGAACGGGATGTACGCCAGCCCCCCGTGCACCGACGCGTCCTGGTAGACCCCGTCGCCGATGGCGGCGCAGTCGCCCGGTGAACTGCAGGAGACGTCGTTCAGTTCCGCGCCCCCGGCGCCAATGGTCGACGTCATCGTGATCTCGGTGGCGGCACCCCACGTGCCGCTCGTCTCGGTGAGGGCGAAGCCCGTCGGCGCGCCGCCCGTGGTCACGTCATAGCCGACCGCGCTGCAACTCCCGGTGGCGCTGCACGAGACCGTCGCGACGCCGTAGGCGTTCGCAGAACCGACCTCGAGCGAATCGCTGACCTCGGTGGCGGTGCCCCACGTGCCGCCCGTTTCGTTCACGACGAATCCTTGGACGTACCCGGCGGCGTCGGTGTAGGCACCGCCGGCCCCACAGTTGCCGTTCGAGGTGCACGAGACCGAGTTGATGATCGCGCTGCCGCCGACGTTGAGGGTCGCGGTACCCGGCACCTCGACGGCGCTACCCCACGTGCCGTCGGTCTCGGTGACGACGAACGCCTGAAGGTGACCGGCCCCGTCGGTGTAGTTGCCACCGGCACTGCAGTTGCCCGACGACGGACACGAGATAGCGACGACGCCGGCGCCGTTGGTTCCGCCGCCGACGTTGAGCGCGGCCGAGCCGGGCACTTCGAGGGCGTTGTTCCACGTGCCGGGCGAACCCACGCGGGCCCGGAGAGCTGAAGCGATAGACGACGCGCGCACGGTGTGCGAGGTGGCTGTGCTGGCCGAGGCCGACGTGGCGTCGAGGGCCAGTACGGCGAAACTCGCCACGCTGAGCGATGCGGCGAGAAGGACCTTGGCCGGTGCCGTTGCGCAGGAGCGAACGCGCCCCGAATCAAAGTGCCACATATCGCTCCTCTTGCATCGGGGTCGTAAACGGCTCACCCTAGCCCCGGACCTGGCGGTCGTCAATGCATGCCGGGTACGGATTCTGACCACCTGGACCCTGCACGGTTCTCGACACGCGTTCGACGTCGGACGTGCGACCTTCGGCGGACGTGTGACATCAGTGTGTCCGCGGAGTCGTCGTCGGGCGCCGACGATGGCGATGCATTCGTCACGGAGGTGTTGACGACGTCAGCGGGCGCGTCTCGGTCGCGCCCGAAGCGAATCGATTAGACGTGGCCTCCGCGACGACCTTCGGCCGTCGCACCGAGCAGGGCCCACGCCGCGAGCCCGAGTCCCGGTACCAGGAACCAGATGCCGAACACCAACGCGAGGACGACGAAGAAGGCGCCCATGCCGAGGGTGAACGGGAAGATCGATGAACCGGGGAACGAGCCCACGACGCCGGCGCCCTCGCTCTGGGTGGCGTGCGGGTCGTCCTCGGGACGCGCCTTCATCCGACGGCTCCACCAGTAGTAGTAACTGCCGGGCAAGAAGCAAAGCAACATGCCGGCGAACATCATCACGCCGCCGGCGTTCTCCAGGCTCCAGTTCCAGTAGACGGCGCACATGACGCCGAAGAACGCGCCGAGGCTCAAGAGGATCTTGGCTTCAACCCTCATTCGTCGTGATCCGGGTCGTGTTCGGGCGCGCCGACGGCCGCGCTGGCGAGCGGCGTCTCATGGTGGTGGACCGCGTCGACGCCGTGCGCCAAGGAACGGTGCTCGGGGTGGTTGTAGTCCCACGTCGGACGTTCGGAGCGGATCTGGGGCAGTCGGTAGAAGTTGTGGTGCGGCGGGGGAGAGGTGGTGAACCACTCGAGGGTCTGGGCGTCCCACGGGTTATCGCCGGCCGGGTACCGCTTCCAGCTGTAGCCGACGTTGACCACGAAGAGGATCATCGAGACGCCGATGAGGATCGCGCCCAACGAGCTCCAGTCGTTCAGCGTCTTCCACTGCGGACTGTGCGGGTAGATCGCGACGCGTCGCGGCATGCCGTCGAGACCGAGGATGTACTGCGGGAACGTGAAGACCTGCGTGCCGATGAAGAGGAGCCAGAACTGGATCCGGCCGAACTTCTCATTGAGCAGGTACCCGCTGAACTTCGGACCCCAGTAGTACAGACCGCCCATGCCGGCCAGGACCAACGCCATCACGACGGAGTGGAAGTGCGCGACGACGAAGTACGTGTCGTGGGTGAAGAAGTCCAACGGCGGACTGGCCAGGTAGATGCCCGTCAGGCCCCCGATGAGGAACGTAAACAGGAAGCCGAGGGCCATCAACATGGCGGTGGAGAACCATAACTCTCCTCTCCACATCGTTCCTATCCAGTTGAAGATCTTGATGCCCGTCGGCACCGCGATCAAGAGACTCATGATCGAGAAGAAGGGGAGCAGCACGACGCCGGTCGTGAACATGTGGTGCGCCCACACGCCCAGGGACAGCGCGCCGATGGAGAGCGTGGCGAAGACCATGCTCTTGTATCCGAAGACGGGCTTCTTGGAGAAGACCGCGATGATCTCGGTCGCCATGCCGAAGAACGGCAGGGCGAGGATATAGACCTCCGGATGGCCCCAGAACCAGAAGATGTGTTGCCACAGCACCGGAACACCTCCCCCGGCAACGGAGAAGATATGCGTCCCGAAGTGTCGGTCGCAGTAGAGCATGATGAGCCCGGCCGTGAGGACCGGGAAGGCCAGCAGGATCAGGATGGCGGTCACCAACATGTTCCAGGTGAAGATCGGCATGCGAAACATCGTCATGCCCGGCGCGCGCAAGTAGAAGATCGTCGCGGTCAGGTTGACGCCGGTGAAGATCGCTGAGAATCCCGTGAGTAGCAGTCCACCGATCCAGAGGTCGGCGCCCGCGCCGGGTGTGTTGATCGAGTTCGAGAGCGGCGCGTAGGCGACCCAGCCGAAGTTGGCGGCGCCGCCGGCCGTGAAGAAGCCCATCAACATGGTGATCGAACCCATGAGGTAGAGCCAGTAGGAGAGCGCGTTCAGTCGCGGGAACGCCATGTCGGGCGCGCCGATCTGGATCGGCACGATGATGTTGGCGAGTCCCCCGAAGGCGAAGGGACCGGCGAAGAGGTAGATCATCACCGAGCCGTGCATCGTGAACAGTTCGTTGTACTGCGCGAGCGAGACCAGCGTGCCGTTGGGCGAGGCCAGTTGGGCGCGGATGATCTCGGCGAAGAGTCCACCGATGATGAGCATGACGACCGAGGTGACGGTGTAGGAGAGTCCGATGACCTTGTGGTCGGTCGAAGTCATCCACTTCAGGATCCCGGTCGGGCCGTGGTGCTCGCCGTGTCCCTCGTCGCCGTGGGGCTCGTCGATGACGGTCGGCGGCGGCGTGATCAGATCAACCATTAGTTATCCCCGTGGCTCGAGGCCGGCTTCGTCGGCACCTGGGTCGCCGTCTGTTGGCCCGTGGTCTTTTGTGCGGCGGCGAACGTCGCGGGATTCGCCGTGCTCGCCAGCCACGCCGTGTACTGCGACTTGGTGACGACCTTCACGTTGAAGAACATGAGTGAATGGTAGAGACCGCAGAGCTGCGTGCACTGCCCGTAGAAGTTGCCGGTCTTGACCGCCTCGAGCGTGAACTGGTTCAGCACGCCCGGCAGGGCGTAACGCGAGAAGTTGAAGGCCTTCACGTAGAAGCCGTGGATGACGTCGGTCGAGGTGAGGTTGATGTGCACGTTCGTGTCGACCGGGATGACCATCGTCGGGTCCTGGGTCGTCTGGCCGATGACGGCGGTCTCGGTGCCGGGGTAGATGAACTTCCAGCCCCACTGGAACGCATTGACGTCGACGGTGACGTCGGCCTTGGGATTGGCGACTTCCTTGTTCTCGACGACGAGCGTGGCCGCGAAGAGACCGAAGACGACCAGGATCGGCACGACGGTGTAGAGGACCTCGGCCGGCAGGTGGTACTGCGCCTGACGCGGGATGTTGTCGCCCTTGCGGCGGAAGCGCATGATGGCGTAGACGAAGAGCACCGTCACGAAGCCGCCGATGACGACCGCACCGATCGAGAACCCCTGCCAGAGGTGATAGACCGAACTTGACTCCGTCGTCGCGCCCTTGTGGGCACCGAAGGAGGGCACGGTGCACCCTGAGAGGGCCAGTGCCGCGAGCGGGAGTGCAACGAAGCGTCGCACGCGACGCCACCGTCGAGTACGCGCAGTTACACCCTGTGGGGGCAGGGTAGGTGATTCCACGTCACGACACTACTCAAAAAACTCGTCGCGACCTGTCGCCAACGAGGTCCCAGCCCGTTCGCGCAACGGGGTTCGCGGCCGGGCTCGCGGTCCTCGCGCGAGCGTGCGTCGGGGTCGCGGACGGTCCCGCGCGAGGCGAAACTAGCTCTCGGTGTCGGGCGCTTTGGTCTCGGCCGTCGGCGCCGGCTTGTCGGCGGTGGTGTCGGAGGCCTTTGCCTCCTTCAATCCCTTTTCGAACTCGGACTTGGCCGAACCGAGGTTCTTGGCCAACTTCGGAATGGCCGAGCCCCCGAAGACGAGGACCGCGACCACGATGACAACGATCAAGAGATCGGGCCCAAAAATTTCGCCTAAGAACACTGCCTTCTCCTTTGACGTGCTTGGTTCCAGAGTAGTGCCCCCCGCGTCACTGCGCGGAGGCGCCCCGTCAGTCGGTTATTCGATTCGACAAGACTGTGCGGATGTCGAACCTGACCAGGAGCACTGTTCGTGACTCGCTCAGCGTCGCGATCACCGTCGGCACCTACGGCGTGGCCTTCGGCGCGGCGAGTGTGGCGGCCGGCTTCAGCGTGTTGCAGAGTTGTCTCTTCTCGCTCCTGACCTTCACGGGCGCGAGCCAGTTCGCGGCCGTGGGGGTCGTCGCCTCCGGCGGTGCGCCGGCCAGTGCGATCGCGGCCGCGGCGATGCTCGGCACGCGCAACGCCCTCTACGGCATCCAGATGGCGCCGCTGCTACGGGTGAAGGGCCTTCGGCGCGTCGCGGCGGCCCAGATCACGATCGACGAGTCGACGGGCGTCGCGCTCTCCCAGGCGCCGCGCGGCGTCGCGGCGATGCGCGAGGGTTTCTGGATCACCGGCACCGGGGTCTTCGTCTTCTGGAACATCTTCACGTTGCTCGGCGCGCTCGGCGCCAAGGCGCTCGGCGACCCCGCGTCGTGGGGACTGGACGCGGCGGTGCCCGCGGCATTCCTCGGCCTGTTGTGGCCCCGACTGACGACGAACTTCCTGCGCGTCGCCGCCGCCAGCTCGATGGTCTTCGCGATCCTCATCACGCCGTGGTTGCCGGCCGGCCTACCGATCATCGCAACGACCGTCGTCGCGCTCGGGCTCGGATGGAGGGCGAGGTGAGCTCGCTGACGATGTGGGTCGTGCTCGGCGCGACGAGCGCGCTGTGCTTCTCCATCAAGTTGCTCGGTCACCTCGTGCCCGAACCATGGTTGGCGAACGAACGGCTGCAACGCGTCAACGCGCTGATACCGATCTCGCTGCTGAGCGCGCTCGTCGTCGCTCAGGGCCTCGTCGTGAAGACGCACGTGGTGATCGATCACCGACTGGCCGGCTTGGCGGTCGCCCTCGCGGCGCTGTTCGCCAAGATGCCCTTCCCCGTCGTGGTGGTGGCCGCCGCGGCGACCTCAGCCCTCGTCTACCACCTGCACTAGGTCGGCGATCGGCTACTTGCCCTGCCAGTTCGGCTCGCGCTTCTCGGCGAAGGCCACGGCGCCCTCGATCGCGTCCGCGCTCTGCGCGATCGGACCGAAGGCCTGGTTGTTGAGCTGCCAGGACTCTTGCTCGGTGAGTTCGCGCGAGCGCTTCATGACGTCCTTCGACGTGCGCACCGCGAGCGGCGCGTTCTTGGCGATTCGTTCGGCGAGCGCGATCGCCTCGTCGAGTACCCGCGCTCCCGGTACCACGCGGTTCACGAGTCCGAGTTCGTAGGCGCGCTGGGCGCTCGATCGGTTCCGCGGTGAGCGCCATCTCGTAGGCGACGGCGAGGGGGATGCGTTTGGGCAGGCGGATCAGTCCACCAGCCCCGGCGACCAGACCGCGCGACGCCTCGGGGATGCCGAACTTCGCGTGGTCGGCCGCGACGACCATGTCGCAACTGATCAGAATCTCGAATCCCGCCGGCGAGCGCCGAGCCGTTCGCGGCGGCGATGAGCGGCTTTGGGAAGTCGCGCTGGGTGATGCCCGCGAAGCCCTTCTCGGTGCTCGGGAACTCGCCGCGGGCGAAGGCCTTCAGGTCCATGCCCGCGGAGAAGGCTTTGTCGTCGGCGCCGGTCAAGACCACGACCCAGACGTCGTCGTCGCGCTCGCAGGCGTCGAGTGCCTCGCCGAGGGCGACCGCCGTCGCGCGGTTGATGGCGTTGCGCGCCTCGGGACGGTTGATGGTGAGGATCTCGACGTGTCCGCGTCGTTCGCGTAGTACTTCGTCTGCCATGGTGCTCCTTCGAACGGTCCCGGGGGGACGAGTCGAACGATACCGGAGTTGGATTCGACCGGGCGTGCGAAACTGACCGGGTGGAACGACGACCGCGACGCTACGTCACCCTGGAGGGCTACGCCGTCGAGGGGGGACTGGACGGGCCGTACCAACCGTCGACCTGTTTTCGCCCCACCATCGCACTCGGCCGTCACGTTGGTCCCGGCGACGCCGACGGACTGTGGCACGACTACGAGCGCGTGCTCGATCTGGTCCCGACGATGGGTTTCGACGGTGTACGGCTGAACGTCGAATGGACCCGCGTCGAACCCCACCAGGGGCACGTCGACGGCCTCGCGCTCGAGCGCTACGCCGCGGTGGCGCTCTACGCGCGGACCCTCGGTCTCGGCGTGACGGTCGCGCTCGTCGACGCCGCCTGGCCGGCCTGGCTCGGTCTCGAGGCGTGGCTCTTGCCGTGGGTCGTGCCGCTCGTGATCGCCCAGGCCCAGCGCGTCGTGCGTTCAGTCCCGTCGGTCGACGGCGTCGTCGTCTTCAGCGACGCCGCGGCCCTGGTGAATGGCTTCCTCGACGCCAGTGCCCCGCCCTGGCGACGCGGCGCTCGCGTCGACGCGGACTTCGCGCGGGCCCAGATCGACGCGATCGAGACCGCGCTGCGCGACGACGCGCTCGTCGGCCCGAAGATCGTTCGCTCGAGCGCCAGCGTGCGCGTCGACCAAGCGCGCAGTGCGATCGAGACGGCGCTCGACAGCGAGTGCGACGAGGTGTACGTCCGCTCGCTGGTGCGAGGACACGGACCGAGCGCGAGTGCGGGACTGTTGAAGAAACACGGCGACGGCTGGCGCGTGGACGCGCCCGACTGAGCTACTCGACGCTCTCCGCTGAGTCGTCGCCCTCGAGGAACGCGAGGTCCTCGTTGGTCTCGCGACTCTTCTTCACGAAGTGGAAGATGATGAAGAAGACGATCATGGCGATCAACACGGCTGAGGCCCACCCAGCTGGCGTAGTTCTCGATCCGCGTCAGCGCCGTGCCCGCGAAGTACCCCAGCAGGGTGAACGTGATGCCCCAGATCGTCCCGCCGAGGGCGTTGGCGATGAAGAACCGTCGGTAGTTCATCCGGCTCATGCCGGCCAGTCCCGGCATGACCGCGCGCAAGAACGCCGTGAAGCGGCCGATGAAGACGTAGATCGGACCGCGACGCCGAAGGCCCTCGAGGGCGCGGTCCAGCGCGACGCGCCGCCGCCGCAGGATCGGGAGCTTCATCAGCGACTCGCCGTAGCGATGTCCGATCGCGTAGCCGACGGAGTCGCCGACTATCGCCGCGGCGACGACCAGTACCGCGACGACGCCGACGTTGACGTGATCCTGGGAGGCGACGACGCCCGCGACCAGGACCGCGGTCTCGCCGGGCAGGATGAAGCCGATGAAGAGCGCCGCCTCGCCGAAGACGAGCAGCGTGACGAGTCCGTAGACGAGTCCACCGGGGAGACGATGTATCTCGTGCAGCAGGTACGAGACGACGGAGGCGAGCACCAGACCATTCTCGTTGATAACAATTGAGTAAGGACTCGGTTAGCGAAGTTTAAGGGCCGTTTCTGGCCTGTGCCACGATAGAGACATGCCGACGACGCCGACCCCCCACGTTCGCCGCGCCCATCGGGCCGAACGACGCCTTCCACTCGGAGCCCCGGTTCGAGCCTGGTCCCTGGCCGAATGGGCGCTCTTGCCGCTGCGGCTCTTCCTCGGCGTGACCTTCCTCTACGCGGGACTGCAGAAGCTCGCCAACCCGAACTTCTTCCGTTCGCAGAGCCCGATCTCGATCCAGGCGCAACTCATCGCGGCCTCGCACACGAGCCCGATCCACGCGCTACTCAGCCACATGATCAGCTTCGCCAAGCCGATCGGACTCGTCATCTCCTTCGCCGAAGTGGCGATCGGCCTCGGCGTCTTGCTCGGTCTGTGGACGCGTATCGCGGCGATCGGCGGCGCGATCCTCTCCTTCAGCCTGTTCTTGACGATCAGCTTCCACGCCTCGCCGTACTTCACGGGTGCCGACATCGTCTTCTTCTTCGCCTGGCTGCCCTTCATCGTCGCCGGCGGCGGAACGAGGCTGTCGGCTCGACGCGTGGATCGCGAATCGCGTCGCCAAGAAGGAGGGCGTCGCCTCGCCCGAGTTGGTGGCGATCCCCTTCGCGACGGTGCAGAAGATCTGTGGCAACTACCGCGAGGGCACCTGTGCCGCGCGCAAAGGTCTTGCCTGTGACCAGGCGGTCTGCCCGGTCCTGCTCGGTGACCGGGCGCCGCTGGTCACGCGCGTCTCGATCGACTCGGTCGATCGTCGTGCCCTCGTCGTCGGCGGCGCGGTCGCGGCCGGCGTGGGCGCGGCGGCGCTGATCTTCGGTGGCGCGGTCGCCGACACGGGCAAGATGATCGGCGGCGCGAAGCCCGCCAAGAGCGCCACCACGCAGCTCACCGTGCCGTCATCGGATTCACCCACGACGACGGCGCCCGCGACTTCGACCGGTCCGACGACGCCGCCCCCGAGCGGCACGTTGCTCGGGAGCGCCAAGGACGTGCCGAGCGGACAGGCGGCCTCGTTCACCATCCCGACCTCGGGCGACCCGGGCATCGTGATCCACACCGACGGCGCCTTCTTCGCCTACGACGCGGTCTGCCCGCACGCCGGTTGCACGGTCGGCTACTACGCCGCGAACGACATCATCGTCTGTCCGTGCCACGGTTCGGAGTTCGCGGTGACGACCGGTGACGTCATCGACGGCCCGGCGCCGCACGGACTCGCCAAGCTCAAAATCGTCGAAGGGTCGAACGGTAACCTCTACTTGCAATGAGTGGGGACCGCCGACGTGTGCTGGTCATCGAGGACGACCACGCCCTCGCGAAGGCGGTGGCGAACCTGCTCGAAGACGACGGCTTCGACGTCGAACAGCGCCACGACGGCGAGTCGGGTTTCGCCGAGGGACTCGGTGGCGGCTACGACGCCATCGTGCTGGACCTCATGCTGCCCAAGCGCAACGGCTTCAGTGTCTGTCAAGACCTCCGCAAGGCCGGCGTCGACACGCCGCTGCTTGATGCTCACGGCCAAGGACGGCGAGTGGGATGAGGTCGAGGGCCTCGAGGTCGGGGCCGACGACTTCATGCACAAGCCGTTCGAGAACTCGATCCTGATCGCGCACCTCCACGCGCTCCTGCGCCGCCACGACCGCGGACGTCCCCAGCGACTCGTGGTCGGACCGATCTCACTCGATCCGCTTGCGTCGGACGGTCGTCGCCTACGGCCGCGACGTGACGCTGACGCCGCGGGAGTTCGCGCTCCTGGAGTTCCTGATGGAGCGGGCGAACGAACCGCTCGCCAAGAGTGAGATCCTCGCCGCGGTGTGGGGGAGCGGCTTCGACGGCGACCCCAACATCGTCGAGGTCTACATCGGGTACCTTCGCCGCAAGATCGACCTCAAGCCGTACGAGTCGATGATCCGCACCGTGCGCGGCGTCGGCTACAGCGTCCGTTCGGACTGATGTCGGTGCTGCATCGGCTCTCGATTCGCGCGCGCCTCACGCTGATATTCGTGTTCGCGATCGCGGTGATCCTCAGTTTCACGGGGCTGGCACTGGTGCACCTCGTGCGCAACTCGCTCGCGACCGACGCCAACAACCAGATTCAAGGTGAGATGGTCCGCACCCAGGAGCGCTTCGTGAACGCGACCAGGGCCGCCGACTATCGCGTCATCTTGCCGATGAACGGGAACGTCGTCATCCAGGTCACCAACCTCGCCGGGACCCAGGTCTGGGCCGCCAGCTCGGCGATCGCCAAGTCGCCGATACTGGCCCACGAGACGGTCGACACCGCGTCGAGCAACGGCCTGGGCGTGAAACTCGTGCGCACGCCCGCGACCGAATCGACCTTGTCCCAGATCAGCTCGGGTCAGGTCGGCACCATCTACACCAAGCGCGGATCGGGGCTGATCTTCGGCTTCGTCTACGGACAGGGGATCGACCACAGTGTCAACGTCCTGATGGCCAGCCTGGTCGTCTCGTTCCCGCTGTTACTCCTGATGACCGGGGGCCTCATCTGGATCGGTATGGGTCTGGCGCTCGCGCCCGTCGAGTTCGATCCGCCGCCGCGTCGACGCCATCGCCGCCTCGGACCTCTCCCAGCGCGTGCCGCCGACCGGCGGCAATGACGAGATCGCGCGCATGGCCCGCACGGTCAACGCCATGTTCGACCGACTCGAGGCCTCCTCGCAGTTCGAGCAGGAGTTCGTCTCGAACGCCAGTCACGAACTGCGCAGTCCGCTCACGACGCTGCTCGCGACGACCGAGCGCGCCGCCAAGGACCCCGAGCGCGCCGACTGGCACGAGGTGGGTGAGATCGTGATCCGCGAAGGGCGCCGACTCGAGACGCTGATCGACGACCTCGCGTGGCTGGCGCGCCACGACGAACACCGGACCGAGATCCAGAGCGCCGACGTGGACCTCGACGACCTGCTCTTCGACGAGGGCCATCGCGTGCGCCTGCTGAGCGAACTCAGCGTCGACACGACCCGGGTGCAGCCGACGCGCGTGACCGGCGACCCGGCGATGATGAAGCGCATGATCCGCAACGTGGTCGACAACGCGACGCGCTACGCGACCGAGGAGCTCCGATTCGATTCGCACTACGACGGCGAGGAGGCGGTCGTGATCGTGGCCGACGACGGCGAGGGCATCGACGTCAGCCAGAGCGAGCGATTCTTCGAGCGCTTCATCCGTTCGGATCCGGCGCGCGCGCGCCAGTCCGGCGGCACCGGTCTGGGGTTGGCCATCGTGTCCGAGATCGTCGAGCGCCACGGCGGTTCGGTCCACTTCGTGGAGTGTCCCCTGGGCACGACCATCGAGCTGCGCGTTCGGCGCGACGGTCATCCGACCCACGCCTGACGCGACGTCGAGCGCGTTTCGCGCCGCGATAGGTTCGCTGGATGAACTCTCTCGAACTCGCCGACCTCGACCGCCGATCCCATCCAGGCTGCTCGGGATGTCGTTCTACTTCGATCCGCTCACCCGTGAGCGCGGCAAGGGCAACGGCCTCAACGCTTCGAGTACTACGGGCTCGGGCGCGGCGGCACGCTGGGCGACGTCGACGCCGACGTGGTCATCGACGCCTTCACCTTCTTCCACCCGCGCGTGCTGGATCGTATGTGGACCCAGGCCAAGGAGAAGGCCGACCCGGTCGCGGTCGCGGCCGACTACGTGGAGGCGGCGTACGAGTTCGCCGATCGCACGTTCGGCGCGCTCGACGTCGAGGTCCTGCGCGACTTCGCTGCAGCGGCGCACAAGGTCGCGGCCTCGGTCGAGAGCGGACACCACCGCCTCGTCGACGGCTACAAGCAGTACGAGGTGCCGGCGAATCCGGTGCACGCCGCCTATCTGGGCTGCATCCTGATGCGCGAGCTACGCGGCTGCGTCCACATCGACGCCGTCAACGAGGTCGGACTCAGCGCGTTGGAGGCCTGCTATCTCCAGGACCCGGCCATCTTCACGATGCACGGGTACGTCGAAGAGGAGACGCCCACGGTGACCCCCGAGACCGCCGCCAAGAAGGCGAGGGCCGAGGAGTTGACCTCGTCGATGATGGCCGAATGCTTCAGCGTCCTGAGCGACGACGAGCGCCACCACTTCGCCGACGGCACGACCGCGATGTTCGCCGCGTTGAGAGAGCCGGTCGCGGTTCCCTAGTCGTCGGCGTACGCACGGTCCTTTGACGGACAGCACGGCTCAGTCGTAGTGCACGCCTTCGAGGTCGAGTAGATAACGCTTGACCTGGTCACCACCGCCGTAGCCGCCGAGTCCGCCGGTGGAGACGACGCGGTGGCAGGGTACGACGATCGGCCACGGATTGACGTGGTTCGCGTTGCCCACGGCGCGATGCGCGCGGGGGCGATCGACCGCGTCGGCCACCTCGCCGTACGTGCGGACCTGACCGAACGGAATCTTCCGCAGCGCTCCCCACACGTCGTGCTGGAACTCGCGTCGCGGGGAAGGGCGCGAGTTTGACCTTGAACGACTTGCGCGAACCGGCGAAGTACTCCGTCAGCTGTTGGACCGCGTCGGCGACGGGTTGGGGCGCGGTGCCCTTGGACGCTAGTAGCGCCTCATGGGGTAGGTGGATGTGCGTGACGCCGTCATCGCTGCCGACGACGCTCCACACTCCGACGGGGGACTTCACGTTGGCGATGAAAGGTTTCATGGTCCTCTTCTACACGGTTGGTGTCACAGCGTCGTGGTGTTTGCACGTCCGTCACGATCGGTCGCACTCGTGGTCACCGAATTCCGAATATGGGTCGAAGGTCCCCGGTTCTTCGTCCGGAGTGATTTGTCGGGGCTGCTAGAAACGAGGTATGAAAATTGCGCTTTTCAAGGAGTCGCGCGCGGGCGAAACGCGGGTGGCGCTGACGCCCGACGCGGTGAAATCCCTCGTCGCGGAGGGCTGGGAAGTCCTGGTCCAGCGCGGTGCCGGCGACGCGTCGCACTTCAACGACGCGTCGTACGAAGCGGTCGGCGCGACGATCGCCGACGCCCCGACCGGCGACGTCAACCTGCGCGTGAACCCGCCGACGCTGAGTGAGGTCGCGTCGCTGCCCGAGGGATCGACGCATCTCTCCTTCCTCTCACCGCTCCTCGCCCAGGACATCGTCAGGGCCCTCAACGATCGACGCGTCACGATCCTCTCCTTCGACCTCCTGCCGAGGATCTCGCGCGCCCAGTACATGGACGCGCTCTCGTCCCAGGCGACGGTGTCGGGCTACCGCGCCGCCTTGAAGGGCGCGTCGCACTTCGACCGCTTCTTCCCGCTCCTCACGACCGCCGCCGGCACGATCCGTCCGGCCAAGGTCCTGGTGATGGGCGTCGGTGTCGCCGGACTCCAGGCGATCTCCACGGCCAAACGACTCGGCGCCAAGGTTCGCGCCTACGACGTGCGCTCGGCCGCCAAGGAAGAGGCCGAATCGGCCGGCGCGGTCTTCGTGAAGCTCGGCGTCACGGCCGACGCCGCGGGCGGGTACGCCCGCGAACTGACCGACGAGGAACGTCTCGCGCAACAGGCCGCGCTGCTCAGCGAGGTCGCCAACTCCGACGTCGTGATCACGACGGCCGCGGTACCCGGTCGCAAGTCGCCGATCCTCGTGACGACCGCGATGGTCGAGGCGATGGGCGAGGGCTCGCTTGGTGATCGACATGGCCGCCGACGGCGGCGGTAACTGCGAATTGACCAAGGTCGGCGAAGTCGTCGAACACCACGGCGTTCGCGTCGTGGGGATGTCGAACCCGCCGGCCGAGATGGGCGCCAGCGCGAGCTTCATGTACGCGAACAACGTGTTGAAGTTGCTCGCGCTCTTCGGCGCGAAGGGACAACTCGCGCCCGACTGGAATGACGAAGTCGTGATCGGCGTCACCGTCGCGCGTGACGGCGCCATCAATCACGCGCCCACGGCCGAAGCGCTGGGGCTCGCGCACGTCGCGATCGTCCCCGAAGCGAAAGAGAGCGTGTGATGCACAACGTCTTGTTGCAATACGCGACCGTCCTGATCCTCACGGCGTTCGTCGGTACCGAGATCATCGCCAAGGTGCCGAGCATCCTGCACACTCCGCTGATGAGCGGATCGAACGCGATCCACGGCGTGATCCTGGTCGGCTCGATGCTGATCCTCGGGGGAGCGACCACGAATCTGCAAGAGGTCCTCGGTTTCCTCGCGGTGATCCTCGCGACGCTCAACGTGGTGGGCGGCTTCGTCGTCACCGACCGCATGCTCGAGATGTTCAAGCCGCGGGCCGCCAAGGTCAAAGAGACGCCGACCGATGAGGTGAGCCAGTGAGCCGGGGGACGCTGATCGACCTGCTGTACCTGTTCTCGGCGACGACGTTCATCGTCGCGCTCAAGGGCCTCGGCAGTCCCAAGCACGCGCGACGCGGCAACATGATCGCCGCCTTCGGCATGCTGGTGGCGATCGTCGCGACCTTCTTCAACCACGTCGACGGCCACGCACTCCATCACGTGTGGCTGATCTTGCTCGCGATGTTCATCGGCCTCATCATCGCCGTGCCGACGGCGCGCTTCGTGAAGATGACGGCCATGCCGCAACTCGTGGCGATCTTCAACGGCGTCGGCGGTGGCGCCGCGGCGCTGGTGTCGATCACCGAGTTCATCCACATCAAGTCGACGCACCCGGCCACCTACGTCATCCTCGAGGTGCTCCTCGGTGTCCTCATCGGTACGGTCTCCTTCGCCGGTTCGGCGATCGCCTTCGCCAAACTGCAGGAACTGATGACCGGGCGCCCGCTGACCTACCCGGGCCAACAACTGATCAACGCCGTCGTCGGCCTCGCCGCCGCGGCGCTGATCGTGACCATCCTCGTCACCGCGTCGACCCCCTTGCTCTGGATCCTCCTGGCCCTCGCCTTCGTGCTCGGCGTCATCTTCGTCCTGCCGATCGGCGGCGCCGACGTGCCGGTCCTGATCTCGCTGCTCAACGCCTTCACCGGACTCGCCGTGGCGGCGTCGGGCTTCACGCTCGGCTCGAACCTGCTGATCGTCGCCGGTACGCTCGTCGGCGCCTCCGGTATCTTGCTCACGCGCCTCATGAGCAAGGCCATGGGCCGCAGTCTCTCGAACGTCCTCTTCTCGGCCTTCGGCTCGGTCGTCACCGCCAGTGGCGCGACGACGCGCGACGACGGACGGAGCGTGCGCTCGGGCACCCCGGAGGACATCGGCATCCTCCTGGGCTTCTCCTCACGCGTCGTGATCATCCCGGGCTACGGACTGGCCGTCGCCCAGGGCCAGCACGTGCTGCGCGAACTGGCCGAACTGTTGGAGTCCAAGGGCATCGAGGTCTTCTACGCGATCCACCCCGTCGCCGGTCGCATGCCGGGACACATGAACGTCCTGCTGGCCGAGGCCAACGTCCCCTACGAGCAACTGCTCGAGATGGACGAGGCGAACTCCGAACTGGCGACGGCCGACGTGGCCCTCGTGGTGGGCGCGAACGACACCGTGAACCCGGCCGCGGTCGATGACCCGAGCTCGCCGATCTACGGCATGCCGATCATCCACGCGGACCTGGCCGAGAACGTGGTCTTCTTGAAGCGCTCGATGCGACCGGGCTTCGCCGGTATCGAGAACGACCTGCTCTACAACCCCAAGACCACGCTCGTCTTCGGTGACGCCAAGGACACCCTCACCAAGATGGTGGCCGCCGTCAAGGCCAACTAGCTCGTCAGTTCGTCCAGCCGCGCGATCACGTCGGGACCCAACGGCGTCACCGCGTTGGCGTTCGCGCGCACCTGCTCCGCGTTGGACGCACCGGCGATGACACTGGCGACCGCCGCGTGGCTGAGCAGCCACGAGAAGGCGAGCGACAAGATCGGCACGTCGATCGACTCGGCGTAGTCGAGCAACGCCGCGACCTTCGCCTGGAGCCCTTCGCCCAGCCAGTGCACGCTTCGTTCGGGCGTCATCGCGGCGAGTCGCGACGTCTCGGGAATCGGCTGTCCCGGCCGCACCTTGCCGGTCAGGAGTCCGTTGGCGAGTGGGTAGAACGGCAAGAAGCCCAAGGCCAGTTCGGTGCACGCCGCGAGCACGCCGTCGCGTTCGGGGCCGCGTTCGAGGAGTGAGTACTGGTTCTGCACCGAGACGAACGCCGGACCGTCGCCGGCCGCGCGCTTCGCTTCGCGCAACTGCGCGACGTTGAGGTTCGAGCACCCGATCTCACGGACCTTGCCCGCGTCGACCAGTTCGCGCAGCGCCCCGAGCGTGTCGGCGAACGGCACGGTGTCGTCGGGGTAGTGCAGTTGGTAGAGGTCGAGGTGATCGGTGCCGAGTCGGCGCAGTGAGTCCTCGCACGCGCTGCGCACGTAGGCGGGACTCGCGCCGAAGTGCGTGTCGTCGATCGGCATACCGAACTTGCTCGCGATGATCGCCTCGTCCCGTCGCGATCCGAGGGCCGCACCGAGCATCACCTCGGACTTCGTGGCGCCGTAGATGTCGGCGGTGTCGAAGAAGGTGATCCCGGCGTCGAGCGCCGCGTGCACGACGTTCGTGGTGGCCGCCTGGTCGAGGCGCGAGCCGAAGTTGTTGCACCCGACGCCGACGACGGATACCTGCAGCGATCCCAGGGCGCGCGTTTCCATATCATCTCCTCCTCGAGTCGATTCGAGTGTACGCAACCAATTCCCGATTCCAGTCGTGACAACTACGATGGGGTGCAGTCCGTGTCCGAAGGAGTCCTCATGAAGGTCGTGGTTGATTACGATGCCTGTTCCAGCAACGCCGTGTGCATGGGGATCGCGCCCGAGATATTCGAAGTCCGCGACGACGGCTTCATGTACGTCCTCAACGAGAACCCCGGGCCGGAGTTCGACGCGCGACTCCGCGAGGCCGTGGCGAGTTGTCCCAACGGCGCACTCTCCCTTGAGGAGTAATCCGTGAACGGTCCACGGGTGCGCATCGCGCCGTCGCCGACCGGCTACATGCACGTCGGGACCGCGCGCACGGCGCTCTTCAATTGGTTGTTCTCGCACCAGACGAACGGCGTGTTCATCTTGCGCATCGAGGACACCGACGTCGAGCGCAATCGCGACGAGTGGCGCGACGGCATCATCACGGGCCTGCACTGGCTCGGTCTCGACTTCGACGAGGGTCCTTTCCTGCAGAGCGAACTCCTGCCCGACCACGTCGCCTCGGCCGAGGCGCTCTACGCGAACGGTTACCTCTACGCGTGCGACTGCACGCGCGAAGAGATCGACGAGCGCGTCAAGGGCAACGACAAGCCGGGCTACGACGGCTTCTGTCGCGATCGCCACCTCGAACGTTCCGAGCACACCGCGCTGCGCTTCCGCGTGCCCGACGAAGGCGTCACGGTCGTGCACGACGTCATCCGCGGCGACATCACCTTCGCCCACGACAGCTACGAGGACTTCATCGTCGTGCGCTCCAACGGCGTCGTGCTCTACCCGTTGGCCAACGCCGTCGACGACCGCAGCATGAGGATCACCCACATCATCCGCGGCGAGGACCTGCTGCCCACGACGCCGAAACAGGTGATGATGTGGGAGGCGCTCAACCACTGCGAGGGGATCGAGACCGTCGCGCACCCGCAGTACGCGCACCTGCCGATGCTGGTGAACGAACAACGCAAGAAGCTCTCCAAGCGAAAGGACCCCGTCGCGGTCGAGTCCTACCGCGATCAGGGCTATCTCCCCGAGGCGTTCGTCAACTACCTGGCGCTGCTCGGCTGGAGCCCGCGGGGCGAGGAGGAGATCGTGCCGCGCGCGACGCTGATCGAGCAGTTCCGACTCGAGGACGTCTCGCACTCGCCGGCCTTCTTCGACGTCAAGAAGCTGACGCACATGAACGGCGAGTACATCCGCGCGCTGACCCTCGAGGAGTTCATCGAAGCGGCCACGCCGTGGGTCGCGCCGTGGGCGAGTGAGTGGCGACCGGGCGATCGCGAGGTGCCGTGGACGCGAGAACAGTTCGAACCGGACCTGTTCGCGCACGTCGCCCATCTCGTGCAAGAGCGCGTGGCCACGCTGGGCGAAATACCGGCGATGGTGAGCTTCTTCTTCCTCGACGAGGTCCCCTTCGACGACGCGGCCTTCGCCAAGACCATCGCGAACGACGCGGCGGGCAAGACGCTGCTCGGGTTGGCCGTCGACGCGTTCGCCACCGTCGAATGGAACGCGACCGCGTTGCACGAGGCGACGCTGCAACTGGGTGAGTCGATCGGACTGGCGCTGCGCAAAAGCGCAGGCGCCGATTCGCTGTGCGATCACCGGTACGTCGGTCGGGCCGCCCCTGTTCGAGTCGATGGAACTGTTGGGGCGCGAGGCGGTGGTGGCGCGTCTGCGAGGCGCGTTGGTTCGTGCGGACGCGTGATCTTCGGTCCGATAAAGCTGATCATCCGCATCGTCTCGTTGGTGATCAGTGTCGTCATCATCTACTTCGCGATCACCTTCGTGCAGATCTGGATGACCGGACACGAACACTCGACGAAGCACGCGCAAGCGATCCTGGTCTTCGGGACCACTGAGGACAACGGGACGCCGTCGCCGGAGTTGCGGGCGCGACTCGATCAGGCCCTGGCGCTGTGGCGAAGGACCGCGCCCCGTGGATCGCGGTCACCGGCGGCAAGCGCCCGGGCGACACCTACACCGAGGCCGAGGTCGTCCGCGACGTACCTCGAGGCCCACGGCGTCCCGGCGTCGAAGATCCTGAAGGGGGCCGGGACCGACACGTGGCAGAACGTGGCGTCGATCGTGCCGAAGTTGAAGTCGCACGACATCAGAAGCGTCCTCACGGTGACCGATCCCTTCCACGAAGACCGCGCGATGGCGATCTCGTCGTCCCAGGGACTGACGCCGTATCCGTCGCCCGTGCGTAACTCACCGACCATCAAACACTCGCTGTGGAGGTATTACCTGAAGGAGACCTTCGAGGTCGGCATCGGTCGCGTCATCGGTTTCAAGACGTTTCACTCGTGGTTCGACTGAACGTCGAGGCCGTCGGTCGCTGGCGGTATCTTCGGCATCTCGGGTAGGCTTTCCAAGCCCTTCGGGGGTGGTGTAATTGGCAACACAACTGGTTCTGGTCCAGTTATTCAGGGTTCGAGTCCTTGCCCCCGAGCGAATGAAACGGAGTTCGCCTTCGTTTCACTCATGGTCCCATCGTCTAGTGGCCTAGGACATCACCCTCTCAAGGTGGAGGCACGGGTTCGAATCCCGTTGGGACTGCTGTAGCGGTAACGGCGACGCGAGATCAGTTCGCGGCCGACGCCGACGCCGACAGAAACGGCACCACGTTCTTCGCCCACGTGAAGTACATCGGCGGCGGCGAACCGGCCGGCAGTTCGATCAGGCTCGTGAACGAACCGGTGCCGTGCACGACCGCGAAGCCGGTGCCCATCTCACACGTCGTGCAGTGCAGGCCCACGCCGTAGTTGTAGGTGCCGTCATAACCCAGCAGTTGGTCGCGGTGGCCCCAACAACCGAGCGAATCGGCCGACGTGCACGCGAGGTTCGGTGTCAGCGAGGCGTTGCCACCCCAACCGTCTTCGTACATCCAGACGTAGTCGGCTTCCAACGTGGTGTAGCCGATCGCCAGGGTGCTGCCCATGCCGCGAACACCCTCCGGGTCGAGTCCGGCGTGGAATCCCGGCGCGTAGCCGGGATCGGTCTCGTGCGCGGCGGCGCTCTGCGCGGCGGCGTGGAGCTGGCGATTAAGTCCCAGGTACGGCGGCAGACCACGTGACGTGCGTTCAAGGTCCACGATCACGAAGAGCTGCTCCTGCGGTTTCAAGTGGAACCAGTTCGACGGCAACGCGATCGAGGGCAGGCCCTCACTCGCGCGCGCGGCGTTGAGAGCGCGCAGCACGAACTGCGTGCACGACGGCGTGCCGCTGAACGTGGGGAATACCGCTCGGAGATCCGAACGCGGTCCCGTGAGTCGCACACACGGGTTCGCGCACGGCGCCGCGATCGAGGACTCGTGACAGAGACCGCTCGAGAGGAAGTTCGGCGAGGGGACCACATTGGTGGCCGGATTGTTGGGGGGCAGAATCCCCGTCGCGCCCACGGGGGTCGCGACGGCACCGACCATGAGGAGGCCGCTGAGCAGCACACCCGCTGCTCGAAGGACTTCGAAACGTGGTCGCAAATCTCTCTCCAGATTGATGAGTCGTGGGGGCTCGTCCGATACTTTGAAGACGTGATCGTGCTCTCGAGAGTTTTACACGAATCCTCGACACTGGCGTTGCCCTTGAAATACTCGGTCAATTCTGGGCGAGTGGGGTCAAAAAGGGTCCACATTCCACCCAATTCATCAACCACCGCCCGAGATCATTTGAATTTGCGGTGACTCGACTTCCATTCCGTGGACGTCGCACGCCGCTAGGCCTCGAGGATCGCGGCGAGCGATTCGTAGCCGGGCGCGGTGCTCGCCCACGGGTGGGCGTCTTGCACGGTGTCGGCGATGTCGAGCAACAGGTAATCGGCGTAGTGCGCACCCGTCACCTGTAGACCGAAGGGCAGACCGGTGGGCAACATCCCGATCGGCAACGTGAGCGCCGGATTGCCGGTGACGTTCTGCACGGCAGTGGAATAGACCTCGGGCGGTAGACCGTGGACGTCGCTCCCGGGACTGAGTCGCCCGTCTGCGAGACAGCCGGCACTGGCCAGGGTCGGTGTCAGCAACAGTCCGTTCTCGCCCAAGAGCTCGTCCATCGTTCGCACGTAGTGGAAGCGTCGGCGACGGGCGTCGAGATACTCCTCGGCCGAGACCGAGAGACCGGTCGTCAGGAACTCTCGGGTGGAGACGTGAAACTCCTCCATGTGTTCTTCGACCCATCCACGCCCCAGGGCGCTCACGTGCTCGGCGGTCGTGACCGTGAACCAATCGAGGTCCGGATCGCCGTCGACGAAGAACGCCTCCGCCTCTCGCCAGCTGACCGGTGTCTTCATCACGTCGGCGAAGGCGTCCACCGCGTCGTGGAACGCTTCGTCGACCCCACGGGGCAACGGGCCGAAGGGCGACGTCCGTTCCGCGGCGAAGACCTGCATCGTGCGCCCGTGCAGTCGAGCCATCCGCGAGAGAAAGGCTCGTGTGGGAGCCGTGGGGTCACCGGCGACCGGACCGGCCATCACGTCCAGGAGGAGTCGTAGGTCATCACTCGAGGTCGCGAACGGGCCGTCGGTCGAGTAGTCGATCCAGTCCGGGGCGGGCCAACGACCGATCAGTCCATTGGTCGGTTTGAGACCGACGAGACCGCAGAACGAGGCCGGAATCCGGATCGATCCGCCGCCGTCAGTGGCGGTCGCGACACCGACCAGCCCCGCGGCGAGCGCGGCCGCAGAGCCACCGCTCGAGCCGCCGGTTGAGAGTTCTGGATTCCACGGATTGCGCGTCACCCCGGTCAAGAGGTTGGCGGTGTAGCCCTCGATCGCGAATTCGGGCAACGTCGACTTTCCGACGATGACCACGCCGGCGTCGAGCAGACGCTGCGCGACGACGCCGTTCGACGTCGCCGGCGCCACGTCACGCAGGGCCAACGATCCCTTGCGCGTGGGGTGACCACGCCAGTCTTCGAGATCCTTGATCAGGGTCGGGATCCCAGCGAGCGGGCCGGTCGGGCGTGAACCACGGTCCATCGCGGCGGCGGCCGAGAGGGCGTCGTCGAACGCCGATTCGGCCAGGACGTTCAATTCGGGGTTGGCTCGCTCAAGGCGCTGGATAGAGGCCGCCACCAGGGTCGATACGCTCAGACGGCCCTCTCGGACGGCGGTCGACAGTTGGTGGAGCGGCCCGGGCGGTCGTGGCACGGTGATCGCCTAGATGATCGTGGGCTCGCCGACGTCGCCCACGATTGGTTCACCTTCGGCGCTCCAGGCGAGCATGCCGCCTTCGAGGTTGACCGCGTCGCGACCCCGTTCGACGAGGAACTTCGCCGCGCGGGCGGACCTCGCCCCCGAGCGACAGACGCACACGATCAGGCGGTCGGGCGGGAACTCCTCCAGGTGGTCCGGGACGTCGTTGAGCGCAACGTGTCGCGCCTGCTCGGCCCGACCCGACTCCCATTCGTTGTCCTCTCGGACGTCCAACAACCACGCGCCGTCTCGGACCAGTTGCAACGCCTCGGCGACGTTCACATTTCGGGTTTCGACCATGACCAGTCCTCCGTTACGGCGCAGCGCCAGTGCAGTGAATCTACTCGTAGACTTTCGCCGTGGCTCGCGACGATTTGATCTCCACGCTCTCGACCTACGAGCTGCTCCCGCTCCTCGATACCGACGAGCGCCCGTTCCTGTTGGACGTTCGCGACGTCGACGAGGTGGCCGACTGGCAGATCCCCGGCGTCCACAACATCCCGCTCGCCACCCTCGACAAGCGCGTCGACGAAATCCCACGTGATCGGCACCTGGTCGTCATCTGCGCGATGGGCGCGCGGGCGCGACAGGGCGCGCAGATCCTGGCCAGCCACGACATCGCCAGTGACGTCCTCGAGGGCGGCATGGGCGCGTGGGCCTCGACGTACGACTCCGTCGAAGGCCCTTTCGGGGGCGCCACGGTGGTGCAACTACGCCGACGGGGCAAGGGCTGTCTGTCGTACCTGGTCGGCGCGGGGCAGAACTGCGTCGTGATCGACCCGTCACTCGAGATCAAGCAGTACCTGAGCTCGGCGACCGAGCACGGTTGGACGATCACCCACGTACTCGACACGCACCTCCACGCCGATCACCTCAGCGGCGCGCGCGACCTCGTCGCCGCGACCGGTGCCCATCTGTGGCTGAACCCCTCCGACGACTTCACGTTCGACTTCGAGCCGCTCGGTGACGGTCGCAGCGTCTCGTTGGCGCCCGGAGTGGAGCTGACCGTCTCGGCGGTCAGCGTGCCCGGTCACACCGAGGGCTCGACGATGTACCTGCTCGGTCACTCAGCCGTCTTCACCGGCGACACCGTGTTCCTCGAAAGCGTCGGTCGACCGGACCTCGCCGACCAGGCCGAGTCCTTCGCGCACAGTCTGTACCGAAGCGTGCACGAACGCGTGCTGCCACTCGATGACGACATCATGGTCTTCCCCGCGCACTACGGCGCCGTCGTGGACGTGAAGGCGAATCGATTCGTCGCACGACGACTCGCCGAGCTTCGAACGACGCTCCCGGCGTTGGCGCTCCCAGAGTCGGAGTTCGTCGCGTGGGCCGTTGCCAACGTGAAGGATCGACCGCCGAACTATCAGCACATCGTGGCGATCAACGCCGGGCGCGAGGACGCGAGTCAGGATTCGGCGCAGCTCGAATTGGGCCCCAATCGGTGCGCGGTGGCCTGACTACGCAATTGAATATCCTGATGAACCGATATTTCTTTGCGGGAACCGTTCGAGGATCTCTCCGGCGATGCCCTCCGAGATTCACACCTATATATACGCAATGACTCCGGCCCGTCGATTCGCACGACGTGTGCGCCACGTTGGGAACGTTTCAGCGTTCATCGCAACGTACGAAGGCGTGTCATGATCGCGAACTCGTCATCAATTTGACGACGGCGCGCCGTGACAGCCGTGTCATCACCACGACGTCGAAACGGCGTCGTGGTGACAAAGTCCAAGTCGAAATCGCGCGTCTTCGAAAAGCGGAAATGATCTTTTCGAGAGCGTGTGGTTCGCGACGTTTCGTGCGTCTCACAGAGTTAACTGCGCGCGCCCACGTATCAACTTCGGGACAAATAAGGGAGTTACGACTCTGTGACGTTTTTCAGTCGTTGGACTTTTCCACAACATGCACGCAACCCCCCCGGTACTTTTTCACCTCTAATCAGGTATTTCAATAACACTAAAGTGAGACATTGGTTGAACTTTGCCTGATGAAGAATACATTTCAGTATTCGCTCCGGGCCATTGGGGTTCTCTATACTGACTGCAGAGGAAGCGGCCGTGGATTGTCACGGGGCGTCCGCCTCATGTCATATTCTGCTGTGCCGCATTACCTCAAAATAATTTGGTCGATGGGAGTCGGCCCCTGTGAATGGAGTGAAGTGAAAACGAACGCCGCTACGAAGGAAGGATTCTTAATGAATACTTTGCGACGGATATCTCGACCATTGGTGAAGACATTTGCTGTCGGCGCCGTACTGGTCGCCGCTGCTTTGCCAGCAATGGCCATATCGGGTACTGCGAGCGCAGCTGCCACGGCCCCGACTTTGAGTACAAGTTCCACGGTGGGCTATGGAGATAGCAGCACCGGGTACGCCATCGTCGGCCAGGGCTTCACGGGCACGGTCTACTTCCAGGGCACCGGCTTCGCCGTCGACCAGGGTACGGGCGGCAACGTCTCGATCACCACGACCGCAACCGGCGCGACCTTCTCGGCCATCACCGAAGTCGCGGGTGGCACTGAAGTATCAGCCACCTTGTCAACGACGTCCTCGACGCCGGGTGGTTTCTACCCCGTAACGTTGACGGACGACAATGGCAGCGCCACGCTGGCACTCGGGCTCGGCGTTGACGTCGGTCCGCAGATCACGACGATCTCCGGCAACGCCGGCGTCGCGGGCAGCACCGGCGCGTCAACCGTCACGATCACGGGCGCGAACCTCGAGGGTGTTACTCCCAGCTTCTCACCCGCGGCCGCTGGTTGCACCAATCCTTCGATCTCGGCGTACACCGACGTCAGCAACACGGCGTTGTCGATCACGGTCAACAACTCTGCGGCTACGGCTTGCACGGCCACGTTGGTCCTGACGAGTCCGTACCCGACGGGTGGTAACGGTGTCACGGTCGCCTCCTACACCGTGAACGCCGTCTCAACCACGTTGGCGATCACCGGCATCACCCCGAGTTCGCTCTCGATCACCGGTCTTACCGCTGGTCCTCCGGCGTCCCTCACCTCGACTTCGACCGTGACCATCACCGGCGCCGGCTTCCTTCCTGGCGCCGTTGGCACGTTGAGCAACCTTGAAGCGGGCGACATCGCGGGTTCGTTCACGTACGTGAACAGCACGACCCTTTCGGCTCAGATCACACTCTCGTTGGGTGTGACCATGACCGAAGAGAACATCACGATCACCAACCCGAACGCGACCTCAATCGTGGGCACGGGCATCTTGGGTATCGGCGAGGCCGCTTCCACGACGCCAGTGACCGTGGCGGCACCGACGATCTCCTGCACGGGCGCCAACCTTCAGGCCGGCGTACAGACGGTCTTCTCGTGCACGGGAAGTTCGACCTTCCCGATCACGACGAGCACGCCGTTCGACCTCACGTTCCCGGGCAACACGACGGCGACTGAGGGAGTGACGGGCAAGGTCCTCTCCGTGACGAACAACGTCGCGGTGATCAACGCCAACATCCCGCGCTTCGCCTCGACGACGACGTCCGAAATTCTCACGGGTGGCACGTCCACGACCGCGACGGTCGCCTCCTCGGTTGGCATCCCCACGGGTACCGCGTGGATCGTTGACGGCGCCTCAACTGAAGCGGTGGACATCACCGCTGTCGGCGCTGGAACAGTCACGTTCTCCGCTGCCGTGGCGAACAACCACGCCAGTGGCGTGACCCTGGAGTGGCCGTTCACGACCGGTGTCTACACCGTGACCGCGAACAACGGGACCAACACGGCGACGTCGAGCATCACCGTCATCGCGCCCAACGCGCCCGCCTTCAACGGTGGCGCTACGGCTGGTTCGTTCAACCCCGGCACCTACACGATCAACGCCAACGTCCCGGGCTTCGGCTTCACGACGGGCGCGTCGATCGTGTTCCTGGGAACGACCGGATCCACGGGCACCGTGACGCCGGTCAACTTCAGCAACGCGACGTTGAGTGTCACCGTCCCGACCACGGTTCCTGAGGCGGTCACCATCACGGCCGCAGCAGCTGCTGGCCAGGACCAGGCCACGCTCAGCGACACGACCCACGTCTCCGTGGGCGAGACGCTGACCGTCGGTCCGAACCCGACTGACGCCACCAAGACGACGCAGGCTCTGGTTGTCGCGAGCATCGCGGGTGACCTCGTGACGTTCACGACCAACTTCGCGCAGACGTACGTCTCGGGCGACGCGGTCGCGGGCATCACCGAACCACAGCCCATCAGCAACCTCGAGGCCGTGTTGACCAATGGCGCCGGCGAGGCGATCATCATCAACCCACTCTTGGGCATTGCGACCGTCGGGACCGCCACGCTGACCACTCCGGCCAGCCACGCGCTCGGTGACGGTGCTGGCGCCGGTGGCGTCGCATTCCCGGTCGTCTTCACCTTGGGTGGCGGCACTGTGACCGCTGGAACTGACTGGACTGTCACCTCATCGACCGCGGGTGTTTCATTCGCGAACGGCGTGGCTGCTTCGACGACGACGATCGGCGCGGACGCGACGATCGCGACGACCGTCGCGGCTTCGACGACCGTTCCGGTGACGATCACCAACGGGAACCTGACCTTCACGGGCACCTTCACGGTCGACGCGACCGTACCGACGGTGACCGGTGTGACGGCAGTGGGTACCCTTGGGCCGACCAACACGTCGGAGATCATCGGTGTCTACGGCACCAACTTCAACACCGCTGACCCTGCGGCGAATGACTTCTGCTACACGACGTCGCCGCAAGTGTCCTGCACGATTTACGACAACGGCATTACGCCTCCGGGCGGCAGCGTGGTCACCACTGACACCGCTACGACGTTGACAGTCGTCTTGACCACCACGGACACGACGACGGCCAACGGCTCGAACCCCTTCCCGTCCAACGGCAGCTACGGCATCGTCGTCGGTCAGAACAGCGACGGAGGCGCCGGTCTATTCTCACCGGCCGTGACCGTCGCCGGTGAGCCAGTCGTGACCTCCGTGTCGCCGTTGACGGAAGACGCGGGCGTAGAGCCCGGCACCCTGACCGTGACCGGTACTGGGTTCATCGCGGGTACGCTCTCCTGCGTCGCGCAGTACTACGCACCGGGCGACACGGGTGTCTACACCGCCCTTGATGGCTGCACGGCGACGTACGTCAGTGCGACGTCGGTGACGATCCACGACACCAACACCTACGGGGCCGGTACCGTCATCTACGAATTCGGTGACGACTACACCACGTGGTCAGTCGACACGCCGGCGGTCTCAATCATCAACGCACCGATCCCGTCGTTCTTCGTGTTCGGCAATGACCTCAGCATCAACTTCGATGTTGCGGCCGGCTCGGCAAGCGCTCCGTTCAAGCTCGTCGGATCTGGCTTCTTGCCCGGCACGACGCTCTCGATCCCCGCGGCTGACGGCACGATCGCGGTGACCACGGTCACACCGAACGCGATCTTCGGCACGGTATCGATCGGCGCCACTGTCGCGGCGGGCGACATCATCGCGACGGTCACCAACGCGAACGGGACGACTGGAACTGTCGACATTGACGTCGTAGCTGCACCGACGATCATCTCGGTCAACGGGCACCTCACGACACCCCTGTCGGTGGCCCCGGTCATCGTGGGAACTGGGTCGAAGGTTGTCATCGTCGGTACGAACCTCGTGAATGGCGCCACTGTGGCGCTCACCAACACCGCCCTCGGCTCCTTCGGGACCGCGGTGGTCACGAGTTCAACGGTCCCGACCGACCCCTGCACCACCTACACCGGCGCGACGGGCAACTGCAACACGCTCACCGTGACCGTATCGCCACTGTCGTTCTCCGGCTCGACCCCGATCGTGACTGGCATCGTCGTCACGAACCCGGTCGGCGACGGTTCGACAACGGTCCAGAACGACCTGTCGATCAACCCAGTGCCGATGGTGACGGGTACGTACTACGTGCCGACGTTCACCTCGAACGCTGAGGTCACGATCAACGGGACCGGCTTCGAGACGGGCATCACCGCCTCGAGCGCCAACCCGGACTACACGGTCCTGGCCGTCGCTTCCACCCCGACCACCGTTACGTTGCTCGTGACCACTGACTCGAACGCCACTTCCGGTACGTCGAGCACGATCACACTGACCAACCCCGACGGTGGCTCAGGCACATTCCCGCTCAACGGTGGACCGAACCCGAACACGGTGACGCCCGCTCCGAAGGCAACGCACGTGAACGGCGTTGTGCACACCGGTAAGACCACCAAGGTCACCATCTCCGGTTCGCACTTCTACGGTCAGCCGAAGATCACTAGCAACGCTAAGGGTACGACGGTCCACGTGATGGGAGACAACGGCAAGTTGCTGACGATCAAGGTCACGACGAAGTCCACGACTCCGAGGGGTGTGCACACATTCATCATCCGCTTCGCCAATGGCGAGCAGACGAACGTGAAGTACAACCAAGTCAAGTAGTCCTGACTGAATTGAAAATGGGAGACCCCCTCCGCAAGGAGGGGGTCTCCCATTTTCTGTCAAAGAAGTTGCGTGGTGTCGCAGCCGAGGATCGGCGAACGACTACTTGATCGACCAGGTGGAGCCGTCGGGCGTGTCCATCACTTCGATGCCTGAGGTCACCAACACGCCACGGATCCGATCGGCGAGGGAGAAGTCCTTGGCGTCGCGCGCGCTGACACGAAGCGCCAACAGTCCGTTGACGAGGTCCGACGGATCTATCTGATTGACACCGCCCGCGCTGGCCAGTTTCGCGAGCCGAGCGATAGCGTCAATGGATTCCGGGCCACCGTTCTGCGCGAGCGCCGCGAGGACGTCGACGTCGCTCTCTACGGGGGTTGGCGAGGTCGGGATCTCCGCGTTCTCGGGTTGGAACGATTGGATCTCGCTCAACGGGGTGACGGAGCCGCTCTCGAACGTGCGGGTCACGCCATTTCGCCGCCAGTACACCGCGCCCTTGCCCATGACCGTGAGGTTCTCTTGTTCGAGGTCGATTATGCCTGCCGTGTGCTCGTCGACGCCGAGGATGCCGATTTCGTCGGGGAGCTGTCGTTCGAGTTGAACGAGGCGCTCTTCGCCCATGTAGCAGAAGCGGGTGTCGTAGTTGCCCCCTTCGGCGTTGTTGTAGTGCGGAATGATCGCGCCTCGAATGCCGGCCATCGACAAGACGTCGAGGCCGCGCAGCCAATGCGACGCGGTTCCGACCTTGTAGATCTCGTAGACGGGGACGGTGAACGAGCCCAGCGTGAGGGCCGCCGCCGACGCGAAGCACAGCACGCCCCCGGCCTGCAGCGTGCCTCGAAGGTCATCGGCCAGATCGAGCGGGGCCCACTGGTGGAGCGCGTAGCTGGGTGAACCGGGGCCGGCAAAGACGTAATTGGCGGCGCGCACGTCCTGGCGGAACGCCGCGCGCTCGACCTCGCTCGTCCCCTCGAACACGGTGAAGTGCAGCGGTGCGATCGGCACCCGGAGCGACGTGTTGAAGTACTCCACGATCTTCTCGGTCATCTGGGGCACGTTGGCCTGAAAGCCGTAGGCGGTGTCGAGCGAGACGGCGCGAACGGGGTCCACCCGTTTGAGCAACTGGCGATGCACCTTGGTCATGCTCGGTGCGGTCTCGCCCGAGCCAAGAAGTGCGAGGACGCCCAAGGTCACCGGTTCAGCGTACCGTCAAAAAAATGGTGGTGTCTCCGGGGCCCGTGACTAAATTGGGGTAGTGAGCGCGGTCTTCATCCAGGTCAAGAATCGGGCCCGCGGGAACGTGACGGCGCCGATGATCCTTTGGGCGATCGTGATGACCGTGGTGATCTTCATGGTCGAGGCGAGCCACGGCGCGCACCACGACGCGCTGTGGGTCGGCTTCGCTGCGACCGCGCTGTTCGGGGCCTACCTGGGACTTCGTCGCCGCGTCGCGGCGTCGTTCGTCGCGCCGTTCGTGAGTTGGATGTTCGCCTGGGTGCCGCTGTGGATCGCGGCGATGGTCCGTGACGGGTTCTTGAAGGGTCTCGCCGTCGGACTCTTCTGGGTGACCATCGGCTGGGTCATGATCGGCGGACTGGAGTTCGTGACGCTCTTCCTCGTGGGCTCGTTCGTGCGACTGCTGCGAGGATCGTCCGGCACCCGCGACCGCGGCGTGATCGTCTACGGGCCCGGCGGCGACGAGCGTTAGCGATTCAGCGCGAGAGGATCTCGCCGAGACGACGCCACTCATCGAACGGGGGAGCGAGGGTCTCGTCACCGAGTACCTGGAGACAGACGTGATCGGCACCGGCGGCTCGGTGTTCGTTGACGTTCTCCAGCACGGCGTCCTCGTCGCCGTGGACGACCATGGCGTCGCAAAGCCGTTCCGACCCGCCGCGCACGAAGTCCTCGTCGTCGAAGCCGAGGCGGCGCCAACTGTTGCGGTAGTTCTCCAGGCCCGTGTAGATGCCGAGATACGCGTGCGCCCGGTTCAAGAACTCCTCGCGGCTCTGCCCGAGGACTACGGCCTGCTCGACACCGACGAACTTGTCACCCACCGCCGCACGGGCACGCGCGGTGTGCTCGGGCGTCACCAGGTACGGGTGGACCCCGTCGGCGAGCGTCGCGCCGATCTCGAGCATCTTGGGGCCCAGCGCGGCGATGACCTTGGCGACGTACACCTCGCCCTCGGGCGCCAACATCGGCGCGGCGTCCATGGCGGTGAGGTATTCGCGCATCGCGACCACGGGTGTCGCGTACTCGTGTCCGCGTAGACCCTCGACCAGCGGGCGGTGGCTCACGCCGAGTCCCAGGACGAAGCGACCGTCGTAGGCGGCATTCAGGGTCTTGGCGGCGTTGGAGGCGGTCACGGCGTCGCGCGCCCAGATGTTGGCGATGCCGGTCGCGATGACCATCGAGGACGTGGCGTTGAGCATCAGGCCGGCGTTCGTGAAGGCCTCGCGGCCCCAGGCCTCGGGTGTCCACAGAGCGGCGTAGCCGAGCGACTCGAGTTCGGCGGCGACCTCACCACTTCGCTCGGCGCTCAGCGTCTCGTGCGTCCAGGTCCACACGCCGACGGTGCCGCGCAACTTCTCCAGTGACGGGGGCCAGGTCGACATGGCCACAGCCTACGTAGAGTGACACGCCGCCGCGACGAACCGGCAGACTGGACAGATGGCCTATTTCGTCGCGCTGGCGAGCGCGTTCCTCGCGCTCTCGGCGGCGACCGCGCTGCGACCCGGACGACGTGGCCTCTCGGCGATCCTGGCCTATCCCGTGGGCTGGGCGGCCGGCGAACTACCGGTCCAGGGCATCGTGACGCAGATGGCCCTGTTGGGGCTGCTGGCGTGGTGGGGGTGGCCGACCGCCGCGTGGCTGGCGCTCCTGATCGACGTCCTGGCGAGCGTGGTGCTCGTCGAGAACCTGGCGCTGGTCTTCATCGCCTTCTACTCGCGCCGCATCGTTCGGCGTTCGATGGCGACGGCGCCCGTGGCGCCGCTCAGGATCCCGCGCGCCGGCGAGGACGTCTTTGGCTCGTGGTGGCGTACCGCGATGCAGTTTCCCTTCCATCCTCGCGACATGCAACTCGTGAAGAACGTCCCGTACGGGCCGCTGCCACGACAACGACTCGACGTCTGGCGCATGTCGACGACGCCACTGCACGCGCCGGTCGTGCTCTTCGTCCACGGCGGTTCGTGGACCATGGGCGACAAGCGTGAGCAGGGCCGTCCCATGCTGCACGAGTTCGTGCGACGCGGCTGGATCGCCGTGGTCCCGAACTACCGCTTGGCGCCGCGCCACCCCTGGCCGGCGCAGGTCCTCGACGTCACGCGCGCGCTCGGCTGGGTGAAGAAGAACGTCGCGGCCTACGGCGGCGACCCCGGGCGCGTGGTCATCTCGGGCGGCTCGGCCGGCGGCCAACTGGCGGCCCTGGTCGCGCTGAGCGCGAACGACGCCACCTGGCGCCCCGACGACATGGGCGACGTCACCGACTGGTCGGTGCGCGGCGCCATGCCCTTCTACGGGGTCCTGGAGATGGTGGGCGACGAGAGCCACTGGCGCGGGCTCGGACGAGGGCTTCGCGTCCTGCTGGAGCGCCGGATCGTGCAGGTCCCCTTCGAGGACAACGAGTCGCTCTATCGCGCGATGTCGCCGTATGACCGCATCGGGGCCGACGCGCCGCCGTTCTTCGTCGTGCAGGGTCGCAACGACACCCTGGTCGACGTGCAAGTGGCGCGCGACTTCGTGGCGAAGTTCCGCACCATTGCCCGCGCGCCGATGTACTACGTGGAGCTGCCGTTCACACAACACGCCTTTGACATCTCGGCGAGTCCTCGAACGTCGGCGACGACGCGTGCCGCGGTCGCGTTCGCCGAGTCGGTCGTGCGGCGCTCGACGCCACCACCGTCGCTCGTGAAGAGCTATCAAGTGCCGCCGACGGAACTCGTCGTGAGGGTGTCCAGTGGCGAATGGCTGGACGCACGACAGGCGGCGCGAGAACTCGGACCCTTCACCGTGCTGACGTCCGACAACCCCTTCAGCGTCGAATTCCACGCCGAGCGAAACGCGGAACGTCGCAGCGTGTTACTCGCCGACCTGCAGCGTCGCGGCGTGGTGGTGCGACCCACGATTGGTCGAGATCCCACGGGGGCCTGGCCAATCGAAGAGGGATTCGCGTTACTCGATCAGAGCGTCGAATTCGTCCGGGACCTCGCTCGGACGTGGGACCAGTTCGCGATCTACGACGTCACCGAAGAGCAGGTCCTCGTGCGAAGCGTCGACACCGGCGACGTGCTTCGCTGACGGATCGCACGAGACCTCGAGGACCGAGTGGGTTAGGTGGCCGCGAGGATCACTTCTATCGACAGTTCGGTCTCCTCGCGCGTCATCAACGTCGCGACGCCGCCGGCCGCCTTCAGGTCCTCTTCGCACAGCGCCACGGCCACCAGGAATTCGGCCGGCGCTCGCACCGTGACCGACGCGACCGCCGCGCGTTGGGAGACCTTGGCCGAACTCTTCTCGCGACGGATCGCTTCGAGCACCTCGCACACCGGTCCGTAGGTCGAACCGGCGCCGATGACCTCGAGCGTCGGCAGTTCCTTCAGCGATGGCCACGGCGAGGCGTGGACCGAGTGCTCGTGCCACCACCGCCAGACCTCTTCGGTCACGAAGGGCATGATCGGTGCGAAGAGTCGCTGGAGGACCGAGAGCGTGATCGCCAGCGTCGCGCGTGCGGACTTCGTCGCCGCGTCGTCGCGCTCCCCGTAGGCGCGCACCTTGACCAGCTCGACGTAGTCGTCGCAGAACGACCAGAAGAAACTCTCGGAGCGTTCCAGGGCGCGGGCGTAGTCGTAGTTCTCGAAGTCGTCGGTGGTCGCGGTGATCAGCTTGGACACCATCGCGAGCAGGTCGAGGTCGAGCGGCGCGGTGACGTCCGACGGTCCGGGGATCTCGTCGTCGAGTCGACCGAGCACGAACTTCGAGGCGTTGAGGATCTTGATGCCCAGGCGTCGCCCGATCTTCAGTTGTCCCTCGTCAAACGTGGTATCGGAGCCGGGTCGTCCGCCCGCGGCCCAGTAGCGCAGCGCGTCGGCGCCGTACTGTGCGACGAGTGGCATGGGCGTCACGGAGTTGCCGATGGACTTGCTCATCTTCTTTCGATCGGGGTCGAGGATGAATCCCGAGATCAGCGCGTCGCTGAAGGGCAGTGCGTCGAACTGGAATTGGCTGCGCACGATGGTCGAGAAGAGCCAGGTGCGGATGATGTCGTGGGCCTGGGGCCGCAGGTCCATCGGGAAGACCCGTTGGAAGAGCTCGGTGCCCCAGCGACCGCCGATCTGCGGCGACAGAGAACTCGTCGCCCAGGTGTCCATGACGTCGGGGTCGCCGACGAAGCCGCCCGGCTGTCCGCGCTGCTCCTCGCGGTAGCCGGCGGGCACGTCGCTCGACGGGTCGACCGGGAGATTCTCGTCGTCGGCCGTTATCAGGTGGTCGAAGCTGATCTCGCCGTTCTCGTCGACGGGGTACCACGCGGGGAAGGGAACGCCGAAG
This sequence comes from uncultured Acidimicrobiaceae bacterium, assembly GCA_963802735.1. Lineage (GTDB taxonomy): Bacteria > Actinomycetota > Acidimicrobiia > Acidimicrobiales > RAAP-2 > RAAP-2. The sequence goes on along the minus strand of CAWDJY010000012.1, from coordinate 693,531 downwards.
AACCGCTGGCGCGAGATGTTCCAATCGACGTTGAGGCCCTCGACCCAGGAGCGGTAGCGGTGGCGCATGTAGTCGGGGTGCCAGCGCAGCTCCTCGCCACGGGCCAGGAGTTCGTCGCGACGTTCGAGCGTGCGAACGAACCACTGGCGCGACGTCACGATCTCGAGCGGCCGCTCACCCTTCTCGTAAAATTTGACGGGGTGGGTGATCTCGCGCACGTCGCCGATCAGGGCGCCCGTCGAGCGCAGTCCGTCGACGACGGCCGCGCGCGCCTGGTTGACCGTCTTGTTGAGCACTTCGGTGTCGTAGAACTCCTGGGCGAGCTCGGCGTCGCGCACCGGCCAGCTCTCGTCGAAGAAGTCGGCCGGCAGGAACCGACCGTCGCGTCCGATCAGCGCGCGCGTCGGCAGGTTCAGCTCACGCCACCACACCACGTCGGTCGTGTCGCCGAACGTGCAGATCATCGCGATGCCGGTTCCCTTCTCGGGGTCGGCCAATTCGTGCGCGAGGATCGGCACCTCGACGCCGAAGAGCGGCGTGACGACGAGCGACCCGAGCAGCGGTTGGTAGCGTTCGTCGTCCGGGTGCGCCACGAGCGCGACGCAGCTCGCGAGGAGTTCCGGACGGGTCGTGTCGACGTCGACGGTGCCGGTGTTGTCGGCGCGGTCGAAGGCGACGCGGTGATAGGCGCCGGGCCGTTCGCGGTCCTCGAGTTCGGCCTGGGAGACGGCGGTTCGAAAGTCGATGTCCCAGAGCGTCGGTGCTTCGGCGGAGTAGACCTCCTCGCGCGTCAGCATCTGGAGGAAGGCGCGCTGGCTGATTGCTTGGGCCTCCTTCGAGATGGTCGAGTACTCGTAACTCCAGTCGACACTCACGCCGATGGCCCGCCACAGTTCCTTGAAGGCCTCCTCGTCGGTCGCGGTCAGTTCGAGACAGAGCTCGACGAAGTTCTTGCGCGAGACCGGGACCTTGTCCTTCCCGGGCTTCTCGGGCGGTCGGTACTTGGGGTCGTGGGGGAGCGAGGGGTCACAGCGCACGCCGTAGAAGTTCTCGACGCGGCGCTCGGTCGGCAGTCCGTTGTCGTCCCAGCCCATCGGATAGAAGACGTCCTTGCCGCGCATGCGCCAGAAGCGCGCGACGACGTCGGGATGGGTGTAGCTGAAGACGTGTCCGATGTGCAGGGTCCCCGAGACCGTGGGCGGCGGCGTGTCGATCGAGTAGACGCTCTCTCTGGTGGCCTCGCGGTTGAAGCGGTAGACGTGCTCTTTGTCCCAGTGCGTCATCCAGCGCTCTTCGAGCCCGTCCACCGTGGGTTTCTCAGGCACGTGACTGGGCGTCGGGCTGAGAGCGTCTGGCATGGTTTAGTAGTTTAGAGCAGTGATTCGGCTCTTCGATTCGGTTGACGGTGAAGTGCGCGACCTCGACGTGCGCGACGCCGGCCGCGTCTCGATGTACGTCTGCGGACCGACCGTCGACAACCTGCCCCACCTCGGCCACGGCCGCTTCACGCTCGTGTGGGACGTCGCGCGGCGGTGGTTCACGTTCCGCGGTCTCGAGGTCACCTACGTCTCCAACATCACCGACATCGACGACAAGATCATCGCGCGCGCCGCACTCGAGGACCGCTCGACCGCCGAGGTCGTCGTCACCTACGAAGAGGCGTGGTGGGAGGCGATGGATCTGCTCGGAGTCGCCCGACCCGATGCGTCACCGCACGCCACGAACTACGTACCCGAGATGATCGAGCTGATCACCTCGTTCCTGGAGAGCGACGTCGCCTACCGGACCAGCGACGGCGTCTACTTCGACGTCGCGCGCGTCCCCGACTACGGCCTGCTCGCCGGGCAGCCGCTCGACAGCCTGCGCGCGGGCGCGCGCGTCGAGGCCAACGACGAGAAGCGCTCGCCGCTGGACTTCGCGCTCTGGAAGAACGCGAAACCGGGAGAACCGAGCTGGTCCGCGCCCTTCGGCGACGGGCGACCCGGGTGGCACACGGAATGCGTCGTGATGTCCCTCGGGCTGCTCGGGGAGGACTTCGACCTGCACACCGGGGGTCTCGACCTCAAGTTCCCGCACCACGAGAACGAGCGGGCCCAGGCCGTGGCCGCGGGCCGGGCCTTCTCGCGCCACTGGGGGCACAACGGCTGGGTGATGGTCGGTGACGAGAAGATGAGTAAATCGCTCGGCAACTTCACCTCGCTGACGCACCTGGCGGAGACCTCGGATCCGCGGTCCTACCGGCTGCTGGTCCTTCGATCGCACTACCGCTCTCCGATCGAGGTGACCACGGCCACCATCGCCGACGCCGAACGGGCCCTGGCGCGCCTCGACGCCCTCGCGCGACGATTCGACCTGCCCGCGCTCGCCGGCTCGACCCTCGAGGTCGCGGCCGACCATCGCTGGGCGGGCGACGGCGCGGCGCTCTTCGACGAGGTGGCGGCGACGCTCGACGACGACCTCAACACGCCACTCGCGGTCGCCCTGCTCTTCGACGCGCTCGCGACCGCGAACTCGGCCGCCGACACCGGCGACGCCGAGCGGGCCCAAAACCTCGCCGACGCCGTGAACGCGCTCTTTGGCGCCCTGGGCCTCTCGCTGCGTTCGATGGGTGACGACGTCGATCCGATCAGTGCGGGCCTGGTGGCGAGGCGTGACGACGCTCGTGAAGCGAAGGATTGGGACGAGGCCGATCGACTTCGTAACGAATTAGTCACATTGGGCTGGGTCGTCGAGGACTCGTCGGCGGGCACACAGATTCGACGTCCGTAGAAATATTTGGAGCGTGAACGGTTCTCCAGTAGGCTTACTCGTTGAGGTTGCCGTTGTGGTTCCCTCCGGGACCAGTGAAATCGGTCCCAAAAGAAACAAGGAGGCCCACAGTGGCTGTAGGAACCGTCAAGTGGTTCAACGACGAAAAGGGTTGGGGATTCATCGCTGTCGATGGCCAGCCCGACGTCTTTGTGCACTACTCGGAGATTCAAGGAGAAGGTCGTAAGACGCTCGTCGAAGGTCAGACCGTTGAGTTTGACATCGAGCCGGGCGATCGAGGACCACTCGCCAAGCGCGTCGTCTTGAACTAACCAAATCATCTAGTAGTGGACAACCGCCGCCTTCGGGCGGCGGTTGTTCTTTTGTTGCGCCAACCTCACGTAAAGTACGGAAGTTACTCGAGGGTAACGTCGACGATCACGAAGGAACTTCATGGCTGAATTCTCGATGGAACTGAACGACGATCAAACGACGATGCAGGAGTGGGTGCACGGCTTCGCCGTCAACCAGATGCGTCCGATCGCCGCCGAATGGGACGAGCGCGAAGAGACGCCGTGGGAGTTCATCCAGGAGGCGGCGAAGATCGGCATCTACTCGCTCGACTTCATGATGAACGCCTTCACCGATACGACCGGGCTCTCGCTCATGATCGCGACCGAGGAGTTGGCCTGGGGTGACGCCGGTCTCACCATGGCCCTCATGGCCACGTCGCTCGGCGTCGCCGCCATCGTCGCCAACGGCACGCCAGAGCAGGTGATGGAGTGGGTGCCCCAGTGCTACGGGACGCCCGACGACATAAAGCTGGCGGCCTTCGGCGTGTCCGAACCCGACGCCGGCAGCGACGTGTCGTCGCTGCGCACGCGCGCGGTCTACGACGAGGCCCATGACGAGTGGGTCCTCAACGGCACCAAGACCTGGATCTCGAACGGCGGCATCGCGAACCTGCACGTCATAGTCGCCTCCGTCGAACCGGAACTCGGCAGCCGGGGCCAGGCGTCCTTCATCGTGCCCGACGGCACCAAGGGTATCCGCCTCGGCCAGAAGTTCAAGAAGATGGGCATCCGCGCGAGCCACACCGGCGAGGTGGTGCTCGAGGACTGTCGCATCCCGGGGCGCTGTCTCCTCGGCGGCAAGGAGAAGCTCGACGAGAAGATCGCGCGCGCGCGCGAAGGGAAGCGTTCGCAGAGCCAGGCCGCGATGGCGACCTTCGAGGCCAGTCGTCCGGCCGTCGGCGCCCAGGCCCTCGGCATCGCGCGCGCGGCCTACGAGTTCTCGCTCGACTACGCGAAGGAGCGCAAGCAGTTCGGCCGCGCGATCATCGACAACCAGGCCATCGCCTTCAAACTGGCCGACATGAAGATGCACATCGACGCCGCGCGACTCCTCATCTGGCGCGCGTCGTGGATGGCCGCGACGCGAAAGCCGTTCCTCAACGGCGAGGGTTCGATGTCCAAGCTCTACGCCGGTGAGACGGCCGTGAAGGTGACCGAAGAGGCGATCCAGATCCTCGGCGGCTACGGCTACATCCGCGAGTACCCGGTCGAGCGCTGGCACCGCGACTCGAAGATCTACACGATCTTCGAAGGAACCTCCGAGATCCAACGACTCATCATCGCGCGCGCCATCTCGGGGGTCCATATCCGATAGCGAATCTCTCGATCTCCAGAAGTCGAATGGCGACGGTGCTGGGGCGTACGTGACAGGGTCTTGACCTGCGACAGATGAGGTTCGACCTTGCGAGTCGAGTTGAAGAGCTGCACGGACGTTGCAGTCCAACCCGGCGAAGTGCTACAGACCTGGAAGGGCGAGGCGGGGCTGCACCGGAAGACACTCGGCGCCCCACGACCCCGTCGTTTGAGTCAGCATCGTCCGCACTTCGTCCAGTGGCACGGCGCGAGAGAAGAGGAAGCCTTGACCGAATTGACAGCCGAGACGGCGCAGGCGCTCGAGCTGTTCTTTGGTCTCGATCCCTTCGGCGAGCATGAGGGTGTTGAGCTTGAGACCGAGTGAGACGATTGCTTCGAGCAGCGTGTCGTGGTCATCACTGGCTCCGGCCGGACTGACGAAGGAGCGATCGACCTTGATGATCCTCGGTTGGAGCTGCGCCAAGTAGGAGAGTGAGGAATAACCCGTCCCGAAGTCATCGAGGGCAACGCCGATTCCGAGACTCCTCAAGTGCGACATTGTCTCCGTTGTCTCGGCCGCGTTGAGGAGTGCCACGCTCTCCGTGATCTCGATCACCAGACGTTGGGGTGACAAGCCGCTTTCCGAAAGGGCAGACTCCGTCATCGCAATCAAGCCCGGAGAGTGGAACTGGTGGGCCGATAGGTTCACCGTCACGAACAGATCGTCATCTCGGTTTTCCGGTCGAGCCCACGAACTCGCGGCGGCCAGGGCCTCGTGCATCGCAAACGAACCGAGCTCCAGTATCAATTCGCTCTCTTCGGCGAGCGGGATGAAGACGTTCGGGGGGATCCATCCCTGCTCGGGGTGATTCCACCGCATCAGCGCTTCGAACCCGATGATCTCGGTCGAAACCAGGTCGATGATCGGCTGATAGTGCATCGAGAGATGTCCGGCCTTGAGTGCCTGTCGCAGCTCTTGCGCCATGGAGAACCGGTTGACCGCCGTCTGGCGCATGCTCGAAGCAAAGACGGCGTACTGGCCCTTCGTCAGACGCTTGGCTTCGTAGAGGGCGATGTCGGCCTCCTGGATGTACTGGTGCGCGTCGGAATTGGTGCCGTCGCACACGACGACGCCGACGCTCGCGTGCTGTACCAGAGTGAGGCCATTGAATTCGAACGGTTCGGTCAGCACGACGAGCAGTCGTTCTGCCACTTCACTGGCCTCAGCCGCCGACGTCAATCCTTCGGCGAGGTACAAGAACTCATCACCGCCGAGGCGACAGAGCGTGTCCGAGGAGCGCGTTACCAATTCGAGACGGCGCGCGATCCCGACGAGCAACTGATCGCCAACGAGGTGGCCGTACGCGTCGTTCACGCCCTTGAAGTCATCGAGGTCAAGCAGCAGCACCGCGCAGGACCCACCGTGGCGACGAACCCTGGCGTAGGCCTGGGTGAGCCGATCCTCGAAGAGGGCTCGATTGGCGAGTCCGGTGAGCGAGTCGTGGAGTGCCTGGTGCGTCAGTTGATCAGTGAGCTCGTTCTGCTCGGTGATATCGCGCTCTGAGCTGACGAAGTAGAGGGCGTTTCCCGACGCGTCGCGGGCGGCGGACCTGGAGACCTCGGCGACAATTACCCGACCGTCCTTGCGGAGGTAGCGCTTCGTGTAGCGCATTTGATCGACGACTCCCGACACCAATCGGGAGTGGGTGGCTTCGGTGATTCCTTCATCCTCGGGGAAGGTGAATTGCTTCGAATCCTTGCCTAGGAGTTCCTCCCTCGTGAATCCGACCATCTGACAGAAGGCGTCGTTGACGTCGATGGCCAGATCGTTCATGTCGCTGAACACCATCGGCGCCATGTTGTCCTCGAAAGCCAGGCGAAAGCGCTGCTCGCTCGTGGACAACGCTTCGAGCGCGGCCGCCTCGATTTCCGTGGCGCGCCGATCAGCCTCGAGACGGGCTTCGTCCAGCGCCTTCTTGTCGCTGTTGTCGCGCACCGCGGCAACGGTCCAGACCCGACCGTCAATTTCGAACGGCGATAGTGAGATGTCAACCGGAACCTCTCGCCCGTCGCGCGTCAGCAGGTTCAAATCACGCCACACGGCTAACGTGCGCGACGTTGGGTTTCGAATGTAGCTATTGCGCTTGCCAAAGTGTCGCCTACGGGATTTGGTGGGAACGAGTCTCTCGATGGGCTGACCAACTATCTCGTCGAAGAAGTAGCCGCTGAGGGTCTTGAACGCGGCGTTGACGTCACGGATCATGCCGGCGTCGTCGACGAAGACTAGGCAGTCCGGTAGCACATCGAGGAGGCGGTGTTCGGATGCAGTGAGTCGACCTGGTCTACTCAGCATTGGTCGGACCTTCGCAGGTCGTGCGTCGGCGCGACGGTTCTACGAGTCGAATCGACCTGCAGCTCAGTGAGATCCGATGTGACCTTGGTAGTTGTAGCGCTGGTGAGGTTGAACCGTTCGCGAACGTCGCGATCCCCACCGAGGTCTTGGCTCGGTGGGGCGCGTTGTGGCCCTCGCGTTCATCGTCCGTGCAGTATGCAATGGACTAAGCCTTCGTCAAAGTGGAGGCGACGACAATAGGCAAAACGATCATTTGCGTAGACAGTTTGTCAATCCGCGCCATTGCGCCCGGAGTGCGAGCCGATCTCATTGACTGACAGTGAGAAAACGTTCCGATCGATCAGCCGGACGGCGCAGTCCGTTTGGCGATCGTTTCGAGCAACTCCGCCTGTGAGTGCACGCCGAAACGCTTGAAGATGGCGCTCAAAGCGTTGCGAACCGTGCTCTGGCTTATGAACAACTCCTGGGCGATGGTTGGCACACGCTTGCCCTGACGTAGGCGTACGAGGATCTCCCACTGTCGGGCGCTGAGTTCCGCCAACTCAGGTAACCAGGTTGCACCGGAGGGCCCCTCAATCCTCTCGAGAATCCCACTCGCTTGCACCTCCCTCGCGATCCTCCAGAGATGATTTTCCAGCTCCGAGGAGTGTTCGCCGACCTCTGCGGACGCCACGTCGAATTCCGGAAAGAGGACAAACCCGCGTGACGGCGCGCCGAACAACGACGCGAGAAAGCAGATGAGGGGTTGCGGTGTGCCGCCTCCGTTTTCTTGCTCGCATCGAATGGCGACGGAGCATTCCGCTCCGGAGCCGTGAACGGCATCGAAGAATTTACTGAGCATCTCGTCCTTCGATGGATCGAGGAGCCGACGTCCAACGAACTCTTGCGGCGTCACGTCGAGCAACGAAGCTATGTCGTTGCTCACCCAGGTGACGAATCCCCCTGAGTCAACTGTCCCGATGGCCGTCTCCACCACCACGCGCCCCATGTATTTGGCCATGGGATCGCCAGTCAGCGGGACGGTGCTGAGGAGGATCAACGCAATTCTTTCGTCGCCAGTGGTGAAAGAACGCACCCAGACGATCACGGGGTCCCGGTCCAGGACCTCAGGACCGGGGTGGCGTTGCGCCCGAAAGAAGTCGATGTCGCCCCTCTTCATGGAGTCGAGCGCAAGTTCCGTGTTGGGTCGATCTCCAACGGCGACGAAGTCGCGCACGTCGCGGCCGATCAATGATGTGAAGGCGGTTCCAATCCTCTCCATGGCGGTGGTGCTTACGGCCGTGATTCGATAGTCGTCGAGGTCGATGACGAGCAACGGCAAGCCCTGTCTATTGACATCATCCAGCAGTGATTCGCGCGTGCTCATATCGGCCTTCCCCAAAAGCTCGACTTGAGACGATCCTCGGGTTAGCTATCGCGGCCGTCGTGCGTCGCCTAGTCATGACTCTACTGTCGGGCGCTTCGCGGATTTGGTGGCCATCGTCGAACCTGTGACTTGTTCGTAAGGTCGCGTGACACGGCAACGATATCCCCACGAGCTCTCCATCGTGGGGTGGGTCAAGTCGAGTGCGAGGCATTCGATTGAGGTCACTTTGCGCGGCGCGGCTGCCGTCTCGCGTTGGTAGTCTCGGTCAAGACCAGATGATCAAGAACTGCGAGTTGACCACCTCAATGGCGAAAGAATGGTCGGGACCTCACGCTTCCCGAGATGTTCATCGAGCGCACCGGTGAGATTCGGTGACTCGTGACTTCGACCACCTTCTCGAACCCCTCGAACGTTCGCACTCATTGAACATCGTCACGCTCTGTACCGGTAACGTCGCACGCTCGGTGATGTTGGGCTACATGTTGACGACCTTGGCCGACGCCAACGGCGAACAGTGGCACGTACGGACGGCGGGCACGCACGTGACCGAGGGATCCGCGATGAGCGGTCGAACGCGCGACGCGTTGCGAACGATCGACGAACTCGGTGACCACCGCTACGGCGCCCACCGGAGTCACCAATTCACGGCTGCTGACGGTGACTGGGCCGACGTCATCCTCGCCGCCGAAGCGGACAACGTCAACTACGTGCGAGCGAACTTCGCTGCGTTCGCCGACAAGACGGTGCAACTCGCGCGGTTCGCGCGCGTCGCGTCGGGCGAGGGCGATCTTCGAACGAGGTTGCGTGAGGTGAGTCGACCCGAACTCTCGAGGGAGTTCGACGTCGCGGATCCGGCCGGTGGCGACCAGGCCGTCTACGACGCGTGCGCGCGACAACTGTGGGACCTCGCGCAGGCGTTCGCGCGGATCGTGGGAGACGGTCTCGGCGACTAATCCTGGTGAACGGTACGAAGCCCGCCCCACGCCAGTGTGGCGCTGCGTTCAGCGAGCCGCTCGGCGGCCCCCGCGGCCGGAGCCGGCCAGCCCTTCGACTCTTGTTGTTCCAGCCACACGATCGCGGCTCCCTCGGCGATGCCGACGACGCCACCGGCCAATTGACGACGGTGGTCCTCGCTCATGGAGGGGTCGAAGAACGGGAACATGAACGAGATCAGACCGAGTTCCAACGCGCGCAGTTCCTTGGCCGTGTCGCCCTCGTGCGAGTGGATGAAGAGGATGCGAAAGGCGTCGGTCTCGCTCACGACCATCTCGAAGTAGACACGAAAGGCCACTTCGATCTTCGCGCGTGGCGTCTCGGCGGCGCTCACCGCGACCTTGAGCGACGCCAACAGCGTCTCGGCCAACTGCGCCACGATCTCTCGGTAGAGGTCGGTCTTGGACTCGAAGTACTGGTAGAGGATCGGCTTCGTGAACCCCGCCTCACGGGCGATGTCGTCCATCGTCGTCGACTGGAAACCGCGCTCCGCGAACAGTGACTTAGCGACGCTCAGCAGCTGTTCTCGACGCTCGGCGTGTCGGGGTCGGTCGTCCTGGATCACCATATGACTAGAGGCTAGTTGGCACTACCGCAGCCCGATTGAATCCAATAGCTCGTCCAGTCGCGACGGGAGCTTCGCGAGATTGAAGTGTTCCAGGGCGATCGAGAGGTTGTGCGCGTAGAGGTGGTAGTCAGGATTATCGAGGAACGACTTGATCGCGACGACGTCGCCGAGGTCGAAGAACTCGAATCCGTAGTCGCGGATCTCGCACGCGACCGGATACGGATAGAGCGCGAGCGGACGTCGGTGCGTCACCGATTCGAGGACCGGATTGCCGAAACCCTCCCACGTCGAGGGCATCACGACGAGGTCGCACGCCGCGTACGCGTCGTGGACGTCGACGCCGTCGGGCAGCCCGCGACGTACGTCGACGTTCGCCGAGTCGAGCAGCGTCTCGAGTGTCGCCCCGTAGCCGTCCTCGGCCGGTCCGAGTAACCAGAAGACCGCGTCCAGTGCCTCGCACAGCGCGAGCGCGCCTTCGACGTTCTTGCGCGGCAGCGCTCGCGAGGGCATCGCGACGAGTGTGCGGCCGTCGACCTCGAGCACGCGGCGGCTCGGTGCGCGGCGCCCTCGCGGCGGTTCGCAGTCAAAGGAGTTCATGATCGTGACGGCCGGGACGCCGCGCTCGAGGAGTTCCAGGCGCGAGAGCTCGTTGATCGTCACGTGGTGCCAGCGCGGACCCGCTCGCGGTCCCTCGAGGTGGGCGAGGTGCGGTCGTTGCCACGGGAGGTCGTGATGATGGAAGACCGCACGGCGACCATCCAACACGCGATACAACACGTCGCGAGCATCGAGATTGAGCGGCAGGGACGCGAGGTTCTCGACGACCACGAGGTCGGCGTCGGCGAGCGCGTCGTCCAACGCGTCGTGCGAAGGAGGCGTCGTGGCGTCGATCGCCAGACCGGGAAGGATGACGTCGGCGACGCCCTCGCCCGCGACGGTGCGTACCTGATGGCCGAGCGTCGTGAACGCGGCCGCCCACTTGGCCGATTCGATGGCCACGCCGTCGGTTCCCCCGAGGCGAAAGCTCACGATGACGATCCGGACCATCGCACAAGGTTAGGCAGCGCTCCGAGACGAATTAACGACCGGTAGTAGGCTGGTCATTCGGTGCGGACCGCTGGTCGGTGCCCCTTCTGGAGGACTTTTGGTGGCCAAACGAGCGCTTATCACCGGTATCACCGGTCAAGACGGCTCCTACCTGGCCGAACTGCTGCTCTCGGAGGGCTACGAGGTCATAGGGCTCATCCGGCGCAGCTCCACGCTCACGATCGAACGGATCAGCCACATCCAGGACCAGATCACGCTCGTCTCGGGCGACCTCGTGGACGAGGTCTCGCTGATCAACGTCCTGCGCGACCACCGACCGGCCGAGGTCTACAACCTGGCCGCGCAGAGCTTCGTCCAGACGTCGTGGACCCAGCCCGTGTTGACCGGGGAGATCACCGCGCTCGGCGTCACGCGGATGCTCGACGCCATCCGCATCGTCGATCCCGAGATCCGCTTCTACCAAGCGAGCTCGTCCGAGATGTTCGGACGGGTGCGCACCGTGCCCCAGGACGAGGAGACCGCGTTCTATCCGCGCAGCCCCTACGGCGTCGCCAAGATGTACGGCCACTGGATCACGGTCAACTACCGCGAGAGCTACGGCCTGCACGCCTCGTCGGGGATCCTCTTCAACCACGAGTCACCGCGGCGCGGGCTCGAGTTCGTCACGCGAAAGGTCACGCACGGCACGGCGCGCATCAAGGCCGGTCTCGACACCTCTCTGCACCTTGGCAATCTCGATGCCCATCGCGACTGGGGGTACGCGGCCGACTACGTGCGCGCGATGTGGGCCATGCTCCAGCGCGAGGTCCCCGATGACTTCGTCGTCGCGACCGGACAGACCCACTCGGTGCGCGAGCTCTGTGAGGTCGCCTTCAACGCCGCCGGACTGAACTACGAGGACCACGTGGTCGTCGATCCGAAGTTCATCCGACCGGCCGAGGTCGATCTCCTGGTCGGCGACGCCACCAAGGCGCACGAGCAGTTGGGCTGGAAGTGCGAAGTCGACTTCTTCGGCCTGATCGAGATGATGGTGGCCGCGGACATCGACGCCCTGGCCCGGTAGTCGCGTGGCGACGCTCGAGGGATCCTCGGTTCGGTTGCGCGGCGCTGTCTCGATGGCCAGTGGCTTCGCGCTCCTGAGCGGCGTCGACCTGGAACTCGAGCCCTCGTCGATCACGGTGCTGGTCGGCGCGAACGGCGCCGGCAAGACGAGCCTCCTGCGTCTACTCGCGGGCCTGATCGGTCTGAGCGCGGGGGAGGGATCGGTGCTCGGACTGGACTTGGCGACGGTCGATCGTCGTCAGCTCCGTCGTCGCGTGGGATGGCTCGGCCACGAGGGTTCCTTCTACGACGACCTCACGGTGAGTGAGAACCTCACGTTCTGCGCGAAGGCGCTCGCTCGACCAACTCGACGAGTTGGCGACGGTCCTGGAACGCGTCGAGCTGACGTCGCGCCGCGACACCGTGGCCAAGCAACTCTCCGCCGGTCAGCGTCGGCGACTTGGACTCGCGTGGCTCCTCCTCCGGCGCCCCGAGCTCTGGCTGCTCGACGAGCCCTACGCGTCGCTCGACGACGAGGGTCGCACGTTCTTCGACGACCTCTTGGGCGACGTCGTCGAGCGCGGCGCGACCATCGTGGTGAGCGCGCACGATCCACTGCGCAGTGCGCAGTTGCACCCTCGCACGCTCGTGATGGCCGGCGGTCGGATCGTGGCGCCGTGATCCGCGTCGCGTGGTTGGTGGCGGGCAAGGACCTGCGCGTCGAGCGGCGCAGCCGCGTGCTGCTCTGGCAGGTCGTTCCCTTCGGGGTGATGGCCCTCCTGTTGAGCGGCCTGGCGCTCGGTCCGAGCCAGGCCGGCCACTCCTCGGCCGCACCCGGACTGTTCTATTTGGTCATCGTGCTGGTGGCCCTTTTGATGATCAATCGCAGCCACGCGATCGAGTCGACCGGGGGCACGCGTGCCTCGGTCGCGACCCTCGGGCTGGACCCGGCCGGGGTCTTCCTGGGCAAGGCGCTGGCCCTGGCGATCGAGCTCTGGCTCACCGCGATCGTCCTGCTCGCGGGCAGCGTGGTGGTCCTCCATACGGCCCTTCACGGGACCCTTGAGGCGGTCCCCAGTGTCCTCGTCACCCTCGGCGCCATCGCGGGCGCCGGAACGCTCTACGGGGCCCTCGCGAGCGGCGGGAACGCCGCCGCGACGCTGCTCCCGGTCCTCAGCCTGCCGGCCTTCGCGCCGCTCCTGATCGCCGGGGAGCGTTCGTTCAACTCGGCGCTCCACGGGGGCGCCCTGCTGGAGTGGTGGGTCATCACGGTCGTGGCCCTGGCCGTCTACCTCGCCCTGGGCATTCTCCTTTACGGTGTTCTCGAGGAATCGTGATGAGACAACTGAGCCAACGACTACTGGGACCGGCCACGATCGTCACCATGGCCCTCACCATCTGGCTGGGCATCTGGGTCACCCCGCCGGACAGGGTCCAGGGCAACCTCGCGCGAATGCTCTACGTGCACCCGGCGATCGCGACGGTGGCGCTGTACCTGTCCTTCGGCACGGCGACGATCGCGAGCGCGCTGTACCTATGGCGTCGGACGCGCTCGGTCGTCATGGACCGCGTGGCGCACTGCGCGATGGAAGTGAGCCTGGTCTTCATCGTCCTCACGCTCATCACCGGCTCGATCTGGGGGCGTCCGGCCTGGGGAGTCTGGTGGGCCTGGGACGCGCGCCTCACGTCGACGGCGATCCTCGGCGTGCTCGCGCTCGGGTACCTGGCGCTGCGACGGGCCAACGACGACTTCGAGCTGCGCGCGCGACGTAGTGCGGTCTTCGCGATCATCGCGGCGATCAACGTGCCGATCGACCACTTCTCGGTGCAGTGGTGGCACACGTTGCACCAGGGCGCGACGCTGCTCGGACCGAACCGCGAGTTCAAGGTCCACGGCAGCATGCTGTGGACGCTGCTCCTGAGCTTCGTCGCCTTCTCGTTGGCTTACGTGTGGCTGCTGCGCGCGCGCTATCGCCTCGAGGTGAAGCGCGAACGCTCGGGCACCGAGACGCTCGAGGTCGCCCTGGAGCGTCGTCGCGCGGAGGGGGTCCACTAGTGGACTACGTCACCGCCGGTTATTCCTTTGCCTTTGGGGGGCTGGCGCTCTACGCGCTGTCGATCTGGTGGCGAGGGCGACGCCTTGACTGAGATCGAACCTCGACCTCACGCCCGTCGCGCCGCCGAAGTCGAAGAGCTCGACTCGCCGGCGCACCATCGGCGTCCTCGTCGTCCTAGTGCTCGCCATACTGGCGCTGCTGAGCCAGGGTCTGCTGCACTCGCTCAACTACTTCGACACGGTCGATCAGGTCTTCGCCAGTCGCGCGAAGATCGGCACGACGACGATCCGTCTCGAGGGCGTCGTCAAGCCCCACACCATCACGCGCACCTCGAAGGGCGCCTCGTTCTGGATGACCGGCACGGGTACTCGCGCGGTCTTCGTGATCAGTCGCGGGACGCCGCCGCAACTCTTCCAGGCCGACATCCCCGTCGTCGTCGAGGGACACTTCACGACGAGTCATTCGACGACGTTCGACGGCACGCAGATCCTGGTGAAGCACACCGCGACCTACATCGCCCAGCACCCGAAGCGGGTGAAGGCACCCAACGGCAGCGTGCGATGACGCTCACCTGGCTCGGGCGCGTCGCGCTCTACGTCGCGTTCCTCGCCACCCTGGGCGGCGTCATCCACCAAGTGATCGCCCTTCGGCGTCACGGTCCGTCGCGCTCGATCCGTTGGGCCTGGGTCTCGCTCGCCGGCATCGTCGGCGCCGTCGCGGTGATGCAGTTCGCCCTTATCACGCACAACTTCTCGCTGGCCTACGTGTCGGAGAACAACGCGACCTTCACGCCGCTCTTGTACTCGATCACCGGCATGTGGTCGGCCCTCGAGGGGTCGCTCCTGCTGTGGTCGCTGTTGCTCTGCGCGATCATCGTGCTCGTCTTGCACTACTACCGACGTCGCGCGGACGACCCGGTGGTCTCGTGGGCCGCCGTGGTGCTCTTCGGCGTGAGCGCGTTCTTCCTCGGGCTGATGTGCGGACCGGCCGACCCGTTCATCCACAACGCGGCGAAGGTCTTGCAGGGCGCCGGTCCCAACGCGCTCTTGCAGGACAACCCGCTGGTGGCGATCCACCCGCCGCTGCTCTACATGGGCTTCGTCGGCTTCACCGTGCCCTTCGCCTTCGCCATCGCGATGCTCATCACCGGACGGGTGCATGACCGCTGGCCCCTCGAGCAGCGCCGCTGGACGGTGCTCGCCTGGGGCGTCCTCTCGGTCGGCATCGTGCTCGGCGCGTGGTGGAGTTACCAGGTGCTCGGCTGGGGCGGCTTCTGGGGCTGGGACCCGGTCGAGAACGCCGCGTTGTTGCCGTGGCTCACCGCGACGGCCTACGTCCACTCGGTCATCGTCCAGGACCGTCGGGGACTCTTTCGGGTCTGGAACCTCTCGTTGGCGATCGCGACGTTCGCCCTCACGGTCCTAGGTACGTTCTTCACCCGTTCGGGTGTGTTGCAGAGCGTCCACGCGTTCTCATCGTCCACGCTCGGTCCGCTGCTGATCGGCTTCTTCTTCGTCACCCTCGCGTTGGGCATCGGACTGCTGGCGTGGCGCGGCGACCGGCTCCGCTCGCCGGTCGGGGTCGACCATCCGCTCTCCAAAGAGGGCCTCTTCATCGCCAACAACGTGCTCTTCGTCGGTTTCGCCGTCGTCGTGTTGCTCGGCACCGTGTTCCCGCTCCTCTACGAGGCCGTCAACGGCGAGCAGGTGACGGTCGGCACGCCGTACTTCGCGTCGGTCGCGGTGCCCATGAGCATCGTGCTCCTCGTGCTGATGTCGCTCGCGCCGCTGGTCGGCTGGCGCAACCTCGACGCGCGCGTCCTGTGGTCGCGCATCCGCGTCACCGCCTGGGCCTCGCTCGCCGCCGTCGCGGCGCTGCTCGCGGGCGGCGTTCGTCGTCCCATGGTGTTGCTGGCGTATTTCTTGGCGACCGCGGCGGCGGGCGCGGCGCTGCGCACGTTGCGCGGCGCGTTCGTCGCGTCGCGGCGTCGTCATCAGCACTGGTACGAAGCGCTGCGCGGCCCGAGCGCCGGGGGGATGGTCGTGCACCTCGGTGTCGTCGTGATGGCGCTCGCCATCGTGACCTCGACGTCGTACACGACGCGCAACGAAGTGACGCTGGCGACCGGCCAGAGCACCGTGGTGTCGGGTCAGTACGTCACGTTCCACGGGTTTCGCACGGTGAAGGACTCACTCGAGACGGCGACGCAGTTGCGCGTCGACGTCAACCACCACGCGCTCTTGCCGGCGATCACGACCTACGACGGACGAGGTGCCCAGCCCGTCGGTACCCCGGCGATCGACTCCAGCCTGGCGCGCGACGTCTACGTCACCTTCGACGCCGTCGGCGGCAACGGCGCGGCGTCGGGCGCCCAGGTCGAGGGCGACCTCCCGGCCGGTTCGGTCGTGCTCGGCGTCACGGTGGAGCCGTTGCTCGCGTGGCTCTGGATCGGCGGACTGCTCCTCGGGGTCGGCTCGGCGCTGTCCTTCGTGCGTCGTCGCCACAATGACGAGGTGGACACGTGAAGCGCACGGTGACGATCGTCTCGATGGTTGTGCTGGCGATCGTGATCGCGTTCTCCGCCTTCTTGGCGACGCGCCACCCGGTGAGCGACGCGACCGACGCGCCGAGTCCACTGCTCGGCAAGGTCGCGCCCACGTTGAAGGGTCACGAGCTGGGCGGCGGCACGTTCTCACTGAAGAACGATCGCGGCGACATCGTGATCGTGAACTTCTGGGCGTCGTGGTGTGGACCGTGCATCCAAGAGGCCCCGGAGCTCTCGACGTACGCGTGGAGCGTCCGTCACCAGGGCGTCGTCGTGGTCGGCGTCGTCTTCAACGATCCGGTGGCCCAGGCCACGACGTTCGCCGCGCACTACGGCTCGCTCTATCCGTCGATCGTGGATCCCGGCGGCGTCATCGCCAACAGCTACGGCGTCATCTCGCCGCCGACGACGTTCGTGATCGACCGTCAGGGCCGCGTGGCGGCGACGCTGCTCGGCGCCACGACCGCCAAGCAGTTGGCGGCCGTCGTGGCGAGGGTCAAGTCGTGACGGTGCTGAAGTCCTTCTGGCTGTGGGGACTCGCGTTCCTCTGCGTCCTGGCGGTCGCGCTGGTCGAAGCCCCCTCGACGCCGTCCCGGCAGGGCCGCGTCGCGCACCTGGAGTCGATCGTGAAGTGTCCGGCGTGCGAGGACCTCTCGGTCGCCCAGAGCAACGCCACCTCGTCGATCGCCGTGCGCCACGACATCGCGCGCCGTGTGCGAGAAGGCGAGTCCGACGACAAGATCCTGACGTCACTCGAAGCGACCTACGGTCCGTCGATCCTGCTCAGTCCGCCGACCTCGGGACTCGGTTCGTTGTTGTGGCTCGTGCCCCTCGGCGCGGTCGTGGCGTTGGCCGTGGCCGGCGTTCGTCTGGCGCGGCGACGATGAACCGCGACGCCGCGCAACTGCGCGACGAGATTCGACTGCGCGAGGCGTCGCTGCGAGACGCGACGCTCGAACGTGACGCGGGCGAACTCTCGCCCGAGCAGTTCGACGTGATCGAGCGTCGAGAGGGTCTCGCGCTCGCGGTGGCGCGGGACCGACTCGGCGCGCTGATGGTGCGCGTGGACGACGAGCCCGCTCGTCGCCGCGTGCGCCGCACGCGCTGGCTCGTCGTCGCGGCGATCTGTTTCGCGGTCGTGTTGGTCTACGCGCTCTTCTCGGCGACGTCGCCCCGTCAGGCGGGCAACTCCGGAGACGGGGGCATTGACCTCACGCGCTCGCAACTGATCGAGCGCCTGCTCACTCAGGCCGAGGTCGACGTCGCCAACAACCAAGACGTCACGGCCCTCAGTGCGTATTCGAAGGTGCTGAACCTCGATCCGAAGAACGTGACCGCCCTCACGCAAACCGGGTGGCTGGACTTCACCGCGGGCAGCGCCGCGGCGAAGGCGTCCGTCGTCGAGTACGGCATCCGCGAACTCGAGAAGGCGATCGCCCTCGCGCCTCGACAGAGCGCGCCGCGGCTCTACTTCGCGATCGTCGCCGACTCGACGCCGGGCAATCAACGCGTCGCGAAGAACGAGTTCGAGGAGTTCTTGAAGTTGAGGCCCTCGAACGGGCAGCTGGCGATCGCGCGACCCTTTCTGAAGAAACTCGGGATCAAGGTCCCGTAGGGCGCGACCACGATGGTCTCAATTGACCACGCGTGTTCGTTGTGCGAACATTCACTGCTTGACGCGAGGGGGAGCGGTGGAAGAGAGCAATCGGATGTTCGTGCAGTCGCTCGAGCGCGGGCTGGAGGTCATCCGCTCGTTCAACGAGGAGTGTCCTCGACAGTCGCTCAGCGAGGTCGCGCGCCGCACCGGGTACAGCCGGGCCTCGTGTCGGCGACTGCTCTTCACGCTGGAGACGCTCGGCTACGTCGGCGTCGACGGACGTGAGTTCTTCCTGCAACCGCGCATCCTCGACATCGGCTACTCGTTCCTCACGTCGCTGCCGTTTCGTGACATCGTCGAGCCGTTCGTCCAGGACCTCAGCGACAAGGTGCGCGAGTCGGTCTCGGTCTCGGTGCTCGACGGTTCGGACATCGTCTTCGTGAGTCGGGTGGCCGCGTCGCGCATCATGACGCTCTCCCTTTCGGTCGGGAGTCGACTGCCCGCGTACTGCACGTCGACGGGGCGCGTACTGCTCGCGGCCATGCCCGTCGTCGAGCAACGACGACACCTCGGGAGTCGACCGCTCGTCGCGCTCACCAAATTCACGCTCCATCGCGAGAGCGACATCCTGACCGAGCTGGAGAAGGTCGCCAAGCGAGGTTGGGCACTGAACGACCAGGAACTCGAGATCGGGCTGCGCGCGGTCGCCGCGCCCATACGTGATGCGACCGGCCGGACGGTGGCCGCGATCAACATCTCGACGCCGGTCGGGCGCAAGAACCTGAAGGAGTTGCGCGAGGAACTCGTGCCGCAACTACTCGCCACGACCCAGCGGGTGAACTCGATCCTCGCCAAGCGCTGAGCCGACGATCTCGACCCTCCATTCATCGCTACGATTCTCTGAGCACGATTTGACGCCGGGAGGGCCGTGGACGAACATCCGATAGATCACCCCTTCGTGGAGAGTGACGAAGGGGTGGACGACGCGGAGGTCGCCAAACGCCGTCGATGGCCCATCGTGGTGGTTTCACTCCTCATCGTCATCGTCGCGATCGCCGCGGCGTCCTTCGTCGCGGCGAGCCACTACCAACCGCTCTCCCAGAAACTCGACGGCGGTTACGGAACGGAGGTCCTGACGTCCAGCGGCGCGCTGGCGGCGGGTCGGACGGGGGTCGACTCGTTGCCCGGCGTGGTGTGGACCGAACCGACCGCGTCGTTCCGCGTCGAAGTGGTGTTCTCGATCACGAACCTCCAGCGCTTTCCCGTCACCATCGACAAGATCACGCCGCCGGCGATCGCTTCGGGCACGTCGAACGTGCAAGTGTTCTTCGACTCGAAGCCCAGGGCCGAAGGCGTCTACGGCTTCAAGGGCGGTCCGTCGTTCACCCCGACGACCCTCGCGAGCAAGGGACAGCTCGAGCTGGTGATCCACTGGAATCAAGAGTGCGTGCCGACCTCCGCCGATAGTGGCATCCAGAGCTACTCCGGCGTCAACGTCGACTACTCGTTCCTGTGGTTCCACCACACGGTCGGCGTGCCGATCCAGACGCTGAGCATCGCACCACGTTCGACCTGTTAGTAGGTCGCGACTGTCGTTGACGTGATCGTCAGGCCGTGACGCGACAGGCGTCGTCGCCACGCGCGCGCGACGTGAGCGTCACGGTGCGACGCTCCGCGCCGAGTCCGTCGAGCATGCCCGCGATGAGACCGCGGTCGACCGCGCACAGGACCGGGTGGTGCTGGGCGGCGGTGCCGAAGGGGCAGTTGTCCGAGACGACCGACTGTTCGAGGTCGTGCTCCTCGGCGCGAGCGGCGAACCCGTGGGCGGTCAAGATGCCGGCGATCGACTCCATCGCCGCCTTGAGGCTCGGACTGGTCTCTCCCGCTCCGACCGTTTCGGCGAGCGAGCGACCGTATTCCACGCCGACGTCGTGGGACATCGACTCGGCCGCCTCCGGCCCCAGGCGTTCGAGCGCCATCTCCAACAGGGCCACCAGCAGCGCGTCGCGGCGCATGGAGCCGTCCATCACGAGACCGGCGTCGACGACGCGATAGCCCTTGGCCGGGCGTCCCACGGTGGTCTTGTGGACGTTGTCGAAGGTCACGTAGCCCGACTCGGTCAGCCGCTCGAGGTGGTGGCGCACGACGTTGGCGTGCACCTGGCAGTGTTTCGAGAGCTCCGTGGCCGTGGCGCCGGGGTTCTCGCGCAGGTAGAGATAGATCTTGCGGCGCGTATTGTCGCCGAACGAGTGCGTCAGACTCGTGACGTTGGCCGTGAAGAGGGCCGGATCGAGGTCGTTCTCGTTGAGCGAAGTTGACACGTAGAAAGTCTAGGTCTGCCTTGGTGTTTTGCGCCGGTAACCTCTGAAGGCCCACCCAAAGGACTCCCGTGACACCGACCAGTCAGTACGAAGCCCAACTCGGCGCCCTCGTCGAGCCGCAACTGGTTCGCACGTTGGGCGAACTCGGATTCCTCGGTGACGTCCAAGAGCGCGACGGATCGCTGAGGGTCGAACTCGTGCTGCCCGTGAGCTCCTGGCCCAACCTGGCGCTCCTCGAAACCGCGATCAAAGCGGTCGCCGCGGACGCCGTCGTCGTCGTTCGTCCGATGGACGAAGAAGAGCTCCTCGGGCTGCGCAACTTCCTTCGCGGTGCGATGGCCGGTGACCCGGGTCCGGGGGAGCACGCGCACGGGGACGCGCCACCCAAGTTCCTCGACAAGCTCTCCAAGACCCGGATCCTCGGTATCTCCTCGGGCAAGGGCGGCGTGGGCAAGTCCTCGGTGACCGTCAATCTCGCGATCGCGCTGGCCCAGAGCGGCCTTGACGTCGGCGTGCTCGACGCCGACGTCTACGGCTTTTCGGTCCCCAAGATGCTCGGCGCCGTGAACGATCCGATCGTGCTCGGTGACACGGTCATCCCCACCCTGGCTCACGGCGTGCGCTGCGTCTCGATGGGCTACTTCGTCCCCGACGAACAGCCGGTCATCTGGCGCGGTCCGATGCTGCACAAGGCGATCCAGCAACTGGTCTCCGAGGCGTGGTGGGACGAGCCGGACTTCTTGTTGATCGACATGCCCCCCGGCACCGGTGACGTGGCGCTGACGCTGTCCGAGGTGTTGCCGCGGATCGAGATGTACGTCGTGACGACGCCGCAGGCGGCCGCCCAGCGCGTCGCCCAGCGCTCGGCCTACGCGGCGCGAAAGCTGAAACTGAGCGTGCGCGGTGTGATCGAGAACATGAGTTGGTTCACCGGTGACGACGCCACGCGCTACGAGATCTTCGGATCGGGCGGTGGCGCGCGGCTCGCGCAGGAACTCGGGATCGCGCTGTTGGGTCAGATCCCTCTCGACACCAAACTGCGTGAAGGCGGTGACGTCGGCGACCCGATCGTCGTGAGCGATCCCGACAGCGAAGTGTCCCTCGCCTTCAAGGCGCTGGCCGCGACGATCCAGAGTCAGGGACCGGCGCGCGTCTACCGACAAGAGCTCAAGCTGTCGTAGTGTCGCGCCGACCCGCTCGCGTGTCGTGTGGATCGTCGTGAGAATCTCTCATCCGTTCGTCTGAATCGAACGAGACGTCATCCAACCGGTGGCAAAAACAATTATCTAGACAATTTAGGTTTCATCTGATAATTTGCCGCTCACTGGGCAATTGCGCCTGGGCTATCGGGGGGATAGACATGGATGAGACCGGCACTGCTGACGTAGGTTCGGGTCAGGCCGACCAGAAGGACCTCGCGGGCTTCGGCTACAAACAGGAACTGCACCGGACACTCGGATTTTTCAGTTCCTTCGCCGCGGCCTTCAGCTACATCTCGCCGTCGACGGGTATCTTCACGCTCTTCGCCCTTGGTCTCACAACGCTCGGGGGCGTCTTCATCTGGAGCTGGCCGATTGTCGTCGCGGGTCAGATGCTCGTCGCGCTCAACTTCGCCGAGGTCTCGAGCCACTTCCCAGTGGCGGGGTCGGTCTTCCAGTGGACCAAGTACCTGGCCGGGCGGCCCTACGCGTGGTTCACCGGTTGGATCTACATCTTCGCCGGCGTCCTGACGGTCACGGCGGTCGTCGTGACCTTGCCGCTCACCATCTTGCCGATGCTGAACCTCATGGGTTGGAACCTCAACGCCGCCGCGCACTCCGACCAGATCTGGGTCGCCGCTATCACGCTCATCGTCATCACCATCTTGAACATTTACAGCGTGAAGGTGGTCGCGGTGGTGAACAACACCGGGGTCTTCTTCGAGATCGTGGGCTTGGTGGTGTTCGCGGTCGTCATGCTGATCGTCCATCGACACCAGCCGATCTCGGTCGTCACCAACCTCGGCGGCACGCACCTCGGATTCGGTTCGTTCTTCCTCGCCATGTTCATGAGCCTCTTCGTCATCTACGGGATGGACACCGCGTCAACCCTCGCCGAGGAGACGAAGGACCCGCGCCGGGCGGCACCCAAGGCCGTGCTCTCCTCGGTCGGTGGCGCGTTCATCATCGGTGGCATCTTCCTGGTGGCGATGCTCATGGCCATCCCGAATCTCAAGACCGCCATCGCCGACGGATGGGGACCGGCGCAGATCATCGAGTCGAACTTCTCCAAGCCCTTCGCGATCATCTACCTCGCGGTCGTGTCAGCCGCCATTCTGGTGTGCTGTCTCAGCATCATGACGGCCACGATCCGCCTGTGCTTCGGCATGTCGCGCGACAACCGCCTCCCGGGATCGGCGGCGCTGTCCAAGGTGCACCCGAACCTGCACACGCCGATCTTCTCCTGCGTCGTCATCGCAATCCTGGCGGCGATCCCGCTGTTCAAGTACGCGGGCGCGGGCTACATCGCGATCGCGGCCACCGGCATGATCTACCTGTCCTACTTCCTCGGTAACTTCGCCGTGTTGCGGGCCCGCCTCCGCGGATGGCCTCGTGAGAAGACGCCCTTCGCGTTGGGCAAGTGGGGGATCCCCGTCAACATCCTGGCCCTGGCCTGGGGCGGTGGGATGCTGATCAACTTCGCGTGGCCTCGCGTCGACAGCAACCCGACACCGAATCAAACAGGAGGCGCGTTCAGCACGGGCATCGGCGAGTTGAACAAGGTGCCGATCCTGTACCTCGTGCTCGGCATCATCTTGATCATCGGGATCCTCTACTACTTCTTGTTCGAGGTCCGCAAACCGCAGGTCGAGATCGTGCGGCCGGCCGAGACCGGTCCCCTCGTCATCCCGGCGGAGTCGTTGCCACCGGACGAAGTCTGAGCCTCGTCGGTCAGTTACTTCGGCGGCAGTTCGAAGGACCACACCAACGTGCGGCTGCGGTCGGCGCGCAGGATGTCACACGCGCTCTCGACCGGCACGCCGTTCACGTCGAAGGCCTCGCGCTCGACGCGCAGCAGCGGCGTGCCACGCGTCACGTCGAGCAGACGCGCGGTGCGCGCGTTGGCGGCGATCGGCGAGATGCGTTCGACCGCGCGCACCGGTCGCGCGTCGTAGCGGCGTTCGAGCAGTTCGTAGATCGAACCGTGGAGCGGTTCACTGAGCAGTCCCGCGAAGCGCTCGGCCGGGAAGCTCGAGTGCTCGAGCAGTACGGGCAGGTCGTTCGCGAAGCGCAGTCGGTCGATCTCGAAGACCTCCTCACCCGCGGGCAGTTGCAGGGCCTCGGCGGTCGCCGCGTCGGCCGCGACGCGTTCGGTGCGCAGGACGCGCGCGCCGGCGACGTGACCGAGTCGACGGGCCTGTTCGGAGAACCCGGCGAAGTTCGTGAGGTCGTACTCGATGACCGGTTCGGCGATGAAGGTGCCGCCGTTTCGACCGGTGCGGCGGTGGATGAGCTTGCGGATCTGGAGTTCGGCGAGCGCTTGGCGCACCGTCAATCGGTTGACGCCGAATTCCTTGGCGAGCTCACGTTCCGGCGGGAGCCGGTCGCCCGTTCGAAAGTGCCCGAGGGTGATCGAGGAGGCGACGGCGTTGGCGATCTGGGTGTGGAGCATCCCCTTCGAGCGCGAGATCTTCGGTGGCCACTTGGCGTTCGGCGTCACGGTTCATCCTCTCCACGCACAGTAACGGGCGCTCTTCACTTGCCACCCCGTCACTTTTTGGTATAGACAGTTTAGCCGACGACGTGCGCGAGGAGACACCATGATCGACAGGGCACGCGTGGTGGTGATCGGCGGGGGGATCGGCGGTTGTTCCATCCTCTACTGGCTCGCACGCCTGGGCTGGAGCGACGTCGCCCTCGTGGAGCGCTCCGAACTCACCAGCGGCTCGACCTTCCACTCCGCCGGCCTCGTCGGCCAGCTCCGCAACTCGCTCTCGCTCACGCAGATGATGATGAACTCGGTCGACCTCTACCGGACGCTCGGTGACGAGGTGGACCTCGAGACGGGCTGGCGCGAGGTCGGTTCGTTGCGCCTCGCGTCGTCCAGGGAGCACATGGAAGAGCTCGAGCGCCAGGCCGCCTGGGCCGAGACCTTCGGTCTGCCCCTGCACCTGATCTCGGCCGACGAGGCGCAGTCGATGTTCCCGCCGATGTCGACCGAGGGCGTCCTCGGCGCGGCGCTGTTGCCGTCCGACGGCTACGTCGATCCCAGTCAGTTGACGCTCGCACTGGCCAAGGGCGCGCGACAGCGCGGCGCGACGATCCTGACGAACACTCGCGTGACCGGCGTGCGCGTCGAGAAGAACCGCGTGCGCGCCGTCGAGACGGACCAGGGGACCATCGAGTGCGAGTACGTCGTGAACGCCGGGGGCATCTACGCCCACGAGATCGGGCTGATGGCCGGCGTGCACGTGCCGCTGGTCGCGATGGCGCACCAGTACGCGATCACGAAGCCGACCGGCCTCGCGCGCGACATGCCGACGCTGCGCGACCCGGCCCGATTGGTCTACTTCCGCGCTGAGAGCGGCGGGCTCGTCATGGGCGGCTACGAGCGCAATCCGGCGGTGTGGGGACTCGGCGGTATCGCCGCGGACTTCAACTCGCGCCTCCTCGAGCCGGACTGGGACCGCTTCGCGCCGCTCTTCGAGGCCGCGATCTCGCGCGTCCCGGAACTGGCCGACGCCGAGATCGTGACGCTGATCAACGGACCCGAGGCCTTCACGCCCGACGGCGAGTTCATCCTCGGCGAGAGCGCGGTCGCGGGATTCTGGGTCGCGGCCGGATTCTGTGCGCACGGTATCGCCGGCTCGGGTGGCATGGGCCGGCTGATGGCCGAGTGGATCATCGAGGGTCAGCCGAGCCTCGACGCCTGGGCGCTCGACTCGCGACGATTCGGTCCTCAGTACCGGAGTCGGGCCTACACGCTCGTGCGCACCGACGAGATCTACGCGACGTACTACGACGTCAAGTACCCCGGCCACGAGCGCCAGGCCGGGCGGCCGCTCAAGGTCTCGCCCGTGAACGCCCGTCACCGCGATCTCGGCGCCGCCTTCGGGGAGAAGTCCGGGTGGGAGCGCGTTAACTGGTACGAGTCCAACGCCGCCGCGGGCGACGAGTCGACGAGGCCCGACGGTTGGGCCGGCATGCTGTGGTCGCCGGCGATCGGCGCCGAGCACCGCGCCTGTCGTGAGCGCGCGGCGATCTTCGACGAGAGTTCGTTCTCGAAACTCGACGTGACGGGACCGGGCGCCGCCGCGTTCCTCGAGCGCCTGTGCGCCAACGGCGTCGCGCGTCGGGTGGGCGCCGTCACGTACACGCAACTGCTCAACCCGCGCGGCGGCGTCGAGTGCGATCTCACCGTCACGCGACTCGCCGAGGACCGCTTCCGGTTGGTCACGGGCACGGCCTTCGGGAACCACGACGGCGCGTGGATCCGCCAGCACCTCGAGGACGACTCGGTCGTCGTCGAGGACGTGACGTCGAAGTACGCGTGCTTCGCGCTGTGGGGACCGCGCGCGCGAGGGATCCTCCAGCCGCTCACCGAGGCGGACCTGTCGCACGAGGCCTTCGGGTATATGAGCGCCAAGGAGATCAACGTCGGCGCGGTGCCGTGCCTCGCGGTGCGCGTGACGTTCGTGGGCGAGCTCGGGTGGGAGCTCTACTGCCCGAGTGAGTACGCGCTCGGACTGTGGGACTCGTTGATGGCGGCCGGTCAACCCCACGGGCTGGTCCCGGGCGGGTATCGCGCGATCGAGTCCCTGCGACTGGAGAAGGGCTATCGCGTGTGGGGCAGTGACGTCACGACGACCGACTCGCCGTTCGAGGCGGGGCTCGGATTCGCCGTCAAGATGAAGAAGGGTGACTTCATCGGCCGCGACGCGCTCGAGCAGCACGGCCAGCCGTCTCGTCGACTGGCGTGCCTGGTGCTCGACGAACCGGGCTCCGTCGTGCTGGGCTCGGAACCGGTGCGCTCCGACGGACGACCGGTTGGACGCGTGACGAGCGGCGGCTACGGCTACAGCGTCGCGTCATCGATCGCCTACGCCTACCTGCCCAGCGACCTCGTCGTGGCGGGCACGCGGGTCAGTGTCGGCGTCTTCGGGCGCGACGTCGGCGCCGAGGTGAGGGCCGAACCGCTCTTCGATCCCGGCAACGAACGAGTACGGGCCTAGTCGGGGACGTCGCTGTAGCGCTTGGCGAGGCGGAGGCGTTCTTCGAAGTCGTTCTCACGGGCCAACGCGAGGGCGTGTTCACCACGTTCACGCGCGTAGGTGGTGAAGTCGACCTCGAGCGAGGAGATCGCCATCTGGACGACGCCCCACATCGCCTCGCGAAGCTCCGAGATGATCTTCATGAGGTGCAACGTGGCGAGGACGGGGTCGCTGAGCTCACCGACGTAGTGGCGCACGAGCGCGATCTCGACGTCGACCGAGAATCCGTTGTTCACCGACACGTTGGCGAGATCGAAGAACGGGTCGGACATTCCCGCGTACTCCCAGTCGACGATGCGCAGTCGATCGTCGAAGAGAAAGTTGGCGTTCAACAGGTCGTTGTGCCCGAGGACCGTGGCGCGGAAGGGTCGCGCGATCTCGATGCGCGCGAGGAGCTCGAAGGCCTGGGCGCTGTCGAACGGCGCCTCCACCCCGCGCGACGTGGCGACAACCCGGTGGTCGCGGATGACGACGTAGGGATTCCAGATCGTCGGCGCGACGCCGGCGTGATGGACGGCGCGCAGCGTCTCGACGAACCGGCTGAGCATCGGCTCTTCGGCCAGCTCCGTCGTCGAGATCGGTCGCCCGTCGATGAACCGAAAGACGATGCAACCCGTCGCCGCGTCGGTCGCGAGTACCTCGGGCCCCACGCCGATCGCCGCGGCGAGCCCTCCGGCCACGATCTCGTTGGACCGGTCGATCCCGAGCAGGTGCGTGTCGTTGCCCGGAACCCGCACGACGACACGTTCGTCGCCGAGGTCGACGACGTAGTTGGAGTTCGTGATGCCGTGGGCGAGGACGTCGATCGAACGTACGCGCCCCGGCCACAGGCGCGCGGCGAGTTCGTCCACTACTTCGGTCATCGCCCGAGGCTAGGGCGTCTCGAGGAGCGGGCGCTGACGTCGCGGACCCCGCCTCCGCGCCACCGGGACTTCTAGGATGAGAAAGACCGAGGGGGGCCATGGAGATCTTGACGGGACGCGTCGCCGTGGTGACGGGTGGCGGCACGGGGATGGGACGAGAACTCGTGCGCCAACTGGCGAAGGCCGGATGTCACGTCGCGACCTGTGACGTCGCGGCCGCCGCGCTGGACGAGACGAAGTCGCTCGCCCTCGAATCGGCGCCGAGCGGCACTCGCGTCACCACATTCGTCGCCGACGTGGCCGACGAGACCCAGCTGCTCGCCTTTCGTGACGCGGTCGCGAGTGAGCACGCCACCGACTCGATCAACCTGTTGTTCAACAACGCCGGCGTCGCCGGCGCCGGGAGCTTCGTCGACGACGACCGTGCGGCGTGGGAACGAACCTTCGCGATCGACTGGGGCGGCGTCTACCTGGGCTGTCGGACGTTCCTCGCGATGCTGGTGGCGGCCGACGAGGGCCACATCGTCAACACGAGCAGCATCAACGGCATCTTCGCGTCGGTCGGCCCCAACCGGCCCCACACCTCCTACAGCGCCGCCAAATTCGCCGTGCGGGGCTTCAGCGAGTCGCTGATTACCGATCTACGGATGCACGCGCCCCACGTGCGGGTCTCGGTCGTGCTGCCGGGCCACGTCGGGACCTCGATCGTGATCAACTCCGGGATCGTCCACGGCAAGGAGCCGGAGACGCTCGAGACGGAGGACCTCGTGAAGGTCCGGCGTCAGCTCGCGGCCGACGGCACGCCGGTCGACGAGGTGTCCGACGAGGACCTGCGAAAGGGCGTGGCGATGTTCGGCGAGGCGTTCCGCGACCTCGCGCCGCTGAGCGCCGCCTCGGCCGCGCAGATCATCCTCGAGGGCGTGCAGAAGAACGAGTGGCGGATCCTTGTCGGCGAGGACGCCGTCATCGTCGATCAGATGGTGCGCGACGATCCCGCGCACGCGTACGAACCGGAGTTCTGGCGATTGATTCAGTCTCGTGGTCTCTTCGGAGGCTTCGGGTAGGCGCCGAGCCGCGATGTTTGCGCGAGAGCTCGGTAGTCCGAATTCGGTTCGCCCAGGCCCGGACGAACGTCTAACGTCATCCCGATAGGACTGGGAGCAAGGACACGCGATGGAACTCAGGGGTAAGACGGCCGTGATCACTGGAGGGGCCAGCGGCATCGGCCTCGCCACCGCCATTCAGTTTTCCAAGGCCGGTGCGAACATCGTGTTGGGCGACATCGAAGACGGTCCGCTGCAGACGCAGGTCCACGAGATGCGCTCACACGGCGCGACGGTGATCGGTGTGCACTGTGACGTCGCCCGGGAGTCCGACGTCGAGGCACTGCGCGACGCCGCACTGAAGGAGTTCGGCGCGGTGCACCTGATCTTCAACAACGCCGGCGTCGCCGGTGGTGCGACGATCGGCACGCCGAAGAAAATCTGGGACTGGGTGATGAGCGTGAACTTGGACGGCGTCGTGAACGGCATGAACGCATTCATCCCGCTGTTCTTGGAACAGAACGAGGGGTACGTCGTTAATACGGCCTCCGAGGCAGGACTCGTCGGCGTTGCCGGTATGGGTCCCTACAACGCGAGCAAGTTCGCCGTCGTCGGTATCTCGGAGTCGCTCTACCACGAGCTCGCCAACACCGGCAAGAACGTCCACGTGTCGGTGCTGTGCCCGAACTTCGTGCGAACGCGGATCTACGAATCCGAGCGAAACATGCCCAAGGAGCTGGCGAGCTTCGCCGAGGACCCGCAGGCCGGCGAGATCAAGAAGATCGCCGCGGCGTTGGTGAACGCCGGCATCGACGCCGCCGACGTGGCCACGGCCGTCGAGGACGCGGTCGTCAACGAGCGGTTCTGGATCCTCACGCACGAACACTCGGCCCTTCGCATCACCGAATTGCGACTGGAGTGGATGCGCGGGGGACCGTCGCCGATGGCCAGTCTTCAGAACCCGAACACCTAGCGATCGATGCCGCTCGGCAGTTGGTCGATCGGCCAGTCGAGCAGCGTGACCGCGCAGTGGCAGGCGAAGCGGTCGGTCATACCGGCGACGTAGGCGACGCTGCGTTCCAACGCCTCGGCCGGACTGTCGAGCGCGGCGTCATCGTCGGAGACGTCCGGCAACAGTCCCGGGTGGGCCGCGAAGTACTCCACCAGCGCACGAAGCATCGCGACCACGGCGGAGGCCTGCTGGCGCGACGCGCTGCGCAGGTAGATCGTCTCGTAGTTGAAGGTGCGAAAGGCGGCGAGCGCTTCGGAGTGTCGCGCGTCCATACCGATGACGCCGGTCGAACGGATGGTGCGGATCATGGCGTTGATGAAGGTGCCGAGTTGTTGACTGCGACGCACGCCGCAACGATCGCGCACGAGTGCCGGCAACTCCTCGGCCGAGACGATGCCCGCCGAGACGGCGTCCTCGAAGTCGTGGCAGCTGTAGGCGATGCGGTCGGCCCAACTGACGACCTCGCCCTCGGGTGTGGCGGGCGCCGGTCGCGACCACGAGTGGTTGCGAATCCCGTCGAGGGTCTCGCGACAGAGGTTGAGACTCACGAGCGAGACGTCCGCGCCCCAGACCGCGTGGTCGAAGCCGCCGTTGACGAACGGATCGAGCGCCTCTTCACTCGCGTGCCCGCCGGGCCCGTGGCCGCAGTCGTGTCCGAGCGCGATGGCCTCGGTCAGGGCGACGTTGAGCCCCACGGCCCGCGCGACCCCGGTGGCGACCTGGGCCACTTCGAGTGCGTGGGTGAGGCGCGTGCGCATGTGGTCGTCGGGGAAGACGAAGACCTGGGTCTTGCCGGCCAGTCGACGAAAGGCACTGGAGTGCAGGACCCGATCGCGGTCACGTTCGAAGCAGGTCCGGAACTCGTCGGGCTCTTCCTCGCGCGCTCGATTCCCGGCGCCGTGGCCGCGGGTCGCGCCGGTGGCGAAGGTGGCGTCGAGCTGCTCCTCTCGTTCCGCGAGGGTCCCGGGCACGTGGGACGCGGCGTCGGTGACTTCGATGGAGGCCGAGGAGTCGCGGTGGGCGACCGTGACGTCGTCGGCGGCGCCTTCGTAGCCCTCCATCGTGGCCGCCCAACGACGACTGCGTTCAGAGATTGGGGGGTCCGTCACGTTTTCCATGTTCTCCACTCCTTCTAGCATGTGATTGTCGCCAACGTGGCAGAGGAGCAGTGATGGAAGTTCGTATCGGCATCGTGCAGTCCATGAAGGAGATCGAGGTCGTTCTCCCCGAGGACGCCAAGCGCGAGAAGGTGATGAAGGAGATCGAGACGGCGCTCAGCGACGACGCGGTGCTCTGGCTCACCGATCGCAAAGGTCGCCGGGTCGGCGTCCCGGCGGCGCGAATCGCCTACGTGGAGTTGGGATCTCCGTCGAGCGAGCGCATCGTCGGTTTCGGCTCGGCTTGAGTTTGACGGGCGTCGTGCGGTGATCGATTACCACCTGCACCTGTGGCCCCACTCGGAGTCCTCCGTCTGGTTCAAGCTCGACCAGATCGCCGACTACTGCGACGAGGCCGCGCGCCACGGCGTCACCGAACTGGCGCTCACCGAGCACACCAGCCGCTTTCGCGACGTGTTGTCGGCGGTCGGTCCGTTCTGGTTGCGCTACGGCCACGAACCGACGAGTCCGGTGCTCGCCGAGTACTTGGATTTTCACGCGCGCAACTCGCTCGAGGAGTACGTGACGCTCGCCCAGCGCGCGAAGGACGAAGGTCTACCGGTCAAGATCGGCCTCGAGGTCGACTACTACGCCGACCAGATGGACGTCGTGTCGCCGCTGCTCGCGCAGTACCCCTTCGACGTCCTGATCGGTTCGGTCCACTGGTTGGGGACGTGGCAGTTCGACGACTACGACGTGGAAACGCACGCTCACGAGTGGACGGTGCGCGACGTCGACCAGTGCTGGGCCGACTACGCGCGCGCGATAGAAGAGCTCGCGGCGTCGAACGCCGTCGACGTGCTCGCGCATCCCGACCTGATCAAGGTGGCGGGGTATCTCGCGTCGAATCCCGGTGACTACTGGGACGCGATGGCCGAGTCGGCCGCGAAGTCCGACCTCTCGATGGAGTGTTCGTCGGCCGGTTGGACCAAACCGATCGCCGAGCAGTATCCCGCGGAGGGGTTCCTCGATCGCCTCGTGGCGCGGGGGCTGACCTTCACGACGGCCAGCGACGCGCACTCGCTCGAAAGGGTCGGCGCTCGCGCCGGTGAGCTCGCCGACCTCTTGGAGGCCCGCGGCGTGCACGAGGTCGCCTCGTACACCAACCGCGAACGTCAGATGATGCCCCTGCGGGCCAGCTGATGGCCACGCTCGCCGAACTGGCCGCCCTGCGCACGTCGCTGGACGAGCCCGTCGTCGATCACCTGTTGCGACTCACGGCGTCGTGGTCCCTGCTCGCGGACCTCTCGTTCTCCGACATGCTGTTGATGGCCCGCGTCGACGGGTCCGACGACGGCGATACGGGCTTCGTCGTGATGGGTCAGATGCGCCCCAACAACCGCTCGACGATGGTCAACGACGACCTGGTCGGCACGACGCACGCCGCCGCGTCGTGGCCGCTCGTGGAACTGGCCTTCGAGAGTGGCACGAGGATCATCGGCGAGGTGAACGTCGACGCGATCGATGACGTCATCCCGGTGTGGTGCGTGCCGGTGCGATTCGACGGACGCGTGGTGGCGGTGATGGTCCGATTACAGGGACCGCTTCGCGGGCCCGCCTCGCTCTACGAACAGGCCTACCTCTCAATCTTCGAACGCCTGTGCGTGATGGTCGCGGACTCCACGTTCCCCTTTCGCGAAGAGGGCGTCGCCGGACCGGGTCTACCGCGCGTGGGCGACGGGATCATCCTCATCGACGGTGACGGTCGCGTCGAGTTCGCCACGCCCAACGCCGCCAACGCGTTGCACCGAATGGGCATCTACGCGCCGGCCGAAGGTCAGACGCTCCCCGAACTGGGACTGCGCGTTCGAAGCGTCGAACGCGCGTTGGAGTACGCGATCCCCGCGATGGAGGAGATCGACCGCGGCCACGACGTCGCGATCCTGTTCCACTGCGTACCCCTGCTCGAGCACAACCTGGTGACCGGCGTGGTGACGCTGTTGCGCGACGTCTCGGATCTGCGCCAACTCAATCGGTTGGTCTTGAACAAGGAGGCGGCCGTGCGCGAGGTCCACCACCGCGTCAAGAACAATCTGCAGACCATCTCCTCGCTCTTGCGACTCCAGGCGCGGCGCAGCGACGAACCCGAGACGCGCGTCGCGCTCGGTGAGGCCGAACGGCGCGTTCGCTCCATCGCCGTCGTGCACGAGGTGCTGAGTCGGGAACCGGGGGAGGAGGTCGTTTTTGACGAGATCGTGCGCTCCCTGGTCCTGCTCGTCGAGGACACCGTCTTGGCGTTGCATCCGGTTGAGATCGTGGTGAACGG
This sequence comes from uncultured Acidimicrobiaceae bacterium, assembly GCA_963802735.1. Taxonomy (GTDB): domain Bacteria; phylum Actinomycetota; class Acidimicrobiia; order Acidimicrobiales; family RAAP-2; genus RAAP-2. The sequence goes on along the minus strand of CAWDJY010000012.1, from coordinate 660,658 downwards.
CAGCCTCGGCGTCCTCTCGACCGATCTTGCGACGCCGTTGGCCGTCGCGCTCGCCGAACTGCTCACCAACGCCGTTGAGCACGCCTTCATCGGCTTCGGTGGGGTGAACAACGATCAGGTCGGCGTGGTGACGCTCAATCTCTCTCTGGAAGACGGCGACGCCGTGGCCGAGATCCGCGACAACGGTCGCGGACTCGAAGAGGACTTCTCGCTCGACGTGCCCACCAGCCTGGGACTGTCGATCGTGCGCGACATCATCCGCGCGCAACTACTCGGTTCGATCGAGATGAAGAGTGTGAACTACGCCGACGGCGGAGGGACCTACGTGCGTGTAGCGGTGCCGCTGAGCGCTCGACCCTAGAGCGACTGCGCCCGACGACGCGCGGCCAACCACTGCTTGCGGAGCTTGCGACGCTCGTCCTCGGTCGTGCCACCCCACACGCCCGACTCCTGATTGGTCGCGAGCGCGAACTCGAGACAGGCCTTCTGCGCGTCACAGTTGTGACACACGCGCTTCGCCGATTCGATCTGGTCGGTTGCCATGCCCGTCGTGCCGATGGGGAAAAACAGTTCGGGTTCGGTGTCTCGACACGCTGCGTTTGAACGCCAGTCAGCGTCATCCCAAGCGTGGGTACGGTTCCAAATCAACGACATTTCAAATCCTTAGGGTGGGGGGTAATTCCACAGCAATTTCGCGAGAAATGGGCGGTGGTGGGAGTCCAATTTTAACGAATTCGCAAGCCGAAAACAAGGGCTGATTGGTGAATAAAAGTGATGACGTGGTTGTAATTCGGTTCGCGCCTGCCAAACTCTTCGAGTGATTGACGTCTTCGCACACCGCGGACTCCATCGAACGCAGCGTGAGAACACCATCGCGTCGTTCGAGGCCGCGGTGGCGCTCGGGGTGGACGGCGTGGAATTTGACGTTCGACGCACGCGCGACGGTGTCCTGGTCGTCCATCACGATCCGATGATCGGGCCCCTCGTCATCGCCCAGAGTGAGGGTTCGGCACTGCCGGACTACGTGCCGACGCTCGGGGAAGCACTCGAATGCCTGGTCGGCGTGGCGATCAACGTGGAGATCAAGAACGGTCGCGGTCCGGCCGAAATCTACGACGACCAGGGCGAACTCGCCCGCCAGGTGCTGAGGACGCTGCACGACGCCGGTCGGGACGAAAAGGTGAGCATTTCGTGCTTCGACCTCGCGACGTGCGCGTACGTTCGCTCGGCGAATCGCGAGATCGCCGTCGCGTGGCTCCTGTGGGACGTGGCCGTGGGCGACGCACTCGTCCAGGCTCATCTGCTCGGTTTCAACGCCGTCAACCCGCATTTCTCGACGGTGGACGAAGCGGCCGTCGCTCGCGCACGAGAACTCCAGCTGGACGTCAACGTCTGGACCGTGAACACGGCCGAAGACCTCGAGCGCATGAGGTCGTTGGACGTGGCGTGCATCATCACGGACGATCCCGCGCTCGCGCGTGAAGTCGTGACCCGATCGCGCCCGACGGGGGCCGGTGGATAATGGCCTAGATTGAAGGCCATGAATATCGTCGTTTGCGTAAAACAGATCCCCGACCCGGCCGCGCCGCAGTCGCTGGACGCTGCACACAACCTCAATCGTTCGGGCAAGCTGATCCTGGACGAGGCCGACACCTACGGCGTCGAGATGGCGCTCCAGTTGGTCGACAAGGCCGGCGCCGGAGAGGTCACGGTCGTCTCGATGGGCTCGGCCAGTGACGTCGCGGGACTGCGCAACGCGCTCGCGATGGGCGCCGCCAAGGCCGTCATCGTGAGCGACGACGCACTGCGCGGCACCGACGCCCTCGGCACCGCCAAGGTCCTGGCCGCGGTCATCACGCGCGAGAGCCCAGACCTCGTGATCGCCGCGACCGAGTCCTCCGACGGCTACACCGGCACGACGCCGGTGCAGGTCGCCGAGTTGCTGGGCCTGCCGTCGATCACCTTCGCCAAGTCGGTCACGATCGACGGCGGGAACGTCACGGTCGAGCGCCAGACGGAGTCCGGCTACGACGAGGTGACGGCGCCGCTCCCGGCCCTGGTCACCGTCACCGCCGGCGTCGTCGAACCGCGCTACGCCTCCTTCAAGGGCATCATGGCCGCCAAGTCCAAGCCGCTCGACGTCGTGAGCATCGCGGACCTCGGTCTCGGCGCCGAGACCGGACCGGCCGGCGCGCGCCAGGAGATCACCGACGTCGTCGCCGCCGAGTCGCGCGCCGCCGGTGAGAAGTACGTGGACGAAGGCGACGGCGCCCAGCGCATCGTGACCTTCCTCGAGTCGATCAAGGTCCTTTAGGAGCGTCATGGCACTGTCAAACATTTGGGTCGTCGTCGAGCCGTCGAACGGCACCCTCACCACCACCTCGTTAGAACTCCTGACCCAGGCGCGTACCTTCGGCGCCACCGTTGCCGCCATCACCTGGGGCGCCGACGCGAGCCTCGCGGCCATAGCGGGCGAGTACGGCGCCACGACGCTCTATGACGTCGGCGACCTGGCCGGCGCGTTGCCGGGCGTGCCGGTCGCGTCGGCGATACAAGCCCTCGCCGTGAGCCACGGGCCCGACGCCATCCTCATCCCCACCAGCTACGACGGTCGCGACATCGCCGGACGCCTCTCGGCGCGACTCGATCGACCGGTCCTGACGAACGTCACCGGTCTCAGCGACGACGGCGGCCTCGTCACGGAGCACCCGATCTTCGGCGGCTCCCAGACCGTGAAGGCCCGCTTCACCGACGAAGGGCCCGGCATCTTCATCATCCGCGCGAAGTCCTTCGCCGCCGAACCCAGTGGTGGGGCGCCCGCGACGATCGAGGCGGCGCCCGCGGGCGACGTCGCCACCACCGGCACGGCTCGAATCACGGCCACGCACGTCGAAGAGCGCGTCGGACCGAAGCTCGAAGAGGCCGCGGTCGTGGTCTCGGGTGGGCGCGGACTCGGGGAGGCCGACAAGTACGCCTTGATCGAGGAGACCGCGAAGCTGCTCAACGGGGCCGCGGGCGCCAGTCGCGCCATCGTGGACGCCGGATGGGTGCCCTACTCCCACCAGGTCGGCCAGACCGGCAAGACCGTGAAGCCGACCGTCTACATCGCGTGCGGCATCTCGGGGGCGACCCAGCACATGGTCGGCATGAAGGGCTCGAAGAACATCGTGGCCATCAACAAGGACCCTGACGCGCCGATCTTCCAGATCGCCGATTTCGGGGTCGTGGGCGACGTGCACAAGGTGCTACCGGCTCTGATCGAGGCCCTGAAGGCGCGGGGCTAGGACAGCATTGACCACGCGAGGCCTTTCGTGGGTCTCGACCTCGTTCCTCAATCGACGGGCGTACGTATTTAGGCTGGGGTCACCATGCGCAGCCCCCTGAATTCGTCGGACCGCCGGTGGTGGGCCCTCGGGGTGCTCAGCGTCACGCAGTTGATGGTGGCCCTCGACGCGACGGTCATCAACATCGCGTTGCCGCACGCGCAGCGCGACCTCCATTTCTCACTCGCCAACCGCCAGTGGCTCATCACCGCCTACGCCCTCTCCTTCGGCTCGCTCCTGCTCATCGGGGGCCGACTCTCGGACATGTGGGGACGTCGCACGTCGCTCTACGTCGGGCTGGCCGGATTCGCCCTCGCCTCGGCCGTCGGCGGTTGGGCGCACAACTTCGCGACGCTGGTGTCGGCCCGCGCCGTGCAGGGCGTCTTCGGCGCGGTCCTCGCGCCGGCCGCGCTCGCCGCGCTCTCGTCGATGTTCGGCGAGCCGCTCGAGCGCGCCAAGGCCTTCTCGATCTACGGCGCGATCGGTGCCTCGGGCGCGGCGATCGGACTGCTCCTGGGCGGCGCCTTGACCCAGTGGGCGTCGTGGCGCTGGTGCCTCTTCATCAACCTCTTCTTCGCGGCGATCGCGATCGTCGGCGTGGCGTTCTTCGTGACCGGCGCCAAGCGCGAGCACGTCGCGAATCTCGACGTCTTCGGCACGCTGCTCGGCAGCGCGGGACTGTTCTTCGTGGTCTACGGTTTCGCGCACGCCGTGAACACCGGCTGGGGCAACTACATCACGTGGGGGAGCCTCGTGGTCGGCGTGGTTCTCCTCGTGGGCTTCGTGCGCTGGCAACAGCGCTCGAAGAACCCGTTGCTGCCGCTTCGACTGCTGATCAATCGTGTGCGCGGCGGTTCGCTGGTCGCGCTCTTTCTCACCAGCATTGGTATCTTCGGCATCTCGCTCTTCCTCGCGTACTACCTGCAGGGGACGCTCGGCTACTCACCGCTTCGCACCGGTGTGGCGTTCTTGCCGCTCGTCGGGGCGATCGCCCTCTCGGCCTTCATCGCGAGCGCTCGACTGCTCGCGGTGAACGGACCGCGTCCCCTCATCCCGACGGGGATGCTGCTCTCGATGATGGGCATGGTGCTCTTCACCAAGTTGACCCCGGACGCGGACTACGTCTCGAACGTCCTGCCGGGCCTCGTGGTGACCGGCCTCGGTCTGGGACTGATCGTCGCGCCGGCGATCGCCAGCGCTACCGCGGGCGTGCGCGCGAGCGACGTCGGCGCGGCCTCGGCGCTCGTCAACACGACCCAGCAGATCGGGGGTTCGATGGGGTTGGCCCTGCTCAACACCATCGCGGTCTCGGTGACCGCGCGCTCGAACCGCGTGCCGGTGCCGTTCAGCTCGCGGTTCCCTCGCACGGTCGAACTCCACAACGCCGCGGTCCTGGCGACGCTCCACGGCTACGCCGTCGCGTTCTGGTGGGCCGCGGTGTTCTTCGGCGCGGGCGCCATCCTCACCTTCGGACTGCTCGAGTCTGGCGTGCCCGAGCACGACGGCGGCCTACCGGCGCCGAGTTAGATCAACGGCCACGGGTACGGCGGCCAGTCCGCGTCCTCGTCCGGGATCGGGTACGTCGCGTTCTCGACGAGTCCGTGGGCGCGACTCTGGGCGAGCGCGAGTTCGACGGGGTTGAGCCAGTCCCCGACGTGGCCGGTGTCGCCGTTGGCGAAGCGGCTGAGTCGCTCGAGCAGATGACCGTGCACGTCGAGCCCGGCGTACTCCCAGATCACCGTGCGCAGTTTGTCCTGTTCGTGGAAGCACAGGCCGTTGTCGATCGCCCAGCAGCGCTCCCCGTCGAAGAGGACGTGACCGGCCTTGCGGTCGGCGTTGTTGGCCACGACGTCGAAGGCCGCGAGCTCGGCAAACCACTCGTGGAACTCGGGATGCTCGCGCAACGTGAAGTAGTGGTCCTCTTCGTTGTCGTCGACCCACCACTGGAGCGAGCCGACACCGAACGGTCCGTCGTCGCGGCCGACCGTCGTCGGCACGAGGTCGGTGCCCAGCGCGACGTCGAGTTCGTAGGCCGCGACCTCGCGACGCCAGAGGCCGTCCGGGAAGTCCCAGAGCGGTCGCTCGCCGGCCTCGGCCTTGTAACAGGCTCGGCCCTCGACGCCGTCGAGTGACACCGTGACCAGGAGCGCCTGGTTCGAGGAGGCGACGACGCGGCCCTCGACCTCGATCGATCCCTTCGAGAGCAGGGTCAGTTGTTCGTCGCGGTTCATCGGATTGGCGGCGTGTGGCCGTTCGTGCGCGGACAGTCGTGGCCCTTGGGATCGAGCGGCCCGCCGCAGAGCGGACAGGTCGGGCGCCCGGCCTCGACGAGACGCGCGATGGCGATCGCGAGGCCCCCGGCCCACTCCGGCGTCAGGGTCAACACGAGTTCGTCCTCGCCCTCGAGGGCTTCGAAGGTGACCTCGATCGAGTGGGCCCCTTCGTCGAGCGCCACGGCGATGTCGCCGACGACGAAGTCCGACTCGTACTCCGGCTCGAGGGACAGGTCGTCCGGGAGGTGCGACGGTCGTCCCATGCCGGAGACCACTTGGGCGAGCCACTCGGCCAAGGCGGCCAGTTGTTGCTTCTCGCATTTCACGATGACCAGGCGTCGACCCTCGCGCGCCTGGAGCAAGAAGAGTCGGTTGCCGACCTCGCCGCGCACGCCGACCATCACCTTGTCGGGATTGGCGAAGACGTAGTTCATGAGGGCGCGAGGTCCTTCAGCGACTCGGTGTTGTTCACGCTCAACACCACGGGCGTTGCGTTCGTGAAGGCGATCGCGCTGATCGAGCAGGGGGAGATCACGGTGCGCTGGAATAGGTCGAGCGGCACGCCTTGGGCGTAGGTGACGGCAGCCTTGATCGGGTCGGCGTGGCTCACGACGACGATGGTCCGGTTGCGGTGCTTGGCCGCGAGACGTTCGAGCGTCGTCCACGTCCGCAGTTGCATCTCGGTGAACGACTCGCCTTCGGGGAACCGGAAGGTGCTCGGGGCGTGCTGGACGGCGCGCCACTCCGGCCGCTTCGCGAGCAGGTTCAGCTTCTGGCCGGTCCAGCGTCCGAAGTCGCACTCCAGGAGTCCCCGGTCGATCTGCGCGCGCAGGCGCAGCGCTCTGGCGATGGGCGCGGCGGTCTCGCGCGTGCGCTCCAGCGGCGACGCGTAGAGTGCGACGGGCTTTCGGGGGAGTTCGCCCAGTCGTTCGGCGACGCGCTCGGCCTGGGCGACGCCGCGTTCGGACAGGTGCAGTCCCGGCGCGCGACCGGGCAGGACGATGCCCGTCGAGGCGGTGACGCCGTGGCGCACGAGCAGCACCGTCGTGAACGTGGGGCGAGGAGGCACGTACCCAAGTTACCGGGCGACTAATTGATGACGACTGGCACGCGACGAGGTCCCGGGACCGCCGTCTCGGGCCAGCGTTTGCGTGAGATCGTCGCTAATCGGTGCAATAGCGCGACGGCGCCGGGATCGTCGTCGCCCGGGCGCGTCTCGATCAGTCCCCGCTCCTTCAACGCGCTCATCAGTTCTCGACCCTGTTCAGTTCGCACGATCACGAGCGTCCAGTCACCGAAGGCGCCGATGCCGCCGGTCGAGATGTCGGCGTGTTCGGCGGCGAAGTCCGGACACTGCTTGCAGCCCTCGCGGGTGAAGGCGTGCGCCTCCTTCAACGGCACCTCGTGGAAGTTGCCGTCCGTCGTCCAGATCTGGAAGACGCCCTTGATGTTCATCTTCAAGATGTCGGCGCGCTTGATCGAGTACGTGGCCTCGAAGAGCTCCTCGAATATCGAGTCGTCGAAGGTCTTGGAGCACATGAGACCGATGGTCAGGCAGAGCCGTCGCGCGAGCTTGCCGGCCTTGCGCGACTGCATCGCGCCCGGCGCCGACGCCATGCAGCCCATGCCGACCAGCGCGATGCGCTCGGCGCCGCCCTCGGCCGCTTCGGGGTAGGCAAGCAGGTTGGCGCTGTAGGTGTAGCGCGACTTGGCGGTCTCGATCACGTCCTCGCGGTTTCGCGCGACGCGCGGCACCGCGCGCCAGGTCGAGCCATCGCCCTCGAGGCCGCTCACGAGCGCGGCGTCGATGACGTCGTTCTCCAACGCGTAGATCAGCAACGCCGAGACGAAACCACCGTCCTGACCGTTCTCCACCAGGGAATCGTCGGTGGCGCGCGCCAAGAGCACGTCACCGATACCCGAGACCTCGTCGTCGGTGCGCTCGCGCGCGAACTTGTGCGTGTCGATCTCGGACTCCCAGTTGCGAAAGCGCGGACAGGCCCGCGTGCACATCGTGCAGCCCTTTTGTCCGTGCGTGCAGTCCTCCGGACCGCCGTCGATGTCGAGGTGGAATGGCCGGTAGACACCGTTCGCGCTGTCGTAGTCGAGCACCGGATGGGGACAGGCGACGACGCAGGCCGCGCACCCGGTGCACAGCCCCGAGGTCACGACCTCCGTGAACAGTTCTTTCCACTGCGGCTTCTCGAGTGCCATGGGACAACCTTACCGACGAGGACCCGACGTCGATTTGCCGATACGCTCGCCCGGTGCCGGAGATTCTGGAAGTCGAGTCCTATCGTCAACTGGCCGAACGAGTCGTCGGCGCGAGGGTCAGGCGTGGGTGGGCCGACGCCTACACCGCGAAGAAACTGACGAGCGTCGGGGCGTGGGCGCGCGCGGTCAAGGGACTGACGGTGACCGGCACCGGACGTCGCGGGAAGTTACTGCTCCTCGACACCGACGGCGTGCGACTCGGCGTGCGCTTCGGGATGACGGGTGTGTTGTTGATCGACGACGACGCCGGCATCGACGGTCTGTTCTACGGGCCGCACGACTTTCGCGCGACCTGGGTGCGCGGGGGACTGGAGTTCGACGACGGTCGCAAGCTGCTCCTGCACGACCCGCGTCGACTCGGTCGCTTCGAGATCGCGCCGGACCTGAGTGATCTCGGCCCCGACGCCCTGACGCTCACGCGAAAGCAGTTCGACGGCGTCGTGCGCACGCGCGGCGACGGACCGGCGATCAAGGCGCGGTTGCTCGACCAGTCAGCGGTCGCCGGGGTCGGGAACCTCCTGGCCGACGAGATGCTGTACCGCGCCGGTATCGACCCGCGCACGCCGACCGGTCTCTTGAGCACCGAGCAACGCGCCGCGCTCTACAAGACCTTCACCCAGACGATGCGCACGCTCCAGCGGCGCGGGGGATCACACCTCGGCGATCACATGGAGGGACGCTTCCCCGGCGCGTCCTGCCCGCGCGACGGCGCGGCGATGCTCTCGGCGACCATCGGGGGACGAACGACGTACTGGTGCTCGAAGCACCAGTACTAGGCGCCGTCGAGCAGTCCTCGCAGTCCGGTCGGCTCGTAGGGGCCGATGACGAGCTGTTCGAGGACGCCGAGACCGCTCTCGTCGCCGCAGGTGGCGCGCACGACGTGTTGTACGTGGATGTTCGCGTACTCCAGGGGATCGAGCGAGTCGAGGTCCAGCTGTTCGTCGCTCACGATCGGCCCGCCGTGCCAGCGCCCGTGGGCGAACTGGGGATGGCTGTAGCCGGCGCCGCGCATCTGGAACCGCAGGAGCGGCGTGAGGGTGATCGCTCGTTCGCCCATCGTGAGGACGGCGCGGTGCATCCAGCGCGTGCCGCGCTGCATCTCGAGCGCCAGCGTGCCGGGGGTCACGGTCGGCGTGTCGTTCGTCGCCAAGAGGACCGAGGAGCGACTGAGGGGGTGGCCGTGGGCGTCATCGAAGGTCATGAAGTGCAGGCCGCCGTCGCCCCAGTGCAGCGGCGCCCAGAAGAAGGCGAGCTGCGGCGCGCGCCGGCTCTCGACGCCGGGCAACGGTTCGCCGATCGGGCGCACGCCCCACGAGCGGTCCTTGGTACCCCGGAGATCGTCGGATAGTTGGTGGCGTCCGTTGGGCGTCTCGATCCAACCACTCCAGGTGCCCAGTTGCGTCGCCCTGGTCACGTCCATGAAGAGTCGGGCGCCGTCGTGCATCGTCTGGCGGGGCTCTTCGGCGATGGCGGTGCGCCTCGTGTAGGTGAGGTCACAGCGCAGTCCGTGGTCGGGGGCCTCGACGACCAGTCGGTTGACGCGCATCGGCTCGGTGATCTCGAGTCGGATCGGGCCGACCGCGGTCGCGCGGCCCGCGAGCGCGTCACTGGCGAACACGGAGTACTGGCGGCCGTCCTGGACGACCGAGAAGGCGCCGTCGATGACCCCGCGATTCGGGTAGAGCCCGAGGGCGAGGGCGAAGTAGAACTCCTCGTCGTACCCGTTGAACCAGAAGCGGTCGTAGGCGTTGGGATGACCGTCCATGACGTGGGCCAGCGGCAACGCCGTCTGGTGCAGCGGGTAGTCGTCCTCAGCCAGCAGCATGTCGCTCCAATCCGTTGATCGCGTCCCAGCGCGCGGCGGCGACGGCGCCGCGCTCGATCATCGCGAGGAACATCTCGTCGCCGCGCTCGGTCTGTTCGACGATGACCGACGCGCAGACCAACATGACGATCGGTTGCAGGGTATAGCGCGAGAACTCCTGGCGCGCGACCTCGGTGTCGATCACGACGCCGTGGTCGCTCAGTCTCCCCAGGTAGTAGTCGAGGAGTTCGAACTCGTGTCGCGCGCAGTCCTCGGAGGTCAGACTCGTCGTGAGGAAATAGGCGACGTCGAGCAGGGGGCTGGCGACGCCCACCGTCTGCCAATCGACGACCGCGAGCGCCACCGTCCCGCCGCAGGCGTCGATCAGGAGGTTGTCGGTGCGAAAGTCGCCGTGCGTGACGCAGGGATGGGCGCTCACGTAGTCGGTGAAGAGCGCGAGGCGCTCCTTGAGGGCCAAGATCGTGTCGCGAAGGTCGTCGTGGAGCCGGTGGCCGTAGCGCTCGACGAACTGGTCGAAGAGCGTCGGTACGACCGCGGCGTAGAGCGGACGGAGTTCGTCGCTGACGCCGCGCAGCCACGGCGCCTCGTGCAACTCATCGCGTGCGTGCGTGGGACCGTGCAGTGCGGCGAGGGCGGCGAGGCCGGCGCGCGCGGTGCCGAGTGAGACGCCTTCGAATTGGTCGATCACGGCCGCCGGCGCGAGGTCCTCCAGCAACAAGAGGAAGTTGTCACCCTCGTCGCGTTCGGCGTAGTAGCAGCGCGGCGTGCGCGTGGTGATCGACGACGCGAGGTGTTGGTAGAACGAGACCTCTCGTTGGTAGAGACGCTGCATCGTCGCGGTCGAGCGACTGACCTCGTCGTTCGAGGGCACTTTGGCGATGACGCTCGCCACTCCGGCGTCGTGACTGATACGCAGGCGATAACAGTTGGCCACCTGACCTTGACCGACCGACGAGACCGCGACGTCCTTCGCGCCCTCGAGGCCCAGGTGGCGCGACAGCCACTCGACGTCCAGTTCGTCAATCGATGGCACCACCGTCACTGTGACCCCCCGACCAGTCTGCCCCATGGGCTCATCTCGGCTCACGAGTCGAACGGTAAGAATGGCCTCGTGCAATCCTTCATCACCCACTACGGGTACTTCGCCCTGTTCGTCCTCTCGGTGCTCTCCTCGGCGTGCATCCCCATACCGTCGGAGGTGGCCTACGGCTTCGCGGGCGCGCTGTGCACGTCGGCGGTCACCGGACACGTGCGGTTCTCCCTGTGGGCGGTCATCGTGGTGGGCACGCTGGGTTCGCTGCTCGGCGCGGTCGTGGCCTACGAGGTCGGTCGCAGCGCCGGACGGACGATCGTGGACCGCTGGGGAAAGTGGCTGCTGCTCTCGCACAAGGACCTCGACCGCGCCGAGGGCTGGTTCGAGCACTACGGCTCGGCGTCGGTGCTGATCGGTCGCGTCATCCCGATCGTGCGCAGTTTCATCTCCGTGCCGGCCGGCATGGCCGAGATGAACCGGGCGCGCTTCGCGGTCCTCACCACGATCGGCTCGGCGCTATGGGTGGCGCTGCTCGCGGGACTCGGGTACGCCGCCGGCTCGAACTGGAAGCACGTGAGCGGCGACTTCCACGCGGCGGAGTATCCGATCATCGCGATCGTCGTGCTCGGTCTCGCCTACGGGCTCTGGCACCGCTGGCGCAGCGTGCGTCGCGAGGCGCGCTAGTTCGTCAGGGTCGCGAGGACCTTGTCGGCGTGCCCGTCGGCGCGCACGCCGTACCAGGCGTGCTCGACCTTGCCGCTCGGCCCGATCACGAACGTGGAGCGGATGACACCGGTCACCTTCTTGCCGTACATCATCTTCTCGCCGAAGGCGCCGTAGCGGGCCATCACCGACTTGTCGGGGTCGCTCAAGAGGTCGAAGCGGAGTCCGAACTTCTGGCGAAAGGCCACGTGCTTGTCCGCTCCGTCGGGTGAGACACCGACGACCCTGACGCCGAGTTTGCGAAAGGCCGACAGTCCGTCGTTGAACTGACAGGCCTCTTTGGTGCAACCCGGGGTGTCGTCGGCGGGGTAGAAGTAGATGACGAAACGTTCACCTGCGAAATCCTTCAGTGAAATGGTCTTTCCGGCCTGATTCGCCAGGGAGAAAGTCGGTGCTTTTGCACCTATTTCCAGTCGGGCCATGATTCTCCTTCACATTGCGCGTCGAAAATCTAACATTTTGTCGTAGACTTGTGGAGAAGCTCTAGTACTTGAGCTTGGGCCCACACTTTCGAACGCCGGTTCCGGGTCCAACCGAGAAACGTCGTTTGCCGTGAGTAGTGATACCAAGAATTCTGCGCCTTCGGTGCAGGACTCATACGCCACCAATAAAACCTTCGCCGAATTGGGCGTGTTGCCGGAGCTGGTCGGGGTGCTCTCCCAACAGGGGATCACGACCGCGTTCCCCATTCAAGCGCTGACGATCAGCGACGCGCTCGCCGGTCGCGACGTCTGTGGAAAAGCCAAGACCGGCTCGGGCAAGACGCTCGGTTTCGGTCTCCCCATGCTCCAGCGCATCTCCGCCGGCGAGACCTTCAAGGCGAAAGAGGGCGGTCCCGCCCGGCCGCGCGCGTTGGTGCTCTTGCCCACTCGTGAACTCTGCGTGCAGGTGCACGAGGTCCTGAAGCCCCTCGGTGCCGCGCTCGGGCTCCACGTGAACGCCGTCTACGGCGGCGCCGACATCGAACGACAGGTGAAATCGCTGCGCAAGGGCTGTGACGTCATCATCGCCACGCCCGGGCGCCTGATCGACCTCGGTGACCGCGGCGAGGTGAACGTCGAGAACCTCGACGTCCTGGTCCTCGACGAAGCGGACCGCATGGCGGACATGGGTTTCATGCCCCAGGTCGAGTGGGTCCTTCGTCGCATCGCGGAACGGCCGCACCAGACGCTGTTGTTCTCAGCGACCCTGGACGGCGCCATCGACCGCCTGGTCAAGCGCTACCTGACCGACCCGGTCTTCCACGAGGTCGCCAGTGACAGTCAGACCGTGTCGCTGATGGTGCACCACTTCTTGAACGTCCACCAGATGGACCGCATAAAGGTCGCCTCCGCGATCTGTTCCTCCTTCGGCAAGACGTTGATCTTTTGCCGCACGAAGCGCGGGGCCGACCGATTGGTCGAGCAACTCCAAAAAGAGGGCGTCGACGCCGCCGCGATCCACGGCGACCTGCGCCAGAGCCAGCGCGAGAAGGCGTTGGCGGACTTCTCGAGTGACCGGTTGGCCGTCCTGGTGGCGACCGACGTCGCCGCCCGGGGACTGCACATTGACGCAGTCGACTGCGTAATCCACTTCGACCCCCCGGAGGACCAAAAGGCGTATTTGCACCGTTCTGGGCGCACCGCGCGCGCCGGCTCGACGGGCGTTGTGGTCTCTTTGTTACTGTGGAACCAAATTATTGAGGCTGAAGTGATCATGCGCCGACTTGGACTCAAGCGGCCGATCGTGGAGGTCTTTTCGAATGACCCGCACTTGAAGGACCTGGCCAGCTGGGATCCGACCAGGGAGGACTCTGTACTGTGAGCAAGAAGAAGGCGTTACCAGTCTTCAAGTACAACAAGTCCATAAAACGCGCCCTCGTTGTCGTTGCTCACCCTGATGATGTTGATTTCGGTTCCGCCGGGACGATTGCAACTTTGACCGCTAAGGGCGTCGATGTTGCGTATTGCCTCGTCACCTCGGGTGACGCCGGCGGTGACGGTTCCACGCTCACTCGTGAAGAGCGCTCGGAGATCCGAGAGACCGAACAGCGCGCTGCCGGTCGCGAGGTCGGAGTGACGAATATCACATTCCTGCGCTGGCCCGACGGCCAGGTCGAACCGACGTTGTTGCTCCGTCGTGAAATCGCGCGCGTCATCCGCACGCACCGACCGGACCTCGTGATCACGCAGAGTCCCGATCGGAACTGGGAGCGCATGCGCGCGAGCCACCCCGACCACATGGCGTCGGGCGAGGCCACGATGCGCGCGGTCTATCCCGACGCGCGTAACCCCCACGCCTTCCCCGAACTGCTACGCGAAGGGCTGACGCCGCACACGGTGCCGGTGGTGTGGTTGAGCGGGAGCCAGGCGACGATGGTCGTCGACATCACCAAGCGGTTCAAGTACAAGCACGCCGCCCTCAAGCGCCACGTCTCACAAGTCGGTGACAACAAGGGACTCAAGAAGATGTTGAAGCAGTGGGCCCGGTCCGTCGCGAAGAACGCCGGCATGGACAAGGGACGCCTCGCCGAAGGATTCAAGGTCGTCATCACCAGTTAGGTCGACATCGTCAGTCCTAGTGTGTCGCTATGGATTCCGCGCCCGTCACGCAACGCACACCGATTGCACAACGTCGCGTCGCCAAGGGTCTGAACCAGGTCTTCCTCGGACTCACGCGCGCGAACTTCTCCGGTCAGATGCTCGCCGGCGTCACGCTGCTGGCCATCGCGATTCCCGAACAACTCGCCACGTCCCAGTTGGCGGGTGTGCCGGCCTTCACCGCGATCATCGCTTTCATCACCGCCACGCTGGTTTTCTTCCTGATCGGGTCGAATCCGATCGTCTCGGTCGGGGCCGATTCCACGATCGCACCACTCTTCGCGGTGGCGCTCCTGCGCCTCGCGCCCGCGTCCTCGCCGCAGTACATGGAGCTGGTCGCCGCCACGGCGATCGTCGCCGGGCTCATCGTCATGGCGATCGGGCTCTTGAAGCTCGGCTGGCTCGCCGATTTCCTGTCCCTGCCGATCGTGGCCGGCTTCATGGCCGGGATCGGCGTGATCATCATCACGCACCAACTGCCGCGGGTCCTCGGTGTGCCGTCGGGCGGGGAGTCCTTCATCTCGCGCCTGCAATGGATCAGCCACCAGTTCGGTCACGTGAGCACGTGGTCGGTCGTGATCTCCCTGGGGACGCTCGTCGTGATGGTCGTCGGCGAGAAACTCAACGCGAAGCTGCCCTGGGCCCTGGGCGCAGTCCTGGCGGCCACGATAATCACGGCGACGGCATCACTCGCGCGTCACGGCGTGCAGCAATTGGGGACCGTCAACGCCGGACTGCCCGAGTGGCGACTGCACTGGTTGAGCGCGTCCGAGTGGGGCGTCGTCGCCACGACGGCACTCACGCTCGTGGTCGTGATCCTGAGCCAGAGCGCCGCCACCTGTCGCACGACCGCCGACGACCTCGCGATCGCCGACAACATCAGCCGCGACTTCGTGGGCATCGGCTTGGCGAACGTCGCCTGCGGGCTGGTCGGCGCCTTCCCGGTCAACGCCAGTCCGGCGCGCACGACGGTGACCAAGTTGGCGGGCGGTCGAACGAAGCTCGTCCTGCTGGTGGCCGGTCTCGGGGCCCTCGTGCTGTCACCCTTCATGAAGTTCGCACACATGATCCCGTTGGCGGCGTTGGCGGGTGTGCTGCTCTTCGTGGGCGGCCGGCTCATCAAGTTCGGGCAGTTCCGCAAGATCCTCGCGGCGAGCCGGGTGGAGTTCGCCTTCTCGCTCATCTCGGCCCTCGGCGTGGTCTTCATCGGCGTCGAGCAGGGTCTCGGCATCGCGGTCGGTCTGGCGATCCTCGATCAGACCTGGCGCTCGGCGCGCCCGCGAATGGTGGAGTTGGGACGACGGACCGGGACCACCAGCTGGGAGCCGCAAGAAGAGGAGGGAGTCGAGCGCGTCGACCACATCCTGGCCGTGCTCTTCGGCGAGGAGCTCTTCTTTGCCAACGCCGGGATCTTCCGACGAGAGATGCACGAACAGCTGGCGAAATTCCCCGAGACCGAGCACGTCATCGTCGACGCCGTCGCGATCGCCGACATCGACTTCACGGGCATGATGACCCTGAGCCAGGTCGTGGCCGACCTCACCAAGGACCAGATCTCGATCTCGTTCTCACGTGCCAACGACACGGTGCGCGAGCGTCTGTCCAAGTCCACGAACGCAGAGATCCACTCGATCGCCCTCTTCGACAGTACGGACGCCGCCGCGGTCGCGGCCGAGGCGATGACGAAGGGTTAAGCCTGGGCGAGGTGTCGCAGCACGAAGTTGAGGACGCCGCCGTGGCGAAAGTACTCCGCTTCGGTCGGGGTGTCGATCCGTAGTCGCACGTCGAAGCTGACCTCGTCGCCGTTCGTGCGGGTGGCGCGCAGGCGCACGGTGGGCACCGTCTCACCGCGATTCAGCGCGTCGAGCCCTTCGACCGCGAAGGTCTCGGTGCCGTCGAGGTCGTAGGTCGCGGCGCTCTCGCCGGCCTGGAACTGCAACGGCAACACCCCCATGCCGACGAGGTTGGAGCGGTGGATGCGCTCGTAGCTCTCGACGAGCACGGCCTTGACGCCGAGCAACTTGGTGCCCTTGGCGGCCCAGTCGCGACTCGAACCGGTGCCGTACTCCTTGCCGGCGATGATCATGAGCGGCGTGCCCTCGGCCTCGTAAGCCATCGCGGCGTCGAAGATCGACATCTCGGTGCCCTCGGGCAGCTTCACGGTGACGCCGCCCTCGGTGCCCGGCGCCATCTGGTTGCGGATGCGGATGTTGGCGAACGTGCCGCGCACCATGATTTCGTGGTTGCCGCGGCGTGTGCCGTAACTGTTGAAGTCGGCCGCCTTGACGCCGCCGTCGATCAGGTACTTGCCGGCCGGTGAGGAGGCGCGGATGTTGCCCGCCGGTGAGATGTGGTCCGTCGTCACGGAGTCGCCGAGCTTGGCGAGCACGCGCGCGCCCGAGAAGTCCGAGACGACGCCCGGCGCCATCGTGAGGCCGTCGAAGTACGGCGGGAGCTTCACGTAGGTGGACTTCGCGTCCCAGGCGTAGGTCACGGCGTTCGTCGTCGGTACCTTCTGCCAGCGCTCGTCGCCGCTGAAGGCGCTGGCGTAGCGCTCCTCGAACATCGCCGGGGTGATCGAGGCGCGAACGGCCTCGGCCACTTCGGCGTCGCTCGGCCAGAGGTCGGACAGGTAGACCGGCTTCTCGTCGGTGCCGACGCCGAGCGGTTCGCTGGCGAGGTCGATGTCCATCGTCCCGGCGAGCGCGTACGCGACGACGAGCGGCGGGCTCGCGAGGAAGTTCTGCTTGACGTCGGGGTGGATCCGACCTTCGAAGTTCCGGTTGCCCGAGAGCACCGAGACGACCGAGAGGTCGTGCTCGTTGACGGCCTCAGAGACCCCGGCCAACAAAGGTCCGGTGTTGCCGATGCAGGTCGTGCACCCGTAGCCGGCGAGATAGAAGCCCAGCGCGTCGAGCGGCTTCACGAGGTCGGCGCGCTCGAGGTAGTCCATGACGACACGACTGCCCGGGGCGAGCGACGTCTTCACCCACGGCTTCACGCTCAGTCCGAGTTCGACGGCGCGCCGGGCGACGAGCCCGGCCGCGACCAAGACCGACGGGTTGGAGGTGTTCGTGCACGAGGTGATCGCCGCGACGACGACCGCGCCTTCGCGCAGCGTCTCGGCCATCTCCTCGCCGTGGACCTCTAGGGGGTCACGGCCGAGGGCGTCGCGGAACGCGCCGCGCGCGCCCGACAGCGAGACGCGGTCCTGGGGTCGCTTCGGTCCCGCGAGGCTCGGTTCGACCGAGGAGAGATCGAGCTCGACGTACTCGGAGTAGATCGGCTCGAGCGCCGCGTGGTCGTGCCAGAGACCCTGCACCTTGGCGTAGGCCTCGACGAGGTCGAGCTGATCCTTCGGTCGGCCCGTGAAGGCGAGGTAGTCGACCGTCAGCTGGTCGATGGGGAAGATCGCGCACGTCGCGCCGTACTCCGGGGACATGTTGCCGATCGTCGCGCGCGTCTCGAGCGAGAGCGACGTGACGCCCGGACCGTAGGCCTCGACGAACTTGCCGACGACGCCGTGCTTTCGAAGCAACTCGGTGATCGTGAGCACGACGTCCGTGGCGGTCACCCCTTCACGCGGGGCGCCCGAGAGTCGAAGACCGACGACGGGCGGGATCAACATCGAGGTGGGCTGACCGAGCATCCCGGCCTCGGCCTCGATACCACCGACGCCCCAACCGAGCACGCCGAGTCCGTTCACCATGGTCGTGTGTGAGTCGGTGCCAACCAACGTGTCGAGGTACGCGACGCCCTCGTGTTCGAAGACCACGCGCGCCAGGTGCTCGAGGTTCACCTGGTGACAGATGCCCATGCCCGGGGGCACGACGCGGAACTTCTCGAACGAGCTCTGGGCCCACTTCAAGAAGGTGTAGCGCTCGATGTTGCGTTCGTATTCGATCACGACGTTCTGATCGAAGCTCTCTGACGTGCCCGAACGCTCGAGGATCACCGAGTGGTCGATCACCAGTTCCACGGGGACCAGTGGATTGATCTTGTTCGGGTCGCCGCCCAGGGCGATGATGGCGTCGCGCATCGAGGCGAGGTCGACGACCGCCGGTACACCGGTGAGGTCCTGCATCAGGACACGTTCGGGCGTGAAGGCGATCTCCTTGGCGTCCTCGCCCGCGGCCTCGCCGTGGCGCGACGGATTCTCGCCCCAGCGCGCCAGGGCCTCGATGTCGCCGGCGTTCACCTTCACGCCGTCCTCGTGGCGAAGGAGGTTCTCCAAGAGCACCTTGATCGAGTACGGCAGTCGGTCGACGCCGAGCGCGGCGAGCGCGTCACTACGCAGTGAGTAGTAGGTGAGTTCACGACCGTTCACGTTGAGCGTCGTCTGGGAGCCGAAAGAGTTGAGTGAGGTCATGGCTCCATTCTGCCGTGTTCGACAGGTCGCTGTTTCGCCTCGTGGGCGGTGGTGCGTTCCTCGAAGTGCGAGACTTGAACCCATGACGTCGACCTACGACACGCTCCTGTCACGGCTGCAATCCGCGTTCGACACGCTCGACGTCGGTGCCGACCCGGTCCTTCGCACGTCAGAACGGGGCGACTACCAGGCGAACGGCGTCATGGGGCTCGCCAAGCGTCTCGGCCGACCGCCCCGCGACGTCGCCGTCGAGATCGTCGGTCTCGTGGACCTCACCGGCGTCGCGTCGATCGAGGTGGCCGGTCCGGGATTCTTGAACCTCACGCTGGAACCGGAGTTTCTCAGCACGCAGCTGACGCGGCTGCGCGGAGACGACCGGCTGGGCGTCGAGGCCGTCGCGAACGTCAAGACGGTGGTGATCGACTACTCGGCGCCCAACGTCGCCAAGGAGATGCACGTCGGCAACCTTCGTTCGACGGTCATCGGCGACGCGCTCGCGCGCATGTACCGATTCGCCGGACACCACGTCGTAGCGCGCAACCACGTCGGCGACTGGGGCACGCCGTTCGCGATGCTCATCGAGCACCTCTTGGACCTTGAGCAGGGCACCGGGGCGCTGTCGATCGGCGACCTCGACCTCTTCTACAAGGAGGCGCGCACCAAGTTCGACGCCGACGAATCCTTCAAGGAACGATCCCGCGCGCGCGTCGTCGCACTGCAATCGGGTGATCGCGAGACAGTGCGGCTCTGGCGCGTCATCGTCGACCAATCGATCGCGTACCTCGATCTCGTCTATCAGGACCTCGGCATCACGCTCACGGTCAGTGACGTCGTCGGCGAGTCGTTCTACAACGGCATGCTCAACGACGTCGTCACCGACCTCACCGCCGCGGGGCTGATCGTCGAGAGCGCCGGCGCGCTGTGCGTCTTTCCTCCGGGCTTTACGAATCGCGACGGTGAGCCGTTGCCGCTCATCGTTCGAAAGAGCGACGAGGGTTTCGGGTACGCCGCGAGTGACCTCGCCGCGGTGCGCGACCGTGTCGGCAACCTCCACGCCGACGAGATGCTCTACGTCGTGGGTGTCCCCCAGGCCCAGCACTTCGAGATGGTCTTCGCCGTCGCGCGCATGGCCGGTTGGCTGCCCGAACGGGTGCGCTGTGAGCACGTGACCTTCGGCAACGTCCTGGGACCCGATCGAAAGATGTTCAAGTCACGAAGCGGCGAGACCGTGAAGCTCGCGTCCCTCCTCGGCGAAGCCGTCGAACGCGCCGACGCGGCGTTGAGAGAGCGCAACACCGACCTCGACGAGATGGCGAGGACGCAACTGGCCGTCGAGATCGCGCGCGCGGCCATCAAGTACGCCGACCTCTCGACCGACCGGCATCACGACTACGTCTTCGACCTCGATCGCATGATCGCCTTCGAAGGTGACACCGGTCCGTACCTGCAGTACGCGCACGCGCGCCTTCGCTCTATCTTCCGTCGGCTCGGTTCGCCCTGGGACGCGCCTCGCGTCCAGTTCTCACTCGAGACCGCACCGGAACGAGACCTGGCGCTGGGACTGCTGGCGTTCCCCGAGGCGTTCGAGTCGTCACTGGCGTCGCTCCAGCCGCACCGCCTCTGCGTCTACCTGTTCGACGTGGCGCAACGCCTCACCGCCTTCTACGACGCCTGTCCCGTGTTGAGCTCCGAGGGCGCGCTGCGCGACCAGCGACTGGCGCTGTGCGACCTCGCCGCTCGGACGCTGGCGACCGGACTCTCCGTCCTGGGGATCGACGCACCCGAGAAGATGTGAGTCGACGGCTCTCCGACGTCGTCGCGCCGTCGGTAGAGTGATTCCGCGGGTCGTAGGACCCAGTGAGTGGGGACGTCATGGAAGTCAGGGCATCAATAGTCAGTGAACTCAACGGTCCGTGGCACACCGAGACGATCGAGATCGATGAGCCGCACGCCAACGAGGTTCGCGTGAAGGTCGCGTACTCCGGACTGTGTCATTCCGACGAGCACCTGCGCTCTGGCACGCTCGGCAACGCGCCGGAAGTCCTCGAGATGATCTCGGGCCGATCGTCGATGTACCCGATCATCGGTGGTCACGAAGGCTCGGGTGTCGTGGACGCGGTCGGCGAAGGCGTCACGTCGGTCAAGCCCGGCGACCACGTGGCGACGTCGTTCATCCCCTCGTGCGGGAAGTGCGAGTACTGCGTGTCTGGTCGACCGTACATCTGCGACATGGCAGCCGGCACGCTCGCCGGTCCGATGATCTCGGACGGCACGTGGCGTCACCACCTCGGTGACACCAACTTGAACCGGATGTGCAACGTCGGATCGTTCGCGGAGTACATGGTCGTGCACGAGGCGTCGGTGATCCGCATCGAACCGTGGTACGACCTGCGGGCCGCCGCGCTGTTGTCGTGTGGCATCTCGACCGGATTCGGCGCCGCCGTCAACCGCGGGGAAGTCAAGCCGGGCGACGTCGTCGCGGTGATCGGCTGCGGCGGTCTAGGCTCGGCCGCCATCCAAGGTGCGGTTCACGCAGGCGCCCGCGCGGTCATCGCGATCGACACCAATCAGTCGAAGATCGACCGCGCGCTGAAGATTGGTGCCACGCACGGGTGCACGACGACGCTGGACGCCGCCTTCACGATCCTGCCCGATCTCACGTGGGGCAAGAACTGTGACGTCGTGATCATCACGGTCGGCGAGGCGACGAGCGAGATCATCGAACAGGCTCGTTCGATCACCGCCAAGGGTGGCGTCGTCGTGGTCGCGAGCATTGCGGCGTGGGACCTGAGTTCGGTGGACCTCAATCTGTTCATGTTCTCGATGATGAACCAGGAGCTTCGCGGGACGGTCTTCGGTTCGGCGGCGCCGCGACTGCAGATCCCTCGACTCCTGCGGCTGCATCACGAAGGCAAGTTCATGATCGACGAACTGGTGACACAGGAGTATTCGCTCGACGAGGTGCAACAGGGGTATGACGACCTGGAGTCCGGAACGAACATTCGCGGGGTCATCCGCTTCTAACCGGCCGCGAGCACACGATCGGGACATGGTGCGGTAGGGGAAAACCCCGACGCAACCCGGTCACTCCTCCACCGAATAGTGGATATTCCCGATTGTGGACGAAGGTCACGCTGCCTACGGTGTAACTGATGACTGACCGCGCCGCGTCGAGACCCACCGTTACCACGACTCGTTCGCAGCCCTGGCGATTCGACTCGGGGTTTCTGCCCTAGACCACTGAATTGACGGCTTGACCACTGCTTGCATATGGAGTAGCATACTCAGTATGTTTAGTCCTGCGAGGTCAAAATGAGCGTCCGTCATTCCTTACTTGCGCTGTTGAGCGAGGGCCCGAAATATGGCTTTCAGCTACGCCAGGAGTTCGAAGCCAGCACTGGTGAGGTGTGGCCGCTCAACGTCGGTCAGGTCTACACGACACTCCAGCGACTCGAACGCGACGGCCTGGCCCAATCGGACGACGTCGAAGAAGACGAACGTCAGAAGAACTACCGCATCACCGAACTCGGTGGGGAGGAGCTCGCGCGTTGGCTGCGAACCCCACCCGACCTGTCGGAACCTCCCAGGGACGAACTGGTGATCAAAGTGCTCGTCGCGTCGCGCCTGCCGGACGTCGACGTGTACGACGTCATCCAAGTGCACCGCCGCTACATCGTGCAGTTGATGCAGCAGTGGACCCATCTGAAAGAGGACGAATCCCGTTTCGACCTCGCGTTCGCACTCGCGGTCGACGCCGAGCTCTATCGACTCGACGCCGTCGTGCGCTGGCTCGACGCCGCGGACGGTCGACTCCGTCGCGCCACGTTCGAGACAGCGCCGGCGAACCCCGTGGCACTACCGAGTAGTCGACGAAGGACGGGAGCACACCGATGAGCATGCTGGAACTACGACAGGTATCGAAGAGCTACGGCGAGGGAGCCAACGAGGTCGACGCCATCTCGGACATCGACCTCGCGGTGGAGCGCGGTTCGCTCGTCGCCATCATGGGGCCGAGCGGTTCCGGTAAATCGACGCTCCTCACGATCGCGGGGAGCCTGGAGGAGCCGACGACCGGTGACGTCATGATCGACGGCGTCCGCCTATCCGGCATGTCGCGCAACGACAAGGCCCGTCTGCGACGACGCACGGTCGGCTACGTCTTCCAGGACTTCAACCTCCTGGCCGGCCTCACCGCGGCCGAGAACGTCTCGTTGCCACTCGAGCTCGACGGCGTCTCGATGAAGAAGGCGAGGATCAAGGGTATGGCCGCGCTCGAAGAGCTCGGCCTCGCCGATCGAGCCGAAAACTATCCCGACCAGTTGTCCGGCGGCGAACGACAGCGGGTCGCGATCGCGCGGGCCGTGGTCGGCGAACGGAGTCTCCTCCTCGCCGACGAGCCGTCGGGCGCCCTGGACTCGATCAACGGCGAAGCGGTCATGCGAATGATCCTCGCGGCCTGTCACGGCGGTGTCGCGGCCGTCGTGGTGACCCACGACGCCAAGCTCGCCTCCTGGGCCGATCGCGTGGTGTTCTTGCGTGACGGTAAGGCGGTCGACGAGACGTTGCCGCCGCTGACTCCCGAGGAGCTGCTCAACCCCGACGTTCCGAACCCGGCGTAGTCATGGACGACTTCCGGATTTCATCCGAACGACGTCCGTCCGACGGAGGTCTGCCCGCTCGTCGAGCCGTGACGCGCTGGGCGTGGCGACTCTTTCGGCGCGAATGGCGTCAGCAGTTCCTGATACTCGCCCTCATCACCGTCGCCGTCGCGGCGACGATCCTCGGCTCGACGGTGGCGGTGAACAACCCGCCACCGAAGGACGCCGGCTTTGGCACGGCGCCGTACTCGGTCTCCTTCGCGAGCGACAACGCGAAGGCGCAGTCCTTCATCTCGAACGCCGAGCGACTCGGGACCGTGCAGGTGATCGAGGACGAGACGTACTCCATCCCGGGTTCGATCGACACGTACCAACTTCGTTCGCAGGCCGCGCACGGACCGTTCGGTGGCCCGATGCTCTCGCTCCTCAGCGGCCACTATCCGTCGGGCGCGTACCAAGTCGCCGTGACGAGTGGCGTGGCGTCCGCCTTCCGACTCTCGATCGGTACGACGTGGAAGGTCGGTGGCGTCGAACGTCGCGTCGTCGGCATCGTGCAGAACCCGCAGAGTCTCCTCGACGCGTTCGCGCTCGTCGTCCCGGGTCAGGTGCCGAACCCGTCGCAGGTCACGGCGCTCTTCAACGTCCCGGCGGGGGCGCTGCGCTCGATCAGCAAGGGCGTGCAAATCAGCACGCCGGCGTCGGTTGCCGCGTCGAATCCGCTCAATCCTGAGACCATCTCTCTCGCGGCCCTGGTCCTTGGCATGCTGCTGATCGCCCTCGTGTCGATCGGCGGCTTCACGGTGCTCGCGCAACGTCGCATGCGGTCCATCGGCATGCTCGAGTCGATCGGCGCGACGGACCGTCACGTTCGTCTGGTCGTCAGCGCGAACGGCACCGTCGTGGGCATCGTGGGTGCGATACTCGGCTTCCTCGTTGGCTTCGCCGGGTGGCTGTTGTATCGCCCGAGTTTCGAGCAGAGCGCGCACCACCTCGTCGGAGTGCTCGCGCTTCCCTGGTTGGTCGTGGCCCTGGCGATGGTCCTCGCTGTCTTGGCGGCGTACTTCGCGTCGTCGCGTCCGGCGCGCGCCATCACGAAGGTACCGATCGTCCACGCGCTCTCCGGTCGCCCGGCGCCGCCTCGTCAGATCCACCGATCCGTCGTGCCGGGCGTCGTCTTCTTGGTCGCCGCTTTCTTACTGCTCGGCTACTCCGGAAGCACCGGTGGCGGTAACGGCAACGGGGGAGCGCCCGAGCTACTGCTCGGGCTCGTCCTCCTCATGCCCGGATTGATCCTCCTCGCGCCGTTCTTCCTCTCGTTGACCGAGCGGGTCGGCCGCAGGGCACCGATTGCGACGCGACTCGCGCTGCGCGACCTCGCGCGGTACCGGGCACGCTCCGGCTCGGCGCTCTCGGCTATCAGCATCGGTGTGCTGATCTCGGTGATCGTCGTGCTCGCAGCGGCGTCGCGCTTCAGCAACGTGTTCGACTACGCCGGTCCCAACCTCGCCTCGAACCAGCTCGCACTCCACCAGGCACGTCCCTCGAACGGGGAGATCATCGTGCACCGCAACGCCAAGGGTCAGCTGGTCCGGACGCACGTGAAGACCGAGACCGCGACGCCGACCGAGCTCGCCGCCGCGGCCCAGCAGATCGCGAGTGGACTCAACGCAACTCTCGTTCCTCTCGAAACGCCCAACGCGTACTTGAGCGGCCGGCAAGGTGGCCGCAACTGGACCGGGCAGATCTACGTCGAGACGCCGCAGTTGTTGCGAGCGTTCGGCATCAAGGCGTCCGACGTCGAACCGACAGCGGACGTGTTGACGTCGCGTCCGGGCCTTTCTGGCGTCTCCGGTCTTGTCATGGACTACGGGAGCGGCAATCCCAAGGATCCGAACAGCAGCGGTGGAAGCGATCGCCATCCGTTGATCCAGGAGCTCGGCTCCTTGCCCAGCGGGACCTCGGCGCCGAACACGATCATCACGCAGTACGCGATGAAGAGGTACCACATCGGCGAGGGCACGAGTGACTGGTTGGTCGTCGGCCGGCAGGGCTTCACCGCGACCCAGATCAGCAGCGCCGAGCTGACGGCATCCACGGCGCAGCTCCAGGTCGAATCGAGGAATGACATTCCCTCGGGATCGACGATCATCAACTGGGCGACGCTCTTCGGAATCCTGATCGCGCTGGGCGTGCTGGCGATGTCCGTCGGTCTCGTGCGTAGTGAGACGTCGAGCGACCTACGAACGCTCTCGGCGACCGGGGCGTCGAGCTACACACGCCGTACCTTGACGGCCGTGACGGCGGGCGCACTCGGCTTCCTCGGAGCGCTCCTCGGCGTGGTCGGCGGTTACGTCGCCATGATCGGTTGGTTGAGAAGCAACTCGTTGAACGGCGGTATCTCCGCGCTCGAGAAGATACCCATCGGTGACCTGTCGCTCATCCTCTTCGGCATGCCGGCCATCGCCGCCGTCGTCGGGTGGCTCCTGGCGAGCCGCGAACCCGCGGTGCTCGGGCGCCAGCCGATTGAATGAGTTCACCGACGGCGGCCTGATTCATAGCGACGGATCAGAGGTTGCTCGCTCCCGGTTTCAGGCCGAGGACATTGCGCAAACCAAGCGTCGACTTGGTGACGTGTGGCTTCAACGCGCCGAGCGAGCGTGACCGAATCGCGCCGCTCATGACGCCGGCACCATAGGCGACGTCGTCGGCGACGCCGAGGGGTACGTCGGCGACGCGAAGGCGCGTCGACCGCCAGCGATAGGCCGTTCCGACCACGAACAGCGTGAGCGCGCGGCGGCGGAGCTTCGGATGGAGCGCGCTGAGGAGGATCACGATGCCGAACGTCCGGACCGCGGCGCGTGCCATCAAGGGACCGGCACGTACCATGCCGCGTCCCACGAGTTCGCCGGCCACCTTGTCGGCGTTGTCGGTCGTCAATAAGAGTCGCTCGCGGAGTTGGTCGCGCGCGGCGTCGATGATGCGTAACCCGACCATGGGCTTACCGGCCAGGGCGCTGAGCCACGTCAGCAGCGTCCACGTGTCGGCGCGAAACGGCGCGAGGCGCGCACCGTGCCGCTTCGCCAGTTCACTCGACGACTGACCGTAGTGAAGGCGCTGGCCCCACCACCCGCCCCAGGAGTCGCGAGCGCGGTGCGACACGGCGACGTCGGCGACGTAGCGCACGAGCCAACCCCGATCGTGGAGGCGCCACACCAGATCGACGTCTTCGCCGTAGCGCAACGTCTCATCGAAACCGTCTCCGAGACTGCTCCGGCGCACAATCAGACAGGCACTCGGGACGAAGTGGACCGTCGAGTTCGGGATCACCAGGGCGCTGCGATCGCCCACGTCCAAGGGGCTGAATCGTTGCTCGAAGTGGTCGCGGATCGACGGACCGCGTGCCCCGCGGATCCGCGGCGCGACCGCGCCTTCGAGAGGATCGCCGAAATGCGATTGAAGACGGCCGAGGACGTCGAGGGCATTGTCCATGACGACGTCGACGTCGATGAACCACAGCAGCGCACGCGACGTGGATCGCGCGCCCGTGTTTCGCGCGCTGCCCGGGCCGAGGTTGACGTCCAACCGCACGACGTCGGCACCGAAGCGTCGCGCGCAGTCTGTTACCGCGTCGGCGTCGGTCGAGGCGTCATCGACGACCGTCACGTGCAGTCCGCGCAGTGACTCGAGCAACGTCGCCAGGGATACGACGTCATCACGGACGGGCACGATGACGTCGACGTCATCAACCTGGACCTCGTGACGATAGAGCGGATGGAGGAGGCCCTGTTGCACGAGAGTGCGCGCGAAGCGCTCCTCACCGGCTTGGACCTGTCCGCCGTCGACCCATCGTTCGGCCACGGCGCGCGAGCCGCCGGGCAGACGGAGCAGCCGCCACGGCGACCCGCCGGTCAAGAGGTCACGGTCGAGGAATTTCGCGCCGTCGTCGAGGACCACCCTCGTCCCCATGGGTATCGGAACTTCGACCGGGAGCGGGGCCAGGGGGAGAAGTTGGCTCACGAGTGGAGTCTGACACGACTTGAACGGGTCACGGTCGCGGCACGGGTCAGAATGGTGTGTTCGAGGAGGAACGATGCCGACCGAAACACTGATCGAAGAACCGGTAGTTGAAACCGAGGAGAGCGAGGAGTTGCTCGTCGAGGAGGTCTCCATCGACGGACTCTGCGGCGTCTACTAGACGTGTCACCCACGTCTGACGTCGCCTTCGACGCGAGTGCGCCGTGGCACCTCAACGAGCAGGTCTCGCTGCGTGATGAGTCCTTCGGGGCGCTGGCCTACCATCACGGCACGCGTCGATTGGTCTTCTTGAAATCGCGCGAACTCGTGGACGTCGTGCGACGCGTCGGGGAGTTCGAGAGCGCCAACGCGGCCATCGACGCACTGGTACCCGCGTCGCAACACGACCGTTACGTCGACGCGCTGTCGTCGCTGGCCCGATCGGAGATCCTCCGTGGCTGAGATCGCGCTCCGTGACCGCTTCGAACGCGGACTCGCCGCGCCGATCTGTCTCACCTGGGAGCTGACCTACGCTTGCAACCTCGCGTGCACGCACTGTCTCTCCTCGTCGGGCCGGCGAGACCCGAATGAGTTGACCACCCGCGAGGCGAAGGCGCTGATCGACGAGATCGCCGCGATGCAGATCTTCTACATCAACATCGGTGGCGGCGAGCCGATGATCCGCCGCGACTTCTTCGAGCTGATCGAACACGCCGTCGGTCAACACGTCGGAGTCAAGTTCTCCACCAACGGGACGCGGATCGACACGGCGGCGGCCCGGCGACTCGCGGGCATCGACTATCTCGATATCCAGGTCTCCATCGACGGCGCCGACGCCGCGACGAGCGACCTGATCCGCGGCGCCGGCAGCTACGACCGGGCCCGTCGCGCGATGGACAACCTGAAAGCCGCCGACTTCGGCCGCTTCAAGATCTCGGTCGTGATGACGCGTGACTCGATCGAGCAGCTCGACGAGTTCGAGGCACTCGCCGCGCACTACGGCGCCGAGCTTCGACTCACGCGACTTCGCCCCTCGGGCCGCGGTGTCGACGTGTGGGAAGCGATCCACCCCACGCTCGAACAGAATCGACGTCTGTATAGATGGCTGCTCGAACGCCCGAACGTCTTGACCGGCGACTCGTTCTTCCACCTGTCGGCGTTGGGCGAGTCGCTCCCGGGACTGAATCTCTGCGGCGCCGGTCGCGTCGTCTGTCTCATCGATCCCGTCGGCGACGTCTACGCCTGTCCTTTCGTGATCCACGACGAGTTCCGCGCCGGCAACGTGCGCTTGTCCGGGTTCGCCGACGTGTGGCGCGCGAGCGAGCTGTTCCGAACCCTGCGTGAACCGGGCAACGCCGGCGCGTGCACGTCGTGCGGCGCCTACGACGCGTGTCGCGGCGGCTGCATGGCCGCGAAGTTCTTCACGGGACTCGAGATGAGCGACCCGGACCCGGAGTGCGTGTTCGGCCACGGTGAAACCGCACTCGCCGCCCAGCGGGTCCTCCCGCGGCCGACGCCGTCGCCCAACCATTCAGGCCGCGTCCCGGTCGCCATCGCCTCGCGCTAGAGAGAGCCGTTTTCGACCTCGGTTAAAGTCGCGTTGAGTCGGGAACGGGGATTTGATGGCGAGTAAGTGGTTCGAGTCCGTGGCCGTCGCCCAGCGACGGGCCGAGAAGCGCCTCCCTAAGTCCGTGTACGCGGCCCTCATCGCCGGATCGGAGAAGGGACTCTCGTCGAGGGACAACCTCGAATCCTTCGACCAACTGGGTTTCGCGCCGCACGTCGCCGGCAACGCGCGCGAGCGCACGATGGCCACCACCGTCATGGGTCAGTCGGTGTCGATGCCCGTACTGATCTCACCGACCGGCGTGCAGGCCGTGCACCCCGACGGCGAGGTGGCGGTCGCGCGCGCCGCGGCCAATCGGGGGGTCGCGATGGGTCTCAGTTCCTTCGCGAGTCGCTCCCTCGAAGAGGTGTGCGCGGTCAACTCCCAGGTGCTCTTCCAGGTGTACTGGTCGGGAGATCGTGACACGATGCTCGCGCGTTTGGCTCGGGCCCGCGACGCCGGCGCCACGGGAATCATCCTGACGCTCGATTGGTCCTTCGCCAACGGACGCGACTGGGGCAGCCCCTGGATCCCCGACAAGATCGGAGTGAAGGCGTTCCTCAAGCTCGGTCCGGAAGTGGCGAGGCGACCGCGGTGGTTCTGGTCCTTCGCCAAGACCGGGCACATGCCCGGCCTGTTGACCCCGAACATGGCCAAACCCGGCGAGCGGCCACCGACCTTCTTTGGCGCGTACTACGAATGGATGCAGAGTCCGCTGCCCGACTGGGATGACGTGGCGTGGCTGCGATCCAACTGGGACGGGCCGTTCATGGTCAAGGGCGTCAGTCGGGTCGACGACGCCAAGCGGGTCGTCGACCTGGGCGCGAGCGCCCTGTCGGTCTCGAATCACGGGGGCAACAACCTCGACGGCACGCCAGCACCGATCCGGGCGCTCCCGGCGGTCGTCGACGCCGTCGGGGACCAGATCGAGGTCCTGCTCGACGGCGGCGTGCGGCGCGGCAGCGACGTGGTGAAGGCCCTCGCCCTCGGCGCCCACGCCGTGATGATCGGTCGCGCCTACCTGTGGGGGCTCGCGGCCGAAGGTCAAGCCGGCGTCGAGAACGTCCTGGATATCCTGCGCGGCGGTATCGACTCGACGCTCCTCGCGCTCGGCAAGGCCGACGTGAGCGAACTGGACCGCAGCGACGTCGTCGCGCCCGACGACTTCTTTCGACGGTTGGGTTCGTGAGCCGCGTCGCCATCGTCACTGGCGCCGCGCGCGGCATCGGGGCCGCCACCGTGGACGCGTTGGTCAACGACGGGTACCGCGTGATCGCGGTCGACCGCTGTCGCGACATCCCCGAGGTCCCGTACGCACTGGCGACGTCGGCCGACCTCGACGCGGTCGTGGCGCACCACGGTGAGTCCGTGCTCGGACTGGTCGGTGACGTGCGCAGCGCGTCGGACATGCAGCTCGCCGTCGAGACCGCGACGCGCCACTTCGGGCGCCTGGACGCCGTCGTGGCGTGCGCCGGGGTCGTCGCGGGCGGCGCGGCGATCTGGGAGTTGACCGACGCGGCGTGGGATGCCGTCTGGTCGGTCAACGTGTTGGGCACGCGACGACTGATCGAAGCGGCCGCGCCGACGTTGGTCGCGAACGGCAAGGACGCGCACGGCCGTGTCGTGGCCGTCGCCTCGGCCGCCGGTCGCACCGGCCTCTACCATCTCGCGGCCTACTCCGCGGCCAAGCACGCGGTCGTCGGATTGATCCGCGGCACCGCGATGGACCTCGCGCCCTACGGCGTGACCGCGAACGCCGTCAGTCCGGGGTCGACGCGCACGGCCCTGTTGGACGCGTCGGCCAAGGTCTACGACCTCGCGAGCGCCGACGAGTTCGCCCCCCAACAGCCGATCGGCCGACTCATCGAGCCGTCCGAGGTCGCCGCGACGATCACCTGGCTCTGTTCTCCCGCGGCCTCAGCGATCACCGGCGCCGACATCGCCGTCGACGGCGGCATGACCGTCGGCTGATCCGATCGGCGTAACTTCACCGCTTCAGGAGTGGGGGAGATGAACGTCGATCAATCGACGCAGCGCGCGTTCGTCGTCGGCCGACGAGAGGCCACGCCTCGGGAGGAATACCGACGGGGTCCCGGGTCGTCCCAGGAAGATGACGTACCGCTTTGCGATCTTCACGGCGCTGAATCGGTCCCAGCCGAATCGCTCGTCCAACGACGTCGACGCGCGACGAACGCCCTCGTCGCTGATGACGACCCGCTTCGCTTCTTGCACGCCGATCGCCGAGTTCCAGTACCGACGCGGCGCGATCCAGAAGGTCCACACGACGTACTGGGCCGCGAATACCGCGACGACGATCACCAGCGCGAGGCTTTGCGCAACCGCCAGCGTGGAGAGTCCGAACACGAAGAGGAACACGAGGATGAAGGCGTAGGCACTTCTCTTCGTGGACACACCCCAATAGACCCTTCGCCATTCGCGCCAGGTCAGCTGGTACTGGATCACGACCTCATCCATCCGAGTAGTACAGCACGGACGCCACGACGCGGCGTCACGCGGTCACGGTGCTAGGGCAGCGGATGCGCTTGGAAGAAGGTCCACATGAGCGAGTTCGCGCGGACCAGACTCGACTGCGGGCCGAGCAGTGACGTGAGCGAGGACGGCAGCGTCGGGCCACCGGGCCACTCGTGTCCCTCGCCGATGATCTCGTAGAGCTCGACGTCCGCGCCATTGGAACAGGTGGAGTACGTCGTCAACTTGACGCCGTTCACGGGGCTCGAACGCGCCACCGTCGTGCAGTGGTCTTGGGTCGACCAATCCTTGGCCGCCGTCGACACTGAATAGGTCCAGTACTTCTGGCCGTTCCCGTCGAAGGGGTCGACGGGGTCGGCCGAACCGTGAAATGAGATCACGGGCACGGCGCGCGTGGTCGGACACGGCTTCGGTCGTCGTAGTCCGCTGACCGGCGCCACCGCGGCGAAGAGCTTCGAGTCGTCGCAGGCGAGTTGGCTCGTCATTCGGGCGCCACCCGAGAATCCCGTGGCGTACACCTCCTTCGGGTTGACGCAGTACTTCGATTCCAAGATGCCAACGAGTGACGTCAAGAACTTCACGTCGTTCGCCGACTTCGGAGGGACCGCGCGACCGCCGATCAGCGGCACGCCGGGAATGTTCCAGTCGAAACCCGTGCCGTCGGGGATGAGCGCTTGCGGGTAGGCCACGATGAAATCGTCTTGGTTGGCTGTGGCGTTCATCTTCGTGAAGCCCTCCTGTTCGAGTGCGGTGCTGCCGCTGCCGTGCAGGTTCAGCACCAGCGCGAGGGGAGTGGCCCCGGTCGAATCCCTCGGCACGTGCACGATCACTGACCGGGTGAAGTCGTTCACCTTCAGCGACAGGGTCGTCGAACCCGGCGAGGTCGCACCGCAACCGGTAGCGGTCGCCGTGGCGGCGGCGCTGGGTGACGCGGCGCTGAAGGGGACGACGCCGAACGCGACGAGCGCGCTGAACGTGCCCACCACAACCGTGAGGGCGTGGGCCGAACGGTCCTTCGCGGATCGTCGTGTCATGACAGCTCCTCCAACGAGACGGAATTCTTCGGACATTATATGCAACCTAGTTGCCGAAATGCTAGCCTGTACGCATGAGTCCTGATCCCGAGCAGAAAATGCTCTTCGGTGACATCCTGGCGCAGGCCCGAGAACGCTGGATCCGGGCGATGGCCCAGCGAGTCGAGGCCCTCGGGTTCGATGATTACCGGCGCAGCGATCCGCTGGCCATGCGCTCGCTACGTCACGGGGACGTCGCGTTGGGGAGCATGGCCGCGAGGCTCGGTGTCACTCGTCAGGGGGCAAGAAAGGTCGTGAGTGGTCTCGTCCAGCGCGGCTACGCCAGCGTGATCCCGTCGACGCAGGACTCGCGTCGACGGAACGTCCAATTGACGCCGCGGGGACGAGAGTACTTACGAGCGGTGATCACGACCTTGCGAGCACTGCACGACGAGGTCGTCGCCCACGTCGACGCCGATCAGTTGAGCGCGGCGTACGCCGTCCTCGAGTTCGTTCGCGACGGGGTCGGCGTGAGCCCGCCGCACGTCGCCGAGCGCGCCCCCGACGAACCGCGATGATCACGCGTCGCGTATCGGAGGAGAGGCCACGTTGCACGTACGGTCGAGGTTGAGCGCCGCGCTGGTCGTGAGAGGAGCGCTCGAGTTGTGCGCGTCGACGTAGTCACGCGCGAGGAGAACGGCGCCCACGATCAGCGCCAGCAGAATCGCCATGACGATCAGTTGACCGATCGTGTCGCGAAGCGAGCGCTTCGGATCGTCGGACATAGCCCCACCTTACGAGAGGCGCCCAGTTCTCCTCGTCGGCTCCGTCGAATGGGATAAGGTCGAAAGTGCCTCGTGGCAGCGAAGTTGGTGAGATTCCAACGCTGTCCCGCAACTGTAAGTGGTCGTCACGACCATGTAGCCAGGTCGCCTTCCGCGAGGAGATGTGAAAGACAGCTCTCGAGGTAAGGAGCGGTCGTTCGGATATCCATCCGTCGCCCAACCCACTTCGACGGAAAGGAGATATCCATGTTCAAGTCCCTCCGGTTGGCTCTCGCGCTCTTCTTGAGCGCCTCGGCCCTTCCCTTCATCATCTCGAGCGGCGCCGGTGCCGCGACGAAACCGAGTTGCGTCGTGTCGCTCTCGCCCACGGCCACCGAGACGCTCTTCGCGATCGGCGCGGCTCGCCAGGTGCAAGCGGTCGACAAGGACTCCGACTACCCGACGGTCGGCTTACCGAAGAAGCGTATCGACGCGTTGAACCCCAGCGTCGAGGCCGTGATCGGCATCTGCAAGTCGACGGCCGCCCACCCCTCGACCAAGCCCGACCTGGTCATCATCTCCTTTGACGCCAACGACATCAAAGAGAAGCTCGCCGCGGTGGGTGTGAAGGTCATCGAACAAGAGCCGCCCTCGAACGTCGCCGGTGCCGTGGCTCAGATCGAACAGCTCGGAGCACTCACCGGGCACGTGAAGCGAGCCGACACACTCGCCGCCTCGATCAACGCAACGATCAAGGCGGACATCGCGTCGGTGCCGAAGCACCCCGGAAAGACGCTCACCACGTACTACGAACTCTCGACGGATTACTACTCATTGACCAGTTCGACATTCGTCGGGTCCCTGTTGAAGTCCCTCGGCGTCGTCAACATCGCCGACGCGAAGAACACGACCGCCGACGCGGGCTACCCGCAGTTGAGCGCTGAGTACATCGTCAGTGCCGATCCCAAGATGATCTTCCTCGCCGACACGATCTGTTGTAAGGCGTCGGCCGTGACGGTCGCGAAGCGGCCCGGTTTCTCCGACGTCGCGGCCGTGAAGGACGGCGAGGTCATTGGCCTCAACGACGACGTTGCGTCACGATGGGGTCCGCGCTTGAGCCTGCTCATGAATCAGCTCACCGTCGCGGTGAAGGGCGCGCTGGCCAATCCCAAGCTCTGGCAGTAACTCATTGAGCGCGAACCCGCCGACGAAGCGCCGTGTGGTGGTCGTCGCGGCCCTCACCGTCGCGGCGCTCTTCGTCGCGGTCGTCTGCGGACTGGTGATCGGACCGACGTCGGTCCCCACCTGGCGCGTGGTGGGGGACCTGTTCGCGCGCGTCGGCATCGGGCACAACACGCTGACGCCGCTGCAGTCGACCATTGTCTGGCAGCTCCGTGCGCCACGAATGGTGATGGGGCTGCTCGCCGGGTCGATGTTGGCGGTCGCCGGCGGGACCTACCAGGGCGTGTTTCGCAACCCGCTCGCCGACCCGTACCTGCTGGGCGTCGCGTCGGGCGCCGGACTCGGCGCCACGTTCGCCATCATCGACGTCAGTCACGGCGTCGGCACCCCGACCTGGACGCCGTTGCTGGCCTTCGTCGGCGCGATGGCGGCGGTCACGGTGACGTGGCTCATCGGCGGACGTTCACTGCGTTCGAATACCTCGACGCTGATTCTCGCCGGGGTCGCCGTCGCGTCGCTGCTCACCAGTGCGCAGACCTTCCTCCAACAGCAATCGAGTGCCGGATCGATCACCCGGGTCTACATCTGGCTTCTCGGCTCGCTCGCCAGCGCCGGCTGGGGCACGGTGTGGTTGGTCTTCCCGTACGTGATCGTGTGCATCATCATCTGCGTCGGGGCCGGGAGGGCGCTCGACGTCATGAGCGTCGGCGAGGATGAGTCGCGTTCGCTCGGCGTGCCGGTTCGGCGCGTTCGCTTCATCGTGATCGCGGCCTCGTCGCTCGGCACGGCGGCCATCGTGTCGGCGGTCGGTCTCATCGGGTTCGTCGGCATCATCGTGCCGCACATCGTGCGCCTCCTCGTCGGCACGTCGTACCGTCGGATCCTCCCGATCTCGGTCGTCTTCGGCGCGGCGTTTCTGGTCTTCGCGGACACCATCGCGCGCACCGTCATCGCGCCCTCGGAGCTGCCGCTCGGCGTCGTGACCGCGCTGATTGGCGCGCCGGTGTTCGTGATCATCCTCAGCCTCCGTCGGCCGGTGCCGGTATGAGTTCGGTCGAAGTTCGTGCGCTGAGCGTCCGTGTCGGCGCGAAGACGCTGATATCGGAGGTCACGCTGGCCTTCGAGCCCGGGACCTGGAGCACGATCATCGGACCGAACGGCGCCGGCAAGACGACGTTGGTTGAGACGATCGCCGGACTTCGACGGCCGACGAGCGGCTCGGTGTCGATCCTGGGCGAGGCGCTCGCTCAGATGAACGAACGAGAACGGGCGTTGCAGGTCGCGATGGTCCCGCAGCACCCGACCGTGCCGAGCGGGATGCGTGTCTACGACTACGTCGCACTCGGACGCGTCGCGCACCACGGGCTCTTCCACGCGGCGAGCGCGGGCGACCGCGCCATCATCGAGTCGGTCATGGTGCGACTGTCACTGGGCGAGTTCCGTGACCGCGACGTCGCCACGCTCTCGGGCGGGGAACGCCAGCGCATGGTCCTCGCGCGGGCCCTCACGCAGTCGACCATGGTCGTGGTCTTGGACGAGCCCATCACCGGGCTCGACCTGCGACACCAGATGGACATGCTGGAACTGATGAAGAGCGAGGTGCACGAGTGCGGCCTCACGGTCGTGGCGACGTTGCACGACCTCACGCTCGCCGGGCAGTTCGCCGACCGTCTCGTCCTGCTCGACGGCGGTGCGGTGGTGCTCGACGGACCGGCCGCGTCGGTGATCCGCAGCGACGAACTGGCTACGTGCTACGGGATGAACCTGCGCGTCGTCGACTTCGACGGCGCCGACGTGGTCGTGCCGGTTCGCGACGCCAACAACGTGAACGGCGCGTGAATCTTACTTTGGGTCGCATTTTTCATCACTTAGACTTGTCGAAAGTAACGAAGGGAACCACGTGCGACGCACGCGAATCGTAGCCACCATCGGTCCGTCCTCGGAGAGCGACGAGGTTCTGAAGGCCCTGGCCGTCGCGGGCGTCGACGTCTTTCGCCTTTCCTTCGCCCACGGCGACATTCCCTCGGGCATCGCCCGGCTTCGCCGGCTGCGCGCGCTGGTGCCCGACCGCGCGATCATGGTCGACATCCCGGGACCCAAGATCCGCGCCGGCTCCTTCGGCACCTCCCCGGTGGTGCTCACGGTCGGCGATGAGATTGAACTGACCGAGGGCTTTGACGAGACGTCCACCGCCAGGCACATCATCGTGGAGCGGCTCCACGTCCTGGCCCAACTCACCGTCGGCGACAAGATCCATATCGGAGACGGCGGTGTGTCGCTGCTGGTCGAGCAGGCGGGATCGAAGGCGCGCGCCCGCGTCACGTCCGGGGGTTCGGTGATGGGCAAGCCCGGGCTCTCACTCCCGTCGTCGTTGCTCAACGATCGACTGCCCACCGACGATGACCGCGCCCGACTCGACGCGTTGCACACGGAGTCCTTCGAGATCCTCGCGGTCTCGTTCGTGCGTTCGGCCTTCGACATGGTCTCGGTGCGCACGGCGCTCGGTCGTGACGACGTGATGATGATGGCGAAGATCGAGACCGGCGAGGGCGTCGAGAACCTGGACGAGATCATCACCGTCTCGGACGCGATAATGGTCGCACGCGGCGACCTCGGCGTGCGGATGCCAATCGAGGAGGTCCCGCACCTCCAAAAGGAGATCGTGCGACACGGCGTGCGCTACGCCCGACCGGTCGTCGTGGCGACGCAGATGCTCGAATCCATGACGCACTCCCAGGTGCCGACGCGCGCCGAGGTCACCGACGTCGCCAACGCCGTGCTCGACGGGGCGAGTGCCGTCATGTTGAGCGGCGAGACCGCGATCGGCGACGATCCGGTCGCGACCGTCACGACGATGGATCGCATCGTGCGCCGTGCCGAGGAGTACTTCGACTACTCCGGCTGGGGCGCGGACCTCGGCGTCCAGCAGATCGGCGCCGGTACCCGCTCGACCCGCGTCACCGCCGCCATCACCGGCGCCGCGTGGCGCGCCGCCATGGAAGAAGAGGCCGTCGCGATCGTGGCCTGCACTCGTTCAGGGATGACC
Organism: uncultured Acidimicrobiaceae bacterium; assembly: GCA_963802735.1. Classification (GTDB taxonomy): domain Bacteria; phylum Actinomycetota; class Acidimicrobiia; order Acidimicrobiales; family RAAP-2; genus RAAP-2. Next base: position 623,546 of record CAWDJY010000012.1, on the reverse strand, counting down.
GCTCGCGCGATCTCACGATTCCGACCGCCGATGCCGATCGTGGCCATCACGCCGAGTGAGGCGACGGCGCGCCAATTGCACTCGTCGTGGGGCGTCCAGGAGATCTACGTCTCGCCGGCCCAGGACATCGACGAACTCTGCGAGGTCGCGGTCACGCGTCTCAAGCAGTCGGGCACCGCCAAGCCGGGGGATCCGGTCGTGATCATGGCCGGTTCGGCGTCCGGTGGAGCGCAGGTGACCGACACCGTGCGCATGCTCATCGTTCCCTGAGGCGACCTCGATCCAGCCGGCCGATCGGCCGAACGTCGTGCCACCGCGGTTGTCCCGAATCGTATAGTGCGGATTCGAACCTAGGGTTCTCGTATGCGACTGTGGCCTCTGTACACCCACGAGGAGTTGCGAGCCATGTACGTCGGCGACCGCGGAAACGCGACGGCGCGCAGATACGCCCGGCTCTGGTCCACCGTCTTCAGTTGGGGCCTCATGCCTCGCCGCTGGGTGACGCTCGAAGTGGTCGGGCGCGTCTCTGGTCGGGTGACACGCTTCCCTCTCGGTATGGCGACACAGGGGGGCGAGACCTACCTGGTGTCCATGTTGGGCGACAACTGCAACTGGGTGAAGAACGTCCGGGCCGCGCACGGCGAAGCGATCATTCGTCACCGACGCGCCAGGTCGTGCCGATTGTCCGAGGTGGACGTTCGATTCCGTGCGCCGATCATCAAGTGCTATCTCAACCAGGTTCCGGGTGCCCGTCCTCACATCAGCGTCGATCGAAGTGCGGATCTCAACGCGTTCGAAGAGGTCGCGGCGCGCATTCCCGTCTTTCGCGTCACGTGGAACGACCACTAGCGACCCGGCGTCTGTTCAAGATTCGATAAGAAAATCCTTGCGGGGACATCCGAGACCTCGAACGGCGGCGAATAGTCCTCAGTGCCGCAAGCACCGAGGCGGTCGTTGGAGTGCACGAGACCAACGAAGCCTCCGAACGGTTCGACCTCGTCGACCGAAGGAGGATTGACAATGCAAGACATCTCTCGTAGGGGCTTCTTGAAGGTCGCTCGCAACGGAATCGCCGCGGCGGGGCTCGTCGCCGTCGCCCCGACGGCCATGATCGCGACCGCGGGCGCCGCGACGAAGCCGAAGGCGGCCAAATCCACGCCCACCGTACGGCCGGTCGCTTCCAAGGAGAACCTGGTGATCCACGTGCCCAATCCCAGCACCGGCGAGATCCACTTCATGGTGGGCACGCGCGAAGTGGTTCGTCACGATCGTGCGCTCGTCGCGCGACTCGTCCGTGACATCAGCTGACGGACCGTTCGACCTCGTAGCCCACACCCGCATCAACTCCAACGTTAAGAAAGGCCTCACCCATGTCTTCTCACTCCGAAGCACCGGAAATCTCCAAGGACCCCGTCGCCGACAGCACGGACCTCTACGCCTTCATCAGCCCGGACAGTCCCAACAAGGTGACGCTGATCGCGAACTACATCCCGCGTCAACAGCCCGCCGGCGGCCCGAACTTCTTCGAGTTCGGTGACGACGTGCTCTACGAGATCCACGTCGACAACAACGGCGACGGCGACGCTGACGTCACGTTTCAGTTCCGCTTCGAGACCAGGCTGACCGACACCGGCGCGAACGACACGTTCCTCTACAACACCGGTCAGATCACGAAGCTGAGCGACACTACGTGGAACCGCAAGCAGTTCTACTCGGTGACCAAGAAGGCGAACGGCTCGTCCAAGATCCTCGCGCGCGGTCTGGCGTGCCCGCCGTGCAACGTCGGGAAGAACTCGATCCCGAACTACGCGACGTTGACCAATCAGGCCATCCACGCCATCGGCTCGACGAAGGTCTTCGCCGGTCAGCGCGCCGACGGCTTCTACGTCGACCTGGGATCGATCTTCGACCTCGGCGACCTGCGCCCCTTCCAACCCGACTTCCTCTTGAAGGGCGCAGCCGTCGCCGGGGTCAACTCACTGGCCGCGACCAACGTGCACTCGATCGCGATCCAGGTGCCGATCTCGGAGCTGACCAAGGGCGGCGCCGTGCCGACCACCTACACCGACGCCGACTCGACGATCGGCGTGTGGACCACGGCGAGTCGCCAGAAGACGAAGATCTACAGCACCACGCCCCAGACGAACACCGGTCCGTGGGAGCAGGTCTCGCGTCTGGGTAACCCGTTGATCAACGAGGTGATCATCCCGATGGGCCACAAGGACCGTTGGAACTCCCAAGCCCCGAAGGACGACTCGCAGTACGCGACGTACTACGACCACCCCGGACTGGCTTCGCTGTTAAACGTGCTCTACCCGGGTGCGTTCCCCAACCTGGCGGCCTACGCCGCGGTCACTTCGAACACCCGACCGGACCTCGACGCGGTGCTCTTGACCGGTGTCCCGCCGCTCTTCCCCGGTTTCCAGAACTACACCGGCGCGACCAAGGCCGACATGCTGCGCCTCAACGTGGCGATCAAGCCGACCGCGACGTCGGCGGCGAGCATCCTCGGCGTCGTGGGTGGCGACAACGCCGGATTCCCGAACGGGCGTCGCGTCTTCGACGACGTCGTGTCGATCGAGCTCAAGGCCGTGGCCGGAGCGCTCCTCGGCGACGTCGTGAAGACCTACAAGCCCGACGCCGCGGCCGGTGCGCTCTTCGACGTCGGTTCGACCGAACCCAAGACGGTCGCGAGCCTGGCGGCCTTCGGTCTCCACTACCGCTCGGACTTCCCGTACCTGGCTGACCCGTGGGACGGGTATGACAACCCGGCCATCCAGGTCCGGGCGATGGCCGGCTAGGTGCGCGACGCGTCGTCATCTTTCTCCTCGAGGGACGTAACCAGCCCGGGCGTCCCTCGAGGTGTTTCGCGTCGTCACGACGGCCACGCGCACGGTCACGAGCACGACGAGCTCGTCGAAGCGCACGAGCACGACGTCGACGCAGAGAACGCGCACGGCCACCATGTGCGGGTCGAGGCCGTGGCGCCCACGGCGCCCAGTCGCGCGGTCGTGATCAACGTCGGTGAGCACACCGGCGCGTTGGTCCTCACCTCGAGCGCCGAGCGCTCGGGCGTCGAGGTGGAGATCCACCCGGTGGATCGACCAGAGGCACGAACCCACGTGTGGGTACTGCCGCGGGAGAGTCGCGACGGCGTGGTCTACGCCGCCATCTTCCCCAGTCTCGAGAGAGGTGACTACGCCATCTTGGACTTGAACGGATCGATCGCCGAGGTCGTCTCGGTACCACCCAACCAGGTCACGTACGCGACCTGGGGCTAGGCGCTGGTGCGGGGCGGCTCTACTGCGCCGGACCTGATCCCAGTACCACGCTCATGGTCTTGGCGACTCCGCTCGGACTGAGAAAGTCCAGGTGGATCGTGTCGCCCGGCTTCTTGGTCAGGAGGATCGACTGGAGTTCGCTGCCCGTCGTGGCTGACTGTCCGTCGATCGACGTGATGACGTCACCGGCGACCAGTCCGGCCTTGTTGGCGGGGGTGCCAGCGACCGTGCCGGCGATGGTGACGCCGTTCGACGTGCTCGCGCCGCCGCCGGCCAACGTCGCCGAGTCGAACTCGACGCCGAGGAACGCCGTCGCGCCGATGTGGACGCCTGAGACGGCGTCGTCGGCGCGGATCGACGAGACGATCGACAGCGCCGTGTTAATGGGTATCGCGTAGCCGCGGTCACCGGACGTGTAGCCCGGGTTGAAGCCGAAGCCGCCGTTGAGGTCGGAACCGGCGGTGTCCATGCCGACGACCTTTCCCTTGTCGTTCACGAGGGGGCCACCGGAGTCACCGGGTTCGATCGCGGCGTTGACCTCAATGAGACCACTCAAGTGCTCGGACCCCGCGGGATTCGTCTCGTCGCCCGCGGTGATCGCCTGATCGAGGGCGACGACGCTGCCGGCGACGAAGCTCGGCGTGCCGCCGAGTCCGCCGGCGTTGCCGATGCCCACGATCTTCTCGCCCGACGTGACCTTGTCGGAGTTCGCGGTCTTGATCGTCGTGAGCCCGCTGGCGCCCTTCAATTGGATGAGCGCGACGTCATCGGCCAGGTCATAGCCGACCACGGTGCCGACGTACGTCGTATTGGTGGCGATGTCGCGCACCGACAACGTCGCGGCGTCTTCGACGATGTGATTGTTCGTGAGCACCAGTCCGCTGGACGTCAGGACCATGCCGGTGCCTTCGGCGGTCCCGGTCTGGCTGGCGAAGGTCGTCGTGATGTCGACGAGACCGGCGTCGACCTTCTTCGCGATCTTGGCCGCGGCGGCGTCCGCCTTCGTGTTTTGAGGCGTGGTGCTCGGGAACTGGAAGGACGGCGCGTTCCCGACGCCGCCAGAGGGGAAGGTGGGATAGGTGAACTTCGGCGCGGCGGTCCGGATCGGCGTCGGCTTCACGATGTCGTGTCCGAGGACGAATCCGGCGGTGCCGATAGCGAGCACGAGCACGAGCGCGCTGAGTGTCTTCGCGACACGCCACTGACGTTTCGAGATCGTGACGGTCTGGGCGGGCGCGCCGGGACTCGACGCCGGGATGCTCGCGACGTCGGCGGTCCCGGCGTCGGCGTTCGTGGCGGCGGGGCCGACTTCGCCGGTCGGTACTGCTGGGTTCTGGTCGTCCCATTCCATCGGGACCTCCTTCGGGGCACGTTCGGATCGAACCTCAGTATCAGGGTCGAACGTGAACGAGTTCTAGTGGATACCTAAGAAGTGGCTAAATCGTCGGATGGTGTCAGGGTACCGGGTCGCGTGAGCGTCTCGCGCCTGATCGATGATGCGCGCACGTCGCGGAGTCGTGGAGGAGAATGGGCCTTCATGTCGCCACCACTCAGTCCCGAGTTGCCAGGGTCCGAACGTCTGCTCTTGGTGGGCATGATGGCGGTCGGGAAGACGACCGTCGGCCAGCTCTGCGCCAAGCGCCTCGGTTGGCCGTTCCTCGATTCGGACGCCCAACTCTTGGTCAACACCGGTCGCCGCGCACAGGAGATCTTCGACACCGACGGCGACGACGCGCTACGCGTCGAGGAGAGTCGTGTGCTGGCCGCGGCGATCGCGCAACCGACGCCGGTCGTGATCGCCGTCGCCGGTGGGGCGGTGCTCTCGGAGTCGAACCGCGCCGCGATCACGCACGCCGGAGTGGTCGTATGGTTGCGCGCGTCCGTCGCCACGCTGGGCGAGCGAGTGGAACGCGGGGGAGATCGCCCTCGACTCGGCGCCAATCCGCTGCAGGCGCTTCGCGACCTGTACCGCGTCCGCCATCCGCTCTACGCGGCCGTCGCGGGATTCGTGATCGACGTCGACGACCTCCCACCGGAAGAGGTCGTCGCGCGGATCTTTGACGACACCGGGCTGGGCGAGGTCGAGTAGCGGCGCTGCGTCGCGACGGTCGCGTTGACACCCACCGGTAGTTTTGGCGAATGACCCCACTCGCCTACCGCGACGCCGCGGCGATGGTTGCCTTTTACGTCGTGCTCGCGTCCTTCGGCGTTTCGGAGTGGCGCATTCGACTTCGGAGCCGGCTCAATCGCGGCGGCACGCGCCACGATCGGGGGAGTCTCTACGTCGTGGTGGTGACGTCGCTGTTGGGCGTCGCTGGGGCGTTCGTCATCGCCGCTCACGTGCGATCGGCCGGCGTGACCGTGGCGCGTTGGCCGATCTTCGTCGGGGGCCTCGTCATCGTGGTCCTCGGCATGGCCCTGCGTCAGTGGGCGGTTCGTTCGTTGGGTCAGTTCTTCACCGTCCAGGTGCAAGTGCGCAGTGGTCAGACGGTCGTCGACACTGGCCCGTACCGATGGGTGCGCCACCCGTCCTACACCGCGATCATTGTCTCCTTCGCCGGCATCGGCGTGGCGCTGGAGAACTGGTTGTCGCTGATCGTGCTGCTCATCGTGCCCACCATCGGGCTCGTCATTCGGATACGCGTCGAAGAGCGCACGTTGCTCACGGCGCTCGGTGAGCCGTATCGGCAGTTCTCTTCCAGTCGCGCACAGTCTGATCCCCGGGATCTGGTGACGAGTGCGCGTCGATTCGGGACACCCTTGGTGACGACCCGATGGGGTGCGGCCGCGCACGCCTGTTAGCGTTGAATCCGCCATGAAGACCCCCTTGAGCGCCCGCCACAGGTCACCGTACGCGTGGAGGTGCCGGTTGACGACGGCGTCGGTGGCCGCACTGGCGCTTGTGACGGGTCTGCTCACCGTCAATGACGCGGGGGCGGCGTCGACGGTGAAAGTCCCGCCGGATACACCTGTCGCCGACCACGTTCCCTTTCGCGTGCCCGCACGAGGATGTGGCTTCACGCCGGCGTCAGCGCTACCGCGAACCAGCACGTCGACGTCCACGACCACTCCTCGTCACGCGCCGTTCGCCCTCGGTCACTGTCGAGTCCTCGAGATCGGCGACTCCCTGGGGGACGACCTCGAATACGGCATCCGGCACGAGCTCCAATTCACGCGGGGGTTGAAACTGATCCAACGCAACAAGACGTCGACCGGACTCTCCGCGACGTGGTTCTACAACTGGCCGGCGCACCTCAAATCCGATTTGCACGACTACCATCCCAATCTCGTCGTCATCTTGTTCGGCGCGAACGATGAACAGGCCCTCGCCGTCCACGGCGAATCGCAACCGTTCGGTTCGCGCGAATGGCGCACCGCCTACGTCGCGCGCGTTCGTCGGATCGACCGGATGGTGACCAAGGCGGGGGCGTACGCGTTCTGGGTCGGCCTGCCGATCGCGGCGCCCAAGAGTTACAGCGAGGGCCTTCAGGCGCTCAACGCCATCTATGAAATGGTCGCGAAGTCGACGCCCGGCGTCACGTTCCAGCCGACGTGGCGTCTCTTGGCGACCAAAGGTGGTCACTACCGGGGCGGTGCCGACGTGAACGGCGTGCAAAGTGCGTTACGCGTGTCCGACGGAATTCACTTCACCCGGACCGGCGAGTTGGTGATCGGCACCTTCGTTGCTCGTCAACTGTCGACGGTCTACAACGTGAGGCTCCGTCCCGAAGAACCGGCGTACGTCGACCGATAGGCGAGCTCCGAAGATCCGATCGTCAACGTCATTCTTCACGCCGCTCAATCTTCGAGATTGAAGTATTCCATCGCACTCTTGCCTTCAGCAACGAAGCGCTCGATCTCTTCCAGATCGACGAGTTCACCATGCACCTTGGGCGGCTGATACGTGAGAGCACCTTCCGCGGAGAAGTCGTCCTCAGCAATGAGCAGTCCGAACGTCCGATCCACTTCGGGTTCAATGATGTCGGTGAGCGGGCTCTCCATTCGCTCCTTCGCGTCGGTGGCCAGCAGCTCTTCGGCGTTGTTGAGTGACACCTCAGTGAGGGCTATCACGATCACCTCTCGCGGATTCGCTGCGTTGATGACCGTCAGCATGGTGTTGTCGGTACCGAATCCTGTGGCGTGGTACCACGCCAGACGAAAGTCTTCGTAGGTCTTGCCCGGTTTGAGGGTTCGCTTCAGAATTGCGACGAAGATCACTCCGCACCTCTTTCATTTTGTAACCCTTACGAACCGAGCCTCGCGAACACGGGCTCAGTTGAGCGATCGCTCGGCCGTCACAATAGAGATGAGCGAGAGAAGACGCCAGGGGACAAGGTCCCTAAGGTCGATGGTCGAAGCGCTGAGTGCCCCCGACAGGAGTCGAACCTGCGCACATGGCTTCGGAGGCCAATGCTCTATCCACTGAGCTACGAGGGCATACACGGATTTGACCCATGTTGGGCCAGTTTAGGATGCGTCGTCAATCACCGAAAAACACCGGCTCGCATCACGTTACTTCGGGGCAGATTCGGGGCAGTGCTGGAGGCATTCGGTACCCCCACTTCGACTTGGTTTGCCACTGCGGTCTAGTACCTTGACGGATACATCGCTTATCGATATAGTTGCGTGATGACAATAAAGGAAAGCCCTCTGGAGGGACTCGGTCGAAACGCTGGCGCCGCCGTCCTCATACTGTCCAGTCTTGCGGGTGGTGAGAAACATGGCTACGCCCTCGTAAAGGACGTCGAGGAGTTCGCGGGTGTGCATTTGCCTCCCGGCACTCTCTACCAAGTGCTCGCGCGTCTCGAGAGTCGAGGCCTGATTATTGCGCTCGAAGCCGATGAACGTCGGCGCCCTTATCGTTTGACCGCCCAGGGAGCGACAGTGCTCGCAGAGTACCTCACAGTTCAACAGCGAGTCCTGAAGACTGGTCAGGCTCGTCTCAAGCGTTCATGGATTGTCGCATGAGTAGCGAACCCAACAACTCACTTCGCGCGACACGCTTCTTACGCTGGTACCCAAGCGCATGGCGCGAGCGGTACGGTGAAGAATTCGCCGACCACCTAGAGCAGGAATTTGCCGATCGGCGCGTCGATCTCAGGCGCAGTATCAATGTGGCATACAAGGGAGTCGTCGCTCGGGTTGGTGACGTCGGACTCACAAACGCGTCGCTTAGTTCCGGAGACCAAACTCGTGCGGCACTCGGAACGAGTTTTGCGTTGGTGTCACTAATGGCGGTCCTCGCACTTAATTTCTGGTCCTGGGCCATGATCCTGTGGAGTGCACGCACATACCATCCGATTCCAGTTGATGCCACGACAGGCATTCTCACGGTGACCACTGCGCTCCTCGTGATGGTGCTCGCGGCGATGGCGCTGATCGTCTTGGTTTCCGCGGTACGCCAAATTGTCCGCGGACGTGGACGGCGGTTGGTGGCTCCCTTCGTTTTTGCCGTGGGCTCGGGTGCATTCCTTTATTACTCCGTGCGTTGGTTGCCCAACATGCTCGCTAGATACAGCCACATGTTTCAAGGCGGCTACCGATGGACTCAGCCTGGTCCCGCCGCCTACGGGTTGGCGTTCATTGCACATCAAGTGACACAACCATGGATCTCCATGTGGAATCCGGGGATCTCAGGCGAACCCACCTCTCAAGCCGTGATGAACGACCTAGCCCCGCTGGCCGTGTTGGTCTTTGCCGTGGCGATGGCTTTCCTGGTGCGGCGTGTCGAACTTCCACGCATTTGTGAACGACTCGGTTCGGTGACCATCGTTCTCCTCAGCATTCTCTCGGGCGCGTTTCTCCTTGCGCTCGTCGCCTGGTTCACTTCCGGTGGGCCGATGTACGCCACTTTTGGGGAAACGGGCAATATCGCCGGAGTCGCTTACCTCTTCTTCTTAGCGATCGCAAGCGTGCTCGTTGCCCGATCAGGATTGCTCGCCAGGAGGTTCAGCGAGACGTTCGTTTGAACGTTCACTCGTAGGATGACCTTCACAACCAAAACGCCTAATCGAGAATCGCACAATCTCAAGAGGAACAGCATTTGACGGGTCGAAGTCTCCAATTGACTTTTGTTCCCGTCCGATAATTCAGAAGGCGTCGGACCTGATGCCCCGGCGCGCATCAGGTTCCTCGGGCAGGTGCGGTGCGGTGCCCGTCGGAGGCAAGGAGTAGTGGCCCTCATTAGTCAGTCAGAAGGAAATCGGTACGAGTCAATCGGCCGACATTTGAAGGTTCAAATGCCGACCGTTTCCAAGGGTCAAAGTTGATTTGATCAGGTGAAACTTGTGAGAATGTGTAATTACCGTTGTTGTGGTGAAATCATTCATCACCCCTCACCGCGTTCAAAATCTCTTTGCAGTGGTGCTCATCGCAGGGTCTCTCTCATTGACGGCGACGGCGTACGCCACTCCACAACGCTTGAGCGCGAACCCGTTTTCACTTTCGTGGAATGGCGGTATCGTCACGCTGAAGGCCAACGCTGGGCGACCCGGGACGTGCATCCTTGCTGCGTCTCCGTCATTGTCTGGTTTTCCGAAGCGACCTAACTGTGCCAAGTCCTTGAAACTTCGAGTCTTGATACCCGCTAACACCACTGGTCTTGCCATCCGCTACGAATTCTCCTTGAACTCTTCACACGCCTACGTCACCTTGGCCGCGAATCCAAACGTTGCTGCGCCTCCTCCGGCTGAGTCGCCGGAAATAATCCTCCAGCCCGTATCAACCACCGCTGCCCCTACGGGTTTCGGGTCTTCCTTCATTCCCGCTACGGCCACTTTCGAGGCAGCCGCGACTGGCCTACCCACGCCGACTGTGCAGTGGTACTTCTCGCGTGACGGCAGCTCGTTCGTCACTCTGCCCGGCGCTACGTCGCCAACTCTGACTCTCTCTTCCATACCTGGCGCAGGCACCTATGACTACAGGGCAACCTTCACGAACTCCCTCGGCTCGGCCACCACTGCCGTTGCCACCCTCTTGGTAGCCAACTACAACTCTTTCTGGGCCGGCTATGTTGACTCTCTCCCGGCCGGTCAGTCCTTTACTTCCATCACCGGTTCCTGGGTCGTGCCGATCGCCACCTGCGACGGCACCTCGACTCACTTGGCCGACTGGATTGGCTTAGACAATTCCACCATCGAGCAAACCGGTACGACCAGCGACTGCAATGGCTCGTCACCTTCGTACACCGCCTGGTACGAGTTCTTCCATAACCCGTCGGTCAACTCCGGTTACGCTGTGTTTCTCAGTGATCCCGTGAGGGCTGGTGACGTCATGACGGCCAGCGTGACGTACGCCTCGGGCACGTTCACCCTGACCATCTCTGACGCCACGGCCGGCTGGGTTTCTGTGACCCCACTCGCCGACGCGTCACCGCCCGCCCCGCGCGCCACCGCTGAGTGGATTGTGGAGCCACCTGTTGTCTCAGGTGTCCATACCTCCTTGACCATCAGTACCCCGGTCACCTTTACCTCTGCAACCGCCACGACCTCTGCCGGGGTAACCGGATCCCTGAGCGCTTTCTCTCCGCAGGCCTACGGCCTGTACTCCGGCTCGCCACCTAACGCCACACAGGAGGCTTATCCCTCACTCTTAGACCCCTCGGGCACCTCCTTTACCGTCACAAATACCTGATCCACTCGCGTAAGCTTTTTCAGTGCGGGATCTCATCCCGATTTCAACTTGCCGTAGCTCAGAAGGCGCTTGACGGCCATTCACTCTTCGTAAGTCGGCATCACGAGTGTGCGCCTGTCAATGTTCGCTCTCGACGAATTTTCTAACCTTGAGTTGTCGCGAGCATTTCAACACAGTGCTGGCATCAATGAGGGGACACTTATGCCCGATGACCCGGGTTCCCCGACCCTTTGGCTCATAGGTCCGCCAACAGGTGTGTCGTCGACGAACGGAATCCTTCGACGTCGCGACCTCGTAATGTTCATCTATGAGTGCAGAACCGATAGCCACGTCGTTGCTGCCCGACACGGCTGAACTCTTGGCCAACGACGTCCTCGTCGGTGGTGTCTCGTTGCGCGGTCTCGCGGGCTCCTACGGCACACCTTTGTTCGTCTACGACGAGGAGACGCTGCGCGCGCGTTGTCGCGAGGCCGCGGGCTCCTTCGACGACGGCGTCGCCTTCGCGTCCAAGTCCTTCCTGTGTGGGGCCATGGCCCGACTGGCCTTCGAAGAGGGTCTCTGCATCGACGTCGCGACCGGCGGCGAACTCGATCTTGTATTGCGTGCCGGCGTGCCGGCCGCGCGGATCATCATGCACGGCAACAACAAGTCGGTCGACGAGCTCGAACAGGCCCTCGCGACGGGCGTCCATCGACTGGTCGTGGACAACTTCGAGGAGATTGCCTTGCTCACGACGCTCGTGAGTCCCTCCTCGCCACTCCACTGTCTGGTGCGCGTGACGCCGGGGGTCGAAGCGCACACGCACGAATTCGTGCGCACCGGTCAAGAGGACACCAAGTTCGGCTTCTCCGTGGCGACGGGCGACGCGCGAAAGGCGATCGACGAACTGCGCGCGATCCCCGGACTGACCTTGCACGGTGTGCACGCGCACATCGGCTCCCAGGTGTTCGAACTGATCGGCTTCGTGGAGTCGCTCACCATCTTGGCGAAGTTCATCGCCGATGACGACTTCGACGAACTGTGCGTCGGCGGGGGACTTGGCGTCGCCTACGTCGCGGGCGAGTCCGCGCCTTCGATCCACGAGTGGGGTGACGCGATACGCGTGGCCGCGCACGAAGTTGGACTGGACTCCAACGTGCGCCTTCTCGCCGAGCCGGGTCGGGCCATCGTCGCCCAATCGGCCGTGACGCTCTATCAGGTCGGGGCCGTGAAACCGGTCGAGCAACGCACCTACATGGCGGTCGACGGGGGGATGAGCGACAACCCTCGACCCGTGCTCTACGGGTCCGGTTACGAGGCCTTCGACGTCGGTGACCCGCGGAGCGATCGTCCCCAGAACGTGCGACTCGTCGGCAAGCACTGCGAGAGCGGGGACGTCTTGATCGACGAGGCGTGGCTGCCCGCGTCGACCGGCGTACGCAGCGTCATCGCGACCCCGGTCACTGGCGCCTACGGCTACTCGATGGCGTCGAACTACAACCGCGTACCGCGGCCGGCGGTGCTCTTCGTGCGCGACGGCGTCGCGCGCGAAGTGTTGCGCCGCGAGACCTTCGACGACATGGCGCGGCTCGAGGTTTGACGTCGAACGCGTCGAAACGGTCGGTTAGCCTTTAAAGGTGAACAAGCCGGTCGTTCGAGTGGGCATCATCGGGGCTGGCAACGTCGGGGGCGCCCTGGTCGAGCTGTTGAGTGACCCGGAACGCCAGCCCGCCCTGACCGACGGCGCGACGGGCCCCATCGAACTGGTGGGCGTGGCGGTGCGCGACGCGGCCAAGCGGCGCAAGGGGATTCCCAAGGCGCTGCTGACGACCGACGTGGCCGGGCTCGTGGCGAACGACGACCTGGACATCCTCGTCGAACTCGCCGGCGGCATCAAGCCGGCGCGGGTCTACATCGAAACGGCCCTACGCCACGGTGTCTCGGTGGTCACCGCCAACAAGGCCCTGATGGCCGAGTGTGGCACGGAACTCGCCCAACTGGCCCATCAGAACGGCGCCGACCTCTTCTACGAAGCCGCGGTCGGTGGTGCCGTCCCGATCCTTCGCGCCCTGCGCACGTCGCTCGCCGGTGAACAGATCACTCGCGTGATGGGCATCGTGAACGGCACGACGAACTTCATCCTCTCCAAAATGACCAGTGAGGGGAGTGATTACGCCGCGGCGCTGAAAGAAGCGCAGGCCCTCGGGTACGCCGAAGCCGATCCGAGCGCCGACGTCGAGGGCTACGACGCGGCGGCCAAGGTGCAGATCCTCGCGTCACTCGCCTACGGGACCGAATTGGCCGGCGACACCATCTACCGCCAAGGGATCGTGGGGATCCGCGCGGTCGACGTCGAGTTCGCGCGGCGCTCGGGCTACGTGATCAAACTGCTGGGCGTCGCCGAGCGCGTGGGTGACGACGGACTCTCCCAACGGGCCCACCCCGCCATGATCCCCGTCGATCACCCGCTCGCGTCGGTCCACGGCGCCATGAACGCCGTCTTCGTCGAGGGCGTGCGCAGTGGCCCCCTGATGTGGCTCGGCCAGGGCGCCGGGGGTGAGGCGACGGCGACCGCGGTGCTCGGCGACGTCCTCGACGCCGCGCGCAACCGTTTCAGCGGTCGTCACGACGTGCCCTTCCGGGTGGTGCGCACGTTGCGCAGCGTCCCCGCCGGCGAGTTGGAGAGCGTCTTCTATATCAGCATCGACGTGCTGGACCGCCCCGGCGTGCTCGCCGCCGTCGCGGGCGTCTTCGGCGACAACGGCGTCTCGATCCAGTCGATGGAACAGTCCGGCTTCGGCGACGAGGCCCGACTCTCGTTCCTGACGCACTTGGCCGTCACCGACCGCGTCAACGCCACCATCAAGGACCTCGCCAAACACAAGTCCGTCGATTCCATCGGCGCCTGTCTACGAGTGATCGACGCGGGTCGCCAATGATCGGGTGGAAGGGCCTGCTGCTCGAGTACGCGCAGTGGTTCGACCTCGACGGCGTGGACGAGATCGTCACGCTGCAAGAGGGCCACACGCCGCTGCTCCACGCCGAGCGTCTCTCCGAGCGAGTGGGGGCCGACGTCTGGCTGAAGTTCGAAGGGCTGAACCCGACCGGATCGTTCAAGGACCGCGGCATGACGATGGCGATCACGAAAGCCAAGGCCAACGGGGCCACGGCCGTCATCTGCGGGTCGACGGGTAACACGTCGGCGTCGGCCGCCGCCTACGCCGGTAAGGCCGGGATGGACTGCGTCGTCTTGGTGCCCGAGGGCAAGATCGCCCAGGGCAAACTGGCCCAGGCGATCGTCTACGGCGCCAAGGTCCTGCAGATCCGCGGCAACTTCGACCAGGCGCTCAACCTGGCGCGCGAGTTGACGCAGTACCTGCCGATCACGATCGTCAACTCGATCAACCCCGACCGCATCGAGGGTCAAAAGACCGGCGCCTTCGAGATCATCGACGTCCTCGGCAAGGCCCCGGACGTCCTGTCCATCCCGGTGGGCAACGCCGGCAACATCACCGCCTACTGGCGCGGCTTCACGCAGTACCACTTCGCCGAACGTTGCAAGATCCTGCCCAAGATGTGGGGATTCCAAGCGGCCGGGGCGGCGCCGATCGTGCTGGGACACCCGGTCACGAATCCCGAGACCATCGCCACGGCGATTCGCATCGGCAACCCCGCGAGCTGGGTCCCCGCGCTCGAGGTCATCCACGAGTCACTGGGCGACATCCGCGCCGTGACCGACGACGAGATCCTCGAGGCCTACCGCTTCGTCGCGCGCTACGAGTCGATCTTCTGCGAACCGGCGTCGGCGGCGTCGATCGCCGGCATCATCAAGTACGGCGTCCCGAAGGATTCGACCGTCGTGTGCGTGCTCACCGGCAACGGTCTGAAGGACCCCGACACCGCGGTCGAGACGAGTGTCACCCCCGACGTCGTCGACGCGACGTTGAAGGCACTGCTCGCGAAGCTCTCGTAACGAATCTCTTATTCGCCACGCAGGACCTGTGCGGCGGAGGTGCGAGCCGCGCTTCGCCCGGGCAGCGCGGCCACGACGTTCGCCAGCACCATGGCGCTCACGGCGACGATCAGCATTGCGATGACCGGTACCGTCGGGGACGGCACGGCGTAGATGTTGTTGGCGAACAGTGTCCAGAGCCACCGACCGAGGACGATTCCGAGTGGGATGCCGAAGACCGCTCCGATGGCACCCGCGACCGACGCCTGCCACGCGACCGTGGAGAGCAGTTGTCGGCCGGTGAATCCCAGTGTCCGAAGCAGCGCGAGGTCGCGTCGACGCCGGTGCACGGAGGCGACCAGCGTGAGCCCGAGTGCGACGACGGCGCCCAGGGCGAGCGCGAGGGCGAGAAGATCGGGGACGATTCCGATCGTTCGATAGTTCTCGATCTCCGCAGGATACGCGACCGATTGGACGACGACGTCGCTGCCCCCTCCGCTGGGCGTCGCTTCGATCTCCTTTTGTCCAGTCGCGGCGATCTGTGTCAACGACGCCAGTGCGGGACCGCGTGGTGCGTCGCGTCGAAGACGAACGAAGAGGTCGGTGTAGCCATCGAGTGTCGTGTTCTTGTTGTGGAGGAACCTCTGGAAGGCGGACGGTTCGATGCTGATCGGGACTATCGCGCCGACGCCCATCGACGTGTGGAGTGACAACGTGCCGCCGATGGCGGGCAACGTCGCGGTGCCCACGATCGTCATCTTCGTCGGCGGTACGTAGACGGGGTAGTCCTTCTTCGTCCCGTACTGGGTGCTCACCGTCTGACCGAGGTGCGTGTGGAGTTGTCGCATCGTCTCGGCCCCGAGCACGATCTGATCGGGGCCCGTGATCTCGTGGCCCGAGAGGATGGGCGCGGTCACCTTTGCGTTGGCGGTCGACAAGATGATCGGGACGGTCACACCGTCGATCTGCGCGTTGGCGAAGTCGACGCCGGAGTACGCCTCGACGTACGGGTCGGTGTTCAGCAGACGCGCGGCTTGCGGGGGGATGCCCTCGCCGTTGGACGTCAGTGCGTAATTCCAGTTCCAGCCGTAGAGAGCGGGGTGCGACACGAGCGTGCCGAGGCTGTTGCCGAACGTGAGCGTCGCGGTCACGATCATGACGGCGAGCATCGCGCCCACCAGCGCCGAGCGCACCGGGGCGCTGTCGCGTCCACCCGGTGGCTCCAGGGCGAAGCGGATGCCCACGATCGCCGTCACGGGCAGTCCGACGTCGGTGGCGACTCGACCGGCCCGCGACCCCAAGGGGGCCGACGTCCGACGAACACGGGCGTTCAGCCGACGAGAACGCAGCACGATGATCCCGAGCGTGATCGCGCTCAGAACCAGGACAAGGGAGAGGAACCCGAAGCCGAGCACCGGGGTGTCGACGGCGAAACCACCGTCGGGGTAGACCTCGCGCACGGGCCCGATCGGCGACAGCGGTGAGATCACGACGGCGACGACGACGGCGAGGGCCGCACCTGCGACGACCGACGCAAGGGGCCCCAGGGCGCTGGCGTACCCCGACATCCAGGGACTACCGCCCAACGCGCGCAACACGTCGATGTCCTGAGCCTCTCGCTGCAGACCGCGCGCGAGGACGCCGCCCACGATGATCAGGGCCGCCAATCCCGCGATGAGGCCGAAGACGCCCAGTGATATCGACTCCGGCTCTAGCGAGCGGTTCACCTCGGCGGCGACCGCCGAATTGACGTGGAAGGAGTACGTCGTGCCGGGCGGGAGCGCCGCCACGATCTCGCGCTCCACCTTCGAAAGATCTCGTACGCCGTGGTCGAGCTGCAGGGCGTAGTCGTTGTAGTCCGGCGCGTTCGTCACGAACCGTTTCGTCAACGCGGGGGTGAAGATGATGAGTGAGGGCGTCTGATCGACTTTGTCGAGAAGGACGTCGTCATTGGGCACGATCGTGCCGACGAGGTGCATCGTCAACGCGAGCGCCGGCGTGATCGGTTTTGAACCAAAGTCCGCCGTATCCGCTTGGGCGTTGGTGTAGAAGTCCATACGCACGGATTCGCCGACGTGCCAACCCATAGCTTTGGCGGCGAACGTGTCGGCCATGAATTCGTTCAGCTTGTTCGGATTCGGCATCCGACCTTGGATCAGGGCGACTCGGTCTTCCCTGAAGTACTCGTCGTTCACGCTGCCGGCGAGCGCCACCGTCCCGTCGAGGAGCGGCTTCGGGAAATCCGGCAAGCCGTCCTTCCCCGGGGGAAACGCGTTGATCCCGTAGGACGATTCGCCGACGTGACGTACGAGGGGCAAGCGCGCCAGCTTCGAGGAGATGTTGGGGGCGAAAACCGTCATGGCGAGATCCGAGGGGTTGGTACTGGCCAAGAACGTGTTGTACGACGATTGCGTGCGGCGCGCCGCCGCGACCGAACCCAGGGCCAGACCGCCTATCGCGCCCACCAGCAGGACGATCGTCAGATAGTTCGTCCATCGCCGCGCGAAGTTCGCCCGATACCAGAACCATCCGACGCGCGACGCGTGCGCCTTCATCGGCTCGTCGAATCTCGCACGGGTTCAGTCATCGGTCGGCGGCCCCCACTCACGTCTCATGACTTCGATCCCCAACAATCTCTCTCGAATCGCTGTCGCGACGTGGTAGGTCAGCCTTCGAAATTGTGTAGTGTCAGCACCACGAACACGGCAGCCCCGGGTCGACACGATTCCGCGTCGTTCGCGGTCCACCGATCGTAGGAATGTAAGAATTCGACGAATTGTTGGCAAATCGCGCCAACTCCGCTACACTGGAGAGGTCATCCACGCCCGGCCTTTCCCCGGGGTGAGGAACTCTTCCGAGATGACGTTTCCCGATTTTTCTTCTTCGCTCATTCTTTTTGTCGAGCGGAGCGAAAGGAACCACTATGGCTGTAAGGCCTTCCCCAGACCGGTCCGATCTTGAGTCCAAGACTCGTGAGGACCTCCAAACCATCGCCAAGGTGAAGGGCGTTGACGTGTCGGCGCGCGCGACCAAGGCCTCGCTGATCGAGGCGATCATGGGCGACCCCGCGCCTTCCGGCGACGCCGGCGAGACGGTCTCACGCGCCGTTCGTTCGCGCCGCACCGTCGCCACCCCGACCGACGACTTCGACGACCTGCTCGGTGAGTTCGTCGCGGACGCCAAGTCCGACGTGTCGCCGTCGAGCGACGTCGACGCGACCACCACCACCGAGAGCGCGCCGTCCTCACCGAGCACGAACGGCGCTGAACGACCGCAGCAGAATCCCCGACAGAACACCCAGCCGCGCCAGGAGCGCCAACCGCGCGACTTCGGGAACGACACCGCCGGGCGCAACCGACGCAACCGTCGCAACCGCAACGGCCGCGAGCGCTTCGGCGGCGATTCGATGCCCAACGCCGACCAGCCCTACGCCGGCGAACTCATCGAGATCGAGGGCCTGCTCGACCTGCGCGACGACGGCTACGGCTTCTTGCGCACGAAGAGCTACCACCCGTCGCCCAACGACGTCTACGTCTCGATCAATCAAGTGCGCCGCTACCACCTGCGCAAGGGTGACAGCATCGTCGGCGGTTTCCGACCGGCCGCTTCGAACGAGAAGTACCCCGCGCTGTTGCGCGTCGACAGCGTCGCCGGTCTCGATCCGGAAGTCGCGCGTCTGCGCCCGCGCTTCGAGGACCTCACGCCGCTGTTCCCCGACGAGAAGCTCAACCTCGAGCTGAACGAGGGCAAGACCGACCTCACGCCGCGCATCGTGGACCTGCTCTCGCCGATCGGCAAGGGCCAGCGCGGGCTCATCGTCTCGCCGCCCAAGGCCGGCAAGACCACCATCATGAAGCAGATCGCCCAGTCGATCGAGTCCAACAACCCCGAGGTGCACCTGATGGTGCTCTTGGTCGACGAGCGTCCCGAAGAGGTCACCGACATCCGCCGCACCGTCAAGGGCGAGGTCATCGCCTCGACCTTCGACCGTCCGGCCGAGGAGCACACCCACGTCGCCGAACTGTGCATCGAGCGCGCCAAGCGCCTGGTCGAGCAGGGTCGCGACGTGGTCATCATCCTGGACGGGATCACCCGACTCGCTCGTGCCTACAACCTCGCCGCGCCGGCGACCGGTCGCATCATGTCCGGTGGCGTCGACTCCGGTGCGCTGTACCCGCCGAAGAAGTTCTTCGGTGCGGCGCGCAACATCGAAGAGGGCGGGTCCCTGACGATCATCGCCTCGGCCCTGGTCGAGACCGGTTCGAAGATGGACGAAGTCATCTTCGAGGAGTTCAAGGGCACCGGCAACATGGAGCTGCGCCTCGACCGCCGCTTGGCCGAACGCCGCATCTACCCGGCGATCGACGTCAACGCCTCCTCCACCCGCCACGAGGAGCTGCTCTTCAGCCGTGAGGCGCTGCCCCAGGTCTGGAAGCTGCGCCGTGTGTTGAACGGACTCGCCTCGGAAGGTCGCGAAGCGGCCGGCCTGGAACTCCTGATCGACAAACTGAAGTCGACCAAGTCCAATGACGAGTTCCTCGCCGAGATCGCGCGCGGTCCCGCTTCGACGAGTTGATTTTCCGCTAAACTTGTCATTCGCAACGAGGAGCACCCATGAAGCCTGATATTCACCCCAACTACGGCGAAGCGACCGTGAAATGCTCGTGCGGCAACACCTTCACGACCCAGTCCACGAAGTCAGCCATGACCGTCGAACTGTGCAACGAATGCCACCCGTTCTTCACCGGCAAGCAGAAGCTCGTCGACACCGGGGGCCGCGTCGAGCGCTTCCAGCGCCGCTACGCACAAAAGACCAAGGCGCGCGCTCCTAAGGCTTAGGGCCTCGAGCGCCCACCCGCCGTGCGCTCCGTCGACGAGACCCTGAACGTCCTACAGGACGAACTCCACACGGTCGAGTCCCAACTCTCTGAACCAGACGTCGCGAACGACCTCACGCGTCTTCGCGACCTCTCGCGGCGCCACAAGGAGCTCTCCGAGATCAACAACGCCTGGATCGATTTGAAGGCCGCCCAGTCGGACTTCGCGACCGCCAAGGAGATGTTCAACGAATCCTCCGGTGACGACCGAGAACTCTGGCGCGAGGAGATGAACAACGCGGAGGAGAAGATCCCGGAGTTGGAGTTGAACCTCGAGACGCTCCTCCTGCCGCACGACCCCAACGAGGGCCGCAACGTGATCCTGGAGATTCGCGGCGCCGAGGGGGGCGAGGAGGCCAACCTCTTCGCCGGGGATCTCGCTCAGATGTATCGCCGCTACGCAGCGATCCGCGGGTGGAAGCTCGACGTCATCGAAGAGCGCGAGTCCGAGCAGGGCGGCCTCGATGAGGCCATCTACCTGATCAAGGGGGAGGACGCGTGGTTCCGGCTGCAGCACGAGGCCGGCGTCCACCGCGTCCAGCGCGTGCCGGTGACCGAGGCCAAGGGCCGCGTGCACACGTCCTCGGCGACGGTGTCCGTGCTGCCCGAGGCCGAAGAGGTCGACGTCGACATCAATCAGAGCGACCTCAAGATCGACGTCTACCGTTCATCGGGTCCCGGCGGCCAGAGCGTCAACACCACCGACTCGGCGGTGCGCGTCACCCACCTGCCGACCGGCATCGTGGTGTCGATGCAGGACGAGAAGAGTCAGATCCAGAACCGCGCCAAGGCGTTGATCGTGTTGCGCTCACGCCTGCTCAAGGCGGCCCAGGACGCCCAGGCGAGCGAACAGGGCGACCTCAAGCGCTCCCAGTTGGGTAGCGGCGGTCGCAGCGAGAAGATCCGCACGTACAACTTCAAAGAGAACCGGGTCACGGACCATCGGATCAACCTGACGACCTATACGCTCGATAACGTGCTGGCCGGTTACCTCGATCCCTACGTCGACGCGCTGCTCGCGGAAAAGCGCGCGCGACAACTCGGCGAGAGCGATGGACGCTAATTCGTATTTGGTGACCGAGCTCATCAACGCCGGTTTGAACCGTCGCGAAGCCCGTTGGCTGGTCGAAGAGTTCTCACCACAGAACCACGAGTCGATGGCCGCCATGCGTGCCGCGGCCCAGCGCCGACTCGACGGCGAGCCGATTCAGTACGTGCTCGGTCACTGGCCCTTTCGCTCCCTCGACCTCGACCTCGACAGTCGCGTCCTCATCCCGCGTCCCGAGACCGAGGAGCTCGTCGGACTCGCCTTCGACGAGCTGATGCAGCGCCAACTCACGGAGCCGCTTATCGTGGACCTCGGCTGTGGTTCGGGCGCCATCGGGCTCTCCCTGCTCTACGAGCTGCGCCAGATGGGTCTCCGCGCCAGGTTGGTGGCCGTGGACGCCTCGAGGGACGCGCTCGACGTGACACGCGCGAACGCCCTCAAGCACTCCCTGGAGGGCGTGACGACCGTGCATTCGTCGTGGTTCGAGGACCTGGATCCGTCGTTGCGGGGTCGCGTCGACCTGATCGTCGCCAATCCGCCCTACGTCGGTGCCGCCGAATTCGCGACCCTCGACCCGATCCTCGATCACGAGCCGTTCGGCGCGCTGGTCGCCGATGACACGGCGCGCGCCGTCGGGTTCGCTGACCTCGAGGTGATAATCGCCCAATCGTGCCCCTGGCTTGTGGCAAACGGGTTGCTGATATGTGAACATGGAAACATGCATCGCGCGGCGGTTCTCCAGGCGGCCCAGGACGCGATGTTCACCGACGTCCAGGACCTGGACGACATGTTCGGCAATCCACGCTTCCTGATCGCGAAGCGCTGATGCCGAAGCTCCTCACCGTGGAATCGGCGATCGCCGCGCTGGACGCCGGGGGGATCGTCGCCGTGCCGACGGACACCGTCTACGGACTGGCCGCCGAAGTGAGCCAGCCGACCGCGGTCGCGCGCTTGTTCTCCCTGAAGCACCGCCCGACCTTCGTGCCGATCCCGGTTTTGGTCGACTCGGTCGAGCAGATCGAGTTCCTCGGGGTCGAGTGGCCCGACGAGGCCCAGGGCCTCGCCGAGGCCTTCTGGCCGGGGGCGCTCACGATCATCGTTGCGGTCCCGCACGAGTTGTCGGTGATGCTGGGGGGCGACGACGACACCGCCGGCTTTCGCATTCCCGACGACGACGTGTTGCGGCGGATGATGGCGGTGCTCGGGCCCTTCGCGGTCACGAGCGCGAACGACCACGGCGAGATGCCCTGTCACAGCGCCTACGAAGTGCTCGAACGCTTCAAGGCTCGCGACGAACTCAATGGCGCGATCGACGGTGGTGAGAGGTCGGGTGACGTGTCGAGTGTCGTCGACCTCTCGGTCACGCCGTGGCGCGTGCTCCGTGAAGGGGCGGTCTCCACCGCCGAGTTGGTCCGGGTACTGGACTAATCCTTTTCGACGCTGTCCGGCGCGCCGGGCCACGGAGTTCCGCGGCGTCACTAGCGTGAGGTGATGAGGTCCGCTCGAGTTCCCGCGCAGTCGATGGTGATCCTGGGCTTCGTCGTGTCGGCGCTGTCTGGCGTCATCTCCTACGTGCAGACCGTCACCACTCGCGGCTACTACTTCGATTCCTTTCGACAGATTGTGATACCGATGCTGGAACCGTTGACGTTGATCGCCGCCGCGTGCGCGTGGTGGTGGCTGAGCATGGTCGTCGCCAACGACGAGCCGCAGCGGATGAATCTCCAACGGGCCTACGTGGCCTTCGCCCTCCAGTACCTTTTCGTCAGCGTTCTCGTCCTGTTCCTCATCACGCCCTTCCGTTCGCTCGGCGGCTTCTGGCTTACGAGCGTGCTGTGGCTGCAACTCGTCGGCGCCTTCATCGCCGCACTCGGTCTGTTCCTCTTGTCACGAACGCTCAGTGCGCGTGTCGCCATATTCGACGTTGAAACTGACGCGGCGGCGACGCAATAGCCGGTCCCGGTCGCGGCAGGGCTACAGGGTGAAGACGTCCCCTCGGATCTCGCCCGTTCGCCCGATCAGCTCAGTGCGCTCCGACGCCGCCATCAGCGCCGCGTCCGTGCTGTGGCACCAGGTGCGCACGGCGTCCGGCGTGCGTGCGGCGATGATCAGTCGTTCGGCCTCGCCGTCGCTCGCGTGGGTGACGGTGTAACTCTCGACGGTGGCCGCGCCCTCACGCTGTTCACTCGGGCAACGCGCCTGGGAATCGACCACGTTCTGCGGACTCGACCAACGAAAGCCGTCCGTCGGCGGTGTCGCGGAATAGACGCCCCAGGAGTGCTTCGTGCAGAACCAGCCGAGCGCCGTGACAAGTCCTTTGTGGGACGGGTCCGCGCGAAGTGCGTCGACCATCGAGGCGATCGAATGCGTGACGTAGTTGTTGCCGGGTCCGCCGCCGAACGTGAGTCCGCCGGTAATGGTGGGAACGCGATCGGCGTCAAAGGCGTCGACGCCGATTTCGTCGCAGGCGCTCTGCACGACGGTGGGGAAGCAGCTGTAGAGGTCGAGGGGGCCGAGGTCATCGCTCGTCACGCCGAACTCATTCAACGACGTCCAGAGTGCGCGCATCGCGGGGGAGTCATCCAGTCGCGGTCGATCCGAGATGAGCCAATGATCGTTGGCGTCCGCGCCGCAGTCGGGAAAGACCATGCGCTCGCGCGCGACGCCGAGCGAGGTCGCGTGTTCGAAGCTCGTCATGAGATAGCACGCCGCCATGTCGACCGGCATGTTGGCCATCAAGAGCTTCGTGTAGGGGAAGGCCACCATCCGGTTCTCGGGGCTCGGCGTGGTGATGGTCGCGCTTGACGGCGCGTCGCGGATCCAGGCGTAGGGATGGGACGCGGCCACGCGCGCGAAGTTCGACCAGAGTCGTCCGAGGTGGTCGCGCTGCTCGGCGATCGTCCATCCCAGTCGCGCGCGCCGCGCGTTCTCGAAGAGGGGGTAGACGTTGGTCGGGAGGTTGAGGCCCTGCCCGTACTCCGCCGCGGTCAACGGCGCGGGGTCCTCGGGGGTGATCATCGGTCGCGCCACGTCCTTCGGCTGGACGATCCAGTTGAGCTCCTCGCCCTCTCGCCGCGCGAGGAGGCGCGCGTACATGGCTTCGGCCCCGACGACCGCCACGCACCGGAGCTCACCGGCCATGATCCGCTTCGCCGCGTCGTGGACGAACTTCTGGGGCGTGTTGCCGCCCACGCCCAAGAGTTTGGTCGTGACGTCGAGACCGAGTCGCTCGGCGACCAGTCGGGCCGGGTCATTCGTGTGCCACGTGAAAGAGGAGACCGCGACGATCTCGTCGATGTTCGCGAGCATCGACGCCGCGCCGGTATCGCGCGCGGCGCGCTCGAGCGCCTCGACCATCAGGTCGAGCGGTTGCTTGCGACTCGCGTACGTCACACCCGTACCTGGTCGCTCGGTGATTTGGCCGACGCCGACGAGTACGGGGGTTCGGGGTGGAACGCTCACCCCTGCAGTATTGCCGCAGGCCCGGCGAACGAGAATCCATCGATAAGGTTGTGTCGATGCGTATCGCCCTCGGCTCTGATCACGCTGGTTTTGACCTGAAGACCGTGCTCGCCAAGACGCTCGCGGACTGGGGCTACGACACGCTCGACCTGGGCACCGACAACGCGACGGATTCGGTCGACTACCCCGACTTCGGCGCCGCCGTCGGACGACGCGTCGTCGCGGGGCAGTGCGACCTCGGCGTCGCGATCTGTGGCACCGGCATCGGGATCGCCATCGCCGCCAACAAGGTTCCCGGCGTCCGCGCCGCGACCGTGCACGACGTGACCTCGGCCCACCTCGCGCGCGAACACAACCACGCCAACGTGCTGTGTCTCGGGGCCCGTCTCACCGGTGCGACGGTGGCGATCGAGGCGCTCGCGGCGTGGTTGGACGCGACGCCGGGCGAAGGACGCCACGTGACGCGGATCGCGAAGATCGACGAACTCGACGGAAAACTCGTCGACGATGAAAGGTAATCCATGACCTCCTCTCCCTTTGACGCGTGGATCACGAACGACGACGAGGTGACCTCGCTGCTCGCCCAGGAGTGGCAGCGACAGACGACGACGGTGCAGTTGATCGCCAGTGAGAACTTCGCCTCGCCGGCCGTGCTCGCCGCGACGGGCTCGATCCTCACCAACAAGTACGCCGAGGGCTACCCGGGTCGCCGCTACTACGGCGGCAACCAGGTCGTGGACGAGGTGGAGGACCTGGCGCGGCGCCGCCTGGTGGCGCTCTTCGGCGCCGACCACGCCAACGTGCAGCCCCACAGCGGGGCGAACGCGAACGTCGCGGTCTACCAGGCGCTCCTGGAACCGGGTGACACGATACTCGCGATGCGCCTCGACCAGGGTGGCCACCTGACGCACGGATCGCCGGCCTCGATCACGTCGAAGTGGTGGAACTTCGTCGCCTACGGTGTCACCCCGCGCTCCGACGACCCCGAGAATCCCGGTGAGATGATCGACTTCGACAACGTGCGCGAGCTGGCGCACGAGCACCGCCCGAAGATGATCCTCGCCGGCGCGACCGCGTACACCCGGCTCATCGACCCGGTGCCGTTCCGCGAGATCGCCGACGAGATCGGGGCGCTGTTGATGTTCGACTCCGCCCACGTCGCCGGGTTGATCGCCGGCGGCGCGCACCCGAGTCCCGTGCCCTACGCCGACGTCGTCGCCTTCACCACGCACAAGACGTTGCGGGGCCCGCGCGGCGGCGCGATCGTCTGTCGTGAGGAGTACGCCAAGAAGATCGACTCGGCGGTCTTCCCCGGACAACAGGGCGGTCCGCTCGAACACGCGATCGCGGCCAAGGCGGTCGCGTTCAAAGAGGCCGCGCTGCCGAGCTTCGCGACGTACGCCGAGCAGGTCGTGACGAACGCCAAGGCCTTCGGCGACGCGCTCGCGAAGGAGGGCTTCCGCAACGTCTCCGGGGGAACCGAGAACCACATGGTGCTCGTGGACCTGCGTGAGTTCGACGAGGAGCTGACCGGCAAGGTCGCCCAAGAGGTCTTGGACCGCGCGGGCATCACGACGAACCGCAACACGATCCCCGACGACCCGCGCAGCCCGTTCATCACGTCGGGGCTTCGCGTCGGCAGCGCCGCGCAGACGACGGCCGGCATGAAAGAGGGGGAGTTCGAAACGATCGCGACGTTGATGAGTCGCGCGCTTCGCCACCGTGACGACGACGCGGTCGTGGCCGAGGTTCGCGCCGACGTCGCGACGCTGTGCGCGTCGTTCAACCCCTACGCCAACTTCACGAAGCAGTAGATGCACAACGTCCTCGCCTACGTCGCCGTCATCGCCGTGGGCACCGTGGTCACCCTGGTCGCGAACGTCCCGGCGAGGAAGATCTCGCTCAAGATCGGCTACACCGCGGCGCCCGACGAACGAAAGGTCCATCAGGTCACCACGCCCTACGGCGGCGGGGCCGCCATGTTCGTCGGTTTCTGCGTCGCGTTGATGGTGTCGATGGCGATCCCGACGCTGCGCAACGTCATCCTCTCCTCGCACGAGATGATCGGCGTCTTGCTCGCCGCCGGCGTGATCTTCGTCGTCGGCGTGCTGGACGATTTCCGGGAGATGAGCGCCCCAGCGAAGGTCGCCGGTCAGTTCCTCGCCGCGTCGATCCTGTACTTCAGCGGCGCGACGATGTACCAGCTCAAGTTGCCCTTCGCCGGCTTCGTCGTCTTGGGGCCGTCGATCCTGCCGATCATCACCGCGGTGTGGGTCTTCGCGCTCTCGAACGCCGTCAACCTCATCGACGGACTCGACGGCTTGGCCGGCGGCATCGTCGCGATCGCCTCGGGCACGCTCTGTCTCTACGGACTGCGCTTGGAGGACCTCGGACTCCTGCCGAGTAACAACGTGGGGCCGCTGATCGCGGCCCTGACGTGCGGCATCTGCTTGGGGTTCTTGCGCGACAACTTCCATCCGGCCAAGCTCTTCATGGGCGACGCCGGCGCGTTGATGCTGGGTCTCTTGATGAGTGCCTCGACGATGGTGATCGGGGGCCGGACCCCGCCGGCGAGCGGTGTGACGTTCTTCTTCTTCGCACCGCTGTTGATCCCCGTGTTCATCCTCGGGGTCCCACTGATCGACGCGGTCTGGGCGTTCGTGCGTCGCACGGTCTCGGGACAGGGTTTCCACACCCCGGACAAGAACCACATCCACCACCGACTGATGCGCCTGGGTCACGGCCACAAGCGCACGGTGGTGATCCTGTGGCTCTGGACCGCGGTGCTCTGCGGCTTCGTCCTCCTACCGCTCTTCGACCGCCAGGCGAACGTCTTCATCCCCCTCGGCGTGGCGCTGCTCTTGATCGGTCTGGTGACCTGGTTCAGCCCGCTGGTCAATCGCCTCTACTACCGCACCGAAGAGGCCCGACGGGTTCGCGAGAGCACTCGGCAATGAGTGATGACGTGGGCCGGAACGAATCTTCCACACCCCCTGAACAGGAAAATAGCCCCGTGAAGGACCTGCCCGGGGTGGTGGAGTTCTTGACGATGGGGATGACGGTCGCCATCATCATCGCGGTCTTCGTCGTGCTCGGTCTCTGGGCCGACCGTGCCTGGGGCACCGCGCCGTGGGGCCTCTTAATCGGGATAACATTAGGAACGGTCGCCGCCGTGGTGAGCGTAGTGAAGCAAGTCCGGCGTTTCCTTTAGAAACCCATTGCTCGTGCTAGACAACCTCCCAACCGACACACTGCCGCGCCTCCTCCGTCGCACCACGCTTTCGGCCATCGTCGTCGGTTTCGCGGGCTTCGTGGTGGCGATCTTCGTGGCCCCACCGCTGGCCGCGATCGGCGTGGTGGTGGGTGTCGTCATGGCGATCATGAACCTTCGATTCCTCGACGGCCAGGCC
This sequence comes from uncultured Acidimicrobiaceae bacterium, assembly GCA_963802735.1. Lineage (GTDB taxonomy): Bacteria > Actinomycetota > Acidimicrobiia > Acidimicrobiales > RAAP-2 > RAAP-2. The sequence goes on along the minus strand of CAWDJY010000012.1, from coordinate 595,905 downwards.
GCGAAGGTCGAGCTGCGGGGCGAGCAGAGTACCAAGGCCGTCCGACGTCAACTGGGCAGCAAGACCACTGTCCGTCTCGCGATCATGACGGTGATCGTCCTGGTCGTGGTCTTTCTGAATGCCCCCCTGGGAATCGGTATTGTGTCAGGGCTTGTGTTGTACCAGATCGTGTTCGTAGTCAACGTCTTGAAGATCGTGACGAGCCAGGGAGGAGTGGAGTGAAGATGCTGTACGCCGCCAAGGCGATCGAAGTCGGTGTCCACCCCCACCTCAAGATCCTGGGCCTCACTATCGACTACGACATCGTGCTCTCCACGCTCCTCGCGATGGCCATCGTGATCTTCCTCGGCGTGCGGATGCGCGCGAAGGTCACCGACGGCGTGCCGGGCAAGCTCCAGCTCTTCTGGGAGATCATCTACGGCATGGTGGCCGACCTCGCCGCGTCGGCCGTCGGTCCCAAGGGCAAGAAGTACGTCCCGATCGGCGTCACCGTCTTCCTCTTCATCCTGGTGTGCAACTGGATCGGCTTCCTGCCCTCGGCCATGCACCCCGGCGTGTCCGGCGAGATCCTCCCGGCGCCGACGAGCGACGTGAACCTGCCCCTGGCCATGGCGCTGCTCGTCATCGTCTGGGTGCACATCGAATCCCTTCGCGCGCGCAAGTTCGGCGGCTACTTCAAGCACTACACCAAGCCCTACGCCGCGCTGACCCCGATCAACCTGATCGAAGAGGCGACCAAGCCCATCACCTTGACGCTCCGACTCTTCGGCAACCTCTTCTCCGGCGGACTCATGATCGTCGTCGTGGCGGCGCTGGCCGCGAAGGCGATCGGGCCCTTCGACCTCATCTGGAAGCCCTTCGACCTGTTCATCGGGGCGATCCAGGCGTACATCTTCATGTTGCTCACCGTCATGTACTTCGGGATGGCCACCAGCCACGAAGAGGAACACGAAGAGCACGAACAGTTGCGCCACGCGGCGCACGAGACCTCGCAGTAACACCAACCAGGAGGAATAGGAAATGTCACAAACACTCGAACAGTCGATCGGCATCGCGGGCGCGCTCGTCGGTGGCGGATTGGCCCTCGGTGGCGGCGCCATCGGCGCGGCGATCGGTGACGGCCTGGCCGGCAGCCAGACCATCGCGGCGATCGCTCGTCAACCCGAGATCGAGAACAAGGCGCGTCAGTACTTCTTCTTGACGGTCGGACTCGTGGAGGCCATGTACTTCATCAACCTGTTGTTCATGGTCGTCTTCGTCTACGTATTTTCCAAGCAATAGATCCGTCGGTCGTTCCACGTTCGGCACCGCTGATCGGTACTTCCACAGAAGGGCATTGAGATGATCGCTACGTCAGTCTTCCTCCTCCCCAACGGCACGTTCTTCGTCGAACTGCTCGCGGTGGTCGTGATACTGCTGCTCATGACGAAGTACTTCCTGCCGCCCCTGGTGAAGGCGATGGAGAGTCGTCAAGAGAAGATCCGCGAATCGCTCGAGGCGGCCGACGCCGCCAAGGCCGAGGCCGCCGCCGCCGGCGACGAGCGCCAGCAACTGCTCGTCGCGGCGAGGGATCAGGCGCGCGAGATCGTCGCCGCCGCCCAGGCGACCTCCGACCAGATCAAGGCCGAATCGGCCGGTCGCGGACAACTCGAGTACGACCGCATCGTCGCCTCGGCGAACGCCGAGGTCGACACGGCGCGCCAGCGCGCCATCGACGAGGCCTCGGCCCGAATCGGTCAGGTCGTCTTTGAACTGGTCAACCAGATCGTCGGCCGCGAAGTCGACGAGAGCGCGCACCAGGACCTCGTGCGTGAAGCGGTCAACGCGCTCAACGTTGAAGCGGCTCGGGGATCCAGTCACTGATCATGCTGCCCAAGCTCGAAGGATACGCCGCCGCCCGACTGGGCTCACTGGACGCCGCGGGACTCGCGGAGGTCGCCGGTGAACTCGCGTCGCTCGAACAGACCGTCCTCGGTCGCGCCGACCTTCGCGCCGTCCTCACCGACACCTCCATCGCCGCCGCCTCACGCGGACTCATCGTGCACGACATCTTGGACACCAAGGTGCACGTCGTCACGCGCGAGATCGCGCAGTACGCGGCCAGTCACGCGCCGGCCCAGGAGGTCCCGCACTCGCTGGGGGAGTTGGCGGTCGCGGCGCGCGAGCTGGCCCAGAGCGGCCTGTTCCCGCTGGGCGGCCTCGGTCTCCTGGCCTCGCGTCAGCGCGTCAGCGGCTTCGCCGACGCGCAACTCGATCACGTCGACACGCAGAACTTCGACGAGATCGAGGACGAACTCTTCCGCTGGGCGCGCACCGTCGAGGGCAACCTCGAACTGCGGCGCCTCCTGCTCGACCGCGACGCCCCTCTGGCGTCGCGTCTCGGCACCGTCCAGGCGCTCCTGGGCGGGAAGGTCGACGTCGTCACGTTGGCCCTCGCGTCATTCGTCATCGAGGGCGGCCGTTCGCGCGACGTCGTCGGGACGCTCGACTACCTCGTCGACTACGTGGCCAAGGCGCGCGACTGGCGCGTCGCGCGCGTCCACACCGCGCGCCCGCTCGACGACCAGAGTCGCGCGGACCTCGTCACGTCGCTCTCCGCGTTGACCGGCAAGAACGTGGAACTCCAGATCGCCGACAGCCCCGAGTTGCTCGGCGGAATCCTGGTCGAGATCGGTGACCTGCGCCTCGACGCGACGACCCGCGCGCGCCTCGGCGCACTGCGCGACGCCGTCTCGCCCGGCCACCTGTACGAATCGTCTTTGAATCGAAATGACTAAGAAAAGGAATCTGCGATGACAGAGCTCACCATTAGCGCCAACGAGATCACCGAGGCCCTGCGCAAGCACGTGACGGACTTCAACCCCGCCATCGGCGCCGAGCAGGTCGGCCGCGTGGTCGAGGTCGGCGACGGTATCGCGCGCGTCTCCGGGCTGCCCTCGGCCAAGGTGAACGAGCTCCTCGAGTTCGAAGACGGGACCCTCGGGCTCGCCATGAACCTCGACGAGGACACCATCGGGGCCGTGGTGCTCGGTTCGGTCGACACCATCGAAGAGGAGCAGGTCGTGCGCGCGACCGGACGCATCTTGAACATGCCGGTCGGTGACGCGCTGCTCGGACGCGTCGTGAACGCCATCGGCGAGCCGATCGACGGCAAGGGGCCGCTGGTGGAGCCCAAGTTGCGCCGAATGGAGATCCAGGCGCCGGGCATCACCGGTCGCCAGCCCGTCTCCGAACCGCTCCAGACCGGCATCAAGGCCATCGACGCGATGACGCCGGTCGGTCGCGGACAGCGCGAACTGATCATCGGCGACCGCAAGACCGGCAAGACCACCGTCGCCATCGACACGATCTTGAACCAGAAGGGCCAGGGCGTGAAGTGCATCTACGTCGCGGTCGGCCAGAAGAACTCGTCGGTCGCCCAGACCGTGAAGGTCCTCGAGGACTTCGGCGCGCTCGAGTACACGGTCGTCGTCGTCGCCTCGGCCGGGGACCCCGCGCCGTTCAAGTTCCTCGCGCCCTACGCCGGCTGCGCGATCGGCCAGGAGTGGATGGACTCCGGCGAGCACGCCCTCGTCGTCTACGACGACCTCTCGAAGCAGGCCGAGGCCTACCGCCAGATCTCGCTGCTGTTGCGTCGGCCACCGGGTCGCGAGGCCTACCCCGGCGACGTCTTCTACCTGCACAGCCGCCTGCTGGAGCGCGCGGCCAAGCTGAGCGACGAGCGCGGCGGCGGATCCTTGACCGCCCTGCCGATCATCGAGACGAAGGCCGGTGACATCTCGGCCTACATCCCGACCAACGTGATCTCGATCACCGACGGCCAGATCTTCTTGCAGTCCGACCTCTTCTACTCCGGCGTGCGCCCCGCGATCGACGTGGGCAACTCGGTGTCGCGCGTCGGTGGCGCCGCCCAGATCAAGGCCATGCGCTCGGTCGCCGGCACGCTCAAGATCGACCTCGCCCAGTTCCGTGACCTGGAGTCCTTCGCGACGTTCGGTTCGGAACTCGACAAGTCGTCCCAGCGTCAGCTCGACCGGGGCTATCGCCTCACCGAGTTGCTGAAGCAGGGGCTCAACGCGCCGATGCCGGTCGAAGAGCAGTGCATCGCGATCTACGCCGGCACCAAGGGCTGGCTGGACGAGATCCCCGTCGAGGACGTGCGGCGCTTCGAGTCCGAGCTCTTGACCAACTTCCGCGCGCAACACGCCGACCTGCTCTACGCGATCCGCGAGACCGGCGCGCTGCCCGAGACGACGGCGCTGGACGCCGCCATGAAGTCATTCGTGAACGGCTTCGCCGTCTCCACGAAGTAAGTCACGAGAGAACGAGCGAGGAAGGAGGGGCCATGGCCGGTGGACAGGAAAGGATCCTGCGTCGACGTATCAAGTCGGTGCAGTCCACGCGCAAGATCACCAAGGCGATGGAACTGATCGCGGCCTCGCAGATCTCTCGTTCCCAGGCGCGCATCATCGCGAACCGTCCGTACCGCAACGGCATGCGGCGCATCATCGTCGAGGCGGCCAAGGCCGACCCGGCCGGCGCCGCGAAGCTCCTCGCCGTGCCCGAGCGTGTCGAGAACGCGATCGTGCTCGTGCTGACCGGCGACCGCGGCCTCTCCGGCGCGTACAACTCCTCGGCGATGCGCGCCGGCGAACGACTCGTGCGCCGGCTCGAAGACGAGGGCACGACGGTGCGGCTCTTCAGCGTCGGGAAGAAGGCCGGCGCCTTCTACCGCTTCCGCGGCATCGACCTCGCCGAAGGATTCGTCGGCATGTCGGACCGTCCGACCTTCGACGACGCCCGCCGCGTCGCGGCCACGGTCGGCGCGCTGTTCGTCAACGGTGAGGCCCAACAGGTCCTCTTGGTCGCGACACGCTTCCTCTCGGCCGCCACGCAGAGCGTCGAGGTGCAACAGCTGTTGCCGCTCACGTTGCCGGCGGTGCCCGAAGACGACGGCCCCAAGGTCCTGAAGGGGTACACCGAGTTCGAACCCGAGGTCGCGCAGCTCTTGGAGACCCTCGCGCCCAAGGCGCTCGAGAGCGAGATCTTCTCCGCGCTCTTGGAGGGCGCCGCCTCCTTCCACATCAGCCAGCAGCGCGCCATGGCCGCCGCCACCGAGAACGCCGACGAACTCGGCCAGAACCTCAGTCGCATCATGAACCGGGCCCGTCAGGACTCGATCACCACCGAAATCATGGAAATCGTGGGCGGCGCCGAAGCGCTCCGCTCGGGAAAGTGAGAAACAAATGACCATCGCTCCAGAAAAGACCACCCTCGAGACGGGACGCGTCGTCGCGATCGCCGGACCGGTCGTGGACGTGGAGTTCCCGCCGCACTCGCTGCCCGAGATCAACCACGCCGTCGAGGTCGACATCGTCATCGACGGCGCCACCGTCACCGTGACCGGTGAGGTGGCCCAGCAGATCGGCGAGGGCCGCGTGCGTTGCGTGTGCATGAAGCCGACCGACGGTCTCGTGCGCGGCGCCGTCGTGCGCCAGACCGGTCGCGGGATCACGGTCCCCGTCGGCGACGCCGTCCTCGGACACGTCTTCAACGTCATCGGCGAGTCGCTGGACACCGACGACATCGGACCGGTCGAGGACTACTGGGAGATCCACCGCAGCGCGCCCGCCTTCGACCAGCTCGAGCCGCACGCCACCATGTTCGAGACCGGCATCAAGGTCGTCGACCTCCTCGCCCCCTACGTGCAGGGTGGCAAGATCGGCCTCTTCGGCGGCGCCGGCGTCGGCAAGACCGTCCTCATCATGGAGATGATCCGACGCGTGGCCGAGCTCCACGAGGGCGTGTCGGTCTTCGCCGGCGTGGGTGAGCGCACCCGCGAGGGCACCGACCTGCTCTTGGAGATGCGCGAGTCCGGCGTCATCGAGAAGACCGCCCTCGTCTACGGCCAGATGGACGAACCGCCGGGCGTGCGACTGCGCGTCGCCTTGGCCGCGCTGACGATGGCCGAGTACTTCCGCGACGTGAAGAACCAGGACGTGCTCTTGTTCGTCGACAACATCTTCCGCTTCGTCCAGGCCGGCTCCGAGGTCTCGACGCTGCTCGGCCGCATGCCGAGCGCTGTCGGGTACCAGCCCACCCTGGCCGACGAGATGGGCGAACTCCAAGAGCGCATCACCTCGACACGCGGACGTTCGATCACGTCGCTCCAGGCCGTCTACGTGCCCGCCGACGACTACACGGACCCCGCGCCGTTCACGACGTTCACCCACCTCGACGCCACGACCGAACTCAGTCGTCAGATCGCCGCCTTGGGTATCTACCCGGCGGTCGACCCGTTGACCTCGACGTCGAACATCCTGGCGCCCGAGATCGTTGGTGACCGTCACTACGCGGTGGCGCGTCAGACCCAGCAGATCCTGCAGCGCAACAAGGAGCTGCAGGACATCATCGCGATCCTCGGCCTCGACGAACTCTCCGAAGAGGACCGCATCACCGTGACGCGCGCGCGCAAGATCCAGCGGTTCCTCTCGCAGCCGATGTTCGTGTCCAAGGTCTTCACCGGCATCGACGGCATCAACGTCCCGGTGCAAGAGACGATCGAGTCCTTCGAGCACTTGGTCAAGGGCGACCTCGACGCGTTCCCGGAACAGGCGTTCTTGAACGTCGGGGGCGCCTCGGACGTCGAGCGCAAGGCCGCCGAACTCCAGAAGGACTGAGCGTGGCCACACTGAAGGTTGAGATCGTGACGCCCGAGGCGCCGCTGTGGGTCGGTGAGGCCTCGGCCCTCGTCGCGCGCTCGTCCGAGGGCTGGTTCACGGTGCTGCCCGAGCACATGGAGATGGTGGGCGACGTCGTGGCGAGTGTGGTGCGCGTCGCCACGCCCGACGGCGAGATCGCGATCGCCGTTCACGGCGGGTTCTTCCAGGTCGGCCCCGGCGAGGCCGAGGACGAGACGCTCGCCACCGTGCTCGCCGGCATCGCCGAGAAGGTCAGCGAGATCGACGTCGCACGCGCACAAGCGGCCAAGGAGTCCGCCGAGGCCGAGATCGCGACCGACGCTCGCAACGAACACGAGAGCGCGGCGAGCGCGATGGCGCGCGCGGCACTGGAACGCGCCGAGCTCCGACTGAGCGCCGCCAAGTCATAGGTCCCCGCTTTCAATCGCGGGACCGGTCGAACTATGGGGTGCGATCGGTTCTCGCGAGAGCGACGAGGAATGGACTCACGAGAACGCCCGCGCCCGACGGCGAGTGACCGGTGGCGAACAGCACGACCTCGACGATCACCACGAGTGCACAGAACCACAGCATGGATCGATCGATCGCTCGCGCCACCGTGCGGCCATCCGGTGCGGCGTTCATGGCGGGTATTGTAGGAGCGGTACTTAGCCACGATTTGGGGTCACATTTCTGATGCGCGTTGTCGACAAGATTGAACAGAGCGGCGTGAGCCACTGGGGCGCCAAGTACACGGAGCGCGCAACCTACGGCGACGCCATCGCCGATCAGTACGGTCGAGCCCAGATATGGAAGCGCATCACCTGGGCCTTCTACATCGTCGGATTGGTACTGATGTTCGCCCCGGTCGGTCACGCGCTCAAGTACGTCGGATGGATCATCGCGACGGCCGGACTCTTTCCGCTCGTCTGCTGGCTCGGCGAGCGCTTCAAGTTCCGAAAGGCCGTCAAGGTCGCCTCCGAATAGGAGCCACCCGTGGTGTCCGGGACCTGGGCCGGTACCCTAGGGGACATGGGTCCACGTCGACGCCGCAGGGATCGGGTCGAAGAGACTTCGACGCAGCCCGAGTACCTCGCGACGTTCTTGGCGCAACCGCCGCAGGTCGGAACGAGTGACGCGGACGTCGAAGCCGTCGCGAAATCGGACGCGGACCACGCGGCGGAAGCGGAGCGCATCGCTCGGTTCGTGAAGACCGAGGAGGCCTTCGATCGAAACGCACCGCGACCGCCCGTGATCAACATCGACTATTGACGTCACGTCACGACGGAGTGGTTCCGAGGTCAATTGACTCGGTCACCGTGACCGTCGCGTCGTGACTCGAGAAGGACGAACCCTTGGTCCATCGGGGTTTACCCCGATGACGTCGAGTGTCGGGGCCCCGTACCATCGGACTGTGGACGCCTACGAGGTGGCGGCCGCGAAGGGGATTCACGATGACCACCACCGCGGTAGCTGAACGTTCAACGGAAGGTTCGCCTCGAGGTGACTACGCCGTCGAGACGCACGGCCTCACCAAGCGCTTCGGTACCAGCGTCGCGGTTGACGGCGTCGACCTGTTGGTGCCGCGCGGCTGCGCCTTCGGTTATCTCGGACCCAATGGCGCGGGCAAGACGACACTCATCCGCGTGCTGCTCGGATTGACGCGCGCCGACGCTGGCACGATGTCACTCCTCGGTTTCGACGTGCCACGGCACCGCGACGTCGCGTTGGCGCACGTCGGGGCCATAGTCGACGAGCCGCGGTTTCACGCGCACCTCACCGGTCGCCAGAATCTCCGGATCCTCGCCGCTGCCCGAGAACCGGCGGCGCGCGAGAGGATCGGTCCCGCCCTCGAACGTGTCGGCATGTCCGGTCGCGCCGATGACAAGGTCGCCAAGTATTCAATGGGCATGCGTCAGCGTCTTGGCGTGGCGGCGTGTCTGCTCGGCGATCCGCAACTCTTGATCCTCGATGAACCGATGAATGGTCTGGACCCCGGCGGCATGCACGACATGCGAGAGATGATTCGGTCCTTCGTTGCCGAGGGTCGCACCGTCGTTCTGTCGTCGCATCTGCTCGACGAGGTGGAGCGCACGTGCGACGCCGTGGCGATCGTGGACCGCGGTCACATCATCCGTCAAGGTCCCATCGCAGAGCTGTTGTCCGGCGCCGACGTCGAACTCCTGATCGAGTGCTCGACGCCCGACGCCGCTCGCCAGGTACTGGCCACCGCCGGTCTCGGTGGCCACGTCGAGGCTACCGCGGACGGCTTGACGATCTCGCTCGACGCGGCGTCGGACCGGTCGTTGGTCGCCGAGATGAATCGCGTCCTCGTCGAAGCGGGCATCTCGGTGTATCGGCTCCAGCTGAACCAGGCTTCGCTGGAAACGTGGTTCCTCGAGGTCACCACGCGACTCGGAGATCCGGAGTGAGCGCCACCATCGATACGAACGTTGTCGGCGCGACGGAGCGTCACCGTAACTCGCCCCTGCCCAACGGCGCGATGATCATGACCCGGTTCATGGAACTACGGAAGCGTCGTGGACTCATGATCGCACTCTTCGCGGTGAACATCGGTGTCCCCTCGATCTTCCTCGCGGTCCGACTCGTCGCACACGCCGTAGATCCCCACTCCTACGGACCGGCCGGCGGGTACTCGATTTTCGAACAATTGAACGCCGCCCTCATCTACGTCTTCGGCTTCATCGTCGCGGCAACGTTGGGCTGTACGGCGGGATCGGTCGACCTCACCGAAGGGATGTTTCGGCATCTCGTCGTGACCGGTCGCTCACGCCTGGCGCTGTACTTCGCGCGGATCCCCGCTGGTCTCATGATCATCGTGCCGGTCATCGCGGCCGGCATCTTCATCGTGAGCGCCGTGTGCGTGGCCGCCGCACCGACGAAGCTGAGCTTCGAAGGGATCAACGACATGCCGGCCGGACTCAGCCGTCACGGCTTTATCTCGTGGGCCGAGAGCCATCCCCGCAGCGCCGTCTGCAACCTCAATTTCGACTACCGGGGACCGCCCAAGCATGGGCAGGGGCAGGTCCAGTGCGGACCGAACAACGAGCCCGTCGTCGTCACACAGACGGGCAGTGGCATCGTCGCCACGCGAGCGACCAAGGCGGAGCAAGTGGCGCAAGCCAAGAAGTCCGCTATCGAGAACTACGCGAGTTACGAGACCACGTTTCTCTCTCCACCACTGAAACTGATGATTGAGACGGGACTATGGGTTGAACTGTGGGCGGTGATCGGCTTCTTAGTGGGCCTCGGACTCTCTTCACTCATGGGTCAACGCACCGTTCCGGTGGTGCTCCTCATCGTCTATGAGATAATCCTCACGCCGCTCCTTTCACGAGTCGGCATACCGCATCTGATCAACGCTCAGCGCGGACTCGTCGGTCTCGCGATGGCCCATATCGAGCCGGCGGGCCTGCCGGCGGTGTTCGGGGGAAATCAAAACGGGCGAGCGCAGATTCTCTACGAGACGAGGACCGTCGCGTGGATCGTCATCGTCGCCTGGATCGTCGTGTGGACCGGTCTTGGCGCGTGGCGCATGGCGACACGCGACGCCTGAACGGCGCCGCCGATTTACCTTGCTGACACGTAGTCGAGAAGGTCCTTCTTCTCGTGCTCGAGTTCGTCGAATCGGGCCTTCACGACGTCACCAATCGAGATCATGCCCACCAGTTGGTCCTCGTGCACGACGGGGAGGTGGCGGATACGACGCTCGGTCATGAGGCCCATCAACTCGGTGACCGTGGTCGTCACGTCGCAGGTCTGGACGTCGGTGGACATCAACTCGGCGATGGTCGTCTCAAGTGCCTTGGCGCCACTGGTGGCCAGCGCCCGCACGGCGTCACGCTCACTGAAGATGCCCACCAACGGGGGTGTCGGTCCGGTGACGACGAGTGCGCCGATGCCGCGCTCCTTGAGGAGCATCAACGCGTCGTTCACGGTGCGCTCTTGGGAAATCGTGGCCACGTCTTGACTCTTGTTCGCTAAAAGATTCGAAACTTGCACGACCAACTCCTTGTGGGATGACGACGATTCAGAACCCGACGGGTTCTACTGCGGACCTTACGACGGCGGTGCCTTGTGTGCAATCGGTCAAGGGACGTGAATCGTTACGAATCGGCGCTTCGTGAACAATCGAACAAGTGTCAGAAGCCCGCGGAGGTGAACTCTTCGAGTTTGTTGCGACGATGGAAGGTCTCGATCGTGCGCACCGTGCCCGAGCGCGAACGCACGACCATCGACTGGGTCGTCGCGCCGAAGTCGTGGAACCGCACGCCGCGCAAGAAGTCGCCGTCGGTGATCGCGGTCGCGGAGAAGAAGCAGTTGTCGCTGGCGACGAGGTCGTCGGTCGTCAGGACGCGCGAGAAGTCGTACCCGAGGGCTTCGGCGGAGCGGCGTTCTTCCTCGTCACGGGCGATCAACTGACCCTGGATCTCGCCGCCGAGCCCCTTCAACGCCGCCGCCGCGATCACGCCTTCGGGCGTGCCGCCGACGCCGATGAGGATGTCGGCGCCGGAGTTCGGCCAACCGGTCGCGATGGCGCCGGCCACGTCGCCGTCGGAGATCGAGAGGACGCGCGCGCCGGCCTCGCGAACTTCGGCCAGCAGGTGTTCGTGACGGGGACGATCGAGGATCACGACGCCGAGTTCGGGAATCGGCTTCTTGAGTCGCTTGGAGAGCTCCGTGAGGTTGTCGGTCACCGAGGCGTTGATGTCGACGGCGCCGCGTCCGCGAGGGCCGACGGCGATCTTGTTCATGTACACGCACGGACCGGGATTGAACATGGACCCTCGCTCCGAGAGCGCGATCACCGAGAGCGCGCCATTGCGACCCATCGCGGTGAGCGTGGTGCCGTCGACGGGGTCGACGGCGATGTCGACGAACGGCGGACGACCGTCACCGATGCGCTCTCCGTTGTAGAGCATCGGGGCGTCGTCCTTCTCACCTTCACCGATGACGACGACGCCGTCCATGGGCACGCCGCCGAGGACGAAGCGCATCGCGTCGACCGCGGCGCCGTCGGCCGCGTTCTTGTCGCCGCGCCCCGACCACCGCGCCGCGGCGATGGCGGCGGCCTCGGTGACGCGGATTAACTCGAGGGCGATATTGCGGTCTGGTTGGTACGGTTGCAGCACGACGACAGCGTACTGTGAGCGACCACTTGTCCTCGTCCCGGGCCAATTCCCGTCACCGGCAATACTTGTAGGGTGACAACCCTCGTCGTCAAGCCCGCCGGTGCACTCGAGGGCGACGTACAGGCGTTCGGCGCCAAGAACGCGGTCCTGAAGGAGATGGCGGCCTGTTTGCTCGCCACGGGCGAGCACCACCTGACCAACGTCCCGAACATCACCGACGTCGACATGATGGTCGAACTGCTCGTGGCCCTCGGTTGCTCCGTCACGCGACCGGCCGAGCACGAACTCTCGATCGTCGTGCCCGACGCCCAGGACCTCAACCCCGTCGCGCCGGCGCGACTGTTCGAAGCGATGCGCGCGTCGATCGTGATCCTCGGGCCACTGCTCGCGCGATGCGGTCGCGCCGACATGGCGCTCCCCGGTGGCGACGACTTCGGTCAGCGTCCGATCAACTTCCACACTGACGGTCTCACCGCCATGGGCGCGACGTTCCACAACGATCGCAACTTCATCCGCGCCTCGATCGAGCGACCGCGGATGCGCGCGGCGCGCATCACGCTCGAGTACCCGAGTCACACCGCAACCGACAACCTCTTGATGGCGTGCGTGCTCGCCGAGGGCCGCTCGGTGATCGACAACGCCGCGCGCGAACCGGAGGTCGAAGACCTCGCGAAGCAGCTGATCGCCATGGGCGCGCGCGTCGAGGGGCTGGGGACCTCGCGCCTCACCATCGACGGCGTCGACGAACTGCACCCGGCTCGCCACGAGGTCGTGACCGACCGCGTGGTCAGCGCGACCTACCTCGCCTCGGGACTCATCACCGGCGGTGAGGTACGCGTGCTCGACGCGCACCCGGAGCACATGGAGATGCTCCTGCGAAAGATCGAGGCGATGGGCGGGGTGGTTGACGTCCGCGGTCCCGGCGTCGCGGCCCAGGGCCCGCGGACCTTTCGCGCCTGTGACGTCGCGACGTTGCCGTACCCCGGCGTCGCGACCGACTACAAGCCGCTCATCACGACGATGCTGAGCGTCGCCGACGGCGTCTCGGTCGTCACCGAGAACCTCTTCGTCGGACGCTTTCGCTACGTCGACGAGTTGGTTCGACTCGGCGCGAGCATCACCACCGAGGGACACCACGCGATGATCCGCGGCGTCGATCACCTCACCGGAACGTCGGTCCACGCCAGCGACATCCGCGCCGCGGCGGCCCTGATCCTCGCCGGACTCGTCGCCGAGGGCGAGACGACGGTCAGCGGCCTCGAACACATGGACCGGGGCTACGACGACTTCGTGGGACGGCTGCGCCACCTGGGCGCCAACATCGAACGGTTCTCGTGATCTCCTCGGACCCGGCCGAACTGGTCGAGCAGGCCCGCGAGGGTTCGCGCACGGCGCTGGCGCGGCTCTTGACGTTCGTCGAGTCCGGGGGAGCGCCCCAGTTGGCGACCGCGGCGCTCGCCTATCGCGCGAGCGCCCCGTACGTCGTGGGGATCACCGGGCCGCCGGGCGCCGGGAAGTCGACCCTGACGGACCAGATGATCAACGTGGTCCTCGATCGCGGCTCGATGGGCGACCACGACGTCGACCAGGTGAGCGTCCTGTGCGTCGACCCGAGTTCGCCCTTCACCGGTGGCGCGATCCTCGGCGACCGGATTCGCATGCAGGGACACGCGACGAACGATCACGTCTTCATCCGCTCCATGGCGACGCGCGGCCATCTCGGCGGCCTGACCTTGGCGGTCCCGGACGCGGTGCGCGTGCTCGGCGCCGCGAACTTTCGGCTCGTCCTCGTCGAGACCGTCGGCGTCGGCCAGATGGAGGTCGAGATCGCCTCGGCCGCCGACACGACCGTCGTGGTCGTCAACCCCGGGTGGGGCGACGCCATGCAGGCCAACAAGGCCGGACTGCTCGAAGTGGCCGACGTCTTCGTCATCAACAAGGCCGATCGCCCCGGGGTCCGTGAGACGCGCCGCGACCTCGACCAGATGCTCGAGCTCGGCGGATCGCATGAGTGGCGCCCGCCGATCCTCGAGACCGTGGCGACCGACGGCGCGGGCGTGGCCGAACTGTGGGACGCCGTCGGTCTCCATCGGGCGTTCCTCGAGAGTGGCCGTATGGAGGATCGCCGGCGCCGACGTTTGCGCGTCGAACTGGACAGGGTCCTGGCCGCGATGGTCCGTTCGCGCGTCGGGGCGATGTCCCACGGTGCGGCGTACGAAGGACAGATCGATTCGTTGTTAGCCGGTACGACCGACCCTTACCGCGCGGCCGCCGCGCTCCTGGAGGACGCATGATCGCCACGACCTTTACCTACGACCTGGTGTTCTTGCTGCACATCCTCGCGGCCGTCGACACGGTGATCGTGTTCATCGTGATGCGCTCCTCGGCCCAGGCGATCGCGAGCGGCGCCGACACGTCGATCCAACGAAAAAGATTTCCCGACCGGATCAATTGGGCGGTGCGCGTCGTGCACGTGCTGCCGATCACCGGACTGATCATGTCGCTCGACGGCGACAAGTCGGTGTCACTCTCCAGGCCGTGGATCGGCGTGGGGATCTTGTGTTACCTCGCGATCGCCGGACACCTGGAAGCGAGGACGCTTCCCCAAGAGCGCGCCCTGGCCAAGGTGATCGCGCGCGACGGCGTGGCGCCGCCCGAGAGTGGACGGGCGCTGGTGAAGTCGATCGACGTGTTGCTCGCGCTCATCGCCGTGGCGTTGATCGCGATGTTGGTGCAGTTCTAGCTAGAGGAACGACGCGTGGCCGACCATGCCGGCTGCCACCGTGGCGTTGGTCGCCTCGTCGATGAGCACGAAGCTGCCGGTGACCCGATTGGATCGGTAGTCGTCGACGACGAGGAGGTCGGCGGTCTGCAGCGTGGCCAGTCCGATGTCGTTGGTGTTGAACGACGTCGACTCGTCGATGTCCAGCTTCTCGATGTCGATCACGCCGTTGATCAGCTTCACGCGCACGGGCGTCACCTTGGAGGTGTGCTTCATCTTCAGGCGCTGACCGATGACCAGCGGCTTCTCCCCGAACCAGCAGATCGTGGTCTTGAGTTCGTTGACCACTGAAGGAAGGGGTGCGGTCGCGATCAGGTCGCCGCGACCGGCGTTGGTCTCGGCGGCCAGCGCGACGTCCGCGGCCAGGCCGACCGTCGCCTCGCTGATCTCGTCACCTCCGAAATTGATCGCGGTGATCGTCGTCTCGACGTTGGCGGGCAGGAGCGTGACCCGGTCTCCGACGTGGAGCGTGTCGCCGTTCACCATGCCGGCGTAGGTTCGACCGCCGCCGGGCTGGCGCAGCACCCACTGGATGGGGAGTCGCGCGCCGCGCGTGGTCGTGTGCTCCCAGGCGCCGGCCTCGGAGTTCTCGAGCGCCTCGAGTACCGTCGGGCCCTCGTACCAGGGGAAGTGGACGGAGCTCTCGACGACGTTGTCGCCGAGCAGCGCCGAGACGGGGATGATCGAGACCGACGTGAAGTCGAGGTCGCGCGCCAGGGCCTCGATCTCGTCGACCACCCGGTCGAAGGCCAGCTTGGACCAGTCGACCGCGTCCATCTTGTTGACCGCGACGATGATCGAGCGCACGCCCAACAGGGCCGCGATGCAGAGGTGTCGACGGGTCTGCTCCTTGAGGCCGGAGGCGACGTCGAGCACGACGAGTGCGAGGTCGGCCGTCGAGGCGCCGGTCGCCATGTTGCCGGTGTACTGCACGTGACCGGGGCAGTCCGCGATGATGAACTTGCGCGTCGGCGAGGTGGCGTAGCGATACGCCACGTCGATGGTGATGCCCTGCTCGCGCTCCGCGCGCAGTCCGTCGGTCACGAAACTGAGGTCGAGGTCGCCGACGCCGCGCTTCTCCGAGGCTTCGGCGACGGCGTCGAGTTGGTCGTCGAAGAGCTGGCGGGTGTCGACGAGGATCCGGCCAATCAGCGTCGACTTGCCGTCGTCGACCGAGCCGATGGTCGCGAGGCGCAGGAGGTCCTTGGTGGCGAGTTGCACGTCTAGAAGTACCCTTCGCGCTTTCGATCCTCCATGGCGGTCTCGGAGAACTTGTCGTCGGCGCGCGTCGCGCCGCGCTCGGAGACGTTGGCGAGGGCCACCTCGTCGATGATCGCGTCAAGCGTGGCGGCGCGCGACCGCACGGCGCCCGTGCAGTTGGCGTCGCCGACAGTGCGAAAGCGCACGGTGAGGTGCTCGACCGTTTCGTCGGCCCGGGCTTCCACGAACGGTCCGACCGCGAGGTACATGCCGTCGCGCAAGACCACGTCGCGCTCGTGGGCGAAGTAGATATCCGGCAGGGCCATCTCCTCGCGCTGGATGTACTGCCACACGTCGAGCTCGGTCCAGTCCGAGAGGGGGAAGGCGCGCAGGCTCTCACCGGGGTTCACCTTGCCCTGGTAGATCTGCCACAGCTCGGGACGCTGCTTGCGCGGGTCCCACTGGCCGAACGTGTCGCGAAAGGAGAGGATGCGTTCCTTGGCCCGGGCCTTGTCCTCGTCGCGGCGCGCGCCGCCGAAGGCGGCGTCGAAGTTGTTGTCGCTGATGGCGTCGAGCAGCGTCACCGTCTGGAGCCGGTTGCGCGAACCCATGACGCCAGGGTCTTGGACCTTGCCCTGGTCGATCGTGTCCTGCACCTTGGCGACCACCAGTCGCGCGCCGACCCGCTCGACCGTCGCGTCGCGGAACGCGATGACCTCGGGGAAGTTCTGTCCGGTGTCGATGTGCAGCACCGGGAACGGTAACTGCTGGGGGGCGAAGGCCTTGACCGCGAGGTGCAAGAGCACCGCGGAGTCCTTGCCGCCGGAGAAGAGCAGGACCGGACGTTCGCACTCCGCGACCACTTCTCGCAGGATGAAGATGGCGTGGGACTCGAGCAGGTCGAGGTGGTCGGTGGTCGTGGAGGTGCGCAAGGGTGTCGTCGTCATGGTCCGTGAGGTCTCCGTATAGCCTAGTGAAACACTCGAGAATGTAAGGCTGCTGAGCAAAATGCCCCTGATTACGCCGACCGGTGACCTCCTCGACGAACTCGAATCGGTGAACGAGAGTTTCGAGCGTTCGACCCCGATCAAGATCCTCGAATGGACCTTCGAACGTTTCGACGACGACGTGGCGATGGCCTGCTCGTTCGAGGACCTCGCGTTGCTCCATATGGTTCATCAACTTCGTCCCAACTCTGAGATCATCTTCTTGGACACGCTCGGACACTTCCCTGAGACGCTCGAATTCGCGTCGCGCGTCGAACGCGAGTGGTCGCTCAACATGACGCGCACGACGCCCGGTGCCGACGCGCAAGCGTGGCCGTGTGGCACGCAACGGTGCTGCGAACTCCGCAAGGTCGAACCGCTGGGGAGGGCGATCGCCGAGAGATCGGCGTGGATCACCTCGGTGAAACGGGTCGACGCGCCGTCGCGCGCGAACATGAAAACCCTGATGTGGGATGAGAAATTCAATCTCGTGAAGGTGAACCCGCTAGCCACCTGGACCGACGATGACGTTGCGTACTACCTGTCATCCCACAACTTGCCCGAGCACCCCCTGTGGGCGCAGGGCTACGCGTCCATTGGATGTGCCGCGATGACCGAGAAACCACTGGTGCCGGGGGACCGCCGCTCGGGTCGCTGGGTCGGCGCTGACAAGGAAGAGTGTGGCCTCCACGAGGCGTGACATCCACCAAAAACCCATAAAACGCTTGTAACTTTGACTGCAATGTCAAGGTGGCGTGTCGTGGGGTATGTCGGATGCTTCTAATAATCCTCGCCCTCTTCTGGGTGGCGCTGCTGGCGCCCGTGGCCATTCGACGGCTCCGTGACGGCGGTGCCGAACGCTCGATCCAGTCATTCCACGCCGAGCACGAGGTCCTGAGCCGCCAGGAGTACGCCGTGAACCCGGCCCACCGCCTGGATCAGCCCGATCACACGGATTCCGGTCTCGCGACCCCCGATCGCCGCTCGCGCCTCACCGTCGTTCACGCCGACGACACCTACCGCTCACTGGAGTCGCGTAGTTCGTGGGACGAATGGAGCGAGGACTACGAGTACGACGACGAGCCGCTCGAACGCGAGTCGATGAATCGCTACGCCGCGGCCTACTCCTCGGTGCCGAGCGAGTCGAGCGTGCGTCGCGGGTACGACGCGCCGATCCGGCGCCGCACCATGAAGTCGCGTCGACAGATGATGTTCGTGCGTCTGGTGATCGTCTCGGCGGTGCTCTCGATCCTCGCCTTCACCCTGAGTTACTCCTTGATCTTGGACTTGGCCGTGGCGTCGTGGGTCTGCATCGTCTCGTACGTCGCGCTCGCGTTCTACGCCGTCTCCCAGGGCTACCTGAACGAGGCGTCGCTCGGCGTTCGCCTGCCCCAGCCGCGCAAACTGGCCTCGGTGCAGCGCCTGTACGACGTCGTCTCACCCCGCTACGACGACGAGTACGCGTACGAGTCCGAATTCGAAGAGGACGACGACGACGGCTGGCAGCGCCAGCCCCGTCGAGCATTGGGCTAAAGTTGGAGCCTCTTCGGGGGTGTAGCTCAATTGGTAGAGCGCTACGTTCGCAATGTAGAGGCAGTGGGTTCGAATCCCATCACCTCCACTCGTTGAGGTATTGAGGACCGCCGAAAGGCACAAGCTACGCCATGGGCACACTCATCGTGACCGAGTTCATGACACTCGATGGAGTGGGACAAGCGGGCGGGGGGCCCGACGAGGACCGCGAAGGCGGGTTCGTCCACGGCGGATGGATGGCGCCATTGGCGGACCAAGATGGGGACTCGGACGACGTGGTCTTCGAGCGAGCGAGCTCAATGGACGCCCTGCTCCTCGGGCGAAAGACCTACGACATCTTCGCCGACTTCTGGCCGGGTGCTCCGACGGAGATCCCGTTCACCAACCTCCTCAACGCCGTCCCCAAATACGTCGCCAGTCACACACTCACCGGCGCGTTGACCTGGCAGGGTTCGACGATCATCTCCGGCGACCTCGCCGAAGAGGTCGTCGCCCTCAAGGAGCGCCATGACGAAGTCCACGTGATCGGCAGCCTCAACCTCTTGCAATCGCTGTTGCGTCTCCACCTGGTCGACCGGCTCGAACTCTGGGTGTTCCCGCTGGTGCTCGGCAGCGGCAAGAAGGTATTCGCCGAGGGGACCGTGCCCGCAGCGCTCCGACTCGCGGAATCGGTCACCTACCCGAGCGGCGCGGTCCACCTCACGTACGAGGTCGCGGGAGAGCCCACCTACGGCACCATCGGGGAGATGTAGGAATCGCATCGTTTTCGAGCGTCAGGTGTTGTCTCTCGACGCTTGATTCGTTGTGCAACTCGGGGTTCGTCGCAATCGGATCACGACGTGACGGTTTCGAGTTAGTTGAGCCTCACGTGCAGTGTGCTCTGCGTGATGTTCGAGTCAGGCTGGTACGCGTGAGTCTTGGAGTCGATCAACTCGACGAAGCTCATGTCGGCGGCCAACGCGTGCTGCGCCGCTTCGAACTCGGCGATGGTCTTGTAGCCCGCGATCCAAACGACCGAACCGTAGGGTCCGGTCTGATTCGCCAAGAACGCCGTCGAAACGCCGGTCGCCTTTTCAACCGCCTGCGCGATCTCGACACCGCCCATCATCCCGCTGGCGAAGTTGCCCGGCGCGCAGACCGCGGCCACGGTCCCCACGTACTTCACGGCCTCGCCCCCACTGGCGTCCATTCCCTCGTAGACCGTTTCGTACAACGTGTCGTTGATCATGCCGTTCACGAACTCAACACCCTTCGCCGCGAGTTCGAGGTACTTGGCGTCGCCGATGACTCCGGCGAAACCCTTCTCGATGGCGCTCAGGTCTTCCCACCACGTCGTCCAGTTGACGGTGCCCAGGCCCGGAGAGAGGAAGGTGCCCCAGACGCCGACTTCGTTGCCCAGGCCGACCGCGGCGGCGGCGCCGATTTCGACGGCCCACGACTGGGAGTCCAGACCCCTCAGATTCGCTTGCCTCGCTAACAGATACATAATTCCCCCCTTCGATGGCGACGCCACTCGACGCCAAACGAGAATTTAGAGCAAAACGAATCGCCGCGCTCAGGGCCGGGGTGAACGCGTCGCACCTCTTTGGTGACGCCTTCGCGGACCGGCTGCGTCGGCTCAGATCACTTCTTCTTGGCGGCCTTTACTTCTGCATTGGCCGCGACGGCCTCTCGGATCAGTCGCTTGAACGCCGCCTCATTGACTTTGTCGCCCTCGCGGAAGTCGATGGCGCGTCGCACGTTGCCCTCGAGGCTGGAGTTGAAGAGTTGCTTGGGGTCCGCCAGCGCGGCGCCCCGGAAGAAGGTCAACTTCACGACCGCTTTGTACACCTCGCCGGTGCACACGCCACCGTCGTGGCTCCAGACGGGGACGCCGGGATTCGACGGCTTCACCCATTTCCACTCCTCTTGCATCTGGGGATCGGCCTCGAGGATCAGCTGACGCAGACGCGCGAGCATCGCGCCGCGCCAGTCGTCGAACTCCTCGGTGCGCCGCGTGATCTTGTTCGAGGCGGTCTCTTCATTCGGGCGACCCGTTGGCATGACATCCTCCTTTGGCACAGTATTTCGCATTTCCGGTCGACTCAGTCGTCGTCGAAATTGCGTGCGACGCTGAGCCACTCTGGTTTGCCCGCGTAATCGAGGAGCAGTCGATCGAGGTCGGCCACGGCGAGCGGACGCGCGAACAAGAAGCCCTGACCCGTGTCGACGCGTTCGGTCTCGAGGCGCGTGCGCTGGTCGTTGGTCTCGATACCCTCGGCGATCGTCTCGATGCCGAGAACCTTGCCGAGTTGCACGAGAGTGTGCACGAGCGCGGCCGATTCGTTTGAATCCGTGATACCGGACACGAAGGTGCGGTCGATCTTCAGTATGTCGATGGGGAACTGGCGCAGGTAGGCGAGCGACGAATAACCCGTACCAAAGTCGTCGATGGCGACACGAACCCCGAGCGCCTTCAACAGCATCAGTCGAGCGCGCGTGGACCCGGAGTCGTGCATGAGCGCCGTCTCGGTGAGTTCGAGGATCAGTTCGTTCGGGTCGAAACCGCTCATCGCGACCGCTTCTCGCACGTCGGTGACCAGTTGGTCGCGTTCGAGCTGTTTCGCCGAGATGTTCACCGAGACGGTGAAGCGGTGGCCGCGGCCCTGCCAGATCGCGCCCTGACGACACGCCTCGTGCAGGACCCACGCGCCGACCGGGATGATGAGTCCCGAGGATTCGAGCGCGGGGATGAAGTCATCGGGCAGCACGACTCCGCGCTCGGGGTGGCGCCACCGCAGGAGCGCCTCGACACCCGTGAACGCGCCCGTCGCCAGGTCGACCGTGGGCTGGTACATCAAGAAGAACTGGGCGGCTTCGAGGGCACCCCCGAGGTCGACCTCGAGGCGTCGATGATGGTCCACCGACTCCTGCATGGAAGGGACGAACTTCACGGCGCGGCACTTGCCCGCCGCCTTCGCCTGGTAGAGAGCGATGTCGGCGTCTTGGAGCAACGACTCGGGTGTCGGGCGGTCGCCTTCGGCGATGCCGATACTCGCCGACACGGCGAGCGGCACCTTACTCGCGGAGATGATGAAGGGCGTCGCCATGACGTCGAGGAGACGGTCCGCGACCACGTCCACGCCGGCGTCGAGGGAGACGCCGTCGGCCAGGACAACGAATTCGTCGCCGCCGAGGCGCCCCACCGTGTCGTTCGCGCGAACCGCGCTCTTCAATCGCTCGCCGACACTGACAAGAAGTTCGTCGCCGGCCCGATGGCCCAATGTGTCGTTGATGTCTTTGAAGTTGTCGACGTCGAGGAAGAGTGCGGCGACGTCGGTGTGCTCTCGTCTCGAACGCGCCAACATCCGATCGATGCGGTCGAGGATCAGGGCGCGATTGGGAAGTCCGGTCAGTGAGTCGTGGAGCGCCTGATGTTGCAACTGATCGGTGCGTTCCCTCACGAGTTGCATGGCGTTCGAGCGACTGGTGCCCAGAACGTAGATCAACAACCCGAGCAAGAGGCTGAGCAACACTCCCCCGAATAGGAGCAACGTCGCGTCACCGTCACCGAAGACGCCCCCCGCCACGGCGGCCGAGAAGACCTGGACGTGCCACCCGTTATGAAGGCTGATCGATGCCGACGTGGAACCCTTCGGGACCTTTCCGGCCTTGAACGCGACGTTCGAGCCGCTTCGTTGATAGCGGAACGCAATCGCCGTTCCGGGGTGTCCGGCCAGCGCGGACATGAGGATTCGGTTGGGCAAGATCTCGGTGCCGGTGAAGCCGATGAGGCTCGCGCGCCGGCCGGCCACCGTGGCGGGATGGCTGCCGTCGCGGTACAGCGGTGTCCCGACCGCGAACGCGGCGTTGCCGCCTAGCGAGTCGGGGGCGTAGGTGGGTTGACCGGAGTCACGGGCCTGGAGCAGTTGAGGTCCGAGGGACGAGTCGCACAGGTCGAGACCGATGGGGATCTCGGTCTGGCCCGCCCGCGCGTGCTCGACGTCGACGAGACAGTAGAACGGGCGCTTGCCTGGGGGCGTCAAGGTAAAGGTTTGGCTCGGCGCCTTGGACTCCTTTTCGTTGATGGCGGCGCGAGCGGCGAAGGCCGGCAGTTGCGACGGAGTGACGACCTCGACCTCGGCGACGGCGAGGATCTCGGGATATCTCTGGAAGGCGTCGACATTGTTGACCCATCGAATGAAGCTCGATTCTGAGGCGTTGGGGTTCTCGACGATGTAGGCACCCGCGCTGATCGCCAGGTCCTGCTCGTGCTGGATCGCCAAGTTCAGAGTCGATGAGATCTCGGCGGTCGTTGTTTGTAGATTCGCTCGGGCCCGTTGGGCCGCGTTCTGGGCCAAGTTGTTGGCGCCGAGGTACGAAGTCAGGCAGCCGATCAATACGACACCGACGCTGATGGTGATCCAGAAGCTCCTACGCGGACCCTCGCGATGAGGCTGTGGCGAGGGCACGTCACTCACGATTCGCGTCGTAGGGTTTCGTGATGAGGGGCCACGCTTTTCGAACAGCGAGGCACTTGACTGCTGAGGTGACAGCAGATGAAACACGTGATGGTCGACGACGGCCATACGAACGACACGCCGCAATTTTAGTATCGATTGTTCAAAACAAAGGCGCAACTCCTTGACATTTCAATGGAATCGTCAATGTCCGTTTCCTCATTGATTGCGACCAACGTCACTTTGCGGTCCCACCATGAAGGAGCGAGCGCCCTCATTCGCGAACGGCGGCAATCAACTCGCGCGTTGAACTATTACGATTTCCGTAGTAGTCTAGACAGGGAGGTGGTGCGATGGAATCGAAGCGGCTCGGTCGAACACAGGACCCGACGATCCTCGTGCTGACGAGCCTGACGGGCGGACCGAAACACGGCTACGCGATTATCAAGGACATCGAGGAGATGACCGGCACGGTCTTCGGACCGGGCACCCTCTACGGCGTCCTCGTGCGTCTGGAAGAAGAGGGCCTCGTCGCGCCGCTCCCGTCGAAGGACCGCCGCCGACCGTATCGCATCACCGGCGCGGGCTCGGCCGTGTTGACCGAACGATTGCAGAGCGCGATGAAGGTCGCGACGATCGGGCTTCGCCGGCTCGGAGAGATCGGTTGACGATGGCCCGCGACCTGGTCGACCTCGCCCTGCGCTGTTATCCGACCTGGTGGACCGAGCGCTACGGCGAAGAGATGCGCGCGGTGATCGACGATCTTCGGGCCGAAGGACGTTCGGAGGGACTCATCGCGTTCGGCCTGTTCCGTGACGCGCTGCGATCACGTCTCCGGGCACGAGGCATGCCGCACAGTTACGGACTGCTCGCCACGCGAACCAGAACGTCGGTGGCCCTCGGTACGCTTCCGTGGCTCGCGATCGCGCCGTTCCTCACCTTCGTCACGGGAGGAGGTGTCGTTCATTCCAGTGCCGGCGCCGTAGAGATCGGCTACCCGTTCCAACTGACACTCTTCCGGACGAGGGTCGTGTCCGAGGCGGGGTACCACTGGGTGCACCCGTCGATGTCGGCGACCACGTGGGTCATCGGTGGCGCGTCCATGATCATGGACGCCCTGTTCTCAGTGACGTTGCTCGTCTTGATCGTGGGCCTGGGGACGTTGCGCTACGGCATCGTTCGCGAGAAGCTGCACAATCGTCGCGCGACCTACGTACTCACCTGGGTGCCGGTCGCCACCGTGGCCCTCCTTGTGGCCATGCGCATCATCCAAGGCATCCTCACCGAGGGTTCTCGCCCGGAAGGTCCGACCGGACAATGGATCGGGGTGCATTCGGCAGTCGCGGCGCACGTCGGGAGCGCCATGTGGGTCATCGCCATTGGCGGGTGGGTCGTCACCATCGCCGGCCTCGTCGTCGTCGCCCACCGAGCGAGCCTTCCGCCCGAGACACTTCGCTTCGGACGAACCGTGAGCGTCTTGACGTCCATCTCGCTCTCGCTGACGTTCATCGCGTTTCTCATTTGGGGCGTCGCCGTCGCCGTGCAGGGTCGAGAGACGAGCGTCGCCGGCGCGATCGTGGCGACGTATCCGCGACACGGTGTCTGGCTCCCGATGGCGTTCGTGTTGTGCCTGGCGTGTGCGACGTCGATCTGGGGCGCGACGGCGGCGCGACGATCGTGGCGGACCATCTACACCGAACGACTGTGGGACGACTGATCGTCAGACGCGGTGCACGTCGGCGCTCATCGTCGCGGGTGCCGTGCGCGTGAGCGCGACGATGCCGGCACACATGACGACGAAGGCCAGCACACCGATGGTCAGATGCAGCGCGTCGTGATGCAGCCGTTCGCGGTACAGCCAGATTCCCAGCACGACGCTCACGACCGGATCGACGATGACGATGAAGGTCTGGGACACACTGAGCGGACCGACGTGCAGCGCGGCCTGCTCACAGAGCAGCCCCACCACGCCGCCGACGATCAACGCGTACACGGGCCAACGCGTGAACGCCCCACCGAAGCCGAGCGCGCTGATGGTGTCCGTCGTGGCCTTGATGAACGTCGCCTCGAGTGCCCACGTGACCGCCGTGGCACTCGCGAACAGCGCCGCGCGACGCGCCGGCGAACCGCGCCGGGCGAGGGCGACCAACAGCGCCACGCCCGCGGCGCAGACGAGCGACGGAACCGTCCACGCCGACGAAACGGGAAGGAACGAGCCGCCGCGCGGTGACGTGATCACGAGGAAGGTCACCAGACCGGCGCCCGTGACGACGGCGGCCAACCACGTGACGCCACGGATCGACTGACGCAACCAGAGCTGACGAAGGACCAGGGCGAGGATCAACTCCGTCACGAGGATCGGCTGGACGAGGGACAACGGGCCGAAGTGCAGGGCCAACGCCTGGAACACCAACGATCCGCACAGCGCGAGCCAACCCAACAGCCAGAGTGGATGACGTAACAGGTACTTGACGAACGCCCAGCCGGAAGATTTCTCCGTGTCACTCGTGCTCGCGATGTGTTGCAACGTGACCGCGAGCGCGTTGGTGAGCGACGTCAGCAACGCGAAGAGGATCGTCATCGCTCGGGTGCCACGTCCGCGCGCTCCGTCGCGCGCGAGTGTCGCGACGACGAGCAATCGTCACGCGCGGGACGCGAAGCGGGCATAGGTCGGAGGTTAAGGCACCACTTGACCAACGACGGGACGCAAGGCGCCACCAGACGGAAGGGGGCAGCGCCAGATCCGTGAGTGACACCGTCAGAATCGCCCCTCAACGCGGCCCACGCGACGAGTCAGGCTGTGGAAAAGATGCGTCTAAATGGTTGAAAGTTGTGCTCTGTGTGAACAAACCGGTGGAAAACGTGACAACTTTTGGGCAAAAGTTCCTGATATCAGGATTTGAGGCGACGTCGGCTCGCAAGGTCTGGCACAGTATCACTCGTAGTTCACGTAGCACCTGTCGAATGAGACGGAGAACCGAAAGGGGATTCGGATCAGGAGGGGAGAGGGGCCTCGCAAGAGGAACAGAACTCCTCCAACGGGCAGCGGAGTTCGGTCCGCGGTCAGTAACGACGAATGACGTGAAGTGCCAGCCGTCAAGCGGTGGCCTGTCCGACACGGGTCAGCGAATGATGTGCCTTCGGGAACCCCGAGGGGCGGGTGAGCTTCGGCTCACTGGTCACTCGGGGTTTTCGGCTTTTTTGAATCAAAACAGCGTGGACTCGACCGCCTCGATCAACGCCGGTCCATCGTTCTTCACGGATCCCACCGACGAACCGACGCCGTGGTGGATGAGCGTGCCGCTCGGTGCCGGCGCGATCAGCTGCAGTCGCTCCTCGGGCTCGTGCTCTCGCACGTTGATCCAGGTCTCGACGTCGTCGAGTTCGAGGACAACGGGCATGCGGTCATGTATCGCGTCCATGTCGTCGTTCGGCGTGGTGGTGATGATCGTGCACGTCCTGGTCAACTCGGCGTCGGCCGGCTCCTCGGGGCTGCGCCAGTACTCGTAGAGTCCGGCGAAGAGCATCGGTTGTCCGTCGGTGCGCGTGAAGAAGTGTGGCTGCTTCGCGTACCCGGGACGGTGGTCCCACTCGTAGAAGCCGTCGACGGGGATGACGCACGGTCGCTTGGCGAAGGCGCTGCGAAAGGAGGGCTTCTCGGCGACGGTCTCGCCGCGCGCGTTGAAGAGTCGGTTGCCGATCTTGGGGTCCTTGGACCAACTGGGGATCAGTCCCCAGCGGTAGCGGTCCATGAGACGCTCGTCACCGTGTTCGGCGACGGCGAAGAGCCGTCGTTGCGGCCCGACGTTCCAACTGGGCTGGGCGTCGGGGTCGAAGCCCGCCGCGAGGGCGGCGTCGAGGAGCCGAGCCAGGCGAACCGGCGGGGTGAAGAGGGCGACACGTCCACACATACGGCCATTCTTATGGGTGATCCCCAGCCATTGGCGTCTGTTACCGGAACCGACTATCTTACGAACACATGTTCGCTTTTTCCGCCAATCGCCCTACGCTGCCTGAAGATCTGGTGGCGAGCCTTCGCCCGGTCGCGCTCGCCAAGAGCCGGCTACTGCCCCTGGGCGAGCCCTGGGGGCCGCTCGTTCCCAACGGGGGACTGCGCCGTGGTTCGAGCGTCGTCGTGCAGGCCCAACCGGGACTGGGTGGGCTGAGCCTCGCCCTCAGTCTCCTCACCGAGTCGAGCGCGCGCGGTCACTGGAGCGCGGTCGTGGGCGTGGACGACCCGGGCGTCGTCGCGATCGCCGACCTCGGCGTGGACCTGCGTCGCGTGCTCTTCGTGCCGCGTCCGCGCGGGGCGTGGGCCGAGTCCGCGGCCGACCTGCTCGACGGGGTGGACCTCTTGATCGTGCGACCACCGTCACGCGCCTCGCACGGCGCCGCGCGTCGACTCGTCGACCGGGTGCGCGAACGAGGGACGGTGTTGATCGTGCTCGCCGAGCCGGCCTCGCTGTGGCCGTTGCCGGCCGACCTCTCCTTCGACATCACCAACGCGCAGTGGGCGACGTCGTCGCGACTCGACGCGCGCTATCTCACCGTGCGCATCGGCGGACGCGGCGAAGCGATTCGTGCCGGCGAGCACGTGGTGGTCCTCCCCAGTCGCAGGGGACGCTGCGAGGCCAACTAGTGGAGCGCCTCCTCGCGATATGGATCGAGGCCCTGAGCGACGAGGCGCCGGATGGTTCGACGCTGCGCGATCACCTCGCGTTGCTCGACGCGCTCAGCGTGCTGTGTCCCTTCACCGAGTCGGTGCGTCTCGGCCTGTTCGTACTGCCCGTTCGCGGACCGAGTCGGTTCTTCGGTGGCGAGGCCGCGGTGATGGAGAACGTGCGCGCGACGGTTGCGGAGGTCACGGGTCACGAGCCCTCGCTCGGCATCGCCGACGGACTGTTCTGCGCCGAGGCGTGCGCGCGGCGTGCGCTCGTGCTCGCGCCGGGTACGACCGAGTCGTTCCGGCGTTCGCTGCCGCTCTCGGTGCTCGGTCGAAAGGACGTCGCGACGACCTGTCAACGACTCGGCCTGCACACGGTCGGTTCCTTCGCCGACCTCGACGTGGCGCGCGTCGCCGAACGCTTCAACAAGCACGCGCTGGTCCTGCACCGCGTCGCGCGCGGTGAGCTCTTCGAACTCGACGGTCAGCGCGACCTCAAGCTGGCCGCGCGTCTTCGCCAACTGCGCGGCGAGACGGACCCCCACGATGAGCAGATGGGCTTCTTCGGCCAGCGCGGGGCCGGGGACGACCGCGCCGAGGCCGCCGCGCACCGCGTGCGCCGACGTCTCGGCACCGACGCCGTGGTCGTGGCGTCGCTGTGCGGCGGCCGGGTCCCCGAGGACCGCGCGACGCTGGTGCCGTGGGGCTCGCCGAAGAGCGCCGTTCGCGACGTCGCGCCGTGGCCGGGCCAGATGCGGGCGCCCTCACCGGCCACGACGCTGCGTCGTCCGGTGGCGGTGCAACTGCGCGACGGCAACGACCGCGCGGTCCTCATGGGCGCGCGGGGATTCCTCAGCGAGGCGCCCACGACGCTGCTGTTCTCGCACCAGTTGCGGCGTGAGGTCATCTGGTACGCCGGACCGTGGCCGCTGGTCGAGCGTTGGTGGTCGCTCAATCGCCGCCGCGCCCACGTACAGGTCCTGCTCGTGTCGGGCGAGGCGTTGTTGCTCACCGCCGAGTCGAGCCGGTGGTGGCTCGCGGGGATCTACGACTGATGGCGACCTACGGCGAGCTCCACGCCCACTCGGGCTTCAGCTTCCTCGACGGGGCGAGCGACCCCGAAGAGCTCGCCGCCGAAGGGGCGCGCCTCGGTCTCTCGGGACTGGCGCTCACCGACCACCACGGTTTCTACGGGGTCGTGCGCTTCGCCGAGGCGGCCCGGGCCTTCGGCCTGCCCACGGTCTTCGGGACCGAGATCTCGATCGACGCCGACGACGACCGCGTCGGGGTTCACGACCCCTCGGGCGCGCACCTCGTCGTGCTCGCGCGTTCACCCGAGGGCTACCGCGCGCTCTCGACGATGCTCGGTGAGGCCCATCTGCGACGCGGGGAGAAGGGCGCGCCGCGCTTCAGCCTCGAGGAGGTCGCGGACGCGCAGCGCGAGTGGCTCGTCTTGAGCGGCTGTCGCAAGGGCGCCCTGACGCGCGCCCTCATGGACCGGGGACCGCGCGCCGCCCAGCGCGAACTCGAGCGTCTCGTGGCCACCTTCGGTCGCGACCACGTCGCGGTCGAGATCTGGGACCACGGCGCGCCCGACGACGTCGCGCGCAACGACGTCCTGGCCGAGCTGGCCGTGCGTCACGACGTCACGCTCGTGGCGACGAACAACGTGCACTACGCCACGCCCGACGCCTTCGCGCGCGCCAACGTGCTCTCGGCGCTGCGCGCGCGCCAGAGCTTGGAGGAGATGGAGGGGTGGCTCAACGCGAGCCCGCTCGCGCACCTGCGCAGCGACGCCGAGCAGCGCCGGCGCTTCGCGCGCTGGCCGGGGGTCGTCGACCAGGCCGGAGAGCTCGCCACCGCGCTCGCCTTCGACCTTCGCCTGGTCGCGCCCAACCTGCCGCCCTTTTCGACACCCGCGGGGATGGACGAGCAGTCCTATCTCGAAGCGATCGTGGCCGACGGCGCGACGAAGCGCTACGGCACCCGCGAGGAGGAGCGGGTCGCCGGCGCGTGGCACCAGATCGACCACGAACTCGGCGTCATCAAGACCCTCGGCTTCGCCGGCTACTTCCTCACCGTCTGGGACATCACCGAGTTCTGTCGTCGCAACGACATCTACTGCCAGGGCCGCGGCTCGGCCGCGAACTCGGCGGTCTGCTTCTCGTTGGGCATCACCAACGCCGACGCGGTGAAGTTGAACCTGTTCTTCGAGCGCTTCTTGTCCCCGGCGCGTGACGGCCCCCCGGACATCGACGTCGACATCGAGTCCGGTCGGCGCGAGGAGGTGATCCAGTACGTCTACGAGCGCTACGACCGGCGCCACGCGGCCCAGGTCGCCGCGGTCATCACGTATCGGCCGCGCTCGGCGCTGCGCGACGTGGCGCGCGCCTTCGGCTACGACGAGGAGCAGGCCAACGTGCTGCGCGACAGCGTCGATCGCCACACCATGACCGCCAGCCCCGACGTGCCCGAGCTCGTCACGACCATGGCGAGCCAGATGCTCAATCGCCCCCGGCACCTGGGCATCCACTCGGCCGGCATGGTGCTGTGCGATCGGCCGGTGATCGAGGTCTGTCCGGTCGAGTGGGGCCGCATGCCCGGGCGCACGGTCCTGCAGTGGGACAAGGACGACTGCGCGGCGATCGGGCTCGTGAAGTTCGACCTGCTGGGCCTCGGGATGCTCGACGCGCTGCACCGCTGCGTCAAGCAGGTGGAGTCCTTCTACGACGTCACGATCGACCTCGGGGCGCTGCCCCAGGAGGACGCGGTCTACGACCTGCTGTGCGAAGCCGACACCGTCGGCGTCTTCCAGGTGGAGTCGCGCGCGCAGATGGCGACCCTGCCGCGCATCAAGCCGCGCACGTTCTACGACATCGTGATCGAGGTGGCGATCATCCGCCCCGGTCCGATCCAGGGCAACGCCGTCAACCCCTACATCCGACGCCGTCGCGGCGACGAGCCGGTCACGTACCTGCACCCGCGACTCGAGCCGATCCTGCGGCGCACGCTCGGCGTGCCGCTCTTCCAGGAGCAACTGATGGAGATGGCCGTCGCGGTCGCCGGCTTCTCGCCGGCCGAGGCCGACGAACTGCGCCAGGCCATGGCCGCCAAGCGCTCGGAGTTGCGAATGATGAAACTGAAGAGTCGCTTCTACTCCGGCATGGCCGAGAACGGCATCGTCGGCGCGGCGGCCGACCAACTCTTCGACGCGCTGGCGGCGTTCTCCAACTTCGGGTTCCCCGAGTCCCACGCGGTCTCTTTCGCGCACCTCGTCTACTGCTCGGCGTGGCTGAAGGTCCACTACCCGGCGGCGTTCCTCGTGTCGATGCTGAACGCCCAGCCGCTCGGCTTCTGGTCCTCCCAAAGCCTGGTCGCCGACGCGCAGCGTCACGGTGTGCGCGTGCGACGACCGGACGTGAACCGTTCGGGCGTCGGCGCCTCACTCGAGGGCGACCCCGAGGACCCCGACGTGCGACTCGGCCTGGGGGACCTGCGCACCATCGGCGAAGAGCTCGCGACGCGCGTCGTGGAGGGCGCGCCGTGGCGCGACTCCTCGGACCTGGTGCGCCGCGCCGGTCTCCAACAGCACCACCTCGAGGTGTTCGCCGCCGCGGGCGCGCTGGACTCCTTCGGCGCCACGCGCCGGGCGCTCGCGTGGTCGGCCGGCGCGGCGGCCCAGGGCACGCTCGATCGACTGCCCGGCGTGGTCACGGGCCTCGAGGCGCCGGTCCTGCCGGCGACGAGTGAGATGGAGCGCGTGGCCGACGACATGTGGTCGATGGGACTGACGCCCGAGGCGACCGCGATCGCGTTGGTGCGTGACTACCTCGACGAACGCGGCGTCACGCGCGCCGACGCTCTCATCGGCGCCGAGGGTTCGCGGGTGCTCGTGGCCGGCGTCGTGACGCACCGCCAACACCCCGAGACCGCGAACGGCGCGGTCTTCATCAACTTGGAGGACGAGACGGGTCACGTCAACGTGATCTTCTCCAAGGGTGCGTGGGCTCGCTGGTCACTCGTCGCGCGAAAGTCGCCGGCGTTGATGATCCGTGGCACGTTGCAGCGCGGTCAGGGGACCTTGGCCCTTACGGCGGAGTCCGTCGAGACCCTGCGACTGGGCGCGACCACGCCGTCGCGCGACTGGCATTGAAGCCGGGCGACCCCAACCCGCGCGACCAGCGGACGCCATCGTTTCACCTCGGTCGTAGGCTGAGAGTTCGTGGCCACCGTCGTCGTACTCGTCGTCGTCGTCGCGGTGCTCGCCTTCGTGTTCTTTTGGTCGGGACGTCACGGCGATCCAAAGAGGAACGCCGGCACGTCGCTTCATCGGGGAGCGAGCGCGCACACCACCAAGAGCGGTCGGCCGAAGAAGGGCTACGCGACGCGTGCGCTGGCCGAGGCGCAAGCCCACTCGCTGACGAAGCGCGACGGCGCACCGATGACCGCCTACAGATGCGGTACGTGCGACAAATGGCACGTGGGCCACTGATCACCATCGCCACGCATCGGCGCCGCCGTTCGCCGACCGGGCGACTCGCGTGTCGAACCCGACCGCTCGCGTCGTGGCACCATTCGTTCGCGCAACATAATTGATAGGTAAGGCAGTCATAAAAATGCCGTCACCGACGTAAGAAACGTCTCAATCTCGAAATTCGATTGGCTACTGTTCGCGGCGAGGCCAAAAAGTTTGGCCACGAAACCCCCTGGCAGGTCCCCGTGTTCTCTCTCAGTTACGCATGGAATGAATTACGACGACGACTGGGTCGAACCGTGGTTACGGCGATCGGACTCGCGGCCGGTGTCGGTCTGGTGATGGGGATCATCGGGGTGTCCCAGGGACTGAGTGACGCGCAGAACAAGGCGCTGTCGCCGCTGAACTCCGTCGGAACGGACATCATCGTCACGCGAACCGTGGCTCCGACGCTCACCACGGCAACCACGACCACGACGCTCCCCTCGAACGGCTTCGGCGGTGGCGGTGGCGGTTTCGGTGGCGGTGGTGGCGGATTCACCGGCGGTGGGGGAAGTGGCTTCTTCGCCGGGCGAGGCGGTCTCAACTCTTCGGACGCCGCGGCCCTCGCCGCCGCCAACTCGTCGGTCATCACGGACCTGGCCAAACTCGGACCGGCGGGCACCAAGTTCACGCACGACTTCTTTGTACCGGGGACCTTGATCACCTTTCCTTCCCAGGCCGTCAGCACCGTCGCGCAGGTCAAGGGCGTGAAGAGCGCCGTGGGCGCCCTGTCACTTGACGCCCTCCATGAGACCGGCACGGTGCCGAAGATCACCGCGTCGGTGAAGACGGGCGGACAGACGATCTCGGCGAACGTCAAGCCGCCGGTCCTCACGGCCGCCGAACAAGCGACTGAACGAACCTGCATCCAGGCGATCATCACCAAGCAACTGGGCTCGACCACCACGACGCTGCCGTCTGGTACGGGCGGCGGCGGCGGTGGGTTTGGCGGCGGCGGTGGGTTTCGCTTCGGCGCCGGCGCGACGACCGCGTTCGCCAAGTGCCTCACGCCGGCCCAAAAGTCCTACGAGGAGAACGTGGTCATCCCTGAGCGCACGGTGAATGAGGTCCTCAATCCTCCAACCACCAACACCAGCACGTCGACCTACACGGTGGCCGGCGTGGATCCGTCGAACACCACGTCGGGATTGGTCACCAAGGCCCAGTTGGTGAAGGGCACGTGGCTCTCCACGACACCGTCCGTCGCGAAGAGTGAAGTACTGGTCACGACGGCCTACGCGTCGCAGAAGGGGCTTAAGGTCGGCGACACGCTCACCATCAACAAGGTCGGCTACAAGATCGTCGGTTTGGTCAATCCGACATTGACGGGCGATGTCTCGGACGTCTACTTCGCCATCTCGAACCTCCAGACGTTGTCGACGAACACCGGACGTATCAACGAGGTGCTGGTGTCGGTCGACAACGCCAATGACGTCAACAGCGTCGCCAAGGCGATCAAGGCGGCGCTGCCCGGCGCGACGGTACTGACGTCGGCGTCGCTGGCCGACCAGGTGACCGGCAGTCTCTCGAACGCCCGCAAGCTCGCCAACGACCTGGGTGGCGCGTTGGCGCTGGTCGTGCTCTTGGCCGCGTTCCTCATCGCCGGTCTCCTGACGTTGTCGAGTGTCTCCAAGCGCGTGCGCGAGATCGGATCGCTGCGGGCGATCGGTTGGTCGCGCGGACGCGTCGTGCGCCAGATCATGGCCGAGACGTTGGGTATCGGCGTCGTCGGTGGCGTCATCGGCGTCGCCGTCGGGGCCGCGATCTGCGGCATCATCGGCGCGGTCGGACCGGCCCTCAGTGTGTCCAGCACCGGCCTGGCGGTCGGCGCGTCGAAGGTCAGCGGTCTCTTGGGTCAGACGACCTCGGCCACGGTGGCACGAACCGTCCACCTGACCGCACCGATCCATCCCCTCACGATCGTGATCGCGTTCGCCGGGGCGCTCCTCGGCGGACTCATCGCCGGTGCCGCCGGCGGATGGCGCGCGGCTCGACTCTCTCCGGCGTCGGCGTTGCGAGACCTCGGATGACCGGCTCTCCAATCGAAAGGCGATCTCAATGACACAGGTCCTGAATGACGAGGAGCGAACTCCTCCTGCGGGGGAACCGCTCTATCAGTTGAAGGGCGTCACCCGCACCTTTACCAAAGGCGGCGTGACGGTCAACGCACTTCGGGGCATCGACCTGGAGATCGCGCGTGGCGAGACGGTCTCGCTCGAAGGTCCGAGTGGTTCCGGGAAGACGACGTTGCTGCAACTCCTGGGCGCGCTCGATTCGCCCACGTCGGGGCAGATCCGCTTCGCGGGCCGAGCGCTCGAAGACGAGTCGGACGGTGTGCTCACTGATATCCGTTCTCGCGAGATCGGCTTCGTCTTCCAGCAGTTCAACCTCATACCGACGTTGAGTGCCGAAGAGAACGTCGCCATCGCGATGGTGCCGCGCGAGTCCTCGCACGAGAAGCGCACGCTGCGCGCCCGCGAGTTGCTCAATCAGGTCGGCCTCGGCCATCGACTCGAGCACTTGCCGTCACGGCTGTCCGGTGGTGAACAGCAACGTGTCGCCATCGCGCGTGCGCTGGCCAACGCACCGGAGGTCATCATCGCCGACGAACCGACCGGCAACCTCGACTCCACGAACGCGAGCGAGTTCATGGCGCTGCTGGACGACCTGCAGAAGCAGTTCGGCGTGACGATCATCATCGCGACGCACGACGAGGACGTCGCGTCGCACACCGGGCGTCGGGTTCGCATCCGTGACGGATCCATCGCGTCGGACACTCGAGGATCGTCGTCGTAGCTGCTCGGCACTTTCGGAGAACGGTCCGTCCATCGCGGTGATCGACACCGGCGTGTGACGCCGGTCAGACGAAGGCGTACTCGGGACGATGTCCCGATTCGATCTCCAGGCGAACGAGAAGTTGGGCGACGGGCAGATCCTTGGCGTGGGTGATGCCGATGCAGCGCGAACGCGTCGGCAGCACCTCGAACACGAGGTCCGTGCTCTCCAAGACCTGACCGACGAAGGTCGACAGTTGGAGCTCGGAGTCGGTCTCGAAGTCGTGTTGCTTGATCGACGTTTGCATGAGGGGGATGATCGACGGCTGGAAGCCCCAGAGGTTCATCGAGACCGTCGCGAGTGGCGAGAGCGAGACCGGCTCGAGGCCGTCGTCGGCGTCGTAGCCCTCGAGGGTCGAGTGGACGTTGCGTCGCTCCACGATCTCGGTGAGCCGACCGTCCTCGACCATGCAGGTCCCTCGCGACACCGGGAGATCGCCCACGAGCGCGCGGTCGAGTTCGAAGCCGACGAGGCAGTTGTGCGAGCTGGCGGCGAGTCGCTCACCGAGCAACAGGAACGCGGCGCGGCCGTAGAGGTCGTCGGCGTTGGAGACGCCGAAGGGTTTGGAGAGATCCAGGTTGCTCTCGGCGGCGAGGACGGCGTCGACCGTGCCGCGCAGACGACTCTGGACCGCGAAACTGACCTTGTGCTCCTTCGGCCAGCGCGCGGCGACGTGCTCTTCGATCTGTCGACCGGTGTCGGAGTTGACGACGATGACGATGTCCTCGAACCCCGAGGCCCAGGCGTCCGAGGCAAGGAGGTCGATGACGCCCTCACCATGCTTGCCGATGGGGGCCAACTGCTTCACCCCGCCGTAGCGCCGGGCGCGACCGGCGGCGAGGATGATGAGCGACGGACCGCTCAACGCGACCACCGCACGACGGCCGAGGCCCACGTCATGCCGGCGCCGAAGCCGGTCATGAGCGCGTACTCGCCGCGCTTCACCCGTCCGTTCTCGCGGGCGTCGTAGAACGCGAGCGGAATGGACGAGCTCGACGTGTTGCCGTAGCGATCGAGGGTCACGACGGTTCGTTCCATCGGGATGCCGAGTCGCTGGGTCGCGGCCTTGATGATGCGGACGTTGGCCTGGTGGGGGATGACGAGACTGATGTCGTCGGGGCTGACCTCGGCGATCTTCATGGCCTCTTCGGCCGAGTCGACGACGACACGAACGGCCCGACGGAAGACCTCCTTGCCGTCCATCCAGAAGAAGCCGCCGTGTTCGCAGGTGAGCAGGTCGGCGGCCGACCCGTCGGCGCCCAACACGAAGGACAAGACGTCCGTCTCGTCCGCGTCGTACTCGAGCACCGCGGCGCCCGCCCCGTCGCCGAGCAGCACGGCCATGTTGCGGTCGCTCCAGTCGACCCAGCGCGACAGGTTCTCCGAGCCGATGACGAGGATCCGGCGCGCGCCAGTCTCGAGGAGTCCCTGGGCCACGCGAACCGCGTACATGAAGCCGCTACAGGCCGCGTTCACGTCCATGGCCGGACAGTTGAGCCCGAGCTCGTTGGCGATCATCGGCGCGGACGCGGGACAGAGTCGGTCCGGCGTCGTCGTCGCGAGCACGAGGAAATCGATGTCACCGATCACGAGACCCGCGTCCTCGATGGCGTTGCGGCCGGCGATGACGCCGAGGGAAACGGCCGAGCCGCCGATTCGGCGCTCGCGGATGCCCGTCCGTTCGGCGATCCACTCGTCGGAGGTGTCGAGCGTCTGAGAGAGCTCGTCGTTCGTGACGACACGGTCCGGCAGGGCGATGCCCCAACCCTTAAAGCGAACGCCCATTGGTCAGCTCCTTCGCTGGATTGCCTTCGGCAAAGTCTAGGTCTCAGGCCGTCGGCGGGTCGGGTGCCTTCAGCACCTGCAAAGTGCAGCGCGCGATGCAGATCATCCGGCCGTTCTCGTCGGTGAGGTCGATCGCCCACACGTGGACGTTGCGGCCCTTTCGCACCGGTGTCGCCGTCGCGGTCAACGTGCCGCTGCTCATCGAACGTAGGTGCGAGCAGTTGAGCTCGGTCCCGACGACGATCTCGTCGGCCTCCACGCTCACCGCGCCGCCGATCGACGCGGCACCTTCGGCCATCAACGCCGAGACGCCCCCGTGCAAGATGCCGTAGGGCTGGTGGACCTTGGGGCCGACCTCGACTTGCAGCACCACCTTTTCTGGGGAGAGGGATACGACTTCGATGCCGAGTTCCTGGTTGACACCGTTGCCATTGAAACGAGTCATCATCTCTTCGTGCATTTCGACAGTGTAGAAGTCGGCCGGTAGCCTCTGACCATGACTCGGCGAGTGGATTTGCGCAGCGACACGGTCACGCAACCGACCCAGGCGATGCGCGACGCAATGGCGGTCGCGGTCGTGGGCGACGACGGGTACGACGAGGACCCGACGATCCACGCGTTGGAGGAGCGCTTCGCCGCCCTGGTGGGGAAGGAGGCGTCGGTCTTCGTGCCCTCGGGCGTGATGGGCAATCAGATCGCCGTGCGCGTCCTCACCAGTCCCGGTGACCTCGTGATCGCCGGTCGGGGCCAGCACGTCGTCAGCTTCGAGATGGGCGCCGCGGCGCGCAACTCATCGATCCAATTCGCCACCGTGGACGACACCAACGGCGCGTTGGCCCTACGCGACGTCCTTGACGTCATCGACGCCGAGGACGACCATCAGCCGCACGTGGCGATGGTGGCACTCGAGAACACGCACATGCCCTCGGGCGGCACGCCGTTGGACGTCGCCGACATCGAGGCGCTGTCGCACGCGATCGGTGATCGGCCCGTGCACCTCGACGGCGCGCGCCTGTTCAACGCGGTCGTCGCAACGGGCACGTCCGCGGCGCAGTACGCGGCGCCGGCGACGACGGTGATGACGTGCCTCTCGAAGGGCCTTTGCGCGCCGGCCGGCTCGCTGCTCGCCGGTCCGGCCGGCTTGATGGTGCGCGCGCGGATCGAACGAAAACGCCTCGGCGGCGCGATGCGGCAGGCGGGGTTCTTGGCCGCCGCCGGACTCGTCGCGCTCGATCAGATGGTCGAGCGTCTGGCCGATGACCACGCGCGCGCCCGTACCCTGGCCGAACTCTTCGCCACGACGTTCCCCGAGGCCGGGTACGACCCCTCGACGTGTCGCACCAACATCATCGCCTTCGACCACCCCCAGGCCCGTCAGCTCGTCGAGGAGCTCGCGAACCTCGGCGTCGACGGCGGCACGGTCGGTCCTCGTCGTGCTCGTTTCGTCACGCACGCCGGGGTGAGCGATGACGACGTCGCGTTCGTCGCCGACGTGCTGGCCCGCTTCAAGCCCACGCTTCACTGAGAACGCGAGTTCGCGTCGAGTTCGCCCTCTCGTCACCAAAGTTCCCCGGGGGAGCGCCGGTCCGGAGGGGGTAACCTTGTAAGACCTGTAAAGGCGTCACATGACTGAAATTCTCCACCTCTCCACGTTTCTGCACCGACCGATCTTCGACTCGGACGGCGGCCGGATCGGTCGCGTCCAGGACCTGGTTGCGCGACTCGGCGATAGCTCGCACCCGCCCGTCGTGGGTGCGGTCATCCGTATCGAGGGACGAGACCTGTTCGTGCCGATCCGAAAGATCGGTGGCCTGAGCGAAGGTCGTATGACCTTCGAAGGCAAGCGCGTCGACCTCCGACGTTTCGAACGCCGTCCGGGCGAGCTCTTGCTCGCCGAGGACCTGCTCGCGCGCCACCTGATCAACCTGGTTCGGGGCCGTCTGATCACTGCCAATGAGATCGAGATCGCCCAGATCGACAACAAGTGGGAGGTCGTCGGCGTCGACCCCGGCAAGCGGCCCTTGCTCCGGCGAATCCTCGGCAAGAGCGTCGGTCAACACGTCAAGTCCGAGGCCATCGTGGACTTCGCCTCGATCGAGCCGTTCGTGTCACACGTCCCGACGGCGCGGCTTCGCATCCCCTACCGCAAACTCTCCAAACTTCACCCGGCGCAGATCGCCGACCTGGTGGAGCAGGCCAGTCACGAAGAGGGTGAGGAGATCATCGAAGCGGTCGGCGCCGACCGCGAACTCGAGGCCGACGTCTTCGAAGAGTTGGACACGACGCACCAGTTGGAGTTCCTGGAGGCGCGCAGTGACGCCGACGCCGCGCGGCTGCTCGCGCGCATGGAGCCCGACAACGCGGCCGACCTCATCAACGAGATCGACCAGGATCGCCGACTGCCGATCCTCGAGCGCCTGCCCGACATCCAGAAGTCCAAGGTCCGCCAACTGCTTTCGTACAACGCCGACACGGCCGGGGGACTGATGAACCCGGACTTCGTCTCGGTGCCCGCGACCGCGACGGTCGCCGACGCCCTTGAGGCGATTCGCACCTCACGGGTGCCGGCCGAAGCGTTGCACGCGGTGTTCGTCTTGGACGAGAACGGACAGCCCATCGGTTCCGCGTCGATCGCGCCGCTGGTGCGCGCGCCGGGTCACGAACTCGCCCTGAGCGTCTCTCGCACACAGCTCGCCCACGTCCACCCGTTCTGGGACGTGCATCAAGTGGCGCGCAAGATGAGTGACTTCAACTTGACCGTGTTACCGGTGCTCGACGAGAGCCATTCGACGATGATCGGTGTTGTAACAGTGGACGACCTACTCGAGGAGATGCTGCCGCAAGGCTGGCGACGCGAGTTCGGCATGACGGCGGTCGAGGAATGACGCGCCGTACCCGGTGGGGTCACGTTCAAAGGGGGCTCACTGAAACCCCCTAGTACAACCTTCATTCATTGCGTCCCGGCACGATCGCACACGAACTCTTCGGTAGGCCACTAGCCCTCCTTCGAATCTCGTCGTGGGCGTGCCGCACCACTACGAGAACAGAAAGGAGGAAGCGTGAGCGAAGCAACGAAGGATCAGATCAAGGGCGCCTTCGGCACCGTCAAGGACTACGAACCGGGGATCCGGCGCGGTACTCGCGCACGCCTCCTCACGCTCCTCGCCATCATCGGACCGGGACTGATCGTCATGGTGGGCGACAACGACGCTGGCGGCGTCTCGACCTACGCGCAGGCCGGACAGAACTTCGGCTACACGCTGCTCTGGACGCTGCCGCTGCTGATCCCGGTCCTGATCGTCAACCAGGAGATGGTCGTTCGATTGGGCGCGGTCACCGGTATCGGTCACGGTCGACTCATTCGCGAACGTATTGGACGACGATGGGGCAACGTCTCGATCAGTTCGATCCTCCTGCTCAATTTCTTGATCATCGTCACGGAGTTCATCGGCATCTCGTTGTCGATGGAGTACTTCGGCGTGTCGGCCTTCGTGTCGGTGCCCATCGCCGTCGTCGCGCTCTTTGGCGTCACGGCGACGGGATCGTTCCAGCGCTGGGAACGGTTCATGATGCTCTTCGTCGCCGTCAACGTGTTGATGATTCCGCTCGTCCTGCACGCCCACGTCGCGTCCCATTCGCTGTTTCGCGATCTGGCGGTGCCCGGCATCCGTGGTGGCACGTCCTCGGCCGCGGTGTTGCTGATCATCTCGATCATCGGCACGACCGTCGCGCCCTGGCAGTTGTACTTCCAACAGAGCAACATCGTCGACAAGAAGATCTCGCCGCGTTGGATGAACTACGAACGAATCGATACGATCCTTGGCTCGTTCATCGTGGTGATCACCGCGGCGCTGTTGATGGGCATCACCGCGGCCGGACTTTCGCCGCACGGCGGCACCAACGGCTACGTCAACGCCCTCAGCGTCGCGCGCGGTCTCAACAGGTTCGTGGGACACGACACCGGCGGTCTGTTCGCGATCGTCTTGTTGAACGCGTCCATCATCGGCGCCGCCGCCGTGACGCTGGCGAGCAGCTACGCCGTCGGCGACCTCTCCAATCGCTTCAACCAGGGTCTGAACGTTCGCCTGCGTGACGCCAGGGGCTTCTACAGCGTCTTCGGAGGACTGCTGGTCGTCGCCGGCATTGTGGTCCTGTTGCCCCACGCGCCGCTCGGCTTGATCACGTTGGCGGTCCAGGCGATGTGCGGCTTGATGCTGCCCAGCACCTCGATCTTCGTCCTGCTGATGGCGAACGACCGGGAGGCGCTCGGTCCCTGGGTCAACGCGCGCTGGCTCAACGCGATCGCCGTGGTGATCATCGCGATTCTCGTCGTGCTGTCGGTGACGATGATGGTCTCGACGCTCTTCACGTCGGTCAACGTGGTCGCGATGCTCGTCTGGACGAGTGGCTTCGTCGGCGTCGGCGTCATCATTGGGCTCCCCATCGGACTACACCGCCAGGGCGCGCGCGTTTCGTATGACGTCGATCGACTCGACTGGCGCATGCCGCGATTGGCCCTGTTGGAGCGGCCCAAGCGGTCGCGTGGTCGCCGGTGGCTCTTGATGGCCATCGGAACCTATTTGAGCGTGGCGGGGACGCTGCTGGTCGTGAGAATCATCCAACTCGCCACCTCGTAGTCTTTCCAGATGACATTCGCTCCGACGCTGCTGTGCGTCCACGCACACCCGGATGACGAGGCGCTCTTCACCGCCGGTATCACGTCGCACTACGCCGGCCTGGGGTACCGCGTGGTGTTGGTCACCTGCACCAACGGTCAACTCGGCATCGATGACCACGGCCGACCGGGATCGGACCCCCTCCACGACGTGGAGGTCACCCGCGCCACGCGCGCGGGTGAGTTGCAGCGCGCCGCGATCGTCGCCGGC
Organism: uncultured Acidimicrobiaceae bacterium; assembly: GCA_963802735.1. Classification (GTDB taxonomy): domain Bacteria; phylum Actinomycetota; class Acidimicrobiia; order Acidimicrobiales; family RAAP-2; genus RAAP-2. The sequence goes on along the minus strand of CAWDJY010000012.1, from coordinate 554,447 downwards.
TTCTCGCGGGTGCTCACGTTGGGCTACGACGATTCCGGTATGAAGGGTTGGCCGCAGAACGATCGACCCCAGGCGTTCATGAACGCCGACGTGGCGGCGGTCGCGCGGACCTTGGCATCGGTCATGGACGAAGAGCACGCGTCGGTCGTCGTCACCTACGACGAGAACGGCTTCTACGGACACCCCGACCACGTCATGGCCAACGTCGTCACGCGCGCCGCGCTGGGTCTCGCGGCGGCGCCACGGCGCCTGTACTACCCGGTCGCCCCGAGAGGCGTCCTCGAGGCGTTCGTCGAGGGCGCCCGAGCCAACGGCGTCTTCCTTCCCGCTTGGATCCTCGACGCCGGTCACACCGTCTCGGACGACACCGTCTCGACGACGATGGACGTGCGCGACTACGCGACGCGCAAGCATCGGGCGATCGCGACCCACGCTTCACAAGTGGACAACGCCGACCTCGTCACGATGGACGAAGAACTCTTTACGCTGCTCTTTGGCGTCGAGTATTACCAACGCGCGTGGAGCCGAGATGTGACATCCGGCGACGAGACTGATCTCTTTGGAGGACTGTAAATGGAACAGCTGACATTTCTCGCGGTGCACGCCCACCCGGACGACGAGGCCAGCTCCTCGGGCGGACTCTATCGACTGCTCGCCGACCAGGGCCTGCGCACCGTGCTCGTCTGCTGCACGAACGGTGAGTGCGGCGACGCGCCCGATGGCGCGAAGCCCGACGCCGACCACCACGACGGTGACGAGGTCGCCGCCATCCGCGCGGTCGAACTCGACAACGCGGTGAAGATCCTCGGCATCAGTCGACTGGTGCGCCTCGGCTACCGCGACTCGGGCATGAAAGGCTGGCCGCAGAACGAGGACCCCGAATCGTTCTGGGCGACGCCGGTCGACGTGGCCGCGGCCAAGCTGGCCGAGGTCCTCAACGAAGAACGGCCGCAGGTGATCATGACCTACAACGAACACGGTTTCTACGGACACCCCGACCACATCCAGGCGCACCGCATCACGCTGGCGGCGCTCGAGATGATCGATTACGAGCCGACGCTCTACTTCAACGCGATCCCCGACTCGGTCATGGTCGAGTGGCGCAAGCGCTGGGAGGAAGAGGACCGCGAGCGCGCCGCGGCCGACGCCGCCAAGGGCATCGTTCGCGAGCCCGACGTCTCGGACCCCGACGAGGAAGAGTTCGAGATGGGCACGCCCGACGATCAGATCTCGGCGACGATCGACGTCAGTTCGGTCAACGGCGCCAAGTTCGACGCGCTCGAAGCGCACGCGTCACAGATCGCCGACTCCTTCTGGATGAAGATGGGACGCGAGCGCTTCATGGAGGTCATGCGCACCGAATGGTTCACGCGCGTGACGAACCCGAAGAATCTCGAGGGCAACGTGGACGACATCTTCGCGGGCTATCGATAGACCTGAGTGATCGCCGCGCTAGGCGAGCGAGGCGATCTCTTCTTGGGTGAAGGGTCGAAGCACGCAGAACTCATTGCCTTCGGGGTCCGCGAGGACGACCCACGTCACGTCCGGCGACTGTCCGATGTCGACGCGAGACGCGCCAAGCCCGATCAACCGCTCGACCTCGGCGACCTGGTCGCTCGGACGCAGGTCCAAGTGCAATCGATTCTTGACGACCTTGTCGTCGGGAACGAGCAAGAAGACGACGTCGGGTACCACGCCCTCTTCGGGCGAACCGGCCGGCGGCTCCAGGACGACCTCCTCGGTCTCGACCGACGTCACGCGCCACCCGAGCACGTCCGCCCAGAAACCGGCGAGGGCCTCCGGATCGAGACTGTCGAGGGTGATGTTCTGGAGTCGCAGCGCCATGTCGTCACTTTATGACGCGGTGCTCACCGTGAGCTGGTGACGATCATGACGATGATGATCGCGATGACGCCCGCGAAGGTGTACAGGTACCGTCGGCGCATCTGGTTCGACATCTCGGAAAAGAACTCCTTGGAGAAGAACGACGCTCGCGGGTTGCCGTTGACGCTGCCCGTAATCCGCTGAATGGAGACGTCGTTTCGTTCGGCCTCGCGTCGCGTCATCTCCAGGTCGTGGAGCCGCTGCTTGCGCTGCTGCGCCGATTCGAGCGACGTACCGCAACGCGCGCAGAGGAAGTCCTTGTTCGATTGAACCTCACCACATTTCGGGCAGGTGATCATGATGTCGGCCACCGGTACCGCCCTTCATCCGCGACGAGCGCAATGCCGTCCACTCACCGTACCGCTGGCGACGTCGTGCCTAGTATCGGTACGAATCCGGCTTGAAGGGACCCTCGACCGGCACGCCGAGGTAGTCCGCCTGCGTCTTGGTCAGGGTCGTCAACTTGACGCCGAGCGCGTCGAGGTGCAGTCGCGCCACCTTCTCGTCGAGGTGCTTGGGCAGCACGTAGACCTTCTTCTCGTAGTTCGCGTTGTTCACGAAGAGCTCGATCTGGGCCATGGTCTGATTGGTGAAGGAGTTGCTCATCACGAAACTCGGGTGACCCGTCGCGTTGCCGAGGTTGAGGAGCCGTCCCTCGGAGAGCAGGATGATCGCGCGGCCGCTCGGCAGGATCCACTTGTCGACCTGGGGCTTGATGTTCTCTCGGCGGACGCCGGGCACGTTCGCGAGACCGGCGATGTCGATCTCGTTGTCGAAGTGACCGATGTTGCCGAGGATCGCCTGGTGCTTCATCATCTGCATGTGCTCGACCGAGACGATGTCGCGGTTGCCGGTCGCCGTGATGATGATGTCGGCGTAGGGGAGGGCCTCTTCGAGGGTCGTCACCTGGAAGCCGTCCATCGCCGCCTGCAGCGCGCAGATGGGGTCGACCTCGGTGATGATGACGCGCGCGCCCTGGCCGCGCAGTGACTCGGCCGAGCCCTTGCCGACGTCGCCGTAGCCGCACACGACCGCGACCTTGCCGCCGATCAGGGTGTCGGTGGCGCGGTTGATACCGTCGATGAGCGAGTGACGACAGCCGTACTTGTTGTCGAACTTGGACTTGGTGACGGCGTCGTTCACGTTGATCGCGGGGAACAACAGCGTGCCGTCGCGCTCCATCTCGTACAGACGGTGCACGCCGGTCGTGGTCTCTTCCGAGACCCCGATGAGGCCCTCGGCCATCGGCCCGAAGAGTTGCTCGCCGCTCGAGACGATGGAGTGGAGCAGCGCCAAGATGACGCGGTACTCCTCAGAGTCCGCGCTCTCGGGTGCGGGGACGAACCCGGCGCGCTCGAACTCGAGGCCCTTGTGCACGAGCAACGTGGCGTCGCCACCGTCGTCCAGGATCATCGTCGGTCCGGCGTGACCGGGCCAGCGCAGCAACTGTTCGGTGCACCACCAGTACTCTTCGAGCGACTCGCCCTTCCAGGCGAAGACCGGCACGCCCTGGGGACTGTCCGGCGTGCCGTTCGGTCCGACCACGACCGCCGCGGCGGCGTGGTCCTGGGTCGAGAAGATGTTGCAACTGACCCAGCGCACGTCGGCGCCGAGGGCGACGAGGGTCTCGATCAGCACCGCGGTCTGGATCGTCATGTGGAGCGAGCCGGCGATGCGCGAGCCCGTGAGTGGTTTCGTGCTGCCGAATTCCGCGCGCATGGCCATGAGCCCGGGCATCTCGTGTTCGGCGAGGGTGATCTCGGCGCGACCGAACTCGGCCAGCGAGAGGTCGGCGACTTTGAAATTGAAGGTGGCAGAGGTCATGGTTCTCCTAGGAGTTAGCGATTTCCAGGCGCCGACCTCTGTCGCTCACGCCTCCAAATATGGTATCGCGTCAGACGCCGACGCGGAACTCCACCACGTCGCCGTCGCGCATGACGTACTCCTTGCCTTCGACGCGGGCCTTGCCCGCTGCCTTCACTTGCGCCATCGAGCCGAGCGACATGAGGTCGTCGAAGGAGACCACCTCGGCTTTGATGAAGTGTTTCTGGAAGTCGGTGTGGATCTCGCCGGCCGCCTCGGGTGCGGTGGCGCCCTGGTGGATCGTCCACGCCCGGGTCTCCTTGGGACCGGCGGTGAGGAACGTCTGCAGACCGAGCGTCGCGAAGCCGACCCGTGAGAGCAACGACAGACCCGACTCGTCTTGCCCGTAGGACTGGAGGAGCTCGAGCGCCTCCTCCTCGTCGAGGTCCGAGAGTTCGGCTTCGACCTTGGCGCACAGGATGATCGAGGGCGACGGCGCGACCGATGTCGCGAGCGCCTCGCGCCGCTCGGCGTCGCCCAGGGTCTCCTCGTCCACGTTGAAGACGTAGATGAACGGCTTGTCCGTCAAGAGGTGCATGTCGGCCAGCACGTCGCGGTCGAGGTCCTTCACTTTGGAGATGACCAGACCCTGATCGAGCGCGGCCTGGGCCTTTCGCGCCTCGGTCAGGCGGGCCTGGGCCTCGCCGCCACCGCGCTTGGCTTCACGCTCCAGGCGGCTGATTACCTTCTCGACGGTCTGGAGGTCCGCGAGGATGAGCTCGGTCTCGATCGTGGCGACGTCACTCGAGGGATCGATCCGCCCGTCGACATGGATGACGTCGTCGTCGACGAAGACGCGCACGACCTCACAGATGGCGTCGCACTCACGGATCGCCGCAAGGAACTGGTTTCCGAGCCCCTCGCCCTCCGACGCGCCCTTCACGATGCCCGCGATGTCGACGAACGTCACCGCCGCGGGCAGGATCTTCTCCGAGGCGAACATCGCGGCCAGTCGGGCCAATCGAGGGTCGGGGACCGAGACGACGCCGACGTTCGGTTCGATGGTGGCGAACGGGTAGTTGGCCGCCAGCACGTTGTTGTGCGTCAGGGCGTTGAACACCGTTGATTTGCCCACGTTCGGGAGCCCGACAATACCGATTGAGAGTGCCATGGACGTTCAACGCTAGTCGCGGCGCGACCGCGGACTCCCCGACGACGCCGTCGATGACGACCCGTCGACGTTCGGCTACGCCGAAGTCGAGAAACCAGTGGCCGCGGTTGACGCCGTGCTCTACTGTCGTTCCATGGAAACCCCAAACGTGGTCGAAGGCTTCGCGCCGTTCAAGGAATGGCAGACGTGGTACCGGGTTGCCGGTGACCTCGAATCTGGACCGACACCGTTGGTCGTGGCGCACGGCGGACCGGGCTGCACGCACGACTACGTCCTCGCGTTGGCGAACCTCGCCGAACGCGGACGCCCCGTCGTGCACTACGACCAACTGGGTGGCGGACGCTCGACGCACCTGCCCGATCGCGGGGGCGACTTTTGGACCGTGGACCTGTTCTTGGAGGAACTCGAGAACCTGCTCGTCCACCTGGGCATCAACGATCGCTACTTCTTGCTCGGCCAGTCCTGGGGCGGCATGCTCGGTGCCGAACACGGCATCCGCCAGCCGGCGGGGCTGAAGGCCCTCGTCATCAGCAACTCACCGGCGTCGATGGCGCTCTGGGCGAGCGAGGCCAAGATTCTCCGTGGCGAACTCGATCCCGACGTCGAGGCGACGCTCGATCGCCACGAGGCGGCTGGGACGACCAGCGACCCGGAGTACCTCGCGGCTCAGCAGGTGTACTACGACCTCCACGTCTGTCGGGTCGTGCCGAATCCCCCCGAGGTCGTCGCGACCTTCACGATGCTGGAAGAGGACCCGACGGTCTACCACGTCATGAACGGCCCCAACGAGTTCTTCTGCGTCGGTACGCTGCGTAACTGGAGCGTCGTGGACGAGGTCCACAAGATCGCCGCCCCGACCCTGCTCGCCTCGGGCCGTTTCGACGAGGCGACGCCCGCCACCGTGCAGCCCTTCTTCGACAACATTCCCGACGTGCGCTGGGAGATCTTCGAGAACTCCAGTCACATGCCATTCATCGAGGAGCCTGAGCGCTACCTCGACGTCGTCGAAGGATTCCTGGCGGACCACGACCAGTGAAGTTGTAGTAAAGAAGTAAGAACAATCTGAGCAGCGTCGAAATAGGGGAGAAGCCCATGTCACGTCTTAAGTCCATGAAGCGATTGGGGGTGATGTTGTCGTCGCTGGCCGTGTGCTCATTCGGCATCATCGCCGTCTCGGCCAGTTCGCCCGCGGGGGCCTCATCGGGATACCAGTCCCAACACGCCGGTGGTACGTTGCACCTCGACGCCACGGCGGCTGGGGGCACGCTCGACCCGCAGGTCAACTACACCCTGCAGTACTGGCAGCTCTACCAGGCGAGCTATGACGGCCTGGTCGCGTTCCAGAAGGTCGACGGCGATCCGTCCTTCGACGTAGTGCCCGACCTCGCGACGGCCCTGCCCAAGGTGACCAACAGCGGCAAGACCTACACGTTCATCTTGCGCAAGGGCATCAAGTTCTCCAATGGCAAGACCGTCACCGTCGCCGACGTCCTCGCGTCCTTCCAGCGGCTCTTCAAGGTCTCGAACCCGAACGCCGGATCCTGGTACAACGACATCGTCGGCGGACCGGCCTGTGTGACGACACCGGCGACGTGCACGCTCAAGGGCGGCGTGTCGGTGAACGCGGCGACGAACACCGTGGTGTTCAACCTGATCGCCCCGGACTCGGAGTTCCTCGACCAGTTAGCGGTGCCGTTCGGTTCGATCCTTCCGGCGAACACGCCGCCCAAGGACCAGGGCGACACACCGATTCCCGGCACCGGTGCGTACTACTTCGCGTCGTACAACCCGAACTCGGCACTCGTCATGAAGCGCAACAAGTACTTCAAGGTGTGGAGCGCCGCGGCGCAGCCCCTGGGCTACCCCGATGAGATCGAGATGACCTTTGGTCTGCCCGTCGAGTCCGAGGTGACGGCCGTCGAGAACGGTCAGGCCGACTGGGTCTTCGACCCGATCCCGGCCGACCGACTCCAGGAGATCTCGACCAAGTACGCCAGTCAGGTCCACGTCCACACGCTGACCGCGGACTGGTACGCGCCGATGAACGTGAACATCGCGCCGTTCAACAACCTGAAGGCCCGTCAGGCCGTGAACTACGCGTTGAACAAGAACTCGCTCGTGAAGCTCTACGGCGGCACCGAGCTCGCCACGCCGACGTGCACGATCCTCCCGCCGGGCTTCCCCGGGTACCTGAAGTACTGCGCCTACAACTCCACGAACAGTTCGACCTACGCCGGTCCGGATATCAAGAAAGCCAAGGCGTTGGTGAAGGCGTCGGGCACGCTGGGTGACAAGGTCGCGGTGGTCGCGCAGAACGACCCGGTGGACGAGTCGGTTGGTGAGTACATCGAAGGCGTCTTGAACCAGATCGGCTACAAGGCGTCGTTGAAGCCGCTCAGCCAGAACATCGAGTTCAGCTACATCCAGAACACCAACAACAAGGTCCAGATCAGCGTGACCCAATGGTTCCAGGACTACCCGGCCGCGTCGGACTTCTTGAAGGTGCTCCTCAACTGCAGTGGTTTCCACAAGGCCAGCGACAACAGCATCAACATCTCCGGTCTCTGCGACAAGTCCATTGACAACCAGGAGGCGACCGCCGAGACCGAGGAGCTGACGAACCCGACCGCGGCCAACAAGCTGTGGGGTCAGATCGACAAGACGTTGATGACGACCGAGGCTCCGTGGGTGCCGTTGTTCAATCCGAAGTTGGTTGACTTCGTCGGAAAGCGAGTCGGTAACTATCAGTTCTCGCTGGAGTTCTACATGTACGTGGACCAGCTGTGGGTGAAATAGGGGAAGTCTTCCTGGCCCTCGAGGCCTCAAAAATTAATGCAGTCGCGTTGACCGCCATGGACTCGGACAGTCCATGGCGGTCATCGTTGCAGCAGTTGCGTCGGAACCGCGCGGCGATGATCGCCCTAGCGGTCCTGATCTTCATGGTGATCGCAGCGCTGCTCGCGCCCATCTACGCGCACGACATCGCGCACGACAACCCGTTCGCCTCGAATCTCCAGGGTCGCATCAAGATTGGCAACCACTACCGCAGCGTCATGCAATCCAACACCCAGGGCCTCGGGCTCGGTGTCACGCCGATCGCACCGACGTGGCACTTCTCGAAGTATTTCTTGGGTGCCGACGAACTTGGCCGCGACGTGTTCGCCCGACTCCTCTACGGCGGTCGCGTCAGTCTGTTGATCGGATTCTCCTCCGGCCTGATCTGCATCACCGTGGCGACCGTTCTCGGCATGCTCGCCGGCTACTTCGGTCGCGCGACGGACTGGATCATCTCGCGGTTCCTCGACATCGTGTGGGCCTTTCCGATCTATCTCTTGGCGATCTCGTTGTCGGTCATCTTGGTGACGAGCGGTCTCGACCTCGGCATCATCCACATCGGCGCCGGATCGCTCCTCTTGCCGATCCTGATCATCGCGGCGGTCTACGTCCCCTACGTGGCGCGGCCCGTACGAGGGATCGTCTTCTCGCTCAAGGAGCGCGATTTCATCCAAGCGGCGGTGGCGTCGGGCGCGTCGGACTGGCACATCTTGCGCAAGGAGATCTTGCCCAACGTGATGCCCAGCGTGATCGTGTTCTTCCCGCTGATGGTGGCGCTCAATATCTTGACCGAGTCGGCGCTGTCCACCCTGGGGATCGGCGTCCAGCCGCCACAAGCGAGCTGGGGGACGATCATCAACGACGGGCTACAGCTCCTCTACACCCGTCCGTGGGTCGCGGTGGCGCCCGGCATCTGCTGCGTGATCGTGTGCGTCGCGCTCAACATCCTCGGTGACGGGGTGCGTGACGCCTTCGACCCCCGGGCCAAACTGCGCGGATCGATATAGATGCTGCGCTTCATCGCGAAACGGTTGGCGTCGGCGGTGCTGGTGATGTTCACCATCAGCGTGCTGGTCTTCTTGATATTCTTCGCCACGCCCGGCGTGAACCCGGCGTCGCGCATCGCGGGACGCAGCGCGACGCCCGCGGTGCTGGCCCAGGTCTCCAAGGAGTTCGGTCTCAATCGCCCACTGCCGATTCGCTACGCCCTGATGATGTTCCACCTCTTCATCAAGCAGGACCTCACGTCGTACGTCAACATCGGTGACCGGATCATCCCCCAGATCACCGCCGCCGCTCCCATCACGCTCTCCTTGATCCTCGGCGCGGTGGTGATCTGGCTCTCCGTCGGCATCTCGGCGGGGGTCGTCGCCGCCAAGAACAAGGGGAAGTTCATCGATCCGCTGGTCATGTTCTTCGGCATCGCCGCGATCTCGATTCCGGTCTACTGGCTCTGCGAGATGGTCCTGCTCATCACGCAGGGGAGTCTGCACGGTTCGGTCTTCGCGTGGGTGCCCAATGGCGGCTACGTACCCATAACGCAGAATCCCTGGCAGTGGGCGCTGCACCTCTTCTGGCCGTGGATAACCCTCGCGAGTCTCTACGCCGGCATCTACGCCCGCGTGCTGCGCGGCGAGTTGATCAACAACATGAACGAGGACTACATCCGCACCGCGCGCGCCAAGGGCCTGTCCGAGCGACGCATCCTCTACCGACACGCACTGCGCTGTTCGATCATCTCGATCGTGTCGCTCTTCGGACTCGACGTCGGCGTCCTCGTTGGTGGGGCGGCACTGTTGACCGAAGTCGTCTTCGGCATCCAAGGCGTCGGCTGGCTGACCTATCAGGGGCTGCAAAACCTCGACCTGCCGCTCATCATGGGCTGCGTGATGTACGGCGCCTTCTTCGTCGTGCTCGCGAGCGCCGTCGTCGACGTGCTCTACGCCTACATCGACCCGAGGATTCGCGTTGTCGCTTGAGGCCCCCTCCACCGACGCGGTCCTGAGCGTGCGCGACCTCTCCGTCTCCTTCGCCACGCGCCAGGGAGTCGTGCGCGCGGTCGACGGCCTGTCATTCGACGTGAGTCCGAAAGAGGTCCTCGGGATCGTCGGCGAGTCCGGTTCCGGCAAGAGCGTCGCGATGTACTCGATGCTGGGACTCGTACGCGACGCCAACGTCTCGATCACCGGGAGCGTGCTCTTCGATGGTCGCGAGATCCTCGGACTGTCCGACTCCGAGATGCAGTCGGTGCGCGGCGGCGAGGTCGGGATGATCTTCCAAGATCCCATGACGGCGCTCACGCCGGTCTACACGGTCGGCTGGCAGATCGTCGAACAGTTGCGCGCCCACAACGAGATGAACAAGAAACAGGCATACGAGCGTGCGATCGAACTGCTCGCCGAGGTCGGGATACCCGACCCCAAGAGCCGTGTGAATCATTACCCCCACGAGTTCTCCGGGGGAATGCGACAGCGCGTGGTCATCGCCATGGCGCTGTCGTGCAATCCGAAGCTGCTCATCGCCGACGAGCCAACGACGGCACTCGACGTCACGACCCAGGCCCAGATCCTCGCCCTGATGGGCCGTTTGCAAGCAACGCACGGTTCGTCGATCGTCATCATCACCCACGACATGGGCGTGATCGCCGAGATCGCCCACCGCGTCGTCGTCATGTACGCCGGACGTCCGGCCGAGATCGGCCCGGAGCTCGACGTCGTTCGCGCGGCGCGCCACCCCTACACCTGGGGACTTCTCAGCGCCGTGCCGCGCGCCGACGTCAAGACCCGTCGTCTCGTCACGATCCCCGGCAACGCCGTCTCGCCGCTCCACGTCCCGACCGGTTGTGCGTTCGCGCCGCGCTGTCAGTACCGCATGGAGATCTGCGATCAGCGCCCGCCGCTGCGCGGCGCCAACAACCACCTCGATGCCTGCTGGCTCAGCGATGAACAACGCCTGGAGATCCGTTCGAGCGCGACCGTGCGAGGCGAGACATGAGCGACGACGTCCTCTTACGCGCGACCGACGTGGTCAAGAGCTACACGTCTCGACGCCGGGTCAAGGGGCAGCGTTCGCTGAACACGGCCGTGAACGGCGTCTCGCTCGAGGTGCAGCGGGGCGAGACACTCGGCATCGTCGGTGAGTCCGGGTGCGGCAAGTCGACGCTGGCCCGGTGCCTCGTGCAGCTGCTACCGGTCACGTCGGGCCAGGTCGAGTTCAACGGCGTCGAGCTCACCGGACTCTCGCGACGGCAACTGCGTCCCCATCGCCGCGAGATGCAACTCGTCTTCCAGGACCCGTACGCGTCGCTCAACCCGCGCCGGACGGTGGGGGACATCGTCGCCGATCCGATGCGGATCAACAAGATCGGCAGCGACGCCGAGATCAACAAGCGCGTGCGCGACCTCTTCGAGACCGTCGGTCTCGATCCCGCGGCTCTACGCCGTTATCCGCACGAATTCTCCGGGGGCCAGCGCCAGCGCATCGGGATCGCGCGCTCGTTGTCGTTGAATCCCTCCCTGGTCGTGGCCGACGAACCGGTCTCGGCTCTCGACGTCTCGGTCCAGGCCCAGGTGTTGAACTTGATGACGGACCTTCAGGACGAGTTCAAGCTGACCTACCTGTTCATTGCCCACGACCTCGGCGTGGTGCGTCACGTCTCGGACCGTGTCGGCGTGATGTACCTGGGCGAGATCGTCGAACTCGCCGGGGCCGAGCTGCTCTACGAGACGCCGCTGCACCCGTACACCGAGGCGCTGCTGTCGGTGGTGCCGGAGTTGAACGACACCGACGCGCCGCGGCGAGAGCGCATCATCATCAGCGGCGACGTCCCCGACCCGGCCGATCGACCGACGGGCTGCTCGTTCCATCCCCGGTGCCCCGCGGCGACCGAGATCTGCACGACTGACAAGCCCGAGTTCGTGGAACTGCGACCGGGACGGTTCGTGGCCTGTCACCATCCGCGCAACCTGAACGCCGCCACCGTCCGTCCGTGATCCTAGGAAAATCCCATCGTCGGAGCCTCCAGCGCTCGATTTCGTTGTACAGAACGGGGTTCGGACGGTGCATCGACTTGTCATACAAAAAGTGCAATACTCTCCTCAATGCCGTTTTCCCTCGCCGTCTACCTGGGCCCGTCACGGGCCGACCACGATGACCGATGAGTAACCGCGACGTCAGCACCGTCAGCTTCGAACAGTTCTTCTGGAGTTCGTCGGACCTGATGTCCGTCGTCGACATGGACCGCAAGTTCGTCCTCGTCAACCCGGCCTACCGCCACATCCTCGGCTGGGAACCCGAGGACCTGATCGGTCAGCTCTGCACGGACTACTTCCACCCCGATGACTTGGAACGTGCGCAAAACGTGTTCAAGCCGACGAACGGGGTGGTCCCCGACGTCGTGGAACTGGACCTGCGCGAACGATGCCACGACGACACGTACCGATGGATGAAGTGGACGATCCGTAAGGAGTCCGACCTCTACTACGCGGTCGGTCACGACATGACGCTGCGCCGGGAGGCCATTGACGCACTGGCCCTCAGTACGGAGAAGTCGCGTGCGATCTTCGACGCCGCCGTCGACTCGATCATCGTCATCGACGAGCACATGAACATCGTCGAGGCCAGTCCGTCGAGCGATTCGACCTTCGCCTTCACGCGCGAAGAGACCGAGGGACGCGTCGCCCTCGACTTCGTCCACCCCGAAGATCACGCCTCGATACTGGAGGCCCTCGAACGCGGCTTCGCCAATGACGAGGTGATCAAGCTGCGCTTTCGAGGTCTCCACACGGACGGTCGTTGGGTGACCATCGAGTCGCGAGGGCGAGCGCTCCGAGACGCTGAGGGGAAACCGACCGGCGCCGTCATCATCTCGCGCGACGTCTCGGAATCAGTCGAGGTGGAGCGTGCGCTCGAACTGGCGAAGATGGAGGCCGAGCAGGCGAACGTCGCCAAGAGCGAATTCATGTCGCGAATGAGTCACGAACTTCGCACGCCGCTCAACTCGGTGCTCGGCTTTGCCCAGATCCTTCAGATGGAGTTGGAGTCGCCGAGCGAACTCGAGATGATCGGTTACATCGTCAAGTCCGGTGGGTATCTGTTGGAATTGATCAACGAAGTACTCGACATCTCGCGCGTGGAGTCGGGAAGTATCGCCGTCTCGCTCGAACTCGTGTCGATCGAGGCGATCGTCGCCGAGTGTCTCCAGGTGGTCGCCCACGACGCCGCGGCGGCCGGCGTCGAGATCGTCAATCTGTGCGACCTCGCTCGCCACGTGCGCGCCGATCCGCAGCATCTCAGGCAGGTGATCGTGAACCTCCTCTCGAACGCAATCAAGTACAACCACACCGGCGGCACGGTGACGTTGGACTGCGCCGACGAATCGGGCCGCGTCCGCCTGCGCGTCACCGACACCGGATCAGGCGTCGCGCCGGAACTCTTCGAGCGACTCTTCGCACCCTTCGACCGACTCGACGCCGACGCCAAGGGCATCGAGGGCACCGGTCTCGGACTGGCCCTCTCGAAGGGCCTCATGGAAGCGATCGGCGGCTCCCTCGGCGTGGAGAGTGAGCCGGGCACGGGTTCGACGTTCTGGCTCGAGTTGCCCCTCGCGACGACGTCAGCCAACTTCGCTGAGACCGACCGCGACGCCACGCCACTCGGCGACGTCAGCACCGACGTCACCGCGACGGTGCTCTACATCGAGGACAACGTGGGCAACGTGCGCCTGCTGGAGCGCCTCCTCGTGCACCGACCGAACGTTCGTTTGCTCACTACGTTGGAAGGGAGCGTCGGCGTCGACCTCGCCCGTCAGCACCGTCCCGACCTAATTCTGCTCGACGTGCACATGCCAGACCTCTCGGGCTTCGAAGTGCTGGAACTCCTCCGAGCCGACGAGCGCACAGCGGCGATTCCCGTGGTCATGCTTTCGGCCGACGCGTCGCACGAGCAGATCCAGCGATTCCGTGACGCAGGCGCGCGCGACTACTTGACCAAGCCGCTCGACCTCCAGCATTTTCTGTCGCAACTCGACGTCTACCTGCGCGAAAACGACTAGCGTTCGTCGATTTACGGTCGGTACAGTGTGAACGTCTCGCTGTCACTTGGATCCCTTTCAAAGGAACGTAATCATCCTTGAGGCAGCGAGACACTGCTTGCAGGTCGAAGGAGACGTCGACCTCGCCTCCGGTCTTTGATTTTGAGTTGCGTCTACCGTGTCTTCTATGGAATCTCGTGAAGTAATGACCTATGAGGATTTTGGACGAGCGACAAGGGTGCTTGCTCAACGGATATATGACTCTCAGTTCGCGCCGGACATCGTCTTGTCGATCGCGCGTGGTGGGTTCTTCTTGGGCGCGGGACTCGGTTATGCGCTGGGAGTGAAGAACGCGTTCATGATGAGTGTCGAGTACTACACGGGCATCGACGAACGACTCGCCATGCCTATCATGTTGCCACCGGTGCCCAACAAAGTGGACCTCTCAGGAGCGGTGGTTCTCGTTGCGGACGATGTTGCTGACTCCGGCCACACCTTAAAAATGGTGATGGACTTTTGCGCGGGCTCGGTCCGTGAGGTTCGATCTGCGGTGCTGTACGCAAAGCCGCAATCGGTGATTGTGCCTGACTACTCCTGGAGAGAAACAGACAAATGGATCAACTTCCCCTGGTCGGTCGACGGCCCAGTCATCTCCTCCGGAGCCTTGGCGCACTGACCGAATCGATGTGACGAACCACCAGCGTGCCAGCAGAGTTGTTCGTAAGACAGGGTTCGTCTAGTTGCGTCGACCTCGCAGCAATCAGGTATGGGAGTGCGAGAAATTAATGCAGCATTCCTGACACCGGAGTGCCGAGAAGTTCACGGTGCGACGAACTCCGCACTCTTGGCGAGGACTACGCCCGCGTACAGCGCGATTCCTGCCGACATGCACTCCTCTTTCATAACCATGAGATTCGAGTGATTTCCTGGCGCTTGCCAGGCCCCGAATCCATCCGGACACGCACCAAGGAACACCATCGCTCCCGGGACCTCATTCAATACGTAGCTAAAGTCTTCGGCGCCCATAATTGGCGAAGTCGACTCGACTACCAATTCTTGCCCAAGGAGGTCGGCCGCAATTTCGCTCACCCATGCCGTTACATCGTGATCATTCACCGTAACGGGGTATCCGAACTCGACTCTGGCTGTGACGTGAAGGCCGTGAGCGGCGCCGATACCTTCGGCCACGCGTACTGCTTCTTTCGCAACGAGTTCACGCGTTTGCTGTGACACCGATCGGAGGGTGCCCTCCATAGAGGCGGTGTCAGGGATCACGTTGGTGGTCGTGCCAGCCGTAATGTGTGCGATGGTGAGCACCGCCGGATCAAAGGCCGAAATCTTTCGCGTGATCATCGTCTGAAGATTGCTCACGATCTCGCACGCCACTGGGATTGGGTCCAGTGCCACGTGTGGCATCGACGCGTGGCCGCCACGGCCCTGCACGTTGATAAAGATCTCGTCGGCTGACGCCATAAATGCGCCACTCTTCGTCATGATCGATCCCGAGGGGAGGAGCGGCGAAGCGTGAATAGCAAACGCCACATCAACTGATTCCGTGGAACTCAGTAGACCTTCATCAATCATGAGCTTGGCGCCAAAGCACATCTCTTCACCAGGTTGGAACATGAAAATTACTTTTCCACGTACGTCGTGCTCCCGAGCCTTCAACAACTTGGCCGCCTCAATAAGCATCGCGACGTGTGAGTCGTGACAGCACGCGTGCATCACTCCGTCAATCCTTGACGCGAACTCCAGTCCAGTGTCTTCTTGAAGCGGCAACGCATCCATGTCGCCGCGCAGCAATACGGTCGGACCCTCGCGGCCGGTGTCGAGAATCGCCGTCACGCTAGAGAGTGACTTGCCAGCGTGTAGTTCGAATCCGAGGCCCTCTAATTCTCGCATGACAACCGCTTGTGTAACTGGCAGGTGAAGCCCCACTTCCGGATGTGCATGAATTTCGCGACGAATCGCAATTGCCGGGTCTAAGTAACCGCGCGCTTCGTCATACAACCCGTGCAAGATGTCCATTCGCGAAGTATAAGTATCCCTCTTCAGTCAATCCGGGTTCGAGCGTTCGCCCCAATGTGCAAGTCCATCTTGAACGTCGAGAGTTCCGGCTCAAGTTCGATTGGCCGCTTCGTTGTGTTCGTGGCCCTCCAAGGACCAACAGATAACAAGGATGTCCCTCCGTGCGAATGCGGGAGACAAGCGAACACCTCCGAAGAAGGCTCACTCGATGGCGCCCCATCGGTAGCAAGGCTCACTTCTCAACTTGTGTTTCACCAGCCGCCGACGCGGCGGAGCGCCTTGTCCAGAAGATAACGAAGGCAACAAGAAGCAAGGCAATGCCGAGGAGGACAAAGATCCGGCCAGCGACGAGGGTGGGGCCATACCTTGAACACGTGCTTGTTTGGCTCGCAGTTCCACCTGGGTTGAAACAAGACGCCCGCTCGCTATCTCCAAGGAGAACGAGTGTCACGCCGCCGAGGCATACGAGCCCCGTCACAGACCAGAGCAGCGCCAGTCTCCTCATTGCAACTCCTCACGCGGTCTTCACAACAAGGGTATTGGCGGACCAACTGCAGCGTGGTTCGGGTCACCTGGGCCAACGCCTTTGGTCTCAAGACGGCCGGGTTTATCTCCCCGCAAACACACGCAGGAGGATGTCTTTGTCTTGTGACTGCACACTGGCTACATCTCCGTTGTTCATTGCGAGGGCCTAGGCTGTGGGACTATCTAAGCGCGGAGCATCACGCGGAGCTTCGCGCGGAAATCCCGCTCCCGTAGCTCAGGGGATAGAGCATCGGTTTCCTAAACCGTGAGCGCAGGTTCGAATCCTGCCGGGGGCACCATCGACGCTCGTCAGTGCGACTTCGTCGTCACCACCAACGCGCCGTTGTTGCCGATCGCGGAGAATCCTCCTACGGCGCTGCAATTCGAGGACGTCGCGCACGAGATCGACAGCACGCCCGTTCCAATCGCCTTCAAGCTCTTAACCGGCCGTACGGCGCTTGCCGCTCCCCACACCCCGTGCGACTCATTGACGACGAAGTTCTGAGGGTTTCCTTTCGTGTTGCTGAACGTCCCGATGGCGCCACAGTTGCCCTTGGTCGGACACGAGACCGACTGTACGTACGTCGCTGATCCCTTGTTGAGTGTGTCCAGTCCGGGGACCAACGCCGCCGAACCCCACGTGCCCTTTTTCTCCGTCACCGTGAAGGCGACTTGGTGGTCGTTGAGTCCGTACGAACCCCCGGCGGTGCAGTTGCCTTCCGACGAACACGAGACCGTCGTCAGCGACGACACATGCCGTCCGTTCAATGCGTCGAGTCCGGGCACGAGGATCGCCTTACCCCACACCCCGTTCGACTCACTCACGATGTACGCCCGGGTCGCCCCACCCTTTTGTTGGAACTGACCGACGGCGCTGCAATTGCCGGGCGCGCCGCAGGACATTGATCGTAACTCCGACTCGCCGAAGTTGAGTTTCTTCAAGCCCGCCACCATTTGCACCCTTCCCCACACGCCGTTGGTTTCGTTCACCACGAAACTCGGCTCGAGGTAGGTCTTCGCGCTCACGGGGAATGATCCGCCCGCGCTGCAGTTGCCCGGTGCGGCACACGAGATTGAATCCACGCCGGCGGCGCCGCCCTCGAAAGTGGCGGGACCCTTGAGCTCCTGTGCTTCACCCCACACGCCCTTGGTCTCGTTCACCACGAACGCGCCGGAATCAGCGGGCGCGTCGATCACTGGCAAGAAGCCCCCCGCGGCGCAGTTGCCCGCCGACGCACACGAGATCGACGTGAGGAACGAACCGTCGCCCGTCCCGATGAGGGCCGAACTACGCACCTTCATTGCGCGTCCCCATCGACCACCTCGTTCGTTGACGACGAAGACATAGGTTTCGGTCGCGCTCAAGGCGTAGCTCCCACCGGCGCTGCAGTTGCCCGCGCTCGGACACGACAGGGTGTACACCTCGGTGTTCTGCCCCGCCTCGCCATTCGAGAGACCGGGAACGCGTTGCGCGGCACCCCAGACGCCATTGGTCTCGTTGACGACGAAGGCCTGGCTGCGTTGCGCGCTGAGCGCGTAGTTCCCGCCGGCACTGCAATTACCGGCCGCGGCGCACGAGACCGAAAAGAGTTGCGATCCGAAGAGGTAGTTGTGCGTGGGCAGTCCACGAATCTCCGTGGCAAACCCCCACTGCACTTTCGGTGCGGGTGAGGAACCTGACGTCGAGAATGGGGCCACGGCGAGCACGAGCATTGAAAGAGCGCCCAACGTAATCCGCACGCACCGCTGTTGAATCAAGATCTCTCCCGGAGGGCGATACGACACCCGTCGATTTTCCGCTCGAGGCAACCTATCATCGCGTTCCCATTCGTGTACGTCAGTATCAGGGGTCCTGCGGTGTGGACGACGCCGCATTCGGAAACGTCCGACGTGGCCGTCGAATCGAGCTTCGGCGAAGGAGTGTCGTGGCGCTGAGGACGACGCACAGGAGGGCCAACAGACCGGGAATGACGTACGTCGAATCTGACGACGACGACGTCGCGACCGCTGACGCCAACTCGACCGTGCTCGGTCGAGAGGGATCGGCGACGCCGCGAACATTCGTGCCCGTGTCTGACCACGTCGACTTCGACGCGATGACCTCTTCGTAGTGAACGCCGTGCACCCGGTACGAACCGCGACAGGTGTAGCCCGCGGCGTTGCTACCACTCCCTCCGATGTCGCCGACGCAGCTCGTCACGGTGACGACCACCGAGATTCCGTGATTCTTCATACGATCGATGCGGGCGTTGTCGTTCACGGCGGAGATGAAACTCACGACGACAACGGCGGCGAAGGCCGCGAGCAAGAGTGCGCCGGCGACGGACCAGAAACGACGATCGATTCGTTGTGCCTGTGGTCCTCGAAGGGCAACCACGGTGGGTGGTTCCGACGCGCTCTTCACCATCCGTCATTTCTAGCGTGGACGAGGACGTGGCGTGACGCACGAGTTCGACCTTTACCAAGCGCTCGGCCTGCGGTCGACCGTTCCAAAGATTCGGTCCGTATCGATGTCGAACGCGCGCTCGGCCGGATGAGCACCATGCTGACCGAAGGCTCCGCGCCGGGCGTCAGGGTCACGACGGAACGCACGAGCCGACGTCGGGCCGAATCCCTTTTGCGCGAGAGTGACCCGGCACCGGTTCTCGACTCGCGGTACGCCGACGGCCTCTTCGTACCGCAACCGGTCGACGTCGCGGAGGTCGACAGCTTTTAAGGAGTTGACGTCGATTCGAAACGAGGCTGGCGCTTCTCGATGAAGGCGGCGATGGACTCTTGCGCGTCGGGGATGAGGCTCGCGGACGCCATCACGTCGGTCGCGTAGGAGTAGGCGTCTGACTGGTCCATGGCCATCTGTTCATAGAAGGCTCGTTTGCCGATGCCCTTGGAGACCGCACTCCCGCGCGTGGCACGATGAAGGAGTCGGTGGCTGGCCCGGTCCAGCTCGTCCATCGGCACGACGAGGTTTACCAATCCCCACGACTCTGCCGTCCGCGCGTCGATCGCGTCGCCGGTCATCGCCATCTCGAGCGCCCGCTTCCGACCGACCGACCGACCCACCGCGACCATGGGCGTCGTGCAGAACAGTCCGCCCTTGCCACCGGGTGTGCAGAACGTCGCCTCCTCGCTCGCCACGGCGAGGTCGGCCGTCGCGACCAGCTGGCAACCACCACCGGTCGCCAACGAGTGAACGCTCGCGACCACCGGCTGGGGGATCGTCTGGATCGTCTGCATCATCGTGGTGCAGACGCCGAAGAGGTGGCGGACGGACTCGAGGTCTTGGCCGGCCATCTCGGCGAAATCGTGACCGGCACTGAACACTCTTCCCTTGGCCGCGAGGATCACTCCCGTGGCGTCGCTCTCGCCGGCGTCGATGAACGCCTGCGTGAGTTCGTGCATCAGTGCGAGTGACAGGACGTTCAGGCGCTCGGGGTGGTTCAGCCAGATCGTGATGGTGTCGCGCGCTCGTTCGGTGAGAATGAATTCAAAAGGCTCTGGCACGTCGCATCCCTTCACGCCGACGACGCCGAGCCTAATTCGGTGGCCGCACCGGCAAATCGTTCGAGGCGTCGATCCTCGACGGACGAACGAACCCTTCGCCGGCGGCGTCTACGAATCGACCGCGGGCTCGTCGGGGGCGTCGTTCTCGCCCAGGTAGTTGTCGATGAGCGTCAAGAGGAGCTTCAGGTCAAGTGGCTTCGTCAGGTATTCGTTGGCGCCGGCTTCTCGGAAGCGCCGGACTTGGCCGGGCGTCGCGTCAGCCGACAACACGACGATCGGGATGCTGGCCGTCGCGGGGTCGAGTCGGAGGCGCTCGAGCACCTCGAATCCATTGATGTCGGGCAAGTGCACGTCGAGCAGTATGAGATCCGGGTGTCGAACCTGGGCGATACCGATGCCCGGACTTCCCTGGACTGACGTGAGGAGTTGGATGTCGGGCCGTTGCAGTAACAGTCGCTCAACCAGTTGCACGTTGTAGAGGTTGTCTTCGATGTAAAGGATCGTGGTCATGATGAGTCGTTCCTCGTATCAGTCGCCTGGCGTCATACTAGTGACGCCTCTGGGAAAATCTCGGAAAGAGGTAGTTCGAACCAGAAGGTCGAACCCTCGTCGACGACGGTCTCAAAACCCAAAGTTCCACCCATGGCCTCGACCAAGGTCTTGGACAACGTGAGGCCGAGCCCCGTGCCCTCGATGCCGCGCGTTTCGGCGTCCAGTCGATCGAACGCGGTGAAGAGACGCTCGCGGAGGTCCGGCGCTATGCCGTGTCCGGTGTCCGAGACCGAGAACCGGACGAAGCGGTTGCGCGCCTTGCAGTGCAGTGTCACGCTGCCGTGACGCCGGTTGTACTTGATCGCGTTCGACAAGAGGTTCAGTATCACTTGCTTCAGTCGGAGGTGATCGGCCATGACCGGGTAGTTGAATGAGTCGCTGTAGCCGATGCCGACGTCGAGCTCGCGGGCCTGTGGGCCGATGATGTCCAGACACTCCAGCACGAGTGTCTGGAGCAGGAGTGGCTCAAGAGCGAGGCCGATGTTGCCCGACTCGACGCGCGAGATGTCCAGGACCTCGTTGATCAGTGTCAAGAGGTGCTGTCCCGACTTGTAGACGTGGTCGACCAGCTCGAGGTCCTCTTTGGACTTGAGCTCCATCTGCAGTATCTGTGCGAAGCCGAGCACCGAGTTGAGCGGCGTGCGGAGTTCGTGGCTCATACGCGACATGAACTCGCTCTTGGCGGCGTTGGCCCGTTCGGCCTCCTCCTTGGCGGCGGCCAAGGTCTCTTCGAAGGCGACGGCCTCGGTCACGTCGCGTGACACGAGCACCGCCCGGGCCGGTTGTCCTTCCTCGTCGTCCAGGAGACGACCACGGGTCTCGACGATCATCCAGTGTCCGTCCGCGTGACGGGCTCGAAAACGGTAGTTCAGCAACTCCCCGCTCTCTTCGGCGAACATCCGCTCCAGTTCGCTCGTGACGATTGGAATATCGTCTGGGTGCACGATGGCCAGGGCGCTACGACCCATGCGCTCGGACCTCGGAAAGCCGTAGATCCGTTCGGTACCCGGGCTCGCTTCCAACACCATGAGATCTCGATCGATGACGACGATTGAGTCGGGCGCGGCGTCGAGGATCGCCCTCGTCTTGGAATAGCTTCGTTCGAGCGTCGCCTCCCACGCGACGGCGTCAGAAACGTCGCGCGAGATCAATACCAAGCGCGTCGCCGGTCCGTCGGAGTCGCGCAAGGTCCGGCCCCGAACTTCGATGGTGACTTGACGCCCGTCGACGTGTTTCATTCGGGCGCGAAAACTCACCGGTCCGTCGCTCTCGAATGCCGCCACGAACGCGTCGTGGACCATCGGGCGATCCTCGTCGATCACGAGTTCATCGACCTGTCGGCCGATTCGTTTCTCGGCGGCGACTCCGTGAAGGCTCTGGGTGCCCGGGCTCGCTTCGAGGATCGTGAGGTCTCGATCGATGACGATGATCGAGTCGATGGCGGCGTCGAGGATCGCGCGAGTGGTCTCTCGACTCTTTGCCAACTCCGCCTCGGCGACGATGGTGTCCGTGATGTCGCGGGCGATGAAGACCGCTTGCGTCGCCGGCGCGCCGTCGACGCGCATGGCGTGGCCTCGAGCCTCGACCACCATCCAGTGGCCGTCCGAGTGTTGCGCGCGGTATCGGAGGCTGACGACTTCGCCGGAGCTCTCCTCGAACATCTTCTCCAGTGCGACCTTCACCGCGGGCCGGTCCTCCGGGTGCATCAGTCCGAAGACACTGGCGCCCATCGCGACGTCGTCGTCGTAGCCGAAGAAATTCTGCCCCCGCGGGCTGTTCTCGGCAATCACCAGGTCACGATCGATGATCACGATCAGGTCCGCGGCCGCGGCGAAGATCGCTTTGGTCATCTCGACGTTGGCCGCCAAGGCGGCCGTGTTGGCGTTGCGGTTGGTCACGTCCCGCCCGGTCGAATAGATGAGTTGGCCGCGTCGTTGGGACGTCCATTCGATCCATCGGTACGATCCGTCTCGACACCGCAGTCGATTCTCGAATCCGGCGCGGGTGGGCGACGACTCGTCCCATTCGGCGGCGTTCTCCGCGACGGTACGTTCGACGTCCTCCGGGTGGACGAATTCGATGAACTGCTTGCCGGCGAGGTCGTCGACACTCCAGCCGAGCACACGCTCCCACGCGGGATTGGTCAGACCGATCTTGCCACCGACCTCGTAGACCGAAAGAAGGTCGACGGAGTTTCGAAAGTACTCACTTAGGTCGGGATTCGCATGCGATTCAGAAGGCATTCACGACCACCGATCCCCGATGA
Source organism: uncultured Acidimicrobiaceae bacterium (assembly GCA_963802735.1). GTDB lineage: Bacteria > Actinomycetota > Acidimicrobiia > Acidimicrobiales > RAAP-2 > RAAP-2. The sequence continues at coordinate 531,851 of CAWDJY010000012.1, read as the reverse complement.
CGTCTCGTGTGGTCGTCGGCGTGACACACGTGCACGATCTCTACCGCCCAGTAATCAGTCATCTTGGGCCACACGTCACAACCTATCGGCTGGCGTCGGGATGGGATGACTCGCGCGAACGCGCGACGGCGCGACCTTCTCCTTCCGCAGCAGCCCACCGTACGACCCGTAAACCAAGGGGCCGGTCCACGGTTAGGTGGACCGGCCCCTTGGTTGCGAGAATTCGACCGACGCTCTACTGACTCTTGGTCCTGAGGAGTGCGCTGGACGTCGAGAGCGTGGTAGTCCAGTGCAACTGGACGTGGACGTGGAGTCGTTGGATGAGGTACGTCTCAGCCGCTATCGCACGACGTCGGGCGAGTGCGGCGTTGCCCTTGGCGTATCCGGTGATCGACACCACGGAGTGGATCGTCAACTTCCTAATCAAGACGACGATGGCGTTTCGAGCCGCGCCCGTGAGCGCCGCGCTGTTGTTCGTGAACGTCACGCGCACGGCGCCCGGGATGGGGAGCTTGGCGAAGGTCACTGTGGTGGCCGAGGAGGAGATACTCGCGTAGGTCGCGTCGTTGGCCTTGGTCGCGGTGACGATGCAGGTTCCCGGTGTCGCCGACTTGAGCGTCGTACCGGTAGTCGAGCAACCCGTCGCGGTGCCGTTGGCGACCGCGAAACTGAGGGCGCCAGTGCCAGAGCCGCCGGTGGTCTTCAGGGCGAACGTGCGGCCGTAGGTGGCTCTCACGCTTGCGATGACCAACGCGGCTTGAGCCTGTCCTACGTCGATCTTGGCCGTGTCGACGACGTTGAAGGAGTCACCGGAGTAGGTCAACGAGTACAACGTGCCCGGTACACCGGTGAGCGTCAGTCCACTGAAGGTGGCGACACCCGCAGCAAAGTTGGCGCTCGATCCGGCGCTTAACGCGCCGCCGGCACCGGTCGTGATCGACGCCGTGACAGCGCCGGTCGTGACGCTGGTGACGACGTTGCCACCCGTGTCCTCAATCTTGACTACGGGCTGCTGCGAGAGGACGACACCGGAAGCGGTCGACGTGCTGGGTTCGGTCGTGATGACCAACTGTGACGGCGTTCCAACCGTCACGGCCACGCTGGTCGACGTGGCTGGTGAGAGCGTGCCGTCGCTGAACGTCAGCGTGTAGGAACCCACGAGGGCGTTCAGGGCGACACCACTGAAACTGGCGACACCGGCTACCGCCGCTTTGGTCGCCGGCGTCACCGACACGCCACCGGTCGTAATCTTGGCCGTTACAGTCGAGGCGTCGGTCGAGACGACGTTCCCGGCAGCGTCTTCGACCTTGACGACGGGCTGTTGCGCCAATGCGGCACCGCTCGCGTCCGTGGCCGACGGTTGGGTCGTGATCGCCAGTTGGGTCGCGACGCCCGCGCTCACCGTGATCGTCGTAGAGATCACCGGTGTCAACGTGCCGTCGCTGAACGTCAAGGTGTACGGCCCGACGAGTTCATTGATCGCCAGACCCGAGAACGTGGCGAGGCCCGTCGTTGCCGAGACCGTCGCCGTGTTGCTCGAGATCGTCCCGGTTGCGGAAGTTACGGTGGCCGTGACGGTCGAGGTGTTGCCGATGATGGTGTCGCCACCGGCGTCTTCCACCTTGACGACCGGCTGAGTGGCGAGTGCGGCGCCACTGGCGACGGTCGCGGAGGGTTCAACCGTGATGACCAGCTGGGAGGCGGCACCGACGCCGACGACGATGGTCGTCGAGACGGCATCGGTGTACGCGCCGTCGGTGAACGTCAAGGTGTAACTGCCCGCGGGAGCGTTGAGCGTGAGTCCGGTGAACGTCGCGACGCCCGCGACCGCCGTCGCGGTGTTGTGCGTAACGGTGCCCGTTCCGGAGGTCAACGTGGCCGTGACCGTGGTGGTGTTCGACGGAATCACGGTGCTGGTGGAGTCATCAACGTCGACGACGGGAACGACCGTCAAAGGCGCACCGGACGCTGCCGTGGCCGACGGCTCGGTGACAATGACCAACTTCGCGGCGACCGCGGTCGGTGACGCGGTGGTGGCCGAGGTCAGCGCGCCGTCAGTGAAGATGATGTTGTAATTGCCCGGTACCGCGTTGATAGTCAGACCGGCGAACGTCGCGACGCCGAGTGCCGCCGCTTTGGTGCTGTTAGTGATACTCGAACCACCGGGGCCACTGACGAGAGCGGCCGTGACGGTTGAAGTATCGCTCTTGACCACGAAGTTGCCCGCGTCTTCAACGCTGACGACCGGTTGCGCCAAGAGGGCGACGCCGGAGACCGCGGTAGTCGATGGCGCGGTCGTGATAACCAGTTTGGCCGCGGGACCCGTGATGGCGAACGTGGCCACGCTAAGGGGCGTCAACGAGCCGTCACTGAAAGTAAGAGTGACGTTGGTGTCGATCGTCGCATTGGTGAGCGCGAGTGCGCTGAACGTTGCGACGCCGGCGACGGCGGCCTTGGTGGCGTTCGCGATCGATGTCGCGGATGTGGTGGCCGTGACCGTCGAGGTATCCGACGTCACGATGTTCCCACCGGAGTCCACCACGTCGACGATCGGTTGCGGCGTCAAGGCGAGTGTGTTCACCGAACCGACGGGCGCCGAGTTGGCAAACGCGAGTTTCGCTGCGGCGCCGAGGGTGACGCTGATTGAGTCGGAGGCGGTGGACGCTGCCGAGTCGGTGGTATCGGTGAAGGTCAACGTGTAGCTACCGATGAGCTCGTTCAACCCGAGATTCGTGAAGGTGGCGACGCCTCCGGACGAAGCGACGGTTGCCGTTCCGACCAATGATCCTGCGGCGGAAGTGACCGAGGCGGTGACGGAGCCCGTGGCACTTGGATCGGGGTTACCACCCGCGTTGTCGATGTTGACGACTGGTTGCTGGCTAAATTCGGCGCCACTGGCAACCGTTGCCGACGGTTGCGTCGCAACTGCCAGGTGATACGGGGGAGCAGCTGACGCAGTGGTCGCGAGACCAACGAGGAACGTCGATCCCAAGAGTGCAGTGGTGACGAGGAATCGTGTTACGACGTGACGTCGTGAACCGATATTTTTGTTTGTGTGCATGACTAACTCCATTGATCCGCTCGTTGCTACCTAATACAACGGTAACGCGCGCAACTTGTGAATTGACCTTGAATGCGCGACGTGTCCGTAGTTGTTACAACTTTGTGCGCTCACGCGGTTTTCTTACAGGGCCCGCTGCTTGGTGCCATCGAAACCTTCGGTTGTGAACAAAAAATCTGAAACGTGTTCCGAAGGCCGTTGATTCGACGGGTCTGGGGAATCACGGCGTTGGTGTGCGTCGTGTCGCGAGCGGATCAAAGTCATCGCCGTCGACGTCACGGCTCATGAATCTGAACAATATGAATTTTGTGTTGCGAACTTCGATCGGCCACCCGATCGAAGCGAAATGTGCCGTACGCATTAGGCGCGCCGTCATCGACGGGCGCGGGCGAACGCAGTCCTAGGTGCGACGTGGTGGTTTCTGCACGTCGGCGACGGGCACGGGTACGCCTCGTGACGTCATTGCACGACGTGGATACAGTCGTGAACGGGTATCCATTCGACAAGGAGAAGATCATGACTGATTCCAATCGACCGCCGCTCACCTTTGCGTACTTTCCTGACGTCGCGACGTTCGAGGTCACGAGCGACGACATTGCCGAGGGTGCGACGCTCTCCGACGCTCAAGTCGCGAACTTCATGGGCTACAGCGGAGAGAATCTCTCACCACAACTTTCGTGGCGTGGCTTTCCCGCCGCGACCAAGAGTTTTGCCATCACCGTGCACGATCCGGACGCGCCGACCGGGAGTGGATTCTGGCACTGGGTCGTACTGAACATTCCGGCCGACGTCCATCAACTCGCCACCGGCGCCGGTTCCGACGACCTACCCGCGGGCGTCGTGCAGTTGCGCAACGACGCGGGGACGCGCGGTTACGTGGGCGCCGCCCCTCCGGCCGGCGACGTACCCCATCGTTACGTGCACACCGTCCACGCCGTCGACGTCGAACGTTTGGACGTCGACGCCGACGCGGCGCCGGCCATCGCCGGTTTCAACCTGCGCTTTCATACGATCGCCCGTGCGCAAGTCGTGCCGATATTCGGGTCGTAGACCTCAACTCCCGTCGATCGACGTATCGACGACGTTGTGTGTGCCGATGTCTCAGTGATGCACGTCGTCTTCGTGAGAGGCGTGGCCCGTCGGCTCTAACTGGAACGTGGAGTGCGTGATATCGAAATGATCGACCAGACACGACTGGAGCGCGTCCAGGATCTGCGGCGCGTGCCCGGTGTCGAAGCATCGGCTCTCGACGATCACGTGCGCCGACAAGGTGATCGAACCCGAGGTGAGCGTCCAGGCGTGCAGGTCGTGCACGTCCAGCACGTCGTCGATCTCGGTGAGGTGGGTGCGAACCGCGAGCAGGTCAAGATCGTCCGGCGCGGCCTGCAGGAGAATCCGACCCGAATCGCGTAAGAGCCCCCACGACGTCCACAGCATCAAGAGGGCGACGAGGATGGAGGCGACCGAGTCCGCCCTCTCCCAATGCGTCACGACGATGATGAGGCCCGCGAGTGCGGTTCCGAGGAAGGCGTAGAGATCCGTGGCGATGTGCGCGAAGGCCGCGCGAATGTTGAGGCTTCGCCGGTTCGCGCGCGCCAGGACGCGCGCCGCGATCAGGTTGACCACGGCGCCGAGTACGGCGACCGCGAGGACGAGGCCGCCCGTGACGTGAGACGGCGTGAGCAGTCGCTGGACGGCGTCGACACCGATTGCGATCGCGATGACGACCAGCAGCACGCCGTTGGCCGCCGCCGCCAGTATCTCCGCTCTCATGAAGCCGAACGTCCATCGATGGTGTGCCGGCTTGCCCGTCAGATGAATCGCCCAAGCACTGAGGGAGAGCGCGGCGACGTCGGTGATCATGTGACCGGCGTCGGCGAAGAGCACCAATGAGTTCCCGACGACGGCCGCCACGATCTCGGTCACGAGGAAGAGGACGATCAACACCAGGGTGACGAGTACCAATCGCATGTCCGCGGTGGGCTCAGCGCCGTGTGAAGGTCGACCGACGTCGTGTCGCTCACTCAATGCGCGACAATCCGTCTGGGGAGAACGTTGCGAGACATGTGCCATGGTCGCACAACGCCGTAGGGAGCGAACGTCGGGTTCGTCGTCGCCATGAGGATGCTCGCATCGCAGCGACTCGGTCGCGACCGGATTGGCGTATGCGTCGAGCGGGGGTGGCCCGCCATTATTGTGAATCGAATCAAGCGGTGCGCCGACGGCGAGTTCGTCGGACGCTGAGAAGTCCGCGATCCGTCAAGCAGTGGGGATGCAATGAGCGATAATCAGGGCCCCGGCCCGCTGGCCCTGGTCGGTTCGGGTGAGTATCTTCCGCAGATGGCCGAGATTGAAGGCGGACTCATCGCCGGCCGACCGACGCGATACGTGCAGTTGGCCACCGCCGCGGTGCCCGACGGACCGCCCGTGGTCGAGCGCTGGCACAACCTGGGTCGTGCGCAAGCGGAGCGACTCGGTGTGGAGGCGGTGATCCTCGAGGTGAACGATCGCGACGACGCGCAGGACGCCGCGATCGCCGGCCAGGTGGCGGGCGCCGGACTGGTGTACCTCTCCGGTGGCCATCCCGCGTTCTTGGCCGAGACGTTGCGGGGCACGTTGGTGTGGGACGCGATCGTGGCGGCCTGGCGCGGCGGCGCGGCGTTGGCCGGGTGCAGTGCGGGAGCGATGGCGTTCTCGTCGTGGGTGCCGTCGCTGCGTCATCCCCGCGAAGGGGGTACCGAGGGATTGGGGCTGTTGCCGCACCTTCGGGTGATACCTCACTTCGACGCGTTCGCCGCTCGCATTCCCGACATGGTCACTCGCTTCTTGTTGCCACACGATCCCTCGATCACGGTGCTGGGCATCGACGAGGACACCGCCCTCGTCGGCGGTCCGAGTTTTTGGACGGTGAAGGGTCGTTCCTCAGCGTGGCGACTGAGCGATGAGGGTCGTGAACAACTCGTCAGCGGTACCAGCGTCACCACACCGATTGACTGAGCATCACTCGGGCCAGAGGTCCTCGAGCTCTCGACCTTTTGTCTCCGGCAGGGTCCAGAAGATCGCCGTGACCAACATCGCGGGCAGGAACGTCAGGTCCGCGGCGAGCGCGAAGCGGTTGCCGATGTCGGCGATGGCGCCGAAGACGACGAGCCCGATGACCGCGCCGAGGACGCCGGCGGCGAGGAACCAACCGGAGGCCGACGCACGCACGGACGTGGGGAAGAGTTCGTTGACGAGCGCACCGCCCGCCGGGGCGAAGATTGATCCGAACATGACGCCCAGCACGTAGCCAATGATCAAGTCGTAGCGAGGTCCGGCATACGAGAGGACCCCGAAGAGGGCGAGGCCGACCATGCCGAGCGCGCCGGTCAGACGACGTCCGAATCGATCGGCCATCCAGCGCCCGATCAAGAGACCCGCGAGTCCGGTCGCGCCCGCGCCAACGACCATGATCGCCGTCGTCACGCCCGAGAGATGGTCAATGTTCTGGGCGAAGAGGAAGATGAAACTGTTGGCCGGTCCGGTGATGAAAGAAAGGGCGAACGCGAGGATCGAGATCAGGACCAGCCGTTTGCGAAACGCTCGCCCGACCGAGCCGAGCCTCGGCACGACATGGTCCGAAGCGACCTCGACGATGGCGAAGCGGTCCGGTTCGGTGGCCCAGCGGCTGATGAGGGGCAGCAACGCCAGCGGCACGATCGCCAACAGGAACAGTCCGCGAAAGCCCAGCGACTTGGAGAACAGGCTATGGATGATGGCCGTGAAGCCGGCGCCGATCCCGTAGCCGGCGGCCACGAGCGCCAGGGCCTTGGCGCGGCTCTTGGTGTCGGTCTGTTCGGCGGCGATCACTTCGGAGAGCGCGTTGGTCGCGCTGAGGAGCGGTCGACCGCAGGCGAAGATCACGACGAACCACCAGTAGCCGGGGCTCGCGGCGGCGAGCACGGTGGCGCTGAGTCCGAGCCCCACGGTCGTGACCAACATCCGGTGCCGACCGAATCGATCGGCCAGCGCCGTGAGCGGGAGCCCGCCCAGCGAGGCCAGGCGGATGATCGCGAGACCCACACCGAGCTTCGTTCCCGAGAGTCCCGCCTGATCGGCCAGGGTCGCGCCGTGAACCAGGTGACCGAAGGTCCGCGCGACCGAACCGAGTGCCGTCACGACCCCGAACTGACCGAAGCCCGACGCGAAGGAGGCGATGACCGAGCCCAGCACGACGCGGTCGTTCCACTTGTGCAGTCGCGGCGAACGAAGGGACGTTGGGTCGGGCGTCGGCGTCATCGATGGCTTCGCAGCGACGCACTCATCGGACGGACACTAGAGGCATCTCGTCGACGGGCGAACCAGAACGGGCTAAAGAGCAGCGAGAAGAACAGGGGAACGATGACGACGCCGGTGACGAGGTACCACGGATACGGACCCATGAGCCGCAGGAGCGTCCATTGGTGCGGGGCGTGACGAAGGAACATGTAGTTGGCGTCGATCAGGGCGTCGACGAGACCCACGATCGCGACGTATATATACGTGATGATCGTGACGCGCGTGACCGACCCCCTTCTCGGATGGAGTCGTAGTCCCACCACGAGGAAGAGGGCGGCGACGATGATCAGTGTGTGTCCGATCACGTATTCGAAGAACTCGACGCGAGGGAACGGCACGTTCAGGTCGGGCGTGAGGAGACCTTGCAGGGTGCCGGCGAGCGCCCAGAAGTAGGTCAACTCCACGAGCACCGGGATTCGCCACCAACACGCCGCGGCGGCGACTAGGAGGGCGAAGTTACAGAGCGCCAGCGGGAGAGACGATCGAAGCGTCCACGTACCGTCGACGAGTTGACGAACGGTATCCACCACGCAGTCCGAGAACAATACCACGCCGATCACCTTGGCCGCGCGCGGGCCCCATCGCCCGGGCCGCAGCCGCGCCCACGTGCAGAGCACCGCGCAGCTGAGGGCCATGACGGCGACGCTCGACCAATAGGGACCGGAAGAGATCGTCGCGTCGAAGGCTCCCATGACTTTCGGGTCTAGCAGGGATGTCGTCGCGAGCGAAGTCGTATCCCCTCAATGTCTTCAACTTTTTGAGGTGCACCTTCGACCCGCTCGACATTCGCGGAGAGCATGTTGAATCATAGGAAGGAGGACGTTGTCAGAGAGGATGAGGGTGGCGCCACGACACACAGGGTCTCCGTTGCCCCCACGGCCATGTTCATGGGAGCGAACGTCGTGACGAGCGAGGCCGCCACCTCCCGCGACGAGGAACTCGTCCTACGCGACGTGCGAGCGCTGCTCGATCAACTCCAGTTGGACCGCGACCGCACCCTCACGATGCAGAGCAGACTCACCGAGGATCTCGGTGTCGACAGTCTCGCCCTGGTCGAACTATGCGACCAGCTGGAACGCACCTTCGACGTGTCGCTGCCGGACGAGGTCTTCTTGGTTGCCGCGACGCCCCAGCAGTGGTTGGACGCCGTCGTCGTCGCTCGCGGCGGTACGTCGGTGCCGCGTGAAGCCGACCACGCCGCCGATGAACGACCGGCGCGTCGCACGACGATCACACGCGTCACGACACTGGCGAAGAAGGCGGGGTCCCTGCTGCGCGAGACGCTTCGTTCGCCGGCCGATCGAAGTGGCAACGCCCCGTCGAGCCCGCCTGCCCGCTCGGGTTCATCGTTCTACGCCGTCTACGCCTGGGCCCTCCTCGTCCCGTTCACCATCGCGATATGGCTCCTGGCGGTGCTGCCCCTGACCCTGCCTCGCCGACGCGAGGCCGGCCGTGCGCTTGGCCGCGTCGTCTGTCGAGCCCTCGGTCTCTCGGTGAGCGTCGAAGGCACGTTGCCGAGCGACGAGGAGCCGTCGATCATCGCTGCCAATCACTCGAGCTTCATCGACGGTCTCATGCTCTACGTGTTCCTGGACCAGCCCTTGACGTTCGTGTCGAGCACTGACATGGAGCACCAATTCCTGCTCGGACGGATCATGCGGGGATTCGGGTGCGTGTTCGTCGATCGGGGACGCGCCGAGCGCAGCGCGGTCTCGGTCGAGCGTTTGGTGAACACGATCAAGAGTGGGCGTCACGTCCTCATCTTCCCCGAGGGATCGATCAGTGCACGCCCGGGACTGCGCGTCTTCCACCTCGGCGCGTTCGAGGCGGCTGCGTCGTCGGCGTGCCCCGTCGTCCCCGTGGGAATTCGCGGATCACGCGAAGTGTTGACCCCGGGAAGTTACCGACCCCGCGCCGGTGTCGTGCACATTGGCATTGGACGAGCCGTCGCGGCGAAGGGCAACGAATTCAGCGACCGCGTCGCGATGCGCGACGCGGTCCGTGACGAGATCGCTCGATTGTGCGGCGAGGGTGCCACGTGATCGCTCGTCCGTCGAGCGCTCTTACTCGTGAATGCTGTCCGTCGTGATGCCGATGGACTTGAGCATCTTTCGCAGGTCCACGATCTGCTGGGTGTCGAGGTCCTTACCACGGGGTCGATCGAAGATCTGCGTCTCGTCGCCGATCGTGACGCGGTAGCGCCCGTTGCTCTCTTCGGCGATCGATCCGATCTCGGCCACGAGGGCGGCCGCGTCATGCCACTCGACGTTGTGGCTGGCGGGGTGAGCGAGGATCTTCTCGGCGGTGACCAGGTGATGTCCTGTGAGCTTGGCGTGTGCCATGTGATGTCCTTCTCGTGCGGGTTCTCCTTGTCAACTTACGGCGTTCCACCTCGTCACGTGCCCTACGGTCCACAACGAAAGATGCCCACGAGGCGTGGCCGTCGGGGGAGGGCGCAGTTATACTTGCTTGCAGTCAAGCAACTAATACTCGAAGAAGTGGACGAATGGCACCCAAAACCCTGGACGCGATGCACGGCGATCGTTACAAATGGATAGCCCTCACTAATACGACGCTGGGTGTCTTCATGGCGACCATCAACTCGTCGATCATCTTGATCTCGCTGCCGGCGATCTTCCGGGGCATCGGCATCAATCCACTGTCCGCGGGCAACGTGGGCTATCTGCTGTGGCTCTTGCAGGGCTACCTCCTCGTGACCGCGGTGCTCGTGATCAGCCTCGGTCGTCTCGGGGACATCATGGGCCGAGTGCGCATCTACAACCTCGGCTTCGCCGTGTTCTCCCTGGCCTCGGTGTTCCTCGCGCTGGACCCCTATCACGGTGGCACCGGCGCGCTGTGGCTCGTCCTGTGGCGACTCGTCCAGGGCGTCGGGGGAGCGATGCTCTTCGCGAACTCGAGCGCGATCCTCGTCGACGCCTTCCCGTCGGACCAGCGCGGCATGGCGATGGGTATCAACCAGGTCGCGGCGATCGGCGGATCGTTCATCGGCCTGATCGCCGGTGGTCTCCTGTCGGTCGTCGACTGGCGCCTCGTCTTTTGGGTGTCGGTCCCCTTCGGCGTCATCGGCACGGTCTGGGGCTACCACAGTCTGCGCGACAACGGGAAGCGCGCCGCGGCCAAGATCGACTGGTGGGGCAACCTCACGTTCGCGGTGGGACTGACCTCGATCCTGGTCGGCATCGTCTACGGCATCCAGCCGTACCTTCACCACGCCATGGGCTGGACCTCACCGCGGGTCCTCGCCGCGTTCCTCATCGGCGTCGTCTTCCTCGTCGCGTTCTTCATCATCGAGAACCGCGTGGACTCGCCGATGTTCAACCTCCGACTGTTCAAGATGCGCGCGTTCTCGACGGGCAGCGCGGCCGGATTCCTGGCGGCCATCTCGCGCGGCGGCCTGCAGTTCATGCTCATCATCTGGTTGCAGGGCATCTGGTTGCCGCTGCACGGCTACGCCTACTCCGCGACCCCACTGTGGGCCGGCATCTACCTCCTGCCGCTGACGACGGGCTTTTTGTTCGCCGGGCCGATCTCGGGCTACCTGTCGGACCGTCACGGCGCGCGGATCCTCTCCACGTCGGGACTCTTGGTGTTCGGCGTGAGTTTCGTCGGACTGTTGCTCGTGCCGACCAACTTCAGCTATTGGGTCTTCGCGATCATGGTCTTCTTCAACGGCGTGGGTGGTGGGATGTTCTCGGCGCCTAACGCCGCGGCGATCATGAACAGCGTGCCGGCCGAAGAACGTGGCGGCGCGGCGGGGATCCAAGCGGCGTTCTTGAACACCGGCTTCGTGCTCTCCATCGGCGTCTTCTTCTCACTGATGATCGTGGGACTCACGAACACGCTGCCCAAGGCCATGTTCAAGGGACTGAGTGCCCACGGCGTCGGCGCGACCCAGGCCCACACGATCGCGAACCTGCCGCCGGTCGGCAGCCTGTTCTCCGCGTTCCTCGGGAAGAATCCGTTGAAGAACCTCCTCGGTTCCCAGGCCTCCTCGCACGTGAACCACGCCCAGTGGCTGATCCTCACGGGCAAGCACTTCTTCCCGGACCTCATCGAGAGTTCGTTCCACCACGGACTCGTCATCGTCTTCAGCGCGGCGATCGCGATGTCGGTGATCGGGGCGCTCGCCTCGGCGCTGCGCGGGAAGCGCTACGTACGCGAAGACCAGTCGATTCGCGAACACCTCGGCGACGCCGCGGCGACGTCGAGTGCCGTGCCGGGTGAGATCGCCCTGGAAAGTGAAGTGGTGCAATGAAGTCGGTCATCATCGAGTCCGAACGGTCCGTCGAAACCGCTGCGCGTCTGCGCCTGGTCATGGTTCGACTGGCCCGCGCCCTTCGTCACCAGGGCAGTACCGCGCTGTCACCGTCCCAGGTCTCGGCGCTGGCGAGCGTCGACGAGTTCGGCCCCCTTCGCATCAGCGCGTTGGCAGCGCTCGAATCGGTGGGCGCGCCGGTCGCCACGCGTGTCGTCGCGAGCCTCGAGGAGCTCGATCTCTTGACGCGCACCGAGGACCCCGACGACAAGCGCGCGTCGCTCGTGGAACTCTCCGATCACGGTCGCACGGTGCTGGCGGCCCTCTGGCGCGAGCGCACGATCGGACTGAGTTCGCGCGTCGACGCGCTCACACCCGCCGAGCGTCACCGACTCGAGCTGGCCCTGCCGGCGTTGGAGAAACTGGCGCGCGAGAACTAATCCGCGCGACGTCGACTACTCGACGGGCACGTCACTCGAACAGAACTTGCACTTGGTGGCGGCCAGCGGGAGGCCGGCCGACTGGCAACTCGGACAGGTCTTGGACGGCGCCGGCGGACCGAAGACGGTGGTGCCGCGTCGCTGCATGTACGTGCGGTACGGCACGACGATGACGAAGTAGACGACCGCCATGAAGACGACGAAGTAGACGATCGCCGAGATGAAGGCGCCCATGTCGATACGTTGACCGTTCAGCGTCCATCCGAGTCCCTTGCCGGAGGCCCCACCGCCCGCGAAGGAGTTGATCACGGGTGTGATGATGTTGTCAGAGAACGCCTTGATGAGCGTGCTGAAGGCCAGCGCGACCACCAGGCCCACCGCGATGACGACCAACTCGCCCTGCATCAAGAAATTCTTGAATCCCTTCATCGTTTCTCCCTCGTCGTGCCCGAGCGAACCCGGTGCCGTTTCTCACCACGATTCTTATCAAACCCGGCGCCATCGCCGTCGACGACGCCGAAGGTGTTGCGGTCGCGCGTCGCGGTGTCGATGAGTCCTAACTCGCGGGATCCTTCGGTAGACCGAGGACACGCTCGCCGATGATGTTGCGCTGCACCGCCGACGTGCCGCCGCCGATCGTCAGCGCCTGCGAGTAGAGGAACCCGAAGGCCCACGCGCTCCCGTCGGCGCCGCTTGACCCACCCGGGCCTCGGCCCTCGAGCATCGCGGCCGAACCGGCGAGTCGATTGGCGAGTTCCATGACCTCTTGACCGTGGTCGTCGGCCAGGGCCTTGCGCACGCTCGCTTCGGCGCCCGGCTCTCTTCCGGCCTGGGCCGCGGCGACGAGTCGCAGTCGCAGCAGCCGCAGTATCTCGCCGTGCGACCAACACTTGACGAGATCGTCTCGTTCCAGCTCGTCGTGGGGGACGCCGGCCGTGCGCACCAACTCGACCAGGTCCGCGGCCGTCGGCCCTCGCCCCCACAGCACACCCTCGCCGGAGAGCGAGACGCGTTCGTTGCCGAGCGTGACCTTCGCGAGACGCCAACCGTCGTTCACGCCGCCGATCAGGTGGTCGCCGGGCAGACGGACCTCGTCGAGGAAGACCTCGTTGAAGGCGTGGTCACCGGTGATGTCGATGATCGGACGGATGGTGATGCCCGGCGCGTTCATGGGACAGACGAAGTAGCTGATGCCCTTCTGCGGCGCGCCCTCGGTCGAGGTGCGCGCGAGCAGGATGCCCCACGTGGCGAGGTGGGCGTAGCTCGTCCACACCTTCTGGCCGGTGACGACCCACTCGTCGCCATCTCTCTCGGCGCGCGTCGTGAGTGACGCCAGGTCGCTGCCGGCGTTGGGTTCACTGAAGAGCTGACACCAGAACTCCTCGCCGCTCAAGAGCTTCGGCAGCCAGCGTCGCTGCTGGGCCTCGGTGCCGGCGTAGAGGATGGTCGGACCGGCCCAGCCGATGCCGATGGGGTTGATAGGGAGTCGCACGTTCGCGCGCTTGAGTTCGTCGTCGATGAGGAGTTGGTGGTTGGCGTCAGCCCCGAGGCCCCAGGGCGGTGGCAGGTGTGGCGCGACGAGCCCCGCCTCGGCCAGTTGCACGGGCGTCGGGTCGGGATTGGCGTCGAGCCACTCGCGGATGGCGACGCGTCGCGGATCGTGGTCGTCCAGTCCGTCGTCGTCGATCGACACCGTCATCGGTGCCAGGAGACCCCGGCCCTCATCGTGTTCGAGCACCGTTTTCGGCGACTTCTTCATGACCACCTCCTCACCCAAGGTACTCTCGCTGGTCCGTTCGGTTCTCGGCGCCACGTTCGTCGACCCGGCGGTGGTTCTTCGTTCAGAGGGTCGCGATGATCTCTTCGATCGCCATCGGGAGGTCCGAGGCACTGGCGTAGACCGGCAACGACGCGCCGGCGCGTCCGTGCAGGTGGGCGCCGAGCGCGGCGGCGTCGAGCGGATCGTGTCCCCGGGCGATCGTCGCGCCGATGACCCCGGAGAGGACGTCGCCGCTGCCGGCCGTCGCGAGCGTCGGCGTGCCCGAGCGCACGACGCGTACGCGTCCGTCGCTGTCCGCGATCACCGTCGTGGCGCCCTTGAGGAGCACCACGCAGCCCGTGTCGCGAGCCAGCGAACGAACCGCGTCGAGGCGATCCTCCGGCATCGTCGCGTCAGTCAGACGCGCGAACTCGCCCTCGTGGGGCGTCAGAACCCACCGATGTTCGTCGGACGATCTCGCGTCGATCAGCGCGCGATGCAGACCGTCGGCGTCGAGCACGACCGGTACGCGCACGCCGCTCAATCGCTCGGCGAGCCAGTCAACGCCGTCGGCGCCCACGCCGGGGCCGGCGACGACGCACCGGCTGCGCGCTTCAAAGGCGGCGTCATCGCTGCGCACGACCTCGGCCGGCAGGTCGATGCGTTCGGCGACGTCGCCGCGACTCGAGAGTCGGATCATCGACGCGCCCGCCGCGAGCGCGCCACGAACCACGAGGTCCGCCGCGCCGGGCATCAACGTCGAACCGGCGAAGACCTGGATCGCGTGGGTCCACTTGTGGTCGCTGGTGTCGCGCTGGACGAGCGCCGCGAGGTCGCCGTCATCCACCAGTCCGTCTTCGAAGTGCTCGACGATGCCCAGGCCCGCGAAGCGCAGTTGGCCGCAGAGCATCGCCGCCGGGCCGGTGACGTGCGCGGGCTTGAGGGCGCCGAGCGCCATCGTCACGTCGGCGGGCATCGGCGCACCGAGCAACGAACCGGTGTCCGAGTCGACGCCCGAGGGCAGGTCGACGGCGAGCACCGCGGTGGCACCGACCACGCGCGGCGCCACGTAGGGGCGCGAGCAGCCGAGTCCGAAGGCGGCGTCGATCACGAGCGCGAATCCCCGCAACTCACGGGGCTGGTTCGCGACCTCGATCACCTCGACCTTGGCGCCCCGCGAGCGCAGCCACGCCGCCGCGACGCGCCCGTCGGCCCCGTTGAGACCTGGTCCGACCAGCACCGCGACGCGTGACCCGTAGCACGATCCGAGGATCGCCTGGGCCTCGAGCGCCACGGCGGTCCCGGCCGCGGCGACCAGCGCTTCGGTGCCGACGGCTCGCACCGCGAGCGCGTCGGCGTCGCGCATCTGGGCGGTCGTGAGTATCGGGATCACGACGTGGCCCCGATGGACGCGGCGAGCAAGGGCGGGAGTAACTGCATGTGAAACCCACCTTAAGTCAATCGATTTCCTCGGGGTCCAGACGGTCAATGGTGCACAATCCGGGGCGCGCTTTCGTAGGCTGAGGGGGTGGAACCCGTGACACAGTTCGATCGAGCCGCGGGAGCGCTCTACGGTCTTGCGATCGGTGACGCGCTCGGGATGCCGACGCAGATGATGTCGCGCGACGAGGTCGTCAGCGTCTTCGGCAAGGTCCTCGTCGACTTCGAACCGGCACCGACCGACCACCCGATCGCCGAAGGCATGACCGCGGGACGCATCACCGACGACACCGAACAGGCGGTGCTGTTGGCGCACGAACTCATTGACGGCCACGGGGAAGTCGACATCCAGAGTTGGGCCGACACGCTCATCGCGTGGGAGGAGTCGATGAAGGCCAAGGGCTCGCTCGACCTCCTCGGACCCTCGACCAAGCGTGCGATCAACGCACTCATGGCGGGCGGCGATCCCGAAGAGGTCGGTCGCCGTGGTGACACCAACGGCGCGGCGATGCGCGTCACGCCGGTCGCGATCGCGGTGCGCTCGCTCGACCTCGATGAACTCGTGACGCGCGTGGCCCAGGCCAGTCGCCTGACGCACAACACCAGCGTCGCGCTCGCCGGCGCCGCGGCGGTCGCCGGCGCGGTCAGCGCGGGTGTCGAAGGTCTGACCTTCGAGGTCATGGTCGACACCGCGTGCGACGCGGCGGTGCGCGGATCTCGGCGCGGTCACTGGATCGCCGGGGCGGACGTCGCCGTGCGGATCCGCTGGGCGATCGACCTCGTGCGCGGGCTCGACGCCGAAGGCGTCGTCGATCTACTACCGATCCTCGTCGGCACGAGCCTCGCGACGTGGGAGTCGGTGCCGGCGGCCTTCGCCGTCGCGAGCGCGTTCAGCGACGAGCCGTGGCTGGCCTGTCGAGTGGCGGCCTCCCTCGGCGGCGACAGTGACACCATCGCGGCCATGACCGGCGCCATCGTCGGATCGCGCTGTGGCCTCAACGTCTTCCCCCTCGCCGCTCGCGAGACCGTGGCGCGAGTGAACGGCCTCGAGCTCGACGAGATGGCCCGTCGACTGCTGCAACTTCGAAACGGTTCCGAGCAAAGCGCCGCGTGAGCCGCGCGCCGCGCTTCATCCTCGTCGACAGCGTGGTCGTCGACGTCGTGATGAAGGTCGAATCGTTACCGGCACGAGGCTCGGACACTTTGGTCGAGCACAGTGACTCCTTCGCCGGAGGAGGGTTCAATGTCATGGCGGCCGCCTCGCGACTCGGACTCGCCTCGGTGTACGGCGGGGTCGTCGGACTCGGACCGTTCGCCGCGATCGCCCAAGAGGCGATGCGACTCGAGGACATCGTCGTCGCGACGCCGCCGAACGACGACCTGGACACCGGATTCGTGGTGGCCATCGTCGAGAACGACGGTGAGCGGACGTTCGTGACGAGCGTGGGCGCCGAGGCGACGCTCTCGACGAGTCAACTCGACGATCTGGACGTGACCGCGAGCGACCTCGTCTACTTCTCCGGCTACGCGCTGTTGCACGAGAGCAACGCCCACGCGCTGATCGCGTTCCTGCGACGTATTCCGGCGGCGACGTGCTTCTTGTTCGATCCAGGTCCGATCGCGGACGAAATAGCGGATGATCTGCTGGACGCGGTCTTCGAACGAGTCGACTGGTTCTCGTGCAACGCGCGCGAGGCGTCGCTCCTCACGCACGCGTCCGACGTCGACACCGCGACGCGGAGGCTTCGCCGACGAACACGCCGCGGCGGTGTCATCGTGCGAGAGGGCGCGAAGGGTTGCGTCGTCGCCGTGGTGGACGGTCGCGTTCAGGTGGTGCCGGGTTTCCGCGTCGAGATCGTCGACACCAACGGCGCCGGGGACTGTCACGTGGGCGCGTTCGCGGCGCGATTGGCGCTCGGTGAGGACCCCTTCGAAGCGGCGCGATGGGCGAACGCCGCCGCCGCGCTGTCGGTAACGAAGCACGGCCCCGCCACCGCCCCTACGTTGTCGGAACTCGAAGCATTCCTCGCTTAGAAGAAGACCTCGCAGAGTTCGTAGATCTCGCGCGGCACCTTTCGCTGACCACCGATCACCGACGCCAGCGGACTGAGTACGACCGTGTTGTCGCGCACCACCGGGATGGTGCCGAATTTCCCGGCGGTCACGGCTTCGTACGCGCCGGCCCCGACGCGTGTCGCCCAGATCCGGTCGTGCGCCGTGGGGCTGCCCCCGCGCTGTAGGTGCCCGAGCACCGTGGTGCGCACTTCGATGTCGGTGTGCTCTTCGATCTTGGAGGCGACGAACTGGCCCACCCCGCGCGTCGCCAAACGAATACCGCCGACGCCCTCGGTCGAGAGCTCGCCCTCCTCGGTTCCGCCGAGGGTCGCCAAGTTCACGCCTTCGGCGACCACGACGATGGAGAAGGCGAGTCCCGCCTTCACGCGCCGTTCGAGGTGCTTCATGATGTCGTCCATGGTGACGGGGAATTCCGGTATCACGATCATGTCGGCTCCACCGGCGAGTCCGCCCATGGCAGCCACCCAGCCGGTCAAGCGCCCCATCGTCTCGACGACCATCACGCGGTGGTGTGACGCGGCGGTCGTGTAGAGCCGGTCGAGCGACTCGGCCACGATGCTGATCGCGGTGTCGAAGCCGATGCAGTAGTCGGTGCCGAGGAGGTCGTTGTCGAGCGTCTTGGGCACGCCGACGATTGGCGCCCCGTGGTCGGCCAGCCACGTCGATATCCGGTGCGTGCCGTCGCCACCGATGGAGATCAACGCGTCGAGGTGCTCGTCGATCGCGGCGAGCGTACGCTCTCGACCGCCCTCGGGCTTGTCGAGGTTGTAGCGTGCCGTACCCAGCAACGTGCCGCCCTGGGCGATCACGCCTTGGAGGTCACTCGCGAGCAGCGGACGGCCCGCGTACTCGCTCGCCAGACCGGCCCAGCCGTTGGCGATGCCGATGACTTCGTGTCCGTCGCGAATGGCCATCTGGCCGATCGCCCGAATGGCCGCGTTGAGGCCGGGTGCGTCGCCACCCGCCGTTAGCACACCGATACGCAATGCGACTCCTCTGAACCCAACCGCCCCAATTCTACGCAGGGTTCACGCGAAGTCTCGTCGCATTGCGCGGCGGGTTCTCACGCGATCACGAGGACGACGACACGCGTCGCGGCGATCGTGTGACTCGAGGACGTCGCGGATCAGGCGACGGGCGCGGGTGCGGTGTCGAGGGATTCTTGGCGACGAACCTGTGCACCGGTGAAAGCGACGGTGACGAGGAAACTCAGCACCAACGCCGCGAAGACGCCGAGGTTCGCGTAGGCCCAGTTCCCGGACTTCCCGCCGAGGTGAATCGGGCCGAGCAGGTAGCCCTGCCAGGTCAACCACGACGCGCCGGTGTTGGTCACCAGTCCCCACCCGATGACACTGGTCACGATGGTCGTGACGACCGGTACGAGTCGTACGTCGCCGTAGCGGCCGGCGTTGTTGAACAGGTCGGTGTCGGAGTAGTCCTTGTGTCGCAAGGCCAGGTCCCCGAGGAACACGCCACACCACGCGGCGATCAGCACGCCCACCGTGATCAGGAAGCCCTCGAACTGGGGGAGGAAGTTGTGCGCGAAGAACACGATGTAGATGGTGCCGACGACCATCACGACGCCGTCGACCCCGGCCGCGGCGTAGCGCGGGATCCGTAGGCCGGCTGACAGCAGCGAGAGGCCCGAGGAGTAGATGTCGAGCACGGCGCCACCGACGAGGCCGAGTACGGCGACGATGACGAAGGGAACCAGGAACCACGTCGGCAACAACGTGGCCAACGCCCCGACGGGGTCGTTGCCGATCGCCGAACTGAGCGACGCTGACGAACCGGCGAGTAACAGGCCGAAGAAGACGAGGATGACCGGCGCGATCGAGGAGCCGAACGTCGTCCACCAGACCACGCCGCTCGTCGACGCCTTACGCGGGAGATAGCGAGAGTAGTCGGCCGCGGCGTTCACCCAGCCCAGGCCGAATCCCGTCATCACGAAGACGAGGGCGCCGATGAGGCTCTGGGTCGTGCCGCTGTGGACGTGAGAGACGACGTGCCAGCTCACGTGCTTGAAGGTCAACACGATGAAGAACACCGTG
Source organism: uncultured Acidimicrobiaceae bacterium (assembly GCA_963802735.1). Taxonomy (GTDB): domain Bacteria; phylum Actinomycetota; class Acidimicrobiia; order Acidimicrobiales; family RAAP-2; genus RAAP-2. Next base: position 512,431 of record CAWDJY010000012.1, on the reverse strand, counting down.
AGCACGCCGGTGATCACGGTGATCACGGCCTGCATGCGCATGATCAGGTCGAAGCCCATAACGCCGCCACCGATGATCAACGCCGCGATGATGACCATGGCGACGGCCTTCACGCCATCGCCGCCGCCCCAGCCGAGTCGCGTGAAGACCGTCGACGTGGCGAGCACGGCGATGACCGACAGCACCGTCTCCCACCCGACACAGAGCAGCCACGAAATGAACGACGGGAGACGATTGCCCCGGACGCCGTACGCGGCGCGACTCAACACCATCGTGGGGGCCGAGCCCCGCTTGCCCGCGGTGGCGATGATGCCGCAGAGGACGAAGCTGACGATGATGCCGATGAGACCGACGAACAGCGCTTGCCAGAACGAGATGCCGAAACCCAGGATGTACGCGCCGTAACTGAGTCCGAGCACCGAGACGTTGGCCCCGAACCACGGCCAGAAGAGTTCTCGCGGTTCTCCCTTGCGCTCGGCTTCGGTGATGACGTTGATGCCGTTCTCCTCGATGCGTAGCGCGCCAGCGCTGCCGGTGCCGAGTATTTCTGAGACTTCGCTCACGTCACTCCCTTCGCGACACCGCGTATCGCTTGCGTCGATTGTAGGCGTGGGACCAGCGTGGTCGTCGCCCAATGATTCACATGCACCGGGTGTCAACCGACGCGGTCATTAGGGTGAATCCGTGAACGCGCCGGCTCGACTGTTCTGCCTCGACACGGTCATGATCGACATCGTTCTTCGGATCGCGGCGGTGCCGCCGAGCGGCGCGGACGTCCTCGCCTCGGCGCATCTGATCACGACCGGCGGTGGCTACAACGCCATGAGCGCGGCGGCTCGTCAGGGTGTCGCGGCGGTCTACGCCGGTCGACTCGGTCACGGACCGTTCTCGTCCATCGCGCGTTCGTCGTTGGACGACGACAACGTGCTCGAACCCCTCGAGCCGAACGAGACGATGGACGCGGGGTTCTGCGTGGCGCTGATCGACGACGGCGGTGAACGCACCTTCATCACCTCACCGGGGGCCGAGGGTTCCCTACGCGCCACGGACCTCTCGTCGCTCGACGTGCGCCGCGACGACTACGTGTTGGTCTCGGGCTACAACGTCATGTACCCGGAGTCGGCCGGCTTCGTCCTCGAGTGGTTGGCGGGACTCGGTGACGACGCGGTGGTCGCCTTCGATCCGGCCATCCGCGTCACGGACATCGCGCCCGAGAACCTGCGTCGTGCGCTCGAGCGCGCCGACTGGGTCTTGTGCAACGAGACCGAGGCCTCCTCACTGACCGGCGAGGCATCGCTCGAGGGCGCCGTCACCGCGCTGGGCGATCTCGCCGGGCGCCGGGGCGTCGTCGTGCGCCACGGGGCGAGCGGTTGCACCGTCCTCGTGAGGGGCGCCGAACCGGTGCGCGTCGACGGCTTCGACGTGACGGTCGTCGACACCAACGGCGCCGGCGACACGCACTCCGGGGTCTTCCTGGCCGAGTTGGCGTCGGGCACCGACGTGATCGAAGCGGCGACGAGGGCCAACGCCGCGGCGGCGGCGGCGATCTCGGTCCTCGGGCCGGCGTCGTGTCCCGACCGCGACGTCGTCACCGCGATGATCCAGCGCCCGTCGTGATCGGTGCCCTCGCGCGTTGACCTAGCGTGAGCGGTGTTCGAAGGGGGAGAGGTGAAGCAGTTCGAGAACTTTGAGGGGACGATCGGCAACACCGTCGCCGAGTCGGTGCCGTGGTGGCCCACGCCGACGCATCCGAAGCAGGACGCGCCCAACGTCGTGGTCATCCTCATCGACGATCTGGGATTCTCGCACTTCAACTGTTTCGGTTCGGACCTCGTCACGCCGAACATCGACCGGCTCGCCGCGGGCGGACTTCGCTTCTCGAACTTTCACGTCACGCCGCTGTGTTCACCGACCCGCGCGGCGCTGCTCACGGGTCGCAACCACCACAGCGTGGGGATGCGCGGACTGTCCAACTGGAGCACCGGTTTTCCCAGCATGCGCGGCCAGATTTCGAACCACGCCGCGACGATGGCCGAAGCCTTGCGCGAGGGCGGCTACACGACCTTCGCCGTGGGGAAGTGGCATCTGGTGTCGATGGAGAACTCGTCCTCGGCGGGCCCTTTCGACCAGTGGCCGCTGCAGCGGGGATTCGATCGGTACTACGGGTTTCTCGACGGTGAGACCGACCAGTTCGCGCCGGACCTGACCTACGACAACCACCGGGTCGAGCGGCCCAAGAGCGTGGCCGACGGGTACCACCTGAGCGAAGACCTCGTGGACCACGCGATCGGTTTCATCCACGACGCGAAATCGGTCCGACCCGACCGGCCCTTCTTCACCTACCTCGCCTTCGGGGCCACGCACGCGCCGCACCAGGCACCGTCGGCGTACCTCGCGCGTCACCGCGGACGCTACGACGAAGGATGGGACGTGGCGCGCACGAAATGGTTCGCGCGACAGAAGGAACTCGGCATCGTCCCGGCGTTCACCGAACTCGCGCCGCGAAACGAGGGCGTGGAGCCGTGGGACGAGCTGCCCGCGAATCAGAAGAGGCTCGCCGCTCGTCTGCAGGAGGCCTACGCGGCGTTCCTGGAGCACACCGACGACCAGATCGGACGACTCGTCGCGGACCTGGCGACGATCGGCGAACTGGACAATACGTTGATCCTCTTGATGAGCGACAACGGCGCGAGTCAAGAGGGCGGTCCCTTTGGCGTGTTGCACGAGATGAAGTACTTCAACATGGTCATGGAGAGTCCCGACGAAGCGGTGCTGCACCTCGAGGACATCGGCGGCCCGAGCAGTCACTCGAACTACCCCTGGGGCTGGGCGCAGGCCGGCAACACACCCTTCAAGTGGTACAAGCAGAACACGCACGAGGGTGGCGTGCACGTGCCCCTCGTCGTCCACTGGCCGAACGGCATCGCCGCGCGCGGTGAGGTCCGGAGCCAGTTCCACTACGTCACCGACGTCGCGCCCACGGTCCTCGAGGTCGCGGGCGTGGCGATGCCCGCGACGTATCGCGGGCTCGAGCAGATGCCGATGGCCGGCGCGTCGATGGCTTACGCCTTCGACCACCCCGACGAGGCCAGCCACAAGACGACGCAGTACTTCGAGATGGGCGGACACCGCGCCATGTACCACGAAGGCTGGAAGGCGGTCACGCGACACGCTCATGGCGTCTCCTTCGACGACGACCGCTGGGAGCTCTATCACGTCGCCGAGGACCCGTCGGAGTGCCGCGACCTGGCCGAGAGCAACCCCGAGAAGCTCCTTGAGCTGATCGAACTGTGGTGGCGCGAGGCCCAGGAGTACGGCGTCTTACCGCTGGATGACCGCGGACTCGCGCTCTTCGCTTCGAGGTCCCACGACTTTTCGCCTCATCCGATCTCTCGCCACTACACCTACCGGCCACCGCTCAGCCCCATCCCGCCGTCGGCCGCGGCCGGCATCGGCGGCCGGAGTTGGGACCTCGAGGCGCGCGTCGATCGCGCGCGCGACCGTGGCGGCGTGATCCTGGCCATGGGCACCGAGAACGCCGGCGTCGCACTGTTCGTGCAGGACAACCGGCTCGTTTTCGACTACAACATCTTCATGGAACATCACGTGTTGGAGTCCACCGAGGAGGTGCCGGACGGACCCTCGGTCCTCGGGGCGCGCTTCCGGCGCGCGCGCCGCGACGCCGACGTCACGCTCACGATCGACGGTCGCGACGTCGGTTCGCTCCACCTCCCGTTCGTGATGAGGATCTTCTCCACGATCGCGATGGGTATCGGTCGCGACCACGGTTCGCCCGTCTCGAAGCGCTACGTCGACGACTTCGCCTTCGACGGCACGATCGAGCGCGTGGATATCCAACTGATCTCCCAGGACAACGCCGAGCAGAAGGAAGCCGCCGCCCGTGAGGGCATGGCGCGACAGTAGATGGAACGACTCCGAACCCCCGACGAGCGTTTCGAAGGATTGCCCGACTTCGATTTCGCCGCGCACTACGCCGACGTCGCCGATCCGAGCGGTGGCGCGTCCCTGCGGATGGCCTACCTCGACGAAGGACCCCGTGACGGGGCGATCGTGCTGTTGTTACACGGCGAGCCGTCGTGGTCCTACCTGTACCGCTTCATGATCCCCGGGCTGGTCGAGGCCGGCCACCGCGTCGTCGCGCCGGACCTAATTGGCTTCGGCCGTTCGGACAAGCCGAGCGACCGGGCGGAGTACACCTACGCGCGACACGTCGAGTGGACGCGCGAGCTGCTCTTCGATCGACTCGACCTCGGCGACGTCACGCTGTTCGCCCAGGACTGGGGGAGCCTCGTCGGATTGCGGTTGGTGGGGGAGCATCCCGAGCGCTTCGCGCGCGTCATGATCGGCAACGGGGGCCTGCCCACCGGCGACGAGCGGATGAGCACCGCCTTCAAGTCATGGCAGGACTTCTCGCAAACAACGCCGGAACTCCACGTGGGCAACATCGTCTCCGGGGGCTGCGCGCAGCGACTCAGCGCCGAGGTGATCGCGGCCTACGACGCGCCGTTCCCTGACGAGTCCTACAAGGAGGGCGCGCGTCAGTTCCCGACGTTGGTGCCGACGTCACCGCAGGACCCCGCCCACGACGCCAACGTGGCCGCGTGGACCGTGCTCCAGCAGTTCACCAAGCCCTTCTTCTGCTGTTTCAGCAACGACCCCATAACCCACGGCGGGGAAGCGAAGTTCATCGAGCTGGTCCCCGGCGCGCGCGGTCAGGCGCACCGGACCCTCGAGAGCACCGCCCACTTCTTGCAAGAGGAGAACGGCCCGGAGATCGCCGGGGTGCTGATCGACTTCATCGCCTGGAATCAGAAGTAGTTCTCGCCCAACTCTTCACTCCACGGGGCCACGCGCAGTTCGCCCTTGGGCACGCTCCATCGAAAGACCGGCTTGATGTCGAGCACCGGCGTACCGTCGATGCCGTCGAGGCCGCGCACCGTGAAGGACCGCTCCGCGAGCTCGTCGATCTCGACGGTCGAGAGCAATAGACGGTTCGGGCGGTCCTTGTTGCGCTGGGCGAAGACGCCGATGTCCGGCCACTGTTCGTTCCCGCGCGGGCGTCGGTGCCAGGGACCCGGTGGCACGTCGTCGGCCCAGTCGGCGAAGAAGACGATCTCAACGTGCGAGAACTCCTCGAGACCGCGCAGCGCCTCGGCCGGCACGTCTTGGGCCAGTTCTACCGTGCTGAGGACGTCGTCCCAGTTGTCGTCGAGGGCCTCACTGCGCTCGTTGCGGATATAGGCGATGGGTCGAACGGTGTAGTCCACGACACCCAATCTAGTGACGGCGAAAACCGTCCCGGCGTGCGACGCGCCACCACGGCGCGCGAGACCCGAACGGGTATCGTGGGTCGTTCACGTCAACGACGAGAGGCCCATGCCAGAACTGACCTTCACCTACGGAACCATGGCGGCCGGCAAATCGACGCTGGCCCTGCAGTTGTGCTGGCAGTTGCGCCAGGGCCGCAGCGACGTGGCGCTGTGGACCTTCGGCGATCGCAGCGATGAGGGGATGGTGACGAGTCGCATCGGCATCGAGGCGAGTGCCGAGGCCGTGATCCCGGGCAGCGACCTCGCGCCCCATATCGAGCGGCTCCGCCGTGACGGCATCAACATCTTGGTGATCGACGAGGCGCAATTCGCGAGTATCGAACAGATCGACTCCTTGGCCGAAGTGGTGGACGACCTCGGTATCGACGTGCACGCCTTCGGACTGTCGGCCGATTTCTTGCTTAACCTCTTCCCGGGTTCGGCACGTCTGTTCGCGATCGCTGACTGGGCCCACGAGTTGCCGCTCACCTCGACGTGCTGGTGCGGGCAGAAGGGTCGCTGCAACGCGCGGGTCGTGGACGGCGTCGTCGCGCGCGAGGGCTCGCAGTTCTTCACCGGCGACGTCAACGAAGGCGTGGTGCACTACCAGGTCCTCTGTCGGTCGCACTACCGTTCGGGTCAGCTTCGACCCGAGGACTGAACCGACCCGTCGTCGTCGAGCACGTTTTGCCGTGACATCGCGTTCAGCCGTGGACGTGACGCTGGATCCCGACGTCCAACCGTGCCCGGCCAAGCCAGTGGTCAATCGGTCAAGATTCTCGCGATGTCGTTGAGGCGCTCGGGTACGACACGCCACCACATCCATCGACCACGTTTCTCGCCGACTATCAGGCCCGCCGAGGCCAAGATTCGAGTGTGGTGCGAGATGGTCGGCTGGCTCTTGTTGAGGGGTCCTTCGAGAGCGCAACTGCACACTTCGTCGTCGGACGCGATGATCGACAACATCCGAAGGCGAGCGGGGTCACTCAGGGCCGAGAATATCTGGGAGAGGTCGTTGGCTTCCGATTCCGAGAGTTGCGCGTCCGCCAACGGACCGCAACAGCTCACTACGTCGTCGTCAACGGTGATCGTCTTCCTTTGCGCCATGCTGGAAATCATAGTATTGACAAGTGTCGATGTGACTGCTACCGTCGTATCGACGAGCATCAATCTGACGGAGGTAGGAATGTCTCGACTGCAACTTGCGCTGAACGTGTCTGATCTCGATGAGGCGGTCTCGTTCTATTCGAAGTTCTTCAACACCGAACCGGCCAAGATTCGACCGGGCTACGCGAACTTCGCGATCACCGAGCCGCCGTTGAAGTTGGTGTTGTTCGAGAACCTCGATGTTGCCGGCACCATTAATCACCTTGGCGTGGAGGTGTTCTCCACGGATGAGGTGGTAGGCGCCACGAGATATCTCGCCGAACAGGGCTTCACCACGGACATCGAAGAGGGCACGATCTGCTGTCACGCGCTCCAGGACAAAGTGTGGGTTGACGGTCCTGACAAATCGCGTTGGGAGGTCTACACCGTCTTGGCCGATGCTTCGGAGGCGACCGAAACGGGAGACGGCGCACCGTGCTGCTCGACGTCGACGCTCGAGGTCGCTTCGACGCCTGCGTCCGCCCCTTGTTGCTGACGGACTCTGTCGTGACTCGGGGCCATCCGGCGCTACCGCGTCGTCTCTTCGCCGAATGCCTCGGTAGCCTCTTGCTCGCGGCGGTCGTGATCGGTTCGGGCATCGCCGCCCAGACCCTGTCGCCCAACACGATCGGGCTTGAGCTGCTTGAGAACGCCGCCGCGACGGCGGCTGGGTTGTACTTCCTGATCTTGGCCCTCGGACCAGTGTCGGGGGCGCACTTCAATCCGATCGTGTCGCTCGTCGACGCGACGACCGGTGGCCTCCGTTGGCGTGACGTGCCGTGGTACGTCGCGGCGCAGGTGCTTGGCTGCTCGCTCGGGGCAGTGGTCGCGAACGTGATGTTCTCGCACGGCGCACTGAGTATCTCCACGCATCATCGGGCGTCGACGGCGCATCTCGTGGCCGAGGTCGTCGCGACTTCGGGACTGATCATGGTGATCTTCGCGCTGACACGAACCGGGCGCGGTCACCTTTGCGCGTCGGCGGTGGCCTCCTACATCGGCGCGGCGTACTTCTTCACGAGCTCCACTAGTTTTGCCAATCCGGCCATCGCCATCGGCCGGATGTTCTCCAACACGTTCGCGGGCATCGCGCCCGTGTCGGTCCCGGGCTTCATCGTTGCTGAACTCGTCGGCGGGGTCGTCGGCTATTTCGTCGTCGTGACGCTCTATCCCCGAGCTCCTCGGGAGTTGCGTGAACTCGAATCATGACGAGAGAGGAAGCACACAGTCCATGGCGGAAATGAGGAAACCGGAAGTTCTATTCCTTTGCGTGCACAACGCGGGACGATCGCAGATGGCGGCCGGGTTCGCCCGCGCGATCGGCGGCGACCGGGTCGTGATCCACTCCGCCGGAACCGCCCCCGGAGAAGATCTGAATCCCGCCGTGGTGGCGGTGATGCGCGAGAGGGGAGTCGACATCACCGAACAGCGCCCCCACGCACTGACCGAGGCCATGGGCCTGAACGCCGACGTGATCATCACCATGGGTTGCGGAGACACGTGTCCGGTCTATCCGGGCAAGCGCTACGTCGACTGGGATCTCGCGGACCCGGCCGGGAAGTCCCTCGAAGAGGTGCGGCCGATCCGTGACGACATCGAGCGTCGCGTCGTCGCCCTGCTCGACGATCTCCTGACCCAACGAACTTGAAAGTAACGGCCATGACCGAGAACGGTTGCGGCGACGTGTGTCCGGTCTACCCCGGTAAGAGTTAGGTGGACTGGGATCTCGACGACCCGGACGACATGAACCTCGATCAGCTTCGGTTGGTGCGTGACGAGATCAAGTCACGAATCGAGGTGCTCGTCGCTGATTTCACTCGACGCTGACACCACCTCGGTGGTCTCGTGACCCACTCGTCGCTGCGGTCAAGGTGACGTCCCGACCATCGCCCTCTGCAATGCTCGAGCATCAATAATGGAGGAGTGGACCAGTCGCTCGACCGCAGTGACGCACCGCCGGCCCCCGCCGCGCGATGCGCGAACCGATTCGCGGTCTTCTCCGAATGCCCCCACTGCGGTGGGCCGCTGAGCCCCGAGCACGCGCACTTCAAGTGCACGTCGTGCGGCTGGCGCGACAGCTGTTGTGATTGATGACAGTGGCATGAAGGTTTCCAGAAATCCCTAATTTTTCACTCTGAACGACCCATCCGCTCACATTCTGTTTACCTTCGATTCCTAGGTTTCTTAGTGGCAAAACGTTCGAATGTCGATTCGTCGCGTCGTTAATGAATCACTTTCTTTAGGAGGAAAGTTCAGAATGAAGAATCTATTCAGGTCGCTCGCGGCAGTTGCGCTGGCCGTTGCCGGTCTGCTCGCCGTCGTGTCAGCACCCGCAAGTGCCGGTCCCGCCAAGAAGTCGGTGATCTGCTACCGACTTATTTCCAACAGAGTCCACGCCAAGCGATTTGAGACCAAGGGTGGCGTCTGCCCCAAGCCGTGGTCGAAGCACAAGCCCAAGCCCAAGACGACCACGACGACCCAGCCGGGTGGTCTGCAGGGTTCGAACAAGTCGGGCGACATCGACCTGGTCGTCCCGAGCAACGTCACGTTGGCGATCAACGGTTCTTCCTTCGACGCCCCGATGGTCGGCGCGACCACCAGTGGCTCGACCGCCTACAGCGCCGGTGGCAAGGTGAGCTTTAGCTCGTACCCGGCCGCCGGATCCGGCACCGGCCGAACCTCGATCGTGAACGGCAGTGTCAACATCGGATTCTCCGACCAGCCGATGACACCCGCGGCGGGCACGTTGCCGGCCGGCGCGGTCGAGGCGAACTACGTCCAAGTCCCCTACATCCTCGGTGGCGCCGTCGTCGGTTACAACCTTCCCGGTTCGGCCCTCAGCGCCATCATGTTGACGTCGAACGAAGTCGCCAAGATCTACGACGGAACGATCACCCAGTGGTCGAACCTCGCGATCATTAACACCAACGGCGGACTCTCGTCGCCCACCGGCAAGGCCCTGCAGGCGCTCTACACCGGTAACTCGCCGGCCGACACCATCAAGGTGATCTACCGCGGCGCGAGCTCCGGGACGACCTACGCCTTCACCGACTGGCTGCACTCCTCGGGCGGCTCCTCGCACAACCCGAGCGGCAACGTGATGGAGGGCAGCGGTAACGCGTGGCACGCTTCGGACATCCTGGCCGCGGCGAACAACGCGGCCATGGCGACCGACATCAACTCCAACCCCGGTGCCATTGGCTACGTGGAGTACAGCTACCTGTTGATCCCCGGCAACGCCGCGATTCAGACCGCCTCGTTGCAGGACCGTGACGGCGCGTGGCTCCAGCCGACGCTGACGAACATCGCCAACGCCGGGGTGGCCGCGGGTAACAACATCACGCCCGACAACTTCTCCATCGTCAACCAGGGTGGCGCGAACGTATGGCCACTGGCGACGTACAGCTGGGCCATCGTGGCGAAGAACCAGACCAATGAGGCGGCCGGCGAAGCAGCCGTGAAGTACCTCGACTGGGAGACGCACTACGCGCAGGGAGCGCTCGCCAAGGCCGAGGGTTACGTCCCGTTGCCGGCCGCGATCCAGGCCTACGCCCGTGAGCAGTTGATGAACGTTACGTCAGGTGGCGCAGTCCTACTCACCAAGACGAGCTAAGTACTAGTCACCAGTATTAACGAAGGAGAGGGGTAGAGCGCAGCGGTGTCAATCGTCATACCTCCACCTCCCGATTTCCACAACCACGAAGAAGAGGTGCCGGAGTTCAGCTCCGGCACCCCTTCTCGTACGTGGTACCACTTCTTGCTAATCGGCGCGAGCCTTGTGTTCGCGGCGGTGAGTATCGGCTTCATCGGCACGATTGTGTGGAACTCGTTACCGGACTTCGCCCACCACGCCGGGACACTGTTTGGTGGCAATGGCTGGCAGTCGCCGACCGGACCCTTCGGCGGCCTCGCGATGATCGTGGGGACCCTCGAGACGTCACTCGTGGCGTTGGTCGTCGCGGTCGTCATCGGCCTCGGCACCTCGATCTCGATCGTTTTTCTGATTCCTCGACGATTCCGCAACATCGTCGCGACGCTCGTCGAACTTCTGGCCGCGGTCCCGAGCGTCGTCTACGGACTCTGGGGCTTCCTGGTGCTGGCCCCGTGGATGTTGAAGACGGTTATCCCGTGGCTCGACAGCTGGCCCTTCGCCCACGAGCTCTTCGGTAATCCGGGCGAACAAGACGGTCAATCACTCTTCTTGGCCTCGATCGTGCTCGCGGTCATGATCCTGCCGACCTTCGTGGCGATCAGTCGCGAGGTCATCTCCGTCGTCCCGAACGACCTCGTGGAAGCGAGCCTCTCGCTCGGCGCGACGCGCTGGCAAGTCATTCGTGAGGTCGTCCTACCAACAGCCAAGATTGGACTCTTCGGTGCAACGTTTCTGGCCCTGGCTCGCGCAACGGGCGAAACTGTCGCCGTGGCCCTGGTCGCCGGTGGCGTCGCGAACGTGCAGTTCCACCTGCTCTATCCCGGCACGTCGATCGCGTCCTGGATTGCGACCGAATTCGGCGAGGCGCAGGGCAACGAGATATCGGCCCTCATGGCGCTCGGCGTCCTGTTGATGCTCGTGAACTTCGGGCTCTCCCTGATCAGCCGGTGGCTGGTCTCTCGTCAACGAAAGGTCTTGGCCGTCGTATGAGCGACATGATCGAACTCACCGAGCCGCCGGTGCCCGACACCAACATGCGCGACGAGATCCGAGCGATCGCGGACCGAGTCCGCGCGCGTCGCCAGTTCCGTTCGAAGATCATGGTGTCGCTCTGTAGCATCGCGCTCGCCGCGACCGCGGTACCGCTTCTGCTGCTCTTGTACCAGTTGTTCCGACGCGGATTGCCGGTGGTCTTGCACAGCGCCTTCTACACCCAGTTGCCGCAGACGCCGACGTTGATCGCGCCCACCGCGACCGGCGGCGTCTCGAACGCCATCCTGGGCACTCTCGTCCTCTCGGCATACGCGTCAATCATGGCGATCCCCGTCGGTGTGCTCGTGGGTATCTACCTGGCCGAATCGGATTCAAAACTGGCGGCGTCGCTTCGTGTGACGGCCCAGACCATGGCCGGCGCACCATCGATCCTCATGGGTCTCTTCGCGTTCTCCTTCGTCGTGCGCGCTCTCAACATCGGTTTCTCGGCGATTGCGGGCTCCTTTGCCCTGGCGGTTTTGATGCTTCCGGTGATCGTGATCTCGTCGGAGATCGCCGTTCGCGGCGTGCCCCACACCTTGCGAGAGGCCGGACTGGCGCTCGGGGCCAAGCCGCACAAGGTTTCGCTGAAGATCGTGCTCCCGTCGGCGATCACCGGCATCGTGACCGGCATCATCCTGGCCATCTCACGAGCCATCGGGGAGACGGCGCCAGTGCTACTGGTCATCGGCGGCGGCTACATTAATTCGTGGAAACCGTTGGACCCTGTTTCTGCGTTGCCGCTCTCGATCTACGAGAACGCCAAGTCGGAATGGCCCAGTCTGCGTACCGAAGTGTGGGGTATAGCGCTGGTACTCGTTGTGTTCGTTTTTGTTTTGAGTTTAAGCGCCCGAATTTGGGCATCGAGAAAGCAACAGGCAAGGTAACCAATGGACCAGGAATTCGTAGCTCAAGTCGAAGTCGAGGTACGGGCCGAGACGCCCGAGACGCCCGAACGCGGGTCGGCCGCGATGCAATTGAAGAACGTCGCGGTGTCGTTCCACGGTCGCACGGCAGTCCGCGACTGCACGTTCGACGTCACGAAGAATCGCGTCACCAGTCTCATCGGACCTTCGGGCTCCGGTAAGACGACGTTGCTGCGCGGACTCAATCGCCTGCACGACCTCACGCCGGGCGCCAAGGTCTCCGGTCAGATCCTCCTCGAGGGCACGGACATCTACCGCGGCGACATCACGGTGACCGAGCTACGCACGCGTGTCGGCATGGTCTTCCAGCGTCCCAATCCTTTCCCCACCATGTCGATCTACGACAATGCGGTCTCCGGCCTGCGCTTCAACGGCGTGAAGAAGAAGGCGATCCTGGACGAGGCGGCCGAGACGTCGCTCAGGTCCGCGGCGCTGTGGGAAAGCGTACAGAACCGTCTCAAGGTCGCGGCGTCCAACCTCTCTGGTGGCGAGCAGCAGCGCCTGTGCATCGCGCGGGCGCTCGCCATGGACCCCGAGGTGCTCTTGATGGACGAGCCCACGTCGGCCCTGGACCCGATCGCGACGTTGAAGATCGAAGAGTTGATGACCGAACTGAAGAAGCGCGTCACCGTCATCATCGTCACGCACAACATGCAACAGGCCGCGCGCATCTCGGACGACTGCGCGTTCCTGCTCATGGGTGAGGACCGAGCCGGCGAGCTCATCGAGTTCGACACGACCGAGAAGATCTTCAACAATCCCAACGACCCGCGAACGCTGGACTACACCCTCGGTCGATTCGGCTGATTCGAGCGCGCTGCGACGCGTGCCAGACTACCCACAGAGTTTTCGAACGGAGGGTCGTGTGGCAAAGGAACTGTGGCAGGAATCGGCGTCGTCGCTCGCGGACCTGATTCGAAGCGGCGCGACGTCGTCGCGTGAGGTCATCGACGCCCACCTGGAGCGCATCGACGCGGTCAACGACGCCGTGAATGGCGTGGTCGAGGTTCGACCCGACGAGGTGCGCGCCGAGGCCGACGCCGCCGACGCCAAGCAGCAGGTCGGCGGGCCACTCGGCGTGCTGCACGGCGTACCCTTCACCGTCAAGGTCAACCTCGACCAGACGGGCTACGCGACCAACGAGGGGTGCGTCACGCTGAAGGATCTGATGGCGACCCAGGATTCGCCGCCGGTGGAGCTGATGCGTCGAGCCGGTGCCGTCGCGCTCGCGCGAACGAACATGCCCGACCTCGGACTGCGGATCAACACCGAGTCCTCGCTCTACGGCCCGACGCACAACCCGTGGAAGCGCGGGCGCACGGCCGGCGGGTCCTCCGGCGGGGAAGCCGCGACCATCGCCTCGGGGATGAGCCCGATGGTCTGGGCAACGACATCGGGGGATCGCTGCGCAACCCGGCCTACGCCTGCGGCATCGCGTCGATCAAGCCCTCGCGCGGCCGCGTGGCCCAGGGGAACCCCTCGTCGATGATCGACATGCCGATCAGCTCCCAGATCATGCTCGTGAACGGCGTTCTGGCGCGCACCGTGGCCGACGTGCGTCTCGGACTGGGTGTCGTCATGGGCTCGCACCACCTCGACCCGCAGAGTATCGACGCGCCGCTCACTGGACCGTCGGTCGCCAAGCGCGTCGCATTGGTGCCCGAACCCTTCGGGGGCGACACCGACGCCCACGTGGCCGAGGGCGTACGCGTCGCTGGGCGCGCCCTCGAGGCGGCCGGCTACGAGGTCGACGAGGTCGAACCGCCCATGGTGTTCGAGGCGTACCTCGCGTGGACGGAGTTGATGATGACGAGCCTGGCGGTGTCCGAACCCCTCCTCCGGATGGTCATGGGTGCCGACGGCGTACGATTCCTGGAGCTGACGAAGATCGAGTTCCCGCCGGCCACCCCGGCGTCGATGGAGTTGATGCACCAGAGCCGCTACCGGGTCGAGAAGGCGTGGCGGGAGTTCATGGCGACGTACCCGCTGGTCGTCGGGCCGGTCTGGACCCAGCCGCCCTTCGAGCACGGCTACGACATCATCGACGCGGACACGGCGATGAAGGTCGTGGAACTCTTCCGCTTCGTCATGCCCGCCAACCTGATGGGACTGCCCGCGGCGTGCGTGGCGACCGGCGTCGCCAACGGACTACCGACCGGCGTCCAGGTCATGGGCACGCTCTTTCGCGAGGACCTCTGTCTCGACGCCGCCGAGGCGATCGAGCGCTCGGTCGGCGTGCTGACGCCGATCGACCCTCGCGCGTAGTCGGCCGTGGTGGTCGTTCGCCCGATCCGCGAAGGCGACGTCGCGGCGGCGGTCGAACTGCTGATCGGCGGGTCGCTGACACCAGAGTTCGAGGACGTCACCAAACTCGACGACTACTGGGTGGCCGTCGACGCGACGCGGCGCCAACTCGGCGACGTCCTGGTTGCCGAGGACGAGGGCGACGTCGTGGGCGTCTGCCAGGTGATCGTCTTCCGACACTTCCAACACACCGGTGGCTGGTGCGCGGAGATCGAGAGTGTCCACGTGCGAAGCGACCGGCGACGTCGCGGTGTCGGCGCGCAGTTGCTACGGGCGGCCGAGGACCTCGCCAGGCACCGCGGTTGCTACCGGATCCAACTCACCAGTCGCAACGTGCGCGAGGACGCGCACCGGTTCTACGTCGCCAACGGCTACGGTCAGACCAGCCAGGGCTTCAAGAAGTTCTTCTAGTCGACCTCGCGCAGGTCGCCGTCGTCGACGTCGAAGACGAATCCGCGGACCTCGGTCGCGTCGACGAAGGGGCTCTCGCGCAGCGTCGCCACCGTCGCGCGCACGTCCTCGTCCACGTCGCGATAGGCGCCCAGTCGAAACGGCGGGCGAACGCCGACGCTCGCTTCGACCTCGGCGGCGAGGGTCGCCTCCTCGAAGGACTCGAGGCCGCATCGCGTGTGGTGAATCACCATGACGGCGTTCGTACCGAGGAGGCGTTGACTGAGCAGCAGCGAACGGATCGCGTCGTCACTGGCGATCCCGCCGGCGTTGCGGATGAGGTGGGCCTCACCGAGGTTGAGCCCGAGTGCGCCGAACAGGTCGAGGCGCGAGTCCATGCAGGTCAAGACCGCCAGATGGAGTTGCGGGGAGGTCGCCATCTCGCGGTGTCCGTGTCGGTCGACGTAGGCGCGGTTGTGGGCGACGAGTTCATCGATCACGCTCATCGAACAACTTTAGGGGCGACGCGAACGTGCCTCGTGCGGGCGCGACGTCACGGACAAATCGCACGCTTGTCACGGTGGACACGTGATCGGCGGTCTTAAATGTCAGTGATGTCCTGATGATGGCGCCCACCAGGGTCTGGCACTGACGCGCGGACGTCAGCTCGAGGCACTGACGCTCCTGTGGAACGTGGTCGGTGTCACCGTGCTGGCGTACGCGGCGATCGTCGCGCGATCGGTGGCGCTCGCGGGCTTCGGATTGGACAGCGTGATCGAAATCGGCGCCTCCACTGTCGTCTTGTGGGAACTCGCCGGAGTGGCGCAATCTCGTCAGCGTCGGGCCGTGCGGATGATCGGTTCATCCTTTATCGCGCTGGCCGCCTACTTGGGTGTGCAGAGCACGATCGTCGTGGTGATCGGCTTTCGACCACATCACAGTCCGCTCGGTATCGTCTGGACTGCGATGACCGCCGCGGTAATGTTCGCGCTCGCCGAGGGGAAGAAGAGAGTCGGGACGTCGCTCGACAATCCGGTGTTGCGAGCCGAGGGTCGCGTCACGTTGATCGACGGAATCCTCGCGACGGCGGTGCTCGTCGGTCTCGTGTTGAATTCGTCAATCGGCTGGTGGTGGGCCGACCCGCTCACGGGCTACGTGATCCTCTACTACGCCCTTCGCGAAGCTCGCGCGTCGTTCACTCATTGATCGGCAACCGGTGTTGACGAGGAATCCTCAGTCACTACGATCGACGGCGGAGGTGGTTATGAACAGCATGGACGAGATCCGCGAGGAGTTGCGACAGCCGGCCCAGGACCTGCGCGAGATGATTCCCGACGTGATGAAGAGCTTCGCGGCGTTGTCCCAGGCGTCCTCGGCCGACGGCGAGCTCTCGCGTCTCACCAAAGAGTTGCTCGCGCTGGTCATCTCAGCCACGCGCGAGTGCGACGGCTGCATCGTCGCGCACGCGCGCGGCGCGCTGCGCGAGGGCGCCACGCGTCAACAGATCGCCGAGGCGATGGGCGTGTTGATCGCGCTCAACGGCGGCCCCGGGACCGTGTGGGGTCCTCGGGCGCTCCACGCCTACGACGAAGCGGTGGCCGCACGAACCGCCTAGAAGCGGTAGTCCAGGTGTTTGATGCCGTTGATGAAGCTCGACGCCAGTTGCGACGGCTCGCTGGTCGAGCGGACCTCGGGGTGACGGCGCAGTAACTCTCGGAACATGACCGTGATCTCGCGTCGCGCGAGGTGCGCCCCGAGGCAGAAGTGCGGCCCCGGCGCGCCGAAGCCGTAGTGGTCGTTGGGGGAGCGCCCGACGTCGAAGACGTCGGGGTTCTCGAAGGCCTCCTCGTCTCGATTGGCCGAACTGTAGAAGAGCAGGACCTTGTCGCCCTTGGCGAGTTCGAAGTCCGAGAGGACGTAGTCCTGCGCGAGCGTGCGCCGCATCCAGATGACCGGCGAGGCCCAGCGCACGATCTCGTCGGTCGCGGTCTTGGCGAGGCCCTCGTAGTCGGCGAGCAGTCGCGCCTTCTGATCGGGGTGCTCGGTGAGCGCGTGCAGGCCGTGGGCGATCGCGGTGCGCGTCGTCTCGTTGCCAGCCGTGACGAGCAGGACGAAGAACGACGCCAACTCCTGTTGGGTCAGCTTCTCCGTCTCGATCTCGGCGTTCACGAGCGCGCTCGTGATGTCGTCGATCGGGTTGTCGATCCGGAACTTGCCGAGGTCCTCCATGATCGCGGTCAGCGCGGCGCCCGACTCGAGCAGCACGAGCACGGGGTCCTGGCCCTCGGGGATGAACTCGGGGTCGCCGTTGGAGAGGATGATGTTCGAGTGGTGCAGTACTGTCGCGTACTCACTCGGCGGCACGCCCATCATGTCGCAGATGATCTCCAGCGGGAAGGGCGCCGCGAGGTCCTTGATGAAGTCGCCGGAACCGTTCGTGCGCGCGCGCTCGATGATCTCGTCGGCTTTGCGCTCGATCGAGTCCTCGACCGCGCGCACGTTGCGCGGGTTGAAGGCGTTCGAGACGATCCGTCGGAGCCGGGCGTGCTTGGGGTCGTCCGTCGAGATCATGCCCGAGAAGTACTCCACCATCTCACTGGGCAGGTCCATCGTGGAGACCGCGCCGGGTCCCGAGAGGAAGGTCTCCGGGTGGCGCGAGGCCGTCTGCACGTCGCGGTACTTCGTGAGGGCGTAGAAGCCGTTGCCCACCGGGAACTCGATGGACGTGCCCTCGATGACCGGCTCGTCGTAGTGCGAGATCGGACGGTCGCGTCGCAACGTCGCGAAGGCGGCCACGCGCTCGGCCCACGGCCGACGCCAGAACTCCATGTCCGAGAGGTTGATCGAATCGGCGGTCCAGGTCTCAGTCGGTTCCATGGCCAAATCGTATCCAGTGGGCGTCCGGCGACACGGACGCTCGGATTCACGGCAGACTGGACGGATGGAAGAACTAACCGACCAGGAGCGAGCGACGCGGCTCAAGGCGCTCAACGCCCTGCTCGACCTCATGCGTCCGTCGGTGCAGGCCGACGGCGGGGACCTGGTCCTCATCCGCGCCGACGTCGAGACCGGCGTCGTCGAGGTACAGCTCCAGGGGGCGTGCTCGAGTTGCGCGATCTCCTCGGACACCTTGCAGGGTGGCGTCACCCGGATCTTGAAGGACCGACTGGCCTGGGTCACCGACGTCGTCGGCGGCGTCGACGACTCGATCGACCCCGAAGATTCGATGTCCCTCGGCGTCGGCGGCTACGTGCCGCGCTACCGCCAGTTGTAAGGTTCGGCGATGGGGATCTTCAGCTCCGGAAGCCGCGGGGGACCCAAGATTCCCACGCCCGAAGAGCGGATGAACAGCGCCGCCCTGGATCAGGACAAGCTTGACAAGGTCCTCTCGAAGGAGGACGCGCGTTACGACGCCATGACCGAAGAAGAACGCGACAAGTACTACGTGAACCCGAGTCTGTTCACCAAGATAAAGAAGTCGCTGCGCGGTCAGTAGACCGCGACTACACCTTCTGGGGCTTGGGCTCCTTCGGCAGTCCGAGGGCGCGCTCCCCGATGATGTTGCGCTGGATCTCGGCGGTGCCGCCCCAGATGGTCTCGGAACGCGAGAAGAAGAACGAACCCTGCAGGTCCGAGACCGGGTAGTCGGCTCGACCACGTCGGCTCCCGGCGACCGAACCCTCGCCCGTACCCTTGCCGGTGAGGATCTGCGCCTCCATACCGAGGACGTCCAGGGCGAGTTCCATCGTCGCGCGGTGGGTCTCGGACCAGAACATCTTGTTGCAGGCGCCGAGCAACGCCGTGTGGTGGGTGCCGTTGAGAGAATCGGTGAGGGAGCGGTAGCCGTTGATCTCCATGATCTTCACCTTCTCCCAGGCGCGCACGAGACCGTCACGGACGAGGCGGTCGTCGTTCTTACCCAGGCGCGTCGCCTCGCGGACGATCTCCTCCCACTCCTTGAGGAACCGTCGGTAGCCGGTCGTGGAGTTCGAGCCGCGCTCGAAGCCGAGCGTCGTCATCGCGACCTTCCAGCCGTTGTTGACGCCGCCGACGGCGTTGTCCTTCGAACAGCGCGCGTTGGTGAAGAAGACCTCGTTGAAGTCGGCCGAGCCGTCGACCTGGATGATCGGACGGACCTCGACGCCCTCTTGGTGCATCGGCACGAGGAGGTAGCTGATGCCGGCGTGCTGGGGCGCGTCGGGGTCGGTACGCACCATCAAGAAGACGTAGTCGGCGTGTTGGGCCTGGGACGTCCAGACCTTCTGACCGTTGATTACCCACTCGTCACCGTCGAGCACCGCGCTCGTCTTGAGACTCGCCAGGTCAGAACCGGCGTCTGGCTCTGAGAAGCCCTGACACCACGCGATCTTGCCCTGGAGGATGCCGGGGATGAACTCGCGTTTCTGTTCGTCGGTACCCCACTGCAGGATCGTCGGACCGACCAAGGTGTCGCCGAAGAAGTCGGCGCGCATCGGCGCCCCGGCCTTGGCGAACTCCTCGTTCAACACGACCTGCTGCAACAAGGTGAGGCCCTTGCCGCCGTACTCGACCGGCCACCCGGCACAGATCCAGCCGCCGGCGAAGAGCTTCTCGTTCCAACTCTCGTTGAAGGCCCGACGCTCGTCGGCGCTCATCGAGAAGTCGTCGTCGAACCAGCCGGGGGGCAGGTTCTCCTCGAGCCACGAGCGAATCTCTTTCCGGAACGGTTCAGTCTCTGCGGGGTACGTGAGGTCCATGGTGACAACTTACTCAAGGTGAAATCGGTTCGGCCGAAAGATGAAATGCCCCAACGAAGCGTTGGAGCGACGGGCTCATGCATCACGGGCGTACGGTGGGCTCCTCTCGGAAGACGAAGCAGTCCTGCGGCGACCAGAGGTGCTCGTCGGTGGCGTGATAGCCGCGAAGCCACAAGACGCCATCGACCGCCCGAAGATAGAAGCCCTTCGGAAAGTCGTCGTCACCGAGCGGGGCGGCCGCGACCGTTATGGAGCCCGTGGGAGCCGAACCAGTGGACATCACCGAGTCGGGGGCTGACGCCTGGTCGTCCATCACCAGGCGAAGGTAGGGTCCCGAGATCGCGGGGCACAGTTGCAGGCCTAGCTCGTGGGCCCTCGCGTAGATCGACGAGAGGCTCGCGCCGTCTCCGAATCCCAGTTGCCTGACGGTGCGGCGCACGACACGAACGACGTCAACCCCGGGACGATCGAAGATCTCACTTCGCAACAGCACCTCGGCCGACTCGTTGGTCCGCACGCCCAGTTCGTCCAAGGCGGCCCGTAGCTCGCTCCGAGTCAATCCGCCGACGCGCACCAGGACCGGTATGGCTGAGTCATCGCTCTCCATCTCTCCACGCACCGAACCTTCCACTTGTGCATCGGCGACGCTGCCGACACCTACAATTTCACCTCGCGAGCGATCCGGACGCGAAACCCGGTGGTTCAAGGACATTTGTGCCCCTTCGGCCTATTCGGCGAGAATGGAGGACCCCCAAGACCGAAAGTTGCCCCTTGTCCCGAACGCTGCGCCAGACCTTCGAGGAGACCAAGGTGTCTTGGGCCCGTTCCAAGACGATTCGCACGCCGGAGCACGTGGTAGCCCGAGCGCCGGAACCGGGCAAGTACCGGGTGGCCTTCCTGCTCTACCGGGGGAACCCGCGCTGCGGCGGCCAGGGTGTCTACACCCGGCACCTGACGCGCGAACTGGTGAACCTCGGCCACAGCGTCGAGGTCTTTTCCGGACCGCCGTGGCCCGAGCTCGACGAGGGCGTCGGCTTCACCGCCGTTCGCGGGCTCGACCTCTACCGCGACCCCGATCCGTTCCGGATCCCGGCGCTGCACGAGTTCACGTCGATGGCTGACGCCGCGGAGTTCGGCGTCATGATGACCGGCGGCTTCGGCGAGCCGCTCGCGTACTCCCTGCGTATCGAGAAGATCCTCAAGGATCGCCGCGCCGACTTCGACATCGTCCACGACAACCAGTGCATGGGTCCGGGGATCTTGCGACTGCACCGCCAGGGGTGGCCGCTGCTCGAGACACTGCACCACCCGATCACCGTCGACCGCTCGATCGCGCTCGACCACGCCGAGACGGCCTGGAAGCGCTACACCACGCGGCGATGGTTCGGCTTCTTGCGAATGCAGGTGCGCACGGTCAAGCAGCTGCCCGCGGTCCTCACGGTCTCGCACAACTCGAAGAGCGACATCAACGCCCAGATGCAGGTGCCGCTCGAGCGTCTCACCGTCGTGCCGGTCGGCGTCGATCACACGGTGTTCCGGCCCTACGACGACGTCGTGAAGAAGAAGGGCCGCCTGATGGTGACCTCCTCGAGCGACGTGCCGATGAAGGGACTCGTGCCGCTCCTCGAGGCGATCGCCAAACTGCGCGCCGAACGCGACATCGACCTCATCGTCATCGGCAAGCCCCAGCCGAAGGGCCGCGTCGCCACGGCGATGGACCGCCTCGGGCTGACCGACATCGTGACCACGATCTCGGGCGTCAGCGACGAGGAGCTGGCGCGCCTCTACGGCGAGGCCGAGGTCGCGATCGTGCCGAGCCTCTACGAGGGCTTCTCGCTGCCGGCGATCGAGGCAATGAGCTGTGGCGTGCCGGTCGTGGCGACGACCGGCGGCGCACTGCCCGAGGTCGTCGGCATCACCGAGGAGACCGGACTGCTCGTCGAGCCGAACAACCCCGAGGCGCTCGTCGTGGCGATCGGGCGTCTATTGGACGACGCGGCGCTACGCGCTCGCCTCGGCGCGGCCGGTCGCGAACGCGTCATCGAGCGCTTCACCTGGGAGGTGACCGCGCGCGGCACGGCCGCCTGTTACGACGCGATCCTCACCGGCCAGCCGCTGCCGGACTCGATGGAGTTCGACTGATGCTGACCGCTCGTTACGACCGCCTCGGACTCGAGCGCGGCGACAAGATCCTCGACCTCGGGTGCGGCTTCGGACGCCACGCCTTCGAGGCGGCGCGCCGCGGCGCCGACGTGATCGCGCTGGACGCCGGGCGCGACGAGGTGGAGGGCGTGAAGAACATGTTCGCCGCCATGGTCGCGGCCGGCGAGCTCGACGCCGAGACCCTGCACACCGCCGCCGTCCAGGGCGACGCGCTGCACCTGCCCTTCCCCGACGAGGCCTTCGACCGGGTGATCTGCTCCGAGGTCCTCGAGCACATCCCCGACGACCTCACGGCGATGAGTGAACTGGCGCGCGTCTTGAAGCCCGGCGGCACGATGGCCATCACCGTGCCGCGCTTCGGTCCGGAGCTGATCAACTGGGCGCTCTCGGATGAGTACCACAACGTGCCGGGCGGACACATCCGCATCTATCGCAGGCGCGTCCTCACCGAGCGGCTGCGCTCGGTCGGACTGACCGACACGGGACATCACTACGCGCACGGTCTGCACAGTCCGTACTGGTGGCTGAAGTGCCTCGTCGGCACGACGAACGACACCAACCGGTTCGTCAAGCTCTACCACCGGCTCCTGGTGTGGGACATCATGAAGGCCCCGTGGCCGACGCGCGCCGCCGAGGCGGTCATGGCGCCGCTGATGGGCAAGTCGATCGTCGTCTACCTGGTGAAACCGGCCTCGTGACCACGACGATCGGCACCGTGTCGGGCGTGCCCGGGCTGTTGAGCGACGCCGAGATCGCCCAGAGCGCCGGGAGCCTCGCGTCGCTGCAACTGAGTAGCGGCGCCATCCCGTGGTTCGTCGGGGGCCACTGTGACCCCTGGAACCACGTCGAGGCGGCGATGGCCCTCACGGTCACGGGCTACGCGGACCAGGCGCGCGCCGCCTACCGCTGGCTCGCCGACACGCAACTCGGCGACGGCAGCTGGTTCAACTACTACCTGGGCGCCCAGGTGAAGGACGCGCGACTCGACACCAACGTCTGCGCCTACGTCGCGGCCGGGCTCTACCACTACCTCGTGGCGACCGAGGACGTCGACTTCTGCGTCGAGCTGTGGCCGGTCGTCGAACGCGCGCTCGATTTCGTACTGCGCTACCAGCACGCCGACGGCACCATCGCCTGGTCGCTGGATTCGATCGGACGCAGCGAGAGCTACGCGCTGTTGACCGGCTCATCGTCGATCTTCCACTCGTTGCGATGTGCGGTCGCGCTCGCCGAACGCGTCGACGTCGCCAAACCGGCCTGGGAGTTGGCTGCCGGCCGGCTCGGTCACGCGGTCGCGCACCACCCCGGGGCCTTCGCGCCGAAGAACGAGTTCGCGATGGACTGGTACTACCCGATCTTCTCCGGCGCGCTCTACGGCGCGGCCGGGCTGAAGCGTGTCGAGGACGGCTGGGAGCGCCACGTGATGGACGGCTACGGCGTGCGCTGCGTGTCGACCAGCGACTGGGTGACGGCGGCCGAGACCGCCGAGTGCGTGTTGGCCCTCGACGCCCTCGGGCTGACCAGTCGGGCGCTCGACCTGTTCAGCTACACCCGACGCCACCGCCGCCACGACGGCGCGTACTGGACCGGGATCGCCTATCCCAGCGAGGTGACGTTCCCGGACCGCGAGACGACGTCCTACACGGCCGCGGCGATCATCCTCGCGGCCGACGCGCTGACCTCGTCGTCACGATCGGCCGGACTGTTCCGCCACGACTCGCTGCCGATGCCGATCGACCTCGCCGAACCGGGCTGCCCGCTAACGCACGCGCGTGAGCGCGCGTAGCGAGCCGCACTCGGCGCGCTCGATGAACGCGCCGCCCTCCAGGGCCGCGCAGTAGATCTCGTACGGCGGGCGACCGCCGTCGTCGGGATCGGGGAAGACGTCGTGGATGAGCAACAACCCGCCGACCACCACCTTGGGCGTCCAGGCCTCGTAGTCGGCCCAGGCGACGTCGTGCCCGTGTCCGCCGTCGATGAACAGTACGTCGAGGGGTTGGGCGAAGTGTGTCGCGACCACGACCGAGGGACCGACGAGTCCGATCACCGTCGACTCCAGTCGCGCCTCGGCGATCGTGCGCTGCCACGTCGGCAGGGTGTTGAGTCGACCGTCGTGGGGGTCGACGAGCGCGGCGTCGAAGTGCTCCCAGCCGGCTTGGTTCTCCTCACTGCCGTGGTGGTGATCGAGGGAGAAGAGGACCGACCCGGTGGCCTCGGCGGCGGCGCCCAGGTAGACCGCCGACTTGCCGCACCAGGCGCCGATCTCGAGCCAGGTGCCGCGATGGGCGCGCTCGCCGTGGGCGAGCGCGAACTCGAAGAGGGCCAGACCCTCGTCGCGCGGCATGAAGCCCTTCACCGCGTCGGCGTAGTCGAGGAGCTCGTCGCGCCGGCTCACGAGACCGCCACCGCCAGGGCGGCGAGCGTCCAGATGCCGAGCGTCGCGAAGATCAGCCCGCCGCCGAGTCGTACGCGGTGCAGCGGGACGACGCGCTGCAGGGCCCGACCGCTGTAGGCGGCGAGGAACGAGACCGCGATGAGGGCGAGCGACGCGGCCAGGAAGACCTCGAGCGGCTGGTGCAGCTTCGCTTCGAAGTTCGCCGCCTGGATCTGCGTGAGGTCGCCGAACTCACCGATGAAGACGACGACGAAGGCCGTCGTGATCTCCTTCCAGTGCGTCGCCGCCTTCTCGACGTCGGCCTCGCGCTCACCCTTCTCCTCCTCGACGGACTCGGGCACGAAGAGCAGGTAGGCCGCACCCCCGAGGAAGAGCACGCCGACGACCAGGTCCTTCCAGTGCACCGGGAACAAGGTGAGGAGGGACCCCGCGCCGACCGCCAGTCCCATTTGGATCGTGAGGGCGCTCGACGCGCCGAGCACCACCATCAACGGTCGCGCCCGGGTGCTCATGATCACCGTCGCCAGGAACGTCTTGTCGGGCAGCTCGAGGACGAACATGAGGGCGACGATGCCCAAGAACGCCCCTACGTTCATGAGACCACTAAAACTGTTCGCGCATCGCCGCGGCGAAGGTGAGACCTACGCGCATCCGTTCGACGTTCTGTTCGACTTCCTTCTGTTCGCCGGCGAGCGGGTGCGACGTGTAGAACGCCGCCACCTCGTCGGCGAAGGCCGCGTCGTTGATGAAGGTGACGATGCCGCGCGTGGTGTAGGACAGCGTGTTCGGCGGGAACTTCATGACGTCATCCCACCGTGACGTCATGAAGCGCCACACGCTCGGACCGGTCGCGGGACTTAGCGTGAGGATCCCGAGCATGGCCGAGGCGTCCTGGTTGCGGAATTCGCTGAAGCACTTCTCGGCGGCGTCGAGCGCGACGCGCTCGTCACTGAAGCCCCACAGTCCACGCATGTAGCGCTGCTCGTCCTGGGGCGTACCGGCGCCGCGGTAGCGCTCGAGGAAGGTCTCGTAGTCGCCGGGACGGTCCCGGGAGGCCACGACGCGCAAGATGGCGTTCGCGAGGTCGCCGCTGACGTCGTTGGCGTCGAATCGCCTCTGGGCTTCGGCGATGATCGCCTCGTCGGCGCAGACCGTGCCGAGCGTGGAGAGCACGATCGCGCGGAGCTGCGGTGCGAGGGCGCTCTCACCCGGTCGCGCGTCCCAGCCCAGTCGCTCGAACTGGGGACCGAAGATCGCGCGGACCCGTTCGGCAAAGCCCGAGGCCCGGCCGTCCGGAAGCGCGCGCTTGATGTAACCGACGGCCGTCGCGAGCGTGCCCCACGGTGTCGGTTCGTCCAGGTCGCCGAGACCGGCGCCGATCGTGAGGAACTGATCGGCGCTGATCTGACTCGAGAAGAGCAGCGCCCAACTGTCGGACAGCAGCACCGCGCGTTCGACTGCGTCGAGTTCGTCGACGTGGTCGGCGAGGGCCGCCGATTCGGTGACGCCGTAGCGCGCGCGGTAGTAGCCCGATCCCCGCGCGTTCACCACGACCGGCGGGTCGTCGGAGATCGCGATCGCGTCATCGCCGAGCAGGTGGACGTCGACGGGGCCGCCCTTCAACGAGCGCGTCGTGACCGGCACCTTCCACGACGTACCGATGGCGCTCTCGCCGGTGGCGGGTCCGTAGGCGAAGGGGATCTGCGAGATCATCCCGTCTTCGAGGGTGATCAGCGGGTAGCCGCCTTGGAGGATCCACGTGTTCATCACGTCGCGCACGGGCGCGCCCGAGACCTCCTCGATGGCGTCCCATAGGTCGGTCGTGACCGTGTTGGCGTAACTGTGTTTGCGCAGGTAGTTGCGGATGCCGTCGCGGTAGGTCTCGGCGCCGAGGTACTGCTCGAGCATGCGCAAGATGGCCGCGCCCTTCTCGTAGGTGAGGTGACCGAACATCCCCTGGGTGTCGGCCGGTGACACGACTTCGTACTCCACGGAACGGGTCGTGTGCAGTCCGTCGACGTCGAGCGCCATGTCGCGCGACGTGCAAAAGGAGGTCCACGTCTCCCAGGTGGGGCGAAAGTCGTCCTGGCACAACAGCTGCATGAAGGTAGCGAAGGCCTCGTTCAGCCAGATGCCCTGCCACCACTCCATCGTGACCAGGTCGCCGAACCACATGTGCGCGAGCTCGTGCAGCACCACGTGGGCGACGCGCACCATCTCGGCGAGGGACGCAGTGGCGGGGTCGATCAAGAGGTCGGACGTCCGGTACGTGATGCAACCGAGGTTCTCCATCGCGCCCTGCATGAAGTCCGGTATCGCGACCATGTCCATCTTCTCCCCGGGGTAGGGGATGTCGAAGTACTCCGCGAACCAGCGCAGCCCGAACGCACCGGCTTCGAGTGCGAGGGCGGTGAGGTGTCCGTTGCCGATCGGGTAGACGACGCGCAGCGGCACTCCGTCGACGTCGAGCGCCTCGGTCTCCTCGAAGGCTCCGATGATGAAGGCCACGAGGTACGTCGACATCTTCATCGTCGGCTTGAAGCTCACCGTGCGCTGGCCGTTGCCGAGGTCGGTGTCGGTCGCCACGGGGTAGTTGGAGTAGGCCGCGAGATGACTCGGCACCGTGAGGTTCACCTGGTAGGTCGCCTTGAAGGCCGGCTCGTCCCAGCAGGGGAAGGCGCGACGGGCGTCGGTGTTCTCGAACTGGGTGGTGGCGATGGTGTGCTTGACGCCCGAGGGGTCGGTGAAGGTGGAGCGGTAGAACCCGTGCAGTTGGTCGTTCAAGATGCCGTCGAAGGCGATCTCGAGCACGGCCGATCCGACGGGGAGGAGCGCGTCGAACGTGTAGGTGGCGACCTCATAGGTCTCGTCGAGGTTCAAGTCGGTCGAACGGTGCGCGGTGCCGTTGATGGTGAGCGTCGCGGCCCCGAGGTCGAGTTCGATCGAGTTCAGCTTGACGACCTTCGTCGCCTCGATGACGTCGACGTCGATCTCGACGCGGCCGGCGAAGGTCGCGCTGTCGAGGTCGGGCGTGATGAAGATTCGGTAGGCGGAGGGGACGACCGTTCGGTCGAGACGATAGGGGTTGGATTCAGTGGTCATATGGAACAACCGTACTTGGCCACGGTCTATCCTCGCTAAGTGACAGAAAGCCCTACGCCGGTTTCACTGCGCGTGAAACCCGGTCCGAATCGTCTGGCGGTCACCGGTATCGGCAACGCGATGCTCGACATCATCTCGCAGGATTCCAACGAGGTGTACCGCGAACTGGGACTCGTCAAAGCCGCGATGTCGCTGATCCAAGAGGACCAACTCGAGACGTTCTTCAACGCCATGGGTCCGACGATCCAGATGTCCGGCGGCTCGGTCGCGAACTCGATCGCCGGCGTGGCGGCGCTGGGTGGCACCTGCGGCTATATCGGCAAGGTGGCCGACGACGACTTCGGCAAGCGCTTCACGCACGACCTCACGTCAATGGGCGTCGAAGTGGACTTGGCGATCGCCGCGGCGGGCGAGGGCGCGACCGGACGATGTCACGTGTTCATCACCGACGACGCGCAACGCACGATGGCGACGTACCTGGGTGCGTCCAACCAACTTCACGTCTCGGACATCAACGAGTCGCTCATATCGCGCTCCGAGATCACCTACGTCGAGGGCTATCTCTTCGACCTGCCGCCGGCCAAGGAGGCGATCCGCAAGGTCGTCAACTTCGCCCACGACTACGACTCCATGGTCGCCCTCTCGCTGTCGGACATGTTCTGCGTGGACCGTCACCGTCGCGACTTCCTCGAACTGGTCACCAACGACGTCGACGTGTTGCTCTGCAACGAGACCGAGGTCTGTTCGCTGTTCCAGGTCCCGACGTTGAACCACGCCTTCCTCGCGCTCGAAGAGCTCGGCATCCTCGCGGTCGTCACGCGGGGACCGGCCGGCGCCGACGTACTCACGGTCACCGGCGTCGTGAGCGTGCCGGCCCACGAGGTCGAGAACGTCATCGACCAGAACGGCGCCGGTGACATGTTCGCCTCGGGCTTCCTCTACGGGCTCGCGCTGGGCGCCGACCCAGTCGATTCGGCGGAACTCGGATCGCTGTGCGCCGGTGAGATCATCTCGCACCTCGGCGCGCGACCGGAGAACGACCTCGAAGAGCTGGCCATCGAGGCGGGGCTGCTCTAGGGCGTCGTCGCTCGCGTCGCTCGCGTCGCTAGATGCCTTGCGCGTCGAGGATCGCGTCGAGCTCGCGGGTGTGGACGGTCTCCCACTTGACCCACGCGATCGCGATGGGGATGCAGGCGAGCAGCATGAGCGCGTCGCCGCCGATCCACATGATCGCGCCGCCCAGGTGGATGTTGGAGAGGACGCCCGCCGTGGTCGATCCGTGTGGCGCCATCGCGGCGTAGGCCGGGAAGGGCGTGTGCGACGACATCGCCAGGGCGAGCCCGGTGAACGTGTCGACGGGCACGGCCGCCATGACGAAGACGAGGCGAAGACCGCGGTGGAGCGTCGTGCCGCGCTCGAGACCGAAGGCCACGCGAAAGAAGAGATAGCCCACGACCAAGAAGCCGATCTGCTCGAGGTGGTGGACCCACTCGTGCTCCATCATCAGATTGAACAGTCCGGTCAGGTGCGTGACCGGGATGAAGATGAAGTAGGCCGCGAAGCCGAAGAGTGGTTGCGTGACGAGGGTCATGAACCGGCCGTCGAGGAACCGTCGCACTCGCGCGGAACCGGCGTCGTAGGCCAGGTCGAGCGGTGCGCTCAACGCGAACAACGGCGCCGCCACCATGATCAACAAGAGGTGCTGGATCATGTGGTCACTGAAGTACTCCATGTCGAAGACGCCGACGACCGATTGGGTCGCGAGGAAGGTGACGATCAGTCCGGCGAGAAAGGCCACTGTTCGCTTTGCGGACCAAGTGCCGACGCGTTGTGTCGCAATCATGTAGAGCAGCAGCGCGGCGAACATCAGCACGAGCGGCACGACGCCGAGATGCCATTGGTTCCAGTCGTGCCAGGAGAACTGCGGACGCGACGACGAGGACATTGCGGGCACGTCGCAATTCTAAGGTCGACTCCGAGGGCAAAATTTCGCCCGGTAGGATGTCGGCGTGAAGTCGAAGTACCTCTCGCGCCGAGCGCTCGGCCTCCACGTCGCCCTCGTGCTCTGGGTCGCGATCTGCCTGTCGGCGGGGTGGTGGCAGGTCAACGCCGCCATCGGGGGCAACTCCCTGAGTTACCTCTACGCGGTCGAATGGCCGGCCTTTGCGGTGCTGGGCGTGTTCGGGTGGTACGCACTGCTCAATCGCGAGAAGATCACCGAACACCAGGAGAAGGCGCGCAAGGACTACGAGGAGAAGATGCGCGCTGAAGCGCAGTTGGCGCGCCACGTCGACGAGGTCGAAGAGGACCCCGCGCTCGCGGCCTACAACGACCACCTCGCCGAGATCGCCACGCGTCCGAAGAAGAGGCTCTGGGGACACTGATGGAGATCGCATTCCGGCGGTACCGGCTGATGTCCTTCATCACGGGTTCGACCCTGCTCACGCTCTTCGTCTTCTTGGCACTGCACCAGATGGACCTGTCACTCTGGAAGCACCTGTCGATCCTCGTGCGCGTCGACGGCATCGCGCACGGCATCGTGATGTACCCGCTCTACATGATTGCCAGCTTCAACATGGTGTTGAAGTTCCGACTGCCGTTGGCGTTGCTCCTGCTCATGCTGGTCGCGGGCTTCTTGCCCGGCGTCGCGTTCTACCTCGAACACCGGTTGCGACTGCGGTTGTATCCGAACGGCCTGCCCGCCAAATGAGCAACCCCTGGCTCGAACGCCGGGTGATCGCCTTCGCGCACCAGGGTGGCTCCTACGAGGGCCCGTCCTCGACGTTGGCCGCGATCGAACGCGCGCTCGCCGAAGGCGCGACCGCGATCGAACTCGACGTGCACGCAACCGCCGACCGACAGATCGTGGTCTGTCACGACGAGACGGTCGATCGAACGACCAACCATCACGGCGCGATCTGTGACCTCACGCTCGCCCAGTTGCGCGAGATGGACAACGCCTACTGGTGGATCGCCGGCGAGACCGTGTCGCCCGGTCGAGCGGCGTCGCAGTACCTCGAGCGCGGCCAGGCGCCAGCGAATCGCGACTTCGGGATCGTGACGCTCGAGGAGGTCAGCGAGCGTTTCCCCGGCGTGCTCTTGAACCTGGACCTGAAGCGCACGGACCCCGACGTCGAGCCGTACGAAGAGTTGCTCGCGAGCGAGCTCCGTCGACTGGAGCGACGTTCGTCGGTGATCGTCGGATCGTTCCACGACACGGCGGTGCAGCGGTTCCGTGCCTTCGCCCCCGAGGTCGCGACGTCGGCCGCGACGGGGGAGGCCGCGACGTTCTACTTCTCGATGCTCGAGGGCGTACCGAGCGTACCGCCGGTGTGCGCCTTCCAGGTACCGGCCGTCTACGGTGACGTGCGGGTCGTCGACGAGCGCTTCGTCGAGGCGGCGCACGTCGCCGGTATCGCGGTGCACGTCTGGACGATCAACGACGCGGGTGAGATGAACGAACTGCTCGACGTCGGTGTCGACGGCCTGGTCAGCGACCGACCGACGCGGCTGACCCAGGTCCTACGAGAACGGGACTGCGCGTGGGACGGCGTGCTGTAGAACGGCGTTAGCCGCGACCGCAGTTCGGCTTCTTACCGTGATTGGCCTTCTTCTTCGCGCGCATCTTGCGCTTCACGGTTCGCTTTGACATAGGTGACAATGTTAGTTGATACGGCGAGTGCCGGGCCAAACGAGGAGACGAACGTGGAGAACGCTGCGAACACCGCCGGTCAACTGGTGCTCGTCGCGACGCCGCTCGGGAACCTCGGCGACATCTCTCGCAGGGCGCTCGAACTACTCGAACTCGCGGACGTCATCTACTGCGAGGACACCCGTCGTTCCAGCACCCTCTTCAGCGCGCACGCGATCGCGGTGAACGGACGACTGCGCGCGCTGCACGAGCACAACGAGGCGTCGCTCTGCGAGCAGGTCGTCGAACAGGTCGCCGCCGGTCAGACGGTCGTGGTGATCAGCGACGCCGGCACGCCGGGCATCAGCGACCCCGGCGCGCGCGTCGTCGCGGCGGTGGCGGCGGCCGGTCTGGTCGTGACGACGGCGCCCGGACCGTCGGCGGTCGTAGCGGCCCTGACGATCAGTGGACTCGCGACGGAGCGCTTCGCGATGGAGGGCTTCTTGCCGCGAAAGGCCGGCGAACGTGAGGCGTTCTACACCCAGTGGCTGCACGAACCTCGGACGATCGTCTTCTATGAGTCACCGCAGCGCCTCGCGTCGACGCTCATCGAGATGGCGGCCACCCTGGGGTCGCGGCGCGTCTGCGTCGCTCGCGAGATCACCAAACTGCACGAGGAGGTCCTTCGCGGCACCGTCGCCGAGGTCGCGCAACTCGTGAGTGGCCGAGACGTCCTGGGTGAGATCGTCGTCGTGCTGGAGGGCAACGCCGAGGTCGAGGTCATCGACGATGAGTTGATCCGTGCGGCGTTGCGCGACCAGGTCGACGCGGGGGCCAGCACGCGCGACGCGGTCTCCTTCGTCGCCGAGTCACTCGGCGTCGCGCGTCGCGTCGTCTACCAGATGGCGCTGGCGCTCCGGGCCGACGACGCGCCCTGACTCATTATCCTTGAACGATGGCTCGCTTCTACCTCACGACGCCGATCTACTACGCGAACGACGCGCCGCACGTGGGCACGGCGTACACGACGGTGAACGCCGACGCCCTGGCGCGCTGGCACCGGTTGATCGGCGACGAGACCAAGTTCCTCACCGGCACCGACGAGCACGGTCAAAAGGTGGCCGACGCCGCGGCCAAGAACGGCCAGTCGCCGCACGAGTGGACCGACCAGAAGTCCCAGCAGTTCCGCGACGCCTGGGCCGCCCTCGACATCCGCTACGACGACTTCATCCGTACGACCGAACCGCGCCACTACGAGAGCGTGCAGAAGTTTCTCACCGCGATCTACGACAACGGCTACATCTACAAGGACGTCTACAAGGGCCTGTACTGCGTGAGCTGTGAGGACTACTACACCATCGAGACCAGCGTCGAGGGCAAGTGTCCGATTCACGGGCGCGACCTCATCGAGATGGAAGAGGAGAACTGGTTCTTTCGCCTCAGCGCCTTCGAGGACCGGCTGAAGGAGCACTACGCCGCGAACCCCGGCTTCGTCACGCCCGAGACGAAGCGCAACGAGGCGCTGTCCTTCATCAACGGCGGTCTGCGCGACATCTCGATCACCCGCACGTCGATCTCGTGGGGGGTGCCGGTGCCCTGGGACGACGCCCACGTCTTCTACGTCTGGTACGACGCGCTGATCAACTACCTGACGGCGATCGGCTACGGCCGCGACGACGACGAGGTCGAGAAATGGTGGCCGTATTCGCATCACCTCATCGGCAAGGAGATCATCCGCTTCCACTGCGTGTGGTGGCCCGCGATGTGCATGGCGGCTGGCATCGGACCCGTCAGCCACGTGCAGGTGCACGGGTGGCTGCTCTTGGGCGGACAGAAGCTCTCCAAGACGATGGCGGCCGAAGGCGCTGTTCGCCTCACCGACATCGCGCCGATCGAACTGACCAACGAGTTCGGCGTCGATCCGATCCGCTACTACCTGTTGCGCGAGACGGCCCTCGGCAACGACGGCGATTTCACGCACGAGGGGATCGTCGCGCGCTACAACACCGACCTCGCCAACAACCTGGGCAACCTCGTCGCGCGCGTCACGACCATCGTCGCCACGAAGTGCGGCGGTGTGGCCCCGACGCCGCAGGATTCATCGGAGCTTCGCGACGCCGCGGCGACGGCCATCGAGGAGAACGTCGCCGCGTGGCACGGCTTCGCGCCTCAGAGCGCGCTCGAAGCGACGTGGCGGCTCATCGGCGCGGCGAACGCCTACCTGGAGAAGCACGCGCCCTGGAAGATGGAGCCGGGCGCCGAGCTGAACACCGTGTTGGGCGACGCGCTCGAGGCCATTCGTCTCGTCACGATCCTGGCCTCACCGGCGATGCCCAAGACCTGCGAGGAGATCTGGCGGCGCATCGGGCTCGCCGGCACGCCGTGCGATCTGGTGTTCTCGGGCCAGTCGGCGTGGGGACAGTACCGGAGCGACGCGACGATCACAAAAGGTGAACCGCTCTTCCCGCGGATGAAGAGTGACGCGTGAGCCACTGGACCGACGCCCACTGTCACCTCCAGGAGCAGTTCCTCGGTGACGAGGAGACGACGGCGATTCTCAACGACACCCTGGCCCGCGCCTACGACGGGGGCGTCGACCGGGTCGTCGTGATCGGCACGGACGCCACGACCTCGGCCCAGGCGCTCGAGATCACGGCCGTCGAGGGCCCGGTTGACATCTACGCCACGGTCGGACTGCACCCCCACGACGCCGCTCAGGACATCGACGCGGTCGTGGCCCTGGCCCGCCAGGGCCACCCGAAACTGGTCGGGATCGGCGAATGCGGCCTCGACTACTTCTACGAACACTCGCCGCGCGCCGACCAGCGCCGCGCCTTCGCCCGCCAGATCGCGCTGGCCCACGAACTGGACCTGGCGCTCGTGATCCACGCCCGCGACGCCTTCGACGACCTCTTCGAGCTGCTGCGCAGCGAAGGCGTGCCGCCGCGCACGGTGGTGCACTGTTTCACCGGCACCCCGGATGACGCGAGCGCCTGTCTCGAGTTGGGCTGTGACATCTCGATCTCGGGCGTGGTCACGTTCAAGAACGCCGAACTGCTGCGCGAAGCGGTGCGTTCCGTGCCACTCGGTCGCCTCCACGTGGAGACCGACAGTCCGTTCCTCGCGCCGGTGCCGTACCGCGGGAGGGCCAACGAGCCGGCCTACGTCACCGTCGTGGGCGAATTCGTCGCCGAACTGCGCGGGGAGAGCTTCGTCGAGGTTCGCGAGGCGACGAGTGCGAACACGGCCCGTCTTTTCGGGCTGGCGCCGCGATAAGGCCACTTTAATCAGGTAGTTCAGGCGACGTGGGCCGGGTGAGTTGCCACGGGACGCACCCTCTCGTAGCGTTGTGGGCCGGGGGGATTGCCTATACCCCAGTGTTGTGGCGGAGGGTGGAGATCTGAGGGCATCAAACCCGCGGGCGCCGTGGCGTCCGTTGTCGGTACTGATCATGATCGTCGCACTGGTGGCGTCCGCGGTGCTCGTCGCGCCCGTGAGGGCTGACGCCGCGACCCACGCGCGCCGCCACATGCCCGACCTCATCGGTCTCACTCGCGCCCAGGTCTTTGCCGTCATGCGCGCTGACGCGCTCTACTTCGTGACGACGGGACCGGGGAGCGCCCACGGCACCTGGAAAGAGGCCGTCGGCCAGTCGCCCAGGCCCGGCACGGTCGTGCCCTGGCACTTCCAGGCGACCGTGCGGGTCTCGGACGCCAACCCGCACGCCGCGCGGCGCGTCCCGCGCCTCATCGGACTCTCCCGGGCCCGGACCTACGCGGTGATGGAGCGCGCGCAGTTGTTCTTCAAGACCCGCGGACCAGGGAGTTCGAACGGAAATGGATCGTCGTGCTGCGCCAGTCCCCGGCCGCCGGGACCCGCGTCAAGTGGCACGCCACGATCACGCTCACGGTCAGCACGAAGCGTCCGACGAAGCCCGTGCGACCACCGACCACCACCACGACGTTGAAGAAGACCAAGCCGACGTGCTCGCCGACCACGACGACCGTGCCCACGACCACCACCACGTTGGCCGCGACGTCCACGACGATCGCGGGCTCGACCACCACCACGACGATGACTGTCGCGCCGCCCACGACCACGACCACGATCTGCAGACCGGTGACGACCACGACACTGAAGCCCAAGAAGAAGAAGCCGGTCAAGTACCGCATCGGCGACGCGACGTGGTACCGCTACATCCCGGGGCACTGTGCCACGTGGTACCTGCCACGCGGCACGCGCGTCACGATTCGCGACCTCGCGACCGGCAAGGTGGTGCACTGCATCGCGTCGGACCGCGAGGCGGCCCACGGTGACCGCGTCGTCGACCTCGACACCCAACAGTTCGCCGAGTTGGCCCCACTGGCCAAGGGAGTCATCGTCGTTAAAGTCAGTTGGTGACCCATACCCGCACCGAACTCCGGGCCCTGCTTGACGAACACGGACTCAAGCCCTCGCGCGCCCTCGGTCAGAACTTCGTGGTGGATCCCAACACGGTGCGGCGGATCGCGCGCCTGGCCGACGTGGGCGAGGGCGACCTGGTGCTCGAGATCGGCGCCGGTCTCGGATCGCTGACGTTGGCGCTCGTCGAGACGGGCGCCGAGGTGCACGCGATGGAGGTCGATCGCTACCTGATTGATCCACTGCGTTCGGTCGTCGAACCCAAGGGCGTGATCGTCCATCACGCCGACGCGCTCCACGCCGACTACGACCAGATCCTCGACGGCCGTGAAGCCGTCGTCGTGGCCAATCTGCCCTACAACGTCGCCACGCCGCTCGTCCTGCACCTGCTCGAGAGCGAACCACTCATCCGTCGGATGCTCGTCATGGTGCAAAAGGAGGTCGGGGAGCGTTTCGCGGCCCACGCCGGCGACGACGCCTACGGCGCGGCCTCGCTGCGGCTCCAGTACTTCGCCGACGCGCGCGTCGTGGGCAAGGTGAGTCCGACGGTCTTCTTACCGCGGCCCAAGGTCGAGTCGGCGCTGGTGTCGATCGTGCGACGCGCCGAGGTGCGCGTCGACCCGGCGTTGGTGAGCGAGGCCGACCTCTTCGAGGTCATCCGCACGTCCTTCGGTCAGCGACGAAAGATGCTGCGCCGTTCGCTCGCCGAGTGGTCGAGCGACGGCGTGTTCGAACGCGCCGACGTCGCCGAGACGAGGCGACCGGAGGAGTTGACCATCGAGGAGTTCGCGAGGCTGGCGGCGGCGCGATGACCGAACTCCTGGCCCACGCCAAGCTCACCTGGCACCTGGAGATCACCGGCGTGCGCGAGGACGGCTTCCACGAACTGCGCAGCGAGATGACGACCATCGGCCTGCACGACGTCCTCTTCGTCGACGCCCACGGCGACCACCTGGAGATCCTCAATCCCTTCGCCACCGCCATCGTCGACCGGC
This sequence comes from uncultured Acidimicrobiaceae bacterium, assembly GCA_963802735.1. Lineage (GTDB taxonomy): Bacteria > Actinomycetota > Acidimicrobiia > Acidimicrobiales > RAAP-2 > RAAP-2. The sequence continues at coordinate 476,228 of CAWDJY010000012.1, read as the reverse complement.
GAGGAGAACCTCATCTCGCGCGCGTTCGTCTCGTCGGTCGACGCGCCGGCGTACGTGTCGAGAAGTCGATTCCCGTGGGCGGCGGCCTCGGCGGCGGGAGCGCCGACGCGGCCGCGATCCTTCGTTGGGCCGGGGGCGTGTCGCACGTCGAGGCGATGCGCCCTCGGCGGTGACGTGCCGTTCTGTCAACTCGGCGGGCGCGCCCTCGTCGAGGGCGTGGGTGAGTTGCTCACCGAGTTGCCCTACGAGGAGCGCCGTCTCACGCTGATCGTGCCGGACTTCGGCGTCTCGACTGCCTCGACCTACGTCGCCTACGACGAGATGCGCCTCGAGGGCTGGTCACCCACGGGGACGAACCACCTGGAGGAGCCGGCCTGCCGGGTCGAGCCGCGACTGGCCTCGACGCTGGACGTGGCTGCGCGCCGAGATCGGATCGGGCGTGCAACTCGCCGGATCAGGCTCGTCGATGTTCGTCGAAGGGCATCTCGCCTCGTCGGAGAGCCGCTGGGACATGACCGGTCCCGAGGGCCCTCTCCAGTTTTCCACGCTCACTACGACGCCCCAGTAGGCGTCGACGAAGGCTATTTACCGGCGGCGCGACGCTGAAAGCGGGTTCGCTTCAGCATCTTCTTGTGCTTCTTCTTGCGCATGCGCTTACGGCGCTTCTTGATTAGTGATCCCATGGCTCGAACTAACTTAGTCGAATTCGCCGACGCGACCCGAAGCCCTCGTCTAGCGCGACGCCTCGGAGTGGCTGGTCACGCGCTCGATTCGCAGGGCCTGGCGGGGGCATCCGCGCACGGCCAGGCGGGCCGATTTCAACAACGCGAGCTCACTGGTCGACGTGGGCTGCTCGTGGATGATCGGGTAGCCCCACTCGTCGACCTGCACCAGTTCGGGCGCCAGCTCGTGGCAGTGCCCGTAGCCGTCACAGAGGATCGGGTCGACGCGCAGCACGAACTGGTCACCCTTGCGGTTCATTGCCACACCAGTTCCGACTCGTGTTCCAGCGCCGGCACCGCGACCCAGCGCCGCGCCGTGGTGAGGGCACGACAGGGAACGCCTCGGACGTGCTCGTCGATATGGCGAGCGAAGACCGTGAGCGCGGACTCCACCAAGCGCACGACACCGTCGGGATGACGACAGGCGCCGCGGCCCTCGATGACGGCACATCGATCCTTCAGACGGACCAGGACCGCCTGCGGGTCGCGCGTGCCCTGCAACAACAGCCGTAGGTCCTCGGCGAGCGCGGGTAGCCCGAACGCGCACGGCCCGCACTGGCGCGAGCTCTCATTGGCCATCCACTTCACGACGCGATGGGTCTCGGCGAGTCCGCAGGCCCCCTGGGGCACCACGACCAGGATGCCCGCGCCGACCGTGGCGCCGAGCGGTCGAAGGGCCTCGTTGCAGAAGGCGACGTCGAGGTGCGCTGCGTCGAGCCACGCGCCGCCGTAGCCGCCGGTGAGGAGGGCCTGGGGTTCGGGGTCGGCGCCGACCTCGCGCAGTATCGAGCGCAGCGGCGTGCCGAGCGCGACCTCGTGGACGGTCGGGTGCGGCACGGCGCCCGAGATCGACACCAGCGTGCTGCCGGGGCTCGTGTCGGTCCCCAGTTCGCGGAACCAGTCGGCGCCGAATCGGTTGATCAACGCGACGTGGGCGCAGGTCTCGGCGTTCATCACCAACGCGGGGGAGCGACCGACGTGCAAGACGTGCGGGCGCTGCGGTCGGTACTGCGGCATGGTCTCGTTGTCGTTCAGCCAGTGCACGAGCGCCGACTCCTCGCCCGCGACGTAGCGCCACGGCGGCGTGTGCAAGACGAACTCCGGACCGGCGCCGCGACGCTCGCGTTCGTGGATGGCGCGTTGGACGTGGTGCACGATGGTGGCGTCCTTGCGCGAGACGCAGACCGCGACGCGTCGCGCCCCGATCAATGAGGCCAGGTTCTGCGCGCCGTCGAGGACCAGATGCGGATTGGTCGACAGCAGGGTCCGGTCCTTGTGGGCCGCCGGTTCGCCCTCCATGGCATTGACGACGACGACCTTGTGATGACCGCGTTGGCTGCGCAAGAGCTCGACCTTCTTCGACGTCGCGAAACTCGCCCCGCCACGACCCAGCAGCCCAGCGGCGTCGAGTTTTCCCGACAGCGCGGCACTGGCCAACGGCGCACCGAAGGTCATCTCGTGCTCGCGCAGCGTGAGCGGTCGATCGGACGCGCCGGTCAAGACACGGGGTAACGCCGCCGCGCTCATCGCGATACCCGACTTCGTCGGATTGACGCGGGCGGCGGATTCTTCGCGGGTGGCCGTGGTGGTTCGGGGAGCGCGAGCGGGGAGAGCGCCGTTCGACCGAGCGAACGCGTCGGACGCTTCACGTAGCGCCACAGCGCGGTGGCGACGACCACGACGGCGCAAGTGACGACAACGGCGAGACCGATGCCCGAGCGGCTATCGGTCCCGGTGAGGAATCCGTGCGCGATCGCCGCCGTCACCGCCAACCAACTGAACCAGTGGATGAAGCGCCAGGACTCGTTCTTCACACGCGTCTTCATCAGGCTCGACACCCACACCGCGAGTATGAGGTCGAAGGCCACGGCACCGAGGGCCACGTCGACGCGTTTGTACGACGACGTCAGGGGGACAATCGCCGAGAACCACCCCGTCGGCACGTAGCTGTCCACGATCGTGGTCAGGACGTGAAGCACGAGGAACACCATCGCCACCATCGAGACCGAGCGGTGCAGTTCGTTGAGTTCGAATCGACCGACGTTGGTGCCGCCGACGCGATTGGAGACGAACGCGCCGAGACAGACCACGACGGTGAAGAGAACGAGCGCGACGAGTCCCGTCGCGCGCGTCGTGTACCAGAGGTAGGGCGAGGTGAAGGCGATCATCGCGCCGCCTCGTCGTCGGGCCAACCGCCGACGAACTCCACCGAGCCGTCGCGGCGCACGAGTCGCGCCGACCAACCGGCCTGGGCGATGTGGTAGCTGGCGTCTTCGTTCCACAGCAGCGCCGCGGTGGCGAAGGCGTTCGCGAGCACGCAGTCACTCGCACTGACCGTCGCCGTGGTGTACAGACCCCGGGCGCAGCGCCCGGTCCGGGGATCGACGATGTGGTTAACCGTGCGTTCGCCGACGCGCCACGTGCGCGTCGCCGTGGACGAGGTCGCAATACCGCCGTGGCGCAACGCGACGCGCGGTTCGTCGCGCCCTTCGGCGAGCGAGTCACTGACCGCGATCGCCCACGGACCCTCGGGTCCCTCGCCGCGCACGGCGACGTCACCGCCGAGTTCCACGACGACACCGCCGCTCGCGGACACTTCGTCGGCGACCAGGTCCACGACGAGGGCCTTGGCGCTCGCGCCGAGGTCGAGTTGACACGGGGGTCCAGCGTGACGGTGTGGGCGTCACGGTCGAGATGGATCGCCGAGGTTCCCATGGACGGCACCGCCGGTTGCTCGAGTACGGCGTCGCTCAGCGCGAGTTCGTCGAAGTCGCGGTCGTAGCCGAGGGCGAGCAACGCGGGCAGGACCGTCGGGTCGACCAGGTCCCCGGTGACGTCGGCGGCGCGCAATGCCGTCTCCAGCGCCAACTCGAAGGTCGGACTGATCGCGAGCGTCGCCCCGTGCGCGTCGTTGAGTCGCGAGATCTCCGAGTCATCGCGGAATCGATTGCACGACTCGTCGACGGCGTCCAACCAGTACCAGAGTCGTTTCATCGCCTCGTCCATCTGCTCGTCGTGCTCGGTGGTGAGACTGCCGGTCAGTCCCCAGATCTCGAACCTCATCATCGACCTAGAAACAGACCGTTCGACCGGACGGCGTCGAGCGACAGACCGTCGTCGTCGCGACCGGCACGGTCGTCGGGGGTGTGTAGGCGGTCGTGGGCGTGACCCTCTTCACCGTGGTCGGCGTCGTCGCACCGGTACGCGCCGTGGTCGTCACCGTGGTCTTGGGATCGGTCGTCGTCGTGGTCGTGGCGTCGTGGTGGTGGCTCGTCGCGTGGTGTCGCTCGTCGAGGGCGTCGTCACCGGGGCACGGTCGTCACCGAGTGAGCGGCGTTGGCCGCGTAGCCGACGAAGAGCGCCGACGTCGCGCACGATCCGAGGAAGATCGCCTGGGTGACGTGGCGAACGCGCGCGAAGCGGCGATCGCGTTGTTGGGGGGTGCGTTTCGAGGGGGTCATCGATCTCCTTAGTCAGAAATTCTCCCACCCTCGCCTAAGAAGATGAAAGCGAAACTCTAAGAAGCGCCGCAGAATTGACGCAATGTTGTTGCGAGTTCTACGGATTGTCATCAATCGGTAACGTGACCGTGAATCGCGCACCGCCGAGCGTGGGGTCGTGGTCGACCGACACGGTGCCCTGGAGTTCGGCGACGACCTGGGCGACGATCGAGAGTCCGAGACCCGAACCGGGCAGCGATCTCGCCGACGCCGAACGCCAGAACCGGTCGAAGATGAAGGGCCGGTCCGACTCGGCGATCCCCGGGCCGCTGTCGCTCACCGAGAAGGTGCCGTCGTGCGACGCGACGACGATGCGACCGCCGTGGGGCGTGAACTTGATGGCGTTGGTCAGCAGGTTCGAGATCGCGCGTTCGAGGCGGTCGCGTCGACCGAGCACGTTCGAGGGTGCGACGTCGACGTCGATCGTGATCTCCTTGATCCGGGCGTAGGTGCGCGCGGTGTCCAGGCACTCGTCCAGACAGTCGTCGAGTCGCAGCGACTCGATCGCCCCTTCGCTGCGTTCACCGCGCGAGAGCTCGCCGAGGTCGGTGACCAACGCGGCCAGTTCGTCGACTTGGGTCACCATGTCGTCGGTCAGTTGTCGCAGGTCGTCGGGGTTGAGCTCTTGCGCGCGACTGAGTACCTGGGCGTTGGTGCGCAGCGACGTCAGGGGAGTGCGCAACTCGTGACTGGCGTCGAGGACCAACTGACGCTGCAGGATCTGACTGCTCTCGACGGTCGAGAGCAGTCGGTTGAACACGCGGCGGAGTCGACCCAGTTCGTCCTCGTCGCCCTCGGCCAGTCGATAGCCGAGGTCGTTGGTCTCGGCGACGGTCTCGATCTCGTTGGTGACCTCTTCGAGCGGTCGAAGCGCCGTGCGCGCGAGGAAGAGTCCCAGACCGAGGGCGAGGAGCAGTCCGCCGATGGCGACGAACGTCAAGGTGCGCACGAGGTCCGCGCAGTTCGTTCACCTGACCGTCGATGTCGGTGATGAACAATTCGGCCGACGTCGTCTTGATGGTGCAGGCGTTGCCGTTCGAGCAGGTGCCGATCGAATTGGCGGCGATCGGGACGAGCAGCTCTCGATAGTTGTGGCTGCCGATCACGACCGTGCGATAGACCTTGGCACTCTTGCCGTTGGCCACGGCGAGCACCGTTGCGTCGATGGGGACCCGCGACGACGGGAATCGTCTGACCGGTCGGCAAGACGAGGAAGTAACCGATGTCGATGTCGCGCCCGCCGGGATTCGACATCTGCGTCGCTTCGACACTGAGCGACTCGTCGACGGAGTGGATCAACGAGTTGCGCGTCGTCAGGAACGAGGCGAAGCAGCCGAGGATGACGGCGATGGCCGCGGCGGCGACCGTGGCGGTGATGACGCGGGAACGAAAGGTCACGTGGTGCGAAGCGCGTATCCCACGCCGCGCACCGTCTGGATCAGCCGCACTTCGTTGGCCTCCTCGAGTTTTCGCCGAAGATAGCCGATGTAGACCGCGAGGGAGTTGGTCCCGGAGTCGAAGTTGTAGCCCCAGACGAGGTCGAGGATCTGATCGCGCGTCAGGACCTGGCGCGGGTGGTGCAAGAACAGCTCCAGCAGGTCGAACTCGATCTTCGTCAGTTCCACCGACCTTGGGCCGCGGTGCACTTCGCGCGTCTGCGGGTTGAGTGAGAGGTCCTCGAAGCGCAGCACCGCGCCGTCGCCCTCGACGAGGTTGTGGCGCCGCAGCAGCGCGCGCAAGCGGGCCAGGAGTTCGGCCAGGTCGAAGGGCTTCACGAGATAGTCGTCGGCGCCGACGTCGAGACCGGCGACGCGGTCGTTCACGGCGTCGCGCGCGGTGAGCATCAGGATCGGCGTCGAGTCACCGGAGCGTCGGATGCGTCGACAGATCTCGAGTCCGTCGATGTCCGGGAGCTGCAGGTCGAGCACGATCGCGTCGGGCGCGCGCAGTTGGATCGACTTCAAGGCGCTGACGCCGTCCTCGAACAGTTCGACGTCGTAGTTCTCCATCCGCAGGGCGCGTCCGAGCGCGCTGCGGATCGCCGCGTCGTCGTCGACGATCGCGATGTAGGAGTTCGTTGATGGTGGCGAAGTCACGGCGCGGCTTTCTCAGTTCGGTACTACAGGCTCTAGTGTTGCTGGTTGGTGTTAAGCGTCCTCAGACATTCGCTAAGAATCTCCGAAGATTGTCGATATCAGTGGTGGCGGGTAGTTCAATCGGCAGAACGACGGACTTTGAATCCGTAGGTTGGAGGTTCGATCCCTCCCCCGCCAGCTAGACCACCCCCAACGCGTGATGCTCGAGCAGCGTGGCCAGGACCAGCGGCTGGTCGCCCTGGACCGAGTGTCCGGAGTTCTCGACGCGCACGATCGTCGCGTTCGGTGCTCGACGCACGAACTCGGCCTCGTCGTCGTCGTCGACCACCGAGCCCGGGCCCATCGCGCGGATCAGCGTGACGGGCATCGCGAGCTCCGACAGTTTCTCCCACAGGTCGCCCGCGTCGGGCGCCTCGAGCTCGGACTTGCCGTGCTGTTGGTGTCGCCACACCCACGAGCCGTCGCTGCGCTGCACGGCGTTGTGCAAGATGCCGCGGCGAAGCGACGACTCGGTGCGCGTCGGGTTGTGTTGCTTCGTTCGCTCGAGCAGGGTGTCGAAGTCGTCGAAGGACGTCGGGCCGTTCACGAAGTCGGTGATGTGACGTGCCTTCTCGGCGTTGACGCCCGGCGTGATGTCGATCAAGACCAGCGTGCTCACCAGGTCGGGACGGTCGTGGGCGACTAACAGCGCCGTGAGGCCGCCGAGCGACATGCCGACGAGCGGCTTGGGCGGCGTGATGAGTTGTTCGAGTGCGCGCGCCACGTCGAGCGCGTGACTGGCGATCGCCGACGCCGGATAGATCGAGGGGTCGGAGTGGCCGTGCCCGGGCAGGTCCAGGGCGAGCAGCGAATGGGGCACCAGCGCGAGCGCGACCGTGTCGTAGGTGTGGGCGTTCTGCGCGCCGCCGTGGAGCAGCGTCAGCTCCGGGTCGCCGTCGCCCCAGCGCAGTCCGCTGAGCTGGCGAAGGCCGTCGACCGAGACGAAGAAGCGTTGCACGTTCGGTACAGCCGACTGGATGTTCCATTCGCGGAGGTTCTCGTGGAAGAAGGAGAATTCGTCGTAGGGGAAATCGCTCACGAGTGGAATCGTAGAAGGAAAATGCGATAAAGATATACGTGTGAGTCGCCCAACCTGCGTCGTCGTGCTCGCCGCGGGCGAGGGCACCAGGATGAAGTCGACGCGCCCCAAGCCGCTGCACCATCTGTGCGGTCGTCCCGATGGTGCTCTACGTGCTCGACGCCGCCGCCCAAGAAGACGTGCGCGCAACGGTCGTGGTCGTCGGACACGGGGCCACGTGGGTCGAGAAGGCCCTGACCGAGCGCGCACGCGCCGACGTGAACCTCATGTTCGTCGAACAGAGCGAGCAACTGGGCACCGGGCACGCCGTGTCGGTGGCGCTGCCGACGATCGACGATGAACTGGGCACCAGTGACGGCGACGTCTTGATCTTGCCCGGCGACACGCCGCTCCTTCGACCGAGCACCGTCGCACGTCTGCTCGACGTGCACCGGGAGAGCCAAGCGGCGTTGACCGTCCTGACGGCCGAGGTCGATGACCCCTCGGGCTACGGACGGATCGTGCACGCGAAGAACGGCGCGATCGCGCGCATCGTCGAGGAGCGCGACGCGAGCGCCGACGAACGGCTCATCACTGAGATCAACACGTCGATCATGGTGGTGCGCGCGAGCTTGCTCGGCCCGGCGTTGCGCCGCGTCGGTCGACAGAACGCCAAGAACGAGTACTACCTCACCGACCTCATCGCGGTATTGCACGAGGCCGGTCACGTCACTCAGGCGTTACTGCTCGAGGACTCCAGCGAAGCGGCGGGGGTCAACGATCTGGTGCAACTGGCCGGCGCCGAGTCCGTGCTGCGCGCCCGGATCAACGAGAAGTGGCTGCACCGCGGCGTGATCATCTGGAGCCCACTCAACACCTACGTCGACGCCGACGTCGAATTGGCGCCCGAGGTCTCGCTGCTACCGGGCACCGTGTTGAAGGGCCACTGCGTCATCGAGCGCGGCGCGCGCATCGGCCCGAACGCGATCCTGAGCGACGTCGTCGTCGGTGAGTCGGCCCAGGTCGCCACGATCGAGGCGTCCAACGCGCGCATCGGCGCCGAGGCACGCGTCGAGTCCTTCGTCGTCCTCGCGCCCGGCGCCGTGGTCGCCTCGGGCGAGGTCGTGACGCCCTTCTCCTACCGAACCCCTTAAGGGGCCGCGTCGCAACCCACTACGCTGGCGGCGTGGAGACACTCGCCAAACGACGCCTCGTGATGGTGACGGGACGGTGTCATCCAGCCCTCGCCCAGGACATCGCCGAGAAGCTCGGCATCTCGCTCACCGAGGCCAATCTGCGCGAGTTCGCGGACGGTGAGATCCACTGTCGCTTCGACGAGTCGATCCGCGGCGCGCACGTCTTCATCGTGCAGACCCACGCGACGCCGGTGAATGACGCGGTGATGGAACAGCTCATCATGATCGACGCCGCCAAGCGCGCGTCGGCCAAGAGCATCACGGCGGTCATCCCCAACTACGGCTACGCCCGCCAGGACCGCAAGTCGGCCGGACGAGAGCCCATCACGGCCAAGCTGATCGCCGACATGCTCCAGGCCGCCGGGGCCAGCCGGGTGCTCTCGGTCGACTTCCACTCGGGCCAGATCCAGGGATTCTTCGACATCCCCGTCGACCACCTGGTCGCCGCGCCGGTCTTCGAGGACTACCTGAAGGCGAACGCCGAGAACCCCCACGACCTGGTCGTCGTCGCTCCGGACGCCGGGCGCGTGAAGGTCGCCGAGCGCTACGCCCAGCACCTGGGCTGTGACCTCGCGCTGGTCCACAAGACGCGTCCGCGCGGCCAGGCGAACATCGCCGAAGCCCGTCACATCGTCGGTGACGTGAACGGTCGCCACTGCGTCTTGATCGACGACATGATCGACACCGCCGGCACGATCGTCGCGGCCTGTGACCTCTTGAAGGCGCACGGCGCCGAGGAGATCTGGGTGATGGCGACGCACGCCGTCTTCTCGCCGCCGGCCGTCGACCGTCTGTTCAACGCGCCGATCAGCCGGGTGATCGTCACCGACACGCTGCCGCTCGGACCGGAGCGGCGATTCGAGAACCTGGAGATCCTCTCCATCGCGACGATCGTCGCCAACGCGATCTCGGCGATCTTCGAAGACGCCTCGGTGTCGGACATCTTCGGCGGCGAGAACCTCCTCTGACCCAAAGGGAGTGACCGGCTTGAAGTACCTACTCACGTCATCGGGCATCAGTAACGCGAGCATCCACCAGACGCTGGTCGAGCTCCTGGACAAACCCATCGCCGAGTGCAGCGCGTTGGTCGTGCCGACCTCGGCGTACTACTTCATGCCCCAGGGCATGGACATCGCGTACCGGCTGATCAGTGGCACGGCCAAGAGTCCGCTGTGCGAGCTGGGCTGGAAGTCGTTGGGTGTGCTCGAGCTCACGGCACTGCCGAGCGTCACGAAGGAGCAGTGGGTCCCCAGGCTCCGAGAGACCGACGTGTTGTTGGTCGGTGGCGGCAGCCCCATGTACCTGTGCCACTGGATGCGCGAGTCCGGGCTGGCCGAGCTGTTGCCGACGCTGCCGAGCACGATGACCTACGTGGGGGTGAGCGGCGGGTCCATGGCGTTGACGTCGAGTTTCGGCGAGGAGTACGGCGACCGCGTCGTGCCCACGACCGGGAGCGAGACTCCGCTGGGTTTCTTTCCGATCGCGATGGGCGTGCACCTGGACAACCCGGATCTGCCCGACAACTCTCTGGCCAACTTCGAAGAGTGGGCCGCCGGCATCTCGGTGCCGACCTACGTCTTGGACGACCAGAGCGCGCTCAAGGTGGTCGACGGCGTCGTCGAGGTCATCACCGAGGGCCGCTGGAAGCTGTTCAACGCGTAGTCCCACGTCGACACCGTCCGTGGAGCCCCCGCGCGGGGCGGGCTAGACTGTATTTCCTGTGCGCGCCGCCTTTGCGCCAGCCACTCGATAGGAGTTTCGATGTCACACGCCACTTTGAACGCCACCGCGAACCGCGAGAAGGGCTCGCGCAACGCCCGTCGCCTGCGCCTGGCCGGCTCGATCCCCGCCGTCATCTACGGCGAGGGCGTCGAGCCCCTGCCCATCGCGGTGGAGGCCAAGTCGTTTCGCACCGCCGTCTCGGGCGAGCAGGGCATCAACTCGTTGATCGAATTGGACGCCGACGGCAAGAAGTTCCTCGTCATGGCCCGCGACATCCAGCGTCACCCGGTGCGCGGCACCGTGGCCCACGTGGACTTCCAGGTCGTCGACCCCAACCAGCCGGTCGTGGTCGAGGTCCCGCTTGCACATGATCGGCGACGCCGTCGAAGTGCGACACGCCGACTGGGAAGTCGACCAGCAGATGTTCTCCATCGAGGTGCGTAGTCGTCCCGACCAGATCCCCACGCACGTCGACGTCGACATCTCGGACCTCAAGGTCGGCGGCACGATCCGCGTCGAGGAGCTCACCTTGCCCAAGGGCGTCGAGCCCGCCGGCGACCCGACCGTCTCGGTCGTGACGTCTCGTCCCGGTCGCACCACGGCCCCCGTGAAGGCGGCCGCGGAGACCGAAATCGCGGAATAGTCCGTCGTGGCGCTGCGGCGCTTTCGCGACCACGACCGACGCGGGAGTGCGAGCACCCTGGTCATCCTCGGACTGGCCAACCCCGGTCCTGAGTACGAAGGGTCACGTCACAACGTCGGCGGCGACGCCGTGCGCCTCGTCGCCGAACGTCGGGGCCTACGCCTCAAGCTCGAGAGTCGCCAGCGCGCGCTGAGCGTCACGGTGCCGACGACGCGCGGCCCGGTCACCTTGGCCGTGCCGACCACGTTCATGAACGAATCGGGCGCGGCGCTGCCGCCGCTCCTCAAGCGCACCTCGCTCGAGGACCTCGCGCGACTCGTGGTGGCCCACGACGAGCTCGACCTCGAACCGGGCCGACTGCAACTCAAGTTCGGCGGCGGACTCGCCGGGCACAACGGACTGCGATCGATCGCGAAGACCCTCGGGACGAACGACTTCTCGCGACTTCGCATCGGCATCGGCAAGCCGCCTTCGAAGGAACAGGGCGCGGACTACGTGCTCCAGCGTCCGACCGGCGCGCGCAAGCTCGCCATGGCCGAGTTCGTCGCCGCGGCCGCCGACGCCGTCGAGACCTTGCTCGACTACGAGTTCGAGGACGCCCAACAACGCGTCAACCGATCGTGAGCGACGCGACGGGACTACGTCGGGTTCTCGAACGCGTCGCGCCGGCGATTCGCGCCGATAACGCGCGCGGCACGTTCTCACCGAGCTCCTTCGCGACGCCGCTGTCGGTCGCGGCCTACGCCCTCGCCAACGACTTCACGATCTGCGTCACCGCGACCTCGAACGAGGCCGAGGCGTTGCGCGACGCGGTCGCGGCGCTGCTGGGCGAGGGCGACGAGGTCGCGCTGTGGCCGGCCTGGGACACCCACCCGCTCGAACGCGTCAGTCCTGACAACCAGTCCATGGCGCTGCGGGCGTTGCTGCGATGGCGAATCGCCGAGGGTCTGGCGCCGAAGGTCGTGATCGCGTCGGCGAGGTCGATCGCGCAGCTCCTGTCGCCCGACGGGCTGGTGGCCCCGACGGTGGTGCGCCGGGGGAGCGAGCTCGACCGTGACGACTTCATCGCGTCACTCGCGCGCAGCGGCTACCGGCGCGAGAGCCTCGTCGAGCACCGCGCGGAGTTCGCGGTGCGCGGCGGCATCGTCGACGTCTGGCCGGCGCAGGGACACGAGCCGATTCGACTCGACTTCTTCGGCGACGAGGTCGAACGATTGACGTCCTTCGACATCGCCAACCAGCGTTCGCTGCACGACCTCGAGGAGGCCGTCGTCGCACCGGCGCGCGAATGGCTCTTGGACGATGACGCGCGCCGTCGCGCCGAACGGATGATCGACGTGCTGCCGTGGGGAAGGGCGACGTTCGACCGGCTCGCCACGGGACAGCTCTTCGACGGCATGGAAGGGTGGATGCCGCTCTTCGTCGACGAACCGCGCACGCTGCTCGACGAGGCCGTCGGTGCCACGTTGGTCGTCGTCGAACCCGATCGGGTCCAGAGTCGCCTGGCCGACCTGCTCGACGAAGAACGCGAGTTGACCGACGCGGTCGCGGCGACCTGGCAGGCCACCACGGCGATCGCGCTGCTGCACCGCGAGTGGCGCGACGTGCTTCGACGGGCGCATCGACGTCGCACTGGACGCGTCGCTCGCGAGCGCGAGCGGCGCCCTCAACCTGACGTCGCCGCCGATCGTCCAGGGCGACGCCGCGCGCATCGCCGCGCACGTCCGGGGATGGTCGACGACCCGACGCGGGGTGGTACTGACCTCGAACGCCGCGGCCGTCGAACGCATGGCCGACCAACTCCGCGGCGAGGGACTCGAGGTCTCGACCGACGCCGCCAAAGTCCTCGACGTGCGCCTGACCGTGCTGGAGAGCTCGCTCGCGTCGGGCTTCAGTCTCGACGAGCCCGAGATCGTGGTGTGGAGCGAGAGCGACCTCACCGGTCGGCGCACGGTCCACCGCGCGGCGCGCACGCGCACGCGCAACGTCGACGGGTTCTTCGACGACCTGGCCGTGGGCAGCCTCGTCGTGCACCGTCAGCACGGCGTGGCCCGATTCTCCGGCACGACGACGCGGGCCATCAACGGCACGACGCGCGACTACCTGATACTGGAGTTCAAGGACGGACGCAGCTACTGGCCGACCGAGATGATCGACGCCCTGACGCCGTACTCGGGCGGCGAGCACCCCGCGCTCTCGCGCATGGGCGGCGCCGAGTGGCAAAAGACCCGCGCCAAGGCGCGCGCCGCGGCCTTCCTCGTCGCCCAGGAGTTGGTTGACCTCTATCGCCAGCGCACCGTCGCGGTCGGCCACGCCTTCGCGCCCGACACCGAGTGGCAACGCGAGATGGAGGACCTGTTCCCGTTCACGTTGACGGCCGACCAGGCCCAGGCGATCGAGGACGTGAAGGCCGACATGGAACTACCGCGACCGATGGACCGACTGGTCTGCGCCGACGTGGGCTTCGGCAAGACCGAGGTCGCGCTGCGCGCCGTCTTCAAGGCGGTCCAGGACGGCAAGCAGGCGGCGGTGCTGGTGCCGACGACGCTGCTCGCCAGTCAGCACTTCGCCACCTTCAGCGACCGCTTCGCCGGCTTCCCGGTGAGGGTGACGATGCTGAGTCGCTTCGTCGACGACGCCGAGACGAAAGAGACGCTGGCCGGACTGAACGACGGCAGCGTCGACGTCGTCATCGGCACGCACCGACTGCTCTCCGAGAACGTCGTCTTCAAGGACCTGGGACTGCTCGTCGTCGACGAGGAGCAGCGCTTCGGCGTGACCCATAAGGAAGCGATCAAGGCACGTTCGATCGGCGTGGACGTCCTCACCTTGAGCGCGAGCCCGATACCGCGAACCCTCGAGATGGCCTTCGTGGGTATCCGCGACCTGTCGATGATCACGACGCCGCCGGCCGATCGACGTCCGATCCTCACGCACGTCGGGGAGTTCAACGAGGCCGCCGTTGTCGAGGCGATGCGACGAGAGCTGTTGCGCGAGGGCCAGGTCTTCTTCGTCCATAACCGGGTCTCGGACATCGACCAGGTCGCGCGACGGTTGGGCCAGCTCGTGCCCGACGCGCGCATCGCCGTCGCGCACGGTCAGATGGACGAGGGCACGCTCGAGCGCGTGATGGTCGACTTCTGGCAGGGTCGTTTCGACGTGCTGGTCTGCACGACGATCGTCGAGTCGGGGATCGACCTGCCCTCGGTCAACACCTTGATCGTGGACCGCGCCGAACGACTCGGGCTCGGCCAATTGCACCAGTTACGCGGACGCGTCGGGCGCAGCGGTCAGCGCGCCTACGCCTACCTGTTCCACCCGGCCGACCAGGTCCTCTCCGAGACCGCCTACGAGCGACTTCGCACGATCGGTGACAACACCGCGCTCGGCAGCGGCTTCAAGATCGCCATGCGCGACCTCGAGATCCGCGGCGCCGGCAACCTACTCGGCCACGACCAGTCCGGACCCGTCGCGGCCGTCGGCTACGACCTCTACGTGCAGTTGGTGGCCGAAGCCGTCGCTGACGCGAAGGGTTTCGTCGTACCCGAGGTGGTGCAGGTCAATCTCGACGTGCCCGGCGAGGCGCACCTCCCCAAGGGCTACGTCGAGGCCGACGACGCCCGACTGGAGGCCTACCGTCGTCTGGTCGGCGTCGCGTCGATGGGCGAACTCCAGGACCTGCGCGAGGAGTGGCTCGACCGCTACGGTCCGCTGCCCGCGCCGGCGCGGGGCCTGCTGGAGCTGGGCGAACTTCGTCTCGAATGCCTCGCGCACGGGTTGCGCTCGGTCGTCGTCTTGCCCGCGCGCGTCGGCATCCGCACCAAGCCCGTCGTCAAGATCAGTCCGTTGGACCTCTCGTTCAGTCAGCAGACGCGGGTGCGCCGCACGCTCGGGTCGCGCGTCTACGACGAGGGCACCAAGGAGTTGCGCGTCGAGGTCTCGAACGAGGAGTTCGACGCCGTCGCGCGCTGCTCGAGATGCTGCGTTCCCTGGTCGCGGTGTCAGAAGAGGCCAACGCCTGATTCACTAGGCTGAAGCGGTGCGCCGTCTCGTAGCCCTGTTGGTCATCGCCCTGCTCGGCGCCACCCTTTACGGTCTCAGCAACAACGCCTCCGGTCTCTCGGTCAACCATTCGACGCTCGCGGGCTCGACCCTTCGCGGTGAGTTGGCCGCCATCTCGACGAACGCCACGCTGGGCTGTTACGTCGACCTGTTGGACGAGGCCAGCTTCGCGCCGGGCGCGGGCGGGGCCTCGATGAACGCCACGGGCGCCGCCGCGTGGACCAACTTGCGGGTCGAAGGCATCGCCATTGACAACTTCGCGAAGACGTCGTTGAAGTTCCACCCCGACGCCGCGACGCTGGCCAAGGCCCGCACGTCGCTGGTGGATGAGTTGAACGCCGCGTCGGCGTCGGCGACGACCCACTGCGCCGGGACCGCGGACCAGGCGCTCGCCGAGATGCCCGCCGAGATGCGCGCGTTCGAAATCGAGGCGCAGGCGGCGTCACTCGACCTCGTGGCGAAACTGAACTCGACGATCCCGCTCACGACGGCGTCGTTGGAGCAGTACTACACGGCGCACGCGGCGGACTACGACACGATCTGCGTGAGCGTGGCCGTCGTCGACCCGACGCAGGTCACGGCCTTCGACCAGGACCAGGCCGCGGGCATGAGCGTCGCGGCACTGGCGAAGAAGTTCTCGGCCGATCCCTCGGCCTCCAAGGGCGGGGCCTACGGCTGTTTCGCGCCGTCGAGCTCCTCCTACAGCGGCGTGCGTAGCGCCACCGACACGACGGCGCTCGGCAAGTTCCCGACGACGCCCGAGGAGATCACGTATAACAACGCCGAGGCGGCGCTGTTCGTGGCGCCGACCTCGCGTACGCCGACGCCCTTCGCCCAAGCCGAGCCGTCGGTCCTGAGTGACGTCGAGAGTCAGAACGCGACCGAGGCGAACAACCAGAAAGAGGCGATCCTCGAGTACTCGGCGATCGCGGTCGACCCCGCCTTCGGACGCTGGGGGGAAGGCAGCACGGGCCTGGGCGTCTTCGCGCCGGCCCTGCCCTCGAGCGGCCTCGTCGGCACGTCGACCATCGCCACTCTCGGCCTCGTCTCAAAATATAAGTGACCCCGGTCGTCCGCGTCGTCGGACTCGGTCCCGGTGGCGCCGACCTCCTGACGCGGCGCACGTTCGAGCTGCTACGTGACGCGCCGGTGGTTCGTCTCCGAACCCGCGTGCACCCCGCCGCCGCCGCGTTCGCGGACGTGGCGAGTTACGACGACCTCTACGAACGCGCGTCGTCGTTCGAGGATCTCTACGCCGCGATCGTGACCGACCTCGTCGAGTTGGCGCGCAACGCACCCGGTGGCGAGGTCGTCTACGCCGTGCCCGGTTCGCCCGTGGTCGCCGAACGGACCGTGGAACTCCTCGTGGCCTCGAGCGACGTCACGACGGTGCTCGAGGCCGCGGTCTCGGTCATCGACGTCGCGTGCGCCGCCCTCGGACGCGATCCGATGGCCAGTGGGCTGCGCGTCGTCGACGCCCTCGCCAACGTCGACGCGCTGCGCGGTCCGGGTCCCTTGCTGGTCCTGCAAACGTATTCGTCAGCGATCCTCGCGAGCGTGGCCGACCGTCTTCCCCCGACGACGCTCGTCACGGTGTTGCACCACGTCGGACTCGACGACCAGGTCATCGTGGCGCTGCCCGCGCGCGCGTTGATCTCCTTCGGTGCCGTCGATCACCTGACGTCGCTCTGGATCGAAGGACTGCGCACGGCCGGCGAGGCGATGGACGACCTCGTGGCCTTCATGCGCCGGCTCCGGGCCGAATGCCCGTGGGACCAAGAACAGACCCACGCGTCACTGACGCGACACCTGCTCGAAGAGGCCTACGAGACGCTCGACGCGCTGGAGGCCTTCGTGCGCGTCGAGGGTGACGAGTCGTCGCCGAAGCGACCCACGTCGAAGAGGAGCTCGGCGACCTGTTGTTCCAGATCGTCTTTCACGCCGAACTCGGCGACGAAGAGGAGCTCTTCAACCTCGCCACGATCGCCGACGCCGTCCGCGACAAGTTGACCGGCCGCCACCCGCACGTCTTCGGGGACACGCGGGTGAGTGGCGCCGAGGAGGTCGCGGCGCGCTGGGAGGTCCTCAAGCGCGACGAGAAGGGCCGCGAGACCGTCACCGACGGCATCGCCTGGCAGCTCCCGGCGTTGATCCTCTACACGAAGTTGCTGCGCAAGGCCTCGCTGGTCGAACTGCGACGGCGAGGGCGAAGCGCGCGGAGCGCGCGCTCGACGCGACGCGCGCCCTGTCGTTGGACCGCGAAGCGCGCCGAGGACGCGCAGTCCACCTCGGACGTCGAGGCGACGTGGGGTGACGCGATCGTCGCACTGGTCGAGATGGCGCAGTGGGCGGGCGTCGACCTCGAGGGTGTGTTGCGTGAACGCGCGCGATCATTACGTGACGAGATACGCAACGTCGAATCGCGACCTCCTGAGTGATTTCTGCGGCCTAGTAAACTGAGGGTCCCACCCCCCAGAGGAGCAGCGTAATGAGCGCCATCGAAATTGTCCTAGGCCGCCAGATTCTTGACTCGAGAGGCAATCCGACCGTCGAAGTCGACGTGCACCTCGAATCGGGTGCCTTCGGACGGGCCGTGTCGCCGTCGGGCGCCTCGACCGGCAGCCGCGAGGCCGTGGAGTTACGCGACGGCGGCGAGGACTGGGGTGGCAAGGGCGTGCAGAACGCCGTCGACTACGTGAACGGCGAGATCAGCGACCTGCTCGAGGGATTCGACGCCCAGGACCAGCGCGCGGTGGACTTCGCCATGATCGACCTCGACGGCACGCCGAACAAGGCGCGCCTCGGCGCGAACGCGATCCTCGCGGTGTCCCTGGCGACGGCGAAGGCGGCCGCGATGGAGAGCGACCGGCCGCTCTTCCAGTACCTCGGCGGCGTGAACGCCCACGTCCTCCCGGTACCCATGATGAACGTCGTGAACGGCGGCGCGCACGCCAAGAACTCGATCGACTTCCAGGAGTACATGGTCATGCCGATCGGCGCGGCGACGTTCGCCGAGGCCCTGCAGTGGGGCGCCGAGACGTACCACGCCCTGAAGGGGCTGCTGGCCAAGCGCGGTCTCTCGACGCTCGTCGGCGACGAGGGTGGCTTCGGACCGGACCTGCCGGACAACGAGACCGCGGTGAAGGTCCTCGTCGAGGCGATCGAATCGACCGGTCGCACGCCGGGCCGTGATATCGCCATCGCGCTCGACCCGGCGGCCTCGGAGTTCTATCGCGACGGCTCCTATCACCTCGACGGTGAAGGACGCGTGCTCTCGAGTGCCGAGATGGTGGACTACTGGGTCGACCTCGTGGGTCGCTACCCGATCGTCTCGCTCGAGGACGGCATGGCGGAGCAGGACTGGGACGGCTGGGTCGCGTTGACGACACGTCTCGGGGAGAAGTTGCAACTCGTCGGTGACGACAATTTCGTGACGAACACCACGTTCTTGCAGAAGGGCATCGACCTCGGCGTCGCGAACTCGATCCTCATCAAGCTGAATCAGATCGGCACCCTAAGCGAAACCTTCGACACCGTTCGTTTGGCAATCGAAAATCGTTACAGCGTTGTGATATCGCACCGTTCCGGCGAGACCGAGGACACGACGATCGCTGACTTCGCCGTCGCAACGAACGCGGGACAGATAAAAAGTGGTGCCCCGGCACGTACCGACCGAGTGGCGAAGTACAATCAGTTGCTGAGACTTGAGGAACAACTCGGGGATCAGGCCCGTTTTCTTGGTGCAACGTCTTTGTCGGGGGCGGCAGGTGTCAGCTTCAAATAAATCCGTAACTCGTGATCGCAACCACTGGATGGTGCCCCTCGCCGTCGTGACGGCGATCGTGATGTTGGTCGGTTGGTTCCCGCTGACCGCCATCTGGCACCAGCAGAGCGAACTCGACGCGACGACCGCGCAGATCAACGCGATCAAGAGTCAACAGCGCGCGCTGACCCTCCAGGCGAAGTCGATCGACTCCAAGTCCGCGGCCATTCTTGCTCGCGCGAGAGCAGTACCAGCTCGTCGCTCCGGGCCAGAGCTCTGATCCAGGTCCTGCCGGGCGTCGGGCCGGGCGACGTCGACCAGAGCACGGGCGATCCCGGGACTCCAGCCCCTCGTCTCTCCCGTCGTCGGTCTCCTCGCTCGTGCCGTCCACTTCGTCGAGCGGTCACGCACCACTCGTCGGCGAAGGCCTTCATCTCGCGCCTCGTGCGCACCCTTGAGTTCTGGCGTTGAGTTTCCGCGACGCGTCTACCGGCGACCTCGCCGTGGTTGAGCAGTACCTCGGTCGTCGCGCTCGCGGGACGTTGCGCCGTGGTCGTTCGTCGACACGACGGTCGACCGGTCGTGATCGAGAACGAACCGCACCTGCGTGACGGCACGCCGATGCCCACGCTCTATTGGCTGGTCGACCCCGAGCTCCACGAGGCCGTGAGTCGCCTCGAGGGGAGCGGCGGCGTCCACCGCTTCGAGCAGCTCGTCGACGCCGAGGCGTTGGCCGCCACGCACGAGCGCTACGCCGAGCGGCGCCAGTCGCGCGACCGTGCGCACGGAGGGTACCCAGGCTAGCGGCGGCGTCGGGGGCACGCGGGTCGGCGTGAAGTGCCTGCACGCGCACCTGGCCAACTACCTCGTCGGCGACGACGACCCCGTCGGCGAACTCGTCGCGCGCGAGCTCGTCGTGCCCGAACTGACGATCGAGGACCTCTCGTGGCTGAGGTCGTCGCGGCACTCGACTGTGGCAGCAACTCGACGCGACTGTTGATCGTGAACGAGCGCAACGAGACGCTTCGTCGCGAGGCGCGCATCACCCGACTGAGCCAGGGCGTCGACGCGTCGAGGACCTTGGTGGCCGAGGCGATGCAACGCTCCTACGACGTCTTGAGCGAGTACCGCGTGTTCATGGACGACGCCGGCGTCGAACGCGGATTGCTGGTGGCCACCTCGGCCGTGCGCGACGCCGTCAACGGCGAGGCGTTCCTGGCCGAAGCCCGCCGACGGACCGCCGTCGAGGTGCGGATCCTCGACGGCGTGGAAGAGGCGACCTTCTCCTACGTCGGCGCGACGTCGGGGCTTCCGCCGGACGAGCGCACGACGGTCATCGTCGACGTCGGTGGGGGATCGACCGAACTGGCGACCGAGATCGACGGCGTACTCGAGAGCTACTCCATGCAGTTGGGGTGCGTGCGCGTCACCGAGCGCGCGCTCGGCAAGGGAATCGTGAGCGCCGCGAGTGACGCCGCGGCGCGCGAGATGATCGAGACCGAACTGGACCGCGCCTGGTCGGCGGTGCCGGACTTCGGGCGACTCGTCGGACACGCGCGACTCATCGGACTGGCCGGTTCGGTCTCCACGCTGGCCCAGCTCGACGCCGGTCTCGCCGTGTACGACCGTGACGCGGTGCACCATCGCCGGATCTCGCTTGGCGACGGTCGTGCAGCTGGCGCGACCGCCTCTCGGCGGAGTCGCCCGAGGACCGGTTGGAGCGACCGGGCATGGTCAAGGGTCGTGAGGACGTCCTCCACGCCGGTCTCTACGTGCTCGTCGCGGTGATGACGCGACTTGGGAGCGAGTGAACTGCTCACCTCGGAGAACGACATCCTCGACGGGATCACCGACTCGCTGTTGAGCGCGTAAATGCGCGTCGACTCGCGACCTGTAACGATGGGTGAGTGAGGACTCGGTCACGGTGAGCACGCGCACGGCTATCTACTCACCCATCTCCCTGCACGGCCGGCGCATCGTGCTGCGCACGATGACCGAGCAGGACTACGACGGTTGGTACGAGGTGCGCACGCGGTGTCGTGACTGGCTCTTGAAGTGGGAGCCCCGTTCGGCGCATTCGACGCACCTGGCCGACGACCAGCGCAGCTTCGTGAGCCGCTGCGCAATCCGCGAACGTGAACGCCAATTCGGCACCGGTTTCGGCTTCGGGATATTCCAGGACGGTCGTTTCCTCGGCGAGATCACGCTGTCCTCGATCCAGCGCGGGCCGCTGCAGTCGGCGTTCGTCGGGTACTGGATCGACGAGGCCGTGGCCGGCCAGGGCCTGATGCCCGAGGCGGTGGTCGTCCTCTTGCAGTACGCGTTCGAGTCGTTGAAGTTGCACCGCATCGAGGTCAACATCATCCCGCGCAACGCCGCGTCGCGGCGCGTCGTGGAGAAGCTCGGCATCCGATTCGAAGGAATCGCCGAGCGCTACCTCGAGATCGACGGCGCGTGGGAGGACCACGCCCGCTACGCCATCACGGCCGAGGAGTGGGGCGACCGGGCGCCGGAGTTGGTGGCCAACTGGCTGCTGCCGAGGCGCGACTAGGACCTCCGCGACCGTCCCCCGGTGCCTTCGCAGCCGTGCGAAGCCCGGTCGAGCAACGGTGGCGTCTTGGTAGTCTCGCGTTCGGCGGAGCCAGATCGGTGCGCTCGGGGGAGTTGGCCGTGATCGTTTCGCGCCCGAAGTCCGTAGAACCGATGATGATCCGACGCACCGCACCGGCCCGGGGCCGTCTCGTCGCCGTGCTGTCGGCCACGCTCGCCGTGCTGTCGGTCAATCTCGTCCTCGATCGTGGCGGCCGGTGCCGACGACTACTGGACGAACGCCATCGAGATGCCGGGACTTTCCACGTTGAACCAGACCACGGCCGCGGCGGGACCGATCGTGTGCACGTCGTCGGGTAATTGCGTCAGCGGTGGGGCGTTCACGGACGGCTCGCACGCGCAACAGGCGTTCTTGTCCGAAGAGACGAACGGCGTCTGGTCGAGCGCCACCGAAGTCGCGGCCGCGCTCAACCTCGGGCGGCGTGGCCGGCATCATCGCCATCTCGTGCCCGAGCGCCGGTGAGCTGCACCGCCGTGGGCACGTACACCGATGGTGCCGACGTCGTCCACACCTTCGCGATCAACCAGGTGAACGGGACGTGGGGGTACGCGACCGAAGTGCCGGACTTCACGTCGATGGCCACCCAAGACGCCAGCGAGATGACGACGCTGTCGTGCACCTCGGCGACCACCTGCGTCGGCGTCGGTTCCTTCGTCGACCACGCGACGTCCACCGCCCAACCGATCATCTTCGACGAGACCGACGGAGTATGGGACACGCCCGTCGAGGCGCCGGGCGCGGCGTCGCTCAACCCGAGTGGCATCGCCTTCGTCGGCGGGCTCGACTGCGTGTCGGCGACGACGTGCGTGGCCGGTGGCGACATCATCAATCTGCCGCCCGCGACCGGACCGCTGGTGCCGTTCCTGATTGACGAGAACAACGGCGTGTGGGCTCGCGATGGAGGAGGTGCCGGGAATCGCGGCGTTGAGCCCCCTCGGCGAGGCCGGACTCACGGCCTTGTCGTGCGGTGCACCCGGCGACTGCGTCGGCGGCGGCGTCTACCTGGACGCGTCGGACAACGCGCAGGCGTACCTCGTCAACGAGGTCGGTGGCGTCTGGGGTGAGCGCGACGCAACTCTTCGCCACGCAGCAGTTGGGGAGCGGCGACGTCAGCGAGGTGAACAGCATCGCGTGCCCGTCGGCCGGCGACTGCAGCGCGGTGGGCGCGTACTCGGACGCCGCGGGGAACACGCAGCCGTTCGTCCTCGACGAGACCGACCACGTCTGGTCGCGCGCCATCGAGGTCCCGGGCGTCCAGGCGCTCAACGACAACGTCGGCGCGACGCTCACGACGATTCCTGTAGCGTCGCTGGCGCGTGTAGTGCCGGTGGCGACTACGCCGACGCGGACGGCAACTCCCAGGCGTTCCTGGTCGACGAGGTGAACAACACCTGGTCCGACCCCATTGAAGTGCCCGGCACCGTCCACCCTCAACAAGGGCGGGATGGCGACGATCTACCAGGTGTCGTGCAGCGTCGACGGCAGTTGCGGCGTGCAGGGCTCCTACGCCGACGCGAGCCAGAACACCCAACTCTTCGTCGTGAACTCGCACTCGGTCCGTCGCGCCGACGACGGTGTCCTCGGCCGCGCCGCGTCACGTCACGGCCGCCGACAAGAGCGGTGTCGTCACCGTGCGCTGGAGCGCCCCGGCTGACCAACGGCGGCGCGGCCGATCTCGTCCTACACCGTCGTGTCGCTGCCGAAGTCCAAGTCCTGTGTCACGACGTCCACGTCGTGCACGTTCAAGGGCTTGAACAAGGGCGTCCGCTACTCCTTCGAAGTGCGCGCGTCCAACAAGTACGGCCCAGCGCGCTCTCGGCGAGGTCCAATGCCGTGCGCGCGAGCTGATCGCCCTACGGACGCGCCGCGCCGTATGAGGCCGTTGGTGAAGACCGGCGCGAAGCCGACGTCCGTGCCGGTGTAGGCCGCGGCGATGACCGTGCTCGTACCCCAGGGCCCGCAGCCGACGTACATGACGACGTGGTCGACGGCGTGGTCGCCGTCGAGGTTGTAGTAGAAGAGCAGGTCACCGGGCTCGAGGTCGTTGAGGGCCACGTGGACCAGGGCCGGATACTGCGATTCGGTCGTGCGAGGGATCTGGATGCCGGCCTGCGCCCAGGCCCACTGGACGAGCCCGGAACAGTCGAATCCAACGCCCGGCGTCTCGCCACCCCAGACGTAGGGCACGCCGATCTCGCGTTCGGCGGCCTTGACGGCCTCCAGTCCCTGCGCGGAACTCCCGACGTCGACGAGGGTGACCGTCTGCGAGGCCTGTTGGATCGCTTCGGTCACCTCGTTCGCGGCCGTCTGTCCCCCGACCGCCGAGGCGGCGGTGATCGCGGTCTCTTCGGCCGCGAGGTTGTGGCTCTTCGCGGCCAGGACGCCCTGTTGGATCTCGTAGGCGACGATCTCGCCCCGGAGCGCGCTTGGTCATCTTGTTGAAGCGTGCTCACGCGTCGTGTCGGTGTTGTAGATGTTGAGTCGCGAGGAGCTGGGACATCGCGTCGGTCTGTTGACGGGCGTCGCTGCGTTGGATGCCCACGAGTCGGATGGTCGAGTCGAGTGAGATCTTCTCCTTCGTGTACGTGTGCTTGAGCTGGTTGAGGTTGCCGATCACCTCGGTCTCGTAGACCGAGCGCGCGCCGTACTCGGTGGCGTTCTGGTTGAAGAGCGCGAGTATCTGCGCGTCCGAGGCGCCGAGGACGTAGGCGCGCACGATGTCCTTGACGAGGGCCTTCTGCGTGACCTTGATGGCGGCGCGCTTGCCCTTCTCCTTGCCCTGGAGTCGCTGGATGTTCGCGGTGATCATGGCGAGTTTGACCTTGTCGGCGTCGTACTGGTTCGACGTGATTTCACTGGTCTTTTCGAGTCGCGAGAGCCGGTTCGTGAGGGCCGCGATCATGGCCTGGGTCTGGGTGATGCTCGAGGCCGACGCGGCCGCGACGGGCGCGAAGGTCAACGCGGCGACGGTACATCGCCAGAACCACGAGGGGAGTTGATCGAGTCGTGCCCCGACGACGCACGTGAATCATTGAACCAGCCTAGTTAGAGGTTCTCAGAAATTAAGGAGTTTAGAAACTCTTTACATATTGCGTTACCGTTACGACGCGACATCGGTGTTACGGGGGCGTAGCCCAATTGGCAGAGGCAAGGCGCTTAAACCGCCTCCAGTGAGGGTTCGAATCCCTCCGCCCCTACTCGGTGCGTTTTTTCGACGTCCCATTCTTTAGTAGCGTTGTCCCCGTGGCTAAAAGCGCAACAGGCAGATGGGTAAGTAGGGTCGGGGCGTCGGGAGGCGGCAAGGCCTACAAGAAGACGCGCCCCGGCAACTTCTACGGCGCGCTCGCCGTCATCGTCATCTTGGGCCTGGTCGCGACGGTCTTCGCTCGCTACGAGTACGAACACCCGGCCAAGCGCGCCGCGGGCGTGGCGCCAAAAATCGGCACCACCTGGTACGCCGCGCTCTCGATCCAGGCCTGCGGCAAGTACCTGCCGTACCTGTCGGTGGACACCTCGGTCAAGGCCCAGGGCATGTACGCGCTGGCGGACGACGTCCTCAAGATCAGCCCGGTCTCCTCGGCCGACTCCGGCAACAACGCGACGCTCTCGCAGTTCGGCGACGAGTACCCCGGCCTCTTGATCAGCTCCAGTCAGATGAACATCCCGAAGAACGCGATCGGCACGGCGAATCCCGCGACGTCCTACAGCAACGGTCAGTCCTGTCCGACCGGCAAGGGCGCGCTCTATCCGGGCCAGGCCGGCAAGGTCAGCTACGCCTACTGGTCGACGTTCGGCCAGAAGAAGCCGACGATCACGACGAACCCCGCGACCATCAAGTTCGCGCCGGACCTGCGCATCACGATGGCCTTCGATCCCGCCGGCGTGACCCCGAAGCCGCCGTTGCAGGCCAGCGTCAACGCCATGGTCGCCGACGCCACGACCGTGACGACGACGACCGTGACCACGCCGGTCGCCACGACGACCACGACGGTCGCCAGTCCCACGACCACGACCACCAAGGGCTGAGATTGAAGTCGATCATTCTGGTCGGCGGCAAAGGAACACGACTTCGTCCTCTCACCTACGAGACGCCCAAACAGATGTTGCCCCTGGTGGGCGTACCGATGATCGAATGCGTCTTCGAGTGGCTGGCGCGCCACGACGTCACCGACGCCGTCCTCTCGCTGGGCTATCTGCCGGAACAGTTCACCGAGGCCTACCCGAGCAACGTGATCGCCGGCGTGCGCGTGGACTACGCCGTCGAACCCGAACCGCTCGACACCGCCGGCGCGATCCGCTTCGCCGCCACGCAGTTCGGCTTCGACGAGACGTTCCTCGTCGTCAACGGCGACGTCCTGACCGACCTCAACATCACGACGCTGAAGGCGTTCCACCGCGCCCACGGTGGCGAGGCCACGATCGCGCTGCACCCCGTCGATGACCCGTCGCGATTCGGCGTCGTGCCGACCGACGCCGACGGCAGGGTCATCGCGTTCGTCGAGAAGCCGCCGCGCCACGAGGCCCCGACCAACCACATCAACGCCGGGACCTACATCTTCGAGCCCGCGGCGCTGGAGCGCATCGCGTCGAGCGGGCGCGTCAGCGTCGAGCGCGACACCTTTCCGGCGCTCGCGCGTTCCGGCGAGCTCTACGCGATGGTCGACGGCGCGTATTGGCTCGACACCGGCACGCCCCAGGCCTACCTCCAGGCGAACGTCGACATCCTGAACGGCCGTCAGGGAATGCACGAGTTCACCGATATCGTGAACTGCTCCTGGCGCCACGCCACGGCGACCATCGACGCCACGGCGACGCTGACCAACTCGGTCGTCGACCGTGATTGCGTCGTGGGCGCCCACGTCGTGCTCGACGAGGCGGTGCTCTTGCCGGGCGCCGTCGTGCAGAGCGACTGCGTCATCCGCTCCTCGATCATCGGACCGGGCGCGGTGATCGGCCGCTACTCCCAGTTGGGCGCGACGTGCGTCGTCGGCGCCAACGAACACGTCGCGCCGGCCTCGGAGCTGTCCGGCGAGGTCCGCCTCGGCGGGGTCTGATCAGCGGAAGAGGTCTTCGTTCGCCCGGCGCAGGGCGTCCTCTTTGATCGAACCCTCACCGAAGTACGAATCGTCGAGCCCGCGAAGGATCGCGAACGGCGTGGCCGCGGCCTTGCCGAGGACCAGGTTGGCCGCGCTGGCGATCTCGTCGGCGATGGCGACTTCGGTCACCTCGAGCACCCGACCGGTCGCGTCCGTCGTCCCGCGGAGGTCCAGGATCGGCTTCACGCCGGCCGAACCGATCGCCACGTCGGTGACCCCGACGCGCCACACGCGTCCGAACGTGTCGGTCACGATGACCGCGACCTCGACGTTGCAGCGACGCTGGATCTCCGCGCGGAATCGTCGCGCCGAACGATCGGGGTCCTTGGGCAACAGCACGGCCGTCCCGTCGTCGGTGTTGGAGAGGTCGATGCCGGCGTTGGCGTTGATGAAGCCGTGACGGGTCTCGGTGATGCGCAGGGGTCCGCGCCGACGAAGGATCCGCGCCGACTCTCCCTCGATGAGGCGCGCCTTGTGCTCGTCGGTGCCGTCGAAGTCGACGACCTGACCTTCTGACTTCGAGACCACCTTGCTGGTGACGATGATGAGGTCGTGGTGGAAGAGCGCGTGTCGCGACGCCGACAACGCCTCGAGGAACATCGCCACGAGGTCGTCGCCGTCCTTCACCATGGCGACCGAGGGCAGCGGGATGATCCGCAGTTCGTTCACGCGAGTACCGCCGTGCTCAGTCGCCGCGCATTTTGCGGATCGGCCATGATCGTGGTGGTGACCACGACGTCGACGCCGCGACTGCGTACCTCGTCGGCGCGCTCGGCGTCGGCCTCGTCGATGATCCACGTGCCGATCAGACCCTTGTAGAAGTCGAGGACCCCGAGGCACGACACCTCGTGACCGAGTTCGGCGAGCAGTCGATCAGCGGGACCCTTCAGCGCGTGACCGTCGATGATCGGTGACACGCCGACCACGACGTCGCGGCGTTGCTCGAGGATCTCGCGCACCCCGCGCACGCGCAGTATCGGATCGATCGAGATCAAAGGATTGGACGGCGCGAGGACGATCCTCGTCGCCGTACGAAGCGCGTCGAGCACCTGGTCCGACGCGACGGCCTCGTCGGCGCCGACGACGTCGATCGCCGTGACCTCGACACCGTGGTGGTGGCGCACGAAGTACTCCTGGAAACTCAGTCGCCCGAGCGCGGTGTCGAAACAGGTGGCGACGACGTCATCGGTGACCGGCAGGAGCCGCACCCCCACGCCGAGTCGCGCACAGAGTTCGGCCGTGACCTCGGTCTTCGTGGCGCCGTTCGCCAGACGCTGGGAGCGATAGAGGTGCGTGGCCAGGTCGCGGTCGCCCAGGCGGAACCAGGCGTCGCCGCCGAGCGCGTCGAGCTCTTCCATGACGCGCCAACTCTCGCCGGCGAGGCCCCAGCCGAGTTCGTGGTTGTTCAGTCCGGCGAGTGTGTACATGATCGTGTCGAGGTCGGGACAGATCGTGAGTCCGTGCATCGTGAGGTCGTCGCCGACGTTCACCACGGCGGTGATCGCACCCGGATCGACGGCGTCGCGCAACGCCGCTAAGAGGCGCGCCGCGCCGACACCACCGCTGAGAACCGCTATCACCATCGAGACTCTACCGGGGTCGTTTCGAAGGCCTTGGGTAACATCGGGTGCTGTGAGCACGAACTCCCTCCTCGACGGGTGGCCCGGCGCGCCCGCGATGGTGCTCTTGTCGCTGAAGGACGGACTGGTCCGCCGCATCGCCGAGGCCGGCGACCTCGATGAGGTGCGACCGTGGGCCTCGGTCTCCAAGATGGTCGTCTCCCTGGCCTTCGGCGTGGAGACGGACTGGGAGCTCCAACGCTTCGATCAGCGCGTCGGACCCCCGGGCTCGACGCTCGCGAACCTCTTATCCCACAGCAGCGGGCTCGGCCTCGAAGAGGACGACCCCGTCGTCGCCGTCGGGACCCAGCGGATCTACTCGAACTACGGCATCGACCTCGCCGTGGCCTCGATCCTCGGCGACAACACGGCGGCCAACTGGATGCACCAGCGCGTGTTTCGCCCCTTCGGCATGTCCAGCACCACACTCGAGGACCGACCGTCGGTCGGCGTCGTCGGCTCGACCAACGACTTGGCGCGCTTCGCCGTGGCGTGGTTGCGGCCCGACGGTATCGCCAAAGAGACACGTGACCACCTCATCGCGCCCTACGCGCCGCAGCTCGACGGCTTCGTCCCGGGCTTCGGTCGGTTCTCGCCGTGCCCGTGGGGGCTCGGTCCCGAGGTCCAGGGCGACAAGCACCACTGGATGGGGGACTGGCCCGCGACGAGCTTCGGTCACTTCGGCAAGAGCGGCGCGCTGGTCCTGGTGAACGCGCGCGAGCAGATCGGACTGGTCGCCACGAGTACCGAGGAGTTCGGGGGGTGGGCGACGAAGTTGTGGCCGACCTGGACGAGCGCGATGCGATCCTTGGCCCTTGGTTCGTGAGTCCCTCGAACCTACGCGTCGGCTTGGACCTCGACGGATCCCTCGAATCCTTGGGCAACTCGATGACCGACTTGGCCGACGCGCTGGATCGCACGGGGGAGTGCGAACTCGTGCGGTTCCGCTCACGGACGTCGGCGCGCACGCCGAACGAGACGCACGTCACGCTTCGCGCGCTCTGGTCGCCGCTGTGGCGCCGCAGTCTCGGACGCTCCCTCGACACGCTGCTCCCGACGGTCGACGTGGTCCACGTCGCCGGACTCGCCACGCCCCCGACGCAGCGCGTCCCGCTGATCGTCTCGGTCGACGACCTGCGTCCGTTGCGCGGGGAGTCGGCCACACACCTGCGCATCAACCAACTCCGTCGGGCGGTAGCGCGCGGCGCGACGCTGGTCGCCTCGAGTCGCAGCGCGAGCCACGAGGTGATCAGCGTGCTCGGCGTGGCCCGCAGCCGGGTGGTCGTCGTGCCGCCGGCGGTGCCGCGCGTCGACGTCACCCTCGACGGCACGGACCTCGTCGTCAACATCACCGGCGTCGACGACCTCTTCGTCGAACTCGCGCCGCAGTTGATCGCCTTCGCCGCGGACCACGGTTCACGCGTCGTCGCGCTCGCCAGTACGTCGGCCGCGCAGAAGATTCGTTCGCACGGGCTCGCCGTCACGGTTCGCGCGCGCCAGGACGCGCGCGAGGCACTGGCGAACGCGCGGGTCGTGATGCACCTCTCGGACGGTGCTCGATTCCCCTCCTTCGCCATCGCGGCCCTCTCGGCCGGTGTGCCGACCCTGGCGCGCGCCACCGAAATCAATCGCGAACTCCTGGCGGGCGCGGCGGCGCTCTTCCGGGACGATCACGAGGTGCGCAACGCCCTCGACGAGGTGTGGACCAATGGCGCTCGTCGCTCGATCATGGTCGCGGCCGGACGGTCGCGGGCCGTCGATTTCGCGCCGGACACCGCGGCGCGCGCCTACCTCTCGCTGTACCGCGAGGTCGTGCGAGGCTGGACGACGTGAAGCGCACGATCACCCTCTCGATCGAGCAACTCAACCGCCCCCAACCGGGCGGCATCGCGACTTACGTCCGCGGCCTGGCGACCGGACTGCACGACCTGGCCGACCCGTCCTTGGACGTCGTGGGCCTCGGTCCCCTCGGCGCCACGGTCGACCGGGACCTGGCGCTACGGGGCGTCAACGCTCCCTGTGGCGTGCGGCTCTTGTCGCGGCTGTGGCCGATCTGGCCGCTCGGCGTGCCGCGGGAGTCCGACGTGGTCCACGCCACGTCGATGGCCGGGCCGTTCGGGGGCGGAAAGAAGACCGCGGTCCATTCGGTCGCGATGCACGACCTGTTGTGGCGCGACGAACCGTCGATCTCCACACCGGCGGGTATCCGCTTCCACGACGCCCGACTGCGACTCATCGCCGACCGAAAGGACCTTCGCGTCCTCGTCACCTCGCCCGGTCTCGCCGGGCGCCTGCGCGACGTCGGCATCGACGCGTCGCGGATCCACTACGTGCGACTCGGCGTCGACGACGACACGTACAACGCGGCGACCGAGTCGGCGGTGCGCGAGCTGCTCGCCGGACACGGCGTGCGCGGCCCGTTCACGCTGTACGCCGGCACGCGCGAACCGCGCAAGAACCTCGAGCGGCTCGTCGAGGCGCACGCGTCGGCGTTCGCGTCCTATCCCGAGCTCGGCCCGCTGGTGCTCGTGGGACCGAGTGGCTGGGGTGAGGTCGCGACGGGGAACGCGACGGTGCTGGGTTCGGTGCCGCGCGACGTGCTGCTCGGGCTCTACCGTGACGCCACCGTGTTCGCGTACGTGCCGCTCGCCGAGGGGTGGGGGCTGCCACCGGTCGAGGCCCTCAACGCCGGTACGCGCGTGGTCGCCAGCACGACGACCCCGAGCGTCGCGGGCAACGAACTCGTCGTGCGCGTCGATCCGCTCGACGTGGACGCGATCGCCGCGGGGCTCCTCGCCGCCCTCGCCGGCGGGCTCGACTTCGACAGTCGTTCGACGCGGCGACAGTCGGTCGCCGAACTCTCCTGGCGTAACGTCGCCCTCGATCACCTGGCGGCGTGGCGGTGAAACTGGCGCTCGACGTGTCGGCCGTGCCCCCGCGCCTCGCCGGCGCCGGTCGCTACATCGGAGAACTCGCCCGTCGGGTCCCGGCGACCGGCGTGGAGACGACGCTCGTGACGCGCCGCGACGACACGTTGCGCTGGCACGACTGGTCGCCGAACACCCACATCGCCTCGATCGTCCCGAACGCGCGACCCTCACGACTGCTCTACGAGGCGTGGTGGGCCGGACGCAGTGCGACCGCGAGATCGGTCGACGTGTGGCACTCACCGCACTACACGATGCCGCGTCGCTCCTCGACGCCGACCGTCGTGACGATCCACGACCTCACGTTCTTCACGAATCCCGAGTGGCACGAGCGTTGGAAGGTGCCGTTCTTTCGACGGGCCATCGCCTACGCCGCGACCCACGCCGACGTGCTCGTGACCATCAGTGAGTTCACCGCGCGACAGTTGGACGAACAGGTACCGACGCACGCGCCGGTGGTGGTGGCGACCCTCGGCGTCGACCTCGAACGCTTCACCAGCGACGCGAGCGGTGACGAGGAGCTGCTCGCCGCCCACGGACTGCGCGCGCCGCGTCCGTACATCTTCTTCCTGGGGACCTTCGAACCGCGCAAGGGCATCGACGTCCTGCTCGACGCCTTCGAGGAGATCGCGGCCCGTGACGACGACGTCGAGCTGTGGTTGGCCGGCCAACTCGGTTGGGGCGTGAAGGAGATCGAGGCGCGCTTCAGCGCGCACACTGCGCGCGCGCGGATCCGTCGCCTCGGCTTCGTCGACGAAGCGGTGCTGCCCGCACTACTCCGCCAGGCGCGAGCGGTGGCGTACCCCTCGCGCGGCGAAGGGTTCGGATTGCCGGTCCTCGAGGCGCTCGCCTGCGGCGCGAGCGTCGTCACGTCCGCCGACACCGTGATGTCCGAGATCGCCGGCGACGCGGCCCTGCTCGCTCGCGCCGGCGACGCTGTCCAGTTGGCCGGGGTCCTCACGAGCGCGCTCACCATGAGTGACGACCAGCGCGCGGCGCAGTCGCGTCGAGCACGTGCGCGCGCGGAGATCTTCACGTGGGACTCCTCGGTCGCTCAGCACGTGAAGGCCTACGAGATGGCGACGCGCCGGTGAAGGCGCTCGTCACCGGGGCCGACGGTTTCGTCGGACGACACCTCCTCGCGCACCTGCGCGCCAGCGGCGACGAGGCGGTCGGCGTCGATCGTGAGTGCGACGTCACGGACGCGATCAGCGTGCGCGCGACACTGACCGACGTGCGGCCGGAGGCGATCTATCACCTCGCCGCGCTGACCGCGGTCGGGGAGTCGTGGGCGCGGCCCGTCGAGTACACGCGCGTGAACGTGCTGGGCACGAAGAACGTCCTCGACGCGGCGAGCCAGGTCGTGCCCAACGCGCGCGTCGTGCTGGTGAGCTCGGCGGACGTCTACGGGGTCGTGCGGCCCGAGGACCTGCCGCTGGTCGAGACCTTCCGTGTCGCGCCGGCGAACCCCTACGCGTCGAGCAAGGTCGAGGCCGAGCACGTGGCCCACGACGCCGTGCGCGAGCGCGCGCAGGCCGTCGTGATCGCGCGACCGTTCAACCACGTGGGACCGGGTCAGTCGACCGACTTCGTCGTGCCGGCGATCGTGCATCGGCTGCTGGTGGCCGAGGCCGACGGCGCGGACGAGATCGTCGTGGGCGACCTCTCGACGCGTCGCGACTTCAGCGACGTGCGCGACGTCGTGCGGGCCTACCGTCTGCTCGTCGAACTCGGCGTCAGTGGCGAGGTGTACAACATCGCGTCGGGGGTCGACGTCGGACTGTTCGACATAGCGCAACGGCTGGTCGAGGCCATCGCGCCGCACGTTCGTCTCGTGACCGACGAGTCGTTGATTCGACCGGTCGAGGTACCGGTGTCGTGCGGGAGTTACGAGAAACTGCGGCGCGCGACGAAGTGGCGTCCGACGATCTCGCTCGACACGTCGCTGCGCGACGTGATCGACGAAATGCGTGAGCGCCGCGGTGATTCGTAGGCGTTGACCACAAATCCCGGTGTCACGCTCACGAAAGCGGCCGGGGTGGTCGGCACCAGCCAACTAGCCTTGAAGAGCCCATGGAATCTCGAGCTCCGGCCGTCGTTGCCGTCGTCGTTACCACCGGTTCCGGGCCGGGACTAGAAGCCACCGTCGCTTCTCTCGCGGTCCAGAACTACGAGGAACTAAGCCTGCTCGTCGTCGCGAACGGGGAGACCGAGCACGTCCCGGCGCGAGTCGCCGCGGTCGCGCCGAACGCCTTCGTCCGACTGTTGGATGAGAACCGCGGCTTCGGCGCCGCGTGCAACGAGGCGTCCCTGATGGTCGAGGGCTCGGCCTTCTTCCTCTTCTGCCACGACGACGTGCGACTCGAACCGGACGCCATCCAGATGATGGTCGAAGCGGCGTTCCGGGCGAACGCCGGGGTCGTGACCCCGAAGGTCGTCTCCTACGACGACCCGATGGTGATCCTGCACGTCGGTCAGACCTGTGACCGATTCGGGGTCGTGCACGAACGCGTGCAACCCGGCGAGATCGACCACGGGCAACAGGACCTCGAACGCGACGTCTTCGTCGCGCCCGGCGGCGTCACGCTCGTGCGCAGCGACCTCTTCGCGACGTTGCGCGGCTTCGACCCATTGATCAGCGCCCTCGGCGAGGACCTCGACCTATGCTGGCGCGCCCAGATCGCCGGCGCGCGCATCGTGGTCGCCCCGACGGCCAAGGTCGCCCACCGCGAGACGATCGCCTCCGGGGAGCGACCGGTCACGGCTCTCGGCACGCGCCGCGCCAGTCGACAGGACCTCCAACGCCGACACCAGCTCCTGGTGGTGGCGACCGGCTGGGGTCGGCGCTACGCGTTCACGACGCTCTTCGCCCTGTTCTTGATGGACTCGATGGAGTTCGTCCTCGCGATCGTCGGACGCGACAGCGACCGCGCGGGCGCCATCCTCGGCTCGTGGCGATGGCTGGCCCATCACCGTCGTCGGATCCGCGAGCGCCGTCGCCAGCGTCACGAGATCCAGGTCCTGTCCGACGAGGAGCTTCGCCAGCTGCAGGTCGGGGGAGCGAGTCGCCTCAAGCGCTTCGTCGTCCTCTTGACGCGCGAGGGACTCGACCGCGCCCGCGGCATCTTGCCGCCCGAAGCGCTCGAGACCCACGAGTTCGACGCCGACGCCGTCGGGTTCGCGGCGGCCTTCTCCGAGGAGGAGGAGTTCGACGAGATCCCCGACAGCGCCATGATGGAACTTCGCAGCCGTCCCGCGCGAATACTGACCTCGTTTCGGTCACAGGCCGCGGTGGTGCTCGTGGTCATCGTGCTGTGGCTCATCGGGTCGCGCAACCTCGTCGTGACGCACCTCCCGTTGATCGGGCGTCTCGCGCCGCTCGACTCGTGGTCCATGATGTGGCGCCACTTCTTCGCGTCGTGGTCACCCAACGGCGTCGGCACCGGTTCGCCGGGCATGCCCGGGTACGCGGTGCTCGCCTTCGCGGGCACGTTCGTCCTCGGACGGATGGGACTACTGCCGCGCCTCGTTTTGATCTTCGCGATACCGGTGGGCGCGATCGGCATCAGTCGGCTCCTGAAGGGACGCGTCTCCAACCGCGCCCGCGTCATCGCCGCGCTCTCGTACATGGCGCTGCCGCTCGGGCTCGACATGGTCAGCCAGGGACGCATCGACGTGCTCGTGGTCGTGGCGATACTGCCCTTCATCGTGCGACGGCTCTTCGAGCTGATGGACGTGCCCGGTTTCCGCACCCAGCCCTACGGCGAACCGGTGGCGTTCGGTCACCGCGGGTGGCGCACGACCTGGTCCGGTCAGCGGATGCTCGCGGTGATGCTCGTCGCGCTCGTCACGGCGCTCGCCCCCGCGACGCTCATCGTCGTCACGCTCATCATCCTCGGGGTCTTCCTCGCGCGACTGTTCGAGACCGACGAAGGGGTCAACACGTCCGGTCCGTGGCGATTCCTCGGCTCGCTGTGGCTCAACGTGGCGATCCTCCTCCTGCCGCTCACGGTCGACGTGGGTCTCGCCGGACGGCGCGCGTTCGGTGTCTTCGGACTGGCGCGCGGGCCGTGGTCGGTACCGTCGTTCCCCGCGTTGTTGCGCGCGGCCGACGGCGGCTTCGGACTCTCGTGGGCCGGGTGGTTGCTGCCGGGTGCGGCGCTCATCGGCCTGCTCCTCTGTCGAGGGGAGCGCCGGCGCATCGCCACGAAGGCGGCCGCGATCGCCACGCTGACCCTGCTCGTCGCCGCGCTCGACGCGCGCCACTGGATGGGCTCGTTCGCCCCGGACCTGGACGTCCTCTTGGCCCTCTACGTGGTGATGCTCGCGTTGCTCATCGGCCTCGGGGTGAGCGCGCTCGAGAACGACCTGCGCCAGGCGGGCTTCGGCTGGCGCCAGGTCGCCGGGGGCGTCTCGGTGGCGGCCCTCATCGTGGCCGCCGTGCCGTTCGCGGCGGTCTTCGCGAGCGGACGATTCGACCTTCCCACGACGAGTGTCGCCGAATCGTTGAGCACGCTCTCGCCGTCAATGGTCGGGGGCTATCGCGTCCTGTGGCTCGGTGACCCGTCGGTCTTGCCACTCGCGGGATGGTCGGTCGCGCCGGGACTCGCCGCGGCGACGTCGATGGACGGACTGCCGAGCGGCACTTCGCTCTTCACGACGCCCGACTCCGGTACGAGCGACGCCGTCTTGGACGCGGTGCAGTCGGCGCTGAAGGGCGAGACCGTGCGCCTCGGTCAGCTGCTCGCGCCGGCCGGCATCTCGACCATCGTCGTGATGAACTCCTCAGCGCCGGAGCTGCAGGGTGTCCAGACGGTCCCGCTGCATCCGGTCCCGAGCGTGCTCTTGACCGCGCTCGGGCGACAGAGCGACCTCGCCCTCGAGCTGCAGACGAAGTCCGTCGAGGTCTTCTCCAATTCGCTCTTCCGCGGCGTCGTCTCCGAGGACGTCCCGGACGCCAAGACGCCGTCGCCGGTCTTCTCGAGCACGTCGCTGTCGGGACCACTCAGCGCCGGCGCGACGGTTCAGGCCGGCGTGGCGCCGGCCAGCGCCTTCGGGTTGGACGTCGATGGACAGCCGGCGTCGCGGGTGATCGACCACCTCTGGACGCCGATCTTCCAGGTGCGCTCGAACGCCGCTTCGGTGGACGGTGAAGGACCGTTCGGACGGCTCGTCCTTCGTCGACTACCGCTCAACGCGCTGCTCGCGGGATTCACGTTGCTGATGTGGGTCCTCGTGTGGCTCGGATTCGGTTGGGTCCACCGCCTCGAATGGCTGTTCACCGGTCGACGCCGAGCGGCGCACGCCCGGCGCGAGAAGGATCACCATGAGTAGCGCGCGACGGGTGCCACTGCTGCTCGTGCTGGCGCTCGTGCTGATCGTCGTCGGCGTCCTCAGCGCAATGGCGACGAGCGTCAATCCCTCGCAACTGCCGAGCGTGCTGTCACTGGGCGGCCGGGCGGAGTCGACGGCGCTCTACTGCACGGGGTTCTCGAACCAGAAGCTCGGTGAGTCGGGCCGCGTGATCCTGGTGAACACGACCGGCCGTTCGCACGAGGTGACCATCGAGCACGCCTCGAACCTCGGCGTGGGCTTCTCCAACGAGATCACCCTCGGCGCGTACGAGCAGTTCGGGTTCGACCCGAGCACCGAGGTCCACGGTGACTACTTCGGGGTCGGCGCGCAGGTGAGCGGCGGCGGCGTCGTGGGCGTCGAGGTCACGAAGGACGACACCAGCGAGGCGCCGTGCATCTCGACCGGCATCACCGACTGGTTCGCCGCGGGCTTCGACACGACGGTCGGCTCGAGCGCGATCCTCAGCGTCTACAACCCGACCGCGACGCCGGCCGTCTTCAACGTCTCGACGTTCTCGGCGTCGGGCTACGACGCCCCACCGAAGTTCCAGGGCTACGCCGTCGCCGCGCACTCCCAGGCCGACATCAACCTCGGCACCGCGATCGTGGACCTGAGCGACGTCGGCGTGCACGTGCGGGTCCTTCGCGGCACGCTCGACATCGTCGGTCTCCAACAGTCCGGCCCGACCGTCTCCTACAACACGGGCGTCGAAGCGCCCGAGACCTCGGCGGTCTTCCCGCTCGTCACGACCGCCGAGAACGCGCTGGCGCAGCTGCGCTTCTCGAATCCCGGTCCGACCCCGGCGAACGTCACGCTGAAGGTGACGCTGCCGCCGTATCACGTGCCGGACCAGACGCTCACCGTCCCGCCCTACGGCAGCGCCGTCGCGTCGATCACCCCCAACTCGGCGATCCCGGTCGCCGGCTACGCGAGCGTGGCGATGAGTTCGAGTCAACCGGTGATCGCGGCACTCGCCACCGGGACCGGCAAGTACCTCGCGCTCAGCGCGCCGTCGTCACCGCAGCCGCAGTACCTGGTCGGTGACTTCACCCGTCGCGGGTTCGACGCCGCCACGGTGACCAACACGTCGTCGCGTTCGATCTCGATCGACGTCACCCGACTCTCGGGGAGCAGTGGCGCGACGTCGAGCGCGCCCCTGCACCTGGCGGGGGACACGACCGAGACGTTGCGCACCCTCGATCCGCAACTCGCGAACCTGCGCGGCGTCCTGCTGATCGTCACGGCCTCGCGACCCACGCTGCTCGTCACCCTCACGTTGCCGACGAGGCCGCCGGGGATGACGGTGGTCTCGGGTCTAGACGGCCGGTAGCGTCGGCGGCTGCCAACCCGGCAGCGGTGGCGTGACGGGCGGGGTCGCGGGGGTCGGCGGTGTCTTCTTCGACGCGGAGGCGGCACCGACGCCGGCCAGGGAGCTGACGGTCTTCGTCCCTTCGGGGTGGATCTGCTCGCCGTGCGCTTCGTCGATCAAGCGGGCGGCGGTCTCACCGTCGATCGTCTCGTGCTCGAGCAGCGCGCGGGTCAGGGCCTCGAGGCCCCGGCGGTGCAGGGTCAGTACCTCGATGGCGCGCGACTCTTGCTCACGAAGGATCCGCTCCACCTCGTCGTCGATGACCTGGGACGTGTGGTCCGAGTAGTCGCGGGTGTGCATGAGGTCCTCACCCAAGAAGACCTGGTTGTTCGATCCCCAGGCCATCGGGCCGATCTCCTTGGACATGCCCCATTCGCGGACCATGCGGATCGCCAGCTCGGTGTTGCGCTGGAGGTCGTCGGCAGCACCGGTCGAGAGGTCGCCGTAGACGAGGAGTTCCGCGACGCGGCCGCCCATGCGCATGCACAGCGAGTCCTCGAGGTATTGGCGCGCCACGATGTGACGGTCCTCTTCGGGCAGCGTCATCGTCACGCCGAGCGCCATCCCGCGCGGGATGATCGTGATCTTGTGCAGCGGGTCGGTCTTGTCCAGGACGTAGGCCAAGAGGGCGTGTCCGCTCTCGTGGTAGGCGACGCGCTCGCGCTCGTCGTCCATCAGGACCATCGTGTCGCGGAGCTGTCCCATCATCACGCGGTCGCGGGCCGATTCGAAGTCCTCCATGCCGATGGTCGAGGAGTGTCGACGCACCGCGTGCAGCGCCGACTCGTTCACGAGGTTCGCCAGGTCCGCGCCGCTCATGCCGGGCGTGCCCCGGGCCACCATCTCCAAGGAGACCGAGGGATCGAGCGGTTTATTCTTCGAGTGGACCTCGAGGATGGGGAGCCGTTCTTCCAGGTCCGGCAGGGGCACCACGATCTGGCGGTCGAAGCGGCCCGGTCGCAGCAGCGCCGGGTCGAGCACGTCGGGTCGGTTCGTCGCGGCGATGACGACGACGCCCTCGGACGGGTCGAAGCCGTCCATCTCGTTCAGCATCTGGTTCAGCGTCTGTTCACGCTCGTCGTGGCCGCCACCGAGGCCGGCGCCGCGCTTTCGTCCGATGGAGTCGATCTCGTCGATGAAGACGATGGCCGGCGCCTGCTTGCGCGCGGTGGCGAAGAGGTCGCGGACGCGGCTGGCCCCGACACCGACGAACATCTCCATGAAGTCCGAACCGGAGACCGAGAAGAACGGCACGCCGGCCTCACCGGCGACGGCGCGCGCGAGCATCGTCTTGCCGGTACCCGGGGGTCCGACGAGCAAGATGCCCTTGGGGATCAGCGCGCCGATCTCCTTGTAGCGGATCGGCGTCTTCAAGAACTCGACGATCTCACTGATCTCCTGCTTGACGCCGAAGTAGCCCGCGACGTCGGCGAAGGTGGTCTTCGGACGGTCCTGGTTGAACTGCTTGGCCTTGGAACGACCGACCGACATCATGCCGGTCATCTGGTTGCGCGCCTGACGCGAGAGGAAGACCATGAAGGCGACGAAGATCAGCGCCAAGATCAGGTACGGCAGCAGCGCACCCAGGATGTTCGACGGGTTGGCGAAGGTCACCGCCACGTTGTCGGTCGTGCGCAGCTTCGTGATGTCGCTGTTGATGAGGGGCGTTGGACCGTTGGTCGTGTAGTTGACGCCGTTGGTCAACTGGCCGCTGATCACGCCGGAGGTCGAGTTGATGATCGCCGTGTCGACCTTCTGATCCTTCGCGTCCTTCAGCAACTTCGAGTACGAGATGGTCTTGACGTTCTTGTGCGCGAACAGTGGCGGGATGATGAAGATGGCGAACACGAACAAGATGCAGCCGATCATCAAGAGACGTCGGCGGGCGTCGGGCGCCATTGGCTTCTCGCCGCCCGGGACGTACTTCTTGTAGCCGGACGGTTCTTCGGGGGTCATACTCACCAGACCAGACTAGAGGTCAACTGCGACGGACCGTCTTGCACCTGTGGAAAACTGCGCGCTTGTTAGGGTAATTGTTTGTGGATTCATTGATCGACGCCGAAACAGTCGAGCGACCGCGAGTGTGGGCAATCGTCGTGGCGGCCTTCGTCGGTTTCCTCGCCGGTCAGATCCTCGGCGCACTTTTTGAGCTCATCGGCGCCTCGGTCGCGCACTACTCCGGGGGACTGAACGCGCTCGCCAACGCCGTCTCCCCGCCCTGGTGGGCGAACGCGCTCGGCCTGCTCGGTCTGTGGATCGGCTTCGGCGGCGCGATCGCCTACGCCTACGCCTACGGCAACCTGCGCTCGCTCCCGCAACAGTGGCGGTTTCGAGCGACGGACCTGGTCTACGTCGCGCTCGGCGTCGCCTGTCAGTACGTCGCCGACGCGATCTATCTCCCCTTTCACGTCCATCACCTGAACCGTCCCGTCAACCACCTGTTCGGTTCGGTCGTCGGCGCGAGCTTCGTCGTCCTGATCATCATGACCACGTTCTTGGCGCCGATCATGGAGGAGTGGCTCTTTCGCGGCGTGCTCTTTCGCGCGTTGAGTGAGGGCGGTCCAAAGAGTGGTTCTCGCGTCGGCGTCGTGCTCGCCGTCGTGCTCAGCGCCGCGCTCTTCGCGCTCGCCCACGGCGAGCCGCTGCAGTTCGCCGCGCTGTTCTTCCTCGGGGTGGTCCTCGCGACACTCGTGTGGCGCACGAAGCGTCTGGTGCCGAGCATCGTGACGCACATGTCCTTCAACGGCGTCGCCGTCGCCGCGCTGATCTACCAGCGTTCGGGTCACTGATGATCGCCTGGATCCGCCGTCACGACTCGCCGGGGGCGCGAATGGACGCGCTCGTCATCCTGGCGGTCATCTTCGTCACGGTGTGGGAGCTGCACCCGTCGCTCATCTTCTCCAACACGCTCATCACCGGCGGGGACACCGGCTCGCACCTGGCCGTGCCGGCCTACCTCAAGTCGGTCGGCAACCCCTTCAACCTGACACCGTGGGACCCCGGCTGGTTCGCCGGCATGCCGGCCTACACCTACTACTTCGTGCTGCCCGACGTGCTCGCCTGGTTCGGGAGCTACGTCATCGGCTTCGCCATCGCCTTCAAACTGGCGACGATCCTCGGGTCGGTCCTCATGCCGATCACCGCCTACCTGCTGGGCCGGCTGTTCAAGGCCCCGCGCCCGATTCCGGCGGCGCTGGCGGTGGCGACCCTGCCGTTCCTCTTCGACGCCTCCTTCACGATCGACGGCGGCAACCTCTTCTCCTCGATGGCGGGGGAGTACGCGTTCGCGCTGTCGCTGGCGTTGAGTCTCTTGACGATCGGCCTGTTCGCGCGCGGCGTGCGCACGGGCCGGGGTTACTGGCTGGCCGCCATCGCGTTGAGCGCCACCCTCGCGGCGCACATCCTGCCGTGGTTCTGGACCATCGAAGCCGTGTTCGTCATCGTCATCTTCGAGTTGCTGCAGCGCCGCGGTATCGGCGACCCCAACGACGAGGACGTGCGCGGCGACTACGCGCGTCCGCTGCGCTTCGCCGTCGTGGCCGGGCTGATCTCCTTCGGACTGTCGGCGTGGTGGCTCACGACGTTCGTGACGACGCAGAAGTACACGAACTCGATGGGGTACACCAACGATTCCGTGACGACGTTGCACGACATCTTCACGCAGCTCGGCTGGTTCAACTCGACCGGCGGGGCGGCCGGGGACCGCTGGGTCATCGTGTTCGCCGTCATCGCCTTGATCGTCGCGTTCTGGGTGCGCGACCGCCTCGGCATGATCTTGACCACGCTCGCGGTGCTCTCGATCGGCGCCTACGTGTTCGACCCGCAGAACGTCATCTGGAACGAGCGGCTCGTGCCGTTCTGGTTCATCACGATCCACCTGAGCGCCGGTTGGGTCTTCGGGTACACCCTCATGCGCTGGGCGAAGCGCTCACCCAACCGGATCGGTCGCTTCGTGGTCCAGATCGGCGACAGTCGCTTCAGCTTCGCCCACGAAGCGGCCGGCGCCGGAGCGCCCGTGCCGACACCGGTCGCGCCGACCGCGACGGTGAGTGATGACGGCACCTTCGTGAACTCGTCGTTCCGGGACGAGGGCGAGGACGAGGTTGAGGACGAGGCGACGGTGTGGCGCCGGCGCAGTGCCCGCGCCACGGTCGTCATCCTCATCTTGGGACTGTTGACGACCGTGCCCGGACTGATACCGCCGGTCGCCTCGGCGCTGTCGCTCAACACGACCGGCAACCAGGTCTCGAGTTGGGCGCAGTACAACTACTCGGGCTACCAGGGCAAGGCGGCGTGGCCCGAGTACAACGACCTCATGACCACGATGGCCAAGGTCGGCCAGGAGTACGGCTGCGGTCGTGCGATGTGGGAGTACAACTCGAACGAAGGTCGATTCGGGACGCCCGAGGCACTGATGCTCATGCCGTACTGGACGGACAACTGCATCGACTCGATGGAGGGCCTCTTCTTCGAGTCCTCGGCCACGACGCCGTATCACTTCTTGGACCAGGCCGAGCTGAGCGTGTCGCCGAGTAACC
The DNA here is from genome assembly GCA_963802735.1 of uncultured Acidimicrobiaceae bacterium. GTDB lineage: Bacteria > Actinomycetota > Acidimicrobiia > Acidimicrobiales > RAAP-2 > RAAP-2. Next base: position 433,952 of record CAWDJY010000012.1, on the reverse strand, counting down.
CGATGGTCGGCCTACCCTACGGCGGGTTGGACGTCGCCTTCGGCGTCCAGCACCTCCAGATGCTCGGCGTGCGCTACTACGTCGCGTTCTCCCCGTCGGTCATCAAGCAGGCGAACGCCGACCCCGAACTGACGCTGATCGCCAAGACGAAGAAGTGGCCGTCACCGGGGTACCAGTGGTTCATCTACCAGATCAAGTCCAGTCCGATGGTCGTGGGACTCACGAGTCTGCCCAACATCGTCGCGAACACGACGAGCCGCGTGGGTTGGCTCCAGGCCAACACGACGTGGTGGTTGAACCCCCACCTGTGGGGGACCGTCGCCGCGACGACCGGGCCGTCGAACTGGCCGACGGCGTCGAGCATCACCACGATGGACATGAAGACCACACTGCCCAAGGTCACGATCTCGCAGCTCAAGGTCGGCCTGCAATCGATCTCGTTCCACGTCAGCCGCGTCGGGGTGCCGGTGTTGGTCAAGATCTCGTACTTCCCACGCTGGCACGCCACGGGCGCGACCGGACCGTACCGGGTGAGTCCGAACCTCATGGTCGTCATCCCGACCTCGAACGACGTCGCCATGAACTACGGCAGCACGCCCCTGCTCACGGCGAGCAACATCCTCACGGACCTGACGTCGCTGGCCGGCGTGGTCACGCTCTACTTCTACGTACGACGTCGCGTCCGAGCCCGTCGCGCGCCGAGCGACGACGCCGTCGCGGTCTGAGCCTTTTCGCGCCGAGTACGGTTTCTAGTGCGAGAGCGGTCGAGACGGCCGCGCGAAGTCCTCTACGAAGGGAAGCAGTGATGGCGCTCGACAGTTTCTTACTGGCGTTGCTCGAAGACCCGGTCGACCACGAGGCGCTGCTCTACGTGCCGAGCGCGAACGTCCTCTACAACCCCCGCAAGCGCGTCGTCTACGAGGTGCGTGACTCGATCGCCGTGCTGTTGCCCGACGAGGCCAGGCCGGTCACCGACGCCGAACACGACGCCTGGACCAACGACCCGGACGTCGTGCGCACCGGCACGTAGCTCGGCACCGATCGGTTCACGATCCTTCGAAGCGCGTCTCGACCAGTTCGTCGACCTGCCGGTATCCAATCGCCTGATAGATGCTGTTGCTGGTCGGATTGGCCGCGTCGGTGACCAGCATGACGCGGGCCCCCTTCTCGAGGAGCGCCCGTGACACGTGCGCCGTGACGGCGCTCGCGAAGCCGTGACGTCGCCGCGCGGGCGGCGTGTAGACCGGACCGACGCGTCCGAGCAGCGTCGAACCGGTGGTGACGACCGGCGCGTGCCCGGCGATGGCGACGACCACGTCGTCCACCTCCCAGCAGAACAGCGATCCGGCGTCAACCGACCTCTGCACGCCCTCACGGATGTCGCTCGGTGCGCGCGGCGCCAGTCCGACCTCCTCTTGGAAGGCCGTCACCATGCGGGCGAGCGCCTCGGTCTCCGCGGCGTTCGCCGGTCGCGCGCCGCCGGCGACCTCGGGCGTGACGAGGTCCTCCAACTCGTAGAGGAGTTCGCGGCGGTGCTCGATCAACGTCCGCGTCGATCCGGCGCTCTTCGCTTCGACGTACCCCTCGAGCAACGAATCGATCACGGACCTCGGACCGGTGATCCCCGGGAGGGCGTCATCGATCCGGCCGACCGATCGCCCGAGGGCTCGCGCGGCGTCGCTCGACATCGGCGCGACGAACATGTTGAAGGGGCTCGTGCGCATGGCGATGCCCACCACGTCGCCGCCGTCATCGCGCACGACCCACCAGTGGCAGTCGTCGTAGGTGGCGCGACCGGATGAGACGCCGTGCGCGACGCTACCGATGACGTTCGTTCGTAGGGGGTCGGCTTCGCGACGGGCCGCCGTGGCAGTGATGAACTCGTCGACGGCATCGATCAACTCGACCTTCATCGATCGAGTCTGTCACTACGTCGACGCGTAATCAATCGGTCGACGACGTGTCACCCGCTCGTCGATCGACCGCGGTCGCGAGGGCGTCAGTCGAACTCCCGGTAACCGAACTCGGTGCCGTCGTCGACCCGACGGGGGTTCTCCACGGGGTCGATGATCGGTTGGTTGATGCCGAAGACGCGATGGTTCATCGAGAGTTTGGTGGCGAAGCTCTTGGGGTTCTTGTCACTCGAGCGGTTGATGATCCAACCGATGATCGTGCAACCCACGAAGAACAAGAAGATATAGAGAATGATCACGGCCGACCCCCTCGCTGCTCAGTGTACGGAGTCGTCGGCCGCCACGCCGGTCAACTCGACGATCTCGGGCGTACTCAGTCGAGGCGCTCGACGATCATGGCCATGCCCTGGCCGCCGCCGACGCACATCGACTCCAGGCCGAATCGGGCCCCGGCGTCCTCGAGTGAGTTCAACAGGGTGGTCATGATGCGCGCGCCGGTCATGCCGAAGGGGTGACCGAGGGCGATCGCCCCGCCCCGGATGTTGAGCTTGTCGAGCGTGATGCCGAGGTGCTCGGCGCTCGGGATCACCTGCGCGGCGAACGCCTCGTTGATCTCGACCAGGTCGATGTCGTCGATCGTCATGTTGGCGCGCTTGAGCGCCTGACGGCAGGCCTCGATGGGACCGAGGCCCATGATCTCGGGGTTGAGTCCGCTGACGCCGCTCGCGACGATGCGCGCGAGCGGTTTGATGCCGAGCTCTTTGGCGCGGGTGTCACTCATCACGACGACGGCCGCCGCCCCGTCGTTCAAGGGACACGCGTTGCCCGCCGTGATCGATCCGCCCTCACGGAAGACGGGCTGCAAGGTCGCGAGTCGCTCGAGCGTCGTGCCCGCGCGCGGACCGTCGTCCTTGGCGACGACGGTGCCGTCGGGCAACGTGACGGGGATGATCTCACGTTCGAAGAAGCCGTTCTCCTGGTGGGCGACGGCGAGCTCCTGACTGCGCACGGCGAACTCGTCCATCTCGAGTCGGCTGACCTTCTCGTACTCCGCGACGTTCTCGGCGGTCTGGCCCATCGCGATGTAGATGTCCGGCAGGCCGGTCGGCGCCGACCACGGCTCGTCAGCGCGTTCCGAGCGCTTCGCCGTTCGCTCCATGGCGTCACTGAAGAGCGGGTTGGTGGCCTTGCCGCTGTCGGAGGCGCCGCTCGCGAAGCGCGACACCGTCTCGACGCCGGCGGCGACGAAGACGTCGCCCTCCCCGGCGCGGATCGCGTGCGCCGCCATGCGGATGGTCTGGAGCGACGACGAGCAGTAACGGTTGACCGTCACGCCCGGGACGTCGGGCAGGCCGGCCAGTATGGCCGCGACGCGCGCGACGTTGAAGCCCGACTCGCCGGCCGGTTGACCGCAGCCGACGATGAGGTCCTCGACGCTCTGGGGGTCGAGTTCCGGGATCTTCGCGAGCACCGTGCGAACGACGAGGGCCGTGAGGTCGTCAGGTCGCATGTCGACCAGTGATCCCTTGAAGGCGCGCCCGATGGGGGTGCGTCCGGTGGCGACGATGACGGCTTCGGGCATGGATCCTCCTAAGGGTTACTGCGAGGTAAAAGGAGCATAATCAAGTGCGCGGCGCACCGACCACCTACTTCGTCGGGAGCGGCCCCGCGTCACCGAATCCCTGACGGACACCCTGACCGGCCCGTCGGCGCAGCTGGTCGGGATCGAACAGCATCCAGTACGCGTTGCGGGCGTGTTTGCGCGAGCGCTCGTCGAAGACCTTGGCGAGGATCTCGGGGTCGTCGGACTCGTCCTCGTGGACGAAGACCTCGAGGATCGGCGTGGCGGTCATCAATTGGGCCTGCATGATGCCCTGGGACGCTTCGTGCGCGCACTGTTTGTCGATCGGCGCCGAGCCGGGCATGCCGAGGGCCACCACGATGGCGCAGCCGTCCTTTTGGATCATGTTCATCGCCGCGACGGCGAGGTCCTTGAAGCCGGGCACGGTGCGCGAGATGACCGTGAACGTCTCGCCGAAGCCGGAGCAGCTCTCGAGCTCGGCGCGCGCCGAGGCGCCCATGTCGTAGCGCGCGAACATCGTGTCCACGACACCGACGCGCTGGACGTCGACGGTCCTGGGTGCGGTCTTGGGGGTCTGCTTCTTCTTGGCCACGGCGCTCCGATCCTTCGCAGTTCACAGTGTAGGGAGAGGTCGCGTACCCCTTCGCTCGCCACTTTTCACCGGACCTAGAGTGGCCTCAAAGGAAGGTGACCTATGGCGTGGGACTTTGAGACCGAACCGGAGTTCGAGGAACAACTGGTCTGGATGCGTGAATTCGTGCGCGAGGAGATCATCCCCATCGAGACCCTGGACTTGACACACGACCAGGCACTGACCTTCATCAAGCCGCTTCAGGACCAGGTCCGCGCGCGCGGACTGTGGGCCGCGCATTTGCCCCAGGAACTGGGCGGCACCGGCTTCGGTCAGGTGCGACTCGGACTGATGCACGAGATCCTCGGCCAGACGCCCTACGGTCCGGTCGTCTTCGGCAACAACGCGCCCGACAGCGGCAACGCGGAACTGCTGGCGGCCGGCATGGAGATGGTGGACGGCGCCCAGGAGTACGTGCGCGAACGTTGGCTCCAGCCGCTGCTGGACGGGACGATCCGCTCGGGCTTCTCGATGACCGAACCCGAGACCGCCGGCAGCGACCCGCGACTCCTGAAGACCCGCGCCGTCAAGGACGGCGACGAGTGGGTCATCAACGGCCACAAGTGGTACACGACCAACGGGTCGGTCGCCGACATCCTGGTCGTGATGGCGGTGACGAATCCCGACATCCACCCGTACCAGGGGTCCTCGATGTTCGTGGTGCCGGCGAACACCCCGGGCGTCGAGATCGTGCGCGACGTCGGCTCGATGGACGATCCCGACAACCACTACGGCCGTTTCGGCAACCACGCCGAGATCCGCTACGTGGACGTGCGCGTCCCGGGCGAGAACCTCATCGGCCCCGAGGGCTCGGGCTTCTTGCTCGCCCAGGCGCGCCTCGGCCCCGGTCGCATCCATCACTGCATGCGCTGGCTCGGTCAGTCCCAGCGCGCCTTCGACATGATGTGCGAGCGCGCCGTCAGTCGCTTCACGCACGGTTCGTTGCTCTCGGAGAAGCAGACCGTGCAGAACTGGATCGCCGATTCGCGCGCCGAGATGCACGCGGCGCGCCTCATGACACTCCACGCGGCCTGGAAGATGGATCAGGTCGGCGCGTCGGCCTCGCGCGACGAGATCGCGATGATCAAGTACTACGGCGCGCAGGTCCTGCACAACGTCATCGACCGCTCCATCCAGACCCACGGCGCGCTCGGGTACTCGACCGACCTGCCGCTCGAGCGCATGTACCGCTGGGCGCGCGCGGCGCGCATCTACGACGGTCCCGACGAGGTGCACCGCCAGACCGTGGCGCGACACGCGTTGAAGAACTACACGCCCGCAGAGGTCCCGAGTGAGTTCATCCCGACGCGGACGGCCGCGGCGCGAGAGAAGTTCGCCGGCATGCTGGAGTTCCTCGAGGCCGAGACGGTCTAGCGCGGCGCCAGTCCCTCGACGGCCCCTGTGAGGTCCACGCCGAAGGGGACGATCGCGAGGGTCGGGATCTCGATCCCGGCCTCGACGTAGCGAAGGACGTGCTCGCGACAGGCCTCGTAGGAGCCGTGGATGATCAGTTCGTCGACGACCCAGTCGGGGATCAGTTCGTTGGCCAGCTTGCGGTTGCCCTCGGCCCAGGCGTCCCACATGGGCTGGAGGACCTCGCCGCGGCCGAGCCAGCGGTGGAACTCGGCGTAGGCCTTCACGGTCAGGTACGACGAGATCATGCGACGCCCGATCATGCGGGCGAGGTCGGCGTCCTCGGTCGGGACGACGAAGAGACGCGCGGCGATGGTCTTGCCCTCGCCGACCTCGGCGCGGCACTGCGCGACGTCACTCGCGGCGAGCCAGTTGAGAATCGCGCCGTCGGCCTCGCGTCCGGCGAGGCGCAGCATCCCCGGGCGCAACGCGCCGAGCAGGATCGGCGGACGCACGGCGACCGGACGAGAGATCCGAAAGCCGTGGACCTCGAAGGTCTCGAAGATCTCGTCGATCTTCTCGCCGTCGAGGGCCTGCTTGACGAAGCGCAGGACGTCGCGCGTGCGCGCGTAGGGCTTCTCGTACTTGACGCCGTTCCAGCGCTGGACGACCGGTTCGCTCGAGGCGCCCAGTCCCATGATGAACCGGCCCTCGGCCACCTCGGCCATCGCCGCGATGCTCATCGCGAGCAGTCCCGCGCCGCGGGTGAAGACCGGCGTGACCGCGACGCCGAGGTTGAGGCGCGGCTCCCAGATCGCGGCGAGCGTGAGCGGCGTGAAACCGTCGGCGCCGTCGACCTCGGCCGACCAGAGGTCGGTGTAGCCGAGGTCGGCGATGCGGTGGTACCACTCCTTGTGCTCGAGCAGCGAGACGCCGTCGAAGGGGATCGTGATGCCGTAGCGAGAGTCCATCTAGTCAGTGTTCCAGATACCGACGGACTCGGGCGACGCGCGTCCCCATTCAGCGTGACCGCGCGACGCGTACGTGCGTCACGGCGAAGGAAGAGACGTGCTCCACGCACTCGTAGCGCTCGGCGACGGTCCCGAGGTCCTCGAAGAGGTGCTCACCCCGACCGAGTAACACCGGCACGAACGTGAGTTGCAGTTCGTCGAGGTGGCCGGCCGACCAGAACTGACGGATCGTCGACGCGCCGCCGCCGATCAGGACGTCGCGCTCGCCGGCCGCGTCGAACGCCGCCTCCCGGGCCGCCTCGATGCCGTCGGTCACGAAATGGAACGTCGTCCCACCTTCCATCGCCAGGGACGGTCGCGCGTGGTGGGTGAGCACGAACACGTCGTGATGGAACGGGGGACTCTCGCCCCACCAGCCGGTCCACGCCTCGTCCTCGGCCCAGGGACCGCGAATCGGTCCGAACATGTTGCGGCCCATGATCGTCGCGCCGATCCCCGCGTCTCGATTCGAGAAGAACCGGTCGTCGATGCCTTCGTCGCCGCCCGACGCGCCGATCATCGCCCTCCCGCTTCGCGTGGCGAAGATCCACTCGTGCAGGACACCGGCCCCTTCGCCGAGGGGGTTCTCGAGACTCTGGGACACGCCGGCTGCGAAGCCGTCCAGGGAGATCGAGAAGTTGCGGACCAGCATTCGTGGCATCGTGTTCCCTTCGTTTCGACGTGTCCAGTCCCGATCGGACTAGCTGAGGTAGTCGCCCGCTCTCGGTTTGGGTACCTTCAGTCCCCGACGTTCGAGGTCGTTGGTCCAGCGGTCGATCAACGTCTCGAGCACCGCGACGCGAGCGTAGTGCTTGCTGTCGGCCGGGATCAGGTCCCAGCGCGCGTGGGGCCGGTCCGTCATCTCGACCATGTCCTCGAGCGCGTCGAGGTAGGCGGCGCGCTTCTCGCGGTTGCGCCAGTCGTCCGGCGTGAGCTTCCACTGTTTGAGCGGGTCGTTCTCGCGGTCCTTGAAGCGCTTCAGTTGGGCGTCGTCTGAGATGTGCAGCCAGAACTTCACGAGCGTCACGTCGTTGTCGACGAGGAGGCGTTCGAAGTCGACGATCTCCTGGCCCGAGCGCTTCGCGGTCGACTTGTCGATGAGCCCCTCCACGCGTTCGACGAGGAGTCGTCCGTACCAGGATCGGTCGAAGACCGTCATCCCGCCCTTGCCCGCGATGTAGGGCTGGAAGCGCCAGAGGAAGATGTGGCGCAGCTCCTCGGCCGTCGGGGGACCGATGGGCACCACGCGCACGTGGCGCGGGTCCATGCTCGCGGTCAATCGGCGGATCGCGCCGCCCTTGCCGGCCGCGTCGAAGCCCTCGAAGAGCACGACCAGTCCCGGTGCCACGACGTCGGGCTCGAGCAGGCCGGCCGTGAAGAGACGCAACTGGGTCAGACGATGCTGGGCGGCCGCGACTCGTTCGATGGACTTGGCCTTGTCCATCGACAGAGAGAGGTTGATCTCGTCGACTCGACTCGTCACGAATCCTCCCGACGTCGTCTCATCGCTCGGTGCATGTGCGTCCTCTCGCTCGTTGACAGATTATGCAGGCGCGGCATCATCACCCGATCGACCCTTCACGGCTTGGTGTTGAAGACCAGGATCTCGCCGGTGTAGACCGCGACCCACACCCGCCCCGTCGTGCCGTCGTAGGTGACACCGACGGGATTGGTGCCGGTCGGCACGACCTGGAGGATCCTCAAGTTGCTCGCCGCCAGTTCGGTCACGGTGTTCGACAGGTAGTTGACGACGTAGAGCGCGGTCCCGTCGGTCGAGATGGCGAGTGAACGACAGTCCGAACCGGTGTGCACCTCGGCCAGGATCTTGCCCGTGCGTCGATCGATCTTCACCACGTCGCCGGGGACATTGAGCGACGCGTAGAGGAAGTCCGGGTTCTGCGGGTCGATGACGACGTGGCGCACGTTGTCGACGCCCCCGATCTGTCCCACGACCTTGAACGTCGTGAGGCTGATGACGTCGATGACGTCGCTGCCCATGATCGCGACGTAGGCGAGGTGGGAGTCGGGGGAGATGGCGATCCCGCGCGGATAGGCGCCGACCGGGATCGTGGCGACCAGACGGTGCGTCGCCTCGTTCACGACGCTGACGGTCCACGAGCACCAGTTGGTGGCGATGACGTACTTGTCGTTCGGCGTCACGGCGACGTACTTGGGCACCATGCCGACCTCGGCGACGCCGACGACCGACAGCGTCTTGGTGCTGACCTCGTAGAGGAAGCTCGGCGTGTCGCCGGCGTCGAGGGCCGACTGCGGCGTACAGGTGTCCGAACCCTCGGGACCCGAACCCGTCCCGTACATCGAGTAGTTCGAGACCCAGACGTCCTTCCCGTCCGGGGTCACCGCCGCCTCGACGGGCGCGCCGTGCGTGAGACCCGGTCGGCCGTGCACCCCGAAGTGCGCCAGCTCGACGCCGTCGCTGATCGTCTTGAGCAAGGTCCCGTCGGAGTCATAGACCGTCATCGTGTGGCGGTACATCATGTTCTGGGCGAACACCATTCCCGTGTTGGTGGACATGACGGATTTGGGTGAGATGTCGCCGGTGATGACCTTGTACAGCGACAGACGTCGCGACGACGCCTTCGGCCCGGGTGGCACGATCTGGTTGAGGGGCGTGGGCAGCGTCGTCGTGGTCGTCGCGGGATTCGAGGTGGTCGACGAGGGCGTTGACGTCGTCGTGGTCGTCGCGTCGGAGTTGCCCTTGCTCGAAAGCGCGAAGTTGAAGCCGAAGGCGATCAGCGCGACGACCACGAGGACGGCGCCGAGGCGCAGAAACCCCTGGGGTCGCCAACGCCAGGTCTTGCGCTGCGCCGCGTGGCGGGCCTCCGACATGCGTCAATCGTACTTCGGCGCCGGAAATTCTCGAAATGGTCAGTCCGCGTCGACTTACTTCGTCGCCCGACTCGACTCGAAGTTCCAGAAGGCCTGCGCCACGCGATCGACGACCTCTCTTCCGTACGCCTCCGACGCGTTCGAACCGGTCATCACACACGCGAGGTAGTAGGTCTTGCCGAGGTGCACGTACCCGGTGGTGTTGACCTGCCAGCCGGTTGCGGTCTCGGGGTACCAGCCGTTCTTCACGCCGACGGTCGCGTTCGCGGGGACGCCCGTAGGAATGCCGAATCGTTCGTAGTCCACGACGTTCTCCATCAGGTTCTGTTCGTACTCCTGGGACTCCTCGTCGAGGTACTTGTTCGGGAAGAGGATCGTCTTCAACAGGTTGAGTTGGTCGCGCGGCGTCGTGTCGAACTCGCCCCAATCCCAACTCGTGATCGACTGCGTGTAGTGCAGGTCGTCGTTGAATTCGGTGACCGACGGCAGCTGACCGATCGTCACCCAGAGTGACTCGGCCGCCTTGTTGTCGGAGTACTCGATCATCTTGGCGGCGAGTGACTGTTCCTTCGCGCTGAGCGCGCTGTGGTGGAGCTGGCTCTCCCAGAGCAGTACCGCGAGGATGTCGATCTTCTCCATGCTCGCCGTGACCTGGCGGATCCCCGGTCGGTAGATGTACGTCGCGTGCGTCGTCACGTCGTAGAGGGCGGCCGTCACGTTGTCGGTGCGCGTCGCCAGGTAGGTCGCCAATGACGCGCTGTGGAACGGGTCCTCGACGCGCGAGGGCAGGACTGTCGACGGGGGAGCGGTCGTCACGGTGCTCGACGTCGACGTCGACGTCGAGGACGACGTCACCGACGTGGTCGTGGTGTCGGCGACGATCGACGTCGAGGACCGGGGCTGTTCGGCGCTGGAGGAATCGCGGCTCGTCTCGATGGCGAAACCGGCCGCCGACACCACGATGATCGCCGTGGCGAGGAACCGCTTGAGCGACCCGTGCCGAGTGCTGGCGCGGGGTGATCGCTTTCGTCGATGTTGCGCACGTCCCATGGAATGTTCGCCTAATCCCTGACCGAGGTGCCTTTGTGCCAGTCGTCACTCGATGGGAGAAGTTTGGCACCGCCGAACGCGCAATGCGCGGACTCAGGAGAGCTGGGACGCGCGACGCACGGCGATGAGGCTCCATATCGCCTCCACGACCCCGAACGGCCAGGCGCCACTGGCAAATCCGTAGACGCTCGAGAGCACGCACCCGAGGGCGAAGAGCGCCACGAATCGTCGACCCCGTGACTCCAGGGCGTACATGAGCATCATGAAGGACAGGGCGATGACGCCATAGACGGTGACGGCGCTCACGGGCGAGTCCTCAGGGGAGTCGTTCGTGGCGCAGGTAGCGGCGCTCGAGGACCCACACGACGATGAGGAACAGTCCCGCGAGCAGGGCGAGCAACACGGCGTACTTCTCGTGCGGCGGCAAGAAGCTGTAGGTGACGGTCGAGGTGCCCTGAGGTACTTTCACGCTCTGGTAGGCGCCGTGGTCGACGGTCTTGATCGTGACGACCTCGCCGTTCACGCGGGCCTTCCAGCCGGCCATCATCAGTTCGGTGCGGATGAGCGTCGAGCTTCCGTTCGGGCAGTCCACCGAGGCCTTGTCGACGTTCAGCGTGGTCACGGTGCACGACGAGGATCGCGTCGACATGAATGGTCGCGGATCGGGCATCTGATAGATGTCGACCTTCGCGTCGCTGAAGACCTTCGTCACGCCGAGGTTCGTCAGGGCGGGGGAGATGACGAGCGCCGCGGGCATCATCAGGTATTTGACCGATGCCGCTTCGTAGTACGTGAAGTGGCTGACGATCTCGTCCTCCTGGGCCACCATGCCCGTCATGCCGTTGTGGATCACGAACTGGTTCGACGGGGTGAGTCCGGGGTAGAGCTGTCGTTCGATGAGCTGGGAGAACTTCTTGGGGAAGGGCAGGTCGATGGCGTTGAGTTCATTCAGCCCGTACTGCGATCCCCAGTTGGGCGTCAGGACCGCGAAGTCGAAGAACCGGTAGTTCCCCTCGTGCTGTTGCAGATACTGGATCGGGGCCATGTCGACGTTCACGATCTTCGCCGACCCGCCGCCGGGCACGCCAAACATCAGCAACGACTCACCGACCAGCACCAGGGCGACCAGCAGCGGCACGATCTTGTACTTCGTCAACCGACCGAGCACCAGCAGCGCGATGATCGCGATGAAGGGGATCGCGTCGAGGAAGGCGTAGATGTACCGGGCGCGGCCGCTGTAGATGATGTGGTCGTTCAGCGAACTCGCCGCGAGCACGATCCAGACCAGTCCGAGCAACATGACCGACGTCGTCACGGTGAAGAGTCGCTTGGCCTTCGCGCTCTCGGCGAGGTCCATCAGCCCGAAGGCCGCGAGCAGGACGAACGACAGTTCGCAGCTCGACATGATGTAGCGGCCGAAGGACACGTTCTCGATCAGCGGGATGAGGTTCCAGACCTTGCGCAGTTCCAAGAAGTTCCACGCGCCGCAGAGCCCGATGACGGTCCACGCGGCGAGGTAGATCCGCAGCGGTCGCAGGCGCTGTCCGAAGAGGCCCAGAAGGGCCAGCGCGCCGACGCTGGCGGTGAAGTAGCCGCCGATCCCGCCCCACACGCTCGCCACGTTGAGGTTCGTGAAGAGCGTGCCGTGGACGTAGGGGTCGAAGAACATCTGGATGGCGTGGATCGAGATGTGCGCGGTCCCGTCGATCGCCGCGGTGTGGTGGCCGAGATTGGCGACCTTCGAGAAGTCCGCGAACGGCACGAGTATCGGCAGCGACAGCGCGATGCCGACGCCGCCGGCGATGCCGAGACGCCCGATGGCGCGACCACGCGAGTCCTTCGGCAACGAGAACAGACGCACCGCGGCCCAGCCGAGGGCGAAGAGCCCGTTGAAGTAGGCGACCTCGGGGAAGCCGGAGTAGAAGGCCAGGGCGATGGCGATCGCCGCGAGGTACCACCCGCGATTGTTCTTGGTCTGGGTGGAGTCATAGACCATCTCGATGCCGAGCAGCAGCAAGGGCAGGAAGGCGATGGGATTGAGAACCGCGTTCCCGACCCAGGCGAACGTGCCGTTCAACGCGAACAGACAGCCCGCGGCGGTCGCGAAGATCATCGGCACACCGAGGCGCTTGGCCAGGAAGTAGGTCGAGAAGCCCGCGATCAGTTCGAGACAGATGTGGAACCAGAGCAAACCGGCGGGAAAGGCGAACAACAAGGTGAGCGGGAAGAACGACGCCGCCTGCATCTCGCCGGCCAACGGTTGACCGAGACCTTCGTAGTAGTTCCACCACGGCAGGTGCCCGTGCAGGAGGTCCATTGCCGAGAGATGGCCGAGCGGCTGGGTGATGAAGCCAACGTTCGGGTCGATCATCGGACGACCGCACGTGATGTGACAGATGTTGGTCGAGATGTTGGCCGTCCACCAGATGGGGTTGATGTTCGACTCGCCGATCAGGTACAGGCCGTTGCCGATCAGGATGGCCAACAGGATCAGGAGGATCGGGGTGGTCGAGGGTGGGAGCCGCCGGTAGAACGAGAGGAACCGATTCCACGCTGACGTCACCACTTCAGGCTACAAGAGTCGATGATTCGAAACGGGGGCTCAGCGTGGCAGGTAGTACATCGTCTCACCGAGCAGGAGCAGGGCTTCGGGGAAGAACGGATCCTTGAACGTCCCGAAGATGTCCCAACGGCGGATGAAGCGGTTGCGGTCCTCGAGCGGGTCCAAGCTGCCGCGCGACGAACTGACGTGGTGGATCAGCTGCACGTCGGGGGTGTAGACCACGTACTTCGTGTCACTCTGCGCCCGCAGACAGAGGTCGACGTCGTTCATCGTGACGGCGAGGCGCTCGTCCATGCCGCCGAGGGAGTCCCAGAACGCGCGTCGAGCCATCTGGACGGCGCCGGTGACCGCGGCGACGTCGCGGGTCGCGCGCGAGAACTGATCGAGGTGCGGGTAGTTCGAATCCGTGCGCAGGTGCTGCGGATACGGCGAGACGACGATGCTCTCGTGCTCGAAGTGCCCGTACTGGTCCAACAGGCACGCGCCGACGATGCCGACGTCCGGCAGGGCCGCGAGCGACACCATTCGTTCGAGCCAGTCCGGCGTCATCAGGATCGTGTCGTTGTTGAGCGTCACGACGTAGTCGGCCCGCGAGTGTTCCACCCCGCGATTGACGATCTTGGCGTAGTTAAACGGCCCCGGGCAGGGCACCACGCGGTACTTCGAGTTCGCGAAGTACTCCAGTGACTCGGGCTCGATCGAGTCGTTGTCCAGCAGGATGACGTCCCAGTTCTCGTACGTGGTCTTGTTCTCGAGTGCCTCGACGCAGCTGCGCACCAAATCGATCCGGTCGCGGGTCGGGATGATGACGTCGACCGAGGGCTGCGGCGAGGGCGCGTCGAGTGTCCAGTGCGACAGACCCGGTACCCGACCGGGCTCGACGCGGCCCGCCCACCCGCGTCGCGCGAGAGCGCGCTCGGTCGCGCGACAGGTGTCCGCGTCGACGTGGTCGCGTCCGAAGGCGATGTCCGGTCGCGCCGCGGGCAGGACCAGGTTGACGTGGCGAAAATTCGCGCCGGCCTCGTTGAGTCGAAGGTAGGCGTCGTGCTCGAAGGCCCAGCCGGCGTCCGGGTCGAACCCGCCGACTCCGCGAAGCGTCGTCACGCGCAACAGCGCCGGTCGACCGACCAGGTTGTAGCTGAGCAAGGTGTGGGGCGGCACCGAGGAGAACTTGAATATCGGCGCGAAGACGTTGGGCCCGGCCTCGTCGGCGAAGACCACGTCGTCGTGCTCGGTCGCGTGGTTGAACAGAGCGAGCAGCGCGGTCGCCCGCTCTTCTTCGGTGCTGGAGGCGTCGCACACGAAGAGCCACGACGCCCCCGACGTCGTGAGCGCGTGGTTGGCCCCTTCGATGGCGACCGACGCCTCACCGCGTTCATCGATGACCACGGTCGTCACGTCGTCGGTCGAGACCTCGAAGGAGGCGAGGTTGATGAATCGGATGGCCGTCTTGGGGGAGTAGTTGATCGGAAAGATGGTGGACTCGGATTCGGGCCGCGCGACGTCGGCGAACTGGGCCGTGGCCTTGGCTGGCTCCTCACGGCGCGAGGCCCGAACGCGACGCACGAGCTGCAGGAGCGGTCGACCACAGCGACGGGCCAATTTGTAGCGCCGGGTGTCCTCGCCGAGGAGTTGGCCGAGTAGCCGCTGCCACCACTTGCCCGACATCCGTCGCATGTCGCCGTGGAAGGCGGCCCAGCGTCGCTTCATCTCCTGATCGGAGATCACCGGCTGATCGGACTCGCCGTCGAGGTCGAAACGTTGGAAGGCTGGCACGCGGTCATGCTTTCGCTCGGGGGACGTCGATCCTCGGACACCTACGACGCGTACCAAATTTAACGGCCCGCAATGGAGGGACACGACGTTTGCGGACGGTTCGTTCGGGAGCGCCGAATCGGCGCAACTGACTCCAGATTCGAGGCGATGGGCATGGTACGTTTCGGTACCAATCAATCGGCAGGGTGATAGTTCTCAAGAAAGAGGTCGCAATGACCGAGGTCGTGGAGCAAAACGATGGTGCCTCGTCACCGAATCGGCTGAACGCGGGGGTCCTCGGACTGTTCGACTCCGTGATCATGGGTGTCGCCGGATCGGCCCCGGCCTACTCGATCGGCGCGACGACCGGCGCGCTGTTCATCACGGTTGCCTACGGCGGCCCGGCGGCCCTGTTGTACTGCGGTTTCTTCATGTTCGGGATCGTCTGGGCGTTCAGCTACCTCAGCCGCGATGACTCGCACGCGGGCGCGGCCTATTCGTGGGTCCGTCGAGCGATCCACCCGATCCTCGGTTACCTCTCCGGGTGGGCGCTGATCGTCTCGGCGCTGCTCTTCATGGTGATCGCCACGTTCCCGGCCGGATCGAGCCTGCTGCGACTCTTCTCCAGCACGCTCTACACGAAGACGTACCTGGTAACGATCATCGGGGCCGTCTTCTTCTTCGCGATGGTGGCGGCGGTCGCCCTGGGGGTGACCGTGACCGTGAAGGTCCAGATCATCATGTCGACCATCGAGGTCTTTCTGCTGGTCTTGTTCGCCGCGTTGGCGCTGTTCCACGCGCATCACGTCACGCCGTTCTCGTGGCACTGGTTCTCGCCGTCGATCTTCAGTGGCCGACACGGCGAGAGCTTCATCGGCGGCGCGTTGATCGCCGCCTTCTACTACTGGGGCTGGGACGTCACCGCCAACTTGAACGAGGAGACCAAGAACGCGAAGAGCACGTCGGGGATGGGCGGACTGCTCGGCACGTTCGTCGTCTTCTTGCTGTTCGAAGTCTTCACCGTCGCGTCCAACATGACCCTGAAGCCCGGGACGCTCGCCAATTCGAGCAACGTCGCCGACTTCATGTACAACCTCGGTCAAGCGGTCTGGCACGGGCTCGGGGGCAAGCTGTTGATCGTGGCGCTGCTGTTGTCCACGATCGCCACCCTCGAGACGACGCTCATCCAAGTCACGAGGACCCTGTTCACGATGGGACGCGACAAGACGCTGCCCCAGGTCCTCGGGACCACGCACCCCACGCGCAAGACGCCGTTCGTGGCGACCATGGTCGTGACCGTGCTGTCGCTCGGACTCTTTGTCGCGAGCCAGAGCATCGGCTCGGTGGGCAACATCTTGACGGACGGCTACAACGCCATCGCGATCCAGATCTGCATCTACTACGCCCTGGCCGGGTTCTCGGTGGTGATCCTCTATCGTCGCCAACTCTTCAACTCGGTGAACAACTTCATCTTCATCGGGCTGTGGCCGCTCGCCGGCGCGGTCTTCATGGCCGTCCTCTTCATCAAGTCGATTCCCGGACTGAACGGCGTCGAACTCCTCGTCGGACTCGGCTCGATGGCGTTAGGGCTGATCCCCATGGCCTGGTACTGGTACAAGGGTGCGCCGTACTTCAAGATGCCTGACAAGCTCGACCGTCACGCACAGCTGCTCGAACTCAAGCAGATGGAAGAACTCCTGTAACCCTCGATCGATCGATCGGTGTGGGGATTCGGACTACTCGGTCGCTGGTCGGCGCCAGAGGTCGATGCCGCTCTCGACCGCGAACTCGTCGATGCGCTTCAGCTCCTCGTCGGAGAACTCGAGGTCGTCGAGGGCGTCGAGGTTCTCATCGAGTTGCGCGACGCTGCTCGCGCCCAACAGCACGGACGTGACGACGGGGTTGCGCAGGGCCCAGGCGATGGCCAACTGCGACATCTTCTGTCCTCGCTCGTGCGCGATGGCGGCCAACCCGCGCACCCGCGCCAGGTTCGCCTCGTTCAACATCTGCCCCGCGAGCGACGAGTCGTCCTTGGTCGCGCGAGAGCCCGCCGCGACGCCGTCGAGATACTTGTCGGTCAACAGTCCCTGACCGAGGGGGGAGAAGGCGATGCAACCGACGCCCTGTTCATCGAGCACCGTGAGGAGCTTGTCCTCGATCCAGCGATTCAACAGTGAGTACGACGGCTGGTGGATCAGGAGCGGCGTGCCGAGGTCGCGAAGGATCGTGATGGCCTGGAGCGTGCGCTCGTCGGAGTACGACGAGATGCCCACGTAGAGCGCCTTGCCCTGGCGAACGGCGCTGTCGAGGGCGCCGAGTGACTCTTCCATCGGCGTCGTCGGGTCGAAGTGGTGGTGGTAGAAGATGTCGACGTAGTCGAGGCCGAGTCGCTTGAGGCTCTGGTCGAGGCTGGCGAGGAGGTACTTGCGCGAGCCCAGGTCGCCGTAGGGACCGGGCCACATGTCCCAGCCGGCCTTGGTCGAGATGATGAGCTCGTCGCGCAGTGACGAGAAGTCCTCTCGCAGGATCCGACCGAAGTTGACCTCGGCCCCGCCGTAGGGGGGGCCGTAGTTGTTGGCGAGGTCGAAGTGGGTCACCCCGCGGTCGAACGCCCGTCGCAGAATGGCCTTCTGGGAATCGATGGAACGGTCATCACCGAAGTTCTGCCAGAGGCCGAGGGAGACGGCGGGCAGCTGGATGCCACTTCGGCCACAACGTCGGTACTGCATTTCGTCATAGCGGTCAGGTGCGGGCAGGTAGGTCGACATGGCGCAATCGTAATGGTCATGATTTGGTCCTCGCAACGCTCGTCGTCGCGAGCCAAGGGCGCCGCGAGATCGCACTGTCTCGACGCGAACACTGCACGTAGCATGCGAGACAATGAAATCCACCACGCCTCCCATCTCGGCTTTGGGTCGCGTCGTGTTATTCAATGGTGCACCGAGTTCGGGCAAGTCCAGTTTGGTGAAGGCCGTGACCGAAGGTCTCAGCACGCCGAGTTTCCACCTATCACTTGACGACTTTCGCGCCGGCATCGCCGAGCGTTGGTGGACGACGGACGAGGGTCAACTATTTGAACAATTCGTCGCTGGATATCTGGGTTCACTTCGTCAGATGTCGCTCTCCGGCATTGACGTGATGGCCGAGGCGGTCGTCACACCAGCGCGCCGGCGACTGTACGAGAAGACCTTCGGCGACGTGCCGCTTTTGTTGATCGCGGTTCGCTGTCCCCTGAACGTAGCGAGGCGACGTGAACGGAGCCGGACCGATCGTCGCGGTGGACCAATCACGCTGTCCGCCCGCTACTACGCGGACGTGTACACGGGACTTTCTTACGATCTAGAAGTCGCTTCGGAGACCGCCCAACCCGATGAATTGGCGGCCGTCGTAAGGGCGAAAATCCAACACTTGGTCCCCACGTCATTCGCGAACCATCTGATCGCGTGATCGACCTTGGTCGCTGAGGGTGCCGGACTGAACTGACGTCCAACGGGTAGTACCACGAAGTGACTTGGAGGGCTACCCACATACCAGATGACGCCGAAATGGGTCAATCTTCTGGTAGTGGATTCCAACGTCATGTCGCCGGTTCTCTGAACTCGTGAACGAGAGTTTCCGCGTCGCGTGGTATCGGTTCATCACCACTTTCCGGGTACGTTGGACCGGCTACGTCACGATCGTGCTGCTCGTGGCCCTGTTGGGCGGTCTCTCGATGGCCTCGATCGCGGGAGCTCGTCGAACCCAGTCGTCATTCGCGACGCTGATGTCGAGAGCCAACTCCTCACAGATCGTCGGCTTGACCGGCGTCTACAACCCGACCATTGCGCAGTCGGGCTATTCGCCGTCGCTCATCGAGAAGATCGAGCACCTGCGCTACGTGAAGGACGTCAGGAGCTTGGTCGACCTGAACCTGCTCGTCCTCAACGCCCGGGGTGCGCCGATCCTCGCGTCGGAGGGCCAGTCGATGTCGGGGAGCGTGAACGGTGAACAGTTCACTCAGGACCGCGTCATCACGACCAACGGGAGACTCCCGGACCCGAAGAAGATCAATCAGTTCGCGATGGACGCCTCGACGGCGACGGCGTTCGGTCTTCACCTAGGTCAAACGGTCACGTTCCTCGCCTTCTCCAACAAGGAGATCGGCCAGTTCGAGGGTCTGACCCCGCAAGAAGCGCTCAAGAGATTCAAACCGGTCCTTCGGGTGCGGGCGAAGCTCGTGAGTACGGGTGCGGTGGACCCGCACGACCTGTTGCAGGACCAGGTCGACGCGGGTAACAACGGCGTCATCCTCTTCACCCCGGCGCTCACCAACCATCTCCTGGCGTGCTGCGTCAACACGTCGCTGAGCGCGCTCCAATTGGTGGGCGGCACCGAGCACCAGGACCAGGTGGCGAATGAGATCGCGCGGGTCCTGCCCAAGGGACTGCCGTTCGACGTCTCGTACATCTCGGTCATCGAGTCCACGGCGGCCCAGACGCTGCGGCCCGAATCCATCGCTCTGGCGGTCTTCGGTCTCATCGCCGCGCTCGCCATGTTGGTCATCGCCGGTCAGGTCGTCGCTCGACGACTCCGATTCAACGCCGGTGACCTCGAAGTGATCCGGGCGCTCGGCGCGACACCCGCGACGACCGTGCTGGACGGTCTTCTCGGGATCGTCGTGTCGATCGTCGTCGGATCGCTCGCGGCGGGGATCGTGGCGGTGGCGCTCTCACCGCTGGGTCTTCTCGGACCGATTCGGCCCTACATCCCCAACGGCGTGAACGTCGACTGGACGGTCGTTGGTTTCGGCGTGATGGTGACGCTGATCACACTCTTCGCGCTGGCGATGGTGGTCGCCATTCGAGTCGCGCCTCGTCGAACCGACGCCCGGCGTCGGGCACTACGCGTTCGAGGTTCCTCGACCGCGCGCGTCGCCGCCAACGCGAATCTGCCGGTGTCGGCCGTCACGGGAATCCGACTGGCCCTGGAGCCGGGGAGCGGACGCAACAGCGTGCCGGTGCGCTCGGCGATCATGGGGACGGTCTTCGCGCTGATCATCGTGACGTCCACCGTGACGTTCGGTGCCAGCCTTCACACGCTGGTCGCCAAGCCCGCGCTCTACGGGTGGAACTGGACCTACGAGATGAACGGCGGCGGGGGACTGGGGGACATCCCCGCGACCGGCGCGGCCCATCTGCTGGGCCAGGACAAGTACGTGTCGTCCTGGTCCGGGGTCTACTTCGGTCGATTGGAGATCGACGGACACGACGTCTCGGTGATGGGCGCGAGCCCCCACGCGCGCGTCGCGCCGCCGATCCTGAGCGGCCACGGTTTCGACGCGACGAATCAGGTCGTGCTCGGCACCGCCACGCTCCAACTCCTGCACAAACAGATCGGCCAGACGGTGCGCGTCACGTCCGGTGGTGTGTCGACCACGCTTCGGATCGTCGGCGTGGCGACGTTGCCCACGATCGGCGTGGGCGGGACCAGTCATCTCGAAATGGGATCCGGCGCGATCCTCTCGTACCAACTGATCCCGGTCAGCCAGTGGAACCTCTTCGACGTGCGGCCGGGTCCCAACGCCATCCTGGTGCGCGTGAAACCGGGGGTGAACCATCGCGCCGCGTTTCGCTCGCTGAGCGCCATCTTGACCAAGCTCGGTGGCAACAACAACGGCGCCCAGGCCCAAAGCGTGCAACGTCCGGCCCAGATCATCGACTACGGATCGCTCGGCTCCACGCCCGTCGTGCTCGGCACCGCGCTCGCGCTCGGGGCGGTCGTCGCGATGGGGCTCACGTTGATCACCTCGGTGCGCCGACGGCGACGCGACCTGGCGCTCCTCAAGACGCTCGGCTTCACCCGGCGACAGCTGGCCGCGGCGATCGCCTGGCAATCGAGCGTCGCGACGGCGATCGGCACGCTTCTCGGCGTCCCGCTCGGCGTCGTGTTGGGTCGGTTCCTCTGGGACCTCTTCGCGCACGAGATCTACGCCGTGCCGCGTCCGACCGTGCCGATCGTGTCCGTCGTCATCATCGTCGTCAGCGCCATGGTGCTCGCCAACGTGGTCGCCGCGGCCCCCGGACGCGTCGCCGCGAAGACGTCGACGGCGTTACTACTGCGCGCCGAGTAGTCCCGCGGGAGCGCACGGGCGCGTGAAATGACTTGAACACGGTTCCCGGTGAATTCATTCCACGGCAACAGACGAGGCGTGGTGCGATGGCTAGCGTGACGCAGGTGAGCATGGTGTTCGACGACGACTCCTCGGCGGCCTGGAATGAGATGTTCAGCGCGCCGGGGGCGCCGAGACCGATTTACGAGCGACTCTTCGCGGAGCTGGGCCGCTACCAGCCCGCCGAACTCCGTCAGCGCTCCGAGCAGCTCTCCCACACCTTCTCCGAACGTGGGGTGACGTTCGCCCACAGCGGGGAAGAGCGACCGTTTCCGCTCGACGTCGTGCCGCGCCTGATCGGGGCGATGGAGTGGGACCACCTCTCACGAGGGATCGCCCAGCGCGTGCACGCCCTGGAGGCCTTCCTCGCCGACGTCTACGGCGACGGCCGGGTCTTCGCCGAACGGGTCATCCCGCGCTCGGTCGTCACGTCGAGTCCACATTTCTGTCGCCCGGCCTTCGCGGTGGACCCGCCGAACGGCGTGCGCGTGACGGTCGCGGGCATCGACCTCGTGCGCGATGAGGTCGGTGACTTTCGGGTGCTGGAGGACAACGTCCGCATCCCCTCGGGCGTCAGCTACGTCATCGAGAACCGTCGCGCGATGACCCAGACCTTCGCGTCGCTCTTCTCCGATCACCGGGTGCACCCGGTCGACTCCTACCCGGCGCACCTCTTGTCGGCCCTGCGCGCGGCGGCCCCGCCGAACGTCAGCGAGCCGGTCATCGTCGTGCTCAGTCCGGGGGTGCACAACGCCGCCTACTTCGAGCACGTGTTGCTCGCGCGCATGATGGGGGTGGAATTGGTGGAAGGACGCGACCTCCTCTGTCGTTCAAACCATACGTACATGCGCACGACGAACGGCGAGCGGCCGGTCCACGTGATCTATCGCCGCGTGGACGACGACTGGCTCGATCCGCTGCAGTTCCGCCCCGACTCGATCATCGGTGTCGCCGGCCTCGTGAACTGCGCCCGGGCGGGCAACGTCGTGATCTCCAACGGGATCGGCAACGGCGTCGCCGACGACAAATTGGTGTACACCTACGTGCCGGCGTTCATCCGCTTCTACCTGGGCGAAGAACCGCTGCTCCAGAACGTCGAGACCTACCGGTTGGAAGAGGACGACGTCCGTGACGAGATCCTGTCGTCGCTCGCGTCGTACGTCGTGAAGCCCGTCGACGGCTCGGGCGGCAAGGGCATCGTCATCGGCCCCCAAGCCGACGAGAAGACGTTGGCGAAGACCGCGGCGGCGGTGGCCGAGTCGCCACGCAACTGGATCGCCCAACGTCCCGTCATGCTCTCGACGCACCCGACGTTGGTCGATGAGCGCGTGAGCCCACGCCACATCGACCTTCGACCGTTCGCGATCAACGACGGCGACGACGTCTGGGTATTGCCGGGCGGGCTCACCCGGGTCGCGCTGGGCGAGGGCGAGCTGGTCGTGAACTCATCGCGGGGCGGTGGCTCGAAGGACACCTGGGTCCTGAACGACGAGTCGATGCCGTTGCGTGAATCGCGGGTCACCACGGCCCAGCGTCAGCGCCACGTGACATTCAGTCCTCGCCAGGACGGCAACGTGGGACGGGGCGACCAGTGAGCGAGCACGGCATGCTCTCTCGTCTGGCCGAGTCGCTCTACTGGATCGGTCGCTACATCGAGCGCGCCGACGACACCTCGCGCATCGTCGACTCCTACGTGCACCGCATGGTGGAAGACCCCTTCAACGACGAAGACGCCACCTGTCGCTCGCTGTACTCGATCCTGGGGATCGAGGTCGAGTCCGAGGCGCCGGTCACCTCCGACGAGATGCTCCAGCACATCGTCTACGACGCCGAGAATCCGAACTCCATCGCCGGTTCGTTGAGCGGCGCGTTCGAGAACGCCCGGCGCAGTCGCGAGTTCATCTCCTCGGAGATGTGGGTCGCGCTCAACTCGACGCGCAATCGACTGCCCCAGATGGAGAACACCGCGCGACGCTTGGGTCCTTCGCAGTACTTGTTGTTCGTGCGCGAACGCGCGGCGTTGTTGGCCGGGCTCACCGACGCCACCCTGAGCCACGACGACGGGTGGCACTTCTTGGTGCTCGGACGCAGCATCGAGCGCATCGACATGACGGCGCGCCTGCTGCGCGGACGGGTCCTCAGTGAGGAGCACGCGCCCGACTGGCTGGCGTTCCTGCGCGCCTGCGGTGCGATGGAGGCGTTCATGCGCTCGACCAGCGAGATCCACGACGCGAACGGCGTCGCCGCGTTCCTCCTGCTCGACCGACTGTTCCCGCGCTCGGTGCTGTACTCCTTGAACCTGGCAGACACCTGTCTCTATGAGATCCAGCCGGGCAGCCAGCGCATCGCCACGGCCGACGTGGCGCGCCAGAGCCTGGCGCGCGGACGGGGTCGACTCGAGTTCATGGACCCGGCCGACCTGCTCGGTCAGCTGCCCGAGATCCTCGAGATGCTCGAGGAGACCTGCGTGCGGATCAACAACGCGGTCACCGACCGGTTCTTCCGCCATGAGGACTACGTCGTCTGGTCGAGGGAGGGCGGACTGTGAACGAGTCGCTCGGCCTCGCGATCCGTCACCACACGGGCTTCACCTACGACGGCCTCGCCAAGGCCTCCTACAACGAGGCGCGGATGACGCCGATCACCGGCGCGAGCCAAGAGGTCCGTAACGCGCACGTGGCGGTGCAACCGGTGGTGCCGCTCTCGACGCACACCGACTACTTCGGCACCATCGTGACCGCGTTCGACATCCAAGAGCCACACCCGAAGTTGGAGGTCGAGGCCCGCTCGAACGTCGAGAGCCGCGCGGGGCTCATCGCCCCGGCGATCTCCTGGAACGACCTGCGCGCGCCGGCGTTGGTCGACTTCTTCTCGGAGTACCTCTTCGCGACCGACCGCACGGCATTGGCCGGCGACGTCCTCGCGCCGCTCGACGAGTGGTCACAAATCGCGGACCTGCACAGTTGCGTCGACGCGGTGAGTGCCTACGTGCGCGGTCACGTGACGTACCTGCCGGGCGCCACGTCGGTCGACTCAACCGCCCAAGAGGCGTGGGACCTGGGCGAAGGCGTCTGTCAGGACCTCACGCACATCACCATCGGGCTGCTACGCCAACTCGGCGTTCCGGCCCGTTACGTCTCGGGCTACCTCTTCCCGTTGAGTGACGCCGAGGTCGGCGAAGTCGTGGCGGGGCAGAGTCACGCGTGGATCGAGTACTTCTCCGGCGCGTGGACCGGCATGGACCCGACCAACGGCATCCCCGAGACCGAGCGACACATCATCGTGGGAAACGGCCGCGACTACGACGACGTGGCGCCCCTGAAGGGCGTCTACCAGGGCGCGGCCTCCTCGAGCCTGGGCGTCATCGTCGAGATGAGTCGCACGCACTGAGGCCGGTCGCGCGTCGCGTTCAGCGAACGGCGATGTCGATGAGTGGGTGCAGGTTGGGGCGAAGGGCGCGCAGCACGCGCAACAGGTCCTCGACGGGGATGCTCACGCATCCCGTCGTCGGTCGACCGGTCGAGACGTGCAGGAAGATCGCCGAACCCTTCCCGGGGACGATGGGGTGGCGGTTGTAGGCGATGACGGCGAAGTAGTCGTAGGACGGCGCGCCCTGCCAGAGCGCCTCGGAGCCACCGCCGAAGTCCGGCGCGGTGCCGCACGCAACGTGCACGAAGTGGTTGTAGAGCGCCGACGACGACTGCTCGTCCCACCAGTCGCCGCAGACCAGTCGGTGGTACCGGTAGGCGACGCCGGGATCGGGGTCGACGCCGTACATGGTGGATTGGAATCCGAAGAGTCCGAGGGGCGTCGTGTCGTCACCCTCGTGGTGGTGGGCCGAGACACCGTTACGTCCGACGAACGATGGATACGGGCCGTCGACGAGCCGAAAGCACCCACCCTGGCGAACGAAGAAGTCGAGGGTGGTGTGCGGTGAACGCACGGTCGGCGCGGTCACGGTGACGAGTTGTCCGGATGACGACGTGCCCGCCACGGCGTTGGCGGTGGCGTCGCACGCGCTGGCGCTACGGGGGCGCTGCGCGGCGCCGACGTTCGAAGACCACGTCGGCGCGACGAGGACGCCTAATACGAACGCGAGGCCACAGACGAAGGTCCGCCTCAACCGCCGGTCGATGAGAAGTGCTGGTAGTCCGGTGACGCGCTCCATCGTCCTCCCCAGAACCAGCCTACGGAAGCGAACGCGTCATTGAGGACGCCACCGACTTCGGCCATGCCCGGACGTACGTCACGTCGATCGACGTACGCCGCGCCGGCGACCGGTTGCGCCACGCCGTTGAACACGTAAGGATTCTGCACCGGGTTGACGTCGATCGCTTCGCCGTAGGCGTGGACGGACCACTCTTTCGGGCCGGTCGTCACGGCGTAGCGACAGTTGAACCCCGACGTGTTGTCGGCGGCCATCGACGCCGGGTCCTGGCCCTGGAAGTTGGACGTTGGCACCATGAGGTGGATCGGGAAGCGTTTCGCGTAGAGCGTGGCGAAGACGCGGATCACCGACGTCACCACCGACGCGTTGACGACCATGGTGCCGACGCGTGACCGAGCGTCGAATCCGACGTAGCGAAGGTGCAAGAGTCGTAGTTGGCTCGGTCCGACGGGACAGCCCGGTCGCCACGACTTACCGAGTTGGGCCGCCGTGACGGCGCCGACACTCGACGTGAACGGCGGCAACACCACGTTCGACGCACCGCTCGTCGCGCCCACGAGCACCGAGCCGGCGAGCAACCCCGCGCACAGTGCGAGGCGCAGCGACCGGAGCCGTCGAGGAGTCGAGCGCCACGAAATGTCCGACATCGCCACAGAGTAGTTCGCGGTCTTCGACGGCCGAACGCGCTCGATGAACTGCGTCACGGTGTTCATTCCTAGGATGCGTCCATGGATCTCGAACTGCAAGACCGAGCGTTTCTCATCACCGGCGGCACGGACGGGCTGGGGTTGGCCCTCGCCCAACGCCTCGTCGCCGAGGGCGCGCTGGTCGCGGTCTGCGGTCGCGATGAGGAGCGGCTCGAGAAGGCGCAGGTCTTGTTGGGCTTGGACGCGCTGTGCGCGAAGACCGACGTCACGCACGCCGACCAGCTCGACGAGTTCATTGGTGCCGCGCTCGCGCGCTTCGGACGGCTCGACGGCGCCGTGAACAACGCCGGTCGCAGCGCGGGGACGCCGATCGCGACGTCGGACGACGACGAGTGGCGGAGTGATTACGAGTTGAAGGTCATCGCGGCGCTGCACGTCGCTCGCCAGGTCCTGCCCGCGCTCGAGACGACCCAGGGCGCCATCGTGAACGTGCTGGCGATCCTGGCGCGCACGCCGAACGCCGAGACGACGCCGACGTCGGCGTCGCGTCTGGCCGGTCTCGCCCTGACCAAGGCGCTGGCCAATGAGGTCGGATCGCGCGGCATACGGGCCAACGCGATCCTCATCGGGCTCATCGAGTCTGGGCAGTGGGTGCGCCGCGCCGCCGACGCGAACGTCCCGTTGGAGGAGTACTACGCGACCATGGCATCGAACGCGAGGATCCCGTTGGGGCGCGTCGGTCGCGCCGAAGAGTTCGCCGACCTCGCCGCGTTCTTGTTGTCGCCGCGATCCAGTTACCTCACCGGCGTCGGCATCAGCATCGACGGCGGGATGTCGCCCGTCATCTGACGTCGACTCGTAGGCCTTCCGCGACACCCGTACAATCGAAGACGTGGACGAGCCGTCGGAGTTGCGCGACAACAGGAACTGGCGACGGGCCGTCTGGGCCCTTCGTATCGGCTACGTCGGGCTGGCGGTCGTGCTCGCCGGCCTGATCCTGCTGTGGTCGGGCGCCACCGCGTGGGTCCTCGCCGTCGGGGTGCTCACCTGGCTCTCGTGCGCGGCCGTCCTGGGCTCGTCGTTCCTCGTGGCCCGGTCGCAGATCCATGACTCGCGACCGGGGTTCTGGTCGATGCGCTTCATGCTCATCCGTGACTCGGTCCACCACCGGTCGAGCGCGCGATGACCTTCGACCTCGCGCGACTGTTGGAGGAGCGACACGGCGACAACTTCGCCCTCCACGCCCAGTACCTCAACCCGCAGCTCACCAAGGTGGTGACCACGCTCGGCTTCGACCGTTTCTACCAACGCGGCGAGGGCTGCTACCTCTTCGACGACGAGGACCACCGCTACCTCGACCTGCTGAGCGGCTTCGGGGTCTTCGCCCTCGGACGCTCGCACCCGGTGATCAAGGACGCCCTGCACCAGGCCCTCGACGCCGACCCGCCCGGCATGGTGCAGATGGACTGCGCACTCCTGCCGGGACTCCTGGCCGAGGCGCTCGTCACCCGCAGCCCCAAACAGATCGAGCGGCTCTTCTTCTGCAACTCCGGCGCCGAGGCGGTGGAGGCGGCCATCAAGTTCGCCCGCGCCAGCACGGGCCGTCGACGCATCCTCTATCACGCGCACGCCTATCACGGTCTCACCATGGGGGCCCTGGCCGTCAACGGCTCCGCCGATTTTCGCGAGGGTTTCGGTCCGCTCTTGGCCGACACGACCGAGATCCCCTTCGGCGACCTTGAGACGTTGATCCGGGAGTTGAAGCGCGGTGACGTCGCGGCCTTCATCGTCGAACCGATCCAGGGCAAGGGCGTCTACGAACTCGAGGCCGAGCGCTGGCAAGAGATCGAGAACGCGGTGCACGGCGTCGGCGCGCTCTTCATCTGCGACGAGGTGCAGACCGGACTCGGTCGCACCGGCGCCTTCTACGCCTTTGAGCACTACGGGCTGCACCCGGACATCATCACGATCTCCAAGGCGCTCTCGGGCGGGTACGTGCCGGTCGGCGCGATGTTGACCAGTGACAAGATCCTGCGCGGCACGTACAGCTCCATGGACCGCGCGATGGTCCACTCGACGACGTTCAAGAACAATCCGCTGGCGATGGTCGCGGGCCTGGCGACGCTCTCGGTCTTCGACGACGAGCACGTCGTCGAGCACGCGGCGGCGATGGGGAACGTGTGGCGCGTCCGACTCGAAGACCTCGCGTCACGTCACGAGTTCCTCCACGTCATCCGCGGGCGAGGACAGATGATCGGCATCGAGTTCGGTCGCCCGACGTCGCGCGGTGCTCGCCGCCGATGGCGCCTGATCGAGGCGACGCGAACGGCGATGTTCACCCAGACGCTCGTCGTCCCACTGTTCCACCGCTACCGGATCCTGACGCAGGTCGCCGCGGACAACATCAACGTGATCAAGTTGCTGCCACCGCTCATCGCCGGGGAGGCCGAGATCGACCTCTTCATCGACGCCCTGGATGAACTCCTGACCGAGGCCGAGCGCAGTGGCGCCTCGCTGGTCGAGTTCGGCGTCACCATGACCAAGGGGATACTGCGTCGCAGCCCGACGACGAAGCACACCGCGGCCCGGTCGTGAGCTTCGAGCTCGCCAAGGGTGACCGCGTGGTCGTCACCGGGGCGGCGGGATTCATCGGTTCGGCGGTCGTGCGAGCACTCCTCGCGCGCGACGTCGACGTCGTGGCGTTCCTGGAACCCGGCGCGGTGACCTCGAACCTGGACGACCTGGACGTCGAACGGCGCGACGTCGACGTCACGAACGAGCGTCAGTTGTCGGGCGCCTTTGACGGCGCGAAGTACTGCTTCCACCTCGCGGCGAAGTTCGGCTTCTGGCCGAAGGACGCGTCGTCGTTCTACGACGTGAACGTGCGCGGCAGCCAGTACGTCGTGCGCGCGGCCACCGACGCCGGCGTCGAGCGCGTCGTCTTCACGTCGACCGTCGCGACGCTGGGTCTGTGGAAGACCAAGCAGGGCCGTCCCTCGACCGAGGACGACTTTGCCGACGTCTCGCACCTCTACGGGAACTACAAGCAGACCAAGTACGTCGCCGAACACGAAGTGTTGCGACTCGCCGCCCAGGGCGCGCCGGTCGTGCTGGTCCTGCCGACCATGCCGCACGGTCCCTTCGATCACCGACCGACACCGTCGGGCAAGGTGGTCCTCGACTACCTCAACGGGCGGATGCCCGGCTACGTGGACACCGCGATGAACGTGGCGCACGTGGACGACCTCGCCACGGGCCATCTCCTCGCGCTCGAGCGCGGCCGCCAGGGTCGCAGTTACATCTGCGGTGGCGAGAACATCACCATGGCGCAGTTGCTGCGGACACTCGCCGACGTCACCGGACTACCGCCGGCCGATCGGCGATTCCCCTCCATCTTCCCGAAGGTCGCCGGCTACCTGTCCAGCTTCGTCGAGGGCGACCTCTTGGGACGTGAACCTCGCGTTTCGTTGGAGGCCGCGCAGATGGCCTCGACGACCATGACGTTCGACGACACGCGGGCGCGTGACGAGATCGGCTACTCGTCGCGTCCGGCGTCACAGGCGCTCTATGACTCCGCGCAGTGGTTCGTGGCGCACGGCTACGTCAGTCCTGAACGGTCCCGGTTGATCGCGTGGAGCCCGCCGCGCTGAGAGACGAGCGAAACGAAACACCGCGGTAGCCTCCGGGAACGACGAGAAGCGGGCCCAGCATGTTCTTTCTATTCGGAATGCGACGACGGACCCGTGGGATCGGTCGTTTCACCATGGTCTGTCCGAGGTGCGGCGCTACGCACGTCCAAACGGTCGTGGGCATCAAGCGCACCTTCACCGTCTTCTTCATTCCGCTCATTCCGCTGCCCGAGACGTACCGGGCGACCTGTGACAACTGCCACAAGCATCACTCGGTTCGCGGGGACGCACTGCCCACGCCCTCGACGACGAACGAGACTCCAATGGCGCCCGACTGACGCGCCGATCAACTGAGTTGGTCGATCCGAGACTGCATGAACTCTCGCTCGACGTGATTCTCGGTCAGCATCGCGGCCTCGGCGAAGGCGTCGCGCGCGTCGGCGAAGCGCCCCAGTCGCTCTAGACAGTCGCCCCGGGCCGCCGCCATGTACGGGTACGTGCTGAGTTGGGGGTCGGCACTGAGTTGCTCCAGCGCGTCGAGTCCGACCTCGGGACCGAACGCGAAGCTCACGGCGACGGCGCGGTTCAACGCGACCACCGGCGAGGGCCACGCGTCGAGCAAGAGGTCGTAGAGACCGACGATCTCGGTCCAGTCGGTCTCGTCCCAGTGCGGGGCGCTCGAATGGACGGCGGCGATCGCGGCCATCAGGGTGAAACGTCCGGGTCGTCCCTGGCGGATCGACCGACCGACCAGGACGAGTCCCTCGTCGATCGACTCCCGGTGCCACTTCGAGCGGTCCTGATCGGCGAGGGCCAAGAACGCACCGTCGGGGTCGACGCGCGCGCCCCGACGGGAATCGGTGAGCAGGATCAGCGCCAGGAGGCTCGACACCTCCGCGTCCTCCGGGAGGAGACCGTGCAACATCCGCGCGAGGTCGAGTGCCCGCTCCACCAGCTCGAGTTGGGAGAGGTTCTCGCCCGTGGGCGACGTGTGACCAGTGGTGAAGAGCAGATGGATCACCAGGAGCACGGCGTCAATTCGGTCGCGAAGTTCAGAAGGTTCCGGGACCCGGTAGGGGATGCGCGCGAGCGCGATCTTCTTCTTGGCGCGCGTCAGCCGGGCCGCCATCGCGGTCTCCTTCACCAGGAACGCCTTGGCGACCTCGGTGGTGCTGAGTCCACAGAGCATCCGCAGCGCCAGCGCGACTTGGGTGTCGGTCGCGAGGCTGGGGTGACAACAGGTGAAGATCAAACGCAGTCGGTCGTCTTCGAAGTGCTCGACCACAGCCGCGTCGTCGTCGCGTACTTCGTCGGTCACGAGGAATCGTCGTGACCGCGCCGCGACGTCGCGGCGCCGGCCGACGTCGATCGCACGCCGTCGAGCGACCGTGGTGAGCCAGGCGCCGGGGCTCTTGGGAACGCCCTGCTCGCCCCAGGCGGTGAGCGCGCGGGCGAAGGCGTCCTGCACGCACTCCTCGGCGACGTCGAAGTCGCGGGTGACGCGAATCGTGGCCGCCATCACGAACGCCCATTCGTGGCGATGGGCGTCCGCGACGGCGGCCGAGACGGCTGCTCGTTGGTCGTCGTGACTGGTGTTCAGTTCATGACTCGAATCGGTCGAACTTCGATACCCCCGAACGGCATCGGGATGTCCTTGGCGATGGCGATCGCGGCGTCGAGGTCAGGGGCTTCGACGACGTAGTACCCGCCGAGGGCCTCCTTGGTCTCCGCGAAGGGACCGTCGGTGGTCACGACCTTGCCGGTGGCGTCGGGGCGAATCGAGGTCGCCGTCGACGAGGACTCCAGGGCGTTGCCGCCGCGCAGCGCCGCGCCGTGCTTCTCGCCGAACTTATTGTGGCCGTCGGTGACGTTGGCCGCGAACGCTTGGTCCGTCGTCGCCCACGATTCCTCGTTCGAGTAGATGAGAACTAGGTATTCCGCCATGCTTGCTCCTTTGGGTGAGGCTCCCAGTGAACCTCTCACCCGTATCGACGTGCTGATTCGTGCCGAATCGACAACTTCTTTCTAGACCACGAAGAATCTCCTCGCTCGTGATCAGCACGCGTCGGGGCTGACGACCGGGCTCGCGCACCCTAGGGTCTATCGAGTGCGCCGTGGGCGCGGGATCGGAGTCGATGACCTCGAATCACTGGACGCAGGACGACCTGGCGGACCTTACGGGACGGACCGTGGTCGTCACCGGCGCCTCGAGCGGCGTCGGCCTGATCACGGCGCGAGAGCTGTGTCGCCACGGCGCGCGGGTGATCCTGGCCGTTCGTGACGTCCGAAAGGGCCGCGACGTCGCCAAGGAGTTCGTGGGCGCCTACGAGGTCCGCGAACTCAATCTGGCCGACCTGGAGTCCGTGCGGAGCTTCGCGGCTCAGTGGCGCGGTGACCTCGACGTCTTGATCAACAACGCGGGCATCATGATGGCGCCGGCCTTTCGCACGATCGACGACTTCGAACTTCACCTCGGGACCAACCACCTCGGACCCTTCGCCTTGACCAACCTGCTCTTGCCCCACGTCACCGATCGGGTGGTCACGGTCTCGTCGATCCTTCATCGACGTGGCCGGATCCATTTCGAGGACCTGCACTTCGACGTCCGACCCTACGACGCGATGACGGCGTATCAGGACTCGAAGTTGGCCAATCTCTTGTTCACCCTCGAACTCCAGCGTCGTCTCACCGCGCAGGGGAGTACGGTGCGCGCGTTGGCGTCCCACCCCGGGATTGCGCGGACGAATCTGGTCGCGCACGTCCGTGGCGTGAACGGTCTCGCGAATCGACTCTCCCAACGAATATTCAACACCGCGGAGAAGGGCGCCCTCCCGTTGCTGTTCGCGGCGACCCAGGACATCCCCGGCGCCAGCTACGTCGGTCCCCACGGGATCGCGCACCTTCGTGGCTATCCGGTCATCCACAAAAGTGCCTCGCGCGCGATGGATACTGAGATGGCGCGGCGGTTATGGGACGTCTCGGCGGAGCTCACGAATACCGGTCGCTGATCGACGCTCGTCGGTTGTTCATAGCGCTCGATCACTGCAGTTCGCGGTTTGTTGTGTTCCATTTGTCGTTTCTCCGATTGAGATTTGCTACACGATTTGTACGATTTTTTCTGTTCGTGTTCACCCTGGTCGGGGGGTGAACGAGAGGCGAGCGTTGCGGTCCCGCAGTACCGACCAGCCTTTCGAAGTCGGCAAACGTTGCCAACTTATGGACCTAGCAAGGGAGGGCCATATGACGATCAGGAAAGTTGTGATTGGCGTCGGCCTCGCGGCGATGGCCTTCGGTATCTGGACCCTCGCTCGGGCGCACTCCCAGGTCGGCACCTGCACCACGAGCGGCCCCGCGAGCGCGGCCACGCACTCCGGTATCGACTCGACGTGCGTGCAGACGTTGATGTCGTACTCCCTGGGCTTCGTCTTCGTCGCCTCGGGCATCATCATCGCGATCATCGCCTTCACCATGATCGCCAAGCAGGAGCGCATCGACCTCCACAGCGAGCTGCGCGCCGTGCCGCGCACCTGGGCCAAGCGCCAGTACGTGACCACGAGCGACGGCCTCGACACGACCGCCGACGCCGCGACGCAAACCACGACGCCGACGCTCTACATCGTCAAATCCCTCTAGTTACGCCGTGGGCTCGCTCCACGGCGTCGTGTCGAGCTCGTCCGGCGACTCCCTCGTGACGTCGTCGGTCTCGTCTTCGAAAGTGACGTTCACGGTCTCGGCAACGAAGCGCTGACTCTGGCGCGCGAGCGCGGTGAGGACCGCCTGGTCGGCCGGCGTGAACGGCGGCGTGAGGCTGCGCGGGTAGAGGTGGCGGGCCTTGACCACGTTGATCTCGGCCGCGATCAAGGAGACCTGGGCGGCGATGAAGAGGAAGGACACGAGCCCCAGGATGCTCCCGAAGTACCCGTAGAGCTGGCTCGCGTGGCGGAGTTCGTGACCGACGAGCCACGTGCCGAGGTACTGGAGGACGTTCCAGGAGAGCGCCGCTACGGTGGCGCCCGTGACGAGGGTCCTCGTCGCGACGGAGTTCGGCGTGAGGATCCGAAAGCCCAGTAGGAACAGCGCGACGTTGACGACGAGCCCGACGACGACCGCGAGCACCTGCAGCCAGAGCGCGTGACCGCCGAACGTGACGAGGCCGGCCAGCGCCGTCGAGAGCACGACGTCGAGCACCAGGACGCCGAGGAACTCGACACCGCGACCGATGCGACGCGCGAAGCGCGGGCGATTCACTTGCGGGACGTTCCACACGTCGGCCATGGCGCGCTGGCCGGCCTTGGTCACGCCGAGCGATCCCCAGAACAGCCCGACGAGGCCAACGGCGAGACCGATGCCCTTGGCCCGCAGTTCGGTGATGGCGTCGTGACCGTCCAGTTGCTTGCCCACGACCGGGAACTGGGAGAGCGCCGAGTGGATGACGCGGTTGCGTAGCGACGGGTCGTGACTGAAGAGCAGTCCCAGCGCGATGAAGAGCACCAGCAACAGCGGGAACAACGAGAGCACGCCGTAGTAGGCGAGCAGCGCCGCGAGGGAGGGCCCGCGGTCCTCGACGTACTTCTTGGCGACGCCGATGACGAAGGCGGCCGACGGACGGCCCTGCTGGTAGGCGTCGAAGCGGCGAACGAGTTTCTTGATCAGGACCATCCCTTCGTCGCGTGGACCCAAACTTAATGGTCCGACGGAGAATGACCGAGATCTGACGCGACGCTGGACCGTCCGGAAACCGGCAATCGCTGAACTTATGATGGGGCGGATGTCGATCGATCTCGTCCCGAACCCCGAGGCGCTGTCGGACGTCCTGCCGACCGAGCGCCTCCTCGTGAACGGCATGGCCATCCCGGAGTTGCGCAGGAACTACCGGCACATCGAGAACTGGCGCAACGTGCGCGCCGTCACGTTCGTCTGGCTCTGGACCGCGGCGCTGGCCTACCTCGGCGTGCGCTTCGGCCCGCTCGCCGCGCTCGGTGTATTCATCCTCATGGGTCCGATGCACGCGCGCTTCGCGATCCTCATGCACGAGTCGGCCCACAAGCTCCTCTTCACCAACAAGCGCGCGAACGACTTCGTGGGCAAGTGGTTCATCGCCTATCCGGCGATGGTGCCGATCTCGATCTACCGGCGCGCGCACTTCGCGCACCACAAGGAGGAGTTCGGCCCCGAAGAGCCCGACATGGCCTTCTACAGCGGCTACCCCTGCGAGCCGAGCGACCTGCGACGTCGACTCCTGCGCGACGCGCTCGGCATCTCGGGCTACAAGAACTTCCTGTCGATCGTCAAGGCGACGACGAAACAGCAGAGCCGGGCGATCGCCTCGTCGATCCTGGCCGTCCAGGCGGTCCTGTTCGGTCTGTTCTGGCTGGGCACCGGCGCGTGGTGGTCGTTCCTGGCGTTCTGGTGGCTGCCGTGGATGACGCAGTGGCGCGTGCTCAACCGTCTTCGCGCGATCGCCGAACACGGCGGGATGTTGAAGAGCGACGACCGTCGACTTACCACCCACAACGTGCGCCAGCACCTGTTGGCCCGTTTCTGGTTCGTGCCGTACAACACCGGCTGGCATCTGGCCCACCACGTCGACATGGGCGTGCCGTGGCACAACCTGCCGGCCTACCACCGCGAACTCCAGGCGGCCGGCTACGTGACGGCCGACATCACGTTCGAGAACTACTTCGAGCTCTGGCGCAGCGCGACCGCGCTGTCGAGGGCCCAGCGGGCCTGAGTCCCGCTCGGCCCCGATGTCACGGCGTCGAGGTAAGAATGCGCGCAACGACGACATGAAGGAGTGAACGTGGGAGAGATCTCAAAACTGGGTGCCGTATCGCTGAACTGTCCTGATCCACACGAGATGGCGGTGTTCTACTCGGCGCTGCTCGAGAAGGAGATTGCCTTTGAGTCCGAGGATTTCTCGGCGATCCAGTTGGACAATCTCTGGCTCTCCTTCCAGCGCGTGGCGGACTTCAAACCGTCGACGTGGCCGACGAATGAGACGCCGTCACTGGCGCACCTGGACTTCTCGGTCTCGGACCTCGACGCCGGCGAAGCGGCCGCACTCGCCGCCGGGGCCACGTTGGCGCCCGAGCAGCCCGACCGTGATCGCTGGCGGGTCCTGCTCGACCCCGCCGGTCACCCGTTCTGCGTCACCGTCCTCATCCCGGACTAAGAGCGCCGAATCGGCGCAATCGTCGGCGAATCCGGCCGTGACGCCGGTTCGCCCAGAGAATCCCACATTTGCGCGAACCTTTCCGCGGGTTTGGGAGTCTCTATATCTGTGCAGCTATTTGTCGACGCCGGTGAGGCGCGAGGGTCACGTACGTGAGTGACGCGGTCGACGTCGACGAACTCCGTACCTGGCTCGAGGACGGCTACGCCAGTTCGGTCCGCACGGCCTACCTGATACTGGGTAATCGCCCTGACGCCGAGGACGCCGTCCAGGAGTCGTTCCTGCGGGCCTGGAAGTTCCGGGATTCGCTGGCGACGGGGTCGAGCTTCAAGCCGTGGCTCTACCGCGTCGTCGTCAACACGTGCAACTCGAAACTCCGCAAGGAGATCCCGCACCGTAATCGCCGTCGCCCCGACGACGACTTGGACGACGTGGCCATGATCGAGGACCCCATCGCCCGGGTCACGCTGTCCCACGACGTGATGTCCGCGCTGGCCGACCTGCCCGCGCACCTGCGGATCGTCGTCGTCCTGCGCTACTACGCCGACCTAAGTGAACGCGACATCGCTGTCGTCATCGGCCGCCAGCCGGGGACGGTCAAGTCCCGACTCAACGAGGCGCGTCACCGCCTCGCCCAACACCCGGCGCTGCAGTCCGAGGCGCCCAGTTCGATCAACATCCGCAAGGAGCGACAGTCATGACCACGTTCGACGAAGAGATGATGCAACGAGCGCTGAAGGAAGCGGCCGACGACTTCACGGTGTCCGAAGGGGCCGTCGAGCGAATCCTCGACGAGGCCCGAGCCTCGGCCGCCGCCGACGATTTGCCGCGGATCCGGGCGTTCGTCCAGCGAAACGGACGGGTCCGATCGTCGATGATGGCTGCCGCGGCGTGCGTGGTCGTTCTGGCCGTCGCCGTGCCACTGTTCAACGTCGAAAGTCCCGCGCCGAAGTTCAATGCCATTAACAAAGTGCACGGCGAGGCGTTACCGGCAGGCGCGAAGGTACTTTCACCGAATAACAGTCTTCAGGTCGTGTCCGGCACCAGCTATATCGCGGGGAGTGGAGCCACGTTCGGGACGTCAGTCTCCGCGACCGCCACGCACGCCACGTCAAACGGGCTGTACGAGTCGTCGGAGAGCTCATTGCGAGTGGAAGAAGTCGGGACGATCCATCTGTCCGTCGCTGGCAAGCACTTCCAGTCGACGCTGACGCAACTCACCGACTTCGCGACGACTGACGGAGGATTCGTCGCGAGCACGCAGTCACACATCGGTACGAAGGCGTCGCACTCGTACTCGACCGGTTCGATCGTCCTGGACGTCCCCGAGCACGACTTCACGATGCTGATCGACCAGGTGCGACACGCCGGGGACGCGACGTCGGTCGTCACCTCCGCCAACGACGTCACGGGGCAGTACGTGGACCTGCAAGCGCGGATCAGCGCGCTGCAGGTGAGTCGCGCGCAGTACCTGAAGATCATGACGAGGACCGACTCCATCAGCGGGATCCTCTCGGTGCAGAACCAGCTGAACTCGATCCAGAGCCAGATCGAGCAACTCCAGGCGCAGCTCGGTCTGCTCAACTCCGAGACGACCTACGCGACGCTGACCGTCGCGTTGCGCCAAGCCGGCAGCCCGCTCGTCGTGGCCCCGCACCCCGGCAACGGCGTCGACAAGGCGTGGCACGACTCGTTGCATGGCTTCGCCGCGGGCGTCGAGTGGCTGATCCGGATCGCCGGACCGCTCCTGTTCGCGCTCTTGTTGCTCGCGGCGCTGTTGTTCCTCGGACGATGGACGTGGCGGGCGACGGAACGTCGGCGCAACGGCATCGGTTGAGATAAGTCGCCTTCGCCGACCGAGCGCGTGCTTCGTTGGAGGAACCGCCGACATCTGCGGTAAGTGTTCCCTCCGTCGCGACAGGACGTAAGTGAGCGGGAGGAGGTGTGAGATGACGAGGACACCGGTGAAGTGGTTCGTGACGATCGTGGCGGTGCCGATCGCACTTGTCGTCGCCGTGAGTTTGGCGAGCTTCGAGAGTCCGTCCTCGGCGTCGCCCACGACGACCTCGACGCCCGCCTCGGCCAGCGGCCTGTGCTCGATGCTCACGCGCGTTGATCGGCTTATCGTCACCCGTCACGCGCCCCACAGCCAGTTCCGCTTCACGTTCCCCGCCGTCGTAACGGTGAACAGCGCCGCGGCCGCGCGAGCGGTCGCCACGGCGGCGTGCGCGTTGCCGCTCGCGTCGACGTTTCCGCACTCCTGTCCGGCCGAGTTCGCGGTCTCGTACCAACTGGACTTCGCGGTCCGGGGTGAGAAGGGCATGGGGGGCGAGTCGATCGTCCTCAACCCAACCGGCTGTGAACTGGTCACGGGGCTCGGTGCGGCGCGCATGGCCGGTCTGCGACCGAGTTTCTACCGGATCCTCGGGAACGCGATGGGCCTCAAGCACGCCGGGCAACCGACGTTCGCCGGCACCTTCAAGTCGTAGCGCCGGTCGAGACCGCGTCGACCCGGCGCTACGCTCGCTCCATGTCCGGCGTGACACCCGATCAGCGACCAACACCAGCGGCGTTGTCTGCCACCGAGCGGGTGCGCGCGATCTGCATGGACCTGCCACTCGTGGTCGAGCGTCTCAGTCACGGTGAGGCGTCGTGGTTCATTGACGACAAGAAGAACTTCGTCGCCATGTCCGATCACCACCACGACGACCGGGTCTCGGTGACCTTCGCCGGCGCGCCCGGCGTGCAAGCGTCACTCATCGACGAGGACCCCGAACGCTACTACCGCCCCGCGTACGTCGGGGGACGCGGATGGATCGGCGCCTACCTGGACGGTCACGACGCGGCGACGTCGCCCCAGTGGGACCGGCTCGCCGACCTGATCGTCGAGGCGTGGGTCCTCGTGGCGCCGCCGAAGGTCCGCCAACTGCTCGAACTGGAGTAGCGCCGTTGGGGAGACCGCCCGCTCAGTTCGGGCGGCGCGTGCCTTCGGCCACGTAGTGGCGCTCGCCGGCGGCGTCGAGCCACACGCGCATGACGCGGTTCGTCGAGGGGTCGTTGAAGACCTCCTCGGTCCGTCGCCAGTCGGGACGGGGTTTGTCGGACTCCCCGTGGCGCCGCAGCGTGATGCTGAAGACCCCGCAGATGACCAGCACGGTCAAGACGAGGGCCCAGAAGACGTCCATCGGACGGCTACGCGGACTTCCGGAAGGTCACGACGGTGCCGTAGGCGACGATCTCGGTGAGCGTCTGACCGACCTCGGAGGAGTCGAAGCGCATCGAGATGATCCCGTCACCGCCGATCAGTTGCGCGTTCTCGATCATCCGGTCCAGGGCGTGGCGACGGCTGTCCTCGACAAGGCGGGTGTACTGCTTCACCTCGCCACCGGCCAGGGACTTGAAACCGGCGCCGATGTTGCGCGCGAGACCCATCGACCGCACGACGACGCCGAAGACCATGCCGAGGCTGTGCTCGATCTCGTGGTCCGGGAAGACCAGCGCCGTCGTGATCGGGAACTGCGATCCACCGGGCTGGCCGTAGTGCGGGGTCTGGTCGGACATGTCACTCGATTCTGCAGCACCGAAAACCATGAATCGGACCTTACCGCAGGCGTGATTCGATCATCAGGTCGTGTGAGACACGAGGGGCGGGCCGAGGAACCGGTGTGCGGTGCTTAGCATTGGTCACGAATCGAACGGGAGAGACCATGGAACTACGAGTGTTCACCGAGCCCCAGCAGGGCGCCACTTACGATGACCTCCTGGTCGTCGCGCTGGAGGCCGAGCGACTCGGCTTCGGCGCCTTCTTCCGCTCCGACCACTACCTAAAAATGGGTTCGGTCTCGGGTCTGCCGGGACCGACCGACGCGTGGATCACGCTCGCCGGACTGGCGCGCGACACGACGACCATCCGACTCGGCACGCTCATGAGCGCCGCGACGTTCCGACTGCCCGGACCGCTCGCAATCGAGGTTGCCGTTGTGGACGCAATGAGTGGCGGCCGCGTCGAACTGGGCATCGGCACCGGCTGGTTCGCCCAGGAGCACGCCGCCTACGGGATAGAGTTCCCGCCGCTGGGGGAGCGCTTCGAGCGCTTGAGCGAGCAACTCGAGATCATCACCGGCCTTTGGACGACGCCACCCGGCGAGACCTACTCGTTCTCCGGCGCGCACTATCAGTTGACGGACTCTCCCGCACTGCCCAAGCCCGTGCAGCGTCCGCGGCCCCCGGTGCTGATCGGCGGGGGAGGCGAGGTACGCACACCTCGGATGGCCGCACGATTCGCCGACGAGTTCAACATGCCCTTCAACTCGCTGGAGGCAACGGCAACGCAGTTCGAGCGCGTGCGCGAGGCCTGTGAGCTCGCTGGCCGCGGTCGCGACTCGATTGTCCTGTCGGCCGCCCAGGTGCTCTGCGTGGGCGAAAGTGAAACTGACGTCGAGCGTCGAGCCGCTCGGATCGGTCGCGAGGTCGCCGAACTACGAACGAACGGTCTGGCCGGCACGGTCGATGAGGTCATCGAGAAGATCGAATCGTTCGCCTCGGTGGGCGCGCGACGGATGTACCTCCAGGTGCTGGACCTGTCCGACTTGGACCACCTGCGATTGGTGGCCGAACGGATCCAACCGCGGGTCAAGTAGGAGTTGGCGCGGCGATCCCGGCGAGCACGCCGATGTGCGCCTAGCGAGCAGCGACGTCGAGCGACGTCGTCGCGGGCTTGAACGACGAGATCGCCAACAACACGAAGACCGCGATCGGGGCGATGAAGGGACCGACGGTGAACGCGCCAAGGACCACGAGCACGGCCATCAGGCCCATCACGATCCAGACGAGGACGCCGACGTCCGACCTATTGGCCCGACGTCGATGCCGTAGCGTGAGCGCCACGATCGCGACGTACACGAAGGGCAGTGACAACGGAGCGAGCACCTTGGTGCCGTTCTCCTGGATCAACGTGAGCGACGGACCGCTCGTCGGCGTGTAACTCTTCAGCGCGAAGCCCGCCACGATGAGCGCGAGGCTCGAGACCACGGCCAGTCCCAGCCACAGCGTCGTCCAACGGCTCAATCCACGTGCGTCCTTTCTGTCCATAGACCCAACCTACGGGCCACACGCCACGCCGACGGCGAGGACTACTCCGTCGTGTCGACGATCAGCACCGAGCAGGCCGCGCCGTGGGCCACGGAGTTGGGGACGCTCCCGAGGACCCGGCGCACGCCCTTCATGCCGCGGTTCCCGACGACTACGAGGTCGGCGCCGACCTCTTCGGCTTTGGCGATCAAGATGTCGGCCGCGTCACCCTTCGCCCCGTGCAGGATCGGCTCGACGCCGTGCTTCTTGGCGATGAACGAGAGCGTCTGCAACAGCGCCTGGCCGTCGTCCTCGGTGATGACGTCCTTGAACTCGTGGGCCGCGTTGCTGCCGTGGACCGAGAGCTGTTCGAAGGCCGTGACGATGTGCAGCGTGCCCTTGGACATCGCACAGATCTCGCAGGCGGCTTCGACCGCGCGGCGCGCGGTCGGTGAATCATCGGCTCCAACCAGGACGACGTCGAACATGCTCACTCCTCAGTGCTGCGTGGCTCACGAAGTGGCTTCCCACCTCCGCTCGAAGAATAGTTGGTGACGAGGGGGAATGCGCCGGTCCGACTCGCGTCGAGACGCACTGGCATCCGCGCACGACGCGAAGGATGACGAGTCGACGCGGCGTCAGGGGATGATGACGGTGCGTTCGCCCGAAGGGTCACGTCGCGTCCACGCGGACTCCACGTCGCCCAGCGGTACCGGCCGGGGAGTGACCCGGAACGTCCCGGCGTTGATCTCCTCGATCAACGACGGCAGCTCCGCCAGGTACGCCCGCGCCGAGACGGCGCCTTGACCGTTGCCCTGGATACGGAGATTCGCCGAGCGCAGCGCGACCGACGGGAGTTCCATCGTCGGACCGGCCATGGCCCCGATCTGGATCCAGTCCAGTGCCTGGCTGCGGTCCGAACGGGCGGTCAAGAGGGCGACGATGGCGCGCTGCGCCGGTTCGCCCCAGAGGTAGTCGATGACGACGTCGACGTCCGCGGCCGACTCTGCGAGCGACGCGGCGGTCGCGTCGGCGTCGTCGGTGAGGCGCACCGTGGCGTCGGCGCCGAGATCGCTGAGCTCGGCCAGACGCTGCGCGTCGCGGCCGGCACCGACCACCCGCCCGGCACCGAGACGTTTGGCGACCTGGATCGCCATCGCGCCGGCGTTGCCCGTCGCGCCCAGCACCAGCACGCCCTGGCCGGACTGCATCGGCACACGTCGACGAAGGGCCACCCACGACGACATGGCCGGGTTCATCGCCGCGGCGATCCTCTCGACGTCGGCGCCCACGGGCAGCACGACCATCCGTCGATCGTCGACGATCGACATCTCCGCCATGGGACCGGGGACCTCGTCGTCGGCGACGAAGTACACCCGTCGGCCGTCGTCCAACTGCGCGACACCGTCGATGCCCGGGATCATCGGCAGGACCCCGGTGCTCGAATAGTGCGTGCCCGAGGCGTCGGTGCGCACGCGTGGGTGCAGACCGACCGCCAGCACCTTCGCCAGCAGTTGGTGATCGCCCGAGGGCTCGGGGACCTC
Source organism: uncultured Acidimicrobiaceae bacterium (assembly GCA_963802735.1). Lineage (GTDB taxonomy): Bacteria > Actinomycetota > Acidimicrobiia > Acidimicrobiales > RAAP-2 > RAAP-2. Next base: position 391,867 of record CAWDJY010000012.1, on the reverse strand, counting down.
GAAGTCGAGGTAGTGCGGCGGTTCGTCGAAGGACGTGACCACCGCGGCGTGCATCGTCGCCATCAGGACTCTGTGGTCGGGTCCTCGAGACCGGCCTCGACCAGCCATTTCCAGTGCATCCGACCGTGATCGGCGTTGGCGCCCAGGACGCCGCCGATCGTGCCGTCGCCCCACGGCGCGGTCGGGAGGGTCTCTTCCAGTTGGGCGTCGCTCAGCTCCGCGATGAGTCGCAGCGTCGCCCCTCGAGCCGCGGCCGTCAACGCCACGACCTCGCTGAATGACTCGTCGTGGTGCGCCACTTGCCACCTCTCCGTGTCGGCGTGCACGTCGGCCATGATCTCGTCGCGGGTGCGGGGATTTCCCTGGTCGTCGACGATGAAGCCGACGGGGTTGGGATTGCCGTCGAAGTGTCGCTTCACCATCGCGTTGAAGTTGCCTTCGACCAGCGCCAGATGGGCGAGGTGATCGAGCGGGGTCCACTTGTTTTCCGGATCGTGCTGGCTCGGGGTGAGCGGTCGCCGCAGTTCTTCCTCGCTCAACGATTCGTACTTCGCGAGCAGCCAGTTGCGACCGTTGTTGAGCTTGATCTCGAGTTCGACGCGGTTCATTTGGCCCCCTTTGGTGGTGCCTACCGTAGAGCACGGGGGAGACACTGGATTGCAAGGAAAGTACTTGCCTGCTGGCAAGCAATTACTGATAGACTGGTCGCATGTCCGACGCCACCCGTGAACCGACCGAGAGGGAGCGTCAACTCGCGGAGGACCTTCGCGGGGCGCTCGCGCGGCTGAATCGCAGCCTGCGCTTCACGCAGGCGCAGAAGGACCTCTCCTCCAGTCATCGCGAGGTGTTGATGGCGATCGCCCGCTCCGGGACGATCCGACTGTCGGAACTGGCGCGCGAAGAGGGACTGAACCCGACCATGCTGTCGCGCATCGTGGGCAAGCTCGAGGCGGCCGGCATGGTGACGAGGACCTGTGATCCGCACGACGCCCGGGTCATCCACCTGGCCGCGACGCCCGAAGGGATGGCGCTTCGCGAGACGATCCGCGGCGAGCGTACCGACGCGCTGCTCTACGCGCTGCGCAACCTCTCCAAGGAGGAGAAGCAGGCGCTGAGCGCCGCGACGCCGGCGCTCGAGGCCATCGTCGCCCGGCTCCGGGAGCGCGACCAGTGAACGTCAAGGTCTCCGCGCGACGGACGTTCTCGTCACTGTCGAACCCCAACTACCGCAAGTACTTCTTCGGCCAGACGACGTCGTTGGTCGGCACCTGGATGCAGATGACCGCCCAGTCGTGGCTGGTCTTCACGTTGACCCACTCGGCGACGGACATCGGCTTCGTCGTGGCCCTCCAGACGCTCCCGGTCCTCCTCCTCGGCCCCTACGGGGGCGTGGTCGCCGACCGCGTCGACAAGCGAAAGTTGATGGTCGTCCTGCAGACGGCGATGGGCGTCCAGGCCGCGATCCTGGCGGTCCTCTCGCTCACGCACGTGGTCACGTACCTCGACGTCTGCGTCCTGGCGATCGTGCTGGGACTGAACAACGCCTTCGAGAACCCGTCGCGCCAGTCCTTCATGATGGAGATGGTCGGACCGGCTGACGTGCGCAACGCGGTCAGCCTGAACTCGACCATGAACAACGTGGCGCGCGCCGTCGGACCGGCCGTCGCCGGCGTCCTCATCGCGTCCTTCGGCGAAGGGTGGTGCTTCGCCGCCAACGCCGTGAGCTTCATCGCGGTCGTCGTCTCGCTCATGATCATGGACCTCTCGACGCTCAGTCCCAGCGTGCCCACCGAACGCGCGAAGGGTCAACTGCGCGAGGGATTTCGCTACGTCGCGTCGACGCCCAAGCTGTTGTACCCACTGATCATGATGGCGCTCGTCGGCATGCTGGCTTATGAGTTCCAGGTGACGTTGCCGGTCGTCGCGGGACGCGTCTTTCACGGCAACTCCGAGGACTACGGCCTGTTGATGGCCTCGATGGGCACCGGGGCGGTCATCGGCGGGCTCTGGACGGCGTCCAAGGGCAAGACCGGCACCCGGGCGATGGTCCGAGCGGCGCTACTCTTCGGCACGTTCATCACCTGCGCCGCGCTCTCACCCATCATCGGGGTCGAATACCTCGCGTTGGCCCTCGTGGGATTTGCGAGCGTGTCATTCCTCGCCATGACGAATTCCACGCTGCAACTCGAGACCGATCCGCAGATGCGCGGGCGCGTCATGGCGTTGTGGGCCGTGGCCTTCATGGGAACGACACCGATCGGTGGACCGCTCATCGGTTGGATCACGACCGAGACGAACGCCCGGGTGGGTCTGGGCGTGGGAGCGGCTTCGTGCTTCATTGCAGCACTGATCGGCTGGTTGACCGTGCGCCACTACCGGACACTGCAGGCGAAGGAGTCCTCGTTCGTCGTCGAGATACCGAACGACACGATCGTCGTCGAGTGAACTAGTCGCCTCGGATCATGAGATCGAGCAGCGCGTCCTTGATCGGCGGCCGACTGCCGAAGACGAGTAGCAGCGCCGCCTCCCGCGTCGTGCGCTCGGCGATGTCGCCACGAATCGCCGAACGACTGCCGCGCGACACCGCCAACGCGTGTGCGGCTCGAACCGCCAGCTCGGCCGCGCGAGCGCGCGAGACATAGATGTCCTTCGTCGCGAAAGCGTCGAGGTCCTCGCGGCACTGACGCAGCTCGTCGTCGAGCGCCGTCGGACCGAGAAGTTCGCAACACCGTCGAACGAGACCAAGGGCCAGCGAGCCGTTCACCCGAAGACCCTCCGGTCGCTCCAGCCCTGGCGCGTACGGCTGACTTCCGACATAACGATCGTGGGAAACGTGGAAGTCGTTGAACGTCAGTTGGACTGTTGAGCTCGCGTTCATAGCTGACAGACGATGTCGGGTGACATCAAGGCCATCCTGTTCAGTGGTATCGATTACAAAGCTGGCAACCAAGTCATCCGATTGGCGGGCCGTAACGTAGAGCGCGTTCACGATTCCCCAGCCGCTGACCCATGGCGCGTCGCCATTCAGCAGCCATCCATCTTTTGATTCAGTCGCGACCAATCTGGGAAGGCCTGGGAGGAGACCTCCGAGAGCGACTCCGCCCTTCAGTTGTCCGCTCACAGCGCTCGGTAAGAGTTCCCGAATTTCCGCAGGTGTTGACGAATCGAGAAGGGCGGCCAGCAATCGGAAATGCTGAATCCACACGAAGGTCGTCGTCAAGCACGCGGACGCGAGTTCCTCAGTGATCGTGCTCAAGGAACCCAAGTTGAGGTCGAGGCCACCGATTGCGGTTGGTGCGAATGCCCCGAAAAGTCCCGAAGCCGAGAGCGAACCAAAATGTGAGCTGGACAATAAGTCGGCCGAGTCAACTTCTGGTGCAATTGCTTGAAGCACTCCAGAAATTTCAGTGATTTGAAATTCAAGTTCGGGTGGCACATTCACAGTGGATTGATCATTGCCCAATTTCGTTTCGTTCGTCAGTTATCGTACTCAGCGTGACAGGCGAGCCCTAAAGTGACCCCCGTTGCATGGAAGGAATTCTAAGTGGTTGCTCAATCGTTCTTACGACTCGTTTCGGCCTTCGTATTGCTTGTTTGGGTGGCATGCATTGACGTGGCTCTCACGGCTTCTCCGAGTGCCGGAGCATCCACGGTTAACTGCCACGCACGTCCTCACGTAGGCATCGATCTCGCAGGATGCAATCTTCGGGGAAGCGACTTGAATGGTGTGAACCTCTCGCACGCAAATTTACGACGAACAAATTTGAATGGGTCTGAACTGGTGCGAGTGAATCTCACGGGCGCCGATTTGAATGGTGCTCACATATCGCTCACCGATTTATCCGGAGCAAACTTCACGGGTGCAGATCTGTCAAATGTGGTCTCTGGCTCGGTAATTGGAGCCCCGCTACTTCCGGGTAAATGGAGAATTATCGATGGTTACCTTGTGGGCCCTCGTGCCAATCTTTCCAACGCTCAGTTCTCCGGGGCGGATCTCTCACACGCTGACCTGTTCGATGTTCGCCTTACAGGAGCAAATCTTTCTGGTGTGACCTCAGGTTCGATCGGAGGTAGTCCGATTTTGCCGAAAGGCTGGAAACTGGTGGGCGGCTACCTGGTTGGACCAGGTGCGAACTTGACGGGTGCACAACTGAGGGGTGCCAATATGTCGTTGGACAACGTGCAAGGTGCAAACTTCACTGGTGCCAATCTGACCAATGCAAACCTTCCCGGAGCAAACATGTCGAACGCGCTTCTAACCGGCGCCACGCTGGCGGGGACGCGGATGAACGGCGCGACCCTCGACGGAGTGACTTCAGGATCAGTTGTTGGCACACCAGTACTTCCTACTGGCTGGCTCCTCGTGAACGGATATCTCGTTGGCAACAGTGCAAATCTGGTGGGTGCCAACTTCACGGATGCGAATCTGTTTGGGGCTGACTTAGTTAGTGCCAATCTCAGCGGTGCAATGTTGACCGGAGTTTCATCGGGTTCAGTGCAGGGTCAGTTTTCGGCAACATTGCCACCCGATTGGAGTATCAAGAATGGCTATCTATTTGGGCCCGGGGCCAACTTGACCGGAGCGAATCTTGCTGGCGTCGGCAGTATTCTCGGTGACTTGCAGGCTGCAGATTTAAGCGGAGCCAATCTTTCCGGTGTTGGTTGGGATGAAGTAACCCTGATCGGCGTCAATATGTCGAACGCGAACTTGACCGGTGCCCATATCAATGGGTCAGCGATGACTGACGTGAATCTCGACGGTGCGAATCTCACTAATGCCGATTTCTCCGGATCGGATTTGTCCACGGTGACAACAAACAGTTCGACAATTTGCCCAAATGGGACCTTCGGACCATGCGCCAATTTGTAAGACGTGAAATCTACTCATGCACTATGACGGTTTCTCACATTGTGGCGGAACGCGAGGGACGAAGTTCTTGTCCGTAGTGCCGTTGAGTCGATTCGATGTTTGCTTTGCGGTCGGAATCCGTTTTTGTTGTCGGCAAGTTAACTGAACAGAAGAGATTGGGGGTGGAGACGTGGTGAGACGTCTTGACAATTGTGAGGCTTTCTATGAGAGAGACAGCATCGGATTCATTGCGGGCAAGTACCGGTGCTACCTCCAGGTGGGTAAGAGGAAGTATTTCAGTGATGAGCGCCGGACAAAGGAAGAAATGAAGTCGATGGCGGATCGCTCGAAGGTTATGCCGGTGAATTATCTCACCGTTGGCGACCGAAACTACTGGCGATATGACGATCGATGGTTCACTGACAGTGATGGTCATGATAGCGACGAAGTACGTGCTCTCGTCATTGCTTACGATATGCGACTTGACAAGAAGCTCAATGAAGCTAAGACGGTTGCTGCGGCTCAGCGGCTACCAGATGGCTCACTACGCGAATCAATTCCGGAGAGCGTTCGCCATTCGGTCTGGGAGCGGGATGGAGGCGCGTGTCGATCGTGCGGAAGCAAGACTGACTTGCAATATGACCATCTCATTCCCGTAAGCATGGGGGGCGCGAACTCCGTGGACAATCTTCAGATTCTTTGTGGTTCGTGCAACCGCAGGAAGGGCGCAAGTGTGGTGTGACTTCGGAGCCAAAGAGATACTGCATAAAGTAAAATGACTAGCCTCCGAAGCGGGGCAGTCATGGTTGCGCATGTATGACACGCAAGGGGTCGAGATTCGAAATCTGAAGTGGCTCGGCAAACGTCGTTGAGAAGAGTTCTCTGATCGTCCGTGCCTTATGTTCCGTCGGTTGATCTACTTGGCAGGAGTGAACCGTGCACTCGCGTTGAGATCGCGACTCATTCGTTGGAGACCGGCCAGCATGCATCAATCAGCGCTGTTGGTTCGCCGGTCCAGTCATCAATTTTGGTGTCGACGCATCTCATAAATTCGTTGACTGCAGACTTCTCCGGATGCACCCAGACTTGAAATTGGTCGTGGTCATCCTTTCTGAACGCATCGTCACTCCTGGTCAATACGATCATCGGATCACCGGCGTCATTATCCTCGTGTGCGATTTCCATTTTAAGATTCCTCGTTTCTTGTCAAACTTTTTCGGCTGCGATGAAAGTACGGGCTCGACAATGATAAAAAAGACTTGACAACTCGAACGGGACCTGATCGCAAGTCCAAGGTATCTCAATCGCGGAGTAGGCGACTTTTGCTCCCTATTCATCGAACTTTCTCAATATCGATGAAGGACAAGTCTTGGCAGAATTCTGGTGAGCTGTTAAGCGAGTCAGTCCCAACTCCAAACAAAACTTTTGCAAGTCAAAGAACCGGTCATTCACTGAAGTTTCATAGTTGCTTGTCCTGCCTTTGGGATCAATCACTGCGATTGGAAGTGCGGGTGTGCGGAGGTACGGGATTCGAACTGCAAACCCCTTGCGTGCCATTCAATGGGTCGCCCTGATTAACAAAGTCTGGCGTCGCTTGACATCCCAAAGCACTCGTTAGAGTACGAACGTGCGGGAGATACCGCAACGAACTGTGACTCGAGGAGTTCATCATGGTCGCTGAAAAGGCAAAGAACACAGACAAAGGTGCGGAAAGTGCCGATGAGTCCCGCATCCATGATCAGGTCATCGACGCGATCAAGAAATCCCAAGAAGCGACACTGAAGGTCATCAGCGCCTGGTCGGAGAGCGTCGCCAAGATCGCCCCAAAGTTGCCCGAAATGCCGAAGCTGCCCTTGGTCGATTCGTTGCCGAAGCCGGACGAGATCTCAGAAAAGTTCTTCAAATTTGCACAAGATCTTTTGGCCACGGAGCATGAGTTCGTCCAACGATTGCTGGACGCGCTACCCGGTCACGACAAGCCATCTGAATAGTCGCATTTCGAAGACTGGGCGGAGTTCCCCGCCTGACATGTGGAGGGAATCCGGCCTCCGAGCGGGGAAGCGCTGGCATTTACAGCCACAAGTTAACTCCGAGCAATGACTCAGTGCTTGCTATATAGAGCGCTTGACATACACAGCATCTGGGGTATATAGTGTGCCTAGGACGGATTGCCCGTCCACCACAGATACCACAGGAGTTCGACATGGTAACCACCAAGACCACGACGACAGAAATACCTGAAGTCGTCACCAAGGCGGGCGAGCAGTTCCTTTCCGCCCTCAAGCAGTACCAGCAGGCCGCCATCGACGCCACGCAGACGTGGGCGAAGGTCGCGTCTGTGTTGCCCCTCGCGGAAGTGCCGAGCATCCCTGGCGTCCCGGTCTCGCCGAGCGCCAAGGCCCTCACGACCTACGCGTTCGACTTCACCACGGAACTGTTGACCGCGCAGCGCGAGTTCGCTCTTCAATTGACGAACGCGCTCACACCCGCGACGTCACTGTAACGCGAGTCCTTTCAATTACGATGTGAGCACGGAAGAGCCGAATCACACGATTGAAGATGACCGCCGGCGCATGCTGGGAGGATTCATCAGAGCGCAGCGACAGGTCGCAAACCTGTCGCTGCGCCAGCTTTCGGCCCTCACCGAGATCTCGAATCCGTACTTGAGTCAGATCGAGCGAGGTCTGCACGAACCGTCGATCCGTGTCCTGAAGTCGATTGCCGACGCGTTGAACGTCTCGTCCGAGATCCTCTTCGAACAGGCCGGACTCATCAACGGCAAAGAGAAGCTGGGTGACGAGGCGACCGAGAGCGCGATTCGCGCCGATCAGCGACTCACCGACGCGCAGCGTCAGGCGCTTCTCGCGGTCTACCGCAGTTACCTCGAGGCGAACCTCGGGTCTTAGGATCCTCGGCGTGTGCCGTCGAGGGGACGAAAGGCCGAGATGGCCGTGTCGTTCGGTGTTTCGAAGCCGTCTCATCCCCGACTAGTGCTTGACATGCCAAGCACTAGGTCAGTACCCTTTCACTAGGTCGCCATTTGGCGCCGCGTCAGTTGGGAATACACCTTGGTCACAGAGAACGGCGAGAGTTCAGCGACGGAGGGCCACGATTCAAGCCTGGCCGGACAGTTCCTGAGCGCGCTGCAGGTCTCCCAGGATTTCACATTGAAGTTCGTGAATGCGTGGTTCGACGGCGCCGGCGAGGTTATCTCGAAGCTCACCGACCACGCGGTGTCGCCCTCGCCGGACACGCCGCCACCGAGTGATCTCTTCTCGTTCGCCCAACAGTTGCACGACGCGCAACAGAAGTTCATCGACGAGATGACGAGCAAGGCCGATCCGGTCTCGTTCATGGGCGCGCTGAAGTCGGCGCAGACCGCGCTCCTCGCCAAACCGTCGGACGTCGCCGCGGCCAACGTCCGTCTCGCGATCGGCCTCGACGCCGCGGTGAAGGCGACGATGGCGCGCGCGGGCGGTACCACGGGTGCGGCACCTATCGCGCCGTCGTCCGGGGACGCGCGCTTCGCCGATGCCGCCTTCGAGCAGAGTCCGTTGTTCTTCCTGCTGGAACAGGAGTACCTGTTGAGCTGTCAGTACGTGCAGGAACTGCTCGACGCCGCGCAACTCGACGCCGGCGAGGACGCGAAGGCGCGCTTCGCGGCCAAGTTCATCCTCGACGCGCTGGCGCCGACGAACACGCTGCTGGGCAATCCCACCGCGCTGCGCGAGGCCTTCAACACCGGCGGCCAAAGCATCGTCGACGGCGTGAACAACATGGTCGAAGACCTCCGCACGCAGGGCGGCTGGCCCAAGCAGGTGGACACTTCCGACTACGAACTCGGCGTCAACATGGCCTCGACACCGGGGGCCGTGATCTACCGGAACGAACTGATCGAACTCATCCAGTACGCGCCGCAGACCGAGCAGGTCTACGAGGTGCCGCTGCTGTTCTGCCCGCCCTGGATCAACAAGTACTACATCATGGACCTGGCGCCGGGTCGGAGTCTGATCGAGTGGGCCGTCCAGCACGGCCACACCTGTTTCGTCATCAGCTACCGCAACCCGGATTCGAGCATGCGCGACCTCGGGTTCGCGGACTACCTGCACCTGGGACTCCAAGAGGCGGTTGCCGTCGTCCGCGACGTGACCAAGTCCCACGAGGTCAACCTGGTCTCGCTCTGTCTCGGCGGCACCCTCAGTGCGATCGGCCTCGCCGACGCGGCCGCGGTGGGGGATACCTCGATCAAGTCCGCGACCTTCCTCAACACGATGACCGACTTCAGTGAGCCCGGGGTGCTCGGGCTCTTCACCGACGAAGCCACCATCGCCGGCCTGGAGCGCCAGATGGAGAAGGACGGCTACCTGGAGGCCGAATCGATGTCGCACGTCTTCGACGCGCTGCGCGCGAACGACCTCATCTTCCAGTACGTCGGCAACAACTGGCTCCAGGGCAAGAAGCCCCCGGCGTTCGATCTCCTGGTGTGGAACGGCGACGGCACGCGGATGCCGGCGAAGATGCACTCGGAGTACTTGCGGACCTGTTATCTGCACAACCAGTTCGCCAAGGGCGAGTTCCGCGTCGACGGGCGTCCGATCGACCCGAAGGACGTCACGATCGACACGTACGTGGTCGCCGCGATCAACGATCACATCGTGCCGTGGACCTCGGGCTACAAGACCGCGACGATCTTCGCCGGACCGAACCGCTTCATCCTGACGACCGCGGGGCATATCGCCGGCGTGGTCAACCCACCGGGACCGAAGCCCAAGTATTGGACGAACGACGCCCACCCCGACGACCCGCTCACCTGGAAGGACGAGGCGACCTTGGTGGACGACACGTGGTGGCAGGACTGGTCGCGGTGGATCGCGGACCGCGGCGGTGCCGAGATCGCCGCGCCGAAGAAACTCGGCAACAAGGCGCACCCGCCCCTCGAGAGCGCCCCGGGCAGCTACGTGCGCGTGCGCTCGTGAGCACCGATCTCGATGAGTCGATAGTCACGCGCACGCTGGAGGCGAACGGCTACCGGATCAACGTGAGGGATGAGGGCGACGGCACGCCGCTGCTGCTCATCAACGGACTCACGCGCTCACTGGGCTCGTGGGAGCCGTTCACTGACGCGTTGCGTGGTCACCGTGTCATCAGTTTCGACGCGCCGGGCGTCGGCGGGAGCGAGAACTCGTATTTGCCGTTGAGCATCGCCCAACTCGCCGCGATCTGCGTCGCGCTGATCGATGAACTGGGGTTGGAACGGGTCGACCTACTGGGCTTCTCCCTCGGTGGTGCCGTCGCCCAGGAGTTCGCCGGTTCGCACCCGACTCGCGTTCGACGCTTGGTGCTCGCCGCGACGTCGTGCGGGATCGGCTCGACTCTCGAAGGCTGGGACATGCGTGACGGTACGGCCGTCGTCGTCAATGGACTGGTGCGAGCAAACGCGTTGTCCACGATCTGGCGCGTCATGGCCTACGCCTCGTGGTCGAGCATCCCCTTCCTCGGCAGCATCACTGCGCCCACGCTCGTCGTGTGCGGGAGTGAGGACCGCGTGGCGCCGATCGCGAACAGTCGGATGCTGGCCGGCCGCATCCCGAACGCCACGCTCATCGAACTCACTGAAGGACACGACCTCCAGGCGATCGGCGCGGCCGAGAAATTGGCGAATGCCGTCGGACGGTTCCTCGCCGGCGATCCAGTTTCAATGACGGAGAGCTTCACACTTTGACGTCCCGTCGCAACATTTTGTAACCATCACACCAACTGAAAGAGATCACCATGAGAGAAGTGCGCTTTGACGGACGAGTGGCCATCATCACCGGCGCCGGCGGCGGGTTGGGCCGGTCCCACGCGCTCGAGCTCGCGCGGCGGGGCGCGTACGTGCTGGTGAACGACCTGGGCGGCAGTCTCGACGGCAACGGGTCCTCAGATTCGGCCGCCAGTCGCGTCGTCGATGAAATCACCGCGATGGGCGGTGTCGCCGCGGCGAACCACGACAGCGTTGCCACCCCCGAGGGCGGCGAGCGCATCGTCCAGGGTGCCGTCGACGCGTTCGGTCGCGTCGACATACTGATCAACAACGCCGGCATCCTGCGCGACCGGTCGTTCCACAAGATGGACGCCTCGATGATCGATCCGGTGATCGACGTGCACCTCAAGGGTGCGCTGTACGTCAGCCAGCCGGCGTTCCGACTGATGCGCGAGCAGCGATACGGACGCATCGTGAACACGAGTTCCGCCTCGGGACTGTTCGGCAACTACGGTCAGGCCAACTACGGAGCGGCCAAGGCCGGCCTGGCGGGACTGACGCGTGTGCTCGCTATCGAAGGAAGCGCGCACGACATCAGGGTCAACGCCATCGCGCCGATCGCGCTCACCCGAATGACCGAGGGCATCTTGGGTGACCTTGCGGCCAAGGTCTTGCCGTCATCGGTGAGCCCGTTGGTGGCCTACCTTGCCAGCGAGGAGTGCGCAGTGAACGGCAACGTCTATTCCGTAGCGGGTGGACGCATCGCGAGGATCCTCGTGGCCGAGACCCACGGCGTCGTGCTCGACGAGAACACTGTCGAAGTGATCGCCGACAACATCGCGGCGATCGGTGAGCTCGACCCGCTTCGATTGCTCGAGCCCTTGTCGTTGGATGAGGAGACGACCATCATCGCCAAGGCCCTCGCCGACGCGTCGTAATGCCGCGAGGACGTCACGCGACGTCGCGCCGAGGACGTCTGTAGGTGGCGGGCCTACATCGCACTCCTACCTGAGCGCTTGAAGCGCAACGACGGACGAACCTTGTGCGCTGACGAGCCAGAGGGCGTCCGTGACCTGTGCGTGAACCAACAATTCGACTCGTCGACGTGGATAGGGTGTCGCAGAGGGGGAGGTGCGCCATGGTTGATGGGAAAGTCGCCGTTGTCACAGGCGGAACGAGGGGTATTGGGAAGGCGATAACGCTGGCCCTCGCCGAACAAGGCACTCACGTGTGCGCGAGTTACGTCTCGAATCGCGAGTCGGCCGAGGCGATGCGTAACGAGGTCGAGAAGCTCGGCTATTCGATCAGCGTTCACCAGATGGACGTCGGCGAACCGGGGGATTGCGTTCGGTTCATCAACGAATCCGTCGAAACCTACGGCCACGTCGACTATCTCATCAACAACGCGGGGATCAACATCGACCGGACCGTCCGACGGATGACGATCGAAGAGTGGCACACTGTCATGCGAATCAACATCTCGGGATGCTTCTACATGGTCAAGGCGGTCGTCGAACACATGATCGAACGGGGATCGGGACGAATCGTCAACATCAGTTCGATCATCGGCGAAACCGGCAACGTAGGTCAGGCCAACTACGCCACCGCGAAATCCGGGATGCACGGACTTACGAAGTCCCTGGCCCTCGAGTTGGCGAAAAAGGGCATCACCGTGAACTGCGTCGCCCCTGGCTTTATCGACACTGACATGATGGCGTCAGTGCCCGAGAACGTGCTCGAGAACATCGTGGAGCGGATCCCCGTCGGTCGCCTTGGTGGAGCCGAAGAGGTCGCCTACGTCGTTGCGAGTCTTCTCGACGACCGCGCGTCGTACGTCACGGGTGCGGTCATACCGGTGAACGGTGGACTGGACATGTAAGCCATTCGGCGCTTCGTGCGAGTGGAGGTACGGGGACTCGAATCCTGGAACTTGTGCATGTCATCAGTGGCGCTTGGAAACGTCAGCGCCGGAGAACTCCGTGAAAGTTACCCAGCCAGACTGTCAAGTCCGTCCTTAGAAATCGACAATCCCAGTTTCACCGAACGTCGGGCACCATGGGCACCAATCGGAACGTGGATCGCTCCAAATGAGTCACCACCAGCCACAACCAAACCTCCAACAATGCGAAAGCAAGACACTACGAAACCTAAGTGTTCCCCAGTTCGCTGTTCATTTGGGAATCCATCGGCGAAGAGGAACTCATTCTGTCTCTTGCACGCTGCCTCGCCTAGATCTCTTATTTGCTTTCGCAACTTGCCAATTTTCCGAGGCTTGCCATTCTGTATGTCCTCGTAGGTCTTGCTCATGGTGTCAATGAGATGATCTATACGTTTAGGGCGGACCGCTGCTCGCTGCAGCAGTCCGTATTCCATGCGCGCGAATTCTTCGAAGTCGAACGGCCGCAAAGTGAGGGTGACGTCCTTGCCTGTTGACACATCTGATCCAAGCGATCGACTTACCGTTTTCCAGAAGTCACCGTCGAGAGAAAGACGGTGAAGCTCAGTGCATGTGAGAAAGAGCGCCTCCACTAGTAACCGATCATCCTGAGTGTCGGAGAACGCGTCCAAAAGGGCGCCAAGGTTGTTGTAAAAGACGACCAGATACAGCGGAAAATGGGGACGGCTGTCAGGCATTGGGCAGGTTCCAATCTCGTTCGGTCTGTGCCTCGTTTCTTACCATGGAACTGCTCAAGAATTCAATGGTGAGACCCACCTCAACTGGAATGTGCTGCATCGCCTTGTCGTCGTTGGATGAGCAACTTCTTCGCCACCATCATCTGCACTCACGGTTTCGTTAACGCTGGGAGGCGTTGATTTGACCCCAGGCTGGATTTGCATCACGCGTGCGAAAGGTGACTCTGGCGTGATTCCGATGGCGTATTCGGATGCCAATTCGAGTGCGCGACGTTCTTCGGGCGAGGTATTTAGGGCACCGTTGGCCAACGCGACCATTCAATCGGCGACTCGTCGCTTGAACGTATCTTTGCCAAAGTGGGTACCTATTTCGTCCCAATTCAGTACCTCCGTAACTTGAGCTGATGCGGCGACCTTTGCTCGAGCGCTGATCTGACCTTCCCAACAAGTGACGAAACTAAAGGCGCTAACGAGTGGAGGTACGGGGATTCGAACCCCGGACCCCTTGCATGCCATGCAAGTGCTCTACCAGCTGAGCTATACCCCCAAAGGTCCAACGATTCTAACACTCGGCTGCACTGCCAAATTCTCGCCTAGGACAGAATCGCCTCGAGGAGATTCGTCGGTTGCGAAAGGAACGGTGAATGGTCGCTCGCGAGATCGAAGACGACGTCGCAACGCTCGGACATGTGTTCCTGGAGTAGCGGGTCGATCGCGCGGTCGAGCGTGCAGCGAACGTAGAGCGAGTCGACGTGCGAGTCCACCGACGTCCTCTTGGAGCGGAAACTCGCCACGGTTTGAGTGGTGAGTTTGTCGACTGCCCAACTCGCGATGACGGCCGGGCAGTCGTTGTAGAGCGCGGCCGACGCGACGTTGCGGTTCAGTCGTAGGAAGTCTCCGTCGATTTCAATCGCTTCGTCGAGTTTCGTCGGGATTCGCACCGTGCGGGCCGTCTCGGTTGCGCTCTGGCCCACTTTCGGCACCAACGCCGCGACGTAGATGATTCGTTCGAGGTTCGGGATCCGCGGCGCGACCTCCGTGACGACGGCCCCGCCGTAACTGTGCCCGACGAGTATGTAGTGACCATCTCTGTGTACGGTCGACGCGACGACCGCGGCGTCAGCCGCTAGATCGGTGGTGGCTTTGGCGTCAATCTTGGAACTCGGCAGATCGATCGCGATCCACTTGATCTTCAGTCGATCGAACTCATGAGCGAGTTTTTGCCAGCACCACGCCCCGCTCCAGCCGCCGTGCACGAGAAGGTATGTCGGAATGAGCACAGAGTACCGTTCGTCAACCCGAGAATTGCCGTGAATTCACGAGAACGGGTGGAAGGCGTGACCTTTTAACGTCGCGGAAACAGACTCGAAACGGTACGCACACCTCGTCGCCGCTCTTCGGTCAGTCCTATGAAGATTCGGCCAATCTTGAGAGCGCGACGTCAGTGAGGCGGAACTCCGTCCAGTCATCCAATGACTCGGCGCCGAGAGACCGATAGAAGTCAATCGAAGGCTGGTTCCAGTCGAGCACCGACCATTTGAGGCGGTGGTACCCCTGGGCGATGCATTCCTGAGCGAGATGAACCAACAGTGATCGGCCGAAACCGCGACCGCGGAACTCCGGCTTGACGAAGAGATCTTCGAGGAAGATGCCGTGCGTGCCCGTCCACGTCGAATAGTTGAGGAACCACACCGCGAAGCCAGCCACCTCGCCCTCATCGGTCTCGACCAAGTCGCAGAAGACCTTCGGGCCGTCACCGAAGAAACTCGCTCGTAGCTGCTCGGGCGTCGCTCGGGCCATCTCGAGCGCTCGCTCGTAGAGGGCGAGGTCTCGGATGAGTTGGTGAACGGTTGGAAGGTCGTCGAGCTCCGCTCGGCGGATTCTCATCTCAATTACTCAACGAGTGACGAGGAGCAGCGCGAAGCCGTCGTAGCCCTTGCTTCCCACGGTTTGGATCGCCGTACCTTCGATTCGGTCATTCGAGGCGGCCATCTCGAGGAACGCACGGACGCCCTGGACCAGTTCGTCGGTGCTCGCTGCATCGACCACCTCTCCATCGCGCACCACGTTGTCCGCCACGATGACGGTGCCGGGCCGCGACAACTGGAGCGACAGTTCCAGGTACGTCGGGTATCCGTCCTTGTTGGCGTCGATGAAGATGAAGTCGAACGGTTCGGCGCCTCCGTTGATGAGTTCCTGCAGCGAGGTCGCCGCCGGGCCAACGCGGATCTCGACTAGGGCGCCTAGTCCGGCCCCGTCGATGTTCTTTCGAGCTACCTCCGCGTGGCGCGATTCCAGTTCGAGCGTCACCAGAGCGCCGTCGCTCGGCAGGGCGCGCGCCAGCCAGATGGTGCTGTAGCCACCGAGCGTTCCGATCTCCAGGATTCGTCGTGACCGATTCATGGTGGCGAGGAGTTCGAGGAGCTTTCCCTGGTTCGGGGCCACGCTGATCGGCGGGAGGTTCGCCGCCGCACTTTGTTCGTGTGTCGCCTCGAGGGCACTGTCGGTTGGCACGAGAAGGCCCTCGAAGTACCGGTCAACGCTGGTCCACTGGTTTTCACTCATGCCAAAGTCTTGCATCCCGGGCCCCGGTCGCCAACGCGTCGTGCCAGAAGACGCCATGATGGACCGTCCCTAAGGAGATCGTTTGGTCCTCACCGGCGAGTCTCAGCTGAGTAGCAAGTCGCAGAACTGTGCCGGTTGAGAGAGGAACGGCGAATGCTCGCTCTCCATGCTCATCGCGAAATCGCACTCCTCGGACATCAACTGTTGAATCTGCGGATCCACGGCGTGATCGTTCGTGCAGCGAACGTAGATGTTCTCGGTGCGGGCATTCTCGTGTTCGCGCGGACTTCGCAAGCTCGCAATCGTCTGGGTCGAGAGTTGGTCGACGGCCCACGCGGCGACCTCGGGTGCGCAGTCGCCGTAGAGCGCGCCGAGCGCGGCACCGGGATTCAGACGGAGGTAGTCACCCTCGACTTCGATGGCGTCGTCCAACAACGTGCGAACCTGAACTCGCCGTGACGCCTCCGTGGCGCTCTCACCGGGGCTCGGCCGCAGCGCCGCGACGTAGACGCAGCGCTCCAGTACCGGAATCCGGGCCGCCGCTTCGGCGACGACGGCGCCGCCGTAACTGTGACCGACGAGCACGTACGGGACGTCCCTGTCGGCCAGTGCCAGGACGGCCTCGGCGTCCTCGCCGAGTCCGGTCTGGGGATCGGCTGCCGTTCCTCGAACTAGGGAGGTCGACCGCGAGCCACGAGACCCCTCGACGGTCCATCTCCGCGCCGACGTCGCGCCAGCACCACGCGCCGCCCCACGCGCCGTGCACGAAGAGGTACGTCGGAGAACCCATCGCGCTATCTTCCCCTACCGGGGGAGTGACTTTCAATCCCTAGAATGTACGGATGGCGCGGCCCTTTGACGTAACGAAAATCGAGAAGAAGTGGCAGGACCGCTGGCTCGAGGACGGCACCTACGAGGTCGACAACGACGACCTTCGCGAGCGCTACTACGCCCTGTGCATGTACCCGTACCCGTCGGGCTCGGCCCACCAGGGCCACGTGCGCATCTACACCTTCGGCGACGTTAACGTGCGCTACCAGACCATGCTCGGCAAGGCCGTCCTCTCGCCCTTCGGGTTCGACTCCTTCGGCCTGCCGGCCGAGAACGCCGCCATCAAGGCCGGTACGCACCCGCGGATCTTCACCGAGGCGCGCATCCTGGAGCTCAAGTCGTCGCTCATCCGACTCGGTGCGGTCTACGACTGGCGCCGCGAGGTCCGTAGCCACGACCCGGCGACGATTCGCTGGTCGCAAGCGATTTTCCTCGCGTTCTTGAAGGCCGGTCTCGCGTACCGCGCGGAGGCGCCCGTCAACTGGTGTCCCGGATGCGGGACGGTGCTGGCGAACGAGCAGGTCCTGCCCGACGGGACCTGCGAGCGCTCCGGCGACCTCGTCGAGCGTCGGAACCTGGAACAGTGGTTCTTCAAGATCACCGACTACGCCGAGGAACTCTTGAACGACCTCGACGGGCTCGAATGGCCCGAGCGCGTGAAGGCGATGCAGCGCAACTGGATCGGACGCAGTGAGGGCGTCGAGTTCGACCTGGCCTTCGCCAACGACGCCGACAGGGCCATCCGCGTCTTCACCACCCGACCGGACACGGCCTTCGGCATCACCTACGCGGTCATCGCGCCGGAGCACCCGTTGCTGGACGAACTCACGACCGACGGCGAACGCGCCAACGTGACCGCGCTGGTTGAACGGGCCTCGAAGGAGAGCGAAGTCATTCGCACGGCCTCCTCCGAAGGTGGCGCGGCGCTCGAGAAGCGTGGCGCGTTCACGGGAAGTTACGTCGTCAATCCGCTCAACGGCGAATCGGTGCCGGTCTACGTGGCGGACTACGTGCTCGGCACCTACGGCACCGGTGCGATCATGGCGGTCCCGGGCGAGGACGAGCGCGACCACGCCTTCGCGCTCGCGTACGGCCTGCCGATCGTCCACACCACCCAGGTGCCGGAGGGCTTCGACGGTGGCGCCTACAACGGCGAGGGCGAGAAGATCAACTCCGGCTTCTTGGACGGGCTCGACATCGCCACGGCGAAAGTCCGCGCGACGGAGTTCTTGGCCGACAACGCGCACGGTGACGTCAAGGTCAACTACCGCCTTCGTGACTGGTTGATCTCACGTCAACGATTCTGGGGCACGCCGATCCCGATCATCTATTGCTCGAACTGCGGGATCGTGCCGGTGCCCGACGACCAGTTGCCGGTCCTCGCGCCCGACGACGTCACCATGGACAAGACCGGACAGTCGCCGCTCGCGACTCACGCGGAGTTCCGCAACACCACCTGCCCGGTCTGCGGCGCGCCAGCCTTGCGCGAGGCCGACACGATGGACACCTTCTGTGACTCCTCGTGGTACTTCCTGCGCTACACCGATCCCTGGACGCCCGACCAGGCGTTCGACCCGGCGCAAGCGGCGAAGTGGATGCCCGTCGACCAGTACATCGGCGGCATCGAACACGCCATCTTGCACCTCCTCTACGCTCGTTTCTACGAGAAGGCCATGGTCGACATCGGCTTCGCGCCCGGCATACCGCGAGAGCCGTTCAAGCGCCAGTTCTCCCAGGGCATGATCCGACTCTCGGGCACGAAGATGTCCAAATCCAAGGGCAACCTCGTCGCGCCCGAGGAGTATTACGAGACCGTCGGCGCCGACGGACTGCGACTCTTCCATCTCTTCGCCGGACCGCCGGCCGACGACATCGACTGGACCGACCAGACCGACGAGGTCATCGACGGGTGTGGTCGATTCCTCGACCGCGTCTATCGACTGAGTCAGTACCACGAGGTCAACTTCCACGACGGCGTCGACGAGAGCGACCTCGAGGTCCGCCGAACGGTGCATCGCACGATTGACAAGGTCACGCACGATCTCGAGCACTGGAGCCACAACACCGCGGTGGCGGCGCTGATGGAGCTCCTCAACGGCGTCTCCAAGTGGGCACGTAGTGATCACGGCGCCGAGCGTGCCACCTTCGACGAGGCGATCGACGTGCTGGTCAAGCTGCTCGCACCGATGGCGCCCCACGTCACCGCTGAGATCTGGGAGGAACGCCACCCGGGGGAGAAGAGCGTGCACGTCGAGGCCTGGCCACTCGCCGATCCCGAGATGGTGAAGCGCGCCAAGGTGACCATGGTCGTGCAGGTCAACGGCAAGGTGCGCGCGCGAATCGAAGTGCCACCGGACATCTCGATGGCCGACGCCGCCACCGAGGCGCTGGAAGACGCCGCGATCAGCGCGGTCCTGGCCGGTGCGACGCCGAAGCGAATCGTCTCGCGACCTCCTCGACTGGTGAACATCATCGTCTGATGGGCAAACACTCGAACAAGGAATCGGACACCACGATCACGATCGAACCACCGCGCTTCGATCGACCCGAGGTAGAGATACGGGCCTCGACCAGGAGGAAGAAGACCGGGACCGCGCATTGGTCGGGCAGTCGGATCGTGGTGTTGATACCGGCGCGGATCAAGGGACGTGAACGCACGAGTTTCGTCGACGATCTGGTGGAGCGCCTCATGACGCAGCGTCCCCAGAACTCGACCGGTGACGCGTCGCTGGAGGACCGTGCGCGCGCACTCGCCGAGCGTTACAACGATGGCGTGCTGCCGAGTTCCGTGCGGTGGGTGAAGAACCAGCAGGCGCGCTGGGCGTCGTGTTCGCCGGCCTCCAAAGAGATCCGCATGTCGAATCGACTACGGCAGTGTCCCGAGTGGGTCATCGACGCGGTCCTCGTGCACGAGTTGGCGCACCTCCAAGAGGTCGGTCACACGCCACGATTCAACGAGATCGCCGATCGCTTCGAACGTCAAGAGGAGAGTGCCTTGTTCCTCGAGGGCTACGCCCTGGGCCTCGGCCTGCGAATCGAAGAGGGCGACGTCGACGTGAACACGACCGACTGACGAATCAGTTCGCTTCGCCCCGCAGGAACTTCTCCAACTCGGCGGCCAACTCGTCGCCACTGGGCAGTTCGTCGGCGAGTGACGCACCCTCGACTTCGTCGGCCGCTTCTTCAAGCTGCTCGACCATCGTCGTGTGATCGGGATTGTTGGTCACGAGGTCATCGACGCGCTGGCGCGCCTCTTCGGCCGACGCGCGCAGGCTGCCCGCGTCGAGTGTCAGCCCGGCGATGCTCGCCAGGCCGTCGATCAACGCCGCGGACGCCTGCGGATACGGCATGGAGGCTACGTAGTGCGGCACCCGCGCCCAAAGGGTCACGATCTCCATGTCGACCTCGGAGAAACCCAGTTCGAGCGCCGAGCTGATGCCCGCCGGGACCTCGAGTTCGCCGGAGACGGTTCCGACGCGCGCCAGCAGGTTGGCGCTCGTGGCCGGCGCGGTGCCGATGATGCGCACCGGTCGGGTGTGCGGCGTCGGGGCGGGGAAGGCGCCCAGGCCGACGACGAGTCGCACGTCGAAGCGTCCGGCGGCGTCGGTCACGACGTCCACGAAGTCGCTCCAGTGGAAGTCCGGCTCAGGACCGACGAGGAAGAGGATGTCCGCGCCGTCGCCGTCGCGACCGAAGCGCAGTTGGATCTCGGGCCACGTCAGCTCGGTCGTGACGCCATCGACGATGCGCGCGATCGGCCGGCGCGCGCGCTGGTCGATGAAGTACTCGGTGTCGAAGGTGGCGAGCACCTCGGTGTAGATCGTGTCGAGCATGGTGCCCAGCGCGTTGCTCGCGCCGAGGCCCGCGTCGATCCATCCCTCGAGCGCGATGACGAGGACCGGTTCGTTCAGGTCGGGGTCCGCCAGGAAGATGATGTGGTCGTAGATTTCGTCGTCCATCAGCTTCCCTCCAATGTCATCTTCGCACTTTGTGCGAGCATCAAAATATGTGTCGGGTATTCGGAGACGCTGCCCTGGTCACCGCCGGCGGCGCCAGCACTGTAACGAGCGAATACCCCTTGCATGATGCAGGCCAACTTCCAGTAGCCGAACGCTTGATAGTAGGCGACGTGGGCGAGGTCCAGCGACGAGTGCGACGCGTACGCCTTGAGAACCTGCTCACGAGAGGCGAATCCCTTGGCCGTCGTCGGTGCCACGCCGAGCAGCGACGCGGTCGCGTCCGCGGGTTCGGCCCAATAGACCATCAGCAGTCCGAGGTCGGCGAGCGGGTCGCCCAGCGTGCAGATCTCCCAGTCGAGGATGGCGCGCACGCGGCCGTCCTGATCCAGCACGGTGTTGTCGAGGCGGTAGTCCCCGTGCACGACCGAGACCCGTTGCTGAGTGGGGATCCGCGCGCTCAGTTCGTCGCCGACGGCTTCGATCAGTCCGCCGTGATCGACCCCTTCGACGTGCATCTGTTCGTACTGGGTGCGCCATCGACGCAGCTGGCGCTCGATGTAGCCGTCGTGGCGGGCGAGTTCACCGAGACCGGCGCGATCGACGTCGACGTCGTGGAGTTGCGACAAGGTCGCGGCGAGGTGATCGCCGATGACGCCGCGGGTCGCCTCGTCGAAGGTCGCCTCCGCCTGGGCGCGGTCGCGCAGGATCGCGCCGTCGACGAACTCCATGACGTAGAACGGTCGTTCGTTGACCTCCTCGTCGACACAGAGCCCCAAGGGCTGGGCGACCGGTATCCCCAACGGGTAGAGGGCCGAGATCACCGTGTGTTCGCGCACCATGTCGTGGGCGGTGGGGAGCACGTGACTGGTGGGCGGACGTCGCAGCGCGAAGGCCGTGCCCTGCGCGTCGACCACCCGATAGGTGAGGTTCGAACGTCCGCCGGCGATCAGTTCGAAGGTCAGGGGAGCGACGGCGTCGAGGTGCTCGACCATCCACGCCGAGACGTTCGCTTCGTCGATTCCGACGACGGCCGTGTTCATATTCGAGGAGGCTAACAGCGCTTTGTCACCCCATCGATCACCGGATCGCGCCGTTATGCTGACCGTCGTGACTGACGTAACTGACGCGACATTTGGGACCGCCGTGATGGAGCGCTCGATGACCGTACCGGTCGTCGTGGACCTCTGGGCCGAGTGGTGCGGTCCGTGCAAGACGCTCGGACCGATCATCGAGAAGGTGATCGACGAGACCGGTGGTGCGGTCGAACTCGCCAAGGTCGACATCGACACGAACCCGCAGATCGCCCAGGCCTTCAAGGTGCAATCGATTCCGGCCGTGTTCGCGATCCACGAGGGCAAGATCGTCGACTCCTTCGTCGGCGCGTTCCCGGAGTCGACGGTGCGCGAGTTCGTCGAGAAACTCGCCCCGGGCGCGTCGAAGGTCGACAAGCTCGTGGACGCCGGTGACGAGGCGTCGCTGCGCGCGGCGCTCGAACTCGACGCGACGAACCTGGAGGCCGCGGTCTCCCTCGGCGACCTGCTGCGTCGGGCCGATCGACTCGACGAGGCCGACGAGGTCCTCACGCCGTTCGAGAACGTCGTGGCCGCCAAGACCGTGCTCGCGCGGATCCGGCTGCAGCGAAGTGGCGTCTCGCTGGAGGGTGACCTCGACCTCACCCTCGAGCACCTGCTCGAGCAGTCCTCCAGTACGCCCAGCGCCAAGGACTCGTTGCTGGAGATCCTCGACGCCCTCGGACCCGAGGACCCGCGCTACGTGTCGTACCGGCGAAAACTCGCCAGCCGCCTCTACTAGTGCGGGTCTTTCAGCCGGCGGCGCCGATTGCCCTTCGCCTCGGCACGACGACGTTCGACCTCACGACACGGGCGTTGGTGATGGGGATCTTGAATCGCACGAAGGACTCCTTCTACGAACCGGCCGCGACCTTCGACCTCGACGTCCTGTTCGCGCGCGCCGAGCGACTCATCGGCGACGGCGCGGACGTACTCGACGTCGGCGGCGTGAAGGCCGGTCCCGGTGACGAGGTCGACGAAGCCGAAGAGCTCGACCGCGTCGTGCCCGTCGTCACCGAACTCGTACGACGTTTCGACGGACCGGTGAGCATCGACACGTGGCGCGCCTCGGTCGCCAAGGCGGCCTTCGCCGAGGGCGCCTGCGTCGGCAACGACATCAGCGGTTTCGCCGACGACGACTACCTGCCCGTGGCCGCGGAAGCCGGCGCGACCGTGGTCGCCACGCACATCCGCCTGCGACCCCGCGTCGCCGATCCCGAGCCCCACTACGACGACGTCACCGCCACGGTCGCGGCGTTCCTGACCGACCGGCGTCAGCGAGCCCTGGACGCCGGGGTCGCGGAGGATCGCGTCATCGTCGACGCCGGACTCGACCTCGGCAA
Source organism: uncultured Acidimicrobiaceae bacterium (assembly GCA_963802735.1). Taxonomy (GTDB): domain Bacteria; phylum Actinomycetota; class Acidimicrobiia; order Acidimicrobiales; family RAAP-2; genus RAAP-2. The sequence continues at coordinate 368,873 of CAWDJY010000012.1, read as the reverse complement.
GACCGCCGCCCAGTCGCTGCAACTCCTTCGCGACTCGGACCGCCTCGCCGCGCTCGGCGCGCCGCTCCTGCTGTCGGCCTCGAACAAGACGTTCCTCGGCGTGCTCTTCGACCTGCCCGTGACCGACCGTCGCGAACCGTCGCTCGCCGCGACCGCGCTCGGCATCGCGGCGGGGTGTCGTATCGTTCGGGTCCATGACGTCCAGGGAACCGTGCGGGTGCGCGACGTGATTGCGCGACTGCTCGACGAGGAGCGCTCGTGACCTCGAGCGTCTGCGTCGTCGGCACCGACGCCACGATGGTCTACGACGCGGTCCACAACGTCATCGCCGAGGCCCTCGGCGAACTCGACCCGTCCTTCGCGCTCCAGGACTTCACCGCGAAGGACGTGACCAACAGCGGGGGAGAGGCGGTGACGCCGTTCGTGATGGAGGCGCTCAACACGCCGCCGTTCCTCGTCGCGCGTCGCGTCGTCGTCGTGCGTGACGCGCAGTCACTCCTCGCCGACGAGGTCGCCGACGTGCTGGCGTGGATGAACGACCCGGCGCCGGACGTCACCCTGGTCGTCGCGGTCGTCGGGACGAAGGCGCACAAGCTGGTCAAGGGCGCCGCGTCCGTCGTCGAGGTGAACGTCGGTTCGCGCACCGCCGACCGCGTCACCTTCGTCGAGGCCAAGGTCAGCGAGTACCGCGTGAACGTCGATCACGAGACGGCCGTCAGGATCACCGACCGACTGGGCGACGACGTCGCGCGCGTCGACGCGCTCGCGCGCACCCTCCAGACGATCTACGGGTCGGCGCCGCTCAACTTCTCCCACGTCGAGCCGTACCTCGGCGACGCCGGCGACGTCCCCGAGTGGGACCTGACCGACGCCATCGACGGCGGCGACGCGACCAAGGCGATCGTCGTCGCGCGTCGCATGCTGGACTCCAAGGGCCGCGCCGGACTGCAGATCGTGAACATCCTGCAACGCCACTACCTGCGCATGGCGAAGCTCGAGGGGAGCGGCGTGCGTTCGGCCGACGAGGCCGGGGCGCTGCTCGGCGTGAAGGGGTTCCCGGCGACCAAGGCGTTGCAGATGTCCCAGCGACTCGGCACCGACCGGATCGCGACCGCGGTCCACTGGATCGCCGACGCCGACGTGGCCCTCAAGGGTGGCGTCAGTTACGGCGGGAAGGACCTCGACACCGACATGGACGTGACCGAACTGACCGTCGTGGAGATCCTGGTGGCCCGGCTGGCCAAGATGACCCAGGGCGCCCGGCGCCGCTAGGTCTGGTGAACGCTTAGGCGTTCTCCTTCAGCGCGGCGATCCGCTTCATCAGGCCGCTCTTCTTGTTGGCCGCCTGGTTCTTGTGGATGATCTTCTTGGTGGCGGCCTTGTCGATGCGCTTGATCGCCAGGCGCAGGGCGGTCTCTTCGTCCTCGGTCCCGACGGCGGCCACGGCGTTCTTCACGCGGGTGCGGACCTCGGACTTGACCTTCTTGTTGCGCTCGCGCGCGACGACGTTCTGCTTGTTGCGCTTGATCTGGCTCTTGATGTTTGCCACGAAATTCCTCGTTCTAGTGCACGGACTGTGCGTCCAGTGGGCTTGCCAATGTTAGCAGGAGGTTTCTAGCGGCTTTTCGGCAAGGGATCGATCCGGAACGCCGGTAGCCTTGATGGACCGTGGCAACTCCTTCAACGACCGTCGATTCCGCCAAAATCCGCACCATCAGCATCATCGCGCACATCGACCACGGCAAGTCCACGTTGTCGGACCGGATCCTCGAGATCACCGGCGCCGTCGACCCGCGCCTCATGCGCGCGCAGTACCTCGATTCGATGGACATCGAGCGCGAGCGCGGCATCACGATCAAGGCCCAGAACGTCCGGGTCAACTACGACGGCCACATCATCCAATTGATCGACACGCCCGGGCACGTCGACTTCGGCTACGAGGTGTCGCGCTCCCTGGCCGCCTGCGAGGGCGCCGTCTTGCTGGTCGACGCCAGCCAGGGCATCCAGGCGCAGACCCTGGCCAACTGTTACCAGGCGATCGAGCACAACCTCGAGATCATCGCCGTGCTCAACAAGATCGACCTCCCGGCGGCCGACCCCGAACGCTGCATCGAGGAGCTCGAACGGGTCCTCGGACTCCCGGGCGACCAGATCCTGCAGATCTCGGCCAAGACCGGTGAGGGCGTGCCCGAGTTGTTGCACGCCGTCATCGAACGCATCCCCGCCCCGAAGGGCGATCCGAATGCCGCGCTCCAGGCGCTCATCTTCGACTCCTACTACGACCAGTACCGCGGGGTGATCAGTTCGATCCGCATCGTGAACGGCACGTTGCGCGCCGACACGCGCGTGCGCATGCTCCAGGCCGGCGAGAACCACGAGATCGAAGAGATCGGCATCCGCACGCCCGACATGATCCGGGTCGACCAGCTCGGTCCCGGCGAGGTCGGCTTCATCGTGGCCGGCATCAAGGACGTCGGCGGCGCGCGCTCGGGCGAGACGATCACCGAGGCGGCGCGCCCGGCCAAGCCATTGGGCGGCTACCTCGATCCCAAGCCGATGGTCTTTTGCGGCATCTACCCGATCGACGGCGACGACCTGCCGGACCTGCGCGACGCGCTCGACAAGCTCAAGCTCAACGACGCGTCGATCACCTACGAGCCGGAGTCCTCCAAGGCGCTCGGTTTCGGTTTCCGCTGCGGGTTCTTGGGACTGCTGCACATGGAGATCGTGCGCGAGCGACTAGACCGCGAGTTCGACCTCGGCATCATCGCGACCGCGCCGTCAGTCGTCTACCGGGCCTTCCTCACCGACGGCACGGAGTTGCTCGTCGACAATCCGACCGAACTGCCGGACCTCAGTCGACTGGACCACATCGACGAGCCGATGCTCGCGATCACGATCCTGACGCCCTCGGAGTACCTCGGGGCCGTCATGGACCTGGCCCAGAGCCGCCGCGGCGAGATGATCAAGATGGACTACATGTCGACCGACCGGGTGGAGCTGCGCTACACGATCCCCCTGGCCGAGGTCGTCATCGACTTCTTCGACGCTTTGAAGAGCCGCACCAAGGGCTACGCCAGCCTGGACTACGAACCAAGCGGCTACATCACCTCGCAACTGGTGCGCGTCGACCTGCTGATCAACCACGAGCCGGTCGACGCCTTCTCGACCATCGTGCACAAGTCCAACGCCGACTACTACGGTCGGCGCATGGCCGAGCGACTGAAAGAACTCATCCCGCGCCAGATGTTCGACGTGCCGATCCAGGCCGCGGTCGGCGGGCGCATCATCAGCCGCGAGACCGTGAAGGCCCGTCGCAAGGACGTCCTCGCCAAGTGTTACGGCGGCGACATCACGCGAAAACGCAAGCTCCTCGAGAAGCAAAAAGAGGGCAAGAAGCGCATGAAGAGCCTCGGTCGCGTCGAGGTCCCGCAAGAGGCCTTCGTCGCGGCGTTGAAGCTCGAGGACTAAGAGGTCCCGGTGAAGACGTGCGAGTGTGGAGCACTCAACAAGGACGACGCGGTCTTCTGTGACACGTGCGGGCGACGATTCCCGGCGAGGGACGTCGCGCAGGTCGCGCCGACGACCACGACCGCTGACGTCGTTCCCTTGAAATCGATCCCTCGAGAACGGGTCCTGCGACTCGCGGGCGGCTTCATCGTGGTGATCTTCGTGCTCGCCATCGGCCTCACCATCGGACTGCGCCACGTGCACATCGACATCTCGACGAACAACGCCGTCACGGTGCAGCTTCCGCTCAACGTCTGCACGACGTCCGTGGGCGACGCCAGTGAGACGCCGGCGATTCTGCCCTCGACGCTCCAGGTGAAGCTTCCGAAGCAGTACTCCACGCAGTTCGCCGTCTATTCGGACAATGAGGGACTCGTCGAGATACTGGCGCCGACGGGGTGGAGCTGCACCGCGGGTATCGGCGCGGACGGCTCCAGTGCGGTACACGTCGCTCCGCCGGGTCAAAATCAGGTTTCGAGTGCGACGCTGAGTGCCGGATCGACCGCGCAGGAGATCGACGCCTCGCAAACGAGCGCCTGTGTCGGTTGTCGCGAAGGCCTCGCGTGTCCGTTGTTCGCCACCGCGGCGAAGGATTACCGCAGCACCTTGGGGAAGGTTTGTCCGACGACGCAACCGTCGTCCGAAGTCGTGACGAAGCGGACAAGTCACCTGGTCGATTTCACCGACCCGCCGGGCGTGAGCGGTGACGCGGATCCCTCCGGTGGCGCGAATCCCGCGATGGGCGTGATGACGTACTTCGACGACAAGCACAGTGACGGCAGTTGGACCGAGACCTGCGTTCTGCCAGCGTCAGAATCGTCAGTGTGCAACGTGATACTCGGGAACTTCGCGACGAGGTACGGAACCCGCTGAGTCGCTGACCGAGGCGATCGCCGTTCACGTACGGCGACGGCGCCGCGACTTATACTTCTGGACGATTGAGGAGACTCCATGACGGGCCCAGCTGAGACGCACGAAGAAGAGACGCGGGCGAAGGCCGAGGGACTCGAAGCCTGGTTTCGCGCACGACTCTTGAACGGGCTCACCCGCCTCGTCGTGATACTGCTCATCCCCGGCGGACTGATCACCGCCATGGCGCCGAGGAATGACCTGCTCTTGACCGCGGCGCTCTGCGCCTCGATCTGCGCGGCGGCCGGTGTGGTGATGACAATCCGTATCCTCCTCATTCTGCGCGCGTTGCGCACGCATCCCGAGCGCGCGATTGTTCGGCTGACGAAGTGGCGCAAACTCCAGCGAGCGGGCTTCACGCCGTACACGTAGCGACCGCTCCTCGCAGGCAATCCAGGGGACCGACCGAGTCGCGGTTCTGCGCGCAACGTTCGATCCCACACTTGAACGGCGCGGCGGTATTAGCACTCGGTAGAATTGAGTGCTAACAAGGAGAGGCATGGCCCGTCGCGCAGTACGCAAACCCACGAAGATCGTCGTGGACCTGGACGACCGCAAGGCCACCATCTTGAAGGCCGTGGTCGTCGAGCACATCGACACCGCGCAACCGGTTGGCTCCTCGGCCGTCGCGGCCAGTGCCGATCTCGACGTCTCCTCGGCGACGGTGCGCTCGGAGATGGTCGCCCTCGAGCGCGAGGGATACCTCGCCCAGCCCCACACCTCGGCCGGTCGGATCCCGACCGACAAGGGCTACCGCTACTTCGTGGACCACCTCCAGTCGGGGGTCCTCGGTTCGGTCCAACAGAAGCAGGTGAAGGACTTCTTCGCGAGCGTGCGCGGCGAGGTCGAAGAGGTGCTGGAGCAGACCTCGACGTTGCTGAGCCAGATGACCAGTTACACCTCGGTCGTCGTCGGCGCCGGTCACGCGCACGCCACGATCCTGAGCGTGCAGCTGGTCAGTCTCGACGCGCGCCACCACCTGCTCGTCACGGTCTTCTCGGATGGATCGGTGATCAAACACAGCGTCATGCCGAACTTCGAAGCGACGCCCAAAGAGGTGATGGAGGCCTCGCGCCAACTCAACGCGTTGCTCATCAACACGTCACTCGAGTCCCGCGTCCAGGTGCCCTCGCGCCACGACAACGAGGCGGCCCTCGTGCGCGAGGCGGTGAGCACGCTGCACGCCCAACAGCCGGTCATGGAGGGCGAGCAGGTCTTCATCGGCGGTTCGTCCAAGGTCGCTGAGGTCTTCGAAGGCGTGGAAACCGTGCGTCAGGTGTTGGCGATCTTGGAGCAGGAGCTGCTCGTCGTGAGCCTCGTCCAGGACATCCTCGATCAGGGACTCTCGGTCGCCATCGGTTCCGAACACGGCTTCGCGCCGCTGTCGACGTGCGCGCTGATCGTCGCGCCGGTCACCATCGACGGCACGCCAGCCGGCGCGGTCGGACTGCTCGGACCGACGCGCATGAAGTACCGCGAGGCGATGGCCGCCGCCGAGGTCGTCTCGGCGAACCTCTCTCGCCACTTCGCCGGAGCCGACGACCGTGCCTAACACCGACCTCTACGCCGTGCTCGAGGTCGACCACCACGCGACCCAGGAAGAGTTGAAGCGGTCCTACCGGCGCCTCGCGCGCCAGTACCACCCGGACACGAACGACGACCCCGGCGCCGAGGCGCGGTTCAAGGAGGTCTCGCAGGCCTACGAGATCCTCTCGGACCCCGAGCGACGCGCGAACTACGACCGCTTCGGCTCCGACGTCGGCGCCGGCGGCAACCCCTTCGGGGCCGGTTCGGTCCAGGACATCTTCGACATGTTCTTCGGCGGACTCGGCGGTCACGCCCCGCAGCGCCGCGGACCCCAACCGGGACCCGACGCCGAGATCTCGCTCGACATCACGCTGGACGACGCGGCCTTCGGCGCGACCAAAGAGGTCACCGTCACGCTCGCGCACCGTTGCCCCACGTGCGACGGGTCGGGCTGTGCGCCGGGGACCTCACCGACCACGTGCGTCGAGTGTGCCGGCGTCGGGGTCGTCCAGCGCGTGCGCAACTCGATCCTCGGCCAGATGGTCACGTCCATGCCGTGCACGCGGTGCAACGGCATGGGTTCACGCATCGACACGCCGTGCGCCGACTGTCGGGGCGACGGTCGGCGCAACGAGACGACCACGCTCACCATCCAGGTGCCGGCCGGCGTCGAGGACGGCTCGACCATGCGCCTGAGCGACCGGGGTCCGGCCGGACTGCGCGGCGGTGCGAACGGTCGGCTCTTCGTGCACCTGCGGGTGCAGAACGACTCGCGCTTCGTGCGCAACGGCGACGACCTGCACCACGAGGCCCACATCGCCTTCACCCAGGCCGTGCTCGGCGCGACGATCGAGGTGCCGACGCTGCGTGACACGGTGTCCGTCGAGGTCACGGCCGGCAGCGCCAACGGCACCGTGCACCGACTGCGCCACCAGGGCGTCGAGCACCTCCACGGGCGTGGTCGCGGCGACCTCTACGTGCACCTCATGGTCGACGTGCCGACCGAGCTCGACGACACCACCGAAGAGCTGCTGCGTCAACTGGCCGAACACCGCCACGAACCGGTCCTCGAAGCGAGCGGGGGACTCTTCCACCGTCGCAAAGCGAAGAAGTGACGCTGCTCGAGTGGCCGCGCCGCGTGGCCGCCCTCGCGCAGTTCCACGTCGAGGATCCGGGACAACCGACGCTCAGCGCGGCCGACGACCATCACCTGCGAACAGTGCTGCGCGCACGCAGCGGCGAGGAGATCGTCGTCACCGACGGCGCCGGATCGTGGTCGCTCTGTGAAGTGGGCGACCACGCGCTGCACCGCGTCACGCCGGTGCACATCGATCCGCCGTCGCCGACCACGACGCTCTATCTCTCGCCCTTGAAGGGTGACCGCAGCGAATGGACGGTCGTCAAGGCGACGGAACTGGGCGTGCACCGTATCGTGCCGCTGATGAGCGCGCGCGTCGTCGTGAAGTTCCGCGGGGAGGTGCGCGACAAGATCGTGGCGCGCTGGCGCCGGGTGGCGAACGAAGCGAACGCGCAGAGTCGCCGCACCTACGACGTATTGGTCGACGAACCGTTGCACGTGCGTGACGTGCCGGTGAACGTCGCGTTCACGCACTTCGACGGCGCGAGCGACTGGAACGGCGTGCACGGCGTGTGCGTCGGACCGGAAGGCGGTTGGGAAGAAGGGGAGTGGGGCGAACACCCGCGACTCTCGCTCGGACCGACCGTGCTGCGCGCCGAGACGGCCGGCGTGGTCGCGGCGTCACTGTTGGCTTTCGGCGCTGGTGGTTGGGGATTTACCCTCACGGACGCGAAAACTCGGTAATGATGAGAGCAACACATGAGTGACTGCCTGTTTTGCAAAATCGTCGCCGGGGAGATCCCGTCGAAGCCCGTCGCCCAGAGTGATCGGGCGTACGCGTTCCACGACATCGCACCGCAGGCGCCGGTCCACGTGCTCGTCGTCTCGAAGGAGCACATCACGAGCGCCGACGAGATCGCGAGCAGCCACGGCGGCATCGTGGACGACCTGATCCTCCTGGCCCAGGAGGTCGTGGAACTCGAGGGCGTGCGCGACAGCGGTTACCGGTTGGTCTTCAACATCGGCACCGACGGCCAGATGACCGTCGCGCACCTGCACATGCACGTCCTCGGCGGACGTCGAATGGAGTGGCCACCCGGATGACCTTTGATGCCACGGCCCAAGAGGCCCTCACGGCGACCACCTTCGTACCGAATACGCACTTGATGTCGGGACTGCTCGGACCCCGCGACGAGCACCTGCGCGTCATCGAGAACTCGTTCCCGAAGTCCAAGATCCGGGTCCAGGGCAACCAGATCGCCGTCACCGGCCCCGACGCCGCCAAGGTGCTGCGCCTCTTCGACGAGCTGGTGCTGGTCCTGGAGAGCGGCCAGGCGCTCGACCCCGCGAAGATCGCGCGAACGATCGACATGGTCGACGACGACCTGCGACCGAGCGAGGTGCTGCGCCACGAGGTCGTGCGCGGCGCCAAGGGCAAGACCGTCCGTCCCTCGACCGCCGGTCAGAAGCGCTACACCGACGCCATCGACTCCTCGATCATCACCTTCGGCATCGGGCCGGCCGGCACCGGCAAGAGCTACCTCGCGGTCGCCCAGGCGGTCCAGGCGCTCCAGCGCCGCCAGGTCCAGCGCATCGTACTGACGCGCCCCGCCGTCGAGGCCGGTGAGCACCTGGGATTCCTCCCGGGTGACCTCATGGCGAAGGTCGACCCGTACCTGCGGCCGCTCTATGACGCCCTTTACGACATGGTCGGTCCCGAGGGCGCACAACGTCTCATCGCCAACGGCACCATCGAGGTGGCGCCGCTCGCCTTCATGCGCGGACGCACGCTGAACGACTCGTTCATCATCCTGGACGAGGCCCAGAACACGACACCCGAGCAGATGAAGATGTTCCTGACGCGCATCGGCTTCAACTCCAAGGCGGTCGTGACCGGCGACGTGACCCAGGTCGACCTCAACGGACGCCACAGTGGGCTCGCGACGATCGAGAAGATCCTCTGGAACATCGAGGGGATCAGTTTCATCCACCTCAGCGCGAAGGACGTCGTGCGGCACCGCATCGTCGCCGACATCGTCGCCGCCTACGACCAACAAACGTCATGAGCATCGATATCTACGCTGCCGACGAGCAGCACGACGAGACCATCGACCTCGAGTTCTGGGTCGCACTCGCCAACGGCGCCCTGACCGACGAGGGCGTGCGGGGTCTCTGCGAGGTCTCGCTGCTCTTCCTCGACGAACCGGCCATCTCGGCGCTCAACCAACAGTTCATGGGCAAAGCCGGACCGACCGACGTCCTGAGCTTCCCGATCGACAACGAGCCGGAACCGTCCGGACGGGTCCCGGACGCCGGCGGCACCGGCCCCGGCGAACCGCCCCTCCCGGAGATACCGCAGTTGGTCGGTGACATCGTGATCTGCCCGGCCGTCGCCGCGCGCAACGCCGTCGAACACGAGTGTTCGTTGAACGACGAGTTGGCGTTGCTCGTGGTCCACGGCGTGCTGCACCTGCTCGGCTGGGACCACGCCGAGGACGACGAAGCGGAGCGGATGGAGGCCCGCGAGCGCGTGTTGTTGGCGCGCCACTACAAGAAGGTCGCGTCGTGATCGCGGCGATCGCCGCGAAGGGCGTGACCTGGAGCGCGAGTGACACCTACTTGACCGTGACGATCGCGGTGCTCTTGATCCTCTCGGGCTTCTTCGCCGTCGCGGAGACCTCGCTCGTGCGAATGAACAAGTCGCGCGCGCGTTCGCTGCGCGACCAGGGTCGTCACGGCGCGAAGGCGCTCGTGGAGTTGTCCGAGTCGCCGGAGAAATTCCTCAACACGATCCTGCTCCTGGTGCTGATCTGCCAACTGGTCTCGGCGACGATGGTCGGCGTCCTCGCGGGACGTCTCTTCGGCGCGGCCGGACTGTTCATCGCGACGGTCGGCGAGGTGCTCATCATCTTCGTCGTCTTCGAGGCGATCCCGAAGAATTACGCGGTGCAGCACCCCGACTCCGCGGCGCTGACCGCCGCGCCCATCGTGCGAAGGATATTGAAGTTCTGGCCGATCAAGTGGGTCTCGAGCTTCTTGTTGTCGATCGCCGACACGGTGATCGGCTGGTTCGGTCCGACCGGGCGAACGTCGCGCGTGACCGAGTCCGAAGTGCTCGCCATGGCCGACGTCGCCCACGAGGACGAGGCGATCGAGTCCGAGGAGCGCAACTTCATCCATTCGGTCATCGAGTTCGGCGACACCATCGTGCGCGAGGTCATGGTCCCGCGCATCGACATGGTCGACATCGCCGACACGGCGACCATTCGTGAGGCACTGGACCTCTCGGTGCAGTCCGGGCGGTCCCGACTCCCGGTCCTCGGCGAGGGCGTCGACGACGTGGTGGGTATCGTGAACCTGCGTCACCTGGCCGACCTCGTCGCCCACGACCTCGGCCACGAGCTGCTGCGCGACCACATGGGTCAAGCCCACTTCGTCCCCGAGACCAAGCGGGTCGCGGCGCTGCTGGCCGAGTTCCGTCGCGTCAAGAGTCACCTCTTCGTCGTCGTCGACGAATACGGTGGCACGGCCGGACTGGTGACCTTGGAAGACGTCCTCGAAGAGCTCGTCGGTGAGATCACCGACGAGTCCGACCCGGTCCAGGAGGAGGACGACGAGGAACAGACGATCGAGCGGGGCCTGGAACTGAGCGGTCGTCTCAACATCGACGACGCCAACGTGGAGTACGGCCTGGCGCTACCCAAGGACGGGTGGGACACCGTGGGCGGACTGGTCATGGACCTGGCCGGCGGCGTGCCGGACGTCGGCAGCGTCTATTCGACCGCGCACTACCGCCTTACGGTGCTGCGCCTCGACGGGCGTCGGGTCGAAGAGGTCCTCGTCCAGCCGCTCGTGGACGTCGAATGACCCGTTCCGGCTTCGCGGCCATCATCGGCCGACCGAACGTCGGCAAGTCGACCCTGTTGAACCAGGTCGTCGGCACGAAGGTCTCGATCACCGCGGCCTCGCCCAACACCACCCGACAGGCGATCCGCGGCATGCTCACCGAGGGCGACACCCAGATCATCTTCGTCGACACCCCGGGCATCCACCGTCCGCGCACGACGCTGGGCGGTCGGCTCAACGACACCGCGCGCGCCGCGGCGGACGGCGTGGACGTGATCCTCGCGGTCATCGAGGCCGGCGCGTCGATCGGCCCCGGCGATCGCAACGTGATCGCCACGATGCTGCGAAACGCGCACGGCCGCAACGCGCCCCGACCGGTCGTCGTCGTGAACAAGATGGACAAGTCCGGCCGAGAGACCGTCGTCGCGCAACTCGTCGCCGCGACCACGGCCGTCGACGAACTCGCCGAGGAGATGGACCTGGGCGACGTCGCGGCGCGCGTGGAGTACTTCCCGGTGTCGGCCAAGACCGGCGAGGGGACGGCGGAACTGATCGACTACGTGCGAACGGCCATGCCCGTGTCACCGTTCCTCTTCCCCGAGGACGAGGTCTCCGACGTGCCCGAGGCGATGTGGGTCGCGGAACTGGTGCGTGAGCAGCTGGTGCGCAAGACCAAGCAGGAGCTGCCGCACTCGATCCACACGCGCGTGATCGAGTTCGAGTGGCCGCACATCACGGTTGAGATCCTCGTGGAACGAGAGTCGCAGAAGGGGATGGTGATCGGCAAGGGCGGCGCACTCTTGAAGGACGTCGGCATCGCGGCGCGGCGTCAACTCCCCGAGGGGTGCTTCCTGGAGCTAAAGGTCTCCGTCGAGCCCGGTTGGCAGAAGCGTGACGACACCCTGGACCGTTTCGGGTACTGAGTCGGGCACGGCGCGCGTGCGTCGCCAGTGTCGATACGTGAGGAACGAGATCAACACGATCTCGAGGGCGCCGATGCCGCCGAGCCAGTCCGTGGGCACGCCGACGTACTTCAGTCCGCTGAGCAGCACGACGCCGGTGATGACCCGGCGCAACAGGTAGCCGTTCGATCGCGACGACAGCAGCGAGCCGATGATGACCGCCGGGACGCTCCCGATGACGATCGAGCTCGTCAGGCCGAGTTGCACGTGTCCGAAGAGCAGCGTGCCGAGCGCCGCGGAGAACGTGAGGGGCAGGGACTGCGCGAGGTCCGTGCCCACGAGTTGCTTGTTGCTCAACGACGGGTAGAGCATCACCAGCAACACGAGGATGAGCGAGCCGGCGCCGACCGAGGTGAGACCGACCATGAAGCCGCCGACCACGCCGATGAACACAGTCGGGAGCTTTCGCACCTTGACGTGCTCGTCGCCCACGGCCGGGGTCTCGACGAAGGCCGAGCGGTAGAAGATGGCGACCGACCCGATGATCAGTGCGGTGCCGAGCAGGATCTCCAGACGGTGCTCGGCGAGCGCGCTCTCACCGAGCAGGTGCATGACGTAGGTGCCGAAGAAGGCCGCGGGCACCGAGCCGTAACAGAGGTAGCGGACCACGCCGGTGTTGACGGTCTTTCGCCGCCAGTGGATCACGACGCCGGCCGGCTTCATGAAGAACGCGGCCATGAGGTCCGAGGCGATCGCGGCCGACGGCGTCACGCCGAAGAGCAGCACCAGCATCGGTGTCATCAGCGCCCCGCCACCCATACCGGTCAGTCCGACGAGCAGGCCGACGACGGCGCTCCCGAGGACGAGGTAGAGGTCAATGTGCACGGTGCAACTCCTGGACTACTTAATCGAGTGAATAAGTAGTTTATTCCGAAATGTCAGGTCCTACCTCGATGCGTCGACAATCCGTGCGGCGAAGGGCTATTCGCGCAATTCGCGGAGAAAGGCGAGGACCTGGGCGCGGTCGCGCGTGCGTTTCATGGGCGGGAGTTTGCGGAACATGGTGGCGCGGTAGCTCGACTGGGCGAGCCGCGTGTCGAGCACGGCCACGACGCCGCGGTCGGTGTTGTTGCGGATCAGACGTCCGACGCCCTGGGCGAGCAGCATCGTCGCGCGGGGCAGGTCGACCTCGTAGAAGGGCCGCTCGGAGTTCGCCCGCCGGGCCTCGGCCAACGGATCGTTCGGCACGGAGAACGGCAGCCGATCGATCGTGACCAGACTGAGCGAGTGGCCCGGAACGTCGATGCCCTGCCAGAAGCTCGCCACGGCGAAGAGGCTCGCCTCGGCGTTGTCGCGGAACTCCTCGATGATGCGCTGTCGCGAGCGTGTCCCCTGGACGAGGACCTCGGTCTCGAGCCTCGAAGTGACCGCGTCGGCCACCCGGTTCATCACGGCGCGGTTGGTGAAGAGCGCGAGCGTACGCCCGCCGGCCGCGGTGATCAGTTCGATCAGCTCTTCGATGATCGCGACTTCGGCGCCGGCGTCGTTGCGCGCCGGGAAGTCCTCCGGCACGTAGAGGAGCGAATTCGCGGCGTAGTCGAAGGGACTGTCGAAGTGCTCGATCGCGGTGGCGCCCAGTCCGAGACTCTTGGGCAACGTGTCGGGGATCGTCGCGCTGGTGAGGATCGCGGTGACGTGGCCCCACAGGTCATCGGCCAGGCGCGGACCGACGTCCACCAGTGAGATCTCGACGTCGACCTCGCGGTCACGCTTGGCGAGGAACAACAGCTCGCCGGTGCGCACGTTGTTGACGCGGGCGAGGTCGTTCAGCAGATGGATGGCCGGACCGAGCGCGCGGATCTTGCGGGCCTCGGCGTCGGCGCCGCTCGTCGTGAGCGAACGAAGCCCTTCGACGAGGGCGGTGACGAGTTCATTGGCGCGGCTCAGTTCGCGCGCACAGTCCTCGTCCAGACCGGTCAGCTCGTTGCGGTCGTACTGGAGCTGCAACGACGCCGCGAATCGGTCGGCCACCGAGACGAGGTCGAGCGCGCGGTCGACGAACTGCGCCCCGAGCAGTGGTCGAGCCGTTCCCGCGAGGCCCCGCAGTCGCGTGGCGTTGAGCGACGTGCCGAGGAGTGAGGCGAAGATGTCGACGATCTCGTGCGCCTCGTCGAAGACGACGAACTCGTGCGCCGGCAGGATCGTCGAACCCGACGCCAGGTGCGACGCGTAGAGGTGGGTGTTGACGATGAGGATCGAGGACTCGGCGGCGCGGTCCTTCGCCAGTTCGGCGAAGCAGTTCTGCCCCTGGGGACAGTTGGCCCGGTGGAGACACTCTTGGGGCGTGACCGAGAGTTGTCGCCACGCGCGCTGGTCGACCTCGAAGGACAGTTCGTCGCGGTCCCCGGTCTCGGTCTCGTTCGACCACCGCAGGATCCGTCGCATCTGGTCGGCGACGCCCTTGGGCACGTCCGAACCGTCGTCGAAGCTCAGTTGGGTGTCGCCGCTGACGGCGTGGGCGCGATTGCGACAGAAGTAGTTCTGCTTGCCTTTGAGGACCGCCACGCGCACGCCCGGCGCGTTCGCCGCGACCGTCGGGGCGTCCTTCATCGCCAGTTGATCCTGCAGGTTCTTCGTCGCCGTGGCGACGACCACGCGCTGGCCCGACATCACGGCCGGGATCAGATAGGCGAGCGATTTGCCGATCCCGGTCCCGGCTTCGATGACGGTCGTGCGGCGTCGAGACAACGCCGCGGCGACGCTGCGCACCATCGCGCGCTGTCCCTCGCGACTCTCGCCACCGCCGGGCAGGTCGTGGGTTATGCGATCGAGCAGCGCCAACGCCCGTTCGGCGTCGATGGCGACCACGTCGTCGTCGAGTTGCACGCCTTCGGTGTCTTCGGGTTCGACGTAGGCGTTCTCCTCGTCGGGATCGAAACCGTGCACCTATCGACCTTAAGGGTTTCCACGGACGGAATCATGAGTTACAAGAACTAGGTTTTAGTCGTGCCCGATCCGCGTCCGAGTCCGATTCCCACGTCCCTCGACGCCTCGAGCGTGCCCCACCACGTCGCCATCGTCATGGACGGCAACGGTCGCTGGGCCCAGCGCCAGGGCCTCGCGCGCACCGTCGGCCACGGTGCCGGCGAGGAGTCGCTCCTCGACACGACCTACGGCGCGCTCTCGATCGGCGTGAAGGTCCTCACGGTCTACGCCTTCTCGACTGAGAACTGGCGCCGGCCGGTCGACGAGGTCCGTTACCTCATGAACTTCAACAGCGGTCTGCTGCAGCGCCGCCAACAGGAACTGCACGAGGAGGGCGTGCGGATCACGTTCTCGGGGCGCCGTGACTGGCGCGTGCCGAAAAAGGTCCTCACCAACATGGAGAACGCCGCCGAACTCACCAAGAAGAACAAGGCGCTGACGCTCAACATCGCCTTCAACTACGGCGGTCGCGCCGAGATCGTCGACGCCGTCGCCCGCCTCGTCGCCGACAAGGTCCCGGCCACCAAGGTCGACGAGAAGGCGCTGCGAACGCGCATGTACCACCCGGAGCTGCCGGACCCGGACCTCGTCATCCGCACCTCGGGGGAGTATCGGATCTCGAACTTCCTGCTCTGGGAGATGGCGTACTCCGAACTGGTCTTCACCGACGTGCTCTGGCCCGACTTCCGACGCGAGAACCTGTTCGAGGCGGTCGAGGAGTATCAGCAGCGCGAGCGCCGCTTCGGAGGTCTCGACAAATGATCATGACCAAGACGATGGTGGTGGTCGGCGCCGTCCTCTACGTCTTCTTGTGGGCGCTCTACGCCAAGGGCGACTCGGTGCTGCTCGCGCCACTGCTCATCCCGGCGATCATCGCCGTCATGGTCGCCCTCGGCGTCGCCCTGCAACGGTTCATGGGCATCGAGCCGCGCAAGCAGCACTTCGACGACGGGTCCGACGAGTCCGAGCAGTGAAGGAGATCCGCGACGACGCCGTCGTGCTGCGCACGTACAAGTCGGGCGAAGCCGACCGCGTCGTGGTGCTCTGGACCCGCCACTACGGCAAGGTGCGCGTGCTCGCCAAGGGGATCCGCAAGGCTACGAGCCGTCTCGGTGGCAACCTGGAGACCCTCGCCTACGTCAACGTCGACCTGGTCAAGACCCGCGGTGACTTCTACATCGCGCGCCACGTGGCGCACCGCGAGCGACTCACGACCTTGCGTCAGTCGTATCCCCGGATCAACGCCGGCTACGCCGTCGTCGAGGTGATGGACGCCATCCCCTCGGACGACGTCGCCGACGAGGACATCTTCGACCTCCTTACCCGGGTGCTGCTCACCCTGGACGACGAGACCTACGACCCGATGCTGGTGCCGTCCTCCTTCTACTTCAAGCTCCTGGCCCTGGACGGCTCGGGACCGGTCGTCGACGAGTGCGTCAACTGCGGACGCGACGTCGCGCTCGTGGCCTTCGACGCCGAAGTGGGCGGGGCGCTCTGCGCGGACTGTCGCAGCGGCACGTCGATCTCGCCGGCCGCGCTCCAGCTCATCCGGCGCATCGTGAGCGGCGACCTGGCGGCCGTACTGCGCGAGGGGTCGCCGGCGGGCGCGGGCGAGGTCATGGCGATCGCGCTCGATTCGATCGAGTCGCACTTCGGCAAGCAGTTGCGCGCCACGCGTTCGACGCCGCCGCTCTCGCCGCCGTCACCGGCCCGGTAACGTCGCCCACGATGACGAACGACACCACGAGCACCTTCGGGGTCTACGTCCACGTGCCCTTCTGCGCGCACCGCTGCGACTACTGCGCGTTCGCGACGTACGCCGACCGCGACCACCTGATGGAGGAGTACGTCACCTCGGTGATCCAGGAGATCGCGTGGGCGCGCGAGGACGCGCTCCCCGTGGCGACGTCGGTGTTCTTCGGTGGCGGGACGCCG
The DNA here is from genome assembly GCA_963802735.1 of uncultured Acidimicrobiaceae bacterium. Lineage (GTDB taxonomy): Bacteria > Actinomycetota > Acidimicrobiia > Acidimicrobiales > RAAP-2 > RAAP-2. Next base: position 352,181 of record CAWDJY010000012.1, on the reverse strand, counting down.
TCGCGGCTCCCGGCCGAGGAACTGCTGCGTATCCTCGACGCGATTCCGCGCACCGACGACGCCGAGGTGAGCGTCGAGTGCAATCCCGAGGACGCGTCGATCGAGCGACTGCGCGCCTACGCCAACGGTGGCGTGACGCGCATGAGCTTCGGGGTCCAGTCGACGCAGCCGGCGGTCCTGGCCGACCTCGGACGACGCCACGGCACGATGGCGCACGAATCGGTCTCGCGCAACGTGACGGCGGCCGGCTTCGTGACCTGGAACATGGACCTCATCATCGGCTCGCGCGCCGAATCGCTCGCCGACGTCGCGCACACCCTGGAGGACCTGCTGGGACTCGAGTTTCCGCCGCCGCACGTCAGTTGCTACGTGTTGACGGCCGAGGCGGGCACGCCGCTGGGCGAGGACCCCGCGCGCCACCCCGACGAGGACGAATCGGCCGACGCCTACGAACTGGTGAGCCGCACGCTCGACGAGCACGGGTACCGCTGGGAGGAGATCTCGAACTGGGCCAAGCCCGGGCACGAGTGCCGCCACAACCACGTCTACTGGGACCAGGACGACTACGTCGGCTTCGGCTCGGCCGCGCATTCGCATCGACACGGGCGGCGGTTCTGGAACGTGCGCACGCCCGACCGCTACGTCACGATGGTGCGCGACGGGAAGCGACCACTCGGCGGTGAAGAGCGTCTCGATGAACGCACGCAGCGCTTCGAGCGTGACTCCTTGGCGCTGCGCACCGCCCGGGGCGTGCCGCTCGAGGCCTTCGACTCCCTCGAGGAGATCTCGCACCTGGTCTCGGTCGCCGACGGGCGCGTGACCCTCGCGCCGCAGGGACGCCTGCTCGCCAATCAGGTGATCCTCCGGCTGGGCAGCGCGGAGTGACCCGGTAGCCTTGGTCGATGGAATCGACCCCGGAAATCGTCCCCGACCTGCTGGAGAAGGTCACGAACCTCGCCAAGCGCCGCGGGTTCATCTTCCCCTCGGCCGAGATCTACGGCGGCTTCCGCTCCACCTACGACTACGGCCCCCTGGGCGTCAACATGCTGCGCAACGTCAAGCAGGCGTGGTGGCGCTCGATGGTCCAGCTGCGAACGGACATCGTCGGTCTCGACGCCGCGATCCTCGGACCGCCGGCGATCTGGGCCGCGTCGGGGCACCTGGAGACCTTCACCGACCCGCTGGTCGACTGCAAGAGGTGCAAGGAGCGCTGGCGCGAGGACAAGATCGACGGGGTCTGTCCCAACTGCGGCTCGACCGAGTTCACCGAGCCCCGGGCCTTCAACCTGATGTTCAAGACCCAGGCCGGTCCCGTCGAGGGCGAGGGCGCGACCGCCTACCTGCGACCCGAGACGGCCCAGGGCATCTTCACGAACTTCGCCAACGTGCTCACGAGCGTGCGCAAGAAGCCGCCCTTCGGCATCGCCCAGATCGGCAAGTCCTTCCGCAACGAGATCACGCCGCAGAACTTCGTCTTTCGCACGCGCGAGTTCGAGCAGATGGAGATGGAGTACTTCGTCCCCCCGGCCGACGCCGACCGGTGGTACCGCTACTGGATCGAGACGCGCCTCGCCTGGTACCTCGACCTCGGCGTCCCCGCCGAGCAGCTCCGCCTGCACGAGCACGCCAAGGAGGACCTCTCGCACTACTCGCGCGGCACGACCGACGTGGAGTTCGCCTACCCCTGGGGCTGGGACGAGCTCGAGGGCGTGGCGAATCGCGGCGACTACGACCTGACCCAGCACGCCAACGCCTCGGGCGTGGCGCTGGACTACTTCGACCAGACGACCAACGAGCGCTACACGCCCTACGTCATCGAGCCGGCCGCCGGCGCCACGCGCGCGATGATGGCGTTCCTGCTCGCCGCATACCACGAGGACGTCGTCGAGGGCGAGAGCCGCACGCTGCTTCGCCTCGACTGGCGCCTCGCGCCCTACCAGGTGGCCGTCCTGCCGCTCTCGAAGAAGGCCGAGCTGGAGGACGTCTCGCGTGAGGTGCTCGAGCTGTTGCAGCCGCACTACATGTGCGACTACGACGTGACCCAGTCGATCGGTCGTCGCTACCGCCGACAGGATGAGGTCGGCACGCCGTACTGCGTGACGGTCGACTTCGACTCGCTCGAGGACCGCGCCGTGACGGTGCGCGACCGCGACACGACCGAACAGGTGCGCGTGCCGATCACCGAGCTGGTGGCGACGCTGCGCGAACGGACGGGGCAGTCCTGACGTGACCTACGACGGTCGGGGCCTGCGCTTCGGCACCGTCGCCGAGCAGTACGACCTGTTTCGTCCGGCGCCCCCTCGCGACGTCGTCCCGGTCTTCGGCGACCTGCGCGGCAAGGACGTGCTCGAGGTCGGTGCCGGGACCGGCACGTGGACGCGGCTGTTGCTCACCCTGCGAGCGGACGTCACCGTCGTCGAGCCCGACGACGACATGCGCGCGGTCCTCGTGCGCCGAAGCCCCGAGGTCCACACGTTGAAGGGCGTCGCCGAGGACCTGCCGGTCGAGGACGCGACGTTCGACGCGGTGCTCGTCTCCTCGGCCTGGCACTGGTTCGAGCAGCCGGCCGCGATGGACGAGATGGCGCGCGTGCTGCGCGACGACGGTCGGCTCTTCGTCCTATGGAACGGGTTCAGTCGCGACGTGCCCTGGCTCGCGCCGCTCATCGCGCTGCGCGACCGGCCGGAGGACGACGGCAAGCGTCCCCGGGGGTGGGCCGCGGACCTGGGTATCGAGAGCGGCTTCGACGTCGAGACCCAAGTGGCGATCGACTGGACGTGGACGAGGAGCGTCGAGGAACTCGTGTCGCTCTTCGGCACGTACTCCGGCGCGATCATCCGCACGCACGAGCAGCGACGCGAGATGGAGGACGAACTGCGCGCGCGCTTCTCCGAACTCGCCGTCGACGGCGTCCTGGCGATGCCGATGACCGTGCGCGGCACGGTCGCGCGCCGACGCCCTCGTTAGCTCGTCGCGATCGGTTCGCGCCACACGAGCGCGAGGACCAAGATCGCCAGTCCGATGCCGCCACCCAGGAGACAGTCGCCGCGCCATCCGCCGTGCGCGTAACACTGGCCGGCCGCCAGGGAGCCGAGCGCCGCGCCGATGAACGCACAGACCATGTAGGCGCTGTTGACGCGGCTGCGCGAGTCGGGCACCAGTGAGTAGATGATCGACTGATTGGTGATCTGGAGGCCCTGCATCCCGGCGTCGAGCACGATGATGCCGAGGGCGAGCACCACGACGACGTTGCGACCGACGTAGAGGATCACGAAGGACGCCAGGATCGACACCCCGCCCACGATGGTCGTCAGGTGTGAACGCTGCTTGTCGGCGTTTCGCCCGGCGACGTTCGCCGCGAGCACGCCGGCGGCGCCGAAGAGACCGAAGAGTCCGATGACCAGGTTGTCGTAGTGGAACGGGGCGCCCGAGAGGTGGAAGGCGAGCGTCGTCCAGAGCGTGGAGAACGCCGCGAAGATGAGGATCCCGAAGAGGGCGCGTCGGCGCAGCATCGGCAGCGTGGCGAACAGTCGCAGGGTCCCGGCGAGGAGCCGACCGTAGGGCACGTGCGCGCGCACCGGCTCGTTCGGCAGGACGCGGAACAACACGACCGCCATCAGCGCCAGGGCGACGCCGGCCGCGACGTAGACCGTGCGCCACCCGGCCGCCTGGGCGATGAGGCCCGAGACCGATCGCGAGAGCAACAGTCCCATCAAGAGCCCGGTCATCAGGCGCCCGATGACGCGCCCGCGCTGGGCCGGTTCGGCCATGTCGGCGCCGAGCGGGAGTATCACCTGGCCGCCGCACGAGGCCAGACCGATGAAGAAGGTGATCGCGGCGAAGAGCGCGAAGGAGTGCGCGGCGGCGGCGGCGAAGACGACGACACTCGCCAGGACGAAGACGCTCACGGCAAGGCGTCGCCGGGGGATGAGGTCGCCGAGCGGCACCACGAAGGCGAGTCCGACGGCGTAGCCGGCCTGGATCAGCACCAGGAGCAACGTGGCCTTGGATTCGCTGACGCGAAAGTCCTTGGTCACTTGATGGAGCAGCGGCTGGAGGTAGTAGAGGTTGGCGACGATGACGCCGATGGCGATCGACATCAAGGTGATCAACGTGCCCGAGAGCGGCTGCAACGCCTCGGTGTCGCTCGGGGACGCGTTACTCACGACGCGACGTTACCGGTCGCGGATTAGCTCGTCGGCGCGGGAGGGATGGAATAGGTGACCTGCGCCTTGGCGACGAGTTCGGTCTCGCCGCGCGAGTACAGGTCGACGTCGACGACCGCCAATCGCCTCCCGAGTTTCAGCATGCGGGTGCGGGCCATCAGGTCGGTGAGCTGCGGCTTTCGCAAGAAGTCGATGTGCAGGCTCGTGGTGACCGCGAGGACGACGGGACCGATCTGGGACATGATCGCGACCCACGCCGAGGTGTCGGCGAGCGACATCATCACGGGACCGGCGAGCGTGCCGCCCGGACGACCGTGGCGATCGAGGACGGCGTAACTGACGATCACTTCGTCGTCGGTCACCTCCTCGACGCGCGGCGTGTCGACGTCGGGAAAGGCGTTCGAGAGGATCGCTTGTAGTTCAGCGACGCCCAGCACCGGCATCGTGGTTCAGGCGACCTTGCGGAACTGATTGACCGCCAGTGGCGCCAGTACCGAGATGATGCCGAGCGACCAGAGCAGCGAGACCCACACGCTGTCGCCGGTCGGGTAGCCGAGCATCAGGCTTCGCACGGCGTCGGTCGCCTGACTCACCGGCTGGTTGTTGGCGAAACCCTGGAGCCACCACGGCAGCTTGTCCAGGGGGATGAAGATCGTCGACGCGAAGGTCAGGGGGAAGATCAGCGGGAAGGTCATCGCCTGGGCCGTCTCGGAGTTCGGCGCGGCCAGTCCGATGAAGGCGAAGCCCCACGAGAGGCAGTACGCGAAGAGCAGCATGACCAGGCACGCGGCGATGTAGTCGAAGAAACCACCGTGGGGACGAAAGCCCACGAGGAAGCCGACCCCGGTGATGATGACCAGCACCAGCACGTTTCGCGCCGTGTCGGCGAGCGTGCGGCCACCGAGGACCGCCATGCGCGCCATCGGCAACGCCTTGAAGCGCTCGATGAGCCCGCGCTGCAGGTCCTCGGCGAGACCGATCGCGGTGCCGATCGCCCCGAAGATCGTCGTCTGCACGAGGATGCCGGGCACGAGGTAGTTGACGTACAGCCCACCGGGCACCGACGCGCCGAGGGCGCCGCCGAAGACGTAGCGGAACAAGAGCACGAACATGACCGGCTGGATGACCAGGAACACGAGCGCCGTCGGGATCCGGACCAGCGCCAACAGATTGCGCCGCGCCAACGTCAACACGTCGCGCACGGCGTAGTGCAGGGCGCTGTGGTGCGGCGTGGCGGTCGGCGTCGTCACGGAGGTCGTCGTCATACCTGGGCCTTTCGACGGTCGCGACGCGACGGTTTCTCGCTCACCACGGCCACCTCGTCTTCGGCCTTGTGACCGGTGAGGTGCAAGAAGACGTCGTCGAGGCTCGGCTCTCGCAGCTGGAGGCCGGCCACTTCGATGGCCGCGGCGTCGATGCGCCGAAGGGCTTCGGCGGCGGACGCCGGGCCCTTGTCGACGGTCAACTCGATGACCGTGCCGTCGACGTTGGCGGGTTTGGAGGCGAGGTCCGCGATCAAGCCGAGTGCGCGCTGCGCGTCGCCGGTCGTCGAGAAGGTGAGCACTAAGACGGTGTTCCCGAGCGAGCTCTTCAACTCCGACGACGTCCCCTCGGCGATGATCTTGCCGTGGTCGAGCACCACGAGTTGCTTGCAAAGACGGTCAGCCTCTTCGAGGTACTGGGTCGTCAAGAGGATCGTCGTGCCGCCTTCGACGAGTCCCTCGATGATCGCCCAGAGGTCTTGACGGCTCTGGGGGTCCAGGCCGGTGGTCGGTTCGTCCAAGAAGAGGATCGGCGGCCCGGCTACCAACGCGGCCGCCAAGTCCAAACGGCGCCGCATGCCCCCCGAGTAGGTCGAGGTCAGTTTGTTGGCGAACTCCGCCAGTCCGAAGTCGGCGAGCAGTTCACGCGAACGCGTCACGGCCGTGGACTTCTCCATGTGATTGAGGAAGCCCACCATCCGGAGGTTCTCGAAGCCGGTGAGGTTCTCGTCCACGGCCGCGAACTGGCCCGCGAGTCCGATGATCCGACGGACGTGACCGGGGTGCTTCACGACGTCGTAGCCACCGACGAGAGCCCGACCCTCGGTCGGCGCGAGGACGGTGGAGAGGATGCGCACCATGGTCGTCTTACCTGAACCGTTGGGTCCGAGCAGTCCGAAGACCTGTCCCGTGGGTACCCGCAGTGTGACACCGTCGAGGGCTCGAAAGTTGCCGTCGTTGAACGTGCGGACGATATCGGTCGCCTCCACCGAGAATTCAGACATGGGCAAGAGTTTAGGCAGACGGGGTTACGTGTCCGATGTGAGTGCGTGACCGAACCGGTACCTTCTTGCTATGGCCATATCGGAGAGTGAGATCGCGCAGGTTCGCTCGGCGACCGACATCGTGGCCCTCATCAGCGAGACCGTGGCTCTGAAGAAGTCCGGTCGACGCTGGACTGGACTTTGCCCGTTCCACGGTGAGAAGACGCCGTCGTTCTCGGTGAACGCCGAAGAGGGCCGGTACTACTGCTTCGGCTGTCGCGCCTCGGGGGACCAGATCACCTTCGTGCGCGAGATCCAGCACCTGGACTTCATGGACGCGCTGCGCTTGTTGGCCGATCGCGCCGGGATCGAGTTACACGACGACGCCCACGCCGGACCGGCGCGCAAGGAGCGACAAGCGGCCATGGCCGCCATGGACAAGGCCGTCATCTGGTACCACGAGCGCCTTCTCAACGCGCCCGACGCACGGCCGGCGCGCGAGTACTTGAAGTCGCGCGGCATCGGCGGCGACGTCGCGCGCCAGTTCCGCCTCGGCTGGGCCCCGGATGAATGGGACGCCCTCGCGAGAGGTCTGCAGCTCACCGAAAAGGTCCTGATGGACACGGGCCTGGGATTCGTCAACAAGGGTGACCGACGCCAGGACTTCCTGCGGGCCCGGGTCATCTTCCCGATCTTCGATCCCGGTGGCAAGGCGATCGCCGTCGGCGGACGCATCCTGCCACCGCCGTACGGGAGCGCCGTTCGGCCCGACGGCCGCGTCGAGGCGAAGTACAAGAACTCACCCGAGACCTCGATCTACTCAAAACGCCGCACGCTCTACGCGCTCAACTGGGCGAAGGACGACGTCATCAAGTCCGACGAGATCATCGTGTGTGAGGGCTACACCGACGTCATCGCGTTCTTCATGGCTGGCATGCCGCGCGCCGTGGCGACGTGCGGCACGGCCCTTGGCGAAGAGCACTTCAAGACCATGCGGAACTTCGCCAAACGCATCGTGCTCGCCTACGACGCCGACAAGGCCGGCCAGAGCGCGGCGGCGTCGGTCTACCAGTGGGAGCGCCAACACGAGGTCGACGTGTTCGTCGCGCACCTGCCCAAGGGGCAGGACCCGGCCGAACTCGCCCAGCACGACCCGGAAGCCCTGCGTAAATCGGTCACCGACGCCGTCCCGTTCCTGCGGTTCCGATTGGACCGGGTGCTCGAGGGCGCCAACCTCGCCACCGCCGAGGGGCGCGGCCGAGCCGCCGAGCACGCCATGGAGGTTCTGGCCGAGCACCCGAGTGAGCTCGTCCGCGACCAGTACATCATGCAAGTGGCCAGCGCACTGCGCCTCGAGGAGTCGCTCCTTCGCCCGCGCGTCGCCGAGTTGGCGCGCAATCCGAAGCCGAAGACCGCAAATGATCCGCCACCGGTCGCGGCTGTGCAACCGCGAAGCGCGCGACTCCCGATGCCGCGTCCCGGACTTGAGGCTCTGCGGCTTCGCGTGCACTTTCCTAACGACGTGAAGGACCGCCTCATCGCCGCGTACTTCGTTAACGACGTGCAGCGTGAGATCTTCGAGGGTCTTGCCAGCGACCGGTCACTGTCCGAGGTGATCGACGAACTGGAGCGTCGCGGCGAGGAGGAGGCGGCGCACGTGCTGAGTCAACTCGCGGTCGATGAGCTGGACCGCGAGTACACCGTCGAGGACGTGACCGCCGTGGTGTCCCAACTCATCCGCAGCGCCGTCACCGTCGAACTAAAGAACGTGGCGCGCGATCTCAACGACGGCAATATGACACCCGAGGTGGCCGACGTGACCGTACGCGACGTGAAGGAGCGACTCGTCCTCCTCGAGGGCCCGTCGGGTCAGCTCGCCGAGAACGAACTTCGAGAGTGGCTCCAAGAGCGAACCTCGTCAAGGACGTCGTGAACGGACAGACGCTCGGCATCATCGGCGGCCTCGAGATGACGGCGCCGCTCAGCGTCGACGAAGAGCGGAGTCTCTATCCCGTCATCCAGCAGGGGAGGCGAGCGGTCCAGCTCCTGGAGCGAGGATCGGCCGACGTGACAGAGCGTCGCCGACTGCTCCGTCAGCGTCACGCCGGCCAAGAGGCGGAATCGACGCTCCTGCGCGCGACCTTGGGCCTCGTTCGTACGCGCGTCGTCGAGAGGGGTTATCGATTCGGGAACGACGAGTTGGAAGCGGCCGGCGTCGAAGCCCTCGTCAACGCCCTTCGACGCTTCGATCCCGAACAGGGCAATCGATTCTCCACCTACGCCAACTACTGGATCATGAAACTCGTCAACCAGGCCGTGCAACAGCAAGCGGGCGTCACTGACTCCGAGATGCGACTGATACTGAAGTTGCAGAAGTTGATTCGCGCCAATCCTGCGAAACAACTGACCAAACGCGACGTGGCGCACGCCCTCGAGATCTCACAAGCGAAGGCCCACGAGACGATGCAGTTGAACCGCGAACTCCAGTCCCGTCGATATGGCACCACCGAATTGGACGACGACGCGGACTTCAAGATGCGTCGAGACGTCAGTGATCCGCCCTCCTGGGTCATCGACGCGCTTCGACGGATCTGCGGTGACGACTTCGACGCGTTCTGGCAGTTCACGTTCAAGACGATGTCGATCGATGAGATTGCACGGGCCCACGGAATCTCTCGCCAAGGGATGACGAAGCGGATCGCGCGCTGTCGACGGCTGGTGCGTGAGAGTCCGGACGCGGAGCGACTCTTACAATGGTTCGCTCGACAGTGACTGACCGTGGTCGGTGCTAAAGTTCCCTTGCTTTCAATATCCTTCCCAGATAGCTCAATTGGCAGAGCAAGCGACTGTTAATCGCTAGGTTGCAGGTTCGAGTCCTGCTCTGGGAGCGTTCGCCCGTCGTTTTCTTAAAGGGCCGTAGCTCAGTGGTTAGAGCAGGGGACTCATAATCCCTCGGTCGTGGGTTCGATCCCCACCGGCCCTACTCTTTGTTGTATTGCAACGGTTGATGGTTGACACTTCATCAACAGTTGATAGTTGATAAGACAACACCTGATCCCTGACACAACAACAGCTGACCCTTGACAGCGGTCGGCCACTGCTCTTTGTCCTGAACCCCTTGGTGCCTGCGACCTCAGTCATTTCGGAATAGCGTCGCGCTATGGGACCGTCTGAGACATACCCACTGCCTGAGGAGCCAACTCTTGCGGCCCTCTCAAAGGCTTTGAACGACGCAGGACATTGGGCGTGGGTGTACGACAAGGAAATGCGCCTCCTCTTCGCGACCGATGAGGTGAGACGAAGTCATGGGGGCAATCAGGGACTTGCTTCGATGCCGATCGGGATGCTGATGTATTCCGCCGAAGCCGGAGAGGTACTCAAGTCATTGCCGTCGCCTACCTATTCTGACGTTGCTGCTCGCGATCATTTCACCAAACAGTTTCCATATTGGTTGGACTCTGCCGGAAGTCGAGAAGCACTACGCGACGTCGTCGAACCTCTAGTTTTCGATCTCGTCGACTCCCTCCCAGAGATCGAAGTCTCTTCTGCTTCGTCGGTACAGTGGGGCGCACAAGAAGAGTGGGGAATCAATCTTGGGACCTGGTCCACGACGTTTGACGTACGTGACACTTCTGGACAACTGGTGGGAAGAATTCAACTCCTCAAGCCAGCGGTCGGAATGTCGACCATCGGGATGATCGCGAGCGTCGGAGATGTGCGCCATCTCGAGCGCGCGCAGAAGGTAGCTAAAGCGGATCGTCGCCCGGGCGCAATTCTGTTCGCCGACCTGGAAGCGTCAACTCGACTCTCGCGGCGAATGTCCACCTCGGACTATTTCGCCCTATCGCGAAGACTCATTCGAGCGGCGGACCAGTGTGTGGCGGACGCCGGTGGGCTAGTCGGTCGTCATCTCGGTGATGGCGTTACGGCGTTCTTCTTGGTTGAACACCTTGGCTCGGAGTCCGCTGCTGCCAGGGCGGCCATTACCGCGGCACGCGATCTGCGAATCGCTGGAACTGAGATCGCAACTCGCAGCGGTCTTGAACGTGAGGACGTGGTTCTGAGATTTGGTCTTCACTGGGGGGCAACTCTCTACGTCGGCCTTTTCAAATCAGTTGCTCGTTCAGAGGTGACTGCTATGGGTGATGAAGTCAATGAAGCGGCCCGGATCGAAGCTTGTGCGGTGGGCGGACGGTCACTCGCGTCCAAGGCTCTAATCGAACGGTTGGATCGCGACGGCGTCCGCGAACTTGGTCTTGAGCACGTGACGTACACCTTGCTAGGTGAATTGGAAGCGGCGACCGACAAGACACGCCGCGACGCGGCGTCAATTGCAGTGTGCGATGTGTAATTCTGAGTCGGAGATAACGCCGTTCACTCAGGAAGTGGATTGATGATTCCTCACGAGTGCGGACGAAGCCACGCAATCACAAACGTGATCTAAGGAGCTCAGTAACTTGCTTGCTCACATCTTCGCCCCGCGCGGCTTGGATTAGGAGGCGAGCCAATTCAAGATCACCGGTCGGAATTATGCGACTTCCAACGAAGCCATTTCGATCAAGAATCCAGCGACCGACCAATAACGCTGTCCTCTTATTTCCCTCAGTGAATGACTGCGATCGAGCGATTCGACTCGTTGCAATTGCCGCGGCGACTAGAGGATCAAGTTCGGTCTGAAGTTCCTCAAGAATTCTCGCAATCCGGTCTAGATCATCTTCTTCGTCGAACCACTCGTCGTTGTGGCGGACGGCTGCATTCAGTGCAACGACAAGCTCGAGACTCGGGAGGTTCAATGCGCTTGGAGGAAGTCGAGTATGTCGCGGTATTCGACAAGACGTTCGGCCAGCCAAGTTCGGTCGATCTCGCTCAATGCCTCGAGAGCCGTCGATTTCTTTGATGGAGTTGATTGCGTCTGCGACATGCACTCATCGTAGTTGTGAGATGTCACTTCGTACAGGTCTGCACGGGGAGGGAAGTCTTGCCCATTTTCAAACAGGAATCCCACGTTTTATCCCACGTGCCAAACCGACTCCATCGGACCAATCCGACACCACCGGACAAAAGTTGCGAAGAAATTCGGATGAATCCGACGCCACCGGACCAGTCCGACGAATTGCTCCCATCTCATAATCCCTCGGTCGTGGGTTCGATCCCCACCGGCCCTACTACTGAAGCGTGAGACCGCCCGACGACTGGGACTCGCTCGAATTATCGAATCAGATCGCGCACACCGCAAGCGATGGCGCGTCTCGTCGTGCCTTCTCAGTTGCGCTCGCGAGTTCGGCCAGGGGAGTGTATTTCATTCGACTCGGATTCAAACCCAACTCAAGGGCATCGTCAGGTGTCAGTCGTTCGATGAGGTCTTTGGACGCCAAGGTCAGTCCACCCGTGGCGCACGCCTCAATCCGCGCCGCCTCATTTACTTCATCACCCATCGCGGTGACCTCAAAGCGTCCTTCGGTTGTGATGGCCCCGACGTAGAGAGTCGAACCCCAGTGAAGTCCGAATCGCAGAACCAAGTCCCCAGGTTCTACGTCGCTGCGCACCGCGACATCCACCGCGGCGGCCCTTAATGCTCGTGCCGATTCGAGGCAGGCTCGTGCTGCCGCGGCGTCTGAACCAAGGTTCTCCGCGAGGAAGAACGCCGTCACACCGTCGCCGGCGTGTCGACCCACGAGACCGCCGGTTTGCACCACGCAATGGTCAGCTGAGAATACAAGTCGACGCGTCAAGCGAAAGTACGTCTCCGTTGAGAGTCTTCGCGAGAGCTGCGCCGAACCTTCCAGGTCGGCACAGAGAATTGCCGCTGGCCGGCGCGACGCTCGTGCGGCTGCGTGCATTTGAACCATTGCTCGCGGGTTGAGAATCGCCGTCATTTCAGCCAAGGTGTACGCGTCACCTGCTGGTTTGACAATTTCTGCAGCTCCGACGACGTGACCGGCGTCATCGCGAATTCGCATGAACATGCATTGAATCTTCACGGGCGTGCCGTAAAGGTGCGTACTGCCAATCTCGTAACACTCGAAGTCAGTGTGGGAGGGGATCATCTCATTGATGAGGTGCCGAATGCTTGGATTAGTCAATTCTCGAAGTTCCTCCACTCCGCCTGGAGTGTCGGCGAGAATCATTTCGCCAAGTTTTCGGTACGCATCCGTGTTCAATCGATAGTGATCTTGGAGCTGAGGTTCAGGGTAGAAGTTGAGCGCGTGCCGTCCGAGTAGATCGGAAATTCGGTTTTGATCTCCAATGTCTCGGACCGTGGCGTCACTGGCCCACATCAACCGATAGTGCGCGTCGTAGATCATGCCCCACTGCTGCGCGTCTCGCATTGCCTTCGCCGCTTGATTCAGAAGTGGCTCCTCGGGCAACGGAAGACCGTTTGGCATCACCATGAGTTGAAGTTACTTCACCGTCCTGCAACGAGTTGATCGCGTCATGTTGCTGAAATGAATCCGAACACTCCGGCGTGCATTCAGGAAATCCCACGTTTCATCCCACTTACCAAACTGACACCACCGGACCAATACGACAGCACCGGATAAATCCTCGGACCGATCCGACGTCAACAGACCAGTCCGACCAAATGCTCCCACCTCATAATCCCTCGGTCGTGGGTTCGATCCCCACCGGCCCTAGTGACGAGCGATTACAAACTATTTCTCGTCGGTGGAACCCGTCTTGAGCTCCAGATCAGCCGCGCGTATGCGAGCGGCCATGGCCGACAACAATTTCAATGCTATGGCTGGAGATGTCTCGACTAATCGAACAAACTCTCCCCGATTGAACACCACCGCGGTCATGTCAGTGTCCGCGATGACCGTGGCGCTCCTGCGTTCTCCGTCGAGGAGCGACATCTCCCCGAATAAGTCACCGGGCACTAGGTGCGCGACCTCTATTTCATCGCCGACCGTGCAATGGGCGTTACCGGAGACAATTAGAAATGCCTCCTGGCCGATTGCGCCTTCTTTGGTCAGCACCTGATTGGCGGCGATTTCTAGCGTGACGCCAAGTTGCGCCACGGACTCCAACTCCTTGCGGGAGAGTCCCGCGAAAAGAGGTCGCTGACCCAGCATTTCGATACCTTCAGGCGGAATGCGCATGGTTCCTCCGTGACTGACCTGTGAATAGTGGTTTCAGCGTACTTCGACCGCGCCAACTCGCGGGGGCCTGCATTCACTTCGTTGCTGGACGACATGATTCCGAACAACCGGACCAATCCGACCGTTGGCTTCCACCTCATGATCCCTCGGTCATGGGTTCGAGCCCCACCGGCCGTACTCAACAGTGAGGCGAACCTGCGGTTGGCAAATGATCCGCGCGACGGATCGTGGGCGCGTTGAGTGGTGAGAAGACAGATGTAACGTCGGGACATGGAGCCCGCGCCGGAACTGGTTGCCTTCGCGGAGCGGCTGCTTCGCAGCATCAGTAACCTCGACGGCGACGCGATCGCCGACGCCTTCTCTCGAGAAGACGGAGTGGTGGCGATCGGCACGGCGCTCGAAGAGTGGTGGGTCAACCACGACCACATCGCCGCGCTGTTTCGCGTGCAGCTCCAAGAGATGGTCGGAATGGGTCCCTTTGACCTCGTTATTGAGCGCATCAACGCGTTCAAGGAAGGTTCGGTCGGCTGGCTACAGTGCCAAGTGAACGCTCCCGTTGGCGATCTTCCCCAGACGCCATTGCGATTGACGATGACACTGCATGAAGAGGGTGCCTACTGGCGGGTCGTGCAGTATCACACGTCGTTCCCGCTCTCGAACGAAGAGTCGATGGGCATGGACATGACGACGGCTCTCGACGACATCCTCGTACACGTCCAAGGCGACTCGCCCCCGTCGTCGGCCCTTTCCGATGACGGCTCGACCACCATTGCCTTCACCGACATCGAGGGCTCGACGGCACTGATGGAGACACTTGGCGAGACGAGTTGGCTGGAACTGCTGGCCTGGCACGAAGAGGTCATCCGTCGCCAGACGGTCCTCTTTGGCGGCGTCGTCGTGAAGGGCCAGGGAGACGGCTTCATGTTGGCCTTTCCCTCCATCGGTGCGGGTGCCTCGTGCGCGATGGCGATCCAGCGCTCCCTCATCGCGGGTTGGAATGGGATCAAGGTTCCGGTGCGCATCGGGCTGCACTGTGGCAATGCCAAGGTCGAAGGTGGCGACTTCTTCGGGCGAACGGTGGTCGTCGCCGCTCGCGTGGCTGGAGCTGCGATGGGGAGCGAGATCCTCGTCTCGCAGGCGGTCCAGGAGGGCCTCGGCGGCGCCTTTCCACTTGCGGGTGCGAGATCGCTGGCGCTGAAGGGACTGTCAGGCGAGCACATGGCGTTCCCTCTGGAGTGGCGCTGAGAACGAGCGACCTAAGACCCGCGGCTCGATCGCGTTTCGACTTCTGAACAGTTGTCGTGTTCTTCGAACGGCCCGGACTGGCCACTGCTCAGAGCAGGAGTTTCATCGCCGCGATCTTCTCGTCCTTCACCAGATAAACAACGGCAGCGTCGAACGATTCGGGGTACGGGGGATTCATGAAGCCTTCGAGGTGCTCAAGGTCGACCACGAACCCTCCGGTCGCAATGCGAGAGACGATGTCGACCGTGAGATCCGGACTGTTCTGGAAAAGTGGCTCGTAGTTGGATCTCAGTCCTTCGATCCCTCGCATAAGGACGTTCCCCTCGAAGTTCGTCACGACAACGTCTTCGGCGAAGAAACTGAGATAACGATCGATATCTCGGTCTCTGTAGGCCGCTATCTCACTATCGATGAGCTCGGTGATTATGGACACTCGTCCCCTTCCGTTCGTGGGTCAACAGTGGCGATGGTGATGGCGATGCTAGGCCACTTCGCCGTCGCCTGTCGCAGCTCTCGCCCAGCCCATCGCGTCAGCGGGCGGCCTTCAGCTCGGCCACTCACTCACTCTCCTCAGCGATGTCAATGAGAGACGTGCTGACGAGAGAGCAGCCTGGAAACCGGTGCGAGATCAGCGTGAGTTGGTCGTCACGGTCGCTCGGTTGAGCGATTGCGTGCTGACCGAGATCACTCTCCAGAAGACCTTGACTCGCGCGTACAGGTAGTCCACCGTTGCGAGCGCGCGATTTCGCGCGAGCCTCGGATCGGAGAGGGCGTAGCCCGTGATCGTCACCTTCGCCCCTGCTTTCAGTTTTCTCGCCAGCACTTGGAGTTGCGCCTTGTCCGACGCACTGAGCGCGAAACTCCCCGTCGCAAAACTCAGGTTCAGCGCGGCCGGTTTCCCCGGGTGTTTCACTGGGACGGTAGTGGTCGGACTTGACGTCAGGGGCGTGATGGCGAAGGTCAGTGTTGACACCGCATTGGCTGGCTCGGAACCTCCCGTCTGAAGTAGACAGCAGGTCCACGGAGTTCCCGTTCCAGTCCAATAGCCGTTGTTGAGACTCGTGAACGAGGGAGCCGAACCTGGCGTGCCACCAAATACATTCAACGAGAATCCCTTGTTGGCGGGCAGCGTCACGATGACGTCGACGTTCATGTTCGAGATGAGGGGAATGGTCACGACGCACTGGGTCGCACTCGACGCGACGCACGTGACATTCAATGATGACTGTGCCGAGGCGGTCGCCGCAAAGGTGGACGTGCCAATGGCGGTGCACACAAGCGCGGCCAGAGCCGAGCGCGAGTAGATCCCCGTCCACCGCATGCGAGCATCATAGGGGGCAATCCCGGCGAGCACCAGGGAGTTCGGCGGAGTGCTGTGACGCCGCAAATCCGACTGCATCGCTACGAGTTCACGAAGCACCCGTGCAGGAAGTGGGGCCGGTATAAGGGAACGGCGATCCGTTGGATGGCACCGCCACGTACAGCTTTCCCGACGAAATCGAGAACGCGTAGTGGGGCGCATTGTTCGGCCACGAATCAAGGTACGGCTGGTTCGCGGGAGTAGTGGTTAACAACGTCTGGGTCGCGGGCGTTCCCGCGTTTTGCTCGTTGAACACGGCAATCGCGGACGCAACGGTTGCTCCATCAGCCTGGCAGGCCGCGACAGCGGTCTGACCAGTGATGCCGCCGAGGGCGAAGATCACGACCGCTGCCAAAATGCCGAGTACGACAATGACGATGAGCACCTCGAGCAAGGTAAAGCCGTCGGTCCCTCCAGCTTCATTCCGTTGCATCAGTTTGTGAAGGCCGTTCACCATCTCTCATTCTCGTCCAATGAGAAGCTGGAATAGTGGCTTTGACGCTTCGATTCACGCCCCGTCGCCTCGAGGTGCCGTAATGCATCGTTCAGCCGAATTTCGTGAACTCCGAGCTCGCTCCGTCGAGCGATGCTTGCCGACCGATGCTTTGGGGAATTCGTCCGATCCTGAAATGACCACTCTGAGAAGACCTGCTCGGCGTCAGCCGCCAACTCGGTAGTCGAGCATCAGGTAGCCGGCCGGCGACTCGACGTGGCGGGTCAACGTGAGTCTGGTCGAACGTCCTCGTTCGAAGAGTCGCCGCCCGTTCACCTGTACGGCGGGCGCGACGACCAGCCGAAGTTCGTCGACCAGGCCGACCTCGAGCAACGATTGCACGAGCGAGATGCTCCCGTGCAGGCCGATGTCACCACCGGGCGGGCACTTCAGCTCCGTGACGAACGCGGGGAGTGCGCCGTCGATGACGGAGGCGTTCGACCAGTTCTTGTCCGGCGTACTCGACGTGGCGACGAATTTCTCTACCCCGTTGATGAAACTCGCGAAGGGCTCGATGTCACTCCCCGGCCAGAACTCGGCCCATTCGTCGTAGGTGGCGCGCCCGAGGAGCACGGTGTCTTGAGTGGAAATGACGCGATCGAGGTTCTGCTCCATCGCGTCATCGAAGTCGGTGATGAATTCGTCTGGATTCTCGGCCACGCCATCGACCGACAACAGTTCGTAGGCGACTACGTTGCGCACTTCATCGGCTCCTCGTTCGGTGTTCGAGGTATCGCTCGACTGGCGCGCCACCCGGCGCAAAGGTCACGCGACGTCGCGCAGTGATTCGTCCACCGGCGGACGCAACCTGGAGATCGTTGAGCGCTCACGACGCGCTGCCTCGCGCTGTCTGGAGCGCATCCAATTCTCCATCACCACGATCACGCTCACGACGCCCGTCGCGATGAGCGCGATCCCGAAGAGGAAGAAGGGGAATCCGCTCACGCACGACGTTCCACCACCCGCCTTCGCACTCAGCGTGCACGCTGAGTTCAGCGTATGAGAAGCGCCAATCACCCAGAGGCCGACGACGACGGTTCCCGCGCAGAGAATCAACGTACCCGACCTCTTCATGACCCATTTTTACCACCGGGAGGGCTCGACTTCGTGGCAATCGCGGACCTTGACTTGATGAGACCGGGTCGTATAGCTGTTCGATCGGCGGTGCTTCAGGAATCGTCGGTGACGAGTGCGATCCCGTCCGGACGGGTCAGCAGCGACGTGGAATTGCGCAAGTACACGCAGATGTCGTCGAAGTTTGACGCTGGTGTGCCCTTGAGAGGTCGGATGGACGTCAAGTGACGGTGAGGTTCTTGCGCGGCTACCGCGATGCCGAGCGTCGGACGACGACGAGAACCGCCGATCGAAGCGGCGACGACCTCTCCGTTCATGTGGAACTGCACGAATCTGGTCTCGATGAGCACGGTGGCGATCTCCTCGATCGAGGTGCCGCAGTATGACGATCGCGGTTGCGGCTGCTTCGAACCCATCCTTCGCGCAGGCTACCCATCTGTCTGGTGTGAATCTTGAGAACGAGCCTTCGGGTGCTCGAGCGCGACGGAGACGCTTGACCTAGTATTCTGCCTGATAAGGGGGATGTTGTGGGCAGCGACGTTGGATCGTGGGCGGTGCCGGCCTCACGCGAGGACCTCACGCCCGAGTGGTTGAGTTCCGCACTGGGTGGCAGCGACGGTTCGGTGCACGTCTCCCAGGTCGAGATCGAACCGATCGGAGTGGGCGTCGGCATCATGAGTCTGCTCTTTCGCCTCACGCCGACGTACGAGAAGGGAGGTGGACCGACGTCGCTGGTCGCAAAGATCGCTCCGCCCTACGAGGTGATCCGCATGATCGCCGCTGGCTACCACTTCTACGAGACCGAGGTCGGGATGTACCAACATCTCTCGCCCGAACTCCGGCTCCGACCACCGGCGCTCTTCTTCGCCGCGCACGACGCGGATTCCGACGACTTCGTCATCCTGATGGAGGATTTGGGCCATCTTCGCACGACCGATCAACTCGACGGCTGTCGACTCGACGACGCGCGCGCGATCGTGCGCCAACTCGCGCTGCACCACGCACACTGGTGGGAAGATGAGCGACTGCTTCAGTCATTCGTCCCCAAGTTCACGCGGGCGCCGTACCCGCAGTACAACGGCATTGCCGCCGAACAGGCGTGGCCCGTCACCGAGGAACGATTCGGGCATCTCATGCCGGAGCGGATACGAGCGATCGCGTGCCGCTGGCCCGAGGTAGGACCGCCGTTGCTCGTGGACGTCGAGAACTATCCGTTGACGCTGTGTCACGGCGACGTGCGCCTCGACAACATCTTCTTCCACGACGACAGTGACTCGACGATCTCGGTGGTCGATTGGCAGATCGCGTCGGCGGCGCATGGCGCGGGCGACCTCGCGTACTTCATGAGCCAAAGTCTGACCGTCGAGGATCGCCGCTCATCCGAAGATGCGCTCACGCGGCTCTACTACGACACGTTGCTTGAGAACGGTGTGACGAACTATTCGTTCGACGATTTCTGGCTCGCGTACCGCAAGTCGATCCTGTTCGACCTGTGCTATCCGTTGCAGGCGGGTGGTGGTGAGCTCGTCAACGACCGTGCGTTCGAACTCGTCGCCACGATGCTCCAACGATCGATGGCCGCGGTCTTGGACCTCGACGCCGACGAGGTCGCGCTCTAGGACGATGCGAGCGGACCAACAGATGACCTTGGCACTCGTCGACACGTGACACCTGACTACGTGTAAGTCCTGATAAGCGTATTGTTCTGAGCTCAGTTCTGAGCCAGCTCCGTGAGGCGTCGCTTATCGATCTTGCCGACTGCGGTTCGGGGCAACTCATTGAGCACCAGGAATTGACTCGGTACCTTGTACGACGCGAGATTCGATCGACAGTGCTGAACCAGTTCGTCGAGGTCCAACGTCGTGTCACACTTGGCGACGACGAAAGCCACGCCCGTCTCGCCCCATCGGGGATGCGCGACGGCCACTACAGCCGCGTCATCGACGTTCTCGAACGCGACGACCACCTGTTCGACTTCGGCCGGGTACACGTTCTCACCGCCCGAGATGAACATTTCCTTCGATCGTCCGCAGATTCGGTAGTACCCCGAATCGTCGCGTTCAGCAACGTCGCCAGTGCGCAACCATCCGTCATCGAACGCGGCCGCGCTCGCCGCCGGATCGTTCCAGTACTGGGGGAAGACGTTGGGGCCCTTCACGTAGATCTCGCCGCGGCCTTCGCCGATGATGAAATCGTCCGTGACATTGTCGTGTAACGAGACTTCGACGAAGGCGTAGGGTTTTCCGACCGAACCGAGATGAGTACGTGCGTCCTCGGGCGCGAGGCACAGGACGTTCGGTGACGCCTCGGTGAGCCCGTAACCCTGAACGACTTCGACACCTCGTCTCTGCCACACGTCGATCAGGGTGAGGGACATCGACGCGCCGCCCACGAGGACGCGGCGCAGACTCGAGAGGTCAGCTTCTGCGAAGCGTGGGTGTTGGGCCAGCAGCAGGTACGTCGCGGGAACGCCCATCATCGTGGTGATGCGTCGCCCTTCAATCAGATCGAGTACGCGATCGGGTTCGAACGACGGCTCCAGCACGACCGTCGCACCCTTCCACCAGGCGAGTAAGGGTTGAACGTTCCACCCGCCGACGTGAAACTGGGGTAGGACCTGCAAGACGACGTCGTCGCCGGACATAGGCGCGGCGAGGTCGAAACTGACGTTCGTCCAGAAGCAATTCGCGTGCGTCAACACCACGCCCTTGGGCGTCCCCGTGGTACCCGACGTGGCGATGATGAGAAGTCCGTCATCGTCGCGAACGAGCGGCGGGACGCCACTGGATCCGTCCACGCCCAACTCGCTCGAGAGTCGCTCAAGGTCGTATGCCGGCGGTGCGCTCTTCATCATCGCGCACGCATCGTTCATCAGTTGACGGTGCGCTGGCGAGGCGCAGACGATCGTTGGTTCGAAAATCGCAAGTTGTTGGGCGATCTCGCGTGCGCTTAGACGCCAATTCAAGGGCGTGAGAATCAGGCCGACCTTCGCGCACGCGAAGAAGAGCGCGACGTGCTCCGGGCTGTTCTCGGTAAGGGTCACCACGCGATCACCGACACCAAGACCGTGGAGGAGCAACGACCGAGCGAGTTCGCTCGACGTCGCGTCTAGCTCGCCGTACGTGATCGTGCGATCATTGAATTCGATCGCGCTTCGTCGAGGCGTTTGTCGTGCACGATCCGTGATCCATCGACCGACGACGTGAAGGTTTTCGGCGGGCGCGCTCATCGCTCTAGTTCGATTCGGTGATATCGCCGTCGTGCGCCGGTGTGTCGCCTAGTTTCGATGGATCGATCGACGCACCGTCGCTGTACTGGCCACTCGTGCTACCACCGAGCATCCGCGCGATGATCACCATCATCTCGTCAAAGACCTCCGGCGGGACCGCCTTGGCTTCGTCCCAGATGATCCACCGGAGTCCAACGGACTCACCGATCGCCATCAACAACCACGCCAGAATCATCGGGTCGCCGGGAATGACGTCACCGGCATCCATCGCTTCTCGGAGGGGTGCGACGTAACCCTCCGCCACCTTCTCGTAGTGATTTCGCAGTGCGCCGGGCGAGACAAACTCCGCTTGACGAATCACGCGATAGAGCGCCGGGTGTTCTGACGTGAAGCGAAAAAACCCAGCAAAACCAAGGCGTTCGGCTTCCAAGCGTGACGTCGCTCCACGCGCCGCTTCCGACATCGCGTGTCGCACGCGACGATTGAGATCGGCCACGACCTCGTCGAAAATCTCCTTCTTGCTTCGAAAGTACACGTAGAAGGTGCCCTGGGCCACACCGGCCGCTTCGGTGATCTTGACGATCGACGCGTCGTAGTAGCCGAATATGTTGAACACCTCCTCGGCCGCTTGAACCAACTTGCGGCGAGTTCGTGCGCCCTTGCCTTTGTTTGTTTGGCCATCGTTCGTCGCGCTCTCGTCGCGTGCCAAGTCGGGCGGGCCCGATGCTCCCGGTCGAACCGAGAAGTCATTCGTCACGGACACCCCCCAGAGTCACTTCGTGCACATCGCGTACTCTATCGACTCACTTCGAGAAGGTGGCACGAAGAATTTTGAGGCGTTCCCGAAGGACTCGATCGGCTCGTCGGGCGAAGGGTTGGTGACCGCGCGCGTCATTTACCCCTCTTTAGCAGTTCACGAAAATCGTCCATTGGCTCGTCAGACCCTCGTCGAAGTCGACTCGAACGTTGGTGGACGAGTCTGGCGAGACGACGAAGAATCTCGATTGTCCGAAAGTGGAGTCGCTATTGTCTGGAACACTTCACTTGCAACGTGATCGGAAATTGGAGACGCGATGTCAATCGTCGAGGGCTACACCACTGACAACTTTGCGTCGCTTCGTGACGTCTTCGAAGGTCACCTCACCAGCGGCGAAGACGTAGGCGCGTCGATCGCCGTCGTGCTTCGGGGTGAACTGGTCGCCGACATCTGGGGTGGGTACGTCGACGAAGCGATGAGTCGTCCCTGGCAGCGCGACACGATCTTGAACGTCTGGTCCGTGACGAAGACGATGACGTTCCTCGTCGCGATGATGCTCAGTGATCGTGGGGAACTCGACCTCGACGCGCCGGTCGCGAAATATTGGCCTGAGTTTGCCCAGCGTGGCAAGGAATCAATCGCCGTTCGCCACGTCATGGGCCACACGTCGGGACTGTCAGGTTTCGACGTGGCGTTGAAGCCGGAGGACTTGGCCGACTGGGATCTCTGCGCTGACGCGCTCGCCGCCCAAGCGCCGTGGTGGGATTCGCGCTCGACCTCGGGATACCACCTCGTGACGCAGGGCTATCTGATCGGCGAGCTCGTGCGCCGCATCACCGGCACGTCATTCGCCGAATTCTTCAAGTCAGAGGTGGCCGATGTCCTCGACGCCGATTTCCACGTCGGTCTGCCCGAGTCAGAAGAGTCGCGCGTCAGCTTCGTGATTCCCGGGGACGGCAACGTCGTCGAGGGTATGGACGCGACTTCAATCGCCTATCGCTCATGGTCATCACCCCCCATTGACTTCACCTGGCCGCGACAACGATGGTGGCGTGCGGCGGAGATACCCGCGTCGAATGGCCACGGGAACGCCCGTTCCGTCGCCTTGATTCAGTCGATCATCGCGAGCAATGGTGAGTTCAACGGCACGAGGTTCTTCTCCGAGAAGACCGGAGCGCGAATCTTCGAGACGCAGGCTCACGGCGTCGATTTGGTACTCGGCATCGAGACGAACTTTGGGATGGGCTACGGCCTGTCGAGCAGCGTCACTCCACTGGGTCCGCGAGGTTGTTTCTGGGCTGGACTCGGTTCGCTGGTCATCATCGATCAGGATCTCGACATCACGATCGCCTACACGCCGAACAAGATGCAAATCGTGCCCGGCAGCACCCGCGGGGCCAACATTGCGCGAGCCGCCGTAGAGGCCGCACTTCGTTAGTTGTTCATGCGGAGGTCCGAAGGAGCGACTCCCGCGGCCCCTCATGGTGAACCGAGAAAGGGGCGGTCGGTCACCCCCGCGAGAGATTTTTCTTTGGCACTCTTTTGTGTTTCCGTTCGATATCAGGGAAATCGGCGTGAAAATGAGAGGTGATTCACTTGACATTCCTGACGGACTCTGCTTGAATTTCGCTCACGCGGTCATGGGGGCGGCGCGTTCCAAGGGGGGAAATGAAAAGCATCTTTCGTTTGACGGCTGTCACTATGTCGATCGCCATGATGGCGCTCGGCTTGAGCTTCAGTGCGTCGCAGCTGTCGGGCGCGGCCACCGCCAAGGCGAAGCCCGCCATCAAGGTGGGCATGATCTTGGAACAGACGGGCATCTACTCGGCCTACGAGACTGAGTGGCGCCAGGGTTTCAACATCGGTCTCAAGTACGCGACGGACGGTACCGACAGGGTGAACGGCCAAAAGCTCGACATCAACTGGGACGACGACGCGGACAACCCGACGACGGCCGTCTCGGACTTCAAAGCGTACGTGGGCGCCGGCTACAAGATCATCGGCGGCACGGGCGACTCGAGCATCGCCGACGAGCTCGCACCCCTCGCGGCACAGAACAAGGTCCTGTACATCTCCGGCGCGGCCGCCGATGACGCCATCACCGGCGTGAACCGCTACACGTTCCGTTCGGGACGTCAGACGTACCAGGACGTACAGACCGCCAAGTCCTACGTGCAGGCGCTCGGCACCGGTAAGACCATCCTCGTGCTCGGTCAGGACTTCGCCTTTGGTCAGTCCTACGTCACCGACGCGACGAACGCCTTCAAGAGTCTCGGTGACACCGTCGATAGCCTCCTCGTACCCCTGACGACGACTGACTTCACGTCGACGGCGTTGCAGGTGGCACAGGACAAGCCGGACATCATCTTCCTGGCGTGGGCCGGCACCACCGGTGCGCCGCTCATGCAGGCGCTCCAACAGCAGGGTGCCCTCACCACGGCGCACGTGGTGACGGGACTGGCGAACATCGCCACGTATCCCTTCTACGGCACGATCGGGACGTCATTCAACTACCTGTCGCTCTACGTGTCCGACGGATCGACGAACGCGGCGAACAAGTACCTCGTCAAGGCGATGGAACAGAAGTATCAGCAGCAGCCGGACCTCTTCACGCCGGACGGATTCGTCTGGGCGCAGATGTTGGTGCGCGCTATCCAGACCGGTGACGGAACCAACGTGAACAAGATGATCGCGGGTCTCGCCGGATGGAGCTTCCTCGCGCCCAAGGGCGAGCAGACAATTCGTGTGGCGGACCACGCCATGCTCCAGCCGATGTACCAGGTCAGTTTGGTCTCGACGATCAACGGCGGTTACAAGCCGGTGGTGCTGCGCACGTTGAGTGCTACCGCCACGGCTCCTCCGGTCGCGGCGCATTTCAGCAAATAGTTATAGTCATCCCCAATGACAGACGGTCCCGGTCCCAGGTCCCTCGCGTTGCACGTGAGGGACCTGGGATTTCGGGTCGGGGGAGCGGACATTCTCTGCGAGATCGATCTGGAGGTTGAGGAGGGAAGCTTTCTCGGCATCATCGGTCCCAACGGGGCCGGCAAGACGACCTTGCTCAATCTCCTGAGCGGACTGCTCGTACCCACGACGGGCGGCATTGATCTCTTTGGTCGAGATCTGGCGCGGGTAAGTTCCGCGGGACGCGCGCGTCTCGGCATCGGCCGCACGTTTCAGACGTCGAGTCTGTTCAATTCGCTCAGCGTGCTCGAGAACGCGCGACTCTCCGCGCAGGCCCGCCTCGGCGGCAACATGAAACTGTGGCGACGACCTCGCGCCGATGACGAGGCGACCGCCGCCGCCGCGTCGGCCCTCGAAGAGGTCGGACTCACGGGCGTCGCTCATCAGTACGCCGGCGCACTGAGCCACGGCGACAAGCGGAAACTGGAATTGGCGATCCTCCTCGCGGCCCAGGCGAGGGTCCTCTTGCTCGATGAACCGATGGCCGGCGTCAACACCGAAGACGTGCCGTTGTTGACGGACCTCATCGGGCGACTGCACGCTGAGGGTCGCACCGTCTTGATGGTGGAACACCACATGGCGGTCGTGGTCGGTCTCGCCCAGAAGGTCGCGGTCCTCGATTTCGGGCGACTCCTCGCGTGCGCCGAACCCGAGGAGATCATGGCGAACGAGACCGTGCAGGCGGCCTATCTCGGCGAGCCGTTGTGACGAACGCCGTCGAGATCTCGGACTTGCACGTCACCATCGCCGGTTCGCACGTGCTCCAGGGCGTGAGCTTTGACGTTCCTTCCGGCAGTGTCACCGCGCTACTCGGACGCAACGGGGTCGGCAAGACGACGACCTTGCGGGCGATCCTCGGTCTCGTCGCCAGCAGCGGCCGAATCCAGGTGCTCGGGAACGAGGTTGCGGGGTGGCCGACGCACCGCGTCGTGCGCCTCGGCATCGGGTACGTGCCGGAGGACCGAGATGTCTTCTCCTCCTTGACGGTGGAGCAGAACCTCCGTCTCGCCGAGGTGGGCGCGGACGCACACTACGAGGAGGTCTTCGCGCTGTTCCCCGAATTGAAAACCCGCGCGCGCCAGCACGCCGGGACGCTCTCGGGCGGTCAACAGCAGATGCTCTCGATCGCGAGAGCGCTCTTGAACCATCGGCCCCTCCTGCTCATCGACGAGCCGTCCAAGGGTTTGGCCCCGAAGATCGTGAGTGAGTTCGCGAGCGTCCTCGAACGGGCGGCGACACACTCGACGGTGCTGTTGGTCGAACAGAACTTGAGTGTGGTGAAGCGTCTCGCCCAGCGCGTGGTCGTGCTCGACCATGGCGAGGTCGTGCACCGCGGCGAGGTCGCCGACCTCGACGACCCGACGCTCGTGCGACAACTCTTGGGCGTCGCGGGGGCCGCGTGAACATCTTCCTCGTCCTCACCTTTAGCGGCGTGGCCCTGGGCTCGATCTACTTTCTCGCGGCCTCCGGCCTCTCCCTGATCTATGGACTCATGGACGTCCTCAACTTCGCCCACGGCCTCTTCATGACCCTTGGGGCCTACGCGGGATACGAGTTCGCCACGCGATTGCCGGCGTCGTGGGGCGCGCCGGCCTTGGTGATCGTGGCGATCATCGGGGCGACGGTCGCCGGCGCCCTCGCGGCCGGCGTCACCGAATTGATCCTCATCCGCCCCTTGTACGGCAAGCCGATCAGTCAGATCCTGATCACGATTGGTTTGGATCTCGCGGTGGTCGGCCTGCTCATGGGGGGCTTCGGGAGCACCGCGTTGCAGATCCCGGTGCCGCTGTGGCTCATCGAGCCGACGCACCTCGGTGGGCTCTTCCTGCCGAACGCGAATTTCCTCGCGATCGGTGCCGGCGCCCTCGTACTGATCGGTCTGGAACTGTTCTTGGCACTCACGAGGTACGGCATCATCATCCGTGCGGGCGTGGAGAATCGCGAAATGGTGCGCGCGCTCGGAATCGACGTCGGTCGAGCCTTCACGCTCGTCTTCGTCATCGGTGGCGCGATGGCCGGACTCGCCGGTGTCCTCTACACCATCGTCTTCAGTGGTGATCTCGTGTCTCCGAGTCAGGGTGACGGCCTCTTGATCTTCGCCTTCATCGTGGTCGTCATCGGCGGCCTCGGTTCGATCCGCGGATCGGCGGTGGCGGCGTTGGTGGTGGGGCTCTTGCAGCAGTACACGACCTTCTATATAGGAGGTCACAGCGGCTGGGCTCAAATCGGTGATCTCTCGACCGTCTTGCTGTTGGCGCTGGTGCTGGAGTGGCGGCCCCGTGGTCTCTTCGGGAGAGTCGCGTGAGTTGGCGTCCTCGAACGGGTCTGGTCGTGGGCGTGGTGCTCGTGGCGCTGTTCGTCGTATTGCCGTTCATCGGACTCCACGTACCCTGGGTGTTGCCGGGCACCCTGGACATCGTGAACTCGACCGGCACCCTCGAAGTGCTCGCGCTGTGCTTCATGTTCGCCGGCGTGGCCGTGGGCTACGACCTGATGTTCGGCTACACGGGCCTCATGTCGCTGGGGCCGGTCCTCTACTTCGCGATCGGCACGTACGTCTTCGACATCGCCCTCTCTCGCTGGGAGTGGCCCCTGTTCTCCGCGCTCTTGTTGACCTTCGCCGTCTCGCTCGTCCTCGCCCTCGTGCTGGGAGCGATCGCCCTTCGCGTGCAGGGCATCGCCTTCGCCATGGTGACCCTGGCCTTCGCCCAGGCGTTCTATTTCCTCGTCGAGAGCAACCCCCACAATCTGACGGCCGGCGACACGGGACTCTCGCTTTCCTACACTCGGCTACCCTCCTTCCTCTCGGGTGCCGTGTCGAACACGCGCAACCTCTACTGGATCGCGCTCGGATTCCTCCTGATCGCGTACCTGATCGTCTGGTTGGTCACCGAGTCGGTCACCGGCCACGTCTTCGTCGCCGTGAGGGACAACGAACTGCGTCTCGACGTGCTCGGCGTGCGACCGTTTCGTTTCAAGCTCGTCTCGTTCGTCGTGTCTTCGCTGATCGCGACCGGGGGAGGCATCGTCTACATCCTGGTGATCGGCACCGCCGTGCCGAGCGTCGTGGCGTCGACGACCGTGACGCTTTCGATCCTCATCATGGTGGTCCTGGGTGGCGCCGGTCTTCGCTGGGGCGCGGTCGTCGGCGCGATGGTCTACGTGTACCTTCAGCAGTACCTCGACAAGGTTGGCGCGGAACCGTCCTTTGCCCGACTTCCCGCCGTGTTGCGAGTGCCGCTGTCGGAGCCGCAGTTCTTGCTCGGCGCTATCTTCGTCCTGTTCGTGTTCTTCGCCCCGGGCGGCATCGCCGGGCTCGTCGTGCGCCGTCGACTCCATCGGGCGTCGGCCGCGACGCTCCTGTCGGTGTTCAAGAAGTCCTGATCCCGGTATGACCAGAGGAGGTGGCACATGACGCTCGAGGGGAAAGCAGCGCTCGTCACGGGGTCGACGAGTGGCATCGGGCTGGGAATCGCACGCGCCCTGGCCGGCGCCGGCGCGTCGATCATGATGAACGGTTTCGGCGACGCGCACGATATCGAGAGCGAGCGCGCCCGACTCGCCGACGAGTACGGCGTGCGGGTCGCGTTCGACGGCGCGGACCTGTCGCGACGCGACGAGGTTCGTCGACTGGTCGGCCAGACCATCGACGTCCTCGGTGGTGTCGACGTGCTCGTCAATAACGCCGGGGTCCAACACGTGGCACCCCTCGAGGAGTTCCCCGACGACCGATGGGAGGCGATCATCGGCCTCAACCTCTCGGCGGCCTTCCATTCGATGAAGGCCGCCATCCCGGCGATGAAGGCCAAGGGATGGGGCCGCATCATCAACGTCGCGTCCGCGCACGGTCTCGTGGCGAGCCCCAACAAAGTCGCCTACGTCGCCGCCAAGCACGGACTGGTCGGCGCCACCAAGGTGGCGGCGCTCGAACTGGCCAACGACGGGATCACGGCGAACGCGATCTGCCCCGGCTGGGTTCTCACGCCGCTCGTCGAACGTCAGTTACACGATCGAGCCGAGCGGGCGGGAACGTCGATGGCGATCGAGATGGAGCTCTTGCTGGCTGAGAAGCAGCCGATGTCCACGTTCACGACGCCGGCGTCGATCGGGGCCATGGCTGTCTTTCTCTGCGGCGAGGCGGCAGAGACGATCACGGGCGCGGCGATCTCGATGGACGGTGGTTGGACCGCGCAGTAGGGTCAGCGACGACTCACGAGGAGCGTCGCAGAGGGTGCGTGTGGAGTGACGTCGCGCGCGAGCCAGTTCCCCGCCGCGGAACGTGATTTACTCTTGTCCGAGTCAATACTCGCTCAAGCGCGTCGAACGGTTCGGACGTGAGAAAGGTCGATCCATGACCGAAGAAAGTGACGAAAGAGAACAGCTGCTCTATTTTCTCGAGCTCCAACGAGCCGCCGTGCGATCGATCGTCACCGGGCTGAGCGAAGAGGCGTGGCACACCTCCGTCGTACCGTCCGGCTGGACGCCCGCTGGATTCGTCGAGCACCTGGCCGGCGCCGAGTACCACTGGTTCCAATCGGTGGTCGAAGGGATCGCGTTCGTGCCGCCGGCGGACGAGGACTTCGTCCCGTACGACCCTCACGCCGCGTTCGTCTCTGACCTCCCTTCCGTGGAGATCCTTCGTAACTACGTCGAGGAGTGCCAACGCTCTGACGCCGTCCTCGCCAAGACCACGATGTCGACGAAACCGCGGGGTCGCCACGGCGATCGAGAGGTCCCCAGCGTCCGCTGGGTGGTCCTCCACATGATCGAAGAGACCGCGACCCATTCGGGACATCTCGAGATCGCGCGCGAATTGCTCGACGGCCAAACGCGACTGGGTAATCGCTAGAGATCGAGCCGTAGCGGCCGAGAAGCCCTCGAGTGTTGTTCCAAACTTGTTGTCTGATCACGGATTACGCGTCACGGCGCCGACCCGTCAGAGTTAGTTTGAGTTGACGACACGGATTCCCTTTTCTCGCGCGACACGGATCGCGAGCCTGACGGCCGCGGTCGTCTCGATCTCGGTCCTGTTCGGCGTGACTCAAGGTCCGGCGACGGCCGCGTCGAACGGCGACAGCTCGTGGACCGTCTATCACGGCGACGCGGCCGGCACCGGTGTCACGTCAGTGTTGCGATCGGTCAACACGACACGACGGGCGTGGACGTCGCCGGAATTGAACGGCGAGATCTACGGCGAACCCCTCGTGTTCGGCACCGACGTGTACGTCGCCACCGAGAGTGACACGGTCTATTCGCTGAACGCGACGCGGGGATCGGTGGTGTGGTCGCGACACCTCGCCTCGGCGGTCCCGTCATCGGACCTGCCGTGCGGGAACATCTCACCGACCGTGGGCATCACCGGCACCGCGGCTATCGATCCTTCGCGCGACGAGATCTTCGTCGTCGCCGACGAATTCGTTCACGGCGGCCCCGAACATTTTCTGGTGGGATTGAACACGACGAACGGCGCCGTCGAGTTACGCGAACGGGTCGATCCACCCGGATCGTCACCTGCGGCATTGCTGCAGCGCACCGGCCTGAACCTCGATGACGGACGTGTGGTCTTCGCGATGGGTGGCAACTACGGCGACTGCGCGACGTACCGCGGCCGGGTGATGTCGGTGAAGGAGACCGGCTCGAGACCGGCCATCTTCACCGTCGATGACCGCGCGGGGGACAATCAGGGCGCCGTCTGGATGGGTGGCGCCGCGCCCGTCGTGGACGCGCGGGGCAACGTGTGGGTCAGCGTCGGGAACGGGTCGGTGCACGACCCGAGCCAGGCGTACGACGACAGCGACTCGGTGCTCGAACTCAGCGCGACCGGGCGACTGGAGCAGTTCTTCGCGCCGTCGAGTTGGGCGTCGGACAACGCGAACGACCTGGACATGACGACCGCGCCGGTGTTGTTCGCCGACGGTCAAGTCATCCTGGTCGGTAAGTCACGAATCGCCTATCTGTTGAACGGCGCGCGTCTTGGCGGCATCGGACACCAAGAGGCGAGTCTGCCCTCGATATGTTCGAACGACGTCGACGGCGGTAGCGCGATCGTCGCCATGACGGTGTACCTGCCTTGCTTGAATGGACCGGTGGCGTTGCACGTCACGAAGTCGCCGGCGACACTTCGGGTGCTGTGGAGCGCGAGCGTCGGTGGTGGACCACCCATCGACGCGGCCGGTCTCGTGTGGACCGTGGGGAAGAATGGTGTGGTCTACGCGCTCGACGCCTCGACCGGCGCCGTGCGGGAACAGGCTTCGATTGGCGCCGTCGACAACGACTTCACGACACCGAGCGTGGGCGACGGACTGATGTTGGTCGCCTCGTCCTATCGCGTGGTGGCGTTTCGAGGGACGCCAAACCCGGGCTAGTCGTTCTCAGATCTCGACTGATCGACTTCGTCAAGTGAAGGGTCTGTCGGTCACTCACACGCCGAACGCCAGTGGCCCCGTCGTCGGCTGATCGGGCCAAGGGACGAAATAGTCGGGCGCGCGGCCGTCTCGAATTCTCTCGAAGCGCAACATCTCTCGGATGATGCCGGCGTTGCCCATGGCCCAGCCCGTTCTGGGTTCAAGGTCACTGGGTGTCTCTCGGTGCTCGTAATTCGACCACCTCGCGCCTTCGTCATCGACGGTTGAACGATGACAGAGGTCGTCGACGAGGACCTGCGCGAAGTCAAGGTCACGCTCGAGCTCGATGTAGTGGTCGCACGCGAACGCGAGAACCCCCGCGGTCCCGCAGCAGCGTCCACTGTTGTCCCAAAAGCCTGGGCGGAGTCGTTCCGGTAGGCCCGACGCGGTCACGGTACGCCAGCAACGGTCGGTCAACTCCATCCATTTGTTGTCACCGGTGATGGCCGCCAAGAGTCGAAAGGACTGAGCGTCACCGGTGGGTCCGTGACACCACCCGTAGCTGTACCGCTCGACCCGATCGGGTCGATACTGCGGATCGGAGTGGGGGACGAGAAATCCGTCGTCGTCCTCGTTGCGGGCGACCACGTCATTCGCACCGGCGAGGGCGAGTTCCACGAGATCGGGTCGCGACGCCGCCGCGCCGACCGCGGCGAGCGCCGCGACGATGCCGAGGGTGCCGTGGGAGATGTGGTGGAGGCGAGCCGGAACGCCCTGACGAACTTCCCACTGGACCCCGTTTGAGGTCTCTTCCGCCAGTCTCAAGTACGGCTCCACGGCTCTTTCGGCGAGTTCGACGTTCCCGACGCGCAATGACCCGAGAGCGACGCCCGCGTTTCCGCCCAGTAGTTCGATCTCGTCGCTCCATCGCTCACCGTCAAAGCGGTCGAGCACGAGTTGGAGGGCTCGACGCGCGTCCTCGCGCGCGATTGCATCACCGAGAATCTCGTACACAGAGTGCAGCGCCACCGCGACGCCGGTGAGTCCGAAGTACAACGAACAGGGCTCCCAGGACTCGACCTGGGCACTGAGGTCGCGGCTGGCGGCGAGTGCCAGGTCTCCGAAGCGATCGTCCTCAAAGTGTCGATACGACTCGAGGAGCGCTATCGTGATCCCCGCGCTCCCGTAGTACAGCGTCGGGTTCACTTCGTTGTCAGAACGCGTGTCGGCCCAGGCGATGCCGAATTCGGTGTCGCGCGCACTCGCGATAAGCCACTCCAGCGCTTGCGCGACGAGTGTCTCAGGATTCACGTGAACCTCACTCACTCCCCAACAGTGTCACAGCGCGTGCGAGTGATGACCACCGAGCAAGCGGGAGCTCACTCGATATAGTGACGCCGACGTTCGAAAATGAGTAGCGGAGGCGCGTCAATGTACTGCGGCACGTGCGGCACCCCTGCAACGCAGGGCGCTTCGTATTGCCTCCGGTGTGGCACGAGGCTCGTCCAGCCCATTGACGTCCCGTCGACGGTGGGCGACACGCAAACCGGTGACCCGGGGGCACCGATCGCGCAGTCCGCGTACCCCGTCGCGCCATCGGCCTCCCCCGTCGCGGGTCCCGCACCGCCGATCACGCAGTACCCGCCGGGTTACGGACCGCCACCGGGATTCGGACCGCCACCGGGCTACGTGGCCACGCCGGGCTACGCCTTCACGCCGACGCCGCCGGGCGGCGACATCGGCGGCTCGGGTCCCGCACTCGCGCCGTGGTGGAAGCGGTTCGTCGCGATCATCATCGACGGGTGCGTCCTCGGTGCCTTCTATTTCATCGTGCTGATCGTCGTCGGGGTGATCGTGAGCGGTCAAAATGGGACGACGACCACGTCCTCGACCGGTCCGGCGCAAGTGGCGTTGGGCGTCGTGGTCCTCGTGATCCTGGCGTCCATCCCGAACGCCCTGTACTTCGGACTCATGAACGGGTCCCGGCGAGGTCAGACGTTGGGCAAGATGGCGCTCAGTATCGCCGTTCGTGACGCGCAGACCAACGAGAGGATCGGTCTCGCGCGGGGCATCGGTCGTTCGTTGATGGTGGTCGTCTTCGAGGTCGCCGCGTTCGTGCCGTTCATCGTGGACGCGCTGTCGCCCCTGTGGGACCAGAAGCGCCAGGCGTGGCACGACAAGGTGGTCGGCTCCGTCGTGGTCGACCTCCGGCCGTAGCGGCCGACGCGGTGGACGAGTCACTCTGGCGCACGGACAGTCCTCAGGTGAGCACCTTCGCACCGGGGTGGTACCGCGATCCGTGGGGCGTCGCGCCGTGGCGATGGTGGGACGGTCACGTGTGGACCCCGGTGCTCTACGGCGACTACGGCGTCGCGTGGCCCCTCGCCGCCACCGTCACGACGCCGTTCGTCGCGAAGGGCCCCGGTATCAAGGGTGGCGGGATCGCGGCGGTCGGCGCGGGCGTCGGCGTTGTCGGGACGATCGTGGCGGGCGTCGTGATCCTCATCATCTCCGGACCGGGTTCGTTGGTCACGAGCAACCTCTGGTACTTCTCCACAAGTGAACTGGCGCTGTGGACTGGATTCCTCGGCGCGGTCGTGGTCGCCTCCAAGATGAACGGTTCGGGGAACCTGGCGACGGACTACGGACTGTCGTGGCCCCGATGGGAGGACTTCAGGCTGGGCGTCGTCGGTGGCGTGCTGGGTCGCCTCTGGCCGTTGTTGATCCTGATCCTCTTCGTACTCGGTTCGAACAGCGGATTTGGCGCGAGCAACTCAACCGCGCCCAAGATCCTGGGCGTGACGCCGAACGGCGTCGGCGGATGGACGCTGCTCATCGCGCTGACGGTCGTCGGTGCGCCGATCGTCGAGGAGCTCTTCTTCCGAGGACTGGTCCAGGGCGCCTTCACGCGACGCGTCGGAGCGACGCCCGCGATATTCATCACGGCACTTGGCTTCGCGCTGATTCACGTCACCGACGAAGGTATCTTCGCGCCGATCATCCTCTTGCCGATGGCGCTGATACTCGGGTACCTGAAACAGCGCACGGGTCGACTCGCGCCCGGGATGGTGGCGCACGCCGTGTTCAACGCGTCGGTCCTGTTGCTCTTCTTGGTCCCGGCCTTTCGCTAGCCGCGCCGACGCGGCGTTGAGGTACTACGTTGAACGGGTCGTCCGACGGACGTTCGATGACATGGATCGAGGGAGTTGAGCATGGCTGCAATCGGTGAGTTTGGTCCGCCGGTGTTGTTCGTGGAGGACCTCGCGCGAAGCAAGGACTTCTACGTGGAACGGCTCGGTTTCACGCTGGGATTCGAAGACGCGACCTCGGCCGGTGTCTTCTTGGGGGAGGAGTTCCTCATCCTCGTGACCATCGATTCGGCGAACGACATGTTGCCGGGACAGGCGTTAGGCCCGCCGCTCGCGCACCGTTCCGCAGGACTATTCAATATCTTCGTCGAGAACGTGGACGAGGCGTTCGAAGACCTCAAGTCGAGAGGGGTCGAGTTCTTCATCGAACCGACGGATCGCGAATGGGGGCGCCGCACCGCGCACTTGCGAGACCCGGACGGCGTCATCTGGGAGATATCGCAGTCAATCCAATGACGCAGTGACCTAGGGTCCCCCTAAGCGGAGTCAGCCAGTTCTTGCGGTGGTTCCTCGGCGATGGGAACGACGACGCCCTGGGGTCGGTCGTCCTCGGACCCTTCTTGATCAAGGCGCATCGCGACGTCGAGCGTGAACCCGATCTTGCCGTCGTCATCACCCGGAATTGGCGGCGGGGGCGCAATCGAATGGATCGTCGCCCCGTGGCCTTCAGAAGCGTCACCACCCATGAGGAAACGAACGCTGGGATCCATACCCCAAAAATAGTTCGTGACCGTGACTTTTTCGGTGACCACGTCGGTCAAACTTGCGTCCCGACGCCCGTCGGACTCGCGTTGAGCGCCCCACCGCGGGCCGTGGCGGGCCCGCCTGGTCCGCTCCGTTGAAACCCCAACTTGGTACATTGGCCTCGTCAATTCAATGGCCTTCGCCTCGAGGATTCGACTCACCGACCAAGGAACGTAGGTTTTCAGCGCTATGGCAGTCCAAACCACTGACGAGAACATTCCTCTCGAGTCGGCCTTCAATCCCTTTGACACCGCCTTCATGACCGCACCCGACGCCGTGCTGGCGCGCGCGCGCGACGAAGGGACGATCTTCTTCAGCCCGATCATGAACGCCTGGATCGTCTCGCGTTACGACCACGTCGTGTCGGTCCTGCGCGACCCCGAGCTGTTCTGCTCGAAGGAGATCCTCTCGATCGACGAGTTGTTGGCGCCCGAGGTCATCGAGCTGTTCGGCGATGAGATCCCGATGGAGGGCACGCTGATCGGCGTCGACCCGCCGGACCACACGCGGCTGCGAAGCGTCATGGAGTCGTCGTTCACCGCGAGCAGCGTGGCGTCGCACGAAGCAATGATCCGCTACGCCTGCGAGGAGCTCGTCGACGCCATGCAGGAGCGAAGCGGTGGGGACCTGCTGGGTCAGTTCTCCTACCCGTTGCCGCTGCGCGTGGTGGCCCTTCTCCTCGGTATGCCGAAGAAGGCCATGCCGTCGCTGCGCCGCGGCGTGAAGGACTGGCCGGACCTCGCGATCGCGCTCCTCATGGGCGTGCCCCTCGACCAGCAGCTCACGATGGCCAACAACATCCTCGAGATGCACCGCATGATCGCGCGTCTGATCGAAGAGCGCTACGTCCGTCCCCAGAACGATCTCTTGACGGTCATCGCGAAGGGTCGCGACGAGTTCAATCTGAGCGAACGAGAGATGCTGTCGCTCGTGCCCGGACTCTTCCTCGCGGGCCACGAGACGCTCGCGCACGAACTCACCAACACGCTCTGGCGACTGCTCTCGGTGCCGCAGCGCTGGCGGTCGCTGGTCGAGGAGCCGAGTCTCGGACCCAAGTTCTTCGAAGAGGCGCTCCGCTGCGACCCGTCGGTCTACGGAATGTGGCGAATCGCGACACGCGACACCGAGCTCTTCGGACAGCGCGTGACGGCCGGTCAGAAGCTCTTCCTGGTGTACCTCGCCGCCAACCGCGACGAGCGCTACTACGCCGACGCCAACGCCTTCACCCTCGACCGTGGACGCGTCGCGCCGAACCTGGCCTTCGGGCGCGGCATCCATCACTGCATCGGTGCGCCCCTCGCGCGACTCGAGGCGCGCGTCGCGCTCGAGGTCCTGTCGACACGCCTGCCGAACCTTCGACTCGCCGACGGGTTCGCGCCGGTCTATCAACCGCATCCGTTCCTTCGTGGTATGGCGGAGTTGCCCGTCACCTGGTGAATCGGACCGCCTCGAACGGCGACACGGCGTCAAATTCTCTCCACAACTTTGGAACAATCGTGCCGTGAACAGGTGATTTGCGCTATACAGATTGTCAAAGGCCGGAATCATCCGGTTAATATATTTTGATGGCGAAACAGAACCGCTCGGCGCCCGTCATGCAGGCTGTCCTGGACGCGGTCGGAGAACGCCTGATGAAGGCCGACGAATCGCTGATCCGGATACCGGAGATCTGTGAGGCGACCGGCGTCAACTACGGCTCGGTCTACCACCACTTCGGTTCGCGTGAGGGCGTTATCGACGCGGCCTATCACCAGATGTTCACCAAATTGGCGGAGGAGGACCTCGCGACGCTGCAGTTGGTCAGCGTCTCGGCCAAGACCTTCGACGAGTACCTCGTCGCGATTCAGGGCCTCATCGGCACCTTCGCGTCCAGTGAAGCCCGCCGAGCCCGCCGAGCACTGCGCGCTCGCATCGTCGCCGCCTCCATGATGCGACCGGAGCTGCGTCAACTCATCGGCGCGACCCAGTCGCGCCTCACCGAGGAGTTGCGGTCGATCGTCGAATTCGGTCAACAGCGCGACTGGCTGAACCGAGACCTGTCGGCCCACGCCGTCGCCGTCTTGATCCAGGTGCTGCTCGTCGGTCGCACCCTGGATGACGTGTCGTCGACACCGATCGACAACGCGGAATGGGAATCGGCCATGGCGATCCTGCTCACGATCATCATCGCCCGTCCCTAAGCGAGAAACGTGGTGTAGTGGACGCATGAAGATGATCCGCCTCGCCGCGGCCGTCGTGGTCGTCGTCGCGTTGGCCGTCCTCAGCTTTCGAACGACCTCGAGTTCGGCGCGGCGCGTGCCGCAGATACCGTGCACGACGGGCGCGCTCGGCGACGCCTTCGGCGGTCAACTGCGTCTTTCGTCGATCCAGAACTTCGGGTGCGAAGGTGACTGGGCCTACGTCTGGGCGACGGTCGGCACCGGTGCCCACGCCATCGGCGTCACCGAGGTCTTGGGCTACAGTTCGGCTCGTTCGCGCTGGCACTTCGTCTCGCGCGCAACCGACTGCAAGGCGAGCATCCTGCCCGGTGTCATCTACCGACAGGGCTGTTTCTCGAACTGATTCACGTCTTTCGCGGGGGGCGTGGGACGAACGAGCTCGTCGTCGCCACGTACTCCTCGTAGCCGGCGCGGGTCTTGGTGAGTTTGCGTTCCAACAACGGTGTGCCGGACAGCGACGTCAGCAAGTAGATCATCACGACGGGGGAGAGCACCGTGAGCCAACCCCACCCGCTCGAACACGCCACGACGTAGAAGCCGCACCACACGACGGCGTCACCGAAGTAGTTCGGGTGACGGGTGTAGCGCCACAGGCCGCGATCCATCGTGGTGCCACGATTGGCGGGGCTCGCGAGGAAGCGGCGGAGTTGCGCGTCGCCCGTCGCCTCGAAGAAGACGCCGACACCGACGAGGACGAGGCCCGGGACGAACAGCGCGTCCACGTGTTCGTGGAAGGCGATCCACTGCAGCGGCATCGAGACGAACCACAGCAGTAGTCCCTGCAGTCCGTAGATCACGCGCAGGGCGTAGAGGGTCTCGTGGCGTCCCCGGGCGCCCTTCATGATGACGACGTAGCGCGTGTCCTCGCTCGCGCCGCGTTGGCGTCGCGCGAGGTAGAAGGCGAGACGAAGGCCCCACAGCGCCACGAAGGCGAGGACCACGAAACGATTCGCGTACGCGACGTCGGCGTGCGCGGCGTGCGCGACCACCAGGCTCTCGAGGTAGACCACGACGAATCCGGCGCCCCAGAAGACGTCGATCGTGGCGTGGCGGTGCACGACGCGACCGACGGCGAAAGCGAGCAGGGCCCACAGCCACGCCGTCGCGAGCGCGATCGGGAGGTTCGCCAAAAAGGACCAGTGCACCGAGACGGTCTAGCAGCGTGCGCGTGAACTCGCATCGGAGCGCGAGTACGAATCCCCTACGCTCGATGTCGTGCGACAACGGGGATTTCGTTCTCTCGCGTGGGCCTCCGCGCAGGAACTCTTCGATCAAAGTACGGCCTTCGGCCGCCTCGCGCTCGTCCACGTCATCATGATGGCCGGCGACACCCTGGTCACCGTCTCCTTGGCCGGTTCGCTGTTCTTTTCGGTCTCACCGACCGAGGCGAAGAGTCGCGTGCTGTTGTACCTGTTA
Organism: uncultured Acidimicrobiaceae bacterium; assembly: GCA_963802735.1. Taxonomy (GTDB): domain Bacteria; phylum Actinomycetota; class Acidimicrobiia; order Acidimicrobiales; family RAAP-2; genus RAAP-2. Next base: position 313,676 of record CAWDJY010000012.1, on the reverse strand, counting down.
TTGACCATCGCGCCCTTCGCCGTGGTGTCGCCGCTGCTCGGACCGCTCATCGACCGATCGGCCAACGGTCGACGGATCCTGGTCGCGACCTCGGCGCTCGCGCGCGCCGTGCTCTGTTGGATGATGAGCGAGCACCTGAATTCCCTCTGGCTCTTCCCGCTGGCCTTCCTGGTCCTGATCTCCTCCAAGCTCTACGTCGTGACGCGCGGGGCGCTGGTGCCCGAGATGGCGCGCACCGACCAACTCCGCGAGCACTCCGACCAGGTCGGCGGCGCGGGGTGGCCGAGCACCGCGGTCGAAGAGGAGAAGGGGTACTCCGGATTCAACGCGCAGCTCACGCTGCTCGGCACGTTGAGCGGACTCGTCGTCGGGTCGATCGGCGCGGGGATCTTGAAGGGCATTGGCGCGTCCAGCGTCTTGGTCACGGCGTCGGTGGTGTTCGTCGCGGCCACCGTCGCGAGCCTGCGACTCCAGCGACCGGCCAAGGTGGTGCGCGACGAGGTCGCCGGTCTCAGCCAGGCCGAGCGTGATCGTAACGCGCTCAACCCGATGGGCGACGTCGAGGTCGTGTGGGGATTGAGCGCGGCCGCGCTCATGCGCTTCACCGTGGGCTTCGCGACGTTCCTGCTCGCCTTCGGACTCCGTCGCGAGAACGCCGGCTTGGGTTACTTCGCCGTCGCGTTGACCTTGAGCGCCCTGGGTGCGCTCGTCGGCTTGGCACTGGTCACGCGCGTGCGCAACGCCCTCCCGGAATCGACGCTCCTCACGTTGGCCCTGCTCGCGACCGGCCTCGGCTCGGGACTGGCGGCGCTCCATCCCACGCTGATCGCCCAGGTCATCCTGGCGGGCTGGCTGGGACTGTGCGCCGCGGTCGCCCAGCCCACCTTCGACGCGATCACCCAACGCAACGTGGCGCCCGGCGCCCAGGGCCGCACCTTCGCGCGCTTCGCGGTACGTCAGCAACTCCTGTGGGTCATCGGCGCGTTGATACCGGTCGCCGTCACGCTGCGCTTCTCCGTCGGTGACGCCCTGCTCGCGGTCCTCACCATCGCGGGTGGGATCGTCTACGGACTCGGACGACGTTTCGCGCACGGGCGCAGTTGAACGACCTCGTCGGTAGGCTGAGCGTGTCATGGAGAACTCCCCCCGATCCGTGTCGCGCGACCTCTCGACGAGGGCGCACGTGGTCGTCATCGGCGGGGGCTTCGCCGGCGTCGCCACCGCAAAAGGACTGGCCGATCAGGACGTTCGCGTCACGATCATCGACCAGCACAACTTCCACACGTTCCAGCCGCTCCTGTACCAGGTGGCGACGGCCGGATTGGAGCCGGCCGACGTGGCCTTTCCGATTCGCACGATCTTCGGTCACGCCACGAACGTGCGATTCCGTCACGGTCGCGTGCGCAGCGTCGACCAGGCGCGCGACCGGGTCGTCCTCGTCGACGGTTCGGCGATCGACTACGACCACCTGGTCGTCGCCACCGGCGCGACGGCCGCCTTCTTCGGCGTGAGCGGCGCGTCGCAGTTCGCGATGCCGCTCTACACGCTGTCCGACGCACGACGACTCCGCAACCGGCTGCTCTCGGTGCTCGAAGAGACCGAGGTTCGTAGCGAGCACGAGGGCGCGACACCCCAGCTGAACTTCGTCGTGGTCGGGGGAGGACCGACGGGCGTCGAGACCTCCGGCGCGCTGACCGAACTGATCCAGATCGCGATCAAGCGCGACGGGCTACGACTCGACCCCGATCGCATCCGCGTCCTCTTGGTGGACGTCGCGCCACGCCTGTTGACGGCGTTCCCGCCGTCGGCGAGCGCCTACGCGAAGCGCCGGCTCGAATCCTCGGGCGTCGACGTGCAGTTCGGCCGCTCCGTCGTGGGCATCGACGAACACTCGATCCTCTTCGACGACGGTGAACGTCTCACGTGCGCCGCGGTCATCTGGGCGGCCGGCGTCAGCGCCGGCGACGCCCTACCCGAGGACCTCGTGTCCAGCGCCGGTCCCGGGGGACGGGCGCGCGTGGGACCGGACCTACGAATGCTCGACAGCGCGAACGTCTGGGCCGTCGGCGACGCCGCGGCCGTGCCGCTGGACGAGGGCCACTACTGCGCCCAGCTCGCGCCGGTCGCCATCCAGAGCGGACGGCACTGCGCGACACAGATCCTGCACGTCATCCACGGAGAGGCGACCACACCCTTCGAGTACCACGACAAGGGCATCATGGCCACGATCGGTCGCAACGCCGCCGTCGCGCAGCTTCCGCACGGCGTCGTGGTCAAGGGTCGTCTCGGTTGGCTGGCGTGGCTCGGTCTGCACCTGTGGTACCTGGTGGGATTCCGTAACCGTCTGCGCGTCATGATCAATTGGACGTGGCGATACTTCGACTGGCCGTCGGGACCGCGACTGATCGTCGCCGACGCCGAGACCGTCGAAGAGTGACGGGTGTGACGGCGCGCGGTTGACGCCGTTCGAGGCTGACGTCGGGTGGTGTCAGTACTGCACGAAGATGCGCTGGGCCGGCCCGTCGATCGTCATCACGCCGCCGTAGGGGAGTACGTACTGCGGGTCGGTGTGACCGAAGTCCGGTCCGTAGACGAACATCGCGTCCGGGTTGTACGTCGCCAGGGCGCGTGACACCGCCGCCTCCTGGTCCGCGCGCCAAACGGTGCGCGCCGCGTCGTCGAGTGGCGCGTGCGTGTGCCAGGCCTTCGCCTTGGCGAACACCACGGCCGCGAACTGACCGAGCAGCCCGCGTTCGCCGACGTTGCGCAGCATCTCGAAGACCGCGTCGGCGGACGGCATCTCCTCGGACGTCTCGAGCATCAACACGCAGCCGGCGTACTCGTCGTTGGACAAGATCCACCGATTGGCCGCGAGGTTCCAGTGCACGATCTCGAGGTTGCCGCCCCACGTCGGCGCGCTCACCACGCTCGTGGCGTTGTGCCAGTGCCACCCCGGTTCCGGGGTCGTGGGCAACGGGTTCACGAGCGTCGACGGGTCTTCCCACCGGCACTGCAAGTCCGTGAAACGCTCGACGGGCCGCACCTCGACGAGGTCGTGGTCGAAGAGGGCGTGTCGCAGCGACGCGAGCGACACGGGGTGCACGCCACCGGGTCGCGCGAGGTGCACGAGCGTCGAGCCGCCGTGGTAACCGACGATGCCGAGGTTCCACAGGTAGTTCAAGAGATTGGTGTTGTCCGAGTAACCGACGAAGGCCTTCGGGTTGGATCGGATCACCTCGGCGTCGAGATGCGGCAGCACGGTGATCTGGTCGGATCCCCCGATGACCGCGAGCACGGCCTTGATGTCGGGGTCCGCGAAGGCGGCGTTGAGGTCGCGGGCTCGTTCGGTCGGCGTCGCGTCGAGTTGACGAGTCGTCGGATACTCAACCGGGATCAGACCCAGCACCTCGCGCAGCACGTTGACGCCGATCTCGTGCACCTCGGGGAAGATGCCCGCGCCGGCCCACGACGGTGAGACGACCGCCACCTGGTCGCCGCGGAGCAGTTTGGGTGGCGCGTGGAGCGGGTGCGACATCGCGATGTACCTTTCGCCGGTCGGTTACAGGTCGGGCAGTTGGAAGTCCAGGTTGGGGACGTCGATGCCGCCGTCGATCTCGAGGACCTTGCCGGTGAGGTACGAACCAGCGGGCGAAGCCAGGTAGACGACGCCGGCGGCGATCTCCTCGACGTCGCCGATGCGACCGAGCAGTGTCATCTCCTCCATCATCTGCTTGAGTTCCGGCGTCGTCATCACGATCTCGAGCGCCGAGGTGGCGATGGAGCCGGCGGCGATGGCGTTGACGCGGATCTTGGGCGCGAGGTCCTTGGAGCTGAGTCGCGTGTAGTGCGCCATCGCGGCCTTGGCGGCGCCGTAGGCGGCGTAGCCGCGGCCGGCGACTCGCCCCATCACCGAGGAGATGTTGACGATCGAACCGCCGCCGCGCTCGAGCATGATCGGCACCGCGGCGAGGTTCAAGGCGTGGGCGGTGGCGACGTTGAAGTGGAAGGCCTCTTCCATGTACTCCGGCGTCGTCAGCAGGAACGGCAGCGGGACCGCGCCGCCCACGTTGTTGACGACGATGTCGACGCGCCCGAACTCGCGGCGCGCCACCGCGGCGAGGTCGGCGATCGCCGTCAGGTCACTGAGGTCACCCGCCACGCTCACGGCGCGACGATCGAGTGCCTCGACGGCGTGGGCGACCTCGTCGAGGTCCGAAGCCGTGCGAGAGGCGATGACCACGTGCGCGCCGTACTCGGCCAACGCGACCGCGCTGGCGGCACCGATGCCGCGCCCGGCGCCGGTGACGATCGCCACGTGGTCGTCGATACGAAAACGGTCCGCTATCACCGGGGCCTCCTCAGGACTCGTCGCGACTGCCCGACTTGTCTAGCACGGCCCTTTGGGGTGGCTCAGTGGAGTTTGGCTTCCAGTCGCTTCACCTCGTCGTGGAACTGCGCGGGCAGGTCGTCACCGAACTCGGCGAAGTGCTCTTGGATCCGCGGGATCTCGTGGTGCCATTCGCGGTGATCGACGATCAGCAGCTCGGCGAGGTCCTCGGCCGAGACGTCGAGTCCCTCGACGTTGAGCGCCGAGGCGCTCGGTACGTAGCCGATCGGCGTCTCGACGGCGTCACCGCGACCGGCCGTACGCTCGAAGACCCACTCGAGCACGCGGCTGTTCTCGCCGTAACCGGGCCACAGCCAGCGACCGTCGGTGCCTTTGCGGAACCAGTTGACGTAGAAGATCTTGGGCAGGTTGGCCTCGTCGTAGCGCTTGGAGAACGTCAGCCAGTGCGCGAAGTAGTCGGCCATGTTGTACCCGCAGAACGGCAGCATCGCGAACGGGTCGCGACGGAGCTTGCCGACCGCTCCGGTCGCCGCGGCCGTGGTCTCCGAGGACAGGATCGAACCAAGGAAGACGCCGTGGTCCCAGTTGAAGGACTGGGAGATCAGCGGGATGACGCTCGCGCGTCGGCCGCCGAAGAGGATCGCGTCGATGGGCACGCCCGCCGGGTCCTCCCACTCCGCCGCGATTGCCGGGTCCTGGGACGCCGGCGACGTGAAGCGCGAGTTCGGGTGCGCCGCCGGCGTGCCGAGGTCCTTGGACCACAATTGGCCCTTCCAGTCGATGAGTCCCTCGGGCGGCTCGCCCATGCCCTCCCACCAGATGTCGCCGTCGGGCGTGATCGCGGTGTTGGTGAAGATCGTGTTCGCCTCGATCGAGAGCATCGCGTTGGGGTTGGTCTGCATGTTGGTGCCCGGCGCGACACCGAAGAAACCGGCCTCCGGGTTGATGGCGTGCAGGCGCCCGTCGGCGTCGGGCTTCATCCAGCAGATGTCGTCCCCGATCGTCTCGACCTTCCAGCCCGGCAGGGTCGGCACGAGCATGGCGAGGTTCGTCTTGCCACACGCGCTGGGGAACGCGCCGGTCACGAAGCGTGACTCACCGGCCGGGTTGGTGAGCTTCAGGACCAGCATGTGCTCGGCCAGCCAGCCGTCGTCGCGCGCTAACACCGAGGCGATGCGCAGCGCGAAGCACTTCTTGCCCAACAGGGCGTTGCCGCCGTAGCCCGAACCGTACGAGATGATCTCGTGGGTCTCGGGGAAGTGCACGATGTACTTGTCGTCGGCGTTGCAGGGCCACTTGACGTCGGCCTGACCCTCCTCGAGCGGCATGCCGACCGAGTGCAGGCACGGCACGAAGTCACCGTCGGCGCCGAGCACCTCGAGTGCGCCGGTGCCCATACGCGTCATGATCTTCATGTTGACCGCGACGTAGGCCGAGTCGGTCACCTCGACCCCGATGTGGCTGATGTCCGAGCCGAGGGGACCCATGGAGAACGGCACGACGTACATCGTGCGGCCCTTCATCGAGCCTTCGAAGAGTTCGTTGAGGACCTCGCGCATCTCCTCGGGGTCACGCCAGTTGTTGGTCGGACCGGCGTCGTGCTCGTCCTTGGAACAGATGAACGTACGGTCCTCGACGCGCGCGACGTCGCTCGGGTCCGACGTCGCGTAGTAACTATTCGGTCGCTTCGTAGGAGAAAGTCGGGTGAAGGTACCGGCGTCGACGAGCAGTTGACACAGTTCGTCGTACTCTCGGTCCGATCCGTCGCACCAGTGGATACGATCGGGAGTTGTGAGCCGCGCTATCTCTTCCACCCACGCGATGAGTTTCTTGTGTTGGGTCGGGTACGACACGTTGAGCTCCTCCACTCATAGGACGCCGCGCCACTGCGACGTTTACCTGGCGCACCAGGTTCATGTCCACACCGACTGACCCAACAGTCCCCAAAGGGGTTTACTCCCGGCGTGAAGATGACGTCATTGAGCGTATCGCCCAAATAGTCGGGCAAGGGCAAATCCCGGTGGGCGAACGCCACATCGGTGACGACGCGGCGGTGCTGGCGCCCTTCGTGGGACAGGCCGTGATCAGCACAGACGTCGCCGTGCTCGGTGTCCATCTCGATTCGGAATACTTCCCATTAGAGGACCTCGGCTTCAAGGCGGTGGCCGCAGCGGTGTCGGATCTGGCCGCGATGGGCGCGCGCCCGCGCGGGGCCGTGGTGGCGGTGACGGCGCCCGAGGGCACCGACCTGGAGGAGTTGCACCGCGGCATGGCCGACGCGTCGATCGTCACGAGTTGTCCGATCGTCGGTGGCGACTTGGCCCAGGGACGCGACGTGACGGTCGCGGTGACGGTCTTCGGCGAGTGCCCCGGTCGCGGCGCGATCTACCGCAGCGGCGCCAAGCCCGGCGACGAGCTCTTGGTCACCGGTCCGCTGGGACGATCGGCGGCGGGACTGCGGCGACGTCGAGCGGGCGCGTCGCTCTCCGATGAACTGGTCGTCGCGCACCGCCGTCCCTGGCCGCGCCTCGCCGAGGGAATGGCCGCGCGCGGGGCCGGCGCGCACGCGATGATGGACCTGAGCGACGGACTCGGTCTCGACCTGCATCGTTTCGCGGACGCCTCGGGCGTGGGATTCGAACTGCGCGACGTGCCCGTCGCCGAGGGCGCGACGAACGACGAAGCGATCAGCGGGGGAGAGGACTACGAGTTGTTGATCGCGACCGACGACGCCGCGCGACTGCGCCTTGTCTTCTTGGACCGGGGGCTGCGCGAGCCGCTGGTGATCGGCACGGTCGTCGCGGACCGCGCGACGAGGACGTTACGGGGCGAGGAGTTCGAACGTCGGGGCTGGCAACACCAGCTGTGAGCTACGCCTCGACGCGACGTCGAGCGGGCTTGGTGACCTTGCCCGAACGGATGCAACCGGTGCAGACGTTCATGCGCTTGGGCGCGCCGCCGACGACCGCGCGCACACGCTGGATGTTGGGGTTCCAGCGACGCTTGGTGCGACGGTGGGAGTGGGAGACGTTCATGCCGAACGACGGCTTCTTGCCGCAGATTTCGCACACTGATGCCATGATGAACGTTCTCCTAGGTCGCGGGCGCCTGCTGGCGCCACCGGACTAAACCGAACGACCATTGTAGCATTTCGAGCAATGACCTCTCCGTTGACGCTGTCCGCCCGCGAACTGCGTTCGACGATCGCCACGTACTCCGATCTGCTGCGTTCCCATAAAGAGGTCATCAATCGCCTGAACGTCTACCCGGTGCCCGACGGTGACACCGGGACCAACATGACGCTCACCATCGAATCGGTCGCCGCGGAGCTGGGTCCCCTGGCCGACGACGCCGAGATGTCCGAGGTCTGCAAGGCCATCGCGCACGGCTCGCTCATGGGCGCGCGCGGCAACTCCGGCGTCATCCTCTCTCAGATGCTGCGCGGCCTGGTGGCGAAGTTCCCGCTCAAGGGCGACGTGTCGGCCGACCTCTTGGCCGAGTCGCTCGAGAACGCCGACGTCCTCGCGCGCCAGGCGGTGGTGCGCATCGTCGAAGGCACGATGCTCTCGATCGCGCGTGCGGCCGCCGAGGGGGCCCGCGCCCACTGTGAGACCTTGATCGAACTGGTGCGCTCGGCGCGCGATCGGGCGAAGGACGCCCTGGCCTTCACGCCCGAGCAGCTCCCGGTCCTGAAACAGGCCGGCGTCGTCGACTCCGGGGGTACGGGACTGCTGTTGCTCTTCGACGCGCTGTGCAGCGTGGTCGCCGACGATCCGCTGCCGATCGCACCGTCGGCCGACTCGATCACCGTGCACGTGCACGAAGAGACCGAGGTGCGCGAATCCTCGATCGCCGACCTGCGCTACGAGGTGATGTATCTACTCGACGCCGACGACGACCGGATGCACGCCTTTCGCGAGGTCTGGGCCGGGATCGGCGACTCGATCGTCATCGTCGGCGGTGACGGCCTCTACAACTGCCACATCCACACGGACAACATCGGCGCCGCCGTCGAGGCGGCGCTCGACGCCGGTCGACCTCGCGACATCCGGGTCACCGACCTCACCGAACAGGTCATCGAGGAGCGCTGGGTGCGCGAGGGGAGCGCCGTGCAGCCCGAGGACGAACCGGACGAGGCGCCCACGACGTCGGTCGTCGCGGTCGTCGTCGGCGACGGCGTCGGACGGATCTTCCGCTCCCTCGGCGTACGCGTCCTCGTGGCCGGTGGTCAATCGATGAACCCGTCGACGGCCGACCTCGTCGCGGCGGTCGAGGCGACGGGCTCGGCGCAGGTCGTGCTCTTGCCGAACAACAAGAACATCCGACCGGTGGCCGAGCAGGTGAACGGCCTCGTCGAACAGACCGTTACCGTCGTGCCCACGAACTCCATCGTCGAGGGCTTCGCCGCGCTGCTCGAGTACGACCCCGACGCCACGGCCGCTCAGAACGCGGCGGCGATGAGCGCCTCGGCCTGCAACGTCGCGGCCGGTGAGGTGACCCAGGCGGTGCGCGACACGCAGACCGACGTCGGCGAGGTGCGCGTCGGCGACTGGATCGGACTGTCGGCCCACGGCGTGCGCTCGATCGACGGGTCGATCGCCGGGGCGAGCAACCGGCTCTTGGGTGACCTGCTCACGCCGTCGCACGAGTTGGTGACGATCATCGAGGGTGAGGGCTCCTCGCCGGCGAACACACGCCGGATAACCGAGTTCCTCGCCGACGAGTACCCCGACGTCGCGGTCGAGGTCCATCACGGGGGCCAGCCGTTGTACCCCTATTACTTCGGCGTCGAATGAGTGAGACGGCGCCGCGCCGGCTTCGCGAGTTGGGCGAGATCCCGGTCAGCCAACTACGCCACATCGGCGAGAAGCGTACGGCGGCCCTGGCCTCGCTGGGCATCGACAACGTCTTCGACCTCCTCACCGTCTATCCCCGTCGATACATCGATCGCACCAAGCGCGTCGACCTCTCGGACCTCACCGTCGGCGAGGAGGCCGCGGTCTTCGGCGAGGTCACGAAGATCAGCGGCCGTCGTACCAAGAACGGTCGGGTCATGGTCGACGCGAGCGTGAGCGACGACAGCGGCTCGTTCAAGGTCGTCTTCTTCAACCAGGCCTGGCGCGAGCGCCAGCTCCCCGTCGGCGTCCAGGCGCTGTTCTTCGGGAAGGTGACCGACTACAAGGGTCAGCGTCAGATGACGAACCCGGTCGTCGACGTGATCATCGGACCCTCGGGTGACGAGCGCGACGCGTCGCGCATCGGCCGGGTGGTGCCGATCTATCCCGCCTCCGGCAAAGCGGGTCTCACCAGTTGGGAGATCGGGGGGTTCATCGACGAGAGCCTGCGCCGGGCCGGGCCGCTGCTCGACCCGGTACCGCCGTCCGTGCGCACCGAGCTCGACCTGGTCGATCGCACGGCGTCCTACTGGGGGATCCACCTGCCGGCCGACTTCGCCGACACGAAGCCGGCGCGGCGACGTCTCGCCTTCGACGAGTTCTTGCGCCTGCAGTTGCTCCTCGCGCTGCGTCGGCGCCGGATGGAGGCGTCCTCGGCCGGCATCCGTCATCCGATTAACTTCGAGGACCTGGACGTCGGCCCCGGCGCGCTGGCCGACACGTCCTCGACGCTGGTTCGTCGTTTCCTGGTCGGTCACCACTTCGCGCTCACCGACGCCCAGCGGCGCGTGCTGGGTGAGATCGCGGCCGACCTGTCGTCGTCGCTGCCGATGCATCGCCTCCTCCAGGGCGACGTCGGTTCGGGCAAGACTGTCGTGGCGCTCACCGCGTTGCTCGCCGCGATCGACGGCGAACGACAGGGCGCGTTGATGGCGCCCACCGAGGTCCTGGCCGAACAGCATCTCGCGTCGTTGCGCAAGGACTTGGAAGGTCTCACGAAGGCCGACCCCGCGGTCTTGGGCGGCGTACGGCCGCTGTCGATCCAACTCCTCACGGGACGCGTGCGCGCGAAGGACCGCCAGGCCGTGCTCGACGGACTTCGCGACGGCTCGGTCGACATCGTCGTGGGCACGCACGCCCTGTTGAGTGACGACGTGCGTTTCCGTGCGCTCGGGGTGATCGTGATCGACGAGCAGCACCGATTCGGCGTCGAGCAGCGCGCGGCGCTGCGCGACAAGGGGCGCGAGTGCTCCGACGAAGCCGCTGACCCCGACCTGTTGGTGATGACCGCGACGCCGATCCCGCGCACCGCGGCGATGGTCGTCTTCGGCGACCTCGATCGCTCAGTGCTGGACGAGATGCCCCAGGGGCGCTTGCCGATCCTGACGGCCTGGGCGAAGGAGCCGCTCGAGATCGCGAGTTGTTGGCAGCGCGTTCGCGACGAGGTCGCCCTCGGTCGTCGGGCCTACGTGATCTGTCCGCTCGTCGAGGACTCCGAACGCGTCGAGGCGACGAGCGCGGTCGAAGAGCGCACCCGGCTCGCGCTGGAGGAGCTGCGGGGCCTCGCGGTCGGCCTGTTGCACGGCCAGATGAAGGGTCCGGAGAAGGAAGAGGTGATGGCGCAGTTCCGCGCCGGTGAGCTCGACGTCCTCGTCGCCACCGTCGTCATCGAGGTCGGCGTCGACGTCCCCGAGGCCAGCGTCATCGTGATCGAAGACGCGTGGCGCTTCGGACTCGCCCAACTGCACCAACTGCGTGGGCGCGTCGGTCGAAGCGACGTGCAGAGCTACTGCTACGTGCTCGGCGACGCCCCGACCGACGACGGCGCCATCCGGCTCCAGGCACTGGTCGACTCCAACGACGGTTTCGCCCTGGCCGAGATCGACCTCGACCTGCGCGGGGAGGGGACGCTGCTCGGTTCGCGCCAGCGCGGCCGCAGCGACCTGCACCTGGCGTCACTACGCCGTGACGAGGACTTATTGATCGCCGCCCAGCGCGTGGCGGCCTCGATGGTCGAGCGCGGTGGCCTGGACGACGAGCCCGAGATGGTGGACGAGCTGCGGCTCTTCATCGACGACGAAGAAGCGCGTTACTTGTTCAAGTCGTGACGGGCGTGCGACCTACCCTTGAGGAATGCGAGTAATTGGTGGTACGGCCCGTGGACGTCCGCTGAAGGCGAAGCTTCCGTCGACGGTTCGCCCGACGACCGACTACGCGCGCGAGGCGATCTTCTCCATGCTGGAGAGCCGCGGGGGCCTCTACGACCTCGTCGTGGCCGACCTCTACTGCGGCTCGGGCGCGATGGGGATCGAGGCGATGTCGCGCGGCGCGGCCAAGGTCTACTTCGTCGACAGCGACCCGGCCTGCCTGGCCGCGGTGAAGCTGAACCTCGAGCCGCTCAAATTCGACGCCGAGGCCGTCTTCGTGCGCGCGATGTTGCCCGTGTGGTCCGCGCCGGACGACCTCGACCTGGTGCTCGCCGATCCGCCGTACGGTCCGCTCGACCTCGCGAGTGTCTTGGACGGTGTCGTCGCCCAGCGCGTGATCGTCGAGAACGATCGTCATATGGAGCCGCTCGAGGGTTGGATCGTTACCAAAACCAAGCGCTACGGCACTACGCTCGTAACGATGTTGGAACCGGACGAAGGCGGCGCATGACGGTTGGTCTCATCCCCGGCTCCTTCGATCCCTTTCACAACGGGCACCTCGAGGTGGTCGAACGGGCCTCGCACATCTTCGACGAGATCGTGGTGGCGGCCATCCGCAACCCCCAGAAGTCCGAGGCGCTCTTCGACCTCGACGAGCGCCGTGACATGATCGCCGAGTCCCTCGCCCACGTGAAGAACGTGCGCATCGTCTCGATCTCGACGCTGCTCGTCAACGTCGCGAAGGAGGTCGGGGCGACGGCCATCGTGAAGGGCCTGCGTGCGGTCTCGGACTTCGAGAGCGAGATGCAGATGGCCCAGATGAACCGGTCACTCGCCGGGGTCGAGACCCTCTTTCTCCCGTCGAGTTCCACCTACTCCTTCATCGCCTCGCGATTGCTGCGCGAGGTCGCGCGGTACGGCGGCGACGTCTCACCCTTCGTGCCGCCCGCGGTCGCCAAACGCCTGATCGGCAAGTTTCCAGGAGGTGGGCAATGACGTCCTTTGACGGATACGACGACCCCGAGGAGTTCCCAGAGACGGCCGGTCGCCACGCGCGCCGCGACATCGAATCGGACCTGCGTGACCTCATCGAACTGGTTGCCAACGCCAAGCAGATGCCCTTGTCGAACTCGGCCCTGATCCCGCGCGACGACGTGCTGGGGCTGCTCGAGCAGGCCCTACGCAGCCTGCCCGACGAGATCCGCGAGGCCCGCTGGGCGCTGCGCGACCGCGAGGAGTTGATGGCCGCCGAGCTGCAGAAGGCCCAGCAGTTGATGGACCAGGTCCGCGCCGAGGCCGCGCGGATGGTCGACAAGACCGAGATCGTGCGCCAGAGCCGTCTGATGGCCCAACAGATCATCGCCGAGGCCCACGCCCAGTCACGCCAGATGATCAACCAGTCCGAGGACTTCATCGACGGCAAGCTCGGCAGTTTCGAGATCGTGCTCGAGCGGCTCCTCAAGACCACGCACTCGGGCCGCGAACGATTGAGCGCCCAGGGACTGCCGACGTCGCTGATCGAAGAGGCGGCCGTCGACGAACAGACGCTGCGTCCCGCCCCCGACTACAAGGAGCCGTCCGGACTCGAGGACACCACCTCGTTCTTCGACCAGGACGCGTTCTAGGCAGTGGCCTCGCCGTACCTCGTCCCGGTCGCCCAGCTGTTGCGCGACGTACCGTCGCGCGCCGAGGTCGCCTTCGAGGCGCTCTTCGACGAACCCCACGAGTTCGCGCCGCGCGGACCGGCCGAGACCGACGTCTTCCCTGAGGCGACCGTGCGCCTGCAGTTGCGCCTCGAGAGCTTCAACGGGGGACTGCGCGCCCGCGGCCAGGTCGAGGCGCCGTGGCACGGGGTCTGTCGACGCTGCTCGACGCCGGTCCTGGGCGTCTCGAGCGTGAGCGTGAACGAGCGCTTCGTCGATCACCGCGTCGACGGTGACGAGGAGGTCTACCTGATCGAGGACGACTTCATCGACCTGGCGCCCCTCGCGCACGACGCGATCTTCCTCGACCTGCCCCTCGCGCCGCTCTGTCGCGAGGACTGCAAGGGGCTGTGCCCCTTCTGCGGGATCGACCGCAACGAGGCGACCTGTGAGTGCCAGGCGCCGATCGATTCGCGCTGGGCTACACTGGACGGACTCCGATTCACGGACGTAGAGCCCGGCGAATCCAGCGACGTGTGACGGGCCCGCCCGTTCAACTGAAAGAGAAGATCGATGGCCGTCCCGAAGCGCAAGACCAGCAAAGCGAAGACCCGCAGCCGCCGTGCGGCCAACTGGACGCTGGACCGACCGGCGCGCAGCGTCTGCCCCCAGTGCGCCACCTCGAAGTTGCCCCACGTGGTGTGCCCCAACTGTGGCTGGTACAAGGGTCGCGTCGCCGTAGAGGTCAACTAAGTTGAGCCTGCCCATCGCCCTGGACGCGATGGGTGGCGATTTCGCTCCCAAGGAGATCATCGCCGGGGCCCGTGCCGCCGTCGACGAACTCGGACTCTCGGTCATCCTGGTGGGCGTACCGGACCTGCTCGGCGACCCCCTCGGACTCGAGGTCGTCCCCTGCAGTGAGGTCATTGCGATGGACGACGACCCCGCGGCCAGCGTGCGAAAGAAGAAGGACTCCTCGCTGGTTCGCGCCGCGGAACTCGTGCGCGACGGCCGCGCTTGCGCGATGGTGTCCGCCGGCAACACCGGTGCGACCATGGCCTCGGCGTTGCTGCGCATGGGGCGACTGCCGGGCGTGGTGCGTCCCTGCATCGCGACGCCCATCCCCAATCCCGGTCACACGCCCATGGTCCTCGTCGACGCCGGCGCGAACTCCGAGTGCACGCCCGAGATGCTCGTCCAGTTCGCCCTGATGGCGAGCACGTTCGTGAAGGCCCACTACCACGTGGAGGACCCGCGCGTGGGACTGCTCTCGATCGGCGAGGAGTCGACCAAGGGCACGCCGCTCGTGAAGGAGACCCACCAACTGTTGCTCGGGCTCGAGGGACTGAACTTCGTCGGCAACGTCGAGGGCCGCGACCTCGTGCCCGCGCCGGTCGACGTCGTCGTCACCGACGGCTTCACGGGCAACGTCGCGCTCAAGACCCTCGAGGGCGCCCTGAAGTTCATCTTCGCGACCGTGCTCGCCGCCGTCGCCACGAATGACGAGACCAAGGCCGCCGGTGGCGTGTTGTTCGAGTACCTCTTGCCCCTGGCCGCGGAACTGACCCCGGAGAACCAGGGCGGCGCGATGTTGCTGGGTCTGGACGGCATCTGCGTCATCTCGCACGGCTCCTCCAACGCGACCGCGATCAAGAACGCCCTGCGCGTCGCCGCCGAGATGGACGCGGCGGATGTCGTGGAGAAACTGCGCCTCGCTATCCGTCCTGATCAAGGCTGATTTTCAGGACTACGTCCCCGTTGGTTCGGTAAACTCGAACAGCAACAACAAGGGAGTGGACAATGGCCGACGCTGCATCACTCGACAGAGCCACGATTTTGGGCATCGTACGTGATCAACTCGCGGAAATTCTCGAGAAGAGTCCCGACGAGATCCCCGAGGACGTTCCGTTCACCGACCTCGGCGCCGACTCGCTCGCCCTGATCGAACTGGTCGAAGCCCTGGAGGAGTCCCTTGCCACGTATTCCGCCGGATTCCACATCGACGACGAGGACCTCGAAGGTCTCCTGAGCGTCCGCGACGCGGTCAATTACGTCGCCGACAAGCTGCAGGTGACCTAACGAGGCACGTGAGTCTGTTGCTGTCGCCACTTGATGCGTTAGCCGAGCGAGTGGGACTGGCGCGCGCGAGCGAGTTGCTGTCCGTGGCGCTGACCCATTCGAGCTACGCCGCCGAGCACGGCTGTGAGTCCAACGAGCGTCTGGAGTTCCTCGGCGACGCCGTCGTCGACCTCGCGGTGGCCGACCTCATCGTCACGGCCCACCCGGAACTCAACGAGGGGAGCGGTTCGCTGGTGCGCTCGCGCGTCGTGAACGAATCCTCCCTCGCCGAGGCCGCGACCCGACTCGACCTCGCGAGCGCCATGCGCATCGGCAAGGGCGTGAAGAAGGAACACGGACTGGAACGTCCGTCACTCCTCGCCGACGCCTTCGAGGCGATCGTCGCGGCGATCTACCTGGAGAACGGCTACGACGCCGCCAAGTCCTTCGTCCACGCGTCGCTGGCCGACGCGGTCGCCGACGCGGCGCTGCGTCCCGGCGACAGCGACCCCAAGACCCGACTGCGACAGTGGTCCGAGGCCAACGGCCTCGGCACGCCCGCCTACGAAGTGACGTCCTCGGGCCCGAGCCACGACGCGATGTACGCGGCGGTCGTGCGCGTCGCCGGACGCGACATGGGTTCCGGCGAGGGCCGGTCGAAGAAGAGCGCCGAGGCGAGCGCCGCCGACGACGCCTGGGGGCGCCGCGATGCCTGAGCTGCCCGAGGTCGAGACCGTGCGCGCCTCGCTGGCGCGCGACATGATCGGCAAGAAGGTGAAGTCGGTCTCGGTGACCAACGGACGGATCGTGCGCCGTCACAAGACCGCCAAGGACTTTCGCGCGATGATCGAGGGCCATTCGATCCGCAGCGTGCAACGACTCGGCAAGAACCTGGTGTTCGCCCTCGAGAACGGCACGCACCTCGTCATCCACCTGGGCATGAGCGGACAGCTCCTGCGCGCCAGGGGCCCGAAGGACCTCAAGCCCAAGCACACGCACGTCGTGTTCACCTTCGTACAGGGCGGCGAGCTGCGCTACGTCGATCCACGGACCTTCGGCGAGCTCTACGTCTCGACGCCGCCGGCCGAGGGCGAGCCGGTCGAGATCTCGAAGTTCGCGCGACTCTCCATCGGCGGTGACGGACTGGCGCTGCGAAAGGTCGTGCCGGAACTGGCGCACCTCGGGATCGACCCCTTCGAGGACCAGATCGGCTGGGACCGCTTCGCGGCGATCCTGCGCAGCCGTTCGACGTCGCTGAAGGTCGTGCTGACCGACCAGGACATCATCGCCGGCATCGGCAACATCTACGCCGACGAGATCCTCTTCGCCGCGGGGCTGCGCTACGACCGCGAGTCCGAGTCGCTCTCGACGATCGAGATCCGACGGCTGCACCGCGCCATCTCCGAGACGCTGACCGAGGCGATCAAACACGGTGGCTCGACGTTGGATGACGAGCAGTTCGTCGACCCCGACGGCGTGCCCGGCACGTTCCAACAGTTCCATCAGGTCTACAACCGCGAGGGGATGGCGTGCTTCCAGTGTCGCCAGCCGATCGAGCGCGCGACCGTGCGCGCTCGCAGCACCTACTACTGCCCCAAATGCCAGTCGTAACACCGAGTGTCCTCCGGGAAGATTGCTAGCGTCGTTCCGTGTTTCTTAAGCGATTGACGATGAAGGGCTTCAAGTCCTTCGCTGACAACACCGTGCTCGAATTCGAGACGGGCGTCACGGCGGTCGTCGGTCCCAACGGCTCTGGAAAGTCCAACGTCGTCGACGCCGTGACCTGGGTACTGGGTGCTCAAAGCACCCGAGCCCTGCGCAGCGCCAAGATGGACGACGTCATCTTCATGGGCACCGCGAACCGGCCGGCCCTCGGACGCGCCGAGGTGGCCCTCACGTTGGACAACTCCTCCGGCAAACTGCCGATCGACGGCGCCGAGGTCACGATCTCGCGCACGTTGTTCCGTTCCGGGGACTCCGAGTACGCCATCAATGGGACGACCTGTCGTCTCCTCGACGTCCAGGAACTGCTGAGTGACTCCGGCGTCGGGCGCCAACAACACATGATCATCGGCCAGGGCCAACTCGACTCGATCCTGAACTCGTCTTCGGACAACCGTCGTGCGGTCATCGAAGAGGCGGCCGGTGTGCTGAAGCACCGCCGCCGAAAGGAGCGCGCCGAACGACGACTGGCCGCGACCCAGGAGAACATCGAACGGCTCGGCGACCTCGTGCGCGAGGTGCGGCGTCAGATGCGCCCGCTCGAACGCCAGGCGGTATCGGCGCGCAGTTACTCCGACGTCGAATCCGACCTGCGCGCCGCCCGGCGCGCGCTCTTCTCGACGCGGCTGCACGCCTTCGAGCGTCGTCGCACGGCGCTCGAGGGTGAACTCGTCGGATCGAGCTCGCGCGAGCGTGACCTACGTCTCGAACTCGTGACCCTGGACGCGCACGCCTCGAGCGCCGCGGCCGAGATGGCGAGCCGACGCGAGGAGATGCTCGCCTCGACGCTCGGCACGTTGCAGGGACTCGCCGAGCGCGCCCGCGGCACCGCGTCGATCATCAAGGAGCGCGAGCGGTCACTGCGCCAGGCGTTGATCGCCTCGGCCGACGAGAACGTCATCGCCACCCTCGAGGCCGACGCCGCGAAACTCACCACGGACCTTCAGAGCGTCGACGACGAGAGCCTCGCCTTGAGCGCCCTGCGCGAGGCCGTCGCGCTCGCCCAAGATGAACTGGACGTGGCGCAACGCACCTTCGACGAGAACTGGGGCACGGGTTCGAGCGAGGTCGACGAAGCGGCCCTGGTCGCGGCGCGCCAGCGGATCGCTCTCCTGGAACGCTCGCTCAACTCGCTGCGCGAGAGCGAACGTCGCGCCACGACGCGCCTCGCGGATTCGCGCGCGCGCGTGGCCCAGAGTACGTCGGAACACGAGATGGTCCGTCACGCGCTCGAGGAGGCGCGACAGTCGCTCGAGCTCGCGCGCCGGGAGCGACTGGACGCCCAGCACGCCGCCGACGAAGCAGAGGTGGAGCGTACGTCGTGCGACGAAGAGCTCCGCGAAGCGACCGATTGGGCCGCGCGGACCGAAGCCCACGCCGAGGCGTTGGCGCGGGCCCTGGACGAACTCTCGGGCGCGGGCGGCCGGGCCATCATCGGCGACCTCGAAGGCGTACTGGGCGCGTTCCTCGATCTCATCGAGATCGAGGGCGGCTGGGAGCGCGCCGTCGAGTCGGCGGCCGGCGCCTCGGTCGGCGCCATGGTCGTCGACGGTCGACGCTCGGCGCGTGCGTCGCTCGAGGCGCTGCGCCGTGAGAACGGCGCCGGACTGATCTTGCCGGTCGGCGAGGGTGACGTGGTCGCGCCCGCGACGCCCGACGGCTGTGAGCCGTTGCGCCCCTTGGTGCGCGCGCGTCGCAAGGCCCCGGCGCACGTCACCCGCGTGCTCGACGCCCTCTTCTCGCGCGCCTTCATCGCCGCCGACTGGGAGACCGGAATGGACGCCGCGCTGGCGAACCCGGAGCTGATCATCGTGACGCGCGACGGCGACCGTTTCGCGTCCTCCGGATGGCGCATCGCTTCGGGCCGGGCCGTCGTCACCCGATCGGCCGTCGAGGAGTCCCAGGCCGCGTCGCGCGAGGCGATCGACGCCGTCGGCCCCGTGCGAGAACGACGCAAGAGCGCCGACGCCGCCGCGATCGACGCGCGTCAGTTGTTGAACCGGGCGACGTCGCGCGAGGCCCAGACGATCGCCGAGGCCGAACGGCTCGACGGCGAAGAACGACGTCTCGGCGCGCTGATCGACCAACTGAATCACGCCGAGGAGACGCTGAGCGAGGACCTGGCTGAACTGACCGAGCAGATCGTCACCAACGACGCCGAGCTGTTCACCCTGCGCGAGCAACTGCCGGCCCTCGAAGAGGCGGTCGCCCTGGCCGGTGAACGAGCGGCGCAGGTCAGCGAAGCGCGCGCCGGTCTTGAGACGCTGCGCTCGCGGGTGAATGACGAATCGACCGCGCTGTCGCGTCGTGAGGCCGAGTTCTCCGAACGCCGTCGCCTGTTCGAGCAACGACGAAGCGAGATCGAACAGCGCCTCGAAGGACGATCGAGCGAACGGGCCGAAGCGGCCGGCCGACGTGAGTCGCTGGAGTTCGACATGCAGGTGCTCGAGCGACTGTCGCGACTCGTCGAACGCAGCGGTGACGAGATACGCGCGGCCCAGGAGGCGATGGATTCGACCTACCGCGAACAGCTCGAGGCCACCCGCGCCGGGGCCGAGCGTCTCGAAGAGGTCCGACGCGAACGCAAAGAGGCCGAGTCGAAACTCGCGGAGTTGGGTGACGTCGTGCGACGCAGCGAGATCGAACAGGCCGAGCTGGTGGTGAAGATCGCCAACCTCAACGAACTGATCCGCCACGACCTCGGCATGGAACCGTCCGACCTCGGCGAGGCGGTCCACCCGGACCTGCCCGACGGGGTCACGCTCGAGGGACGCGTCGCCGAACTCGAAGCGCGCATCACGTCGCTCGGCCCCATCAATCCGCTGGCGCTCGACGAACTGTCGTCCCTCGAGGAGCGTTACAAGGACCTCGACGCGCAGGTGAGCGACGTCCGTCACGCCCGCCGCGAGATCCAAGAGGTGATTCGCGCGCTGGACCAGGAGATCATGGAGACGTTCTCGAGCGCGGTCGCCGACGTCAACGAGCACTTCTCGGCGTTGATCGCCATGCTCTTCCCCGGGGGCCAGGGCCGCCTGATCCTGACCGAGCCCGACGACCCACTCAACACCGGCGTCGAGATCGAAGTGCGACCGCTGGGCCGCAACGTGCGGCGCCTCTCGCTGCTCTCGGGCGGCGAACGCTCCATGGCGGCGCTGGCGTTTCTCTTCGCCGTCTTTCGATCGCGCCCGTCGCCGTTCTACATGATGGACGAGGTCGAGGCGGCCCTGGACGACGTCAACCTGCAGCGGTTCTTGAGCCTGGTCGACGAGTTCCGTGACGAGGCGCAGCTCTTGATCGTGACCCACCAGAAGCGCACGATGGAGGCCGCCGACGCCCTTTACGGCGTCACCATGGGCCCGGGTGCGTCGTCCAAGGTGATCAGTCAACGTGCGCAGCGCACGAGGGAAGTCGAATCGGCGTGATCGTCGTTCTCATCGTCGTGGCGCTCGTGCTGGTCGCGGGTCTCGGCATCGTCGTGGCGCGCCGACGTCGTCGCGGTCGCGTCGCTATCGCCCCGGCGCCGCGCGCGGCGATGCCGACGGTCCTCGTCAACGAGTTGGCCGAACGGCCGTCGTTGGGGGTCGCGTCACTCTCGCAGCGTCTCAGCTCGTCGCGCAGCGTCTTCGAGCGGGTGCGTTCGCTCTCGAGCGTCGGTGCCCTCGGCGACGACCAATTGGAGGTCGTCGAAGAGGTGCTGTTGCGTAGTGACGTCGGCGTCGCGACGACCAACATGATCCTGGACAACCTGCGCGACAACGGCGCCCCCGACGGCGTGGCCAACGCCGTGCGTGCGTCGCTGCTCGATTCGTTGAGCGCCGAACGCGCGGTGACGACGACGGCCTCGCCCGGTCGGGTCCCGGTGTGGCTCTTCGTCGGGGTGAACGGCGTCGGCAAGACGACCACGATCGGCAAACTCGCCAAGCGTCAGATCGACGAAGGTCGCCGTGTCGTCCTGGCGGCGGGGGACACGTTTCGCGCCGCCGCGGCCGACCAGCTCGAACAGTGGGCCACGCGAACCGGCGCCGACATCGTGCGTTCGGCCGAGGGCGCGGACCCCGGATCGGTCGTGCACGACGCGCTGGGTCGCGCCGCCGCGAGGGGCGCGGACCTCGTGCTCGCCGACACGGCGGGGCGACGATCGAACAGCACGAACCTGCTGGACGAATTGAGCAAGGTCCGTCGCGTCGCCGACCGCGAGCCCGGACAGGTCGTCGAGACCTTCATGGTGCTCGACGCGACGACCGGACAGAACGCGCTCAGCCAGGCCCGCGAGTTCCTCGCCGCGGCCAACGTGACGGGGATCATCCTCACCAAACTCGACGGGACCGCGCGCGGCGGGATCGTCGTGGCAATCGAACGCGACCTGGGGATCCCGGTGAAGTACGTGGGCGTCGGCGAAGGCGTCGAGGACCTGATCACCTTCGATCCGCAGGCCTTCGTCGATTCGTTGCTGGAGACCTAGCGGTAACCTGAACCAAATGTTTGATGCCCTGAGCGAACGATTCGAGCGACTCGGCACGTCCCTGCGCTCGCGGGGCCGCCTCAGCGACGCCGACCTCGACGAGGCGCTGGGCGAGGTCCGCGCGGCGCTCTTGGAGGCCGACGTCGAACTCGGCGTCGTGCGCGCCTTCTTGGACGCGGTGCGAGAACGCCTCAGCGGTGAGGCGCTGAGCCAGAGCCTCTCGCCGGGTCAACAGGTGATCAAGGCGGTCCACGAACAGCTGATCGAAGTGCTCGGCGGCTCCGCCCTCAAGGTCACCTACGCCTCGAAGCCGCCGACGGTGATCCTGCTGGCCGGTCTCCAGGGCGCCGGCAAGACCACGACCGCGGCGAAGTTGGCCGCGTGGTTCAAGCAGCAGGGTCGACAGCCCTATCTCATCGCCGCCGACCTCCAGCGACCGGCCGCCGTCGAACAGTTGCGCGTCCTCGGCGCCCAAGTCGGCGTCGACGTCTTCTCGGAGCCGTCGAAGCCGATTGACGTCGCTCGACACGGCCTCAAGGAGGCGACTCGACTCGGTCGGGACGTCGTGATCATCGACACCGCCGGTCGTCTCTCGATCGACGAGGCGCTGATGGACGAGGTTCGCTCCATAAGTAAGGTCACCTCGCCGCACTACACCTTCCTCGTGATCGACGCGGTCACCGGCCAAGACGCCGTGGTGACCGCGCGCGCGTTCCACGAGACGCTCGCGCTCTCGGGCATCATCGTCACCAAGCTGGACTACGACGCGCGCGGCGGCGCGGTGCTCTCGGCGCGCGGCGTCGTCGGTCGACCGGTCGTCTTCGCCTCGACCGGGGAGAAGGTGGAGGACTTCGAGCTGTTCCACCCCGACCGCATGGCCTCGCGCATCCTCGGGATGGGCGACGTGCTGTCGCTGATCGAGCAGGCCGAACAGCGCATGGACTCCGACGTCCTCGCCGAGGGCGCCGGACGGATGATGAGCGGGAACTTCACGCTCGATGACTTCCTCGCCCAGATGAACCAGGTGCGCAAGATGGGTTCGCTCGGCGGGATCATGAAGATGATGCCCGGCGTCACCAAGGAGATGCGTTCGGCGGCGAACAACGTCGACGAGGGTGAACTGAACAAGATCGAGGCGATCATCCGCTCCATGACGCAACGGGAACGTCGCGAGCCGGTCATCATCGACGGATCACGGCGCACGCGCATCGCGCGCGGCTCGGGCACGTCGGTGAGCGCGGTGAACCAACTCCTGAAGCAGTTCAACGAGATGCGCAAGATGATGCGTCAGATGAGCGCCGGCGCGATGCCCGCGATGCCCGGCGGCATGGGACGGATGGCGAGCATGGCCGCGAAGGCCCCACGCGGCGAGGCGTTGCCACCCGGATTCGAGGCGCTGGGCGCTGGCATGAAGTCGGCCCAGCCGGTTCGAAGCGGCGGCGGCAAAAACAAGAAGAAGAAAGGTGGGAGGGTTACACCCCCCAAACAACGCTAAACTTTGACGCTCGGGTATCTCGCCCAGTTCCGGTGGACCGGGACAAAAGGTTT
The DNA here is from genome assembly GCA_963802735.1 of uncultured Acidimicrobiaceae bacterium. Taxonomy (GTDB): domain Bacteria; phylum Actinomycetota; class Acidimicrobiia; order Acidimicrobiales; family RAAP-2; genus RAAP-2. Next base: position 290,853 of record CAWDJY010000012.1, on the reverse strand, counting down.
GAAGGGAATTTCGTCGTGGCTGTGAAACTTCGTTTGGTTCGCATGGGTAAGAAGAAGCAACCGACCTATCGCGTCGTCGCGGCCGAGAGCCGCCGAGCGCGCTCCGGAGCCTTCCTCGAGATCGTGGGCACCTACCAGCCCCGGGGCCTGTCGGCCGCCGAGCCCGAGACGGTCACCAACATCGACAACGAAAAGGTGCTGCGCTGGCTCAACCAGGGCGCCCAGCCGACCGAACGGGTCGCCAAGCTCCTGAAGACCAGCGGCGCCCTGGACCTGTTCGAGGCCGCCAAAGCCGCGAAGGCCGCCCAGTGAGCGACGTCAACGACTACGTCGCCGGCGACGTCAACACGATCGACGACGGGTACGAGGACGAGGACGTCAACGAGGCCAGCGACGCGGCCGACAACGCCGCGACCGCGACGGCCGTACTGCACTACATCGCCTCGTCCCTCGCGGAGGACGCGAGCGCCGTCTCGGTCGACGTCTCGGAGCGTCAGGGAAAGGTCGTACTTTCGCTCAGCGTCGGGGCCAACGACATGGGTCGCATCATCGGTCGCCGTGGCCGCACGGCCCAGGCCATCCGCGCCCTCGTTGGCGCCGCCGGCGCACGTGACGGCGTGACGACCTCCGTCGACATCGTCGACTAATCGTGCGCGCCGACGAGCGCCCCACGCTCGAAGTCGGGCGGATCATCAAAGCCCAAGGACTCAAGGGTCAGGTCCTCGTCGACCTCTGGAGCGACCGCAGCGAACGCCTGGCCCCCGGGAGCGAACTGATCACCGAACGCGGGCCGCTGCGCGTTCTCGCCTCGATCGCGCACCAGCAGCGATTCATCGTGACCTTCGAGGGACTCGACACGCGCGAGAAGGCCGAGCACTGGCGCGGCGTCGTGCTCTCGGCGCCGCGACTCGATGATGAGAACGTGATCTGGATCGACCAGCTCTACGACGCCGAGGTCTACGACGCGCAGGGCGTTCGTCGCGGCGTCGTCGTGGGCGTCGAGGCCAATCCGGCGAGTGACCTCCTGGTCCTCGACAGTGGCGCGCTGGTGCCGCTCACCTTCGTCACGTCGGTCGACGCGAACCTGCGCATCGACGTCGACGTCCCCGAGGGGCTCTTCGAATGACGCTGCGCGTCGATGTCCTGACCCTCTTTCCCGACGCCATCACGGACTACGCCTCGACGTCGGTCCTCGGTCGGGCCGGTGAACGCGGCGTGTGGCGCGTCGAGGTCCACGACCTGCGCGACGCGACCGATGACGTGCATCGGACCGTCGACGACATGCCCTTTGGCGGGGGAGCGGGGATGGTGCTGCGCGCCGAGCCGATCCTGCGAACCTTGGACGAGCACCCCGAGATCGCGCGACCGCTCATCGCGCTGACGCCGTCCGGGCGCCCCTTCACCCATCGTGTCGCAGTGGCGTTGGCCGCCCTCGAGGGCTTCTCCCTGCTCTGCGGACGTTACGAGGGAATCGACCAGCGCGCGCTCGACCTCGCGGTCGACGACGAGATCTCCCTCGGGGACTTCGTGCTCGCCGGCGGGGAACTGGCGGCGCTGTGCGTGATCGAGGCGGTCGTGCGATTGCAACCGGGCGCCTTGGGCAACGACGCGAGCAGCCAGGACGAGTCCTTCAGCGACGGACTGCTCGAGTACCCGCAGTACACGCAGCCGGCCGACGTGCGCGGCGTGGCGGTGCCCGAGATACTGCGCTCGGGCGACCACGCCCGGATCGCTCGCTGGCGGCGCGCCCAGGCGCTTCGCCGCACGATCGAACGACGACCGGACCTGATCGCCGCGCGCGGGGGACTGAGCGCCCACGACGAAGCGATACTCGCTGAATTCCCAGTGTTGGAAGCCAACGGGCGAAACGGCTAAACTTCTAAAGCCTCAGTGATCCGAAAGGGACCGCTTCCATGAATCCGACCGACCTCATCGACCGCGACTCCCTTCGCGATGACATCCCCTCGTTCCGTACCGGTGACACCCTGAAGGTGCACGTGCGCGTCGTCGAAGGTGCGCGCGAGCGCGTCCAGATCTTCCAGGGCGTGGTCATCCGCCGCCAGGGTTCGGGCGTCCACGAGACGTTCACGGTGCGAAAGATCAGCTTCGGCGTGGGCGTGGAGCGCACGTTCCCGGTCCACGCACCGACGATCGCCAAGATCGAAGTCGAGTCCTACGGCGACGTCCGTCGCGCCAAGCTCTACTACCTCCGTGATCTGCGTGGAAAAGCCGCCAAGATCAAGGAACTTCGCGTCACCGAGCGCACGCAGTAGCGCGTGGGCGAAGAGGAACTCGACGACTACGAGTCGACGCTGGAACTCGCCTTAGTCCAGGAGTACAAAGCAGTCGTCGGCACGTTCAACTACGCGGTCGAGACCGATCGTCGTTTCTACCTGGCCAACGACGTCGCGATCGAGGTTCGTTCCTCTGGCACGCCGACCCTGCTCGAGGTGACGTTGAACGACGCCTGGGTCTGGGACATGTACCGCACCGCGCGGTTCGTCCCGTCGGTGCGTGTGCTCACCTTCCGCGACGTCAACATCGAGAAGCTGCCCAAAGAGGACCTGCAGCCCTAGGTCATGACGATCGTTCGACTCGACGTCCGATTCGACACGCTCGACGCCCTCGACGACGACGACCTGCATCACGCGGTGATCGCCGTGCGCGACGCCGACACGATCATCGCCGTGGCGTCGCTCCACGACCGCGTGACACGACCGCTCGGCGTCTGGCTGGAACTCTCGGAGGACTACTCGGCCCAGCTGGCGGCGCGCGACGTGGCCACGCTCAGTTGGCTCGTGCCGCTCGACACGGTCGTCGTTAGTTCGCCGAACGCCGAGTCGCACGCCCAGGTCGTCGAGGCCCTCTTGACGAATGACGAGGTGAACTTCACCAACGGCGTGGCCACGCTGGTCGGTGCGTACAACCGTCCGGCGCCACCGTCGCCGGTCGCGGTGTGGAGTTGGGACGGTACGACGTTGCGTCGGGGTGACGCGGCCCTGCGCGAAGTCTCGTCGACGTCCAGTGACGCCGGCGACGTCACTACGTACCGCTAGTCACTCGGGCTGTCGCGAGATGCGGTCCGGATGGATGCGTACCGTCACGCGCACCTCGCCCTCGCGTCGATAGGGGTAGGCGTCCACGCCCAGGTACTTCTTCGCGAGCCGATCGATGACCTCGTCGGCACCAATGGTCGTGAAGCCGACGACCGAACCGCGAAGCGTGATGAGCGAATGATCGTCGTCGGGATCGACGATCGAGACCGCGACGCGCGCGTCGGTGGCGAGGTTGCGGGCCTTGGCCCGACCGAGTGCCGTATTGATCACGAGATCGTCACCGTCGAGCTCGACCCACACCGGTGAGACGTTGGGTCCGCCGTCGGCGTCGAGGCTCGCGACGTGCGCGAGGACCTTCTTCGTGACGAGTTCGCGAGCGGCGGGTGAGAATGTTTCGGCCATCTGAGTCCTGACGTCGTGGGTCGAAGGTGGAGGTAGTTTTACTGTAATGAACATTGGTGCACACGTCCGCGGGGGTGGCAAGCTCATCCCTTCCCTGGAAGAGGGCGTCGATATCGGCGCCACGTCGATCCAGATATTCACCCAGAGTCCTCGCATGTGGAAGCCGTCGCAGTACGCGCCCGAGGTGCTCGAGGCCTACCGCGAGGCCCAGGCGAACCATCCGAGCGTGACGCACACGTTCTGTCACGCCACGTACCTGATCAACCTCGCGAGCCCCGACCAAGAGCTCTACGAACGCTCCGTCGCCTGTCTGATCAGCAACCTCTCGACCGGTCGAGGCATGGCCTCGTCCGGCGTCGTGTTGCACGTCGGCTCGCACATGGGCAGTGGGTTTGAGACGGCGCTCCCGCAGATGGCCGAGGCGTTCAAGCGCGCGTTGGACGCCGCCGACTCGGCGCCCCCCGGCGTCAAGGACTGTCCGATCCTCATCGAGAATGCGGCCGGGACTGGCGGGACGGTCGGTCGCAGCCTCGACGAGATCCAGGCGCTGATCGACGCCACCGGGGGCGACGAGCGGATCGGCCTGTGCATCGACACGCAGCACCTGTGGGCGAGCGGCATCGACTATTCGAGCACCCACGGCACGAACAAACTGGTCCACGAGATCGACCTGCGTGTCGGGCTCGACCGTCTGCGCTGCTTCCACCTCAACGACTCCAAGATCGAATTGGGCGGCAACCGCGACCGGCACGCGAACATCGACGAAGGCACGATCGGCACTATGGGTCTCGCCGCCTTGGTCGGCCACCCCGACTTCCGCGACCTACCACTACTGCTTGAGGTGCCCGGCTCGGGCGACGGTCCGCGCGCCGAAGACGTCATCGCGGCGCGAAAGGTCGTCGTCGAGGGCATCAAGTTGTACGACGGTGAAGTGTCCGCCGAACTCGAGGCCCTGGTCCTCGTGTTGCCACCGGCCATGACCAGGCCACCAGCCAAGAAGAAGCCCACCAAGAAGTCGGCGGCGAAGAAGGCTCCGGCGAAGAAGACTCCCGTGAAGAAGTCCGCCGCAAAAGAGACCATGGCGAAGAAGGCGCCGGCGAAGAAGACTCCCGTGAAGAAGGCCGCCGTGAAGAAGACCGCCGTAAAAAAGTCCATGGCGAAGAAGCCCACCAAGAAGTCGGCGGCGAAGAAGGTTCCGGCGAAGAAGGCTCCGGCGAAGAAGACTCCCGTGAAGAAGTCCGCCGCAAAGAAGACCGCGACGAAGAAAGCGCCCGCGAAGAAGACCGCCGCGAAGAGATCTATCAAGAAGAAGTAGAGAGGTTGTCATGAGCGACGTCAGAGTGGAGTCCGATTCGATGGGCACGATTGAAGTGCCGTCGATTCACTATTGGGGCGCGCAAACCGAGCGGAGCCTTCATCACTTCGCGATCGGACACGAGACGATGCCGCCCGCGCTGATTCGCGCCTTCGGGATCTTGAAGTTCGCTTCGGCCCAGGTGAACCGCGACCTTGGCAAGCTCGATTCCGAACGCGCGTCGCTGATTGAACGAGCCGCGCGCGAGGTCATCGATGGTGCCCTGGCGAACGAGTTCCCACTACGAATTTGGCAGACCGGGTCCGGGACGCAGACCAACATGAACGTCAATGAGGTCATCTCGAACCGAGCCATTGAATTGGCTGGCGGCGCTATGGGGAGCAAGGTCCCCATTCACCCGAACGATCACGTCAACATGTCGCAGTCGTCGAACGACACGTTTCCGACGGCCATGCACATCGCCGCGGTCCTCGAGATCACCGACCGACTCATACCGTCGGTTGCACGATTACGCGACGCGCTCAACGTAAAGGCCGAAGCCTTCGCGGGCATCACGAAGATCGGTCGAACGCACTTGATGGACGCCGTGCCGCTGACCCTGGGCCAAGAGTTCTCGGGTTACGTCGCACAGCTCGACGCGGACCTCGCGCGTTTGGAACTCGTGCTGCCCGGACTGTGTGAGTTGGCCGCGGGCGGCACGGCAGTGGGAACGGGGCTCAACACGCATCCCGAATTCGGCGAACGAGTGGCGGTCACGATTGCGGCGCTGACCGGTAAGCCGTTCGTGACCGCACCTAACTATTTCGCAGCGCTCGCCGCGCACGACGCCTTGGTCTTCGCTCACGGGGCCATTCGAACACTGGCCGCCAGTCTCGCCAAGATCGCCGACGACCTCCGTTGGCTCGGCTCAGGTCCCCGATCGGGGCTGGGGGAGTTGAAGTTGCCCGAGAACGAGCCCGGCAGTTCGATCATGCCGGGCAAGGTCAATCCCACACAGAGTGAGGCGATGATCATGGTCGCGGTGCAGGTCTTCGGCAACGACGTCGCGGTGACAGCCGCGGGATCGAGGGGCAACCTGGAATTGAACGTCTGCAAGCCCGTCCTCATCCACAATTTCTGCAACTCCGTCGACCTGTTGACGGACGCGTGCGAACGATTCCGTGAGTTCTGCGTCGAGGGACTCGAGCCAGACGTGGCGCGCATAGCCCAGCACCTCCACAACTCACTCATGCTCGTGACGGCGTTAGCGCCGAGCATCGGCTACGACAAGGCCGCGGAGGTGGCGAAGAAGGCCCACCACGAAGGGACGACCTTGCGCGAGGCGGCGATCACCCTGGGACTGCTCAGCGCCGAGGAGTTCGACGCGGCCGTGGTGCCCGAGGACATGACCCACCCTTGACCAGGCCGTCGCTCCTCGAGGAGCGCGTCGTGCAGGAATGGATCAAGGGGCATCCGCGCTGGGACCTGGTGGACGCGCATCTGGTTCGTTACGTCAAGACCACCGACTACGAGAGCGGCGTCCGTCTCATCGACGCCCAGGTCGTGCTCTGTGAACGACTCGACCATCACCCCGTCGTGACCCTCGACTATCGCCGGCTGCGCTTCGAGTTATGGACGCACGACCGAGGAGGTCTGACCCAGTTGGACCTCGACTACGCCGAAGGTCTCGACGTGATCATCGACGGCGACTTCGCCGACGTCGCGCGCTAGGAGACCGGAAGGTTCCAGAGCGCCATCCAGCGGGCCAGGTCCTTCTCCATCGGGAGGTCGTCACCCACGAACGATCGCACCCGCAATTCCAATTCGTTGTCGCGCTGGTTTGGTCCCGTCGGCGCGAACGGGTAGAAGGTTCCCTGCTTCAAGAGATAGACCATGCGAACGGCGCCGTCACCCGGCGGCGTCTTGGGCACGAAGCCGAACACCGCGCACAAGAGTCGCGGGCCGAGTCCGTGCTCCACCATCGTGGTGTTCGCGCCGTGGATGCGCGTCACCAGGCCATCGAGTTCCGGGTCGGTCACGACCAACCACTTGAAGCCCAGGTCGTCGGTCGTGATCTTGACGGTACCGGTCTTATCGTCGAAGTTGAGCAACGCGATGATGTCGTCGTCGGTCGTGAGCGTCGACTCGCCGCTGCCCTCTTTGAAGCAGAGGCCGGCGTTGCCCGACGAGACGAGGTCGAGTTCGCTCTCCAGTGTCAAGGCCGCCGAGGGCAGCGCGAACAGCCCGTCGAGTTTCGGCGCGACCTGCTTGGTGCGTCCGAAGAGAGCGTCGCGAAGACCCACTAGCCGTTGAGTTCGACTTCGAGCTTCTTCAGCGCGTCGAGTCGCTTCTCCAAGGAGGGGTGGGTGGAGAAGAGTGAGGCGGCGGTGTTGCCCGCGAGCGCCGGAGCGAAGAAGAAGGCGTTCATGCCCTCGGACTTTCGCAGGTCGGTGCGCGGGATTTTTCCCATGTCCCCCGTGACGTGCACCAGCGCACTGGCGAGCACGCTGGGTTTTCCGATGAGGATCGCGCCCGAACGGTCGGCCGCGAGTTCGCGGTAGCGCGAGAGCGCCATCGTCAACAAGAAGGCGATGACGTAGATGACGATCGACACGACGAAGGTGAGCAGTTCGAGCAGGACGATCTGATTGCCGTTGCGGCTGCGACCGCCGCCCGAGAGCAGCGTGCTCCACAGCGCGATGCGACTCACGAGTCCAGCCAGCATGCCGACGCCCGACGCGATCGTCATGATCGCGACGTCGCGGTGCGCGACGTGACTGAGTTCGTGGGCGAGCACGGCCTCGAGCTCCTCGTCATTCAGGCGGTTCATCAGTCCTCGCGTGGCGCAGATCACGGCGTGGTTGGGGCTGCGCCCGGTCGCGAAGGCGTTGGGAATGTCCATCTCGGCCACGCCGACGCGGGGCTTCTCCATGTTGGCGAGCAGACAGAGTCGGTCGACGATCTGGTGGAGCTTGGGCTCCTGGGCCGGCGTCACCTCCTTGGCGTGCATCGAGAACATCGCGATCTTGTCCGAGAAGTAGTACTGGCTGAACAGCAGACCGGCGCAGATCACGATGACGAAGACGAGTTGGACCCCGACGTTCAAGAGCACCGTGAAGATGATCGCGTAGAGGATGACGAGCGCGAGGCCCGTCATGAACATCCGGACGTTCAGGCCGTGGTCGCTCTCGATCTTCGACTGCGCCATTACTTGGCCTCCTCGGGGCTGGCCGCGTCGGTCGCCGGGGCGTCACCCGACGGCAGTTCCGTCGTGGCGCCGCTCGCGACCTGGGTCTTCAACGCGGCGATCTGCGCGTCGATGTCCGAGGTGCCCTTGGCCTTGTCGAGCTGGGCTTGGATGTCGTCGTTCGTGCTGGTGAGGTCGGTGAGGGCGCCCGAGGCGAGGAGCTCGTCGAGTGCACCGCTGCGCGCCTGCATCTCGGCGACCTTGTCCTGCGCGCGCTGCATGGCTGCTCCGGCGTCGCCCATTGACGTCGAGATGCCACTGACGGCCTCGGAGATGTGCGCGGAGGCCTCAGCCGCGGTGTAGGTGGCCTTGATGGTCTCCTTCTTGGTGCGAAAGGCCTCGACCTCGGTCTGGAGGCGCTGCGCCGTGTCGGTCAACTTCTGTTCCTGATCGACGATCGTGGCGTGCTGGGTCTCGAGATCGGCCAGCTGCACGGTGATGGCCTGGCGGCGCGACAGGGCCTCGCGCGCGAGGGGCTCGTTGTTCTGGGCGAGGGCGGCCTTGGCCTGTTCGGCCAACTTGTCGCCCTGGCTCTTCAACTGCTCGGCCTGGATCTCGACGCGCTTGCGCGCGGTGGCGACGTCGGCGACGGCGCGCTTGACCTTGGTCAGGTTGTCGAGCTGCTGTTCGTACGAGAGATCGAGCGTCTGGCGGGGGTCCTCAGCCTTGTTCAGCGCCGAGTTCGCCTTGGCCTGAAAGATGGTGCTGACGCGCTTCATGATACCCATGGGGGCCTCCTTGTTTACGAGTCCACACTAGGGGGCAACGCGGTCACCCCGCGAACGAACGGGAGCCAGCGATTTGTAAGAAATGCGTTAACTCCGGGGCAGGTCGCGGTCCTGTCGGCCGGCCTGCGCGGCCAACTCCTGGCGGTACTCGTCCAGCGCGCGCGCCAACGCGTCGTCACCGAGTGACAGGATCCGCACCGCCAACAGTCCGGCGTTGGTCGCGCCGTTGATGGCGGTCGCGGCGACCGGCACGCCGCGCGGCATCTGGGCGATGGAGAGCAGCGAGTCCAGACCGTCGAGCTGGGCGAGGGCGACCGGGACGCCGATCACGGGCAACGTCGTCACCGAGGCCAACATGCCCGGCAGGTGGGCCGCGCCGCCGGCGCCGGCGATCAGCACCTTCAGACCGCGCGCCCGCGCTTCGAGGCCGTAGTCGAGCATGGCCGCCGGCGTGCGATGCGCCGAGACGACGTGGATCTCACTCGGCACGCCGAAGTACTCGAGGATCGTCTCGGCCCCCTTCATGACCTCGAGGTCCGAGGAACTTCCCATGACGATGCCGACCAGTGGCTGCACTATGACTCCTGTGTCCGCGTGCCGTACGCCCGCGCGCTCTCCCATGCTGTCACGTGCGCCGCGGGGGCGTCGTCGCCCACCACGGTGACGTGTCCGAGCTTTCGACCGGGTCGCCAGGCCTTGCCGTAGTCGTGGACGTGCGCGCCGGCGACGTCACTCGCGCGTTCGATCGATCCGGGTTCGTCGGCGCCCACGACGTTCACCATCACCGCGGCGGCCACGACCGCGTCGGTCGGTCCCAGGGCGCGACCGCTCACCGCCAGCAGGTGGTTGGCGAACTGACTGGTGCGCGCGCCCTCGATCGTCCAGTGTCCGGTGTTGTGGGGACGCAGCGCCACCTCGTTGACGAAGAGACCGCGGTCGCTCAGGAAGAACTCGACGGCGAGCACGCCGATCGCCCCGACGAGGTTCGCGATCTTTCGGCCGAGTCGGTGGGCCTCGTGCTGCGTGGACTCGTCGACGTCGGCCGGGTAGCGCACCTCGACGCACATGCCCCGGGACTGCACGGTCGAGACGAGGGGGTAGCTGGCGAAGCCCTGAAGGCCGCGCACGACGACCAGGGCCAGCTCGCCGCGCAGCCGGAGTCGCTCCTCGACCACGACCTTGGTGGTCTTCGTGAGGTCGTCGATCATCGCGAGCGTCTCGACGCGGCTCTGCGGGAAGAGCACGCCGCGCCCGTCGTAGCCGCCGGTCGCGGCCTTGAGCACCGGCGGTCCGACGCTGTCGAGGAACGCCCGCAGCATCGGGTCGTCGGTTGACGAGACGACGAGGAAGCGCGGGACCGGGATACCGGCGGCGTCGAAGACGGTGCGCTGGTGGCCCTTGTCGACGGCGAATCGCAGGGCTCGCGCGCCCGGACGAACCACCACCCCGCGCGCTTCCAGAGCCGCTACCTTCTCGAGGTCGACGAGTTCGTGGTCGAAGGTGACGACGTCGACCAGGTTCGCGAGTTCGTCGAGCGACGTGGCGTCGTCGGGCGATCCGTAGACCACGGCGTCGGCGGTCGCGACCGCCGAATCCTCCGGCGACGTCGCCAGCACCGTCACGGTGACGCCGGCGCTGTCGGCCGCCTCGCCCATCATGCGCGCCAGTTGTCCGGCTCCCACCACCCCCACCGATACGGGACCAGTAGGTTGGGAATCGATCAACACGACCGTAACGCTATCGGTCGAACGAGGAGGTCCCCATGGACATTGCCATCGGAATGGACGTCGATGGTCCACTGGAGAATACGCTCGAACGCGCCGCGGCCCTTCGCGCGCGCGGCTTCACTCGTACGTGGTCGTCGCAGATCTTTGGTCCGGACACGCTGACCGTCTTCGCGGTGGTGGGGCGCGAGTGCCCCGACCTCGACCTCGGCACGGCCGTCGTGCCGATCCAGACGCGTCACCCCACGATGCTCGCGGCTCAGGCGCGCACCGTCCAAGAGGCCATCGGCGGACGTCTCTCACTCGGCATCGGGCTATCGCACAAGGCGATCGTGGAGGGCATGTGGGGGATCTCGTTCGATCAACCGGCGAACTACATGAGCGAGTACCTCGACGCCCTGGCGCCGATGCTGCGCGGCGAGCGGGTCAGCGTCCACGGTGAACGGGTGAGCGCCTCCACCATCGGCGCGCTCGGACCGAGTGACGTGCGAACGCCGGGCCTGTTGGTGGCGGCGTTGGCGCCGAGGATGCTCGAGATGGCCGGGACCGTGACCGACGGGACGTTGACCTGGATGACCGGCGTGAAGACGCTCGCCACCCACGTCGTACCGACGATCAACGCCGCGGCCGAAGCCGCCGGTCGTCCCAGGCCGCGAGTGGTCTGCAGCCTGCCGATCTCGGTGACGGGCGACGTCGTGGACACGATGAGCAAGGTGAACGAGACACTCGCGATCTACGGCACGCTGCCGAGCTATCGCGCGATGCTGGACCGCGAAGGGGCGACGGGTCCGGCCGACGTCGGGCTCTTCGGCACGCGCGAGCAGGTGCTGGAGAAACTGCACGACCTGGCCGAGGCGGGGGTCACCGAGTTCTCGGCCTCCATGGCCGGTGGGGCCGACGACCGCGACGAGACCTACGACGCGTTGCTCGCGTACCAATCGATGTAGCGTCAGCGCGGCAGCTGCGTGTGCTTGAACTCGTTGAGGTCGGCGCGGACCGTCATCAGGGCGAGGAGCGTCGTGATCAGATCCGCTGACGCCGCAGGATCGTCGCTCGGTTCGCTCATGTAGCGCACGAACGTCGCGTCGTCGTTGACGACGAACGTCGGGACGCCGAAGGCCTCGAATCGGTCGAACTCCTTGTGAGTGGCCGCGATCACGTCGTGCGGCCGGCGCGAGGCGACGTCGGCGGCGACCTTGGCCATGTCGACGCCGAGTGGCGCGAGGACGTTGCTGATCTCGTCGAGCGTCACGAGCCGGATCGCGCGGTCGTGGCGGGCGCGAAAGAGCGCCTCGTGCGCGTCGAGGAAGTACGCGCTCTGCTGGTCGCGCACCGAGATGCCCGCCGCCAACGACAACAGGTCGGCGTCGTAGGCCGGGTCGTTCCAGACGTCCGGCGCCCCGTCGCTACGGGCGCCCTGGCTCAGCGACCACGGGGCGAAGTTGACGTCGAAGTCCGCACCCGCGCGCAGGGCCGTGATCACGTGCAGGTGGAGGTTCTTCGCGAACGGGCACCGGTAGTCGAAGGAGAGGTCGAATTGCATAAGCACTAGCCTACGGGTCGATTCGTGAAGGCCCTCGGCTTCAAACCGGTACGGCGACGCCCTCGGCGCGACAGAGATCCTTGTACGCACAGAAGCGACAGGCCCGTACCGACGGTGTCGCGGGGAACTCGCCGTCGCCGTAGAAGCGATTTATCTTCTCCCACGCGTTGGCGGCGGACTGCGAGCGCGCGCGCACGACGACGTCGCTCACGTCGCGTTCGATGCTCTCGCCCTTGGTCACGTACATCAGTCGGATCTTGGTCGGCTTCTCGCCGAGTCCGACTTGGCACAGCGCGGCGTACAGTTCGGCGTTGGCGAACGTCTGGGAGTCGTAGTTGCGGTTCGGCAGTCCGCCGGTCTTGTAGTCGACGATCGTGAGCGACCCGTCCTCGTCACGGTCGAGCCGGTCGAGGATGCCGAAGAGCGGGGCGCCGTTGATGGTGACGCCGAGACGGAGTTCCACGCCCTCACTGGTGACCTTCGTCGGGTCCTCCATCGTGAAGTACGTGGTGATGATCTCTTCGGTCTCTCGCAGGAGTCGCGCCAACATCTCGTCGTCCATGGCGATGTCGGCCCGTACCTCCTCGGTGAGGATCTCCTCGACGGCCGCCGGGACGAATCCCCTCGCGCGCTCGATCGTGCGCTCCTCGGCGCGCAGGTTGAAGAGCTGTTCGAAGACGTAGTGCGCGAAGCGACCCTTCGCGCTCGCGTAGGACGCGGGTTGGGGGAGGCGTTCGATCGAGGCGTACTGGTAGCGCCGCGGGCAGGCCTGGAAATCGGACAGGCGCGAGGGGGAGAGGGAGCGCGGCAGCTCCTGGGTGAAGGTCATGAATCCACCGTACGACAGCGCTGTGACGTCGGGTGACCATACGGGCACCGAGTAGAAAGGAGGGATGAGACGACGCGCCGAAGTGACCCGTCACGGCCATGTGGTGCGGAACTCTCGCTGGAACGGCGTGCGCGCCGGTGACGTGGTCGTAGTGGACGGAGCCAAAGAGCGACGCCAACACTGGGTCTTCGTGGCCCACGTGGTCAACGAAGCGACGAACGACGAGTGGGTCGAGGTTCGCGGCGGCCGCGTGGGTGAGACGAAGGGCCGGTCGTTTCGACCGGAGGTCATATTCCCGGGTTCTGCGAAGAAGGGCTCTCGCCTCGTAGGGATGTCACTGGCGATGGCGCCGCAACTGCCGATCCCCTGACGCGGTCCTCGTCAACGGCGTTGATCTTGCGCGAGATGAAGATCCACACGCTCGGGACGACCCCCACCAGACTCATCACCACGTAATAGGTGCGTACGCCCCACGCGGTCGCCAGGAATCCGGCGAGGACGACGCCGAGCGGCGCCAAGCCGAGTGACACGAACCAGTCGACCGAACTGGCGCGCCCCAGCAACTCACGAGGAATCTCGGTCTGCATCATCGACTCCCAGATGACGTTGCCGAGCAGTATGAGCGGCCCCGCGGCGACCGGGAAGATCAGGACCTCCCAGAAGTTGGTGGCGACACCGATGACGAGTGCCGAGAGCGCCGACAGGATCCAATAGGTGATCATGACGCGGATCCGTCGCCGTGGCAATTTCAGGTTCGACGCGACGAAGGCGCCGATCGCACCTGAGAGCCCCATGGCCGCGAAGGTGTAGCCCACGATCAGTTTGCTGTCGTGCAAGTTGTGGCGCAAGAAGTACGGGATCAAGACCCCCATGGGGCTGTACAAGATCGCGTTGGTGACGGCCGCGGCCAGGAGGTTCGCGCGAAACCATCGAGTGTGGCGCACGTAGCGCAGGCCCTCTTTGATTTCGGCGCGCATCGAACTCCCGGACGTGCGAGAGGGTGCCGGTGTCGGCTTCATCATGAACAGGGCGCAGGCTGAGATCACGAAGGTGGCGCCGTCGACCCCGATCGCCCACGACGTGCTCGCCGCGGCGATCACGCCGCCGACCGCGGGACCGATCATCTGCCCCATCAAGTTATTGGCCAGTGGACGCACCGCGTTCATGGCGGGCAGCAACTCCTCAGGGACGATCTCAGGCGTTATCGCCGTGATGGCGGGCATGAAGATCGCGTCGAAGGTGCCGAAGAGGACGGCGAAGACCAACAGCTCATCGAAGTTCAAGTGACCGGTCGCGATGAGCACCACGAGGATTGCGGTGAGCACCGCGCGGACGCAGTCCGAGATGAGCAGCAGGAGTCGGCGAGAGAAGCGGTCGACGATCGCGCCGCCGACCAAGAGGAAGATAACGAGGGGCGTCATCCGCGCCGCCACGAACCAGGCCAACTTCGACGCGCTGTGGGTCGTGTCCAGGACGAGCAGCGTCAGCGCGACCAGTGCGACGCCATCACCGAACTGTGAGATGGTCTGACCGGTCACGAGCAGTCGCGGTTCGCGATGCGTTGCCAGTTGGACGAGGGCGATCTTCTTTTTCACCAAAGTCGACCTTACGTTGCGCGGCTTCCGTAAAACGTCCACCGCGGCACGTTCGAAGACGAAAGGGCGCCAAATCTCTCGGTAACGTGCAAGACGTGACCCTGGATTTGGAGGACGCCAAACGGCGCTACCACTATTCGTTCACTCGAGAGGACCACGACCGCCTGCCGTTCTATTCGGCGCTGATGACGTCGCTCGAGCACGATCTCGTCGCGCAAGAACTGCTCGCGGGTATTCGTGTCGAACAGCGAAACCCGATGTTGGTCCTCGCGACGCTCCACCTCGCGGCACTGCGGGGCCACCCGATCCTGGCTCCGATCTATCGCGACGCGCGACACGGTGCGATCGAGGATCCGCGCGCGGCCGCGCGTCGAGTCGTCGACGTCCTGAACGCCGAGCCCGACCTCGTTCGCTCCGAACTTCAGCGCTCGACGCAAACGAACGAGCCCGGTCGTTGCGCGGTCTTCCAAAGCGTGATCGCCCTCATCACGCGGCGTGATCATCCGTCGATCAACCTGATCGACGTCGGCACCTCGGCGGGCATCAATCTCTACTTCGACCGTTTCCCGGTCCGCGAGACTGACGACGACGATCCGTTGACGCTCGTCTGCCACGACGAGACGCCGGTCGACCGAGGCTTGCGAATGCCCGACGTTCGTTCGCGCGTCGGGATCGACCCCTCACCACTCGACCTCTCGGTCGAGGACGACCGACGCTGGCTCGAGGCCTGCCTGTGGCCGGAGGAACCCCGTCGACTCGAACGACTCGAGGCGATCATCGAGCGTCGCGCGTCGTGGCCCCCGACCACCGTGTTGCGCGGCACCGTCGCCGAACGTCTCAGCGACGCGATCGCGCTCGGCGATCCGTCGAGCCTGACGGTCGTCATGAACAGCTACGTCGCGGCCTACTTCTCCGAAGCGGATCAGCGGGCCTACTTCGAGGACATGGTCGAACGTTGCGCGAGGGGCAACGTCGCTTGGATCTCGCTCGAGTCACCGTTCATGGTCGACTGGCCCACGTCCTCGACCGACAGCGCAAGCGCTCGAAAGGGAGCGACGCAGGTGCTCGTGACGCTGCCCGGCGCGACACCACGCCCATGGGGATGGTGTCACCATCACGGACTCTGGTTGGCGTTGGACGTTCCGGACTGAGGACGTCGCGCGGGGTCTGTCTAGGGCGCTTCGGACAGGTGGTGCAGTTGGATCGTGACGCGGCCCCGTCCGGCCGTGATGGCGCGAAAGTCCAAGCCGTATCGATGGAGGCCATCCTCGGGGATGAACGACGTCACCGTCACGGTGGCGGTGTCTTGATTCGTCGAGACGACTTTGCCCCGTCGACTCTTGAGGTCGTTCAAGACCTCACCCAGGTACTCGGTCGGGAACGTCGTCGTCACTTCCATGATCCGCTCCAACACCACCGTGCCCGCGGCCTCGAGGGCCGCGCGAAGGCCGAGTGAACCGGCGGTGTCGAAGGCCGCCTCGGAGGAGTCAACGCTGTGGAACTTGCCGTCGTAGAGCGTGACGCGCAGTCCGACGACGGGGAAGCCGGCCGGGCCGCCACGGGCCATGGACTTCTCAATGCCGTTGCGCACCGCGCTGATGAACTGACGTGGCACTGCGCCACCGACGATGGCGTCGACGAACTCGAACGGCTCGTCGGGCTTGATCGGCTCGACCTTCAGGTTCACGACCGCGAACTGGCCGTGTCCGCCGGTCTGCTTCTTCAGTCGACCCTCGCATTCGCGCGTCGAACGAATCGTCTCGTAGCGCTGGACCTCGGGCGTCGCGGTCGTGACGTTCACGTTGAATCGTCGACGCAGCCGCTCGAGCGTCACCTTCAAGTGCGTGTCGCCCATCGCGTCGACCACCAGCCGGCGTGAGACCGGGTCGTGGCGCACGCGCAGTGACGGGTCCTCCTCCGAGAGTCGATGCAGGGCGGTCGAGATCTTGTCGTCGTCATCGTGGGACGCACTGAGGAGGGCGACCGACAGCGCCGGCGCCGGCCGGGGCGCGGGCAGGGTCGCGAGGTCCACCCCACGCTTGGCGAGCACGTCGCCGACCGCGACGTCGTTCAACTTGGCGACGACGACGACGTCGCCGGCCACCGCGCGGCTCATCGGAATCAGCTTCGAACCGAAGAGGTGGTGCAGTCCGTGCAGACGCTCATCGTTGCGCGTGCGGGCGTTGACGAGGGTGACGTCGGGCGTGATCGTGCCCGAGATGACCTCCATCACGACGATGCGTCCCACGTAGGGGTCGACGATGACCTTGAAGGCCCGCATGATCGGTTCGCCGTCGGGGTCGCGGTCGAGGAAGGTCTCGTTGCCGTTCATCAGGGCCGGGATCGGGCGCGAGATGGCGATCTCGTCGAGCAGCGTCGCGAGTCGATCGACGCCGACGCCCAGGGTCGCCGATCCGCACGTGACCGGCACGATGCGACCTTCGATCATCAACTCGGCGAGCGCCGGCTCGAGCTCTTCCATGCTCGGCACGTCACCCTCGAGGTACCGCTCGGTGAGCGAGTCGTCGGCGACCACGATCGCTTCGATCAGGCTGGCGCGCACGCGGGATTCGAGTTCGGCAAGTTCCGGCGGCACTGACGTGTGCCGCGGGGACGCGCCGTCGTAGAAGATGGCCTCGTCGGCCAAGAGGTCGACCACGCCCTGCAGCGCAGCGCCTTGGCCGATCGGCAGCTCCAGTGGGGCCAGGCGGGGACCGACCAGCGTCTCGAGGGAGCTGAGCGTCGACTCGAAATCGGCGCGTTCGGCGTCCAGCGCGTTCACGAAGATGACGACGGGCACGTCAGCCTGGACCGCCAGGTCCCACGTGGCCACGAAATCACCCTGGACTCCGTCGACGGCACTCACGACCAGGACCGCGACGTCGGCGACGTCGAGCGCGCGCTCGACCTCGCCGTGGAAGTCGATCAGTCCGGGCGTGTCGAGCAGGGTCAGCTTGTCCTCGCCGATCCACACCGGGGCCATCGCGATGCCGAGCGACATCTGATACTTGCGTTCCTCGGGATCCGTCGCGCCGAGCGTGGTGCCGGCGTCGACCTTTCCGGCCCGCTCCAGACCACCGGTCGCGACCACGAGCGCTTCGAGCAATGACGTCTTGCCGACACCGTTTCGACCGATCAATGCGACGGTCCGGGCCTTGGGGTGGCTAGGGGCGATGGTCAATGGAACCTCGTTTCACGTTGCTGTCCCTAACGTAGCGCTCATCAGCGAGCGGTGTCGGAGGCGAAGAATCTCCGACGTCGAGTGTTCATCGCGACCGCGACGAGGCACACCCTCGGACGCCGAATCGATCGAGCGCGAGCGTCGCAGGGGACGCCGCTAGTTCTGGAAGTTGTACGTCGCGTGGTGCACGCCGGCGACGGCCAAGACGATGACCAGTATCAACGTGGCGGCGCCGACGAAGCCGAGAACGATGCCGGCGATGGCCATGCCGTCACCGCGTTGGCCGCGCTCCTTGATCTGGCGACGGGCCACGAACCCGAAGATGAGCGCGAGGATCGAACCGATCCACCAGACCCAGACGATGCCGAGCACCATTGAGGCGACCGCCAGACCGTTGGTCGAAGGTATTTGAATCTGCTGGACGTAGGTGACGTGGGGCATGGGCGGTGCCATTCCCACGCCGCCCGGCGCTGGCACACCAAACGCGACGCCGCAGGTGGGGCAGAACGCGACGCCCTCCGGGCATTGATGTCCGTTCGAACAGATCACGCGTTCCCCCTAGGTCGAACCGTCAGCCATGGGCAACCTATCAGTCGAGCAACGTTCAACATTGGCTTTGTCGGACGCGGAGCGGTCCTCCCGATCATCGATGGCGCGAGGTGGACGGACCGCGCTCGACGATGACGCACGCGGTAAGTTCAGGCGGATACAAGGAGGTGCCATGGACGACGGACGGCCAATCTCGTATCGAGCGCTCGCGGTCGGTACGCCGGTGTTGAGCTCCACCAACACCCAGTTCGGTACGGTCGAGCACGTCTTGCAGATCCCTGAACTCGACATCTTCGACGGCATCGCAATCACGACCGCGAACGGGCTGCGATTCGTCGACCGCGATCAGGTCACTGATATCACGACGACGAGAGTTCTCTGCGCGCTGACCGATGAGGCGGCGGCGGCACTGCCCGCGCCCAGCGGCACGCTCGTCCTGCATCCCGATACCGCACTCGACGAAGGGCCGTCGCTCACCGCGCGTTTCGGTCGACTCTTCGGTCGAGAGCGTTGGAAGGAATTGGAGTAGGCACTCCGCGTGCACCTCGGCCCGGTCCGGCGATTCTCGCGAGCGCCAACGGATAGCGTGGCGCAGATGATGGGCGAACCGTGCTCGCGGCGCGCCTTCGTCGTGGGGCGGAATCGGGGGGAACTTGTTTCTTGACTTTGCATCCGTGTGGGAGGCGGTCGCCGACATCGTGCCCGAGCGCGACGCCATCGTGCAAGGATCGCGCCGCATCAACTACCGGGAATACGACGAGGGCGCCGCGCGCTTCGCGTCGGCGATCGAAGGGGCGGGCGTCGACGAAGGCGGCAAGGTCGCGCTGTACCTGTTCAACTGTCCGGAGTACCTCATCGCGCAGCACGGCGCCTTCAAGCACCGTGCCGTGCCGGTCAACGTCAACTACCGATACCTCGACGACGAACTCGCGTACCTCTTGGACAACAGCGACGCCCAGGTGCTCGTGTTCCACACCTCGCTGAGCGCGTGCGTGGCGCGGGTGCGCGATCGCCTGCCCAACGTGCGACTGTTCGTCGAGGTCGACGACGGGGGAGCGTCCCTCGAGGGGGCGGTGCGATTCGACGAGCTCCTGGGTCGCCACGAACCCCAGGCGCGAAAGCAGCGTTCGCCCGATGACCTCTACATGCTGTACACCGGCGGGACGACGGGGATGCCGAAGGGGGTGATGTACCCACAGGGTGGCTTGTCCGAGCGAATTCTCACGGCACTCGCCGCGGCCGGAGCGGTACCATCGCCGCCGGCCACGCGAGAGGACCTCGCCGCGTTCGTCGCCGCGGTGAACGAAGAGGGCGTGCGCTCCTCGATCTCGTGTTGCCCCCTCATGCACGGCACCGGGATGTGGATCAGCGCCATGCCCGCTCTGCTCGGCGGGGGCACGGTGCTACTGCTCGAGGGGCGGTCCTTCGACGCGCACGAGGTCTGGCGCGTGGTGGAGAAGGAGGGCGCGAAGAACATCGTCATCGTCGGTGATCCGTTCGCGCGTCCGTTGCTGCGTGCGCTCGAAGAGCGCGAGGCCGCGCGACAGCCCTACGACACCTCGAGTGTGCGTGGTATCTACTCCTCCGGTGCCATATGGAGTTCTGAGATCAAGGACGGCCTTCGCGCGCGGACGTCGGCGTTGCTGGTCGACGCGCTCGGATCGACCGAGGGCGGCAGCATCGGCGTCAGCGGTGCCACCCGAGACGTCGGCGCCGCGACGGCCCACTTCACGCTGTCGCCCGATTCCCGGGTCGTCACCGAAGACGGTCGGCCGGTGGGTCCAGGGACAGGCGAACGCGGGATCCTCGCCACGCGAAGCGCGGCCTACGGCTACTACAAAGACCCGGAGAAGACCGCTCGGACGTTCATCGTGCTCGACGGTGAGACCTACGTCATGACCGGTGACTGGGCCACCATTGACGACGACGGTTCGGTCAACCTGCTCGGTCGGGGATCGATGAGCATCAACTCCGGCGGTGAGAAGGTCTTCGCCGAAGAAGTCGAAGAGGGCGTCAAGCGGCACCCGCTCATCGACGACTGCCTCGTGGTCGGCGTCCCCGACGAGCGCTTTGGCCAGAAGGTCGTCGCGGTCGTCAGCACCGTGTCGCCGGTGCCACCGACGCTCGAGGAGCTGGTCGAGTTCCTCCGACCGACGCTGGCACACTACAAGATCCCTAAGGAAGTGATCGTGCGAGAGGCCGTACGGCGTGCGCCCAACGGCAAGGCCGATTACAAGTGGGCGAACGAGGTTGCGCTCGAAGAGAGTGTCGGTCGCGACGCGAGGGGCGTGTGACGGGAATCGACTTGCTATAGGTTCGACGAAGGAGGAGGGCGTCATGGCTCAAGTACCCGTCGACGGTGGTAGCGAGACGACCACTCACGTCGAGGCGAGCCAAGCGACGAAGAAGGCTGACTTGGTACTCGAGGGTGGAGGTGTCAAGGGCATCGGTCTGGTGGGGGCGATCTCGGTGCTCGAGGAGCACGGCTACGCCTTCCCTCGCGTGGCGGGAACGTCGGCCGGCGCCATCGTAGGTTCGCTCGTCGCTTCGGGAGTGAAGGGCAACGAGCTCCATGATTTGATCGTCACGATCGATTACGAGTCGTTCTGTGATGACACCCCCCTCGACCACATCCCAGTTGCGGGGAAAGGTCTCTCCCTCTGGTTCGAGCACGGAATCTTCAAGGGGGAGTATTTCCACGGATGGATCAGCGATCAACTCGCCAACGCCGGCGTTCGAACGTTTGCGGACCTCTATCAGCCCGATGAGAAGAGCAGTCTGCCTGCGAATCAGCAGTACAGATTCGTAGGGCTGACGTCGGACGTGACCCGGGGACGTCTGTTGCGATTGCCCTGGGACTACCCGTCGGACGGAATCGACGCGAACGAACAACTCGTTGCCGACGCCATCCGAGCGTCAATGTCGATTCCCTTCTTTTATCGACCCGTCACGCTCGACGTGCGCGGCGCGGCGCCCTCCACGCTGGTTGACGGGGGGATGCTCTCCAATTTCCCGGTCGACGTCTTTGACCGCACCGACGGCCAACAACCTCGCTGGCCCACGATCGGGATCAAGCTCTCCGCTCGCCAACCGCCGAATATGCCCGAACATCGAGTGAGAGGTGACGTCAGCCTCGCCATGGCCATGCTCGGGACCATGCAGAGTTGGAGCGACCAGATGCACCTTGACGATCCTGCGGTATTGGCCCGGACGATCTTCGTCGACACGTTTGGCATCAACGCGACGGACTTCTCGATCGATCGAGCGACGCAGGAGAAGTTGTACCAGAGCGGACGCAGCGCGGCCGAGAAGTTCGTGGCGACGCAGCACAGCTAGTTCGACTCGACGAGGTCTCCGGAAGATCGCTGCGGTGGGGACGATTGGGACCGGCGACACTGACTTCAGTGGAGGTTGGGGGCGAACCCGCCGTCCAGAGGTGACTTCTCTTTGAATGAACGGCCTGAGAGCGGGTGACGGGAATCGAACCCGCATGGCCAGCTTGGAAGGCTGGAGCTCTACCATTGAGCTACACCCGCACGTCTCGTGTCAGACCCGAACGAGTCTAGGTCACGCCGTTAACGTGGGGAGGTGGAAGCGACGTTGTACGACCAGGTCGGCGGCCACACGTTCTTCCAACGCCTGGTCGAGAACTTCTACTCCGAAGTCGAGAGGAACGAACTCTTGCGCCCGATGTACCCCGAGGACCTCACTGAATCCAAACGGCACTTCGAGATGTTCCTCGAGCAGTACTGGGGTGGCCCGAAGCGCTATTCCGAGGAGCGCGGGCACCCCCGTCTTCGGATGCGTCACGCGCCGTTTCGCATCAACCGGGCCGCGCGCGACGCGTGGCTCGCCGCGATGTGGTCGGCGCTCGACCACGAGCGAGCGAACTTGAGCGGGGAGCAGTTCGACGAGTTGCACGGGTATTTCGACATGGCCGCGCGCCAGATGCGCAACGTCTGAAGGAGCAAATTCACACGACATTCACCGGCAATGTTGTGACTTTTCACCGTGGAGTCCTTACGCTTGTGAGGGTGGCACCACGAATGATTCTGCGCGAGGGCGAGGTGAAGATCATCTCGGTGACCCCGGTCGCCCGGGGCACGGTGCGGCCGAGCGTCGCGGCTATCGCGATGGTCGTGCTGGTGATCTACGGCGCCAAACACCTCTCGTTCGTGCATCAACACGAGATGGTGTTCGGACTGATCCTCGCTGGTCCCTTCGCCCTGGTGGCCCTGACTCGCACGTGGCGGTGGCGCTCGCACAAGGTGCACGTCACCAACGAACGTATCGTCGTCGAAGGCGGCGTGCTGCACCACCAGCGGGCCACGGTCGACTTGCGCGACGTCATCGCCTTACGAGTCGATCAGCGGGTCTCTGAACGACTCACCCGCCGGGGCGTCGTCGTCCTGGAGACCAACGCGGGATCGGTGATGATCGGCAAACTGCGCCACCCCGGCGCGCTCGTGCGCCTCATCGACGCCGAGCGGGCTACCAGCCAGATCCAACCGGTGCCCTTTGACACCGTCTTCGGGTACGACCAGCCGGACCCATTCGACTACGAAGTGCGCCCTCGGCGCCGGGGGAACGACCCGTACTTTGATTGAGATGGCGAATCTCCAAGTACCGTGACACTGTGACTACTCGCTACCGATGCACCGCGTGCGGAAACCTCACGCGATTCGACGTGGTCGAGACGACGTCCATCCGGTCGTTCCACCACTTCACCGTGGGCGGCGATCTGACGGTCGAAGAGCCGGAGATCATCGCGAAGAACATCGACTCGGTGACATGTCGTTGGTGCGGTCACGGACGCGCGGTCGAACCGATCGTCGAATCCAGTGACGTCTGAATTCCACGCTCGATCCTTCGATCCCACGCGCGAACGCCCAGCGCCCGACGCGCTGACGGGACACTGGTCCAATGGTGACGACGAGACCATCGTCTTTCGCGAGATGACGCTCGTCGTGGCGATCAAACCCCACTGCGACGGTTGTCGCGAGTTCCTCAACGAGGACTCGGGCGAGATACCCGTTCCGATCCTCGTCATCAGCGCCGACGAGGACGAGTCCTGCGAATGGCGAGACGCCCGCCGACCCGTGCTGGTGGCGCCGGAGGCCTTCGGTCTCCTCGACATCCGTTGGCCCCCGTTCTACGTGCTGATCGATCCGTCGACGCGACGAGTGGTGTGCGAAGGTGTCCTCTTCGGGTCCGCGCAAGTGGCGACGGAGATCGCTGCCTTTCTCGAACGCTGACGTGTCACAGGCACGGTGCAATGTGGTGGCAAGTGAAGGGTGCCACCATGAGCAACGAGATCGAACTCTCAATCAGCTGCCACGACTGCGTACGGCGCGGGACACCGGACTGCGCCGACTGTCTGGTGAGCTTCGTGTTGGGCGAAGAGCCCGACGAACTGGTGATGACGGCCGAAGAGGCTGACGTCGTGCAACTCTTCACCTCCCAGGGCATGATGCCGCGACTCAAGTTTCAGCACCGTTCGGCGATCGCCGAGTAGCGGTCGACGCGAAGGCGTTGACTAGGTTGTTTAGATGGCTCGTCACGTGTTGGTGACCAACGACTACCCCCCGAAAACCGGCGGAATCCAGGTGTACCTCCATGAACTGTGGCGTCGACTCGAACCGGGTCGCGCCGTCGTGGTGACCGCGACGTCAGCTCCGGATATCGAGGCGTTCGACGCGGCGTCCGAGATCGCCATCGAACGCATTCCCGCCAAGACGCTGTTCTTGCCCACACGGTCCGCGAAGCGCGCCATCGAGTCGGCGATAGAGCGGCACCAGCCCGATTTGGTCCTCATCGATCCGGCGTGGCCGCTCGGACTGCTCGGGCCGCGCCTTTCCGTTCCCTACGGTGTCGTCGTCCACGGGGCCGAGGTAACGGTGCCCGGGCGCATCCCGATCGTGGCGTCCTCGCTTCGCTACGTGCTGCGCCACGCCGCCGTGGCGATCTGTGCCGGCTCCTATCCCGAGTCCGAGGTGCGCCGAATCACCGCGGAGTACGCGCCGCCCATCATCCAGGTGCCACCCGGGGTCGACACGGAGCGCTTCGCGCCGCTGGATCGCGCGCGACGCGACGACGTACGACGCTCGTTCGGACTCGACGAGCACGCCTTCCTCGTCAGTTCGTACTCGCGCCTCGTCCCGCGTAAAGGCATGGACACATTGATCCGCGCGGCCACGCGGCTCAAGGCTCACGCGCCGAACCTACAGGTCGCCATCGGCGGGTCCGGTCGAGACGAGAAGCGCCTGCGCGCGCTCGCCGCGCGCCTCGACGCGCCGGTCACCTTCCTCGGGCGCGTGCCCGACGACGTGTTGAGTGACTGGCTCGGGGCGAGCGACCTCATGGTGATGGACTGTCGCAGCCGCTGGCTGGGGTTGGAGCAGGAGGGTTTCGGCATCGTCTTCGTCGAGGCCGCGGCGACCGGCGTGGCGCAGATCGCCGGGCGCTCCGGCGGCAGTCATGAGGCAGTGCAGAACGGCGTGACGGGCTTCGTCATCGGCGATTCGCGCAGCGACGATCTCTTGGCCAAGGCGATTCGAGCCTTGATGGTCGACGACGAACGTCGACGCGAGTTCGGACGGGCCGCTCGCGAGGCAGCCGTCGAGCGATTCGACTGGAACCACTTGGCCGCACGACTCTCGAGCGAACTCGCGGTCTACGACCACTTCAGCGACGCAAAGCGGCTGCCCTAGGGTGAAGGTGGGGAGGTGCGGTGACACAACGAGCCACTGAATCGATCACGGTGAACGCCTCGCCCGAGACCGTCTACGCGGTGGTCACGGACTTCGCGCACTACGCCGACTGGGTCTCGGACCTCAAGCGCATCGACGTCATTACCCGCGACGACGAGGGGCGCGCGCTCGAGGTCGAGTTTCGCGCGGCCGCGTTCGGTCGCTCGACGACGTACACGCTTCGCTACGACTACTCCAAGGCGCCGGGCGAACTGTCGTGGCGCCAGGTCCAGGGCGATCTCACCGAGACCCTGAACGGCCGCTACCTGTTCGAGGCCGACGGCGACGAGACCAAGGTGACCTACGACCTGGAGGTGGAGTTACTCGTGCCGATCCCCACGTTCATCAAGTCGCGCGCCGCGTACCGCATCCAGACCCAGGCCCTTCGCGAGCTGAAGGCGCAGGCCGAGCAGACGCGATGATCGACGTCGCGATCGGCGTTGACGTCGGCGGCACCAAGGCGTTGGCGCTACTGGTCGCGCGCGACGGTCGCGTGCTCGGTGAGGCCCACGCGGCGACACCGCACCTCCACAGCGACCTCGTCGGCGCTCCGACCGCGGAGGTCGTGACCGAACTGATCAAGGACCTGAGCGCTCGACGGGGACTCGATCCGTCGAGCGTGCCGGTCTGCGTCGGTCTGCCCGGCATGATGCGGCGCGACGGACGACTCGTCTACGCCCCGAACCTGCTCTCGGCGTCCGGCGCGGACCTCGGCGCCCTGCTGTCGGCGTCGTTGGCGAGCTCGACCGTGTTCTGCGAGAACGACGCCAACTGCGCGGCGCTGTGCGAGCACGAGTGGGGCGCGGCGCGCGGCGTCGATGACTTCGTGATGGTGACCCTCGGTACCGGCATCGGCGGCGGCGTGTTCGCCGACGGCGAACTGATCCGCGGTCACAGTGGCTTTGCTGGCGAGATCGGGCACATGGTCGTGGTCGCCCGCGGGGCCGCGTGTCACTGCGGGAGCCACGGCTGCTGGGAGCGCTACGCCTCGGGTGGGGGACTCAACCGCCTGACGCGCGATGCGGCGATCGAGGGTCGGCTCCCGACGCTCGTCGCCCAACGCGGCAACGCGGCCGCGGTGCGCGCCGAGGACGTCACGGCCGCCGCGGCCCAGGACCTGGACGAGGCCGTCGTGCTGATGAAGGAGGTCGGTTGGTGGCTCGCGCTGGGTCTGGCGAACCTGGCCGCGATACTCGACTGCGGCCACTTCGTCATCGGCGGGGGGCTGTCCATCGCTTCGGACCTGGTGTTGCCCTCGGCGCGCGAGTACCTCGCCGACCTCGTCGAGGGCTATCGCGCGCGTCCCACGATCACGGTGACCGCCTCGATGTTCGGACCTCGCTCGGGGGCGATGGGCGCCGCGCTCGTCGCCTTCGAGCGCGCCTCGTGAAACTCGGGGCCCTCCTGCCGACGTTTCGCCACGGGAGCGCGGACGCGCTGGGCTTCGCGCGGCGCGCCGTCGACGCCGGTGTCGACGGGCTGTTCGCCTACGACCACCTCTGGCCGATGGGTTCGCCGACGCGTCCTTCGCTCGCGCCCTTCGCGGTGCTCGCCGCCGTGGCGCGACGTCACAACGTCGTCGTCGGTCCGCTCGTCGCGCGCGTCGGACTGGTGGGGACGGCGCACCTCGTCGAGCAGTACCTGACACTCGAGCGTCTCGCGCCGAAGCGGGTGATCTGCGCCGTCGGCTCAGGCGACAAACTCTCGGCCGCCGAGAACGGGGCCTACGACATACCGGCGCGCTCGGCCGGCGAGCGTCGCGCCCTGATGGCCGAGACGGCGCGCGAACTCAGCGACGTCATGCCGATCTGGTTCGGCGCTGGCAACGACGAGACCAATCGGGTGGCCCGCGAAGTCGCCGCGACCATCAACCTATGGGACGCGTCGCCCGATCGGGTACGCGAGATGTCCGCCACGGGCGAGGTGAGTTGGGCCGGACCGGTGCCGGCGGACCTACCCGCGACGCTCAGCGCGCTGCGCGACGCGGGGGCCACGTGGGCCGTCTTCGCGCCCGACGTCGACGTCGACGCGCTGCGACAGTGGCGCGCGTCGAACGACGAGTAACGTTTCTAGATGGAATTCCGTCGCGTCAACGGCCTGCCGCCGTACGTCTTCGCGCAGATCAACGGACTGAAGGCCGAGGCGCGCGCCCTCGGACGCGACGTCATCGACTTCGGCTTCGGCAATCCCGACCTGCCGAGTCCCGACGTGGCGGTCGCGAAGTTGGCCGAAGCGGCGAACAACCCCCGCAACCATCGCTACAGCGCGTCGCGCGGCATCCCCAACCTGCGCCTGGCGATGGCCACGCGCTACAAGGCCCTCTTCGACGTCGACCTCGACCCCGAGACCGAGATCGTCACCACCATCGGTGCGAAGGAGGGCCTTACGCACCTCATGTGGGTCCTGCTCGGTCCCGGCGACGCGGCGCTGGTGCCCAGTCCGAGTTACCCCATCCACCTGGCCGGTCCGGGATTCGCCGGGGCGACGGTGATCACGGTCCCGATGCTCGATCCCGGCGCGACGACGAACGATCCGGGCGACGACTTCTTCGCCGGACTGGTCGCGGCGTGGGAGGGCGCCGAGGTGAAGCCGCGTGTCCTGATCTGCTCGTTCCCGCACAACCCGACGAGCGCGTGCGTGGACCTCGCGTTCATGACGCGACTGGTCGAGTTCGCGCTGGCGCACGACTTGATCGTCTGTCACGACTTCGCGTACGCCGACCTCGGCTTCGACGGCTACAAGCCGCCGTCGATCCTCGAGGTGCCGCGCGCGAAGGAGTGCTGCGTCGAGCTCTACACGCTGACAAAGTCGTTTTCGATGGCCGGGTGGCGCGTCGGCTTCCTGGTCGGCAACGCCGAGATCGTCGCGGCGCTGACCAAATTGAAGAGCTACCTCGACTACGGGACGTTCCAACCGGTCCAGATCGCGGCGATCGTGGCGATGAACGAGGCGACGGACTATCCCGAACACCTGCGCGTGATCTACCAGTCGCGCCGCGACACGCTGATCGACGGTCTGCACCGCATCGGCTGGGACGTGCGCGCGCCGCGGGGCTCGATGTTCATCTGGGCACCGGTGCCCGAGCCCTACCGCGAGATGGGTTCGTTGGAGTTCGCACGATTCCTCATCGAATCGGCCGACGTGGCGACGAGTCCCGGCGTCGGGTTCGGCGAGGGCGGTGACGGACACGTGCGCTTCGCGTTGATCGAGAACGAACTGCGCACGTCCCAGGCGATCCGCAACCTGCGCAAGGCCCTCACGAAACTCGGCTGAGCCGCCGCGCCGTTGTTCCTACGGCGTGCCCGCGCCCGCGACGTCCACGCGCACCGCTTCGATGCAGCCCTCGCGCTGATCGGCGATCTCGAATCGGTCACTCGAGCCCGACGTCATGATGAAGAGCGTCCGGCGGTCCTCGCCACCGAGCATGCAGGCGAAGGCGCGCTTGGAGCAACTCACGGTGCCCGTGACCTCGCCGCCTTCGCGCACGCGCACGCACGTGCGCGTCACCGCGTTGGCGAACCAGATCTGACCCTCGGCGTCGAGGCACATGCCGTCGGTCGCGGCCATCTCGAGCGGTGCCCAGACCCGCCGGTTCTCGAGCGTGCCGTCGATTCGCACGTCGAAGGCGCTCTGACGCGAACCGAAGGTCTCGCCGACAATAAGTGTCGCGCCGTCGGGCGTGATCACCGTGCCGTTGGGGAAGGCCATGTCGGGCACCACCTGGACGACGGCGCCGTCGGGGTCGAGCACGACCAGGTTGGTGGTCGGCGGGGGCTCGGCGAAGAAGCGCTCCACGCCGAGTTCGGCCACCCGCGCGTCGAGGTCGAAGCCGAAGTTGCCGACGTAGCTGTAGCCCGTCGGCGAGACGACCATGTCGTTCGCCCAGAAGCCGCAGTATTCGCTGATGTCCGCGAAGGTCGTGACGTCACCACCGTGGAAACGCAGCACCCGTTGGTCGGTCATCGAGACGCTCAAGAGATCGCCGTCGGGCAGCCAACCGAGCCCCGACGGTTGCGTCGGGACCTCGTGTTCGAGGACCTCGTCCGTCGCGTCCGCGGCCATGGAATAGATGCCGTGTCGGTAGAAGTCCGAGTACCACAGACGTCCGTCGTGCCAGCGCGGCGCCTCGCCGAAACCGAGTCCTTCGCGCACCACCTCTGCGGTGTACTCCTTCATGGTCCTCCGTTCGACGTTCTGATGAAACTACAACTCAGGCGTGCTCGAGCGCGCGACGCCAGGCCGCGTACCCGAGGTCGACGAAGAGCGGATCCTCCGGCTCGAATCGTTGGTCGAAGCTCCAGAGGTCGTCGAGTTCCTGCAGCGACGACCACAGGCCCGCGCCGAGACCGGCGAGCGTGGCCGCGCCGCGCGCGGTCGCTTCGAGCGACGTGCTGCGCAGCACCGCGAGCCGTGAGTTCGTGGCCTGGAGCTGCAGCAACAGGTCCATGGCCGCCGCGCCACCGTCGGCGCGCAGTTCGTGCAACGCGACGCCAGCGTCGTCGAAGGCGTCGGTCATCGCGCGCACCTGGTAGGCGAGACCCTCGATGAGCGCGCGCGCAATCTCGCCCCGACCGACGCCACGACTCAGTCCGGTGATCGAGCCGCGCGCCTCGGATCGCCAGAACGGCGATCCGAGTCCCGTGAAGGCGGGGACGAACTGCACGCCGGCGGCGTCGGTGACGCTCGTGGCGAGCGTCTCGAGGTCCGACGAGTCGTCGATGAAACCCATCTCGTCGCGCAGCCACTGCACGGCGGCCCCGGCGACGAAGGCCGAACCCTCGATGGCGTAGGTCGGGGCGGCGAGCGCGCCCAGGTCCCACGCGAGCGTCGTGATCAGACCGTCGAAGACGCCGGGCACTTCGTCGCCGACATTGGCGAGGATGAACGCGCCGGTGCCGTAGGTCGCCTTGACGACGCCCGGACGAAAGCAGGCCTGGCCGAAGAGCGCCGCCTGCTGATCGCCGAGGATGCCGGTGATGGGCACGCCGGCGAGTTCCGGTACGACGTCGGCCGCGACCGTGGCGAAGGTCGAGCGCGATGGTTGGATCGTCGCGAGCATCGTCGGGTCGACGTCGAACAGCGTGGTCATCTCGGTTGACCACGACAGAGTCTGGAGGTCCATCAACATCGTGCGCGAGGCGTTGGAGGGCTCGGTCACGTAGGCGCCGCCGTTGACGCCGCCCGAGAGCCACCACACCAGCCACGAGTCGACGGTGGAGAGACTCGGGGCCTCGAGTTCGTCCGCGTGAGCGTGCTCGAGGAGCCATCGCATCTTGGTCGCCGAGAAGTACGGGTCGAGCACGAGGCCCGTCGTCGAGCGCACGAGTGGTGTCGCGCCGCGCGCGTCGAGCTCGTCGCAGTACGCGGCCGTGCGCCGGTCCTGCCAGACGATGGCGCGGTGGGGGAGTCGACCGCTCGCGCGATCGAACACGACCGTGGTCTCGCGCTGATTGGTGACGCCGACGGCGATGACGTCGTGGCCGTTCGCGCGAGCGCGTTGGGCGACCTCGCGCAGCGTCGCCACACAGAGATCGGCGATCTCGCGCGCGTCGTGCTCGACCTCGCCGGGTCGCGGGAAGTGCTGGGTCAATTCGAGGTGGGCGGCGTCGTGGACCTTGGCGTCGCGGTCGAAGGCGACGGTTCGCACGCCCGACGTGCCGGCGTCGAGGGCGAGAACCAGTTCCACCGGGGTCACGTTACCGATGGTTACCGGGTGGTTTTTGGGGAGATCATTGGGTCAAAAATAATTGTTCCAAAAACAATCAAAATTGAGTTGACGCGGTGTAATTACAGTGCTGTAATGACACAGCATCTTGCGACGAGAAGTGGTCTGACCACTACATCTTGTGGCCGAGGGGGAAATGGGTAGTAAACTGGACCTCCCGACTCCGGCGTCGCGAGAGGCATGTTCTTAGTGTCGGTTTCGGCAAGAAAAGAGAGATTGAAATGGCTATCGCACCTCAGCGACTGGGAATTGGCATCCGCCGCTACTTCACGACCGACGACCGGCACCCGTACGACGAGGTGACCTGGGACCGTCGTGACGCGCGGATCTCGAACTTCCGCGACGGCACGGTGGCTTTCGAGCAACTGAACGTTGAGGTTCCCTCCAGCTGGTCGTTCAACGCCACCAACATCCTCGCCCAGAAGTACTTTCGCGGCACCCTCGGCACCAACGAGCGCGAAACCAGCCTTAAGCAGGTGGCCGACCGTATCGTCGACACCATCGCCGCGTGGGGCATCGAGCGCGACTACTTCGTCGACGACGAGGAGGCTGAGGCCTTCCGCGCCGAACTGAAGCACCTCCTGATCACCCAGAAGGCCGCCTTCAACTCGCCGGTCTGGTTCAACATTGGCGTGAAGGGCGTGCCCCAGCAGGGGAGCGCCTGCTTCATCCTCTCGGTCGAGGACTCGATGCGCTCGATCCTCAACTGGTACACCGAAGAGGGCATCATCTTCAAGGGCGGCTCCGGCGCCGGTGTCAACCTCTCCAAGATCCGCTCGAGCGCCGAGATGCTCGAGGGCGGCGGCACCGCGAGCGGACCCGTGTCGTTCATGCGCGGCGCCGACGCGTCGGCCGGCACCATCAAGTCCGGCGGCAAGACCCGTCGCGCGGCCAAGATGGTCATCCTCGACGCCGATCACCCGGACATCGAAGAGTTCATCTGGTGCAAGGCCAACGAGGAGAAGAAGGCGCGCGTGCTGCGCGACAACGGCTTCGACATGGACCTCGACGGCAAGGACATCCACTCGATCCAGTACCAGAACGCGAACAACTCCGTACGCGTCTCCGATGAGTTCATGGACGCGGTGATCGCCGACGGCGACTGGGACCTCAAGGCCCGACACGGCGGACGCACGGTCCAGAGCGTCAAGGCTCGTGAGCTGTGGCGCCAGATCGCGCGCGCCGCGTGGGAGTGCGCTGACCCGGGACTCCAGTTCGACACCACGATCAACAAATGGCACACCTCGCCCAACACCGACCGCATCAACGGTTCGAACCCCTGCTCGGAGTACATGCACATCGACAACTCGGCGTGCAACCTGGCGAGCCTCAATCTGATGAAGTTCCTTCAGGACGACGGCGGCTTCGACGTCGAGGCGTTCAAGCACGCCATCGAGGTGCTCTTCAGCGCGCAAGAGATCATCGTCGGCGCCGCCGACTACCCGACCGAGAAGATCGCCGAGAACTCGCGCAAGTTCCGCCAGCTCGGCCTCGGCTACGCGAACCTCGGTGCCTTGCTGATGGCCTCGGGCCTGGCGTACGACTCGGACGAGGGTCGGGCCTGGGCCGCGGCCATCACCGCGTTGATGACCGGCCACGCCTACGCCGTCAGCGCGCGCACCGCCGGCCGCATGGGACCCCACGAGGGCTACGAGGAGAACGCCACCCCGATGCTCGACGTCCTTCGCATGCACCGCGACGCGTCGTACCGGATCGACGAGGCGTTGGCGCCGGTCGACATCCTCGAGGCGGCCCAGCGCGCCTGGGAAGAGGCCGTCGACCTCGGCGCGCGACACGGTGTGCGCAACGCGCAGGCCTCGGTGCTGGCCCCGACCGGCACCATCGGTCTGTTGATGGACTGTGACACGACCGGCATCGAACCCGACCTCGGACTCGTGAAGTTCAAGAAGCTCGTCGGCGGCGGCAACATGGCGATCGTGAACCAGACCGTCCCGCGCGCGCTTCGTAAGCTCGGCTACTCCGAGATGGAGTCGCTGGCGATCGAGGCCTACATCGACGAGAACAAGTCGATCGTCGGCGCGCCGGGACTCAACCCCGAGCACCTGCCGGTCTTCGCTTGCTCGATGGGCGACAACACGATTCACTACCTCGGCCACGTGAAGATGATGGGGGCCGTGCAGCCGTTCATCTCGGGCGCGATCTCAAAGACGGTGAACATGCCCGAGGACGCGACCATCGAGGACGTCGCCAACCTGCACATGGACGCCTGGAAGTTGGGCGTGAAGGCCGTCGCGATCTACCGCGACAACTGCAAGGTGGGCCAGCCGCTCTCCACCGCGAAGAAGGACGGCGAGGAGTCCTCCTCCTCGGTCACCGCGACGGACTCGGTCGCGGCCGAGCTCTACACGCGCATCGAGCAGCTCAAGTTGGAGTTGGAGGTCGCGCGCTCGGAGAACCACGTCACGATCCAGGCCCTGCGCGAGCGCATGCCGCGTCGTCGCGTCTCGACGACGTTCGCCTTCCGCGTCGCGGACTGCGAAGGCTACGTCACCGTCGGTGAGTACGAAGACGGTCGACCGGGCGAGGTCTTCATCAAGGTGTCCAAGCAGGGTTCGACGCTGGCCGGCATCATGGACGCCTTCTCGATCTCGATCAGCCTCGGCCTGCAACACGGTGTGCCGCTCGCGACCTACGTGCGCAAGTACGTCAACATGAAGTTCGAGCCTTCGGGCATGACCGACGACGCTGACCTGCGCATCGCGACGTCACTCGTCGACTACATCTTCCGCCGCTTGGCCCTGGACTACTTGAGCCCGAGCGAGCGCGAAGAGTTGGGGGTGCTCTCGACCAGCGAGCGGATCCAACCGACGCTGCCCGAGGTCGCCGAACAGGCGACGCCGACGGTCAACGCGAGCGTGCAGCCGACGTTGGTCGACCTGAGTGAGAAGCCGGCCGAGCAGCCCAAGTTGCTGAGCCGCGATCAACAGCGTGACGCGCCGATGTGTTACCAGTGCGGCAACGCCATGCAACGAGCGGGTTCGTGCTACGTGTGCTCGAGTTGCGGGGCGACGAGCGGCTGTTCTTGATGTCGAAATGATCGAATCGTCGCCCGGGAGCTGATCGAGCGGACCACGCGTGATTCCACGTCGTTGTCACGCCGGTACCCTATGGCTGCATGACGACGTCAGATGCTTCGAGGGACGGTGGGGCCGATGGTCACGATGACTGGTCCCGCGGACTCATTCTGACGTTTCGATCTCCTGATCGAGTCGGCATCGTCGCACGTCTGGCCGCCGGAATTCAAGCGTCCGGCGGCAACATCATCGAGTTGGATCAACACACCGACGTGGTGGAGGGCGACTTCGGATGCCGTATCGAAGTCGCGGGCGGTGTGGACGCGTCGGCACTCGCCCAACGGCTGGAAGAGTTCCGCACGTCGCTGTCGGCGCAGTACACCATGACACCGATGGCGAGACCACGCGCGCGGGTCGTCGTCTTGTGCTCGTCGACACTTCATTGTCCGAGCGATCTCATCGCGCGGAGTGCGATCGGCCAACTGGAGTGCGACGTCGTCGCACTCGTGAGCGATCGCATGGCCGCGCACGAACTCGCGAAGCGCTACGACGTGCCGTTCACGTACCTCCCCGTGGGGGAGGATCGCGACGTTCAAGAGCGTCAACTCGGCGAGGTGCTCGAGTCGTTGAAACCTGAGGTCATCGTGTTGGCCCGCTACATGCGGGTCCTGCCGCCGTGGCTGGTCGAGCGTTACGAACACCGGATCATCAACATCCATCACTCCTTCCTTCCCGCGTTCGTCGGGGCCAATCCGTACGCCCGGGCGCATGAGCGCGGGGTGAAGATCATCGGCGCGACGGCCCACTACGTCACCGCCGATTTGGACGCCGGGCCGATCATCACCCAGGACATCGTGCATATCTCGCACCGCGACGACGTCGATGATATGACGCGGCGGGGCGCGGACATCGAGCGTTCGGTATTGGCCTCGGCCATTCGCCTTCACCTGGAACGGCGCGTCATCGTGTTCGGTTCGCGTACGTGCGTCTTCGATTAGACCGCCGTAGTCGCCGACGCGTCCGAGGACGTACGCCGAGGCATGCAGTGGCGTGGCTTTTCCTTGCGCAATCGAGCGGAGTTAGGCTTTCGAGGTGAGACGGGCAGGGCAACGGCGAATCCAAAGTTCCGCCCTCGCGAGCCGGACGATGTCGCCGGACGACGCCGCTGCGTTCATCCGGCCGGGCGACAACGTTGGTATGAGCGGATTCACGGGGGCGGGCTATCCCAAAGCAGTTCCGGGAGCGCTCGTTCGACGTGTCGAAGCCGCGGCGACCAGAGGCGAACACTTCGCGGTGAGCGTCTGGACCGGTGCGTCGACGGCCCCCGAACTCGACGGGGCACTCGCGGCGGTCGACGCGATCGACATGCGGATGCCGTATCAGTCGGACCCGGTGAGTCGGGCCAAAATCAACGCCGGACTCCTCGATTACCTCGACATGCACCTCTCCCACGTCGCGCAGATGGTCTGGGAGGGTGCGTTCGGGACGCTTGACGTCGCGGTCGTGGAGATCGCCGGCATCACCGCCGACGGCGAACTGATCCCGTCGTCGTCGGTCGGCAACAACAAGACCTGGATTGACATGGCCGAACGCGTCATCCTGGAGGTGAACTCGTGGCAGCCCGCCGAGCTTGAGGGGATGCACGACATTTACTACGGCACCGCGTTGCCGCCCAATCGGAAGCCCATCCAGATCCTCCACACGTCGGACCGCATCGGCGTGCCCTACTTCCACTGCCCTCCGGAGAAGATCGTGGCGATCGTCGAGACCGATTCCCCCGATCGCAACACGGCGTTCAAGCCGGTCGACGACATCTCCAAGCGGATCGCCGAGCATCTCTTGGAGTTCCTCGCGTTCGAGGTGAAGGGGGAGCGTCTACCGGCGGCGCTGCTACCCCTGCAGTCGGGCGTTGGGAACATCGCGAACGCCGTCCTCCGTGGACTCGACGGTGGGCCGTTTCGTCCCTTGACGGCGTACACCGAGGTGATCCAGGACGGCATGCTGGCGCTGTTGAACTCGGGCACGATGAGCACGATCTCGGCGACCGCGTTCTCGCTGAGCGAGGAGGGCGCCGCCGATCTGCACGCCCACATCGCGGACTACCGCGACCGGATCGTGCTT
Organism: uncultured Acidimicrobiaceae bacterium; assembly: GCA_963802735.1. Classification (GTDB taxonomy): domain Bacteria; phylum Actinomycetota; class Acidimicrobiia; order Acidimicrobiales; family RAAP-2; genus RAAP-2. The sequence goes on along the minus strand of CAWDJY010000012.1, from coordinate 255,075 downwards.
CGACCCCAGGAGATCAGCAACCACCCCGAAGTGATCCGCCGACTCGGATGCCTGGCGATGAACGGGGCCATCGAAGCCGACATCTACGGGAACATCAACTCCACCCACGTCATGGGCTCGAGCATCATGAACGGCATCGGCGGCTCCGGTGACTTCGCCCGAAACGCGTACATCGCGATGTTTCTGACGCCGTCGACCGCCAAGGACGGTGCGATCTCGTCGATCGTGCCGATGGTCAGCCACGTCGATCACACCGAGCACGACGTGCACGTGATCATCACCGAGTGGGGCGTCGCGGACCTGCGGGGCTTGGCGCCCCGCCGTCGTGCGCAAAAGATCATCGACAACTGCGCGCATCCCGAGTACCGACCAATGCTGCAGGACTACTTCGACCGCGCGAGCGCCACCGCCCCCGGGAAACACACGCCGCACCTCATCGAAGAGTCGCTCTCGTGGCACGCTCGATACCTGCGTGAAGGTACGATGCGTCACTCGGTGGACACCTGACTCGCGGGTCGTACGAACGCCCGGCGTCCGCGCGGCCAGGGTACACGCTCAGATGGCGAGGAACCGCCTCACGTCGCGTGGGGGACCTGGTAGTGAAGGTGGACCACGCCGCTTTCGAAGACGTGGGAGCCGAGGAGCTCGAAGTTGACCCGTAGGCCCCTGGGGTAGGCCGGGGAACCGCCGCCGACGGTGACGGGTGTGACGAACATATGCGCCTCGTCGATCAGTCCGGCGGCGAAGGCGTGACCCGCGAGCTCCGGACCGGCAATCGTGATATCCCGTTCGGACGTGTCCTTCATCCGGCGGACCGCTTCGGCGTCGAAGGTCCGTTCTATGCGGGTGTTGGCACTGGACGTTCCCTCGAGCGACGTCGAGTAGACGACCTTGTCGGCGGCGCGCCAGATTCGGGCGAAGTCCGTGATGAGCAGATCGTCGGGCTCGTCGAACGTCTCCCAGAAGATCATCGTTTCGTATATCCGACGGCCGTAGAGATAGGTGCCGAATCCCCGTTCGAGTTCGTTGATGTACTCGAACATCTCAGGATCCGGTCGGCCCCACTCGATGTTGCCGTCGGTGTCGTTGACGTAGCCGTCGAGCGACGTGATCATCGAGTAGACGAGCTTCGCCATGGCGCTCACGATACCGCCCGGCGCGCGCTGCAGCGCCACGTTGATCCGTGTCCGGCGCTGACGACCCCTCGCCTCGGTGGTCTCGCGCGGACGAGCGCCCGATTTCACTGCGTGATCACGCGCCACGGAGGTCCGACCGTGGGTTCGAGGCGCGCCGGCACTCCGACGGTTCGCCCCACCTCGGACTCCGAAGATTTTTCACAACAATCTCATCCGAGTCGGCCGCGTCTACGGATAGTCAGAGAACCTGAAGGAGGACGAATGGAAGAAGTCAGCAGGAGAGTGTTCTTCAAGAAAGCGGGGGCGGTGGCCGCCGGTGCGGCGGTCGCGTCAACCTTGGCTGCCGGGCCCCTGGGTCTCGCGTCCGTCGCGGGCGCCGAGTCCCACCGCGAGGTGCCGATCGCGCCGCAAGACGACCTGCGCGTCGGTGAACACCTCATCGCTCGGGTGAAGAACGCCCGTACCGGAGAGATAAATCTCTTCATCGGTCAAAGGGAAGTGACCATCCACGATCGCAAGATCGCCGCGCGTCTCATTCGCGCGGCTCGTTAGAAAGGAATCGACCAATGTCATCACACCGTGAAGCACCCGAGATCTCCAAGGACCCCGTCGCCGACAGCACGGACCTCTACGCCTTCATCAGTCCGGACAAGCCGAACACCGTGACGTTGATCGCCAACTACATCCCGTTGGAGACCCCCGCCGGCGGCCCGAACTTCTTCGAGTTCGGCGACGACGTCCTCTACGAGATCCACGTCGACAACAACGGCGACGGTGTCGCCGACGTCACGTACCAGTTCAACTTCCAGACCGAGAACACGATTCCCACGACCTTCCTCTACAACGTCGGACCGATCCAGTCGCTCACCAGCGCGAACTGGAATCGCCGCCAGACGTACTCGGTGACGAGGGTGACGGAGAACGGCGCCGCGCAGGTGTTGGCCCAGAACGTGCCGTGTCCGCCGTGCAACATCGGTCCGCTGTCGACCCCGAACTACGCGGCGCTCGCGAGTGCGGCGGTGTACCCGATGTCCAACGGCCGGATGGTCTTCGCCGGTCAGCGCGCCGAAGCGTTCTTCGTCGACCTGGGCTCGATATTCGACCTCGGCGACCTGCGCCCCATCGCCAACCTCCACGCGACCTTCGGCCTGCCCGCGCTCAGCGCGTCGGCCGGCGTGAACACGCTGGCGACCTCCAACGTGCACAGCATCGCGATCCAGGTGCCGATCACCGACATCGCGGCCGGTGGCGTCGCGCCGACCAAGTCCGCGTCGGCGTCCTCGAGCGTCGGCGTGTGGACGACGGCCAGTCGCCAGAAGGCGCGTGTCCGCGATTCGGATCACGGTTGGCACAACGACTCCGGGCCCTACGTCCAGGTCTCACGACTTGGGAACCCACTGTTCAACGAAGTGCTCGTGCCGCTCGCGCAGAAGGACCAGTGGAACGCGTCGCCGCCGTCCCAGGACAAGAACTACGTGAACGGCGTCGCGCACCCCGAACTGGCGGGACTGTTGAACGTCCTCTACACCGGTGCGTTCCCCAACTTGGCGGCGTACTCGAAGCCGCGCGCGGACCTCGAGGCGATCCTGCTCACGGGCATCCCGGCCGGCGTCGTGAGCTCGACCTTCTCCACGTTCACCGGCACGACACCGGCCGACATGCTTCGCCTCAACCTCGCGATCGCGCCGGCGTCAACGCCCAATCCGCTCGGCGTCGTCGGTGGTGATGTCGCGGGCTATCCGAACGGGCGACGGATCACGGACGACGTCGTGACCATCGAGTTGCGCGCGATCGCCGGCGCCACGATCCCACTGGTGGACAAGACCTTCACGCCCGACGGCGCCATCGCCGACGTCAGTGACGGACTCACGGGTGCGGGACTGACGTTCCTGCCGAACTTCCCGTACCTGGGCACGCCCTACAGCGGCTACAACGAGCCGAGCTGACCGGTGACATCGCAAACGCAAAGGAGTCGTCCATGGTGTTAGGTGAGATCTTCGGTCCGGACCTGCTGGTCGTCGTCATCGTGCTGGTCGTCTTGCTCTTCGGGGGCGCGGCCATTCCCAAGTTCGCGAAGAGCCTGGGTTCGGCGAAGTCCGAGTTCGAGAACGGCCTGAAGGCGTCGAAGTCCGCGAGGGACGAGCGGGACGAGGCCGTCGCGCACGCCGCGACGCCGGAGGCGAACCACTGACGCTGGGTCGACGTCGGCGACCGCTCGATCAGATGAACGGGGCCGTGATCGTCGGTCCCGCGGGTCCGAGTCCGGCTCGTTCGCGAATCAGCGTTTCGACTCGGTCGGGGTCGTCCGGCGTGATGAACGGCTTGACGCCCTTGCCGAGGTCCAGGACGAGTCCTTCCTTCTTTGCCGGACGCTTCGAGTCCAGGTTCGCCCAGTACCGCATATTGGCCGTGCCCCAGATCCGGGGCTTTCCCTTGAGCGCGCTGAGGGCGACTCGCTGGACTCCGAGGATCGAACGGTAGGGGACCTTTTTCGATCCCCAGAGGTAGTAGTTGCGGATCTCGAGGACGTCGGTCCCGCAGATGATGCCGCCCTCTTTGTAGTCCTCGGTCATTACTTCAAGTTACCGCCGATCGATCGGCGGCCGACCGCCTCACCGGGCGTCGACGCCAGTCGACGCGACGCCGGACTGCGTTATCGTCCGATGGAGCAGTCGGCACCGGGGGCAGCGATGGAACAGGCGGCGAAGGAGATCGTGAGCGACGAGGCGACGGTTGCCGGCGTCCTGCGCGGCGACGTCTTCGTGCCCCTGGATGAGCTCATGGTTCGCGCGCGACGTGGCGCCACGGGACTTCGGTCGCTCGGGGTGGAGAGTGGCGGCTCGGTGGCCCTGCTCTTGCGAAACGACCACGAGTTCTTCGAGGCCGCCTTCGCCGCGTCCGCGCTCGGCGCGGCGACGGTGCCGATCAACTGGCACGGGAGCGCCGAGGAGGTGGCGTACGTCGTGAACGACTCCCGAGCCGCGGTCCTCGTGGCGCACGCCGACCTCTGGCACCACGTGCGCGACGCGCTACCGACGTCGGTCACCGTCCTGGGCGTCACGACGCCGCCGAGCATCGTCGAGCGCTTCGGGATCGACCCGGCGATCGCGACGTTGCCGAAGGACGTCATCGAGTGGTCGACGTGGCGCGACGGCTTCGAAGAGATCCAGGACGCCTACGTCGGCGACCCGTTGTCGATGATCTACACGTCGGGCACGACCGGACACCCCAAGGGCGTGCGGCGACTTCCCGGGACGAATGACGGATCCCAGGCCCTCGATTACATGACCGAGGTCACCAAGCTCTTCGGTGCGTGGCCGGGGATGCGCACGATCATCGCCGGGCCGATGTACCACTCGGCTCCGTACGCCTACGCGCTGGTCGCGGCGCGCGCGTACGGCGCGCTGTTGGTGCTCGAGGACCGCTTCGACCCCGAGGAGTTCCTTTCGCTCATCGAGCGACACCGGATCACCTCGATGTACATGGTGCCCACGATGTTCGTGCGGCTCCTTCGACTGGCGCCGGAGGTGCGGCGTCGCTACGACCTCTCGTCGCTTCGACACGTGTCCCATACCGCCGCGCCGTGCCCGCCGGACGTCAAGCGCGCGATGATCGAGTGGTGGGGGCCGATCGTCGACGAGTTCTACGGCAGTACCGAGGTCGGTTTCATCACCGGCTGCACCAGCGAGGAGTGGCTCGCGCATCCGGGCACCGTGGGTCGCCCCCTACCCTCGAGTGACGTCCGGATCATCAACGACGAGGGTCCGGTGGCGGTGGGCGAGTCGGGGGAGGTCTTCGTACGCGCCCGGGCGAACTCCGATTTCACCTACTTCGGGAAGTCTGACGCGCGCGCCGAGGTCGAACGCGACGGACTCATCACCTGCGGCGACATCGGGTTCCTCGACGCTGACGGTTTCTTGTATCTCTGCGACCGCGCGCGCGACATGATCATCTCGGGCGGCGTGAACATCTATCCCATCGAGATCGAGGCCTGTCTCTTGAAGCTCGAGGGCGTCGCGGACTGCGCGGTCTTCGGGGTCCCCGACGACGAGTTCGGCGAGTCGATCGCGGCCGCGATCAAACTCGACGAGGGCTCGACGTTGAGCGCCGACGACATCCGGGGTCACGTGCGTAGCCATCTTGCCGGTTTCAAGGTCCCCAAGGTCGTGACGTTCCACGACTCGCTGCCTCGTGAGGACTCGGGCAAGATGTTCAAGCGCAAGCTCCGTCAGCCGTATTGGGAAGGCGCTGGTCGAGCCATCTAAAACGTTCCGGCGTGTGATCACGATCGAAGGTGACGATCGGCCTCCCCGAACGAGACGAGCGCGCAGGTAAAATCGACACCATGTCGGACTCGGGTACCCCCACCTCGCACGTACCGAATCGAGACCGACTCGAGGCGCTGGGCGCCGCGGTCGAGGCGCGACAGGGCGGTCCGCGCCACCGAGGGCGCCCGAAGCGCTCGCGCAAGAAGGTCGTCCTCGTGACCCTCGCCACCGTGTGCTTCGTGATCGTGGCCGCGGTCGCCGGTGACTACTGGTACATCAACCACCTCATCCATCACGTCACCATCGGTGCCGAGACCAAACAGACCTACAACAACTCCGAGAACATCCTGTTGGTCGGCTCGACAACGCGCTGCGGGCTCAAGGTGCAGAACAAGGCGTACGGCATCTGTTCGCCCGAGCTCGCCGGTGTCAACAGCGACGTCGTGATGATCCTGCACCTCAACCTGACGACGAATCAGGTCTCCATACTCTCGTTGCCGCGCGACATGTTCATCCCGAACGCGCGCAAGGACGGTGCCAACAAGATCGACGCCGGGCTCTTCAACGGTCCGAACCAACTCGTCCTCGCGATCGAAGAGGACTTCGGCATCCCGATCAATCACTACGTCGAGCTCAACTTCGACACCTTCGCCGACGTCGTGAACGTCCTCGGCGGGATCAAGATGTACTTCCCGATGTCGGTCTTCGACGCGTACTCCGGTCTCTACGTGCGCACGCCCGGTTGCATCGAGCTCAACGGCACGAGGGCGCTGCAGGTCGTGCGCGCGCGACACCTGCAGATCCGCTTCCCCGGCGACGGCACCAACTACCGCAAGTGGCCCCAGGAGGCCCTGTCGGACCTCGCGCGCATCCGTCGCGACCACGAGTTCTTGAAGGTCCTGGCCGACGCCGTCAAGGCGAAGGGCATCGCGAATCCCGTCACCGACCAGCGACTCGTCACCGCGGTCGCGCGCTATCTAACGGTTGATCAGGGACTTTCTGCGGGCTCGTTGTTGACTCTGGCCGAGCACTTCCACGGCGTCTCGGTGGCGTCGGTGCCGGAACTGACCGTACCGGTCGTGCTCGTCGAGACGGGGGCCACCGGGTACATGTACCAGGGATACTCCTACGGCGACGTCGAGTTCCCGATCGAGCCCGGCGTCACCCAGACGGTCGATCGCTTCTTGGACGTCGCGCCCGACATCAACACGATGGACGGCGCCCCGCTTCCCGCCAGTTCCTCGATCACGGTCTCGGTGCTCGACGGGACGGGCGTGCCCAACCAGCAACACGTCGTAGCGGCCGGACTTCGCCGGCTCGGGTTCGTGATCCACGGCGTGGGCACGGCGACGCCCTTCGGCGTCCGAGAAGAGACGGTCGTCTACCACGCCAACAACTCGGACGCGTCATTGGCCGCGGCCCAGGCGGTGCTGCACACCATCGAGGGACCGGCCGTCATGGCCCTCGGGCGCACGACCGCTGGGGCACAGGTCACGGTCCTCACCGGCTCTGACGTGAGCGTGATCGCACCGGCGCACACCTCGACGACCACGACCACGCTGAGGCACAAGCATCACGGCGTCGCGACCACCACCACGACGCGCCCCGTCACGCAGATCACGGTGCTCGACCCCGCGGCGGTCAAACGCGACACCGAACTGTCGGCGCCGACCGACGTCACCCAGGCCCTGCAGCCGTGGGATCCGCGGTCCTGCGGTCCCCGCGGGACCGCAGGACCGTAGGGGACAGACCGTCACGTCCTCCGCCGTGCGCCCGTCGCGGCGCGTCGTGCACTACATTCCCTTGCATGAAGCGATGGCTCTCCGGACTGGTGGTGCTGGTGGTCATTGCCGTGGGTGCCCTCGTCATCGCCACCCGTCACTCGCCGTCGGGCGCCGCGCCGCCCGCGGTCTCGCACACGATCAGGTCGACGCCCGCCGAGATGGCCGCGCTGAAGTCGGCCTTCCTCACGTTCAAGTTGCAGAACAAGGAGATGGTGAGTACCGATCGGATCACGTGGGGCCAGCTGATCGAACCCCACGGTCCGAATCAGCCGCTCCTCGCCTACGACGCGCTCGACCACCGCTACTGGGCTCTGGCCGCGTTCAATCTGGTCCTGCCGGCCAGTTACAAGGCGGAGGTGTCGTTCCAAGACGGCGGGAGCATGGGCATCTTCAACAAGGTCGGCGCCGGAAAGTGGTACATGACCGGTTCCCCGGGCTTCCCCTTGTGCGCGAAGGACGTCCCGTCCGTCGTGGCCCACCTCTGGGGGCTCAAGAACTACCCGGCGTGCCACTAACGTCGTCGACGTCGGCGTCGGTCGAGATTTCCCTGTTGACCAGCCATTCCACTCCGAGAGAAAACCCGCGACGTTCCGGCATTCGGCGCGCTCTTTCAGTATGCTGAGAAAAATCTGACCTCAAGATCTTGGGTCAGCACACAACAAAGGGGCCGCCGTGAGTGATGTACCGAGCAAGTCGTCTTTCTCGTTTGATATGAAACGCTGGTCGCAGGCCGAGCGCACCACGGCAATAGCAACGCTCGTCCTGTTCATCTCCCTCTTTCTCCCGTGGTACACGTACAGTTTCGGACTGGGCTCGGTCTCCGTAGACGGACTGTGGCACGGTTGGATGTACCTGGTCTTCCTCGTGAGTCTGGCAATCCTCGTGTACCTGGTCGCGCGCGCCGGTTTCAGTGAAATGCCGTTCAAGATGCCGATTTCTGGCGACCAGTTGCTGCTGTTCGGGTCGGCGATCAACGTCATTTTGGTGGTGATCGCGTTCATCGACAAGCCGGGCGGTGTCGGATTCAGCGGCATCGGCTGGGGCTGGGGCGCGTTCGTGGGCCTCATCGCCGCGGTCATCGCCGCGGTTCCCTTGGGCGTACCCGCGCTTCGCGCTCGTAAGGGCTAACCCGGTCGGAGTCTGATTGGTCCTGCACGCGGAGGGTTGACGAACGTCCCTCCGCGTGCAGGACCGTCGGTCGACACCGTTTCAGCGACGACTCGCGCGCAGTGACTTGCGCCACACCATCTTGAGCGCGGACCAGTCGTCGTCGAGTGCCGCGACTTTGACGTCGACCAGGCCGAGCGGCAGGACCATGTCGCGTACGACGTTGTCGGTGAGGTCCGACACGTGTCCGGCGGCCTTTCGGGGCCAGGCGATCCATAGCGCGCCGTCGACCGTGATCGAGCTCGACAGCGTGGTGATCCGCTGTGCGAGCGAGGCGGCGTCCGAGAAGAAGGCGACCACGACATTCGCCGGGGACGCGCCGCGTCGACGAGTGACGCGAACGTCCTCGGGCAGGTCGTGGTCCGCCCACGCCACGGGGGCGCCGATCAACGTCAGTTGATCGCCGGGCTTGATGCCAAGTTTCGCCGCCAGGGGCGTGCCCGAGTACCCGGACGTCATGTCGTCGAGTGTACGGCGCGCCTTCGGCGACGTCGCGTTTCCAGCGCGGTGACTTAAGGTTTGTCATCCGCGGATTGGGATCGGAGGTCGACGTGCGACAAGGAGTGTTCTTTCCGGCATTCGACGGCGTCGCCGATCCGCGCAAACTCGTCACGCTCGCGAAGGCCGCGGAGGACGCCGGTTGGGACGGGATCTTCCTCTGGGACCACCTGCTCTACGCCGGGGGCGTGACCGAGATCGTCGAACCGTATATATCTATGGCGGCGATCGCGACGGCCACCACGACCATCCAATTCGGGGCGATGGTGACGCCGCTCAATCGACGCCGGCCCCAGGTCGTCGCCCGTCAGGCCGCGGCACTGGACCTCCTCTCGAACGGACGATTGATCCTCGGCTTCGGCATCGGCGACGACGGCGAGTCCGGCGAGCTCTCGAAGTTCGGCGAAGTCACCGACGCGAAGGAGCGGGGCCGCATGCTGAGCGAGGGGCTCGAGGTGTTGACGGGACTGCTCTCGGGAGACGAGGTCGACCATCAGGGCGAGCACTACCGCGCCAGTGGCGTCACGTTCCGCCCGACGGCGGCGCGCGCGGGCGGCATCCCGATCTGGCTCGCCGCGCGCTGGCCCAATCGCGCGCCGATCCGCCGCGCCGCGCGTTACGGGGGCGTCTTCATCATCCAGATGAAGGACGCCGCCGACGTCGCCGTGCTGCGCCATCAGTTGATCGACGACAGCGCGGACATGGAGCACTTCGACGTCGTGGTGAGCGGGTTCATCGGCGACGACCCGGCGCCGTGGGCGAACGTCGGCGTCGACTGGTTCCTCAATTGGATCGGTCCCTACAACATGGACTTCAACGAGGTCCGCGAGATGATCGTCGAAGGGCCGCGGTCGTTCTAGCTACTAGAGGTCCTTGCGCCACGCCACCATCGCGCCGGCGACGTGAGCACCGAGCGCCTCGTTGACCGCGATCATCGGGCCGTTCAACGTCGAGTTGAACGTCGTGATCTTCTCGGTCTCGTAGTGCCCCGTCTCGAGCAGTCGCATGGTCGTGATCTTCAAGAGACCACCGAGCCGGTGCCCCCGATGGCGACCGACGACCAGGGTGTCCCACTGGTAGGCCGTCTTCGGTTGCTCGCGCGACACGGTCAGTTCGCTGTAGCCGACCAGCTCGCCGGTCGGGCGATGCCGCGCGCCCGCGACGAGCAGGTCGCGACCCATCCGGTCGGTCGTCGCCTCGTGGAGTCGTACGCGCGCGACGTCCCAGTGCTCGGCCTCGACGTCGAGGTCGACGTGCGGCGCCTCCGCCGGCATGATCGCCGAAAGATGGGCGCGTCCCTCGACGAGGTCGTCGGGCGTGCCGTTCGTCCACGACAGGATCTCGTAGTCCTCGGCGTACGGGCGCCACGCGTTCCAGAGGCGATCGAGTTCGCCATCCGGGCGGGGCCACGCGAGGTCGCGTCGGACGTTCTCTTCGGCGACGCGGTAGCCGTGACGCGCGGCGAAGACCCGATTCGGTCCGGTGCCGATCTCGCGCGAGCCCTCGATGACGAAGATGAGCAGCGTCGGTCGACCCAGGTCGCGCGCCGCCGCCTCGAGTTCGCTGAGCAGTGCGGTGCCGTAGCCGCGCCGCCGCTCGCCGGGATCGACGAAGAGATTGCCCTCGATGAAGGCGAGGTTGTCGTCGCGGGTGACCTCGAGTGCGCCGACCGCGACCGGTCGTTGTGGTGAGGGCCCGTAGGCGTAGAGACGGAAGTATCGTGGCGCCGCCTCGTCGATCGAGCGCGCACGCCACTCGTCGGGGTGCCAGCCCTGGCCGGGCGCGCCGTCGCGACTCTGCTCCGAGCGCTGCAGCACGCCGAACCAGGCGTCGAACAGCTCGTCGTCGTGGGCGTCGATGCGGGTGAACTGCACGGTGGCCCGATCACTCGTTGGCGACGCGCGTCGGGTACGGCTCTCGACCGTCCTCCTGAGCGCTCAGGAGGCGACGTAAGCGCAACATGAGCGCGCCACCGATGAGCGCGGTTACGCCGGTACCCGCGGGCCACCAGTTGCCTAAATGCTGATTGAAGTAGAACGCCGTGATGGCGGGCGCGAGCGTGCCCGAGGCGCCCCAGGCCAGGCCGGCCGCGGCGTTGTAGCGACCCCGCAGGTGCTCGGGCGCGATCTCGTTGACGAGGGCCGCACCGACGGGGGAGAGCATCGTCTCGCCGATCGCGAAGACCACCATCGCCACGCACAGCGACACGATCGCGAGTCCCTTGGGCAGCGCCAACGCCGCGTCGAGGATCACCCAGAAGACGAACCAGAGCAGCGCGACGCCGACCATCACCTTGGTGCGGCTCTTGCCCTCGATCCGGTTGAGCACCCAGAGTTGCGAGCTCACGATGGTGGTCGTGTTGAAGAAGAAGATCACGCCGATGACGTGGACCGACAGGTGCAGGTTGTTCACGACGAAGAGGCTGTAGCCCGCCTCCTGGGAGCCGTACCCGCCGATCATCAAGACGACCGCGGCCACGACGTAGTTGCGAAGGCGGCGATCGCGCAGTACCTCGCGCCAACCTTCCTCGCGCAGGTGTGCGTCCTCGCGCAGCTCCTTGATCGCTCCGCCGTAGCGGCGCAGGGTGAAGGAGATGAGTCCGCCCAACATCGTGACGACGGCGTCGAACGTGTAGAGGATGACGAAGGACTCGGGGCGGTGAATATCGACGATGATCGCCGACACGAGCACGCCGAATCCGATGCTGAGGTTCAGCAGCATGAAATTTAGTCCGAAGGCACGCTGTCGTTTCTCGGGGGGCACGATGCGCGAGAGCAGGGTGCTTGACGCCCCCCAACCCGCGCCCCCGAAGAGCGCGATCAAGAGCGCGGTCAGGGTCGCCTGGGATTCGGTACGCGCGTGGGACCACAGGATGAGCGTCGCGGCGTCGGCGGTGACGGTGACCATGATGACGGTGATCGGACCGAACCGGTCGATGAACGTTCCCCAGAGTGGGCTGGAGCAGATGCCGACGAGGGCGACGAGCGAGAGCAGGAGCGTGGCGAAGTCGGTGGAGAACCCGCGCACGTTGTGGAGGTAGATGACGAAGAGCGAGTAGGTCAGACCACTGCCGAACGCCGAGACGAACGTGGCGTAGTAGAACCGGCGCAGGGGGCCGGTGAGAGAGCTGCGAAAATCGGCAGGAACGAACGTCGCAATGAGTTTCACGAGACCGTCAGGATAGTTCAGCGTCTTGTGCAGCGAATCACAAGTTAATAGATTGTCATATCGCGCGGCGGGTTACGCTTGAAGTGGTAACTCACCTCGTCAGGTGAGTGGAAGGCAGTTGATGGTCCTTAAGAGTTCCCCGAAGAGCCGTACCGATCTCCTCTGTGAAATTGCGCCCGACGTCGAGCGCCTTTACAACCGACACCTCGAGGCGCCGCGTCTCTGGTACCCGCACGAGCAGATCAACTGGGGCGAAGGGGAGAACTTCGCCGACGTGCCGTGGGAACCGTCGCAGTATCCCCTTAACGAGGGCGTTCGCAGTTCCATCTACGTGAACCTGCTCACCGAGGACAACCTGCCGTACTACACGCACACGTTGTTGAGTCACGCCCCGAAGGGACACCCCATCGTCGACTGGAACCACCAGTGGACGATGGAAGAGAACCGCCACGCCATGGTGATGCGCGACTGGGTGCACGTGAGTCGTTGCATCGACCCCACGCTGTTGGAGGACGGTCGTCGCGTGCAGATGGGCAAGGGCGAAGTGCCCCAACCCAAGGACATGGCCGAACTCATCGCCTACGTCTCGTTCCAGGAGCGCGCCACGCAGATCGCGCACCGCAACACCGGCGCGAAGCTGCCCAAGGACGACAAGATTGGTCGCAACGTCCTCGGTCTCATCGCCGGTGACGAGACCAAGCACTACCTCTTCTATCGCGACCTCACGCTCGCGGCGTTCGCCATCGACCCCTCCACGATGATGATCGCCGTCGCCAAACAGGTCCGCGACTTCGCGATGCCCGGTACCGGCATCCCGAGTTTCACTCGACACGCGGTGCGCATCGCGCGCGAGGGCATCTACGGCCTGAAGCAGTTCCTGCGCGACGTGCTCGATCCGGTCCTCGGTCTCTGGGACGTCGACCACTTGGCCGGACTGAGCGTCGAAGCCGAGAAGGCCCGCCAGGACCTCAGTGAGTTCGTCGCCAAGCTGGGCGAGGGCGTCGAACGGATGACACAGAAGGCCGCCGCCGCGGCCGCCCTGGTGCGCTGAGCCACCTCGACGCCTCGCCACATCCTCACGTCACGACGCCGCCATGGCGCGGCCCGCGCCACCTTCCTGCGTATTATTTGTCAACGAAGGAGGGTCCGGTGGGACTGAGTTTTCAAGAGGCCAACGCCCTGGTTGGCAGTCCCGGGAGCCCGTTCGAAGTGGTCAGCGTCGAGCGCGACGGCGCGACCGACCGGACCTTCAAGAACGCCCCGTCGGACCTGCGTCAGCTGTTCGACACCGCCCGAGGGCTCGAGGAGACCTTCATCGTCTACGAGGACGAGGACTGGACCTTCGCCGAGGTGATGGAAGAGGCTGACGCCCTGGGCCACGCGCTCGTGCACCACTTCGGGATCAAGCCGGGCGACCGCGTCGGGATCGCGATGCGCAACTATCCCGAGTGGATCATCTCCTTCGCCGCCATCCTCTCGGTCGGAGCGATCTCGGTCTCGATGAACGCCTGGTGGACGAGCCAGGAGTTGGAGTACGCGATCAACGACGCCGAGCTCTCGGTCCTGATCGGTGACACCGAGCGGATCGAACGCGGGGGCGCCGCGTGCCAAGCGGCGAACGTCCGGATGCTGGGGGTGCGCCTCGACGCCCTCGCGCCGCTCGCGCCGAATGTCGAGCACTGGCACGACGTGGTCGGGCGCGGGGTCGCGATGCCCGAGGTGGCGTTGCGCGCGGACATGGACGCGACGATCCTCTACACGTCGGGCACGACCGGCTATCCCAAGGGCGCCGTCTCGACACACGGGACCATCACGCAGACCGTCTTCGCCTTCTCCTCCGCCGCCGCCGTCAGCGGTGCGCGGCGCGAGCCGGACGCCCCCGTCTCGACGGTACCGCCGTGCTTCATCTTGATCGTGCCGCTCTTTCACGTGACCGGATGTATCCCGGTCATGATGTCGTGCTTCAGTTTCCACATGAAACTGGTGATGATGTATCGCTGGGAACCGGAACGGGCCCTGCAGCTCATCGAGCGACACCGCGTGACGAACTTCGTCGGCGTGCCGACCCAGTCGTGGGACCTCATCGAGTCGCCGCACTTCGCCGACTACGACACGTCGACGCTGGCCTCGGTGGGCGGCGGGGGCGCGCCGGCGCCGCCGGCGCTGATGAACCGGATCGAGCACACGTTCAAGAACGGACACGCCGGGCTCGGCTACGGCATGACCGAGACCAACGCCTACGGACCGCGGATCGAAGGTGACGATTCGATCACCCATCCGAACTCGACGGGACCGGTACCGACCCTGGTCATGGACGTCGAGATTCGCGACGAGCAGTTGCGCGCGCTCGCGCCAAACGAGAACGGTGAGATCTGGATGAGGTCGCCGACGTTGATCCGCGGCTACTGGCGAAATCCCGAGGCGACGGCCGCGACGATCGTCGGCGGGTGGCTGCGGTCGGGCGACCTGGGCCACGTGGACGAGGACGGCTATCTCTACGTCGAGGACCGGGTGAAGGACATGATCATCCGCGCCGGGGAGAACGTCTACTCGGCCGAGGTCGAGGCCGCGATCTACGAACACCCCGCGGTCTACGAGGCCGCGGTCTTCGGTCTGCCGGACGAACGCCTCGGCGAAGTGGTCGCCTGCGTCGTCATGCTCAAGCCCGATCATCACTTGAGCGCGGACGAACTACGTCGGCACCTGCAGACGCGACTGGCCGCCTTCAAGGTGCCAACGCGCGTGGCCTTCAGCGTGGCGCCGCTGCCGCGCAACGCCGCCGGCAAGTTCTTGAAGCGCGAGATGCCGGGGGTCTACTTCCCCTGAGCCGCGGCGATCGCCGCTCCCGCGTACTCGGCGATGTTCATGGTCTCGAGGTCACCCAGCTCGAACCAGGCCGCGTGGTCGGTCGTGCCGTGGACCTCGTGATGGAGCTCGCCGCCCGCGAGCGCGACGGTGAAGAGGATCCGTACGGTGTGGATCCGATCGCCGTTGTCGCGTCGACGAACGTCGCTGGTCACCCCGAGCAGGACCGGGTGGTCGACGACGAGTCCGGTCTCCTCGCGGAACTCTCGGATCAGGGTGTCCTCCGGTGCTTCGCCGAAGTCGATGCCGCCGCCGGGCAGCCACCACAACGGCGGCACGTGTCGCGGGTTGGAGGAGCGCACGAGCGCGACGCGACCGTCGTCGATGAGGACGCCGTAGGAACGGACGCTGGTGTGCTGTCTACTCATGATGTAACTGCCGCCCTGACTCGTATGCCCGGCGCCGCTGGATTCGACCTCGAGAGGAACGTGGCGACCGCCTTCGCTGCAGAAATAGTAGGCGACGCCGTTACGTCGGCTCCGGAACCGCGCTCGGGCACGGCTCAGGCCGGATTCATGGCGTCGCCGGCGGGAGGTCCCGACGTCGCGCGCAGGTCGAAGCGATCGGCGCACTTCGGGGAGCAGAAGAAGTAGTCCACGCCGCGCACGTGGCGCGTGTCACCCGGGGCCGACGTGTCGACGGTCATCCCGCAGATCGGATCGGTGGCGACCGACGTCGAAGGTCCCGACGAACGCGCCAGGAGCCAGATCGCCGCGAGCACCGCGACCGCGACGACGTTCAGGGCCAGCGTCCAACCGAGCGCGAAGTCCCCGCCCGCGAACCGAGTGTGGCGCGAACTCGGCACGAGCGAGACGAGGTGGAACAGTCGGTCGACGACGAGACCCCCGACGCTCATCACGAACCACAGGAGCGCGAACAGTCGAAGGGCCGCCGTCGTCCCGTAGAACTTGCGATAGATGAGGAGCAACGGCAGCGTCACGAGGTCGGCGAAGATGAAGCTGATCACCCCGCCGAAGGCGACGCCGTGGACCCACAGGGCCGCGGCGAGTGGGATGTTGCCGATCGAACACACGAAGGAGATGACGGCGAGCAGGGGAGCGACCGTGACGTTCTCCAACACGGTCCACAGGCCGTGGCCACTCACGAAGAGGTGCGACCACCAGCGATTGGGTACGTCGACCATCAGGAATCCCGCGACGACGAAGCCCGCCAACAGTTCCTTGCGCACCATGGTCAGGTCGCCCATGGTGAATCGCGCCGCGCGCCGGTAGCTCTCCTTGTCGCGCGCGCGTTCGCGCCACGTCGTCGTCGTAGAGCCCATCGCGGGCGGGGAGTCGGCGAGGACCCGATCGAGCAGTTGTGCCTGATAGCGACGTGAGAAGACGTAGTGCGTCGTGAAGGAGAGCGCGGCGATCATGAACGCACCGCCGACGAACTGCGCGGCGACGAACTGCCAACCGAGCAGCAGGTAGAGGACGACGCCGAGTTCGATCACCAGGTTGGTGGAGGCGACCATGAAGATCAGTGAGTTCGTCCACGAAGCGCCGCGCGCGAACAGCGCGCGCGACATGGCGCTGGCGGCGTAGCTGCACGACGAGGAGATCACGCCCAGGATCGAGGCCTTGGCCACGGAAGTCGCGTTGGTCGAGCCGAGCTGCGCGCGCAGGGCGTCACGCGGCAAGAGGCTCTGGACGAACCCGGACAACGTGAAACCCAGCACCAGGGGCCACCAGGTGATCCAGAGCATCGCCAGGGCCTCGCGCAACCCGTCGCCCACCCCGTGGAAGAACGTGTGGATCGAAGCGACCACTGCCTAGCGGGTCGTCGGGAAGCCGAGGTCGATCTGTGACTCCGACGGCTGGGGCCAGCGCGTCGTCACGACCTTGGCGCGGGTGTAGAAGGCGAAGCCCTCGGGGCCGTAGATATGGCTGTGGCCGAAGAGCGAGTTCTTCCACCCGCCGAAGGAGTACGCCGCGATGGGTACCGGGATCGGCACGTTGACGCCGATCATCCCCACGCTGACCTCGCGCGAGAACAGTCGTGCCGCGTTCCCGTCGCGCGTGAAGATCGCCACGCCGTTGCCGTACTGGTTGGCGTTCACCATGTCGACGGCTTCGGCGTAGGTCGCGACGCGCGACACGCCGAGGACCGGTCCGAAAATCTCGTCGTCGTAGGCCTTCATTCCCGGCTCGACACCGTCGAGCAGGCACGGTCCCACGAAGAAACCCGGCTTGTCGGCCCAGGACGTCCCGTCGCGCACGACGGTGATGCCGTCACTCGGGGCCGAGGTCACGTAACCCACGACGCGGTCGCGGTGCTCTCTGGTGATGAGCGGACCGAAGTCGCTGCTCGGGTCCTCGCCGGGTCCGACCGTCAAGCGGTCCAGGCGGTCAGTGATGCGGCCGATCAGATCGTCGGCGATGTCACCGACGGCGACCACGACGCTGATCGCCATGCACCGTTCGCCGGCCGAACCGAAGCCGGCGTTGATGGCGGCGTCGGCCGCGATGTCGAGGTCGGCGTCGGGCAGGACGACCATGTGGTTCTTGGCGCCGCCGAGCGCCTGGACGCGCTTGCCGTGTTGCGTGCCGGTGAGGTACACGTGGCGCGCGACCGGCGTCGAACCGACGAAGCTCACCGCGTCGACGCCCGGGTGCTCGAGGAGTCGGTTGACCGTGTCGGCGTTGCCGTGGATGACGTTGAAGACCCCACTCGGCAGTCCCGCTTCGCGCAGCAGTTCGCCGAGACGCACCGACACCGACGGGTCGCGCTCGGAGGGCTTCAGGATCACCGTGTTCCCGGTCGCGAGCGCGTTCGCGGTCATCCACAGCGGCACCATGATCGGGAAGTTGAACGGTGTGATGGCGACGACGACGCCGACCGGTTCGCGCACCGAATGGACGTCGACGCCGTCGGCGACCTGACTGGAGAACTCACCCTTCATGTGCTCGGTCAGTCCACAGGCGTATTCGACGTTCTCGAGACCGCGCGCCAGTTCGCCCTTCGCGTCCGCGAGGGTCTTGCCGTGTTCTTGCGTGATCAGGGCCGCCAACTCGTCCGCGTGCTCGACGAGGAGTTGGCGCAAGGTGAAGAGCACGTTGGTGCGTTGTGAGAGGGTCGAGTTGCGCCAGGTCTCGGCGGCACGACGAGCGATCGTGACGACGTCATCGACCAGCGCGGCGTCGGCGATGGGCACGTGGGCGTTCACGTCGCCGGTCGCCGGGTTGAAGACGAGCAGATCGCCCGCTCCCTCGACACGCTCATCGTCAATGAAATAGGGAATGGTCCTCATCGCTACCTCTTTCTCACTCGCCAATCTAACGGTTGGCGCCAAATCGGCCGTTAAGGTTTCCCTATGTGCGCCGCGCCCGAGAGTCGCTCGTTGCGCGACGCCGCGGCCGTCGACCGGATCGCCCCGGGGCGCTACGGCGCCGAGATTTCCGATGATTACACGGTCGCCGGGCACCCGAACGGTGGCTACCTCCAGTGCCTCTTGGCCAACGCGGCGTTGGCCGCGGCGAGTGACGAGGGTTCGCGCCATCGGCACGCGACGACCATCACGACGAACTACGTCACGGCGCCCGACGTCGGACCGGTCGAACTGCGCACCCACGTGCGACGGGTCGGACGCAGCGTCTCTTTCATCCACGTCGAACTCGTCCAGGACGAGGCGGTGACCACCGAATCGCTCGTCACCCTGGGGACACTGTCGGACGGCGCGACCGTTCGCTACCTCGATCCGTCCCCGCCCGCGTTGGCGCCACTCGACGAGTGCATCCGGCGAACCGTGGTCGAGGAGATCAAGCTGATGAACGTCGCCGACTTCCGATTGGATCCGTCGTGCGCGACGTGGTTGGACGGCGCGCCCAGTGACGTCGCCGAGGTGAAGGGTTGGCTGCGACTCAATGACGGCGACGGCACCTGGGACGCGTGGGCGCTCTTGTTCGCGAGCGACGCCTTGCCGCCCGCCACGTTCCCCCTCGGTTCATCGGGTTGGGTACCGACGCTGCAGTTGACGACCTACGTGCACCAGCGCCCGGTCGGCGAGTGGCTCCGCGTGCGCCAGTGGTGCGTCGTCATCACCGACGGCGTCGTTGAAGAGCGTTGCGAACTGTTCGACGACCGCGATCAACTCGTGGCGACGTCGTCTCAACTCGCGCTGGTCAGGTTCGCGTCACGCGCGTGAGCTCGCCCCACGCGCTCGAGGACGGCTCACTGTTCATTCGGGCGCGACTGACGATACCGGCCGAGGAGATCGCGCTTCGCGTCACGACGTCCGGCGGTCCGGGCGGCCAGCACGCGAATCGTTCGCTGACGCGCGTCGTGGCGTCCTTCGACGCGAGGACGTCGGCGGCCCTTTCGAACGCGGACCGCGCGACGCTGATCGAGAAGGCCGGCCCCGTCGTGCGCGCGAGCGCCGGTCGGTTCCGTTCGCAGGGTCAGAATCGCAACGCCGCGCTCGAGCAGTTGGCCGAGAAGATCGCGGTGGCCCTGACGCGGCTCCCGCCGCGGCGAGTGACCAAGCCGACCAAGGGATCCAAGGTCCGTCGCGTCGACGACAAGAAGGCGCGCAGCCGCGTCAAAGAACAGCGCCGCCGACCTATCGAGGACTAACGCACCTTGTCGAGGTGTCGGGCGATCGCCTCGAGCGCCGAATGGACCAGGCCGTCAAGACCGGGGTCAGCGTCCTCGTGCGGTCCGCGCAACGGCGTCAACGACGCGTAGCCGGCGACCAAGAGCGCGCCGTCCTCGTCGGCGTCCTCGTCGCTGACGTCGCCGATGTCCGGGGTCGCCGCGCCCAGGCGCAGCGTGAGTTCGCCGTGGTCGCTGAGCGACTCGCCGTTGATCGCGGGGCGCGCCGATTTCACGACGCCGGCGCGCGAGATGCGGCCGCGGCGCACGCCCTTCATCTCGGCCGCCGAGAGGTTGGGCACGTTGAGGTTGAAGAGCGTGCGCGACGGAGCGTTCATCAGCTCCTGGAGGACCTCGATCGCCACTTCGCCGGCCGTGTCGTAGTGGACGTCCTCGCCCCACTGCACCGAGACCGCCAGACCGGAGAGGCCGAGCTGCGCGCCGGTGAGGATGGCCCCGACGGTGCCGGAGTGCAAGACACTGCGCCCGACGTTCGCGCCGGCGTTGATGCCCGACAGGATCAGGTCCGGCTGGAACTCGAAGCTGCCGACGGCACCCAGGATCGCGCACAGGGCGGGGGGCGCGTCGAGGGAGTAGGCGACGAGCGACTCCGCGCCGGGGATCACGTAGCGCTCGTAGTGGACGCTGGGGTGCGAGAAGACGTCGCCGACGGCGGCCGACATGCCGGAATGGTTCTTGCTCGGCGCCACGACGATCGCCTCGCGCACCTCGTGGGCTGGCGCCTCGCCGATCCAACGCTCGACGTTTCGCGCCAGCACCTCGAGGCCCTGGGCCGTGATCCCGTCGTCGTTGGTTATGAGGATTCGCATACGGCGTACGATATCGGTCGAGGGTTACGGGCCAGTGATTAAAAGGAAAAGTGACTGATGCTGCCATCCGGTGAACAGATCGCGATCGCCCACGGCGAGGAGCGGGCCGTGGTCACCGAAGTCGGCGCCACGCTGCGGACCTTCGTCAAGGGCGGACTGAGCGTCATCGAAGGTTTCGCGGCCGAAGAGGTTCCGACGGGCGCGAGGGGCCAGGTCCTCTACCCGTGGCCGAACCGTACGGGCGACGGCCAGTGGACGTTTCCGACCGCGTCGCGCGACCGACCATCGACGACGTCGCGCACGCGACGGCCATCCACGGGCTCGTCCGATGGCGACCGTTCCGCATCGATTCGGTCAACCAGAATCGCTGTTCGCTCACGTTGCTCTTGCACCCGTCACCCGAGTACCCGTTCCTCAGTGAGATCAACGTCACGTACCACCTGGGCCGCCTCGGGTTGACGGTGACCACGACGGTGACCAATCGCGACGACGTGCCCATTCCCTTCGGCGTCGGGTTCCATCCCTATCTCGCGGTCACCACCCCGACGATCGAGGGCGCCGAGCTCGAGATCCCGGCCAACGCCTACGTCGCGGTGAACGATCGCCAGTTGCCGACCGGCGAGATACTTGCCGGTCGCCGGGAACAACTTCGACTTCACCACGCGCAAATCCGTGAGCGGCCACGTGCTCGACACGACCTTCACCGAACTGGTGCGCGACGATTCGGGACTGGCGACCGTCGTGCTCGCCGATTCGGCCGGGGGCGAGATCGAGCTGAGCGTCGACCGCAATTTCCCGTATCTCCAGGTCTTCACCGGCGACCACCTCGAGAAGGGCCGGCGGCGGACCGCGGTCGCGGTCGAGCCGATGACGTGTCCGCCCGACGCGCTGCGCAGCGGCAAGGACGTCGTGGTGCTCGAACCGGGTCAACACTGGGCCGGCTCGTGGCGACTTCGGCGGCGTTAGCCGTGAGCGAGCGCGTCGTCCTGGTGACCGGTTCGACCAGTGGCATCGGCGAGGCGACGGCGCGTCGCTTCGCGGACGCCGGCGACCACGTGGTCTTCAACTCACGCTCCAGCGTGGCCGAGGGGGAGCGGCTCGCGGCCGCGACGCCCGGTTCGATCTACGTGCAGGCGGATATCGCCCGCGAAGCGAGGACTGCGCACGCCTCGTCGCGACGGTCCTCGAGCGTTTCGGTCGCCTCGACGTGCTGGTCAACAACGCCGGCGCGACGAAACTGATCCCCCACGCCGACCTCGAGGCGGCGTCACTCGACGTGTGGCGCGAGATCTTCGAGGTCAACGTCTTTGGCACGTGGAGTCTCTGCGTCGCGGCGATGGCGGCGCTGCGCGAGAGCCACGGCGCGATCGTCAACGTCTCGTCGCTGGCGGGCGGGCGACCGCTCGGCTCGTCGATCCCCTACGCCGCCTCCAAGGCGGCCGTCAACCACATGACCGTCCTGCTGGCCAAGGTCGTCGGACCCGAGGTCCGAGTGAACGCCGTCGCGCCCGGACTCATCGACACGCCCTGGACCGAGGAGTGGGACACCGTGCGTGGTTTCGTCCGTGCCGTGGCACCCCTGAAGCGCAGCGGCACGCCCGAGGACGTCGCCGGGGTGATCGTGACGCTGGCGAGCGCCACCTACGTGACCGGTCAGGTCGTCGTCATCGACGGTGGCCTCGGGATCGCTCACGTAGTCGGCGGCGGCGGCACGAAGAGGCGCAGCGCGCGACAGAGCAGCGCGGTCGCCGGGACGATGAAGAGTCGGTTGCGCACAGCGACGTCGCTGCACGCCGAGCAGGTCCAGCTCCCAGGGCGTCATCAGTGCGAACGAGCAGCGAACCAGTAACCAGTTCACCGATCGTCGCGTCACGCCGCGTTGGACGCCGCGGATCACGAAGTCGCGCGCCGTCGCGCCGTCGGCGCTGAGTCGCAGCTCCGGTCGGAATCGCTGGATGGTGGCTTCGAGTTGCGCCACGGACGTCGGCGGATCGACCATGCCGAGGTCGAGCGCCAGGTGCGCCATCTCGTCGCACGTAACGATCGGCGTCGGCGTCGGTGAGTCGCACGGTCCCGAATCGTCGGTAGGCGTCGAGGAACATCGAGGTCTCGGCGGCGTGCACCCACGCGAGCAGGTGGGGGTCGTTGGCGAAGTAGGGGACACCGTCGTCGGCGACCCCGCGCACCGCCTGGTGCACGGCGAGGACGCGCTCGATCGACGCGTAGGCCTCGGCCCTGGTCCCGTAGGTCGTGAACCCGATGAAGTTCGCCGTCTGGAGGAGACGGCCGAGCGGGTCCTCGCGGTAGCGCGAGTGCTGCGCGACGCCGGCCATGGTGTGGGGGTGCAGCATCTGGATGAAGAGCGACCCGAGCCCGCCGACGAGCATGGGCGGCAGGTCGCCGTGGATGACGCGCGCCACGCTGTCGAGGGCGAAGTAGGCCTCGGCCGGATCGTTGCAACGCGCGGGCGGTTCCTTCGAGAGTCCGACCGACTGGCGGATGTCGCGGTTGACGCGTCGTCGTAACTGCGTCAGGGCTGCACTGGCCACGGTGGAGGACACCTTTCTTCGCGTTTCCCCATCGCCAGACTACGTTCGGCGCTTTCATTTCGTTCAGCCGTCTGGGACACTGGTGAGATGGCCTCGACCCAACCGCTTCGTCGCACGACGACCGAAGGTGACGTCCAGACCGAGGACGCCGTTGAGACCAAGAAGCCCTGGAACGTGATCGTCTGGAACGACCCGGTCACGCCGATGACGGTCGTGGTCGTGATCTTTCGCAAGGTCTTCGGCTACTCCAACAACAAGTGCACGCAATTGATGCTCGCCGTGCACCACGAGGGCCGCGCGCTCGTGTGGTCGGGTCATCGCGAACGCGCCGAGAGCTACTGCGTCAAACTGCAGGTCTCGGGACTCCAGAGCACGATCGAACAGGACAATTAGTGGCGGGAAAGATCTTCACCCGTCGTCGCGACGGTCGGGTGGAAGTACGGATGAACGACTACGGACGCTCGGTCGTGCGCAGCGCCTTCGCGAACGTGCTCGCCGCCGAACGTGACCCCGACCACGAATGGCACGTCTCGCTGTCGGGTCCCATCGACCCGAGCCTCGACCAGGACAACCCCGTCTCGATCTTCGCCCGCCAGACCGAGACCTCCACCAACGCCGAACTGGCGAGTCTCACGGTGGACGAACAGTTCTTGAACGACGCCGAGGCCTGGGTCTGGCTGACCACCCTGCAGGTCGCGTTGCGTTCGGTCGCCCAGACGAACGGGTTGCTCACCGACGAACAACTGGCCGCGGCCGACGAACAGATGTTGGCCTACGTGCGCACGATCCAGTCGCTGCTGTTCGATCTGGCGGCCTGTTTCTGAGCGCGGCGAACGCCGTATCAAATCTCGGACAATTCCAATCCACACCGGGATTATCGCGACGACCGCGTTCTAGTCTCGCTGCATGACGGCGGCCTCTGATCGACTCGAGCTGTCGCGTCTGGTCCACCGATTGGGCCTCGGACCCAAGCCCGGTGAGTACGCTCGGTTGCTCGCCGCCGGCATCCCGCAGGCGCGTGCCACGATCCTCGCGCACCGATTCGACCCCGGTCTCAATGCCCTCGTGACGCCGCCGTTCCCGAACATGGGTCAGGCGCCGTCGGACCCGACCGCGAGCGCGGCCTACTGGCAGGAGGTCTACGACCAGTCCATCAGCGTGGCGATGTGGTGGATGGACCGCATGGTGCTCGCCGACTACCCCTTCATCGAGCGCATGACCTGGTTCTGGCACGGCCACTGGGCGACGTCGATCTCCAAGGTCAGCTACGCGCTGCCGATGAAGATCCAGAACGACACGCTGCGCAAGTACGCCCTGGGGAACTTCGCCGACATGTCGAGGGCGATGGTGCGCGACGGCGCGCTGATCTTCTGGCTCGACGGGGAAGAGAACGTCGCGTACTCCCCGAACGAGAACCTCGGTCGCGAGTTCATGGAGCTCTTCACCCTCGGGGTCGGCAACTACTCCCAGACCGACGTCCACCAGGCCGCCCTCGGCTTCACCGGCTACAACGTGGACCAGACCAGCGGCGCGGTGACCTTCGAACCCAAGATGCACGACAACAAGCCGGTGAGCGTGCTCGGCAAACGCAAGGTCTTCGACGCGGAGTCACTCGAGCGACTGGATCGTGTCGCGACCGGAGAACGCCAAGTTCATCGCGCGCCGACTCTGGTTCCGCTTCATCTCGTCCTCGGTCGAACCGCCCGCGTCGCTCGCGAAGGTCTTCGAGACGCGCGACATCTCGCTTCTCATCAACACCATCGCGCGCAACCCCGCCATGCGACGACCGCAGTACTCGCAGGCCAAGTCGCCGGTCGAGTGGTTCGTCTCGGCCTGTCGCGCCCTTCGCGTCACGCCGTCGAAGCTCCCGTCGTCCGGTGCCGTCTCGTGGTACCTCGATTCGATGGGGCAGTTCCCCTTCAACCCGCCGAGCGTCGGTGGCTGGCCGTACGACGAGGCCTGGCTGACCGCCGCGGCGACGCAGTACCGCATCAACCTCTCCGACCTACCTGGTCCAGAACGGTCACCTCGAACCGCTGACCTAGGTACCGAAGTCGAAGATGGTCCAGGCGGCCGCCGACTGGCTCGGCGTCGCCCAGTGGAGTACGCGCACCGAGCGCTCGCTCGACCTGGCGCTGTCGGACCCCGCCCGCTTCGCGCTGTTGGCCCTCAACGCGCCCGAGTACCTGGTGAACGCATGAGTCCCGTGTGACTTCAACCGACGACAGTTCCTCAAGTACACCGGCGCGGCCGGTGCGGCGACGATGGCCGCGACGCTGTCGTGGGACGACGTGGCCCAGGCCGCCACCGTGGCGCCGTTGCCGGTCGGCACGCCGATCCTCGTGATCGTCACCCTCTACGGCGGCAACGACGGACTCAACACCGTCGTGCCGTACCTCGACCCGGCGTACCTCTCGAATCGACCGGACATGTCCCTCGACGCGTCCGAGGTCATCCCGCTGAGTGACTCGTTGGCGCTGAACGGCACCATGACCGGCTTCGGGTCGCTCTGGACGGCCAATAAACTGGCGATCGTCCTCGGCACGAGCTACCCGAACCCGAACCTCTCGCACTTCTCCTCGATGGCGATCTGGCAGACCGGTTCGCCGGTCGAGGAACTGTCGAGCGGCTGGATCGGCCGCTACCTCGACTCGCTGCCGCGCGACCCGTTCCGCGCGATTGGCATCGATTCGACGTTGACGCCGCTCCTGGCCGGCGACCACCGCGTCGGCTCGATGGTCCCGATCAGCGGACTGCAGGTCCCGGACGGATCGCTCGCCACCCAACTGGAACTCCTCGCCGGGTCCTCGCGACAGGACACCGAGTTGGTCGCCGACGCCGCCGGTTCGATCGGCGACCTCTTCTCGCTCTCGGCGACGCTGACGCCGGTGCTCGCGAACACCCCGCCGACCTCGGCGACGCCGCTCGCCCAACAGCTCGACGTCGTGGGCAACATGATCGCGGCCAACGTCCCGACCCGGGTGTACTCCGTGTCACTGAGCGGCTTCGATACCCACGCCGACGAACTGAGCCAGCAGAACGTCCTGGTCGGTCAGGTCTCGGACGCCATCACCGCGTTCCTCACCCAGGTCGGCACGACCCCGCGCGCCGACGACGTGGTCGTCATGGTCTATTCGGAGTTCGGCCGCCGCGTCGAGGCGAACGGGGGAGAGGGGACCGACCACGGTACCTCCGCGCCGGTCTTCGTGGCGGGCAACCGTGTCGCCGGCGGCTTCTACGGCGAACAGCCCTCGCTCACGAACCTGGTCCAGGGCGACCTCGCGGTCGTCGTCGACTTTCGCGACGTCTACGCCTCGATGCTCGAAGACGTCCTCGGGACCGAGGCCGGCAAGATCCTCGACAACTGGTCGACCAAGCTCGACCTCATCACGCCGGCGTCGTAGGCGACGCGGCTACGCGCGGGCCTGACTCACCACTTCATTGATCGAAGCGACCATCTCCTCGGCGCTCGCGCCGGGGCCGAAGACCGCGGCGACGCCGGCCGCACGGAGGTCATCGAGGTCGTTGTTCGGCACGATGCCGCCGACCACGACCGGTATGTCCGATCCCCTGGCGCGGAGGGCCTCGACGACCATCGGGGCGAGCGTCAGGTGGGCGCCGGAGAGCATCGAGAGACCGACCACGTCGACGTCCTCTTGGATCGCCGCGATCGCGACCGTCTCGGGGGTCTGGAAGAGTCCGGTGTAGACGACCTCCATGCCCGCGTCGCGTAGGAGTCGCGCGACGACCTTGATGCCGCGGTCGTGCCCGTCGAGGCCGACCTTGGCGACGAGCACGCGCACGCTCACAGCGTCGGCACCTCGACGTGGCGACCGAAGACCTTCTCCATGGCGCCCATCATCTCGCCGACCGTGACGTTCGCGCGACTGGCGTTGATCAGGGCCGGCATGAGGTTGACCTCGGGGTCCTCGGCGTCCTTCGTCAGTTCTTCCAGGGCGAGCAGGACCCTGGTCTCGTCGCGCGCGCCGCGCACGTCGTGCAGTCGCGCGATCTGTTTGCGCTCGTCCTCGTTGGTGATGCGCAGGATCTCCAAGTCCGCGTCGTCGTTGCCCTCGGTGAAGTCGTTCACGCCCACGATGATCGCGCTCGCCGCGGTTGAACGAGCGCTCGAGGTTGATACGCCGACTCGGCGATGCGACCCTGGAACCAGTTCTCCTCGATACCCCGGATGCAGCCCTCGAGCATCGAGCCGTCACCCATGGACGAGATCTCGGCGAAGATCTCCTCGGCCTGGCGCGCCAACTCGTCGGTCAACTCCTCGACGAACCACGAACCGCCCAGCGGGTCGGCGACGTGGACGACATTGGTCTCGTGCGCGATCACCTGTTGGGTCCGCAACGCGATGCGCGCCGCCTTCTCCGAGGGTAGCGCCAGCGCCTCGTCCATCGAGTTCGTGTGCAGCGACTGGGTTCCCCCGAGCACCCCGGCGAGCGCCTCGATCGCGGTGCGCGCGATGTTGACCTCGGGCTGTTGGGCCGTCAGCGAGACGCCGGCGGTCTGGGTGTGGAAGCGCAACTTCCAGCTCAGTTTGTTCGTCGCGCCGTAGTGGTCCTTCATCCACGTCGCCCAGAGGCGCCGCGCCGCGCGGTACTTGGCGATCTCTTCGAAGAAGTCGATGTGGGCGTTGAAGAAGAACGAGAGCCGTGGCGCGACCTCGTCGACGCCGAGTCCGGCCTGACGGGCCAGCTCCACGTAGGCGAACCCGTTGGCCAGCGTGAAGGCGAGCTCCTCGGCGGCCGTCGAGCCCGCTTCGCGGATGTGGTAGCCCGAGACCGAGATCGAGTTCCACTTGGGCATCTCGGCGGCGGTGAACTGGATCGTGTCGCGCACCAGTCGCATGGATTGACGCGGCGGGAAGACGAACTCCTTTTGGGCCTGGTACTCCTTCAAGATGTCATTCTGCAACGTGCCACCGAGCGTGGCGCGGGGCACACCCGACTCCTCGGCCTGGGCGACGAAGAGCGCCAGCATCACCGCGGCCGGTGAGTTGATCGTCATCGAGGTGGTGATCGTCGAGAGGTCGATGTCGGCGAAGAGGTCGCGCATGTCGCGCGAGCGAGTCGATCGCCACGCCGCAGCGTCCGACCTCGCCCAAGGCCATCGGATCGTCCGAGTCCAGTCCCAGCAGGGTCGGCATGTCGAAGGCCGTGGACAGGCCCTGACCGCCGGCGGCGATGATCTCCTTGAAGCGCCGGTTGGTGTCGATCGCGGTGCCGAAGCCGGCGAACATCCGCATCGTCCACAGGCGAGAGCGATACATCGAGGCGTGGACCCCGCGGGTGTAGGGGAACGACTCCCGGGAACTCGGCCTCGGGCGCTCCGTAGACCGGCTCGAGCGGCACCCCGGACATCGTCGCGAAGGTGGCGTCGCGCTTGGCGGACGCTTCATAGAGTGCAAGCCACTGGTCGTAGGCCGACGGAGTCATCTGGTCACCTCCGGACATTCTGTCCTGGCGTCAGCATAGGTTCCGGCGAATCACCCGAAAATGGCGAGTTCCGAGAGCGTCGCGAGCGACCCGTGAACGAATCGAACCCGACGACTCATCGTAGGCTCTATGCCATGTCCTTTTCGCCCCGTCGCCGTCTCCAACTCATCTCCCTCGCCCTCGGGGCCACGCTGGTCCTCGCGGTCACGCCGCTCGCGGCCCAGGCTTCCGTGAAGAATCCGACCACGAAGTCGGTCCTGAAGGCCACGCTCAAGGCGATGGCCAAGGAGTCCGGCGTCCACGTCTACGTCACTTCCAAGTCCGGCACGAACACCAGCGTCGTGGTCGTCGACATCGGTGCCAAGTACGGCGAAGAGACGATCCACTCGGGCAAGAACGTCGTGAAGATCATCGTCACGCCCACCGACGCCTACCTGAGCGGGAGCGCGGCCGGCCTCACCACGCTCATGGGACTCAGCGCCGCCGAGCAGAAGAAGGTCGGCAACCTGGCGGTCGTCATGAAGGCCGGCACGTCGCCCTACACGAGTTTCCAGTCGAACCTGACGACCGCGGTCCTGGCGGGCATCATGCCCGCGGCCAAGGGCACGAAGTACAAGGTCAGCAGTGACAGCGACAAGGACTACCAACTGACGTGGAAGACCGCGGCGTCGGGAACGGCGTCGGCCACGAAGAGCGTCTTGACGATCTCCTCGGGGTCTAAGACGCTCCCCATCAAGGAGATCATCACCGCCTCGAACGGTGGCGGCACGACGAAGTTCTCCAAGTGGGGCGAGAACGTGGTCGTGCAGGGTCCGCCCGCGGCCGACACGATTCCCTACGCGAAGGTCATCCCCTAACTTCCGATCGATGACACCGTCTTCCGGCGTCGCGTCACTCGATCACCTTGAAGAAGTTCCCGATACGCATGACGTTCTTCGGATAGTGCGTGAAATGCGCGTGCGAACCGAGTCCCGACCACGTACGCCCCAGTGACGCCGGCACCTCCATCATCGGCACGGCGCAGTGCTCGTCCCACCACGTATTGAGCAGTGTGGCCTCCCTGTCCATCCTCTTCTCGACGTCGCCCCCGCTTCGATAGAACACCGTGAACTCCGCGCGCGGCACGGCGGGGCCGGTCTCGGTCAAGACCTTCTCGTACGCCCGCGACGTCACCTTCTGGCTCGGCGAAAGCGTGACGCGATCGGAGTGGTGCCACTCGTCGACGAAGTGATTCATCTCGTACATGTCTTGGCAGTAGCGACCGGTCGAACTCCACGGACCGATGCCGAAGGGGTACTCGCTCCCGGCCACCACGCCGCCTGGCCCGACGACCACGACGAGGGCGACGACTACGAGGACGATCGCAATCAGGACTTTCACGAGGGCCCTCATGAATCGAACCTAGACCTCGTTCCAGACGGTTGTTCCAATGTTGCGAAACTGTCATACCAGCGTCATGACGCCGGCGTTCCCGTCGTCGTCTCAATGAACACCGTCGTCCTCGCGGACGTTTTCGGCGCGAACGAACAATAGTGAGGTAGGACGAGACAGAGGATTGACGTGGACGAGAGTGACGCTGCAATCGTGCGCCGTTCCACCGGCGTGGACGCGAAGGCGTTCGGCGAACTCTTCTGGCGACACAACGGCGCGGTGCACGGCTATCTGGCGCGCCGCGCCGGGCGCGACGCCGCTGACGACCTCGTCGCCGAAGTGTGGCTGCGGGCCTTTCGGGATCGAGCGAACTTCGACCTCCGGTACCCCGACGCGCGACCGTGGCTCTACGGGATCGCCCGCACGTCGTGCACGCGCACTGGCGACAGATGACCAATCTCCGCCACCGATCCCGTCGGCGGTGAGTGATCCGTGGCCCGACGTTGACGACCAACTGGATGAAGCGGTCCGTCGCGTGACGTTGACGTCGGCCCTCGCGGCCCTCTCGAACGAAGAGCGCGAGGCGCTACTGCTCGTGGCCTGGGAGCAGTTGAGCGCGGCGTCGATCGCGCTCATGCTGGACGTGCCGGCCAGCACGATCCGCAACCGACTGCACCGCGCCCGCGCGATCATGCGCGGCGGCCTCGGAACGGCGTTCGATCCACTCGAACGCGAAAAGGAGAGTTGACATGGACGACTTCGAACTCCTCGAGCGTCTCGGCACCGTCGATCCGCCCGACTTGCAGGTGACGGCCCGCGTGGCCGCGGTGCTCGAGGGCGCCGCGAGCGGACCCGCGACGCGTCGCGCTCGCGCCGTCAGTGGTCGCGCCGTGACCTTCGAACCCGCGTGACGGCCGCCGTCGCCCTCGTCGCGCTGGTCGCCGCCGCGGTCGTGTTGACGACGGGCGGCGGGGGATTGACCGCGCCGGTGACCACGACGTGGCAGGCCGGACACGTGTTCAGCGCTCGTCCCGCAGGGTCGGGCCCGCTGGCGCGCCACGGCACGTGGGCGCTCATGGACGACGCTCTGTCGGGTACGTGGCAACAGAACGTGGCCGGGCCTCCGCCGGGCTACTTCACGTGCCCCGACGCCTCGACGTGCTTCGCCCTCAGCGGCAGCTACGCCAGCGATCAGGCCTCCAGCGCCACGTCGGTGTCGCTCTACGCGAGCACCGACTTCGGGACGACCTGGAGCACGTACGCCCTGCCGAGCGGCTTCCTCTCGACGAGTCCGCTCGCGTGCAGCGGCGCCACGGACTGCGCCGCGGGCGGGACGTACGACTCTCAACCGGTGCTCGTGACCACGAATGACGGCGGACATTCGTTCACCATCGATCCGTTGCCCGCCGGCGTGGGCGTCATCTACTCCCTGTCGTGCCCGTCGGCCGAGTCGTGCCGGGGACTGGTCGCCGCCCACACCGATTCGAACCAGACGCCCATCGACGCGACGTTCCTCTCGACGAACGACGGTGGCGTGCAATTCCAGGACTCCGTGATCGTCGCGGGTGACTCGATGGAAGAGCTCGCGTGTCCGAGCGTTTCGTCGTGCACGCTCATCGGCGTCAGTGATTCGTCGAGAACTGGCGACGCGATGTCCGGGGTCACGGCCGTGACCGACGACGGCGGTCAGACGTGGTCCACGGGTGCCTTCCCACTCGGCTTCGGCATCGACTACCTCTCGGGGATCTCGTGCGCCGACGCGCAGCACTGTTCGGTCACCGGTCTCATCGCGATGCCCATCGCCAATCCGCCGGAGTGCTCGTCGATCACCGCGTCCTCGCCGAAGCCCACGTCGTCAACACCGCCACCGCAGTCGCCGGCCGTGCGCGCCGTCGCCAATGAGGAGTACCGCGACGCGATGGCGGCGTTCAAGGGCACCATCGGTAAAATTGTGACCTGTTCGATCGGAGGCGACGGCGAAACGGACATCAGCGACGTCGCGTCGACGTCGGACGGTGGACTGACCTGGACCCCCGAACAGTAGCCCAGCGACGTGCCGCAGCCGATCCTCTCCGGCATCAGTTGTCCGAGCGACGACGAATGCTGGGCGGCCGGCACCGCCGCCATCCCCCAGCAGGTGGGGAAGGCGACCAACGGCGGGTCGTCGGCCTGCTTGGCACCACCAACGCGGGAACCTCCTGGTCGAGGGTGACCTTCAGCGTCCCCGCCGGGTCGCCGGACTACGAGGGACAGTCGTTCCTCAGCGCGGGTGACATCAGTTGCCCCAGTGTCGGCGCCTGCGCGGCGAACGGCGAGGGCGCGCCGAGCTCCCCGACGACGCCGATTTACGCGCTGCGCATCTCCAGTGACGCGACCTAGGGAAGTGACCACAAGAAGGAACCGAGTGGTCGGCCCTTCGGCTCGTGGCCGAGTGGCAGTTTCTCGCCGGCCCGACGTGGACCGGGAGGCGATTGCCCTCGGGGGGCAACGGGCAGGTAGCGAAGTCGGTGTAGGCGCACGCCGGATTGGTCGCGCGGTTGAAGTCGATGATGACACTGGCGTCCTCTCGCGGTGCGTCCACGGTGAGGAACCGACAGGCCGGATAGGTGGTGACTCCGGAGGTCAGGTCCGTGAAGATGAACGATAGTCCATCGGAGTCCTCTTCGTCGAAGGCGACCAGTCGCAGCGTCGTACCCGAGAGTTCGAACTCGACCTCGCCGGGGGACGTGAACACGTGGGTGAGGCCGTCCACGCTGGCTCCGACGCTCACGGGCCGTGGTTCGTCGTATGCGACGAACGTGCCGCGGGCGACCCAGGCGGCGCTCGCCGGGAACGTCGGCGTGCCGGTGTAACCGTTGCGATTGGAGGTCGGGGTCGCGCGGACGGATCATGAACTGACCGTCACGGCGACAGACTTCGATCAACGTCGAACCGTACAGCGCACCGACGCCACTCTCGTCAACCACACCGAAGTCGTATCGTCCCAAGACCGCCACGCCCTCGACCACCAGCGTCGCTCCCTCATCCAAGTCGACGCGCACGCCGTTCGCGTCGCTCGACCACACACCGGGCGCGTCGTCGAACCGCGCGGGCTCCTCGCTCAACCAATGCAAGCCGGTGATGGCGAGGAAGCCGTAGGGACGGGCCCGGCGCTCCTCGTGTGCCCGGTGCCATTCCTCCCACTGCGCGGTGAAGTCATCGGTACTCATGACTGACGAGTGTAGGTTTCGTTACGCCGCGTCGACCGCGCGACTGATCGTCGCCGCGAGATCTCAAAGGTGGAAGGGCGTCACCATCGAGGTCGCGGGTCTCGCGCCCGCGAGGGGCTTGAGGTGCAACAGCGCCTCGGTCGTTCGAAGGAGCGAGTAGTGCGTGAACCTCGTCTCGACACGATCGCCCCGGGGTGTTGACGGCGCGATGACCAGGGTCGGTACCCGGTTCGACGCCATCAGATCGTTCTCGTCGAACGTGATGAACAGTACGAGCGAGCGCGATTCGTATGCCGGCTTCCACGATCAACGGGACGACGCGCCGCAGCCACGCGTCACCATCGGCGACGGGGCAGCTGTGCATGTCATCACAGATGTTCGGAACGATCATGGTGAACGCGGCGCTGAGGTTCAATGGGTAGGTCAAGGGCACGTCATCGCGCTGGCACGACGCGTCGATCGCGGTGAAGTAGACCGCGGGATTGTGTCGCGCGGCGTAAAGATTGGTCGTCACGTGATCACACGCGCTCGGCATCGACTGGGCCAGCGTCCGCCATCGCGAACCCAATTGGGAGAAGAGGCTCGGCACGGTGAGTCGATGTGAGCTCGGATCGCCGTCGTCGACGATGCCCTGGGTCGAACCCGAGGTGAGCGCGACGTAGTTCGGAAGGCTCGGGTGCGAAATCGCGTAGTAGTTCGCCGCCAAGCCACACCGGTTGACCAACATGTTGAAGTATCGCGCGCTGGTGGACCCGAGCACCGCGTCACCCTCATTCTCCAACATGATCCAGACGACGTGGGTATACGTAGTCGGACGGGCCTGTCCGCACGGCGCGCGCGAGGGAATGCTCGGCGCCGCTGCCGCGCCACCACGCGACGCCGTGAACGAGAAGAGCATCGAGCTCACCAGCACCACTCCGACGACGTGGCGAACCTTCACGAAGCGCCCAGGCCGAACAGACCATCGTGCTCGGGTGCTTGGACACTGGCAACGTCCGCGTCCGTGCGCGTGGCCGTGCGGGAGTGCCGCATGACGCTGTCGAGCGGATCCATCTTCACCTCGTCTCCAACCTGTCGTGCGGACCGCAGTCAATTCAGTGTTTGCATGCTAAATGTCGCGCGCCGCGTCGGGTCCTACCGATTTGGGTGAAGGCGCTCGCACGTAGGATTGGTTTATTCTTACGTTGTCCTCATGCTCTAGTCATCTGATGCGCTTAAGTTTTCCCGATGATTGAAGTACGCGGACTGACGAAGCGCTTCGGTGGCGTGGTCGCCGTCGAGGACCCTTCCTTTGACGTCGCGCCCGGGAAGGTGACCGGATTCCTTGGTCCGAATGGTTCGGGGAAGTCAACGACGATGTCGATGATCATGGGACTCAACCATCCTGATTCGGGTACTGTCACGATTTCCGGCAAGAGGTACAAGGACGTGCGCTGAGCCCATGCGCGAAGTCGGTGCGTTGCTCGAAGCCCGCGCCGTTCACCCGGGCCGTTCGGCGTACGCCCACCTGCGTTCACTCGCTCACTATGGTGGCATTGACGCTTCGCGGGTCGATGAGGTCCTCGACCTCGTCGGACTCACCTCGGTCGCCAAACGACGCGTCGGCAAGTTTTCGCTGGGCATGGGTCAGCGCCTCGGCATCGCTGCCGCACTACTGGGAGATCCGGCGGTCATCTTGCTCGACGAACCCGTGAACGGCCTCGATCCCGAAGGGATTCGCTGGACGCGATCGCTCTGTCGCGACCTCGCC
Organism: uncultured Acidimicrobiaceae bacterium; assembly: GCA_963802735.1. GTDB lineage: Bacteria > Actinomycetota > Acidimicrobiia > Acidimicrobiales > RAAP-2 > RAAP-2. Next base: position 220,440 of record CAWDJY010000012.1, on the reverse strand, counting down.
GTCGAGGGCCGCACGGTGCTCGTCTCAGAGCCACCTCATGGCCGAAATGGCGCGCACCGCTGACCAATTGGTCGTCATCGGCAAGGACTATTCATCGCGGAACTCTCCGTCGAGGATTTCGTCGGGTGCATTTCCACCCAATCGTTCAAAGTGCGCGCGGCCAACCTCGATCTCTTGGCGTCGGCCCTCGAGGACGCCGGCGGTCTCACGCTGCGCGACACGAACTCATCCTTCACGGTGATGAACCTGAGCGCGAAGGTCATCGGCGAATTGGCGCTCGAACAGCAAAATGCCCTCTACGAGTTGACCGACCTCTGCACCCTGGAGGACGCGTTCATGGAACTGACGGAGGGTGCGGTCCAGTACCGAGCGTCGTGACGTCTGCCCTCTTGATCCGTGACGACGTCACGGAGCCCAAATCGCGCGCGGGATTGCGCTGCGCCCTACGTGGCGAATGGACCAAGTTCTGGTCGCTGCGCTCGGCCGCGTGGAGCGTGCTCGCACTCGCACTCGTCACGTACGGGCTGTGCTATCTCTCCACCAACGCCCTGCGCGGTCAGTCTCACGTCGACGACCCGATCATGCGTGTCCTGGTGGGCTTCAACTTCGGCCAGTTCGTCATGGGCGTGCTCGGCGTGCTCTTCTTGAGCTCGGAGTACAGCACGAACCAAATTCGTTCCACCATGGCGGCCATGCCCCGACCGGGGATCGTCCTCGGTGCCAAGGCCATCGTGGTGGGGGGAGTGGGACTCGTCCTCGGCGAGGTGCTCTCCTTCTCCACGTACTTCTTGGGACGCCTCATCCTCGGGGCGCACGCGGGCCAGATCGCCCTCAGTCAGCCCGGCATACTTCGCGTGTTGATCGAAAGCGGCATCGACCTCGCGATCGTCGGTCTGCTCGGTCTGGGCATCGCCTCGTTAGTCCGATCGTCCGCGGCCTCGTTGTCGGTGTTCACCGGCATCATGCTGGTCCTGACGGTCGTGCTCTTCGCGTTGCCTGGGGTCATCGTCCACGACCTGAGTCGATTCCTGCCCGCCAACATCAGTTCGACGGTGTTCGCCTCGACCACGCCCAGTCAACTGCAGGGAACGCCGCTCTTCAGCCCCTTCATCGGGCTGTTGCTCCTCGCCCTGTACGCGGCCGTCCTTTTGCTGGTCGGGGGTTGGACGATGGCCCGACGAGACACCTGACGAAGAGTCGAATCTTTCGTCGCACGCAGCCGATCGCCCTCTCGCCTGATCGCGTAACGTCCGTTGCCGTTGATCCTCGCTCGACGCCGCGATGTTGTCGAGCGCGGTCCGCGATCGGCCGTTGGACGGCACAATGTGAGTTGTGGGAGAGCGCACGTGAAGCCGTTCAGTGATCGAAAAGGCGCCGGACGTCACTTGGGCGAGCGTCTCGTGGAGGTGCTCGGCGGGGGCGACGTCGTGGTGCTGGGACTCGCTCGAGGCGGTGTCCCGGTCGCGTTCGAGGTCGCGCGTGTCCTGCGGTGCCCTCTGGACGTCCTCGTCGTGCGGAAACTGGGTTTTCCCTGGCAACCCGAACTGGCGATGGGTGCGATCAGTGAAGACGGCGTCGAGGTGATCGAGCGCGATGCCCTCGAACGCTCGGAGGTAACGGTCGAGGAGTTCGATCGCGTCACGTCCGTCGAACGAGCGGAACTGGCGAGACGCGTCCACCTCTATCGGGGCGATCGTCCTTTACTCGAGCTCGACGATCGGTCCGTCGTCATCGTCGATGACGGCCTGGCGACCGGTGCCACGGCACTCGCGGCCCTCGACCTCGTACGCTCACGCGGCGCGACGTGGGCGATGGTGGCCGCGCCTGTCACGAGCGTCGCCGCGGCGAATCGTTTGGAACGAGCGGCCGACCGGTTCGTGTCGCTTACCCGAGTCGACGGCCCGTTTGCGGTCGGCCAGTGGTACGAGGACTTCTCCCAGGTCTCGGACGACGAAGTCATCGACCTGATTGAGCGCTCAAGCGACGCGCGAACCAAGTCGATACCTTCCTCGGACCCGTCACCGGGGTCATAGGGCCGTTCCACGTCCACTCGAACCGAGGTCCGTTGGTGGACGAGGACTTGCTTCGTTTTAGAACTGGCTGTAGCGCACGTTGACGGACTTCCCGTTGCTCAAGGTGATGCGAAAGACGTGAACGCCCCTCGGCGTTCCCGTCTTCACGCTCACGCGAACGGTCAGTCGCTTCCCAGTGTCGTGGGTCACGCGCGCGGTCGTGTCGCGACCCGTGCTGCTTACGATCTTCGGCTGGCCGAAGAATCCGGTTCCAACGATGGTCACGTCAACGGTTCGTCCGGTCCACGCTCCACCGATGACGCTCGTCGCGCGCAGGGGGACCTTGGAGACGGCCGAGATCACGAGTGTGCCCGCGACGTAGTTGTACGTGGTGGCGTAGACGCCCTGGTCGGTGCTGGGGGTGACGACCACGGTCGCGTTCGCCGGCAGTGCCAGGTACGTGCCCACGGCCGACGGGGCGATGGTGGAGGTCGCGTAGACCGTCGGCGCGACGCCGGTGTAGGTGAAGGTGTCCTTGGTGACGGTGGCCCGGTCGGCCGCCGTGAGTCCGGTCACCACCGCCACGACGTCAACGGGGTGCCCGACGGTCACGTTGGTGGCCCGCGCCGCGATCGTGAGCACGCCGGGGGTGATCACGGAGGAGTGAGCGCCCGCGGCCGAGGTGAAGTAGTCCGTATCGTTGCCCACGGACGTGATCGTCGCGTAGTAGGTGTCGCCCGGGGTCAGGCCGGTGATGGTTTCGCTGCCCGAGGTGTTGCCTTCGATGGCCTTGACGAACGATCCGTCCTTGGCCAGTCGGATGGTGATGGTGCTGGATTTGGCGTTCGCGTTCGGCGTGAAGTTGACGACGATCGAACTCGGTGACACGAGGGAGACCGATGGCGCGGCCGGCGTGGCGAGCGTCTCGGTCACCGTGATGACCGGTGATTTGGTGAGCGAGGTCTCGGCGCCGCCCGAGGTTGACTTCTCGGTCGTGGTCCAGGTCGCGGCGCCGACGGACGTCGTCGCCGTCGCGCCCGGACCCTTATCGGTCTTGACGCCGTAATTGATGGTGAGCGTGGCGCCAGCGGCCAGCGTCACGCCGAGCACGACGATGGTCTGACCGTCGAGGGAGACCGTTCCGGTGCTCGCCGTCGTGTAGCCGGCGGACGTGCCCGTCGTCGAGGGGGCCGACCAGCCCGCGGGGACCGTGAGGTGGACCCCGCCGCCCGAGACGCCCCCGGAGGCGGCGGTGTAGGTGAACGTGAGGGTGTGACCGGTCGAGCCGTACGTGACGCTCGTGGTCTTGGTGGTCATGGTACCGGTGCCGTTCGCCGCGGCGGCGCTCGCCGGTCCGGCGACCCCGATGACGAGGCCCGACGCGATGAGGAGCAGTGGGAGTAGCCACTGGCCCAGCGTGCGAAGCACCATTGGGCGGGGAGTTGACGATTCCATGATCGGACCTCCAGTTGTTCACGACATCGTCGACCTGACGAACTGCTTCGAGTGCATCGTTCGCGCAAAGCGAGGTCTGAACCATCGCGAATTCCCTCGTACACGAGGTGAATCTCATCCTACGGACGGCGCCACGCGATGAATCGGCAGCTTTGAAGGTCTCAGGCAATTCTCAATGTTGGTCCAATGAAGATCGCGGTCGTGTGCGGATGGGTTATGGGTACATTGTGGCGTGCCCGAATTGCCGGAGATGCAAGCCTTGTCCGAGCGACTCACGGCGCTGCTCGAGGACGCCACGTTGCTGCGGGCCGACCTCCTCGGATTCTCCTCGCTCAAGACCTACGCACCCACGCCCGACGAGGTTTGTGATCACCGACTCCTGTCAGTCACGCGAAGAGCGAAGTACCTCGTGTGGACCTTTGACAACGGCATTCGGATCGTGTTGCACCTCTCGCAAGCGGGGCGGTTGGACGTCGAGTGTCCGCCGAAGCAGACGCGGCCCCGCGGCTCGGCGGTGCGCTTGGTATTCGGTCGTGATGGCACCGGGATCGACTCGTCGAACGTCGGTGTGCTCGTGCGCGAATACGGGACGCACCGCAAGGCCTCCTGGTGGGTGCTCGCGCCCGACGACGAGGGGCCGCTCGCCGGGCTCGGGCCCGAGCCGGGCAGCGACGAGTTCGCTGAGCTCATCCGCACGAGTAGCTCGAAGCGTCATCTCACCACCGACCTCCGCGATCAGCGATTCATGGCAGGAATCGGCCGCGGCTGGGGTGACGATATTCTCCACCGCGCCCGACTGTCGCCCTTCGCCTCGTTGAGTTCGCTGCACGCCGAGCAGCGCGAGGCCCTGTTGCGTGCCGCCCTCGGTGTGCTGGACGAAGCCGTCGAACTCGAGCGCACTCGAGAGGGTGGACTGTCCGAGGCCAAACTCGGAGGACGGTTCAAAGTGCATGGTCGTGTCGAACAACCGTGCCCGGCGTCGTGTGGCGACACGTTGCACCACGTGTCGTTCGAGTCCTACGACATGACGTACTGTCCCACGTGCCAAACGGGCGGACGACAACTCAAGGACCGGCGCCTGTCTCGTCTTCTCAAGTAGACGAACGTGTCTCTCTCGAACCCTGGTGCGCCGGTTGGGTTGGGAGGATGTTCCTGGTAGTTAGAAATTCCTTGTGACCATTTGGGTGGTGAAGTGGTATTGAGTAGAGGCCGACGAATGGCCCTGAAACCGGTCCCAGTCGTAGTCGCAGATTCAAGGACGGCCCAAAGTTCCCGGAAACGAGCCGGCAATTCTTGGTGCGCCGGCCGGGAATTGAACCCGGAACCTGTTGATTGAGAGAGGGAGGCGAGTGGTCGAATCTGTCCTGTGGTGTTGGAAACGTCCAAGATTCCAAGGAATTTCGTCTTGTGGTGTCGGATCTGTACGGTGGAGTCAATCTGGTCTGTGGGATGATCCGTGGGACTTTTGGCGGGTGTAGTCGATGCACGTAGGGGTTCACTCCGTCCACCACGTAGTTCCCCCTGCGAACATTTGTTCGATTGTATTTGGGCTTGAACAACTTTTCAACGAAGAATATCAGTCTACTATGATAGACTGATATAGGTGAAGGTTCGAGATCTAAGAGCAATTCTTCGGCGGGCGGGATGTTCAGAAGTGCGCCAGTCCGGATCCCACCTCATCGTGAGGTGCGGTGCTTGCCAGAGCGTCGTCCCCGTTCATGGGGGAGACATTCCGAAAGGATTGCTTCGAGCAATTGATCGAGACCTTGCACCGTGCCTAGGAGAGGAATGGCTACGAAATGACTAATGCCCAGTTGACGAACACTCGCTATCACGGGACCTTTGAACTCGATGAGTCCGGGAAGTGGATCGCCCAAGTTGCAGAGATCCCGCAAGTTCATACCTTCGGGCGAACTCTCGGCAAAGCCCGGGAGTACCTCGTGGACGCTCTCGCACTGTGGTTGAACGTGCCGATCGACTCCGTGAAGGGCTCCATCGATTTCCAACCTGTGACATTGCCCGCCGACGTCCAGAACATCGTCTACGAGGCGAATTCCGCTAGAGCGATTGCGGAAGCTGCCAATGGGGCCATGGGTAGTTTCATGTCGGCGGCGGCATTAGCCCTCACCGAAGATGCACGACTATCGCTTCGTGACGCGGCAGAACTTCTTGGAGTTTCTCATCAAAGGGTCCAGCAACTCATCACTCAAGGTAAAGCGGAGAACGCCCCTGTCATCGGAACCGGGATCCAAGGTGTCGCTCAGGATATTGCGAGAAATCTCAAAGAGTTTCTGCCGGGTGGGTCAAAGGAGAACCTCGGCGCATTGGCGATCGCCGTGACGCTGGGGTTCACCATTGCCTGGGCTCAGGCCCAAGAGTAAGAGTCACGCTGCGCAATTTGTGAAGGAGGGGTGTACGGGCATTCTCGCAACGAAGAGCATTTAGGCTTCAACTTCGAAAAAGGGTCTCAAGGTAACACCGAAGCGAAAGCCGGCAGTGAAGTAGCGGGCAAAAAGATCTCGCTAATGGCGACTCTCTCTTCCAAATCAGGTAACTGATCCGACAGTCGGGATCCGTGATTCCAATTCAGCGGTATTTATCGTGGGTTTTTGAAGGAGAATGACGGCGTAAGGTCCGCAAAGTTCACCAAAGAAACTAACTGTAATCAGGTATTTTAAGCAGTGCGCCGGCCGGGACTTGAACCCGGAACCTGTTGATTAAGAGTCAAATGCTCTGCCAATTGAGCTACCGGCGCGAGACGAGTCTATACCGACTCGCCGGTGCCCGATGGTTTAGTTGTGTTGGATGGCCTTGACTTCGAGGAACTCTTCGAAGCCGTACTAGTCCGCGCTCGCGACCGATGCCCGACTGCTTGTAGCCGCCAAAGGGTGCCAGCGGCGTTGAACGCGCCACCGTTGATCTCGACAACTGTCCGGTACGGATCTTGCGCGCGACCTCGAAGGCCTTCTCGTCGGTGCTCGGCCCACACGCCGCCGGCCAGTCCGTACGCCGAGTCGTTCGCGATGGCGATGGCCTCTTCTTCCGTGTCGTAGGGGATGATCGAGAGCACCGGTCCGAAGATCTCCTCTTGGGCGATCGTCATGTCGGTACGCACGTCGGAGAAGATCGTCGGCTCGACGTAGTAGCCCTTCTCGAGTCCCTCCGGGCGGCGTGGTGCCGCCGGTGATGAGCCGTGCGCCCTCGTCGACGCCCTTGTTGATGTAGTCGCGCACGCGCTGGTGCTGGACGGCGCTGACGAGCGGTCCGAGCAGGCTCGATCCGGTGATGGGGTCCGCCGGCGCGAAGCCCGCCGACGTCGGCCACCGCGAGGTCCTCGATCTCGGCCGAGCTCGCGAACGCGGCACGAGCATTCGTGTCAGCGCCGAACAGGTCTGGCCCGAGTTGAGGTAGCACTTGAAGACGCCGTCGGCGACGGCCTTGGCGATGTCGGCGTCCTCGAGGATGACGTTGGCCGACTTGCCGCCGAGTTCGAGCGACACCCGCTTGACCATCTCCGAGGCGCGATCTGCATGACGCGCTTGCCGGCGCGCGTCGAACCGGTGAACGAGACCATGTCGGTCTTGGGGTGCGCGACGATCGCCTCGCCGACGACCGGACCGAGTCCCGTGATGAGGTTGAAGACGCCCTTGGGCAGTCCGACCTCGTCGATGATGTCGGCGAGAATGAAGGCGTTGATGGGCGCGACCTCGCTGGGCTTCAACACGACCGTGCAGCCCGCGGCCAGCGCGGCGGCGACCTTCATTGGCGACCTGGTAGCAGCGGGTAGTTCCAGGGCGTGATGGCGGCGACCACGCCGACGGGCTCGCGCACCATCGTCGAGTTGCCGGACTCCTCTTCCCATTCGAACTCCGCGGCGCGCGTCGCGTTCTCCGCGAAGGCCATGGTCGGAAGGCCGACCTGGATCCCCTTGGAGAGCATGAGGGGCATGCCGACTTCGTTGGCGATGATCAGCGCGAGTTCGTCGTCGCGTTCGGCCAACTTCTCTGAGATCCGCATGAGGAACTCGCCGCGCTCCTTGGGACTCGTGTTCGACCACGCGGCGAACGCGGCGGCCGCGGCCTCGACGGCGCTGTTGGCCTCCTCGACGGTGCCGGCGGGCACGGTCGCGTACAGCTCGCCGGTGCCCGACGTGGTCACTTCGAGTGTCTCGGATGAACGGGCCTTCACCCATTCGCCGTTGATGTAGAACGAGTCACGAACGATTGTCATTGGTCTCTCCAGTCGAACCTCGCGCGAGGTTGCCTAGGCGAAATCTACTCGTCGGTACGAGATCTCGCGTCACAAAAAACACCCGACTCCGACGGACGAACCGGGGGAGTCGGGTGTTACGTGGGGTGAGCGACGGGGGTCGAACCCGCGGCCTCCAGGACCACAACCTGGCGCTCTAACCAACTGAGCTACGCCCACCAAGTCAGTCCAGTATTGCACAGCGAACTTCGCGTGAGCCAAGAATCCGCTGGCCGTTCAGTACGCTTGGCGTGACGCCCCTGTAGCTCAACTGGATAGAGCAGACGGTTTCTACCCGTCAGGTTGCGGGTTCGACTCCTGCCGGGGGCACCACCGCGAGTGACTCGAGCGCGCACGCAACGAGGCCCGCGCGTCACTTCCGTGACACGCGGGCCTCGTTGCGTTCAAACGCCTACGACGTTATTTGTCGAACAGGCTCTTCACCTGGGCGAGGTTCGGAACACCGAGACCCGTGGCCGGGTTGAACACGGTTCCCGGGGTACCGGTGTAGAAGAGGTTGTCGTTGCTGGTGCCGGCCGTGTTGAGCGGCGTGAACGGCGAGTTGCCGTGGGACGCCGCCCAGTACAGGTCGGGGTTCCAGAAGCCGGTGCGGTAGCCGAGCGCAGAGTCGATCAACGCCGCCGAGCCGTTCAGCTGGGGAGCGACGAAGCTCGTGCCGCCCCAGCCGCCCTCGAGGTACCCGTTCTGCGTCGTGGGCGCGAACGAGGTCGACCACTCGAGGTAACCGGTCTCGGGGTCGGCGTCGGTCGACAGGTCGGGCGTGGCCCGACCGGTGTTGGAACCGGTGACGACCGACGGCGTGGCGTTGAAGCTCCAGTCCGACGGCAGGAAGACCCCGCTCCCGAAGACGTTCACCGGGTCGATGGGCGTCAACCACGGCACGGCCGAGTAGTTGTGCACACCCGAGACACCCTGCTGGTAGTACGGCGTCTGTTCGAGCCCGCTATACCCGCCGCCGCCGCCCGCCGCTTCGGATTCGGCGATGCTGACCAACGGTGCGCCGGTGATGGTGGCGATGGGCTGCCAGATATAGTCCCAGGCCCACGCGCGCTGCGAGGTGACCGCGAACGACGCGCTGAGGTGCGTAGTCGAGTCCGTGAACGTGCCGCTCCACGGCAAGGTCGTGCCGCCCGCGGTCGTGATGTACGGGCTGTTGCCCGGTGAGTCGACGTCGAGGTTCGTGGTACCGATCTCGTCGCTGTCGTCATAGGCACCCGCGTCGCCGGCCGAGACGAAGCCCGTCTGACCCTGGATAGCCATCTCTTCGAAGACCTCGTCGAAGGACGCCTGGTACTCGGTCGTCTCATTGCCCAGCGCGGTGTAGACGTTGATCACCGATTCGGCTTCGCCCCAACTGGAGGAGAAGCTCGAGGCGATGTTGTCACTGGCCGCTTCGGCGAATCCGTCAACGAATCCGAAGTCCGTGTTAGGCGCTTCGTAGACCAAGATGTTGGCTCCCGGCGCGATGGCACCGGACTGCTCGACGTCGAGGTCGGTCTCGGTCGAACCGGCGGCCCCGCTCGGAGCGCCCGATCCACCGTCGACGGGAACCTCGGTCAACGTGCGTCCGGTTGGCGTCATGTCGAGGACGTTGCCCCAGAAGTACTGCGGGGAGCCCGGGTCCATGGACGCCAACGTGATGATCGCCAATGTCTGGCCGCTTCCGTTGTTGTGCCTCTCGAGGTTGGTGAGTCCGTAGTTGCTCTCGAAGTTCGACGGTGTGTTGCACGCACTCGGAAGTCCGACGAGCGACAGACACGCGTTCGCGCTCAGGGCCGACGGCGTGGTCGTGACCTTCTGGGCGACCGACGACATTGCGTCACTCGTGAACGGCGAGTAGTTCGTCAGACCGAGGACGGAGAGAACGAACTTCGCCAAGTAGTTCGGGAGTTGCGGATTCGTCGTGGGACCGTGGAACGTCTGTCCGGGGACCTTCTGCTGGCTGTTGGAACCCATACCGGCGGGTGAGTGATATTCATCTTGGACCACGGACATCGCGGCGTCGAATTCGCCGGCCGTTCCGTAGGCCTGGACGTCGATCATGTCGGCCAGCACGTTCGTCTGGATGCCGAAGCCGCCGAGATAGTTCGTCAGCGCGGTGACGTTCGCTGGTGACTGTCCGTACTGCGCCGCGAACTGCGCGACCGAGAGGAAGTTCTCGTTCGGTACGCCGCTCTCCACGATGTTCTGCAACTGACTCGGGTGGTTCTCATCCAAGATGAACGAGACCTCTTCGGGCGTGTTTGACGGTGCCGGTCCGAAGGGCACGGCGCCGGAGACGTTTGCGGGACTTATGCCACCGGCGACGTTCACCAGGGTGTTGTTCCCCGGACTACTCGCGCCAGCACTCAAGCTCAGTACCGGCGAAAGTGCCAACGTCATCGCGGCGAACGCAATGCCCGTGCGTACTCCAATATGGATCCTTCTCATCTAGTCCCCCATGACTAAGAGAATGGCGAAACGTTCGCCAGCCTCGTACTCGCCCTTGACGCCCAAAGTCGAATTGTGCAGAGTGTAGCGAGGCGCTTGGCAGCCCGCCAGCAATTGCACACTATGCAGAAAGTTGAGTTTTTCGGCGTGGGGTTTTATGCAATGAAGCCGTCGGGCGCACGATCGCCGCGCTGGGTCGCGGCTCTTCACCGTCGGCAGTGCATGAATGCACGACCGAGCGCCGAATACCCAGATTCCGACGCGCCGTCGCTGGGTGTCGCGACACGCGGGGTCCGAGGAGCGTGGTCAGTGAGACACGGTGTAGTTGTACGGGATCGCGGCGAGCTCGTCGGACTGCACCAGACCGTTCACGAACCCGCTGTTGATGGCGTAGTCGTCGACGAAGAGCGTGCCCGAGACCTTGGTCCCGGGAAGGCCGCTCGGCGCGACCATCACCGTGATCGTCGTGCCCTGTCCCGGTTGCAAGACGACCGGAGAGAATCCCGTGGTCAAGCCGTTAAAGGACGACCACAGGTCTCCCGTCGAGGACGTCATCCAGGGGTCGAAGGTCTGGGTCACCGCACTCAAGGTCGCACTGGCGGTGACCAACGGCGCTCCGGTGATCGGGAACGGTCCGATCTCGGCGGGGTTGAGCAGCCACAAACCCGGACTGACTTCGGGATCACTGAACGTCACCTCAGCGCTGTCACCGTTGATCGATCCAGTCGTGCCCGACTGGTCGTTCAACCCCGGTGAGACGTCGGGGTCGCCCGGGAAGTATTCGAGGTCGAAGGTCACGGGCGCCGTAGCGGTGATGCTCGCGCGCAATTCGCTCGTCTGGGACGGCACGAGATAGTACGGGAACCCGAGTCCCGCCGACAGCGGCAGCGTCATGTCCGCGGCCGTCGCCGGGAAGTTCTGGTCCAGCAGGTCGATCGTCTCGGTCTGGTCCAAGCGAGGATCGACGAAGAACGCCTCGGGCGTGCTCGCGGTGTTGGTGACGTTGACGACGTACGGCTTCTCGCTGCCGGACGCGATGAGGGGATCGTTATCGGGCAGGTTGTCGATGACGTTGACGTGGTTGAACTGAATCGTGCCGGTGAACGGCTCCTTGAGCTCCAACCCGGTGACCGGATTGAGCCAGTCGACGATGAGGCTCCAGCGCCCGCCGACGGGGTCAGCCTTGTACAAGGTCACCGAGGGGTTGCCCGTGGGGACGCCGAAGGCGTTGACCGCGGCGGCGTTCGTGGAGTAGCCCACGGTCTGGCCATCCGGATCGACGAGTTCGGCAACGAAGGTGTCGTCGGGATCGCTCGACAGGGTCAGACTCACGTCGAGGTCGTCCTCACCGCTCGGCACGTTGAAGGCATACGTGTTGGTGGCGGCCTGCGTGGCGGGGCGACCGTTGCCGCCCGTCAAGAGGCCACTGAAGGAGCCGCCTTGGCCGTTGGTGGTGATCGTCGTGCGCACCGTCACCGGCACGGTGTTGGTGCCGTAGCGGCTCGACACCACGACGGACTGATCCGTGTCGCCGGCGACGTTCGAACTCGTCAACGCGAGATGCGCGACGCCCGTCTGGCCCGGCTCGATCGTCAGCGTCGAGGGACTGATGGTGCCACCGGCGAGGAAGGTCACGGTGTCGGGCTCCACTGGACGGCCGGCGCTCGTGCCGAAAAGCCGCGCGCCCCTGGGTGAAGAAGACCGCGGTCCACTTCCCGGGCGGCGGATCGGTCACCTCGACCTCGCCGTAGTCGCCGAGACCTTGGGGGAGCGAGTACGCGGCGTAGGCCCCGTTGGGCTCCAACAGCGCGAAGTGCAGCAACGAGGATTGACCGTAGTACGTGTAGGCGGCCGCGAAGTCTCGTAGGCCGCGACAGTCCGTTCGTCGCCGGCACTCGAAAGCTCTCGTCCTGATACACCTCGTTGACGCCGCTCCAAATCGCGAATGTCCCCCGTGTTCGCCGACACCCCTGCGTCGGCGTACGAGGTTGCATGCAGAAGTTGCCGATTTGGCTGGCCACCGGTGTCGAGGCGAGCGCGCGCGTCGAGAGGTTGACGGTGACGGGGCTCGCGCCGGTGTTGGTCACCTGGACGGACTGTGTGGCGGTGTCACCGGGGTCCTGGACCACGTTGATCTGTCCGGGGTCGAGCAGCAGACCGCCGTCGGCACCGCCGGCCGCGTCGTTGCCGCTCGTGACGTCGATCGACTTGGCCTCTCGCACCGCCGCCAGCACGTTCAAGAGCCCGGCGCCCTGTTCGGTCGCCGGCGCGCCGATGTCGCTCGCCGTGCTCATGAGCATCTCCTTGACCAACGCCGGGGGTCGGATCGAGGCCGTCGTGCGTCGAGGCGTAGGCCTGGATGACGTCGGCGGCGGCGCCCGCGGTCAATGGAGCCGACGAACTCTGCGCGCCGCTGAAGAGCTCGACCGGCCGAGCCCGCGCCACTCTCGTTGACACAGTCCGCGTAGGTCGAATAGTTGGTGCTGCACAGCGCCCAGTTGAGGTCGCCCGGCGCCACGAGGTCGACGGTGTTGCCGCCTTGGGCGTAGCCGCCCGAGGAGAGGTCCTCGTAGATGTTGTTGTCGACGTAGGACCCGCTCGCGGCAGGGGGCGTTGATACCGCCGTAGGTCGAACTGCGTGTAGGTGCGGAACGTTGTTGACGCGCCAACGCTGATGACGTCGGGGTCCGAAGGCCGGCGAGTCGATGGTGCTCATCCCCCCCCCCCCGGCACCGACGACGACGGTGACGCCGGCCGCGACGGCGGCGTCATTGGCCTCGCGCGTCACGTCGAGTGCGGTGTCGGGGAAGTTGGTCGACGAGGAAGGATTCGTTGATCACCTTGGCGCCACTCGCGACCGCGAAGTTGATCGCCTCGAGGAAACCGGACTCGGTGGTGTCGTCGTTCGTCGCGAACACCTTCAGCGCCTCGACGTCGGCACCGGGGGCGACGCCGACGATCTTGATGTCGCACCCGCTCGGCAGCGGGTGCGTCGGGGACACGTACTGGGAGAGGTCGTACACTGCGTTGCCCTGGGCGACGATGGAGCTCGCGTCACCGAACGCTTCGGCACCCTGCGTCGGTGCGCTCGTGCCGTCGCTCGAGAAGTCGTACTCCTTCACGGCCGCCTGGCCGGCCGTGCCGTAGGCCGCGTTGCGCTGGAAGTCGGAATCGGCGGTGTCGAGTCCGTCGGCGAGTATCGCGACGGTCACGCCGGTGCCGTCGTCACTGCCCAACTGGGCGGGGCGTGGCGTTGATATTGGCGAGGGCTTCCGGGTCCAACTGCGGGTCCTTGGCGGTACCGCACGTCGCGGCGTCGGAGATCTTCGACGTGGGGTCTTGAATGACCTTGGCGTTCGCGACGCCCGACACGGGTCGCGCGCCGGGAAGTGGTCCCGGGAGTACGGCGTTGGCCAGGACCTGCGCGACCGCGGGATCATCGCCCAACGAGCGTGCCTCGACCCTCGACATCCGAGCCACCAACGCGTTCATGAAGCTCAGCGCGGCGACGTGCGTCGCGCCACTCGCGCGCAGTGAATGCACTATCGGCGCTTGCTCGGTCGTGACGGCCGCGTCGTAGGCCTTCGAACGAGGCGTCAGCGACCGGTTTTGGTCGCGCAGAACGACGATCATGAGCCGAGTCGGTCCGGGTACTCGTGCGCTGGCGCCGGCCGACGCGTTGACGAGGAACGTTCCGCAACACACGACGCACGCCAAGCCGAGGGAGGCCCAGCGCGAGCGACTACTTGGCACCTGCATGCGACCCCCCAATCGTCACGTCGGTCAACCGGCGTCGACGCGCGCGGCCATCGGACCCGCCCGTATGGGTCCTTCGTGACAGCGAGATCGGAGGGTCTGTTGGCGTCGGGCGATTGAGTCCCGAGGGCTCGCCGCGTGGCGAGTGTCTGGTTCGACCCCATTGAGCGGCTTGTGGTGGTTGTCGCCGCCGCGCAGGGAGACGAGGTAGGTGGCGGGCGTGGGACCAGCGACCGGCGCGACGGCACTCGGTGTTCTTCCGGTCGGTGTGACGAGAAGAGGGAGAGTGTGTCCCATTTCATGACACTACAGGTCTCGGTCGAAGTCGAGCAGTTGGTTCGGCGCAACGGGATTGACCGACATCGAGCGCTGCGCGAGCATCCGTCACTCCTTCGAGGCGGAGGTCATCGTGGAGTGAGAAGTCATGAACGATCACGTCGTTGGCGAGTTCGGCGGCGGGGCCGTGGCCTAGTGCGAGTGGGCGGTGCCGGGATCGACTGGGCGAAGGAGAACCGCCGCTCGGGATCGTATTTCGTCTTGATCGAAGCGAGTCGCGCGAGATTCGATCCGTAGTAGGCCTTGGGCGAGTTCGCGAGCGTCGGGTCGATGTAGTTCTGGTACGCGCCCGTCGAGGGATCGAACACGTTGGTCCCGAGCCACTGCAGCCACCGTGCTCCGGCCGCGATCACCGACGGCGACGTGTAACTGGACCACGAGTACGTTGCCTGGATGCAGGCCAACTTGTCACGGTGGACGAAGGCCGTGGCGTCACTCGCTACCCGATTGATCGCTCCGCCGTAGGCGTCGAAGGCGAGTCCGCCACCGACCGTGGGCGCGTGCGCGTGGAGGTTCTCGACGGCCGCGACGTACGCCACCGCCGACGCGTCGCTGATCGGACCGTTCACGTAACTCGACTTCGCGGAGTAGGCCTCACGGCTGAGTCGGCCGGCCGGGTTCTGCGTGGTCAGGTGGCACGCCGCGATCGACAGGCCCGAACAGCCCGCTTCGATCTCCATGGCGCTCAAGTAGGCGCTGGAACCGCTGAAGGAGTACGTCGGCGCCGTCGCGATCATCGAGCGCAGTGGCGCGAGCACGCTCGCGAGTTCACCCGGCGATCCACAGAACACGCCGGCGATCTGGGGCAGGTACCCGTAGGTCCCCTGGGAGAGCAGTTGACAGTTCGACCACAGCTCGTCGGGTGCCGTCGCGATCCACTGGCCCCAGGCGCTCACCATGGTGGACGCCGCCGACCACGGGTACTGCAACGTGAAGAGCGTCACCTCGGGCATCGGGTGTACGTCGAACTCGAAGGACGTCACCACGCCGAAGTTCCCGCCGCCCCCGCCCCGACTGGCCCACCAGAGGTCGGTGTTCGTGTGCGCGTCGCCTGCAGCACGCGAGCGTCGGCCGTGACGATCGTCACGGCGCGGACGTTGTCAGTCGTGAGTCCGTACTTCCGTCCGAACACGCCGATGCCCCCGCCGAGGGCGAGCCCGGCGATGCCGACCGTCGGACACGAACCGCCGGGGAGGAGTCGCCCGGCGTTGCCGATGACGTTGTACACGTCGATCAACTTGGCCCCGGCGCCGACGCGCGCGACGTTGGCCGTCGTGTCGACCGTGATCGCGTTCATCCGGCTGACGTCGATGACCAGTCCGTCGCTGTTCGAGTACCCGCCGTAGCTGTGACCACCCGACCGCGCCGCGAGGGTCAGGTCATGGGTCGCCGTGAAGTCGAGACAGCGCGCCACGTCGTCGGGCGTCGCGCAGTAGGCGATGGCCCGCGGATGGAGGTCGACGAATTTCGAGTTGTAGAGCAGGCGGTCGATCGCGTAGCGGGGGTTCGACGGCTGGACGAGGCTGCCGTGCAGTGCGTCGCCAAGTCGTGTCCATGACGCCGCGGTGGCCGGTCCCGACGTCGTTGTCGTGGTCGTGGCTACCGTCGTCGTCGAGGTCGACGGGCGTCGGTCCTCGTAGTACACCGCGCCGGCGACGGCGCCACCGGCGACCACGCCGACGCCGAGGGCCCGTCGCAGGAACGAGCGGCGCGAGTGGGTGCTGGACTTCTTGACGAATCGTGACGAAACGTGGATTCGTTCGTCTCGCTCGTGGCTCAATTGTGACACCGGGCCGCGCGTTACCCCTGGTGGAGAGTTGACGCGACCGCTTCGAACGGCCGCGGCGCGAATCGCGCAGTCGCGTGATGGCCGCACCCGCCAACGTGGCGGGCTCGGGCTTGGCGAACAAGAAGCCCTGGATGAACGTGAAACCCAGTTTCTGCAGCGTCTCGAACTGGCTTTCCTCTTCGACGCCTTCGGCGACGGTCGCCATGTCGAGCGCTTTTGCCACGTCGACGACGCTCTTGACCAGGATGCGGGTCTCGGCGTTCGTGCGCACGTGGTCGATGAAGGACTTGTCGATCTTTATGATGTCGATCGGCAGTTCCGAGAGTCTCGCGAGGGACGAGTAGCCCGTGCCGTAGTCGTCGAGTGCGAGCCGCAGACCCATGGTCTTGAGTTCCAGGAGTCGGGCGAGTACCGCGTCGTAGTTCTCCATCAACGCGCTCTCGGTGATCTCGAGCACCAGCGCGCCGCCGGGCAGTCCAGCGTCTTTGAGATCACGCGCGACGTTCTCGACGATCGCGCCATCGGCGAGTTGGCGCGGCGACAGGTTGACGCTCACGTAGAAGTCGTCGTCGACGAGGCCCTCGCGGCGCCACGACGCGAGTTGTCGACAGGCTTCGCGTCGGACCTCTCGCCCGATGGGAGGATCAGTCCGGATGATTCGGCGAGTTCGATGAAGTCATCGGGCAACACGAGTCCGCGCTCCGGGTGGTTCCAGCGCACGAGGGCCTCGGTGCCGGCGATCACCGTCGTCTCGGTATTGACGATGGCCTGGTAGTAGACCTCGAATTCGCCGTGCGCCACACCGTGGTGAAGGTCGGCGATCGTGTTCAGTCGTTCGAGCGCTCGCACTTGCATGCCGGCGTCGGCGATCTCGTAGCGCCCTTTTCCGTGCTGCTTCGCCACGTACATCGCGAGGTCCGCGTCGCGGAGCAGCGTGCCGGCGTCACCGACCATGTCGCTCACGGCGATGCCGATGCTGGCCGAGAGTTTCACTTCGTGCTCGGCCAGGCTGAACGGCGAGCGCAGGGTCTCGGCGATCCGTTGGGCGACCAACTGCGCGACGTTCCGAGCGTCGTTCGCCTCGATGAGCACCGCGAACTCGTCGCCCCCGAATCGGGCGACGGCGTCCTTGCCGCGCGAGACCGCGGCGAGTCGATGGGAGAGGTCCACGAGGAGTTCGTCGCCGACCATGTGGCCGAGGCTGTCGTTCACGGTCTTGAAGTCGTCGACGTCCATGAGCAGGACCGCGAGTTGCTTGGCCTGGCTCTGTGAGGCGCTCAGTGCCCGATCGACCTGCTTGAGGAAGGCCGCTCGGTTGGTGAGTCCCGTGAGACTGTCGTGGGAGAACTCGAAGACCAGGGTGTCCTCGGCGATCTTGCGCTCGGTGATGTCGAGCACCGAGCCGAGCACGTGGTCCCGACCACCCGGTTGGGCGGGGACCCATTGACCTTGGGAGTGCACCCATCGCAGTGTCTCGTCGGGGAGGAGGAGTCGGTGCACGACGTCGAACGACGAGTGGTACGCGACACACACCTCCATCGCCGAGCGCAGTCGCTTCTGGTCCTCGGGGTGGACCGCTTCGATCATGCGATCGATCGTGATCGCGTCCGTCGACTCGATGTTGAGCATGCGCCGCAGTTCGTTGGAGAGTTTGATCTCGTCGAGCGCGGGGTCCTGCTCGAAACTCCCGAGCCGAGTGAGTCGCTGGATGTCTTCGAGTTCACGAAGCATCGTCGCCACCGCCTGTTCGGCGACCTCTCGGTCGGTGATGTCGATGATCGTGCCGAGGACGCTGGGTCGGCCCGAACGCGAATCTTCACTGAACTCCGCGAGTGCGTGCACCCAACGAACCGTCCCGTCGGCGAGCGACAGGCGGTGCACCATGTCGACGGGTGTGTGGTGCGCGAAACATGAACCGATGGCGTCGCCGAGCCGCTCGCGGTCATCGGGGTGTACGACGTCCATGAGTTGCGCGACCGAGATCGGTCCACTCGATTCGATGCCGAGGAGGCGAGTGAGCTCTTCGGTGGGCTCCAACATTCCGCTTTCCGGGTCCTGTTCGAAGCTGCCGAGATGCGCGATGCGTTGCGCCGCCGCAAGGCGTCGAAGGTCGTCCTCGGCCATTCGGCGGTTCGTGGCGTCCACGGCCTGGACGAGGAACCCGCGAACGGCACCCGAAGCGTCGCGCTCGGCGCCGATCGACACGTCCAGCCAGAGGACGGATCCGTCGGCGTGTCGAGTGCTCCAGCTGCTTGGCATTCGTGCGTCGTCACCGGTCGACTCGACGGTGGCGACGCATGCGAGACGTTCACCGAGTTCGGGGTCGAGGCAGGAAAGCGCCGTGCCCACGAGTTCGGCGGGGGAGAGTTCGAGCATTCGAGCGAAGGTTGCGTTGGCACGTCGAACGACGCCAAGCGGGTCGGCCAGGATCAGTCCGATAGCTGCGAGCTCGAAGACGTCGAGGTCAGCGCCGTCGACCGGCGACGCGCCTTGGTGCCACGTGTCTAGGGGTTTCACCGAGCAAGGAGCCATCACCTCATTTTGTGCCCCGAATCGGGCGACTCCTAGGGGCTTAAGACCCGAATCCGACGGTGGACCAGCGAAAACGACCCTGGTCAGCGCCCTCGGCCAACTTCTCACCAACGTTGTCCGGAAAACAAGGTCAAGGTCACTTCGTCGGGGCGCCGGGATTCGAACCCGGGACCTCCTGGTCCCAAACCAGGCGCGCTAACCAAGCTGCGCTACGCCCCGTGCCCACCATCGTTACACATCCGATGAATTCATCATCCGCCGCGCCGCCGCTTCGTAGGCTGGCCCCAAGACCAGTGGAGGCGGACATGGCCTACGAATGGATCATCGACGCGCTCGACACGACGTGGGGCTCGATCGACCGGTTGGTGCGGCCGCAACCGCCCGAGAGCTACGAGGCGCTGACGCCGTGCCCCGGCTGGAGCGTCAAGGACGTGCTGAGCCACCTGCTGGGATTCGAGCGGATGCTCCACGGCGAAGCGGTGCCCACCTATCACGGCGAGTGGCCGCAGTACGTGCACAACCCGATCGGCGAGTTCAACGAGGCCTTCGTGCAGGCCAATCGCGACCGTCCGGGACTCGAGGTGCTTGACGACCTGCACGTGCAGTGCGCGCGCTCGATCGCGGCGTTGCGCGCGCTGGATGACGCCGGGTGGGAGAAGGTCGGCTGGAGCCCGGAAGGCGAGCGCCCGTACCACCGGTTCCAAGAGACCCGCGTCGTCGACAGCTGGATCCATCTCCAGGACATCCGCGACGCGCTCTTGCAACCCGAGGACGATCACGGCCCCGGCGAAGAGATCGTCGTGAACCGCTTCGAGTCGGCGCTGCCCTACGTCATCGGCAAGCGGATGAAGGCGCCCGACGGCACGCTCGTGCGGGTCAACCTGAGTGGTCGTCTCGCGCGGTCGGTGTCGATCGGCGTGGTCGACGGTCGCGCCGTGCCCGTCACCGAGAGCGCGCACACCCCGACGCTCGAGTTGACGACGCCGGTGGCGCTGTTCTGGCGCCGGGCCGCGGGCCGGATCAGCGCCGCGGCGTTCCTCGCGGCCTCGGCGACCGACGTCCGGGGAGACCACGCCATGGCCAACGCCTTGGCCGCGTCGCTCGTCATCATGATTTAGGGTCGCTCGCGATCGCTCCGGTAGGCTGGCATCTCCTATGCGCGCCACGACCACACTCTTAGAGAACAACAAAGTCATGCTCACCGTCGAGATCGACGACGCCGAGATGGACGACGCGATGGACGCGGCCGCGAAGACCCTCTCCAAGCAGGTCTCGGTGAAGGGCTTTCGCAAGGGCAAGGTCCCGAAGAACGTCCTGATCGCCAATATCGGCGGCCCGTCGGTGCTGCGATCCGAGGCGATTCGCGAGTCCCTGCCCGATTTCTACGCCCGCGCCGTCGCCGATTCGCTGATCGACCCGATCGGCCAGCCCGACATCAACATCACCGCCGGCGAAGACGAGGGCCTGCTCACCTTCGAAGCCGAGGTCGAGGTCCGCCCGGAGATCTCCATCAAGGGCCAGCGCGAACTGCGCGTCACGATTCCGTCCCCGGTCGTCACCGACGCGGAGGTCGACGCGCAGATCAACCGGTATCTGGAGACCGACGCCGTGCTCAACCCGGTCGACCGACCGATCGTCACCGGCGACCTCGTCACCATGGACGTGCACGTCCAACAGATCGCCACTGACGCCGAGCCGCTCGACATGACGGACTTCATGTACACCGTGGGCACCGGCTCGATCGCCGAAGGCGTCGACGAGTTGATCCTCGGGCTCAAGGCCGGCGAAGAACTCAAGATGAACGCGCCGGTCGGCGAGGGCATCGTCGCGACCTACGAACTGAAGTTGAAGCAGGTCCAAGAACGCGTGCTCCCGGAGTTGACCGACGAATGGGTCGCCGAGAACTCCGAGTGGACGAGCGCCGAGGAGATGCGCGAGGCGATCCTCGTGCAGATGCGTCGGCGCAAGATCGTCGAGGCGCAGATGTCCCAGCGCGACGCCGCACTTCTCGCGCTGAGCGAACTCGTGTCCGAAGAGGCCGCGCCCGAGGTACTGATCAACGCCGAGACGAACGAGCGCCTGCACGACCTCGGCGAGCGACTCGGCGCGCAGAAGCTCACGTTGGAGATGTTCTTGCAGGTGACGAATCAGACGCCCGAGGACCTGCTCGAAACGTTGCGCCGGGACGCCGTGCGCGCCGTGCGCGTCGACCTCGCGATGCGCGCCCTGGTGGCGGCCGAGCACCTGGAGGCGACACCGGAGGAGATCGACGAAGAGCTCGAGCGCACCGCCGCGGCGATGGGTGTGTCGGCGGACCTGCTGCGCGACAACCTGCGTGACTCGGGTCGCGTCGTGAGTTTCTCGGCCGAGGTCTCCAAGATGAAGGCCTCGAAGTGGTTGAGCGAGAACGTGGTCTACGTCGACCCCGAGGGCGCCGAGATCGACCACGCGTTGCTGCGTGAGGATCAGTCTGCTGACGACACCGACGCTGGCGTCGACGACGACCGAATCCGGTGACGACGCCGCCGAGGGAACCGACGCCGACGCCTAAGGTATCTGCGTGAACGAATACTTCAAAGCTCAGAACTACCTCGTCCCCACGGTCGTCGAATCGTCGAACCGTGGCGAGCGCGCCTACGACCTCTACAGCCGACTGCTGCGTGAGCGCATCATCTTCCTCGGCACGCCGATCGACGACACGATCGCCAACCTGATCTGCGCGCAGATGCTCTTCCTCGAGTCCGAGGACCCCGACAAGGACATCAACCTCTACATCAACTCACCGGGCGGTGACATCACGGGACTGCTCGCGGTCTACGACACGATGAAGTACATCAAGCCGGCGGTCTCGACGTTCTGCTTCGGTCAGGCCGCCTCGGCCGCCGCGGTACTGCTCGGCGCCGGCGCCAAGGGCAAGCGCTTCGCGTTGCCGCACGCGCGCGTGCTGCTGCACCAACCGTGGGGCGGCGTCGGCGGTCAGGCGTCGGACATCGAGATCCAGGCTCGTGAGATCCTTCGCATGAAGGACATGTTGAACGACATGCTCGCCCAGGACACCGGCCAGTCGGTCGAGCGGATCACCAAGGACACCGACCGCGACTTCATCATCAGCGCCGCCGAAGCCGTGGAATATGGACTGATTGACGAAGTCATCACGGCCCGTCCGTAAGTACCCCGATTTGACGTTGCCGCCCCGTAGGATGGTCGCGGCGGAGGTCATGTCGGAGGAAATAAGTGGCGAAGTTCGGTGAAAGCAACGACCTCATCAAGTGCAGTTTCTGCGCGAAGGGTCAAAAACAGGTAAAGAAGCTCATCGCGGGACCCAGCGTGTACATCTGCGACGAGTGCATCGACCTGTGCAACGACATCATCGCCGACGAGTTCGGTGACCGTCCGGAGTTCGTCCTCGACGACCTGCCGACGCCGCGCGAGATCTCGGCCTTCCTCGACGAGTTCGTCATCGGACAGGTCGAGGCGAAGAAGATCCTCGCCGTCGCGGTCTACAACCACTACAAGCGAATCCAAACGGGTCCGCTGCACGACGATGACGTCGAAGTCGCCAAGTCCAACGTGCTCCTGCTCGGTCCGACCGGCTGCGGCAAGACCTTCCTCGCCCAGACGCTGGCGCGCATGCTCAACGTGCCCTTCGCGATCGCCGACGCCACCGCGCTCACCGAGGCCGGCTACGTCGGCGAGGACGTCGAGAACATCCTGTTGAAATTGCTCTCGGCCGCTGACTTCGACGTGAAGCGCGCCGAGCGCGGCATCATCTATATCGACGAGATCGACAAGATCGCGCGCAAGGCCGAGAACCCTTCGATCACGCGGGACGTCTCCGGCGAGGGCGTCCAGCAGGCGCTCTTGAAGATCCTCGAGGGCACCGTCGCGAGCGTGCCGCCGCAGGGTGGACGAAAGCATCCGCATCAGGAGTTCATCACGATCGACACGGCGAACATCCTCTTCGTCGTCGGCGGCGCGTTCGCCGGACTCGAGGAGATCATCGAGCGTCGGCTCGGTACGAAGTCGATGGGCTTCAACCAGCCGGTCGAGTCCAAGCGCAAGGGCGACATCGAGCTGTTCCGTCACGCGCTGCCCGAGGACCTGGTGAAGTTCGGACTCATCCCGGAGTTCATCGGACGACTGCCGATCGTGAGCGCGGTGCAACAACTCGATCGCGACATGCTGATCCGCGTGCTGACCGAACCGAAGAACTCACTGGTCAAGCAGTTCCAACAGGTGCTCGCGATGGACGGCGTGGAACTCGTGATCGACGAGGGCGCGCTCGAAGCGATCGCCGACCTCGCGCTCGAGCGCGGCACCGGCGCGCGCGGTCTGCGATCGATCCTCGAATCGGTGTTGCTGGAAGCGATGTACGACGTGCCCGGACGCACCGACGTCGTACGCTGCGTCGTGACCGCCGAGTCGGTGCGCGACAAGGTCGCGCCCGAGTACGAATTGCGAAAGGCGACGCGCACCCGTCGCGCGAGCTAACGCGTGCGCTTCACGTCGTACGTCGACGCGCTGACGTGGCTGGAGTCGCACGTCGACTACGAGCGCGCCGCCCCGAACCGGCGCGAGATACCGACGCTGGCGCCCATCGTCGACACCCTGGCGATGCTCGCCGAACCTCAGCGCGACTACCCGACGATCCACGTCACGGGCACCAACGGTAAGGGCACCACGACGACGCTGACCAGTGCGTTGTTGGGTTCGACGGGACTGCGCGTCGGGACGTTCACCAGTCCGGACCTGCACGCCGTCAACGAGCGCATCGCCATCAACGCCGAACCCATCGACGACGAGGAGTTCATCACGCTGCTCCAGCGTCTGGCCGACGTGGAGTCGGTGAGCGGCATCGCCCTCACCCGATTCGAACTGTTGACGGCCGCGGCGTTCCTGCACTTCTCCGACGAAGGCGTCGACGTCGCCGTTATCGAAGTAGGCATGGGTGGCACGTGGGACTCGACGAACGTCATCGACGGCGTCGTGACGGTGCTCACCAACGTCGACCTCGACCACACCGCGGTGCTCGGCCCGACGATCGCGGCGATCGCCGGTGACAAGGTCGGTATCTTTCGGGCCGACGGCATCGCCATCGTCGCCACGACGAACGCCATCGTCGTCGAGATCGCCCAGCGGCGTGCCGATGAATTGGGCGCCGAACTGTGGCTCCTCGGGGACGCCTTCGCGTTGGAGCAGAACGAGTTGGCCGTCGGCGGACGCGCGATCACCGTGCGAACCCCGTTCGCGCACTACGAGGAAGTGCTGGTCTCGCTGCACGGCATCCACCAGGGCGAGAACGCGATGACCGCGATCGTCGCGGCGGAGGCCTTCCTCGGTCGCGCGCTCGGCGAGGAGACCGTCGTCTCGACGCTGGCGAAGGCGCGGATGCCCGGACGCATGGAGCTCGTCTCGCGCAAGCCCATGATCGTCGTGGACGGCGCGCACAATCCGGCCGGCGTGCGGGCGCTCGTCGCCACCCTCGACGGCGCGTTCCACGTCGCGGGGGAGCGTCGCTGCGTGCTCGGCATGTTGAGCGGGCGCGACGTCGACGACATGGTCGAGCCATTGGTCTCGCTCGGCTTCACCGAGTTCCACTGCTGCGCGCCGCACTCACCGCGGGCGGTCCCCGCGAGCGAGGTGGCGAACGCGGTGCGTCGTCACGGCGGCGTCGCCTACGAGCACCCGAGCGCGACCTCGGCGCTGGCGCACGCGCGCGAGCGTTCGACCGACGAGGACCTCATCGTCGTCGCCGGCAGCCTGTACCTCGTCGCCGAGGTCCGCGGCGAAGTGATGCGGGTGCGCTCTCGTCACCTCACCTGACCCCTGTTAGATTGCTTCGTCGTGGATAGAACGCTCTTCATCGTGAAGCCCGACGGCGTAGAGCGTGGTCTCATCGGCGAGATCCTGCGCCGACTCGAAGCCAAGCAACTGCGTCTCGTCGCGGCCGAGCTGCGCACGCTCGACCGGGCGACGGCCGAACGTCACTACGCCGAGCACCAGGGCAAGGACTACTACGACAAGCTCGTCGAGTTCATCACGCAGGGACCCGTCCTCGTCACCGTCGTCGAAGGTCCGACCGAGACGTGGCAGGTCGTGCGAGGACTCATGGGCGCCACGAACGCGCGCGAAGCCGCGCCGGGCACGATTCGCGGCGACCTCGCGGTAGGGCATCGCGAGAATCTCGTGCACGGGTCGGATTCCGCGGCGTCGGCGCAACGTGAGATAGCAATCTTCTTTCCTCATCTGGCCTAACGCCGTTTAGTGGCTTCGAGTGCATCTCGTGTCCTAGCCTTGTAGTTGAAGAGGGCATCGTCGTCACTACTTAAAGGGTCTTTATGGTTGATAGTCGTTTCTCGCTTTTGGGCCGTGACATGGCGGTCGACCTCGGAACCGCGAACACGTTGGTCTACGTCCGGGGCCGCGGCATCGTCTTGAACGAGCCGTCTGTGGTCGCGGTCGACGTGAAGGACGGCAAGCCACTGGCCGTGGGTGCCGAGGCCAAGCGCATGATCGGACGCACCCCGAGCAACATCCAGGCCATCCGCCCGCTCAAGGACGGCGTGATCGCCGACTTCGAGATCTGCGAGAAGATGCTTCGCTACTTCATCCACCGCGTCCACCAACGCCGCTTCGCGAAACCGCGCATGGTGATCTGCGTGCCCTCGGGCATCACCGGCGTCGAACAGCGCGCCGTCATGGAAGCGGCCGAGTTCGCCGGTGCGCGCAAGGCCTACATCATCGAAGAGCCGATGGCCGCCGCGATCGGCGCCGGCCTCCCGATCCACGAACCGACCGGCAACATGGTCGTCGACATCGGCGGCGGCACGACCGAGGTCGCCGTCATCTCACTCGGCGGCATCGTGACCAGTCAATCGATCCGCGTCGGCGGCGACGAACTCGACGAGGCGTTGATCGCCTACGTGAAGAAAGAGTTCCAGTTGGCCCTCGGTGAGCGGACCGCGGAGGAGATCAAGATCCAACTCGGCTCGGCCTATCCGCTCGAAGAGGAGTTGCGCGCTGAGATCCGCGGTCGCGACCTCGTGACCGGTCTGCCCAAGACGGTGATCATCTCGACCGAACAGATCCGCAAGGCCATGGAAGAGCCGGTCCAGGCGATCGTCGACGCCGTCAAGGTGACGCTCGATCGCACGCCGCCGGAGCTCTCGTCGGACCTCATGGAACAGGGCATCGTGTTGACCGGCGGCGGGGCCCTCCTCGCCGGCATCGCGGCGCGCCTGGAGTACGAAACGAATATGCCCATCATCGTGGCGAACGACCCACTCAACTGCGTGGCGTTAGGAAGCGGCATGTGCCTCGAAGAACTCGACGTCTTCGCGCGCATGTTGAAGACCAGCCCTACGCGCTAACCCGTGGCCACGGATCGGACGAGGCGTCGTACGTGGACGATCGGCGCCACCGTCTCGGTCATCCTCGTGGTGCTGTACCTCAGCGGCGGCGTCGTCTCGGGACTGCGCACGGCGGCCAACTTCGTCACCTCGCCCTTCAGCTGGACCGTCAATGAGATCGCGCGTCCGATCGGCCACATGTTCGCCGGCGCCATCAACTACAGCGACGTGGTCTCCCAGAACCAGAAGCTCCGCTACGAACTCGGGAAGGCTGAACTCAAGGCCAACGAGACGTGGGCCGAGAATCGTCAGCTCCAGCAACTGAGCACGCAGCTCGACGTGCCCTTCGTGGGTTCACTCCCCACGGTCGCGGCCCAGGTGACGGCGCTCTCGCCGACGAACTTCGCCGCCACGGTCGACATCTCGAAGGGTCGTGACGACGGCGTGATGGTCGGGATGCCCGTCGTCGCGAACGGGGGACTGGTCGGCACCGTCACCGAGACGACGCCCCACGGCGCCACGGTCCAACTGATCACCGACGTGAAATCCTTGATCGGCGTGACTTTCGGCAACGGCAAGACGTCGATCGTCGTCAGCGGCGAGGGGGTCAACAACGGCCTCGGCGCGACGTCGGTGCCCCTCACGTCCTCGGTGCGCTCGGGCACCGTGCTCTCGACCAACGGTCTCGACGGCGGGCTCTATCCGCCGGGCCTGCCGGTCGCCAAGGTCTCCAAGGTGACCCTCACCCCGGGCGCGGCGACGTACAACCTCGGGCTGCACCCGTTGGCGGACCTGCGCGACCTCGTGTACCTCGACGTCGTGCTGTGGGAGCCCTCGACGTGACACGTGCGTTGATCCCGGTCACCGTGGTCACCATGTTCATCGTCGGGCTGCAGCTCTCGGTCTTCTCGTCGTGGCGATTCGCGGGCGTCGTCTTCATGCTCGTGTGGCTCTGGCCCTTCGCGTTGGGACTCGCGGGCTTCACGACGCTCTCGATCTGGGCGGCCCTCGTGGGGGGCGTCTTCTTCGACACGCACACGACGACGCCCTTCGGACTCACCGCGATGGTCGGCGTCGTGTTGGCCTACGGCGCCTCGCGACTCGGCAAAGAGGGTGTCGGCGACCTCGACTCCGCCGCGTGGTGGGTGACGCCGATACTGGCCGCCGGAGCCGGGGCGGCGGCGCCGATCATCTACACTGCGGGCGGCGTGGGCGTCTTGAACTTCTCGTTGTGGCACGGCAGTCTCGTGAACTCGATCGTCGTCAACGCCGTCGCGTTCTTCGTGTTGGCTCGTCCGGTCTCGCGCCTCGCGCGCATGGTCGGTCGCGTGGGCGTGCGGGCGCATCGATGAAGGGCTCGTGGCGCGATCGCCCCTCCGGTTCGCGGTTCTCGCGGCTGTGGCGCCCGTGGACGTCGTTGCACCCGTTTCGCGGCAAGGGACGTTCGATCAACGAACCCAAACCGGTCGGTATCCGCGACCTGGTCGCGGCGCCCGGTGACGTCAAGCTGCGCCCCGAACGCCGCTGGTACGTGATCGGGGGGTTCTTCTTCTTGCTGTTCTTGTTGCTCGTCGGGCGTCTCTACGTGTTGCAGATCAAGGACCACAAGCAGTCGGTCGATCAGGTCGAGCAGAACTCGTTGCGCGTGGCGACGATCCCGGCCTCGCGGGGGCTGATCCTGGACCGCAACGGCACCGCCATGGTCGACAACGTGACGACGGTCGAGATCCGACTCTCGCGCGCCGAGGCGACGCTGGACCCCTCGATCAAGGGCACGCTCGCGTCGCTCACCGGACTCAGCGTCGCGAAGATCCGCAGCGACCTCGCCGACAAGGCCTACAACCCGTACCAACCGGCGCCGATCCTCGCCAACGCGCCGGCGAACATCGTAGAGTTCATCAAGCTGCACCCGAAGGAGTTCCCGGGCGTCTCGGTGCTCGACGTCTCGCGACGGAGCTACCCCCTGGGTGGCAGCGTGGGCTCCCAGGTGCTCGGCTACGTCGGCCCGATCACCGAGAACGAGATTCTGGCGCACCCGGGCGCCGGCTACCAGACCGATTCGACGATCGGCAAGACCGGCGTCGAGTCCTTCTACGAGCAGTACCTGCGGGGACACGACGGCACCAGCACCATCGAGGTGGGCGCCGACGGCAGCGTGATCGGCACGCTCCACACGACCCAACCCAAGATCGGCGACTCGGTGGTACTGAACATCGACGCCGGACTGCAGAGCGCCCTCGATGGCATCCTCAAGGCCGACATCCTGCACGACCGCACGGTGCCCGACCCGCGTTCGGGCATCTTGCCCCAGGCGATCAACGGCGCGGCGGTCGTCCTGGACGTCAAAAACGGCGCCGTGCTCGCGATGTCGAGCTACCCGTCCTACAACCTGTCGTCCTTCGTGAACGGACTCTCCGACACGCAGTTCCATCATCTGTTGTCGGTGGGCGCGTTCAACAACTACGCGATCCAGGGCCTCTACACGCCGGGCAGTACGTTCAAGATGATCACCGCCACCGCGATGATGCAGACCGGCGTCCTGTCGCCCGACGTGCTGATCGACGACACGGGCAGTTTCAAGGTGCCGGGCTGTCACTCAAACCCGCGCG
Source organism: uncultured Acidimicrobiaceae bacterium (assembly GCA_963802735.1). GTDB lineage: Bacteria > Actinomycetota > Acidimicrobiia > Acidimicrobiales > RAAP-2 > RAAP-2. The sequence continues at coordinate 191,903 of CAWDJY010000012.1, read as the reverse complement.
GTTGTGTCTTCCATGACGACGAGACGACGGGCAACGGCGAGGTCGACCTGGAGAGCGCGCTCACGAAGTCGTCGGACTACTACTTCTACAACTTGGGCTACCTCTTTTGGTCCCAGCAGGCGAGGTACGGTCAGACGCCGATCCAGAACGTCGCTCACGAGTACGGGCTCGACCAGTACACCGACATCGACCTGCCCGACGAGGTCGAGGGCCGCGTCGACTCCCCCGAGGTGCGCAAGGAACTCCACGCCGAGGCGCCCAAGGCTTTCCCCTACGACAGTTGGTACACCGGGGACAACATCGAGATGGCCTTCGGTCAGGGCACCACGGCCCTCACCCCGATCGCGCTGGCGAACGCCTACGCCACCTTCGCCAATGGCGGCACGCGCTACGCGCCCGAGGTCGCGGCGGCGATCGTGAACGCCCACGGCCAGACGATCGTGCGCTACGGCCCACGCGTCCTCGGTCACGTCCGCCTGCCGGCACGCGTGCGCGACCCGATCCTCGCCGGGCTCGAGGGCGTCGTCATGAGTCCCGAGGGCACGGCCTACGCGCCGTTCCACGACAACATCAACTTCTCGCTCACGTCGTTCCCGATCGCCGGCAAGACCGGCACGGCCACTAACGGCGGGATCGGCATCGAACCCAACTCCTGGTTCGTCGGCTTCGGACCGACCACGCACCCTAAATACGTCGTCCTGTGCGTCATCGAAGAGGGCGGTTACGGCGCCGACGCGGCGGCCCCGGTCGTCGCGCGCGACGTTCAACTACCTCGTGGCCCACCCGATCGGGCCGGTGAAACTCAAGCACCAGTTGACCCCGCCCACGACGACCACGACCTCCAAGTCCGGCGCGACCACCACGACGACCATCAAATAAGGCGAAATCGACCATCGCGCCGGCGCGACGAGTAACCTGATGACGTTGGGCGTTTCTGTGCAAAATGTGCAGTGCGCGAATAGAACGCAGCAGTTGCGCGGTGCAGTAGTACTCCGCTCCTGCAAGCATTGAGGACTCCACGTGGTACACGGCAGTGAAGTGACGCTATTTCTAACCTGGATAGTCGCTTTCATCTGGACCCGTCACGCCACGGCTCCCAACACCAACGTCGCCCGATCCCTCGGGCACGTTTCCACCCCCGTGAGTGCGGCGCAGTGCGCCCCGTCACCCAAGAACTCGAGGAGTACCCGTCGTGAGCGACGAAACCAACACTCAATCCGCCTCATCGCCTAGCCCCCGCATCGGCGATACCCGTCCCGCACCTCAGATTGGCGACACCCGACCGGGCTCGGTCCCGTCGACCAACACGTCGGCACCGCGCGCGGGTCGGGTCGCCAAGGTCAACAAGGTCAGGGTCAACAAGGTCAGGGCCAAGGCGGCGGCGGCAATCGACGTCGGCGCGGCGGCCGAGGTCGCGGCGGCGCAGGGCGGGTCAGGGGCGGGTGCAACCGCGCAACCCGAGTCGACCATTCGACTCGCCGGTCGAGGCGTCGGCGCCGGAAGCGGCCGGCGAAGAGAGCGCGGCCGGTCGCGGCAAGAACAAGCGCCGCCGCGGCGGCGAACGTCGGACCCGCGCGCAGGGCCGCTACCTCATGTGCGTGCACACCACGAAAGAGGCGACGCACATCGCGACCCTCGAAGGTCGCACGATGGTCGAGTACACGGTCGCCAAAGCGGCCGACGAGACGAACCAGATCGACGGCAACATCTACGTCGGTCGGATCCAGAACGTCCTGCCGGGCATGGAGCTCGCCTTCGTCGACATCGGCATCCCGAAGAACGCCGTGCTCTACCGCGGCGACATCTCCTTCGACATGGACGACGTCGAGGGGACGTCCTCCAACGACAAGCGCATCGAACAGATGATCAAGTCGGGACAGACGATCATCTGTCAGGTGACGAAGAACGCGATCGGCGCCAAGGGCGCGCGGCTCACCCAGGAGGTCTCACTGCCCGGGCCGTTTCGCGGTCCTCGTCCCGAACTCCAGCACCATCGGCATCTCCAAGCGCCTGCCCGACGGCGAGCGCCGACGACTGCGCAAGATCATCGACGACGTCAAACCCGAGCGCCACGGCATCATCATCCGCACCGCCGCCGAAGGCGTGACCGCCGACGACCTCGCGCGTGACGTCAGTTCGCTGGCCGAGAAGTGGGCGGCCATCGAGGCCGAGGTCGCCAAGTCCAACCAGCCCCGTCTCGTCTACCGTGACCTCGACCTCGCGGTGCGCGTGCTGCGCGAGGAGCTCAACGATGACTACCGCGGCGTGTTGATCGACGACCGCGTCCTCTACGAGAAGGTGCGCGAGTACGTGCTCGCGGTCAACCCCGAACTGGCCGACCGCATCGAGTACTACGACCGCTCGAGCGAGGAACTCCCGCTCTTCGAGCGCTACTTCGTCCACGAGCAGCTCCACCGAGCCCTCGACCGCAAGGTCTTCTTGCCCTCCGGTGGCTCGCTGATCATCGAGCGTACCGAGGCCCTGACGGTCGTCGACGTCAACACCGGTAAGAACGTCGGGACCACCAATCTCGAGGAGACGGTCTTTCGCAACAACCTCGAAGCGGCCGAAGAAGTGGCCCGTCAACTGCGACTTCGCGACATCGGCGGCATCATCGTCATCGACTTCATCGACATGGAGTCCAAGGGCAACCGCGAGGCCGTGGCCTCGGCGCTGCGCCAGGCCCTCTCGCGCGACAAGACCCGGACCCAGGTCTTCGACATCTCGGAACTGGGCCTCGTCGAGATGACGCGAAAGCGCGTCAACGAAGGGTCTCCTGGAGTCCGTGTCGAGCATCTGCACGGTCTGTGACGGGCGCGGTTTCGTCGTCGAGACCGGACTGTAGGGCGCGAGTCGTTCGCGCCATCGGCTACTATTGAATCCCTATGTACGCCGTTATCCGTGTAGGCACATCTCAAGAGCGCGTCACCGAGGGCCAAGTCGTCCGCGTTGACCTGCGCCCGGAAGAGAATGGTGCCGAAATCCAGTTCGAACCCGTCCTGTTGGTCGACGGCGACTCCGTCGTCGCCGGACCGGCCCTGAAGGGCGCGTCCGTGACCGGCACGATCCTCGGCGAGGAGAAGGGCCCCAAGATCCGGGCCCTGACCTACAAGGCGAAGTCGATCCAGCGCAAGCGCTGGGGTCACCGCCAGCACTACACCAGCGTCGAGATCACCAAGATCTCGCCCAAGGCCTAGGAGAGTTCGATGTCCAAGACCAAAGGCGGCGGTTCAACCAGGAACGGCCGCGATTCCAACGCCCAGCGACTGGGCGTCAAGACCTTCGACGGAACTGTTGTAAAGACGGGGAGCATCATCATGCGCCAGCGCGGAACCCAGTTCCACCCCGGGCGCAATGTCGGCATCGGCAAAGATGACACCCTGTTCGCGCTCGCTGAGGGAACCGTGAAATTCGGCTACCGAGGCGGCCGAAAACTGGTTGACGTACTCGTCGGCTGAGTTTTCCTCCTAAAACAAGAAACCCCCGGGCGAAAGCCCGGGGGTTTCTTGTTTGTCGCGAGAACTACGCGCCTTTGACTGCCTTCTTGAAGGTCGAGCCAATGGAAACCTTTGGAGCGTTCGAAGCCTTCACCTGAATGGCTTCGCCAGTCTGGGGATTGCGAGCCGTGCGGGCCTTGCGGGCCACACGCTCGAAGGAAAGGAAGCCCGACAGAACAATCTTCTCACCCTTCGAAACATTCGATACCACAACATCTTCTAGGGCCTTGAGGACCTCAGCTACCGTGTTCTTGTTAGCGCCGCTTTCGGCGACAATCGCATCTACCAACTCGGCCTTGTTCACCGGTCGACTCCTTACTCTTCGTTGAAACGGACTGGGAGTGTTCCCAGCAACCGGAGCCATCTTTACGCAAAATGGCGGAAATATTGGGATTTCTCGTAAGTTTTCGCCGTTTTCGACCAAATGTCATTCACAAAACTAACTGGTCAGAGGTTGTTTCGAAAAAATCCTCCGTCAAAGAATCGTAACGTTCGATCGGCCTCGCCAGAGCCCCAAAAGTGCCTAAATCACTACAGATCGGCGGCATTTGTCTCAACATCCGACGGATCACGGGCGATCGCCACTTTCGATCCGCTGACTCGAGCGTAGATTGACGACGTGACGACTTCGTGCGCGCACTGTGGCTGTAGCGGGACAGGCACGAACCGCGAGCGCGCGTGCGCGACGAGCGAGTGCTGTTGTCGAGATCGCGCTGCGAGCACGAACCGCGACGCGTGCGCGACGAGCGAGTGCTGTTGTGAGATTCGCCGCTGCAGACCATGGACACGGTGGCCAAGCGTGTGCGTCACGCCATGGAAAACGGTCGATCTCGTCGCGATGGGCGCGCTGTTAGCGCCCGACGCGCGCTGGGGCGCGCCGGAACAGGACGTCCCCACGTGCCGCAACGCCCAACAGATCCTCTCGTGGTACGAGATGGCGCGTGACAACGGCGTCCGCGCCGACGTCACCGAGGTCACCGTCGTGGGCGAACGGCTCGTCGTCGGACTGAAGATCCTCGCGTGCAGGCGCACAACGTCGAAGGACAACGTGCGCTGGCAGGTCCTCTGCGTGGACGACGGGCTGATCACGCGAGATCCGCGGCTACGAGCGCCGAGGCGACGCGATGACCTTCGCGACGTCGGGCGTCTCGAACTGGACGCCGTCACCGCCGTCGCGTGACCGTCGAGGTCGGCGACTGCCCGACGGAAAAGGGGCCTCGAAGGGGCGGGCCGTAGGATGAGGGTGTGTCCACCTTCGTCGATTTCGCCCAATTGCACGCCAAAGCGGGCGACGGCGGGGCCGGCTGCGTCAGTTTTCGACGCGAGGCCCACGTCGCCAAGGGCGGTCCCGACGGCGGCGACGGCGGCAAGGGCGGCGACGTCTGGATCGTCGCCGACCACAACCAGGCCTCGCTCCTGGGATTTCGTGACCACCCCTTTCGCCGGGCGACCGACGGACAGCACGGCACGTCCAAGCGCCAGCACGGCTCGCGGGGCAAGGACCAGGTCGTCGTCGTACCGGTCGGGACCATGGTCTACAGCCGCGAGGGCGAACTCCTCGTGGACCTCAACGGACCGGGTGACCGCTGGTTGGCGGCCGAGGGCGGCCTCGGCGGCCAGGGCAACAACCGATTCCTCTCGAACAACCGCCGCGCGCCGGCCTTCGCCGAGCAGGGCGAGGCCGGGCAGGAGAACTGGTTCAACCTCGAACTGAAGCTGCAGGCCGACGTCGCGCTGATCGGTTTCCCGAACGTCGGCAAGTCCACGTTGATCGCGCGCGTCTCGGCCGCGCGGCCCAAGATCGCCGACTATCCCTTCACGACGCTCGTGCCGAACCTGGGGGTCGTGCGCGTCGGGGAACGCACGGGACGACCGGGCGACGCGACGGAGTTCGTCATGGCCGACATCCCCGGACTGATCGAAGGCGCGGCCGAGGGCCGCGGCCTCGGACACGATTTCTTGCGCCACGTGGAGCGCGCCCGTGTCTTGTGCGTGTTGCTCGACCTCTCCGAACTCGCGCCGATGGCGCCCCAGGACCAGCTCGACGTCTTGTTGCGCGAGCTCGGCGACTACCAGGCCGACCTCCTGGAGCGACCGCGGGTGGTGGTCGGGTCCAAAGGAGACGCCGCGGCCTACGAGATGCCCGGCGTCCTCACGATCTCTTCGATCACCGGCGAGGGCATCGACCAGCTCGTGGGCCAACTGGCCGCCCTCGTCGTGCAGGTCCGTACGCGACGAGGTGGAACGCCTCGAGCACGAGGTCGTCGTGCACAAGCCGCTGCCCGACGAGATCACCGTCGAGCGCGCGGGCGCGAACGCGTGGAGCGTGGCCGGACGGCCGGCCATCCGCGCGGTGCGGTTCCAAGACCTGACCGACGACGAGGCGTTGGCCGAGATCGTGCGGCGCTTGCGCGCGCTCGGCGTCGATCGGATGCTCACGCGCGCCGGGGTCCGCGACGGAGACGTCGTCACCATCGGACCGCTCTCCTTCGAATGGTGGCGCGACGACGTGAGCGCCGGACTCGACCGCGGCGACCACCACCGTGCGTCGCGTCGCGAGCGTCTGGCGCGACACGGGCGTCTGGACCTGGGCGACGGCGATGGCGACGCGTAGCCTCGTCGTCAAGATCGGCACGACGTCGGTGACCGACGAGGTCGGCGGCGTCGCCTACGGCGCGCTGGCCAACGTCGCTCGTGACGTCGTCGAACTGCGCGCCCGCGGGTGGGTCGTCGTCGTCGTGACCTCCGGCGCCATCACCGCCGGGTGGTCCGAAGTCGGCCGGGGACGTCCGCGTCCATCGGACAGCGTGTCGTTGCAGGCCGTGTCCGCGGTCGGCCAGCCGCTCTTGATGCGCGCCTGGCGCGACGCCTTCGCCGAGGTCGGCGCGAACGTGGGACAGGTCCTGCTCGCGCCGCTCGACTTCTCGCATCGCGGTCAGTACCTCCACGCGCGCGGCACCCTCGAGGCGTTGCACGCCTACGACGTGGTGCCGGTCGTGAACGAGAACGACGCCGTCGCCGACGAGGAGATCCGCTTCGGCGACAACGACCGGCTGGCGGCGCTGGTCGCCAACCTCGTCGGCGCGTCGCACCTCGTCCTGCTCACCGACACCGACGGCCTCTTGACCGCGGACCCCCGACTCGACCCGACCGCGACGTTGATCGAGGAGGTGACGGCCTTCGACACCGAGTTGGTGGACCTCGCGGGCGCGAGTCGTTCGGGCGTGGGCAGTGGCGGCATGGCCTCGAAGCTCGCGGCCGCGCGCATGGCGACGTGGTCGGGCATCACGACCGTGATCGCGCCGGCCCACGTGGAGCACGCCTTGTTGCACGCGGTCACGGACTCGCCGGGCATCGGCACGACGTTCCATCCGAGGCCGGAGCGACTGTCGGCGCGCAAGTCGTGGATCGCCTTCGCCGTGGCGAGTCGCGGCGCGCTGCACATCAACCAAGGGGCGCTCCAGGCGCTCGAACACCACGGTCGGAGCCTGCTGCGCGTCGGCGTGGAATCGCACACCGGGAACTTCGTCGAAGGTGACGCCGTCGAGATCAAGGGACCGGAGGGTCAGGTCGTGGCCAAGGGACTCGTGCGCGTCTCGGCCGAGTCGTTCCACGACAGCGACGACGTCGTCGTGCACCGCGACGATCTGGTCCTCCTTCGTCGCGCCTGAGCGCACCCGTTACGATTGCTCCATGTCACTAGCTGCGCTGACGGCGCAAGGTCGCGCGGTTCGAGAGGCCGCCACGGTCCTCGCCCAGGCCTCCAACGAGCAGCGCTGCGCCGTGTTGTTGCACGTCGCCGACCGCCTCCAGGAGTCGAGCGAGGAACTGTTGGCGATCAACGCCCGGGACGTCGCGGCCTACCGGGAGTCCGGCGCGGGCGTCGACCGGCTCACCCTGACGAGCGCGCGCGTCGACGCCATGGCCGACGCCCTGCGCGAGATCGCGGCCAATCCCGACCCACTGTTCGAGCGCGTCGACGCGAGCGTGCGGCCCGAACGGCCTGCGCGTCGAACGCCTGCGCGTGCCGCTCGGCGTCATCGGCGTCGTCTACGAGAACCGACCGAACGTCACGAGTGACGTGGCCGGTCTGTGCGTGCGCAGTGGCAACGCCGCCTACCTGCGTGGTTCGTCCACGGCCTTCGACACGAACCAGTACATCGTGTCGCTCTGGCACGACGCGCTGGAGAAAGAGGGCCTGCCGCGCGGCCGCCGTGTCACTGGTGCAGGACTCGTCGCACGAGACCGCGACCGCCTTCATGCAGATGACCGACGTACTGGACTGCCTGATCCCGCGCGGGGGACCGAGCCTGATCGCGGCGATGCGCGAACACGCCCGCGTGCCCTACGTGCTCGACGGCGACGGCAACTGTCACGTCTTCGTCGACGCAGTCGGCCGACCTCGAGGAGGCCGTCGCCATCGTGCGCAACGCGAAGACCTCGCGACCCGGGCGTGTGCAACGCCGCCGAGACCGTGCTCGTGCACGAGGCGGTCGCCGCGGCGTTCCTGCCGGCGCTGGCGGCGGCGATGCCCGAGGTGGAACTGCGCGCCGACGAGCGCGCGACGGCGCTACCTGCCCGACGCGACGCCGGCGAGCGAAGAGGACTTCGAACGCGAGTTCCTCGATCTGATCCTCGCCGTCAAGGTCGTCGACTCCCTCGACGAGGCGATCGCGCACGTCGCGCGCTACGGCACCGGCCACAGTGAGGCCATCCTCACGAACGACCACGCGAACGCCGAGGCCTGGGTGAAGCGCGTCGACGCCGCCGCGGTCGTGGTGAACGCGTCGACGAGGTTCGTCGACGGCGGCGAATTGGGACTGGGCGGCGAGGTCGGGATCTCGACCCAGAAGCTGCACGCCCGAGGCCCGATGGGGCTACGAGAACTGACCTGTCTCAAGTGGGTCGTACGAGGAGAAGGACAGATTCGATGACCGCACTGGACCCGCGCGAGGAACTCGCCAAACGCCTCGGGCTCGACGAGATCCCGCCGGTGCGCTTCGACTCGGCCAAGGACGTGATGCAGCGACTCGCCGATCACGACTACCTCAGTGACGACGCCATCGCCTCGGTCTGCTTCCTCGCCGACCGTCTCGCGAAGCCGGTCCTCGTGGAGGGTCCGGCCGGCACCGGCAAGACCGCGCTCGCGCGCGCCGTCGCCGACTCGATCGGGGCGCGACTGATCCGCCTCCAGTGCTACGAGGGACTCGACGACTCCAAGGCGCTCTACGAGTGGAACTACCGCAAGCAGCTCCTGCGCATCCAGGCTGGTCGGCCGGAGGGCGAGGGGACCGAGGACTGGGAACAGCTCGAGGAAGACATCTTCGGCGAAGAGTTCCTCCTCACGCGACCGCTGCTCGAGGCGATTTCGGCGACCGACCCGGTCGTGTTGTTGATCGACGAGGTCGACCGCGTCGAGCTCGAGACCGAGGCGTTGCTCCTCGAGATCCTCTCGGAGTACCAGGTCTCGATCCCCGAACTCGGCACCGTGCGCGCCAAGCAGATCCCGATGGTCTTTCTCACGTCGAACAACACGCGCGAACTCTCCGAGGCGCTCAAGCGACGTTGCCTGTACCTCTACATCGGGTATCCCAGCGTCGAGCGCGAGCGCGACATCATCATCTCGCGCGTGCCGGGCATCACGAGCACGCTGGCCGAACAGATCGCCCAGGTCGTGCGAAGCCTGCGCACGCTCGATCTCAAGAAGGCGCCGTCGGTCGCCGAGACACTCGACTGGGCGCGCACGTTGGTCGTGCTCGGACGCTCCGAGATCGGTGACCAGGACGCGGCCGAGACGCTGCACATCTTGTTGAAGTACCAGACCGACATCGAGCGCGCCACGAAAGAGCTGCTCAGTCGGCCCAAGACCGGTGCTTAACCTCCTCGGCGACTTCATCGGCGAACTGCGCGCCGCGGGCATCCCCATCTCGATGAGCGAGCACGTCGACTCGGCCAAGGCGATGGAGGTGATCGACCTCTCGGACCGCTCGTTGGTGAAGAACGCACTGGCCGCGACCCTGGTGAAGGACGGCGACCACATGCCGGTCTTCAACACCGCCTTCGAGGTGTTCTTCTCGACGAGGTCCTGGGACGCGGCGTCGGAGATGATGGACGACGTCGACACCGACGAGATGGAACGCGAGGGCGCGGCCGGCGCGACCGGACCGGGTCAGTCGCGCGGTGAGGGCGGCGGCGCGTCGAGCTCGCTCAGCGCCCAAGAACTGGCCGAGCTGCTCTTTCGCGCGCTGCGCGACGGCGACCGTGAGGCGCTGCGGCTCGCCGCCGGTGAATCCGTGACGCGCTACGCCGGCATGGAGCCCGGTCGCCCGGTGGGCGGGACCTACTACCTGTATCGCACGCTGCGCAACCTCGACCTCGAGAACCTCGAGCGACGGCTCACGCAGGGATCCGACGACGACGACCGACTCGCGCAGCGACTCGCGCGCGAAGAGGCCCGGTCCCGCATCGAGATGCTGAAGGCCGAGATCGAGCGCGTGATCCGCGAGCGCCTGGTCGAGGACCGTGGTTCCGAGGCGCTGGCCAAGTCCGTGCGCAAGCCGCTGCCCGAGGACCTCGACGTCATGCACGCGAATCGTGACGAGATGGCCCAGCTGGAGCGCGCCCTGCGACCACTCAGTCGCAAACTCGCCGTTCGACTCGCGCGCCGGCGCCGTCGACGACGACGCGGACCGGTCGACCTGCGCCACACCGTTCGCCGCAGCCTCTCGACCGGCGGCGTGCCGATCGACCTGCGCTTCAAGCCGCCGCACCCGGCCAAACCGGAGATCTTCGTCATCGCCGACATCTCGGGTTCGGTCGCGTCCTTCGCGCGCTTCACGCTGCACCTGGTGCACGCCATCAGCTCGCAGTTCTCCAAGGTCCGCAGCTTCGTCTTCGTCGACGGGCTCGACGAGGTGACCCAGTTGTTCGAGGGCGTGGACGACCCGGCCGAGACGGTCGCCAAGATCAACGCCGAGGCCGACGTCATCGCCTTCGACGGCCACTCCGACTACGGCCGGGCGTTGGTGAGCTTCCACGACCGCTTCGCCAAGGACGTCACGCGGCGTTCGACCATCCTGATCCTCGGCGACGCGCGCAACAACTACCACCAGGCCCACGCCGAGGTCATCGCCGACCTCAAGTACCGCGCGAAGGCGGTGTACTGGTTGAACCCCGAGCCGACGGCCTACTGGAACAGTGGCGACTCGATCGTGAGTCAGTACGCGCCGTACTGCGAGAAGGTCATCGAGTGTCGCACGCTGCGCCAACTGGAGAAGTTCGTGGGCGAGCTGGCGTGAGCGACAACGAAGACCAACGACTGCCACCGTCGGGCTTTCGCCAACGCGGGCCCAAGCCGTCGGGGACGCGACTGATGTTGATCCGCCATGGCGAGAGTTACGCCAACGCGAACGGTCTGGCCGGGGGACCACTGGGCGACGGCGGACTGACGCCGCTCGGACAGCGCCAAGCGCAGGCGCTCGTCGCGCGCCTGACGATGAGCGGCGAACTGTCCAAGACCACGGCGCTCTACACGTCGGCGCTGCCGCGCGCGATCGAGACCGGCGAGATCTTGCGCGCGGCGCTGCCGACGGGACTCGAGCCGGTCGTCGACGCCGCGCTGAACGAGATCAGCGTGGGGGAGGGCGACGGGCTTCCGTGGGCGCAGTACGTCGAGCGCTACGGCGCCCCGGACTGGGACCTCGACCCCGACGCCCTCACCGCGCCGGGCGGGGAGTCACTCCTCGGCTTCTACGCGCGCTGTCGCGCCGCGATCGAACGTCTCGTCGAAGGTCATCCCCACGAACTCGTCGTCGTCGTGTGCCACGGCGGCTTCATCGAGCAGGCCATGAAGCTCTACCAGGGCGTCGCGCCCGACGAACGGCTGCGCCCACGCATCGAGAACTGTTCGATGACCGAGATCGAGTTCCGCGACGGATGGCGTCGACTGCTGCGCTACAACGACCGCGCGCCGTTGCCCGCCGAGTAGCGCTGCAAGAACTCCGCGACGTGGAAGGCCATGTCGAGGCTCTGGGTCGCGTTGAGTCGCGGGTCGCAGATCGAGGTGTAGTTCAACTCGAGGTCACCCTCGTTGAGGCGCGAGCCACCGCCGAGACACTCGGTCACGTTGTCACCGGTCAGTTCGACGTGCAGCCCGCCGGGCCACGTGCCCATGCCCGAGAGCGCCTCGAAGAACTTCGAGGTCTCCGAGAGCACGTCGTCGAAGCGGCGCGTCTTCTGGCCGCCCGAGGCGACGAAGGTGTTGCCGTGCATCGGGTCACAGGCCCACACGACCTCGCGGCCCTCGGCGCGCAGCGACTCGACGAGCGGCGGGAGCTTCTCCAGGACCAGGTCGTCGCCCATGCGCGAGATCAGGGTCAGTCGTCCGGCGCGGTTGTCGGGGTTCAGCATGTCGACGAGGCGCAGCAGTTCGTCGACACCCATCGTCGGACCGACCTTCAGGCCGAGCGGGTTCGAGACGCCGCGTAGGAACTCGACGTGCGCGCCGTCGAGTTGACGGGTGCGGTCGCCGATCCACAGCATGTGGGCCGAGCAGTCGTACCAGTCACCGGTGAGCGAGTCGCGCCGGGTGAGGGCCTGCTCGTAGGGGAGGATGAGGGCCTCGTGGCTCGTGTAGAAGTCGACACCCTGCAGGGCGCCGTCGTCGTGGAGGTCGATGCCACAGGCCTTCATGAACTGCAGGGCCCGTTCGATCTCGTCGGCCACGACCTCGTAGCGCTTGCCCTCGAGCGAGTTGGCGACGAACTCCTGGTTCCACGCGTGCACGCGCGACAGCGCGGCGAAGCCGCCGGTCGTGAAGGCGCGCAGCAGGTTCAGGGTCGCGACGCTCTGGTGGTAGGCGGCCAACAGTCGTTCGGGGTCGGGTCGACGCGCCGCCTCGTCGAAGGCCTCGGCGTTGACGATGTGCCCGCGAAAGGCCAGCAAACGCTGGCCGTCGCGCTCCTCGAACTCGTCGCTGCGGGGCTTGGCGAACTGTCCGGCGATGCGTCCGACCTTGATGACCGGTACACCGGCCGCGTAGGTGAGCGCCACGGCCATCTGCAAGATGACCTTGAGCTTGTCGCGAATCGAGTCGGCCGATCCCTCATCGAAGGACTCGGCGCAGTCACCGGCCTGCAGCAGGAACGACTTGCCGTGGGCCACGAGTTCGAGGTGGTCGAGCAGTCGACGGGCCTCGCCCGCGAAGACCAGCGGGGGCTTCGCGGCGAGATCGGCTTCGACTCGCGCGAGGTGACGCTCGTCGGGCCAGGTCACGCCCTGGGCGGCGTGGTGCGTTCGCCACGTGCCCGGACTCCACTCGCGCGAGGACTTCTCCATTCATCAAGCGTAGAGGTTCCAAGAACCTCCCTTCCGTCGGTGTCTAGTGTTGGCGCGTGAACGTTCGGCGACTCGGCCTCTTCGGTGGGACGTTCGATCCGCCCCACTTCGGTCACGTCGCCGCGTTGGAGGCGGCCGCGCGCAGTGGCCGTTACGACCTCATCGAGGTCACCGTCGCGGGCGATCCGTACCTGAAGCGATCCGAGGGCGCGCGCGACGACGCCACGCTGCGCTTGGCGATGGCGAGGGCCGCCTTCGACGATCTCGACCTCGTCGAGGTGTCGGACCGCGAGATTCGCCGCGAAGGGCCGTCGTACACGATCGACACCGTGCGCGAGCTGTTGAACGACTGCGACGAGGTCGACCTCATCGTGGGCGCCGACCTGGCCGAACAACTGAACGGGTGGCACGAGGCCGACGAATTGCGAACGTTGGTTCGTGTCGGCGTCGTGCCGCGGCCCGGCGCGACCACCGTCGTGCCTGATGGATGGGTGAGCTACGAGATCCCGATGGACCCCGTCGATCTTTCGAGTTCTTACGTGCGGGCGCTCGGCGCGACGTCGACGGACCTGCGTCAGTACCTCCCGGCGGCAGTTATTCCGCTCTTCCAGAGCGTCCGAGGCTAAAGTCGGGGGCATGGCAGTCCGACTCTTCGACGCGACCGACCCACAGCCCACGAGGCTCCGGGGTCTGGAAGCGGCGCCGAAGAGTCGAAGAGAAGTTCGTCGCTTGAAGCACCGATACGCCGTCATCGGCGTGGCCTCGCTCGCGGTCCCCTTCGCCGCGGCGTTGGTGGTGCTCGGGGTGTCCCACTGAGTGTGACTTGCTAACGAGCGGCGAGACCCCTCGCGGCCCCCACTCGAGCTTCGTCGCCGCGCTGATCAACGCCGCGGTGATGGGCGCCGAGGACAAACTCGGCCGTGACACCGTCGTGCTCGACCTACGCGAACTGGTCGACTCCTTCGACGCGCTCGTCGTCGCCTCTGGTCGCAACGACCGTCAGGTCCGCGCGATCGCGGAGGAGGTCGAGCGCCTCGTGGAGATCGCGCTCCAGGTGAAGCCGATCCACGTCGAGGGCGTCGCGGCCGCCGAGTGGATCGCACTGGACTACGGCGACGTCATCGTGCACGTCTTCGACGAGGCGGCGCGTGAGTACTACGACCTCGAGCACCTCTGGAGCGCCGCGCCGGTCGTGCGCCCCGCCACCATCGCCTAGGTGTTCAAGAGTCGCTGAAAGTCCTCGGCCGTCACCAGGTTCTCCTCATGACCGCCGGGGATAGGTGACTCCTGGGTCACCCCGGCGACCGTGATCTCGACGCCGCGAACCGTGACGCCCAGCGTGATGCCCACGTCGCGCGCCGTCAGGACCAGTTGACCGACCGCGAGGATCTCCTGGCTACGCGGCATTTCCCCGAGTGAGGTCGCGAGGTCGATGTACCCGATGCCGTCGCGGAAGCTCGCCGACAGGATGAGCAGGTTCTTGGGCAGCGCCGAGGTGTAGCCGGCGAGCGACTCGATCTTCGTGGGGCCGATGATCAGCTGGCGCAACACCGATTCGAGCACGGGCGGTGAGGGCACGATGCGACTCGAGGCCGAGAGGTGCCCGGTCGCGTCGACGATGTACACCGGTTGGGAGATGAAGGTCACCCGCCCGTTGTTGGTGCCCGGGATCGTCTTGCCGAGCAGACCGAGTCCGACGCGCTTGGGCGCGATCAGTTGCGGCGTGTTCGACGTCGGGATCAGCGTGCACCCGGCCAACGCCGTCGACGCCACCACGAGTCCGAGGAGCGTGCGCAGGCGCCTCACGAGCGCTCACTCGTCACGATCGGCAACAGGATCTGGAAGCGCGCCCCACCCTCGGGGCTGTCCGAGACGGTGATCGTCCCACCGAAGGCGCGCACGTGGTCGCGCACGAGCGCGAGTCCGAGGCCGGTCCCGCGCGCGATGCCCCGGTCGTGCGCCGCGCGTCCCCGGAAGAACCGCTCGAAGACGTGCTCGTGTTCCTCACTCGGCACGCCCGCGCCGGCGTCGTCGACGTTCACGGCCAGTTGCGCGCCCACCACGTCGATCCGCAGGGCCACCGCGCCCTCGGCGTAGCGGTGCGCGTTGTCGAGCAGGTTCGTGATGACGCGCTCGAAGCGACGGCGGTCCACGAGTACGAGCGGGTCACCGACGCCGTCGGCGATCTCGACCGGCGGCTCGTCGATACCGTGTCGCCGGGCAGCCGAACGCACGGACTGGTGTACCAGTTCGATCGCCGACAGGGTCTCCATGACGAGCGGCACCGCGCCGGCGTCGCTGCGCGACATCTCGAGCAAATCCTCGACCAGGGACTGGAAGATCGAGAGGTCGGCGACGAGGAGGTCGAGACTCTCGCGTCCCGCGGACGAGAGGTCCTCGCGGTGCTGTTGCAGCACTGAGGCGGTCGTGGCGAGGGTGGTCAACGGGGAGCGCAGTTCGTGGCTCACGTCGCTCGCGAATCGCGCGTCGCGTTCGAGGCGTTGGACGAGTTGGCTGACCATCTGGTTGAAGGACTCCGTGAGCTGCAGGACCTCGCGGTCGGCTCGGTTCACCTGTAGTCGGGTCGTGAGGGCGCCGTCGGCGATCAGCGCGGCCGCGAAGGAGACCTCCTCCAGCGGGCGAACGGTCCGGCGGGTCACCCAGATGCCGCCGCTCATGCCGACCGCCGTCGTGAAGAGCGCGCCGATGATCAACACGAAGGCCAGCAGTCGCAGCGTGCGTTCCAGGTTGTTCAGTTGGAAGACCTCGAAGACCTGGGTCTCGACCGAGGGGATCGGCAGGCCCACGACGAAGATGATGCGCCCGTTCGAGTTCAGCGTCTGCTCGGTGGCGTGTCCTTCGCCGACGATCTTGATGGTGTTGGCCGACACGTCGCGCGTCGAGGCGCTGTTCGAGCGCGCCAACCATTCGTTGTGCGTCTGAACGAGGACGTTCGAGGCCGTCGCGGTCTTGATCGAGTTGAGCAGGTTGGAGAGTTCGGTGGGGGAGGAGTACAGGGTGTTACGCACCAACGCCGCGTTGACGTAGCTCTGGCGCAGGTCGGTCTGTTGCTGGTTCGAGATCAAGAGGTGCTTGACGCCGAAGTAGGTGAGTGAAGCGAACAGCGAACTCAAGATGAAGGCGCCCAGGCCGAAGGTGACGAGGAGGCGAAGTCGCAGACTCCGTCGTCGCATTAGATGACCAGCTTGTACCCGGTGCCCCGGACCGTCACGAGGAAGATCGGGTTGGCCGGGTCGGGCTCGATCTTCATACGCAACCGTCGGATGTGCACGTCCACGAGTCGGCTGTCGCCGAAGTAGTCGTAGCCCCAGACCCGTTCGAGGAGGTCCTCGCGCGACAGCGGTTTGCCGTTGTTGGAGGCGAGGTCGGTCAAGAGTCGGAACTCGGTGGACGTGAGGTGCAACTCCGAACCGTCGGACTGGCGCACGACGCCCTCGTCGGGCACGACCTGCAGGTGGCCGAGCTGGAAGGCGCCGGTGCTCTTCTCCGGTCGACGGCGAAGGTGCGCGCGCACGCGCGCGAGCAGCTCTTCGGGGACGAAGGGCTTCGTGACGTAGTCGTCGGCGCCCGACTCGAGTCCGAGCACGACGTCGGCCGTGTCGTCGCGCGCCGAGACGATCACGATTGGCAGGTCACTCGCGCCGCGCAGGGCCAGGCACGTCTCGAATCCGGACATGCCCGGCAGCATGATGTCGACGATGGCCATGTCCGAGGCCATCCGATTGAACAGGGCGATGCCGATCTCGCCCGTCGGGGCGTCGTCGACCACGAAGCCCTCCCCTTCGAACATCAATCGAAGTGCGGTGCGGATGTGGTCGTCGTCTTCGACAATCAGGATTCGCGACACTCGGCCCCCTTGGATTCCTCGTCCACCTTACGAGGTCATCCAGTGTTCCATAGGTCGTCAGTAGCCTTGAGCACGTGTCATCGAAACGTAACGGCGGTCGGGCCAACTCGCAGTGGCACCTGCGGGACTACGCCGTCACCCTGCGCGCGACCGACCGGGCCGAGGCGACCCAGACGGCGTACCTGGGTGACCTCGAGGCCTTCATCGAGTGGGCCGACGAGCGTGACCTGCGCCGACCGCTCGACGTGACGGTGCGCGTCCTGCGCGACTACCTCGCCTTCATGACCGAGCGCGGCGACGAACGAACCTCGATCATCCGTCGTCGCGCCTCCCTGCGCGGCTACTTCGCGTGGATGGTCCAACGCGGGCACCTCGAGGAGAGTCCGGCCGCGCGCCTCTCGGCGCCGCGCCCGGACCACCGGCTGCCCAAGATCGTGGTGCGCGAACAACTCGACACCCTGCTCGACGACGACTGGGGCGACGACGCGTGGGCGACGCTGGACCGCGCGGTGTGCGAGGTGCTCTACGGCGCGGGCCTGCGCGTGAGTGAACTGTGCGGACTCAACGTCGCGTCGGTCGACTTTCGCCAGGGCCTGTTACGCGTGCTCGGCAAGGGCCGCAAGGAACGCATCGTGCCCCTGCACCGCCGGGGACTCGAGGCCGTGCAGCTGTGGATCGAGGACGCGCGCGAGGACGTCATGCGCGACGATTCGCCTGGGGAGGCGCTGTTCTTCAACCGTCGCGGCAACCGGCTCGGCCCGCGCGACGTGCGTCGGATCTTGGACAATCGCGTCGCGCGCGGCCACGTGCATCCCCACGCCCTGCGCCACACCTACGCGACACACCTGCTCGAAGGCGGCGCGGACCTGCGCGTGGTCCAAGAACTGCTCGGCCACGAGAGTCTGACGACGACCCAGATCTACACCCACGTCTCCAAGTCACGACTGCAGAAGGTCCATCACGACACCCACCCGAGGGGTTAAGGGTCCAATACCGATTAGTATGGTTCGGCTCTCCCACAGTGGGTGAGTTGACGATATTTCGCCGTGGTTTCGTACGGTCGCCCTCTGGGTGCACCACGGGGATCGAGTAACCGAACGGAAGGAAAAATAACGTGGCACTTGTCACCCTGCAAGAACTACTGGACTCCGGAGTTCACTTCGGACACCAGACCCGCCGGTGGAACCCCAAGATGCGCCGGTTCATCCTCGGCGAGCGCAACGGCATCTACCTGATCGACCTGCGAAAGACGCTGCTGGGCATCGAGACGAGCTACGCCTACGTCCGCGACCTCGTCGCCGACGGGGGAGTGATCCTCTTCGTGGGCACCAAGAAGCAGACCCAGGGTCCCATCGAGGACTACGCCAAGGCCTGCGGCATGCCCTTCGTGAACCAGCGCTGGCTGGGTGGCATGCTCACCAACTTCGCCACCGTCGCCGGACGCGTGAAGCGCATGGTCGAGCTGCGTTCCATGCAGCGCGCCGGTGACTTCGACAACATGCCCAAGCGCGAGGCGCTGCGCCACAGCCGCGAACTCGAGAAGCTCGATCGCAACCTCTCCGGTATCGCCAACCTTGACCGCGTCCCTGACGCCATCTTCGTGATCGACACCAAGAAGGAGCACATCGCCGTCACCGAGGCGCGCAAGCTCGGCCTGCCGGTCGTCGCGGTCGTCGACACGAACTGTGACCCCGACGTGATCGACTACGTGATCCCCGGTAACGACGACGCAATCCGCTCCGGCGCACTGCTCTGTCGCCTGATGGCCGACGCCGTCACCGAGGGCCGCTACATCCGCCAGAACCGCCCGGTCATCTCCAAACAGTCCTCGGCGCCCGCCAACAAGGCGGCGTTGATCGCCGATCCCGTTACGCCCGAGACGCCCGCCGACGTGCTGGCCGACGTCGCGCCCTCGGTGGCGCCCGACGACGCCCCGCAACTGGTCGAAGTGGACTCGCTCGAACCCGAAGTCGAAAAGGCCCTGCCGGTCGGTGAAGAGACCGCCGAACTCGAGGCCGCGCCGGCGACCGACGACACCACGGCCAACGCGTAAGTTTTTTCAGCAGGAATCAACGAGGAGAACAACGTGGCTATCACCGCGAAAGACGTACAGACGCTGCGCCAGGCGACCGGGGTCGGGATCCTCGACGCCAAGAAGGCGCTTGAGGCGAACGACGGCAACATGGAAGAGGCGACCAAGTGGTTGCGCGTGCAGGGCATGGCCTCGGCCGCCAAGCGCGCCGGTCGTGAGGCCGGTGAGGGCGCCGTCGCCGTCGTGCGCGACGGCAACGTCGCGGCGATGGTCGAGATGCGCTGCGAGACCGACTTCGTCGCCAAGTCCGAGGAGTTCGTCTCGCTCGTGGACGAAATCGCGGCGCGCGTCTGCGCCGACGGGACCGACGCGGTCGCGCAGTTCAGCGACCAGGTCGAGCAGCTGCTGACGACGCTCAAGGAGAACATCTCGATCGGCCGCGTCTATCGACTCGAAGCCGGCGTGGGCGAAGTCGTCGACACCTACATCCACCAACAGGCCGGTCGCGGCGTCAACGGCGTCATCATCGTCGTGAAGGGGGCCTCCGAAGAGGTGGCCCACGAGATCGCCGTGCACGCGGCCTTCGCCAAGCCGCTCTACCTGAACCGGGCGGACGTGCCCGAGAGCGAGATCGACGCCGAGCGCAAGACCGTCGAGGAGATCTCGCGCAACGAGGGCAAGCCCGAAGCGGCGTTGCCCAAGATCATCGAGGGCCGCATGAACGGCTGGTTCAAGGACCGCGTCCTGACCGAGCAGAGCTACGTGAAGGACGAAAAGCAAACCATCGCCCAGTTCTTGGGTAGCGCGTCGATCACGGCGTTCGCCCAAGTGGTCATCGGGGGATAGGTCATCACCGTGCGCCGCGTGGTCCTGAAGCTGTCGGGTGAGGCCCTCGCCTCGGCCGCGAGCGACGAGACCATCGACGCCTCGACGGTCGACTTCCTCGCCTCCGAGATCGCCACGGCGATGGCCCGGGGGAACCTGGAACTCGCGGTCGTGGTCGGCGGCGGCAACATCTGGCGTGGCGCGACCGGCGCCATGGCCGGCATGAACCGCGCCAACTCGGACCTCATGGGTATGCTCGGCACCGTCATCAACGCGCTCGCGCTGCAAGACGCGATCGAAACCCACGGTCGACCGACCCGCGTGCTCTCGGCGATCGGCATGGACCAGGTGGCCGAACCGTACATCCGGCGACGCGCGGTGCGACACCTCGAGAAGGGCCGCGTCGTCATCTTCGCCGCCGGCATGGGCAACCCGTACTTCACGACCGACACGCCGGCGGCCCAGCGCGCGGCCGAGATCGAAGCCGACATCGTCTTGAAGGGCACCCACGGCGGTGTCGACGGCGTCTACTCCGAGGACCCGCGAGTCAATCCCGCGGCGACCAGGTTCGACGAACTGTCCTTCGACGAGGTCATCGCGAGGGACCTGCGCGTCATGGACATGACCGCGATCACGTTCTGCAAGGACAACCATCTCCCGATTCGGGTCTTCGACCTGATGGCCGACGGAAACCTGGGTCGCGCGCTCGACGGTCAGGCCGTCGGTACGCTGGTGAGGTAATGGACAACGAACTCGTCGAGCTGGTGATGCAAGACACCCGTGAACGAATGGCCAAGGTGATCGAGCACGCCAAGGCCGAGTTCTCGACGGTGCGCACCGGCCGCGCCTCCTCGGCCCTCATCGAGAACCTGATGGTCGAGTACTACGGCACGGACACCGCGTTGAAGCAGCTCGCGAACTTCTCGGTACCCGAGCCGCGCCTCCTCGTGGTCTCACCCTTCGACAAGGGCGCGATGGCCTCGATCGAGAAGGCGATCGCCAACGCCGACCTCGGTCTCAATCCGTCGAACGACGGCGTGGTCATCCGCCTCACGTTCCCGTCACTGACCGAGGAGCGCCGCAAGAGCTTCGTCAAGATAGTCCACGCCAAGGCCGAAGAGGCGCGCGTCGCCCTGCGCGGCTGTCGTCGCCACGCCCGCCAGGAGTTCGAGGCCCTGGAGAAGGACAAGAGCATCTCGAGTGACGACCTCGAGCATTACGAGAAGATTCTTGACAAGATGACCCAAGAAGAAGTGGCCGTCGTGGACGCGCTGCTCGCTTACAAGGAGCAAGAACTACTTGAAGTCTGACGACGACGACGGCACGCTCTTCGACGAGCCGACCGGTGAGATGCCGGTCGTGAGCACGACCGACTCGCGCGTGACCATCACCGGCGCCGAGATCGCCGCCGAGGCGGCCGACGAGACGATGATCATCGATCCGACCACGCTGCTGCCGCACTGGACCGACGCCCCGACCGGCCAGGTGCCGATCGTCGTCGCGCGCGAGGCGGCCGACAACGACGACCCGTGGTCCGCGATCCCCGCGCCGGCGTGGCGCGAGGGTGAGGCCGACTGGGTCGCCCACGAGGACCAGTTCGACACGGCGATCCTCGCCGGTGAGCAGCGTGAGGACACCGCGCGCCCCTGGGAGTTCACTGAGCCCGAGATGACCCACGTCGACGACGAACTCGTGGCCGAGGCGCCGCGACCCGAACCGGACCGCGTCCCGCGCACCCGTCGTTCGATCTCGAGCAACCCGCTCGCCGGACGTGCGGTGCGTCAGAGCAACGATCGGAACTTCTCGCGCGCGCTCGCGACCGGCGTGGTGCTCGCCGCGGTCGTCGCCGGCGTCTTCTGGCTCGGCGCGCTGCCGGTCGCGATCATGGTCCTCATCGTCCTCGGGCTCGCCGGCGCCGAAGCCTTCGCCGGCTTCCGATCGGCCGGGGCGCACCCGGCGACGGTGCTCGGCATCGTCGCGATACTGACCTTGGGCGTCGCCGTCTACAACAAGGGATTGACCTCGGTCGGGGCGATCAGCGTGCTGCTGATCATCTTCGGCTTCGTGTGGTACCTGAACGCCGGTCGCGCGGTCGACGTGCTCGACGGACTTGGCGCGACGGTCTTCGTCTACGTCTGGATCGGCGTCATCGGCTCCTACGCGCTGCTCTTCGTCGCCCCGCACAACTTCGTCCACGGTCACGGGCTCTCCTATCTCTTCGGCGCGCTGGTGTTGACCGTGGCCAATGACTCCGGCGCCTTCGTCGTCGGGCGCCAGTACGGCAAGCGTCCGCTCAACAAACTGCTGTCGCCGAACAAGACCATGGAGGGCACCGCGGGCGGCACGATCTTGACCCTCGCGGCCGGGGCGGTGCTGTTGCCCCTCATGAGCGTGTGGACCCGCAAGGCCGGTCTGGAAGCGGCGGTCGCGATCTCGATCGTGGTGCCGCTCGGCGATCTCTTCGAGTCCATGGTGAAGCGCACGATCGGCGTGAAGGACCTCGGTCGACTCCTGCCGGGACACGGCGGACTGCTGGACCGCATCGACGGACTCCTGTTCGCGCTGCCCACGATGTACTACCTCTGCCACGTCCTCAAACTGGGCTGACGATGCCGACAGTGCGGCGCAGCGTCGCGCTCCTCGGCGCCACCGGATCGATCGGGACCCAGACCCTCGACGTCCTGCGCCGTGAAGTCGAGGCCTTCGAACTCGTCGCGCTCTCCGGTGGCGAGCAACTGAACGAACTCGCCGCCATCGTGAACGAGTTCCGCGTGACGCGCGTCGGCGTGATCAGCGACGCGCACCGCGACACGCTCGCCTCGTTGGTGGGACCCGATGTCGACATCGTGGTCGGCGAGGACGGGCTCTCGTCGCTCGCCGCGAGCGCCGACGTCGTGATGAACGCGGTGCTCGGCTTCGCCGGTCTGCCGGTCACGCTCTCGGCGCTGCGCGCCGGCAAGCGCTTGGCCCTCGCCAACAAGGAGTCGCTCATCGCCGCGGCACCGTTGGTGGCGAAGGTCCGTTCGACGCCGGGGGCCTCGATGCTGCCGGTCGATTCCGAGCACTGCGCGATCCACCAGTGCCTGGCGAGTTCGCCGGGCGCGCCGGGCTACCCCGACGTGCGCCGACTGCTCCTCACCGCGTCCGGTGGCCCGTTTCGCGGTTGGTCACTCGACCGACTGCGCGGCGCCACCAAGGCCGACGCGTTGAACCACCCGACGTGGACCATGGGGCCCAAGATCACGATCGACTCCTCGACGCTCATGAACAAGGGACTCGAGGTCCTCGAGGCGACCGCCTTCTTCGGCATCAGCGTCGAGCGCGTCGAGGTCGTCGTGCACCCGCAGTCGATCGTGCACTCGATGGTGGAGTACGTCGACGGCTCGGTCCTCGCCCAACTCTCGCGACCGGACATGCGCCTGCCGATCGCGTACTGCCTCGGTATGCCCGAGCGACTGGATCACGCGTGGGGCGCCATCGACTTCACCCAGGATCTCGAGCTGACCTTCGAGGCGCCCGATCCCAAGGCCTTCCCGTCACTCGCCCTCGCCTACGAGGCGTCGCGTCTCGGGGGAGCGGCGCCGGCGTGGCTCAGTGCCGCCAACGAGGTGGCCGTCGCGGCCTTCCTCGCCGACCAGATCAGCTGGTGCGAGATCATCGACGTCGTGGCGCGGGTGATGGACGGCTACGTGGCCGACCCGCTGGATTCCCTGGCGGACCTGGTCGCGAACGACGCGACCGCTCGAGCCCGAGCCCACGGTATTCTCAAGCGATAGTCATGGATTCGAACACCGAGACCCGTCGGTCCCTGATCACCCTCCTTGTCGGCACCGTCGCCGTCGTGGCGCTGCTCACGTGGTGGGTGGGCTGGGCCCTGCCGCTCGTGATCTTCGCGATCATCTTCATCGTGATGGCCCACGAGTTCGGGCACTTCATCACGGCCAAACGCGCCGGGATGAAGGTCACCGACTTCTTCGTCGGCTTCGGGCCGGTCATCTGGTCGACCACGATCGGCGAGACCCGTTACGGCGTGCGCGCGATCCTCGCCGGAGGGTACGTGAAGGTCCCGGGCATGACCTGGACCGAGACGATCCCCGAGGACGAGGAGGCCCGGACCTACCGGTCCGCCTCATACCCGAAGAAGGTGCTCTTCGCCTCGGCCGGCTCCCTGATGCACGTCGTCATGGCGCTCCTCTTGGCGTGGGCCGCGATCACCTTCGTCGGCTTGCCCTCGACGAGCCACGTCGGCGTCGGCGACTTCACCACGTGGCAGGGTCACAAGGAGAACGCCGCCCAACTCGCGGGCCTCAAGGTCGGCGACCAGATCGTGGCCATCGACGGCGTCGCGATCACCAGCGACGAGCAACTCATCAACGTCGTGGGTCACGACACGGGTAAGCGCCTCACGATCCTCGTGTCACGCAACGGCCACGAACTCACGCTGCACGCGACGCCCGTCAACGGCACCACGGTGACGGTCAACGGCCAGCCGCTGGACAATCACGGCTACCTGGGTGTGGGGATCGAGAACTTCGGCGCACGTGGTTCGTGGTACGCGGCGATTCCCGGATCGTTCACCGAAGTGGCGTCGCTCATCGGCCTCGGGGCGCACGCCATCGTGCACGTCTTCTCGCCCGGGGATTTCGCGAGTCTCGCCCATCAGGTCGCGTCGCCGGCCGCGGCCGTGAACACGCACAATCAAGAGACGCGACCGGACTCGATCGTCGGCGTGGTCCGACTGGCGGTCCAGAGTACGCGCAACGGTGCCGGCCAGCTGTTGATCATCCTGGCCGCGGTCAACATCTTCGTCGGCATGCTCAACATGTTGCCGCTGCTACCACTCGACGGAGGCTACGTGGCCATCGCCACCTACGAACGGCTCCGCTCCCGACGCGGCGAGCGCTACCACGCCGATATCAACAAGATGGCGCCCTTGATCTACGCCTTCATGGCCGTCCTGCTCTTCTTGTTCGCGACGACGATCTACCTGGATATCGCGCACCCCATCGCCAATCCCTTCTGAGCGCTTCGCCCCTCGCGCGAGCGGGCAGACTGGATGCGTGGACGTCACCGCCAGCCCCCTCAGCCCTCGCCGCACGACCCGCCAGATCGCCGTCGGTTCGGTGAAGGTCGGCGGTGACGCGCCCATCTCCGTGCAGTCGATGACCACCACGAAGACCGCCGACGTCGAGGGCACGCTCGAACAGATCTACGCGCTCGCCGCCGAGGGCGCCGACATCGTGCGCTGCACGTGCAACGAGGTCGCGGCGGCCGAGGGACTGGCTCAGATCATCCCGCGCTCGCCCGTGCCCATCGTCGCCGACATCCACTTCCACGTCGAGATGGCGCTCGCCGCCCTCGAGGCGGGCGTCCAGGGACTGCGGCTCAATCCCGGCAACCTGCGCAAGCCCGAGGAGATCAAGCTCGTGGCCTCGGAGGCGCGCGACCGCGGCGTGCCGATCCGCATCGGCGTGAACGCCGGGAGCCTGCACCCCGACATCTACGAACGCTTCGGCGGCGCGACGCCCGAGGCCCTCGTGGAATCGGCGCGACTGGAGCTGGCCTACTTCGAAGAGGTGGACTTCACCGACGTCAAGATCTCGGTGAAGGCCTCATCGGTCGCGACGATGATCGCGGCGTATCGCCTGGCGTCAGCGACCTTCGACCACCCACTGCACCTCGGCGTCACCGAAGCCGGGCCGTTGCCGGGCGGCCTGTTGAAGGGGACGGCCGGCATCGCGACGCTCCTCGCCGAGGGCATCGGCGACACGCTGCGCTACTCGCTCACCGCCGACCCGGTCGAAGAGGCGCGCGCCGGACGCACCCTGCTCGAGGTCCTCGGTCTTCGTGAACGAAAGGGGCTCGACCTCATCGCCTGTCCCAGCTGCGGTCGCGCCGAGGTCGACGTCATCAAGGTGGCCAACGAGGCCCAGACCGCGCTGCAGGCATTGAACGTGCCGATCCAGGTCGCGGTCATGGGCTGTGTCGTCAACGGACCGGGTGAAGCCAAGCACGCCGACCTCGGCATCGCGGCGGGCAAGAAGCGCGGCCACCTCTTCATCAAGGGCAAGATCGTGCGTGTCGTCAAAGAGGACGAGATGGTCGACGCGCTCGTCGAAGAGGCGAAGATGATCATGGCCGAGGGCGTCGAGGCGCGACTCGCGGCGCGCGACGTCGGCGCCGAGGCCGAGGCCGAGGCCGACCGCGCGATGTTGCTCGATGACCGCGGCGCGGACGCCAATCACGCGAGTGAACGCATCGAGAGGATCCGTCGTCGCGCCGAGGGATAAAAGGACGCTTGAGTAGGCTGTCGCCACGATTCAAAGGAGCAGCGTGGCCCAGAGTGTTCTGACCCCCCAGAGCGAAGACTTCCCCCGGTGGTACCAAGACGTCGTCGCCAAGGGCGAGATGGCCGACAACGGTCCGGTGCGCGGCACGATGGTCATCCGACCCTACGGGTGGTCGATCTGGGAGCGGATGCAGGCCGAGATGGACGCGCGGATCAAGGAGACCGGCGCCCAGAACGCCTACTTCCCGCTCTTCATCCCGCTCAGTTACTTCCAGCGCGAGGCCGAGCACGTCGAGGGATTCAGCCCCGAACTGGCCGTGGTCACCCACGCCGGCGGCGAGGAACTGGCCGAGCCGATCGTGGTGCGCCCGACCTCAGAGACCGTGATCGGTGAGTTCATGGCCAAGTGGATCCAGAGCTACCGCGACCTGCCGCTGTTGTTGAACCAGTGGAGCAACGTCGTGCGGTGGGAACTGCGCCCGCGACTCTTCCTGCGCTCCTCGGAGTTCCTGTGGCAAGAGGGCCACACCGCGCACGCCAGCTACGAGGACGCCAACGCCTTCGCCACGAGGATCCACCTCGAGGTCTACAACGACTTCTTGGAGAACGTGCTCGCGGCGCCGACGTACCTCGGCATCAAGCCGGCGAGCGAGCGCTTCGCGGGCGCGATCAACTCGATGACCGCCGAGGGCATGATGCGCGACGGCAAGGCCCTGCAGATGGCGACGAGCCACGAACTGGGACAGAACTTCGCGCGGGCCTTCGACATCTACTTCCAGAGCGAAGAGGGTCAGGCCGAACTCTGCTTCACCAGCTCCTGGGGCGCCTCGACCCGTATGGTCGGCGGGCTGATCATGCTGCACGGCGACGACAACGGACTCGTCGTGCCGCCGCGCCTCGCGCCGATCCAGGTGGTGGTGATCGCCGTGCGCGGCGAACCCGACGTCAACGACGCGTGCGAGCGCGTCGCCGCGTCCTTCAAATCGGCGGGCGTGCGCGTGCGCGTCGACCACGGTCGCGGCAGCTTCGGCCGCCGCGTGACGGATTGGGAGATCAAGGGCGTCCCGCTGCGCGTGGAGGTCGGCCCCCGCGACCTCAAAGAGGGCGTGGTCTCGCTCGTACGGCGCGACGTCGGG
Organism: uncultured Acidimicrobiaceae bacterium; assembly: GCA_963802735.1. Lineage (GTDB taxonomy): Bacteria > Actinomycetota > Acidimicrobiia > Acidimicrobiales > RAAP-2 > RAAP-2. The sequence goes on along the minus strand of CAWDJY010000012.1, from coordinate 164,920 downwards.
GAAAAGCGCACGTTATCGATCGACGTCGTCGCCGAGAGGGCCAAGGATCTCCTGGAGGAGATCCAGACCGACATGTTCCAAGGGGCCAAGTCGCGACTGGCGCAGAACACCCACGACGTCGCGAACGTGACCGAGGCGGCCGAGGCGGCCGAGACCGGCTTCGCCCGCCTCGACTGGTCCCAGGTGGGCGAGGCCGGTGAGGCGGCGTTGAAGGTGAACGCCATCACCGTTCGCTGCCTGCAGCGCCGCGACGGATCGATGCCGCTCAACGACACCGAGGACGACCTCGTCTGCATCGTCTCGAAGTCGTACTGAACGGACTACGGCGAGCTGGGCCGTCAGACCGAGACGCCGGACCGGGGAGCCGCGACGATCTCGAGGGTCATCGGCGCTGGACGCGTCCGACTCGAGGAGTCATTCGGCACGGGGACGCGTGAACACCGTTGTCGGCCGCCGGTGTCGGCCGTCCGCCAGATAAGAATTTTCGATGAATTTTCGTGTCCCGTCGGCCGGATTCCGATTGTCATCAGGGGCGAGAAATGCTACAATTGCTGGCTACAGTCCGCTCAGGACGTATGGACTCGTTTAAGCGCGGGCCTCGGGCCCGCGCTTTTTCTTTGTCCGGACGTCCGAACGGCGATGGGAGAGGAGACGGTCGTGGACTTAGAGACACCACTGCGTTCCCTCCTATCCGAACTCGGACTCGACCTCTACGACCTCGAAATGGTCAAGGGGACCCTGCACGTCGTGGTGACCACGCCCGGCGGGGTCGACCTCGAGGCCCTCACGAAGGCCAATCGCCAGATCTCGGAGTGGCTGGACGTGCATGACCCGATCGCCGGGCGTTACACCCTGGACGTCTCGAGCCCTGGTTTGGAGCGCAAACTGCGCACGCCGGCGCACTTTCTCTCAACGGTCGGCGAGGTGGTCACGTTGCGTGAACTACGCGCCGACGCGCCGACGCGCCGGCTCGAGGGCACCGTCCTCGCGGCCGACGAGGGTTCGGTCACCATCGACGACGCCGAACACGGCCGCGTCGTCGTGGCGATCGGCGACATTGAACGTGCGCGCACCGTTTTCAAGTGGGGCGCCGAAGCGAAGCCGTCGCCCTCGCGGGCGAAGTCAGCTGCTTCATCGACGAGGAAGGGAGGGTAGGCATGGCGAACTTTGAATTCCTAGAAGCGTTGGGACAGATTGCACGTGACCAGAACATCGACGAAGGGGAGTTGCTGATCGCGCTCGCCAACGCGCTCCTCGCCGCCTACAAGCGCCGTCCCGACTCCGCCGAAGACGCCGAAGTCGAGATCAACCCCGAGACCGGCGAGATCAAGGTGTGGGGCCTCGAGCTGGACCTCGAGGGCAACGTCACGCGCGAGTGGGACGCGACACCCGAGGACTTCGGACGCATCGCGGCCCAGACCGCCAAGCAGGTCCTGATGCAGCTCATCCGCGACATCCAGCGACGCCAGATGTACGAGGAGTTCGCCAACCGCGAGGGCGACATCGTCTCGGGCACGGTCCAACAGAACGACAACCGCTACACGCTGCTCGACCTCGGTCGCGTCGAAGCCCTCTTGCCCCAGGCCGAGCAGATCGCCTTCGAACGTTACGAGCACGGCGCGCGCATCAAGGTCTACATCGTCGAGGTGCGAAAGACCAACAAGGGTCCCCAGATCGTCGTGAGCCGCACCCACCCAGCCCTCGTCGCCAAGCTCTTCGAGATCGAAGTACCCGAGATCGCCAACGGCATCGTCGAGATCAAGGCGCTGGCGCGCGAACCCGGGCACCGCAGCAAGATCGCCGTGGCGTCGAACGACCACATGATCGATCCGGTCGGCGCGTGCGTCGGCGCGCGCGGCAGCCGGGTGCGCAACATCACCAACGAACTGCGCTCCGAACGCATCGACGTCGTGCCCTACAGTGACGACCCGATCGAGTTCATCCAGGCGGCCCTGCAGCCGGCGCGGGTCCGCGAGGTCCGCCTCGACGAGACCGAGGGCATCGCGACCGTGATCGTGCACGACCAGCAACTGTCCCTCGCCATCGGCAAAGAGGGGCAGAACGCCCGACTGGCCGCGCGACTGACCGGCTGGCGGATCGACATCCGCTCCGAGAACGAGGGGGCCGAGGACGAGGTCGTCGAGGAGGTCTGGACCGACGGCGACGTCGTCGTGGACGAGACCACGGTCGTCGTGGCCGGCGAGGACGGCGAGGTCGCGGCGATCGTCGTCGACGAGGTCATCACCGACGCCGAGGGTCACGAGGAAGAGGTCGTGCTCGTCGAAGAGATCGAGGCCGACGAGGCGGGCGGTGACGACGTCGAGGCCTCGGAGGTGCCGGCCGACGCGGTCGCGGAGGACGAGGCATAGCGCCGCGACGCACGTGCGCGGTCTGTCGAAAGCGCCGACCCGGCGCGGAGATGATCCGGGCCGGGCGGGCCGACGGCACGTGGTACCTGGGACGAGGACCGGGGCGCGGGCTGTGGTGGTGCGACGAAACGTGCTCGAAGGGGCTTCGCGTCGGACACCTCGCGCGGGCCCTCAAGTCGAGCGCGGACGAGCGAGACCTCCAAGCCCTGCGTGCATTGGAATCGGGTCGCGGACTGCTTTAGCGGTGATTGTGGAAGAATAGATAACTGTGCTCGCGAAAGCGGGTACGAGAAGCAAGGGAAGGTTTTGGCCCAGAAGAAGATCCGTGTGCACGAGCTCTCCAAAGAGCTCGGTCTCACGAGCAAAGAGCTACTCACGCTCGCCCAAAAACTCGGCATAGGCGCTTCGAGCCCCTCTGCGTCGATCGAGGACGCCCAGGCGGACCGCATCCGACGTCGCGCTGACGCCGACGGACTGCGTCGCGAGGTCCAGCCCGAAGAGGCCGCCAAGGCCGCCAAAGCCACCAAGGCGACGAAGGCCACCAAGTCCGCGGGCACGAAGAAGGCGGCCGCCGCGGTCGCCGAACCCGAGGTCGTCGAGGCGCCCGCACGCGTCAGTCGCGTCGCCGCGGCCGAGCCGAGCGTCACGACCACCGACACGCCGAGCGAAGCCCCGCTCGCGCCGGCGGCCGTCGAGCCCAAAGTCGTGCGCAGTCGCGCCCCGATCGTGAAGCCCGTGCCGACACGCACCGCGTCGCCGAGCGGACCGACCACCATCCGTCCGACCCAACGATCGGTCTCGGGCGAAGCCGGTGAGGGCGGCTCGCCCTCCACGCGCCCGCCGCTCAGCTCGACGGGCCGACCGATCCCGCCACCGCCCGGACGACCGATGAGCGCCACGGGCCGACCGATCCCGCCGCCGCCCGGCGCGCGCCGACCGATGGGCGCGCCGAGTGGCCGACCATCGGGTCCCGGTGGCCCGCGCCCCATGAGTCCTCGACCGAATCCCGCGTCACGGCCCGGGGGACCGACGTCGCGTCCCGGCGGTGCTGGCGGCGGGTTCCCGGGACAGCGTCCCGGTGCTCCCACGAGCGGTGCGCCCGGTGGGCCGAACCGCGGTGGTCCGCCCAGTCGCGGCACCGGCGGTCCTCGCGGATCACAGCGCAAGGCCACGCGACGTCGCCGTCGCAACGTCGAAGAGCTCGAGCCGACGCAAATGACCACGTGGCAGCCGAGCAGCCTGCCGGTCCCCGACGGTGAGGTCATCATCGAGCGCGGTTCGACGGCCAAGGACGTCGGTCCCAAGCTCAACCGCAGCGCCGCCGACATCATCCGCTTCTTGTTCTTGCAGGGGGAGATCGTCACGGCCGTGCAGAGCCTGAGCGACGACATGATCGAGCTCTACGCCGCCGAAGTCGGCGCGAGCGTCCACATGGTCGATCCCGGCGAACAACAAGAGGCGGCCCTGCTCGCGAAGTTCTTCGACGAGGACGATCAGGACGACGAGATCCCCGCCGCGCCGCGCCCGCCGGTCGTGACCGTGATGGGGCACGTCGACCACGGCAAGACGCTGCTGCTCGACAAGATCCGCCACAGTGACGTCGTGGCCGGCGAGGCCGGCGGCATCACCCAGCACATCGGCGCCTACAAGGTGCAGTGGAAGGGCAAGGCCATCGCCTTCATCGACACGCCGGGTCACGAAGCCTTCACCGCGATGCGCGCGCGCGGCGCCAAGGTCACCGACATCATCATCCTCGTGGTCGCGGCCGACGACGGTGTGATGCCCCAGACCGTCGAAGCGATCAACCACGCCAAGGCCGCCGACGTGCCGCTCATCGTCGCGGTCAACAAGATGGACAAGGCCGACGCCAACCCGGACCGCGTACTTCAACAGATCAGCGAGTACGGACTGGTGCCCGAGAAGTGGGGCGGCGACACCATCTGCGTCGAGATCTCAGCGCTGCAGGGCACCGGCATCGACGAACTCCTCGAACAGGTCCTCTTGGTCGCCGAGGTCGCCGAACTGTCCGCTCGACCGACGGGCCGCGCCGTCGGCACGGTCCTCGAAGCGAACCTCGAGGTCGGTCGCGGACCGGTCGCGACCGTCATGGTCCAAAAGGGCCTGCTCGCCGTCGGTGACCCCGTCGTCGCCGGCGCCGCCTACGGCAAGGTGAAGGCGCTCATCAACGACCAGGGCAAGCAGATCAAGTCAGCCGGTCCCTCGACGCCGGTGCAGATCCTCGGCTTCAGCGAACCGCCCTTCGCCGGTGACGAGATGCGTGTGGCCCACGACCTCGCGCACGCCCGATCGTTGGCCGAGGCCCGCGCCCAGCGCGCGCGTCTCATCGGCCATCAGCCGGTCGCCTCGACGAGCGGCGCGCGACTCGAGGACCTCTTCGAACAGATCCAGCGCGGTGAGACCGCGACGCTCAACATCGTCTTGAAGGCCGACGTCCAGGGTTCGCTCGAGGCGTGCACCGAGTCGCTGCGCAAACTCGAGCGCGACGACGTGAAGCTCGTCATCGTGCACCGCGGCGTCGGCGGCATCACCGAGAACGACGTGCAGTTGGCCAAGGCCTCCAACGCCACGATCATCGGTTTCAACGTCCGACCGGACAAGCGCAGTCGCGACCTCTCCGAGAGCGAGGGCGTGCAGATCCGCACCTACGAGATCATCTACAAGTTGATCGAGGAGATCGAGGCGGCGATGCTCGGACTTCTTTCGCCGGTCTACGAGGAGATCGTCACGGGCGAGGCCGAGGTACGCGAAGTCTTCCGCGTGCCCCGGATCGGCGCGATCGCCGGTTGCTTCGTGCGCGACGGCGTCATCACCCGCGGTTCGAAGGTCCGCTTCCTTCGCGAGGGGACCATCATCTGGAAGGGCTCGATTACGTCGTTGCGTCGCTTCAAGGACGACGCGCGCGAAGTGGCGTCCGGATTTGAGTGCGGTATCGGACTCTCCGACTACCAAGACCTCAAGGCCGGCGACATCATCGAAACCTTCGAAGAGCGCGAGATTCCCAGAACGGCCTAACGCATGGCCCGTTCATCTGGATCACACCATCCCTATCCGCGTTCGGCGCGCGTCAACCAGATCCTGCGCGAGGTCATCTCCGACGAACTGACCCGGATCTCGGACATCGACGACCGCATCGGCATCGTGACGGTGACGGGCGTCGAGACCACCCAGGACCTGCGCCAGGCGATGGTGTTCTTCGATTCGTTGACGCCCGAGACGAGGATCGCGCTCGAAGAGCGTCGCGCCCAGATCCAATCGGCGGTGAACGTGCAGACGCGGTTCAAGCGCACGCCGAAGCTCTCATTCATGGCCGATCCGGCCGTCGCGAGCGGCGAGGCCGTCGAGGAGATCATCCGCCGACAAAGCCATGACGACGAGTAACGGCCTGCTCCTCGTCGACAAGCCCCAAGGTCTCACGAGCCACGACGTCGTCGCGCGCGTGCGACGGATCCTCGATGAGAAGAAGGTCGGCCACGCCGGGACGCTCGATCCGATGGCGACCGGGCTCCTCATCCTGGCCGTCGGTCCCTCGACGCGCCTGTTGCGATTCGCCCAGTCCGAGACCAAGCGCTACGTCGGCGCGGTCAAGTTCGGGGTCGCGACCGACTCCCTCGACGCCGACGGCGTCGTGGTCGACGAGCGTCCCGTGCCGACGCTGACGCGCGAACTGGTGGACGCCGCGGCCACCTCGATGCTCGGCGCGCAACAACAGACGCCGCCCATGGTTTCGGCGATCAAGATCGACGGCCAGCGTCTCCACGAACTGGCCCGTCGCGGCGTCGAGGTCGAGCGTGCGCCACGCGCGATCACGGTCTCTGCGTTCTCGCTCGAGCCGACCGAGGACCCCACGGTGTGGCGCTTCGACGTGGAGTGTTCGGTCGGCACCTACGTGCGCGTGCTGTTGAGCGACCTGGCACAGCGCCTCGGCACGCTCGGCCACCTCGTCGCGTTACGACGACTCGCGAGCGGGGCCCACTCGGTGGACGACGCCGTGACACTCGAGGCGTTGGCGACGCTCGTCCACGGCGGCGGCGACGTCCTCGCGCCGCCCGCCGCGTTCGTCACCGGCCTCGAGCACGTGACGCTGGACGAATCCCAGACACGCGCCATGCGCCGGGGTCAACGCGTGGCACTCGAGGGGACCTACCACGGCGAGGAGATCGCGGCGATGGACGAGGGGGGCGACCTCGTCGGCGTCCTGCGACGGCGAGCCGATTCGTGGAAGCCCGAGTTGGTCCTGGCGACCCGCGACGATTCGGCGCACGGGTAGTTTGCTCACATGATTGTCGTGCGTGACGGGGAGACCGCGAAGCTGTCGAACGGCGACTCGGTCGTCGCCATCGGCGTCTTCGACGGTCTACACCTCGGTCACCAGGCCGTGATCGACATGCTGTTGCATTTGGACGGGGATCGCGCGCGCGACGCGGTGCCGACCATCGTCACCTTCGACCCGCACCCCGCCCGGGTCCTCGCGCCCGAACGCGCGCCGCGACTGCTCGGCACGCTTGATCAGCGCCTCGAAGGGTTCGCGACGCTGGGCATCGAACAGGTGCGCGTGCTGACCTTCGACCAGCACCTCGCCACCGAATCGGCGCCGGACTTCGTGGCGCGCGTCCTGGCCGGTGAGTTGCACGCGTGGGAGATCGTCGTCGGCGAGGACTTCCGCTTCGGTCACGACCGCGCCGGTGACGTGGCGCTGCTGAGCGCCGAGGGGCAGCGCTACGGCTTCGGGGTCTACGAGGCGCCGACCTTCGGCGCGCCGCGCTGGAGTTCGAGCAAGGTTCGCGCGGCCCTCGAGGGTGGCGACGTCGACGCCGCGACCGCGATGCTCGGACGACCGTTCGTGCTGCGCGGTCGCGTCGAACACGGTGACGCCCGCGGCGCGCAACTCGGCTTCGCGACGGCCAACCTCGCGACCGAGCCGTACCAGCTGGTGCCGCGCGACGGCATCTACGCCGGCGCCGCGAGGACGCGGGGTGGACCGTGGTGGCCGGCGGCGATCTCAGTCGGCACACGACCGCAGTTCTACGAGGACGGTCCGACGCTGGTCGAGGTCCACCTGCCGGGATTCGAGGGCGATCTCTACGAGCGCGAACTCGACGTCGCGTTCACGGCGCGTTTGCGAGGTGAGGCGGTCTTTCCCGACGTGGCGGGCCTGATCACGCAAATCGGTCGAGACGTCGAGCAAACCCTTGAGATATTCAAGAAGTTCTCGGAGTTCACGTCGACACTGCTAGAATAGATATTCGGTCAGCGACGCTGACTATGTGGGTCGTCACGTTGGCGACTTGCTACGAGACATCCGACTCATAAGGCAAACAAAACGTTATGGCTGAGAAGCAGCAGATCATCAAGGACTATCAGGCGCACGCGACGGACACGGGTTCTCCCGAGGTCCAAGTGGCGATCCTGACCGACCGGATCGCCCACCTCACCGAGCACCTCAAGGTCCACAAGGGTGATCATCACACCCGGCGTGGTCTCATGAAGCTCATCGGCCAACGACGCCGCCTGCTCGACTACGTGCAGCGCGGAAATGTCGAGCGCTACCGCGCTTTGATCGGCCGTCTCGGCATTCGTCGCTAGCCGAACGGCACGTTGACGCCGTCAACGTGCTCAACACATCCGATTTCCTCGGAGGCCAGTGGAGAACAGTCGCGATTCGCGAAGGTTGCCCACTGGGATCCGGGCGGAGTGTTGCTAACCAAATAGGAGCAATACCAATGACTGACGCAATCCGCGTAAGTAGCCCCGTAACGGGCACCGAAAAGACGTTGAGCTTTGAAGCGGGCCACCTGGCCCAACTGGCCGACGGAGCCGTCGTGGCTCGAATCGGCGACACCATGTTGCTGGCGACGGTCGCCGCGGCCAAGAGCGTGCGAGAGGGCATCGACTTCTTCCCGCTCACCGTCGACATCGAAGAGCGCGCGTACGCCGCGGGCAAGATCCCCGGGGCCTTCTTCCGCCGCGAGGGCAAGCCCTCGGACCAAGCCGTCCTCACCTGTCGTCTCATCGACCGACCACTGCGTCCGTCGTTCCCGAAGGGCTTCCGCAACGAGGTCCAGGTCGTCGGCACGATCTTCAGTGCCGACCAGGAGAACCCGCACGACGTCCTGGCCATCAACGCGGCCTCGGCCGCGCTGATGATCTCGGGCATCCCCTTCGAGGGACCGATCGGCGCCGTGCGCATGGCTTACACCACGGACGGTGAGTGGGCGCCGCACCCGACGTACCAAGAGGGTGACGCCGCGACCTTCGAACTGGTCGTCGCCGGACGAGCACTCAGCGACTCGGTCGACGCCGACGTCGCGATCATGATGGTCGAGGCCGGTGGTACCGAGGGTTCTTTCGAGAAGTACGCCGACGGCGCGCCGAAGGTCTCCGAAGAGGTCCTCTCGGCCGGACTCGAGGCGTCCAAGCTCTGGATCCGCGAGTCGATCAACCTCCAGCGCGAACTGGTGAAGAACTTCGTCGCCGCGCGCGGGCCGATCACGCCCATGGAGTACCAGACGATCGCCGACTACCAGGATGACGTCTACGAGAGCGTCGAGGCCATGGGGGCCGCGTCGCTTTCCGAAGCGAACAAGCTCACGACGAAGACCGCGCGCAACGAGGCCCTCGACGCCGCGACCGCCTCGATCATCGAGCACCTCAAGGACGAGTTCCCGAACCGCCTCGGCGAGATCAAGGCGGCCGTGCGATCGGTCACCAAGAAGATCGTGCGACGCCGGATCGTCGACGAGGGCGTGCGCATCGACGGACGAACCGTCACTGACATCCGACCGCTCTCGGCCGAGATCGACCTCTTCCCGATGACCCATGGCTCGGCGCTGTTCCAGCGTGGTGAGACCCAGGTCGTCAACGTGACGACGCTCGGCATGCCGCGCATGCGCCAGCAACTCGACACGATCGGACCCGACGAGTGGCGCCGCTACATGCACCACTACAACTTCCCGCCCTATTCGGTCGGGGAGACCGGACGAGTCGGCATGCCCAAGCGTCGCGAGATCGGTCACGGCATGTTGGCCGAGCGCGCGTTGATCCCCGTACTGCCGAGCGAAGAGGACTTCGCGTACACGCTGCGCGTCGTCTCGGACGTGCTGCAGTCGAACGGTTCGACGTCGATGGCGTCGGTCTGCGGTTCGACGTTGTCGCTCATGGCGGCCGGCGTGCCCATCAAGGCGCCCGTCGCGGGTATCGCGATGGGTCTGGTCTACGACGACGGCAAGTACGTCACGTTGACCGACATCCTCGGCGCCGAGGACGCCTTCGGCGACATGGACTTCAAGGTCGCCGGTACGGCTGACGCCGTGACGGCGCTGCAACTCGACACCAAGATCGACGGTCTGCCGGCCGAGGTCCTGTCGAACGCGCTCGACCAAGCCAAGACGGCGCGACTGCTGATCCTCAACGTGATCACCAACACGATTGCTGAGCCCCGCGCCCAGGTCGCCGAGGTGGCCCCGAAGATCGTCTCGCTGCAGATCCCGATCGACAAGATCGGCGAGGTCATCGGACCGAAGGGCAAGGTCATCAACACCCTGCAGCAAGAGACCGGCGCGGACATCGCCGTCGACGACGACGGTGTCGTCGGCACGGTCACCATCGGCGCCAAGGACGGTCGAGCGGTCGAAGAGGCCCGTCGTCGCATCGCGATGATCCTCGACCCGCCCACGCCCGAAGTCGGCGCGACCTACCCGGGCCGCGTGGTGAACATCGCCAAGTTCGGCGCGTTCGTGAGCATCATGCCCGGACGTGACGGACTCTTGCACATCTCGAAGATGGCGCCGCTCAACGGGGGCAAGCGCATCGGACAGGTTGAAGACGTCCTCGAACTCGGTCAGGCGATCGACGTCAAGGTTGACGACATCGACCCGCAGGGCAAGGTCTCGCTGTCACTCGTCGGTGATTTCCCGGAGTCCGAGGAGGACTCGCGTCCTCCGCGGCGCGACGCCGATCGTGGTGAGCGCAGTGACCGTGGCGACCGTGGCGGCCGCGACCGCGCGCCGCGTGACCGCGCGCCGCGTGACAACGCGAGCGTGTCTCGCCCGACCGCGTCGTCCTCGTCGTTCGAAGCGGCCTTCGAGGCCGAGCTCGCCGACGAGATCGGTGACTTGGGTCCCGGCGGTCCCGCCTTCGTCGACGGCGACTCTTCACGTCGCAGTCCTCGACCGCGCCGCCGATAGTCCTACAAAGCCCGTGTTGCTCGGTCCCCGTGACCGTGCAGCACGGGCTTCGTGCTTTTTCGTAGCGTGGAGCCAATGAGTCTGATCGCCCCCACGCATTCCCGGAGTTGGTGGCGACCACTCTCGAAGGACGATCGACGGGCGTTCTACGCGATGTTGGTGGTACCGACGTTGCTCTTCGTCATCCCGGCGCTCTTTGGTCATCCGGCGATCGACGGTGACAACCTCATTCAGAACTTTCCGCTGCGCGTCTTGAGCGGTCAACAGATCGCGTCGGGGCACCTCCCGCTCTTCAACCCGCTCGCCAACTCCGGCACACCGCTGCTCGGGGGGTTGAACGCCGGGGCGCTGTACCCGTTGACGGTGCTCTTCGCAGTCGTCCCGCCGATAGCCGCGTGGATCATCAACTGCGTCGCCGTTTACGTGATCGCCGCCACCGGGATGTTCGTCCTATTGCGCTGGCACGGCGTGCGCACGCTGTCCTCCTTCGCCGCGGCGATGAGCTTCGCCTACTCCGGGGCGATGGTCGGCCAGCTCGTCCACCTCGGCGTCGTCCAGGGTTTCGCCTTCATCCCGTGGGCCGTACTGATCTTGGTCTCGCTCTCGCGTCGCCTAACACTGGAGCCGGCATCGACCACCTGGAGCGGCTACGCACGCGTCGCGCTGCCCTGGATCTGGGGCTACGGCCTGTTGTGGGGACTGACCTTCCTCACCGGGGAGCCCCGCGGCATCGCCGAGATCGAACTGTTGACGTTGATCGTCGGTCCGTCGGTCCTGTTGATACGCAGTACGTACTGGATCCAGTCGTGGCGCGCCCGCGTCGCCTACGTCATCGCGCTCGCCGCGGGCCTCGCCTGGGGGATCGCGATCGGACTGGTCCAGCTGCTGCCGGGCTGGTCGTTCATCGGCTTCTCGCAGCGCTCGTCGATCAACTACAGCTTCTTCGGCGCCGGCTCGTTGGTCGTGCGTTGGACGTCGCTGCTCTTCGTGCCCGACCTCTTTGGCGGCAACGGGTCGGCCGGGCAGCCCAACTACTTCGCCCACTACAACTTGCCGGAAGTGACCGGGTACGCCGGACTGCTGGCGCTGATCGCGACCTTCGCCTTCATCTCGAAGTTGACGCGTCGCGGGTGGGGGGGCGAGGACCGCGACTTCGTCCTCTACTTCGTGATACTGGTGGTCGGGCTGTTCGCCACGTGGGGTTCCTACACGCCGCTCGGCCACGTCTTCCGACACATTCCGCTCTACGGCAACACGCGCCTCCAGAGTCGCAACGTCATCCTCGCGGACTTCGCGATGTCCGCCCTACTCGGTTGGTGGTTCCATCGACTCCAGACCCGTCGGCGCGCCGACGCCGGACTCGAGGGCAGGCGACAGTGGTTCACGCTCTCGCCGGCGCTCGCCGTTATCGCGCTCTGCGTCGGACTGCTGCTCTGGGGCCCGCAGATCGTGGTCTGGCTCGGCGTCTTCCCCCAGCAACAGGAGCTCGCCCAGGACATGCACCTCTCCTACGGGTTGCATCTCGTGGTGGCGGTGGTGACGGTGCTGGCGCTCTCGCGTGGGTGGCGTTCGAGACACTTGATGAAGGTCGTCACGGGCGTACTGGTCGTCGACGTGCTCGTGTTCCTCGTCTTCAGTGTGACGGGACTGATCGGCGGCACCGGACCGACCGAGCCGTCCGGCGCGAACGCCCGGACGATCCTCGGGGACACCGGTCGAACGGCGTTGGTCGATCGAGGTGGCGCCCACCAGAAGCAGTACCAGGCGCTCGGTCTGGCGAACATGAACGTCTTCACCCGATTGCCGAGCGTCCAGGGCTACGGCTCGTTGATCTCCACCATCTACGACGACTCGACCGGGACGCATCCCCAGGCGGCCGTGGATCCCTGTCGACTCGCCGACGGTACGTTCACCCAGCTGCGCCTCTCGGTGGTCGCGGTGTCCTTCGCGGCGCTGGGTCACAGCACCGCGGTGCCGGTTCCCGCCGCGCCGAACTGTCGTATGGCGAAGCCGACCCTGACGGCCTTCCGCTACTTCGGGCAGTTGCTGCAGGTCCACTCGGTGACCGTGCACACCCGGGGCGGCCGTCCGATCACCACCGGCACCTTGAACTTCACCTTGCTCGACGGGCACGGTCGGCGGATCGGACCGGTCCTGCATGAATTCAGTGCCAATCAGAACACGTTCCTGGTTGACGAGCGCGCGCCCTCGGCGGCCGGATTCGAACTCTTTTCGACGAAGGTGATCTCGATCGGTGACGTGCTCGTGACCCAGGACTCGCCCGTGAAGGTGACGTACCAATTGGACGCGCCGATGCAGGAGGCGCTCGACCGATCCAATTGGCGTCTCACGGACACGATCGGCACCTTCTCGGTCTTCCGGGCGCGCCACGTGAGACGGTCACTGTGGTTGGCCCCGCCGTCGTCCGGCACGGTGTCCCACGTGAGGAACGCCGCCTACGGCGACACGTGGGCGCAGGTGGACGCGACGACCTCGGTCACGCTGGTACGGTCGATGGCCTACCTACCGGGTTGGCGCGCGACGGCACATAACACCGTGACGGGGGCGAGCGAAGCGTTGACGGTCACGCGCAACGGACTCATTCAGCAGGTCGTGGTGCCCAAGGGCGAATGGCTGGTGCACTTCCACTATCACGCGCCGTACATCGAGCTGGGTCTGGCGACCTCGGTGGTGGGCGTCGTGGTGATCCTTGGCGTCGGTGCGTATCTCCTCGTCGACCTGCGTCGACGGCGCGAAGATAAGGTGCGGTCGTGAAAGCTCTCGCGATCAACGGTGGCGCTGGACGGATGGGCGAGATCCTCGCCGGCGGTCTCGGTCTGCTCGAGCGCTTCTCGATCGTCGCGCTGGTCGACGCGCGCCAGCCCCGCGAGCTCTTCGGCGCGGCCTACGCGCCGTCGTTCGACGACCTCGACGCCGACACCATCGACGTCGTCGTCGACTTCTCCTCGCCCGAGGGCGTCGTGACCTCGGCGGCCTGGTGTGCGGCCCACGCCAAGGGCTTGGTCATCGGCACGACAGGTCTCTCGAAGGAACAACGCCAGGTGGTCGACGAGACGGCGACGAAGGTGGGCGTGGTGATCGCGGCGAACTACTCGGTCGGCGCGGTGCTGTCCGAGAAGTTCGCCGCGATGGCCGCGCCGTACTTCGAGCGCGTCGAGATCATCGAACTCCATCACGATAAGAAGGTCGACGCCCCGTCCGGCACGTCGATCGCCGCGGCGAAGGGTATCGCCGCGGCGCGCACGGCCGCCGGACTGCCCGAGATAGTCGATCCGACCGTCCGTCACACGCTGTCGGGCGCGCGCGGCGCCGACACCGTCGGCGGGATCAAGGTCCACTCCGTGCGTCTGCCGGGACTCGTGGCCCACCAAGAGATCCTCTTCGGTGGACCGGGCGAAGGACTCACGATCCGACATGACTCCTACGACCGATTGAGTTTCGTCCAGGGTGTCGCGCTGGCCGTCGACGCCGTCGACGCGACCCCGCGACTCATCGACGGGATCGAATCGCTGATCTAGTCGTCGCCGTCGAATCACGCGGCGTTGAGACGTCCGTGCGTTTTCGCAGCGACGTAGACAATGACTGGTAACTTCGGAGTATGACGACACCTCGATTCGGTCGGGTGCTCACCGCCATGGTGACCCCCTTTCGAGCGGACGGCACCATCGATTTCGACGTCGCAATCGAACTCGCCACGTACTTGGTCACTGAGGGCTGCGACGGATTGGTCGTGGCCGGCTCGACCGGTGAGGGCTCGTCGCTGTCCGACAAGGAGAAGCTCGAGCTGTTCGCCTGCGTCGCGGGCGCCGTCGAAGTGCCGGTCCTCGCCGGGTCGACCTTCGCCGACACGGCGCGTTCGGTGGAACTCACACACCAGGTCCTCGACACCGGCGTGACCGGCGTGTTGGCCACGACGCCGGCCTACGCCCGGCCGAGCCAGAAGGGCATCGCCGCGCACTTCGCCGCGATCGCGGCGAGCACCGAGCTCCCGATCATGCTCTACGACATCCCGGTGCGCACCGGTCGCAAGATCGCGGCGTCGACCACGATCGATCTCGTCTCGTCACATTCGAACATCGTGGCCATCAAGGACGCCTCCGGTGACCTCGTGAGCGCCGCGCACTACAAGTCCGTGTTGGGCGACGACATCGACCTCTACAGCGGCGACGACTCGGTCCTGCTGCCATTCCTCGGTGTCGGTGCCGTGGGTATCGTGTCGGTCGCCGCGCACTGGGCCGCGCGCGAGTTCGTGCAGCTGGTGGAGAGCGCCGAACGAGGCGACTGGGCCCGAGCGAGGGAGTTCAACGAGCGCCTGGCGCCGAGCTACGCCTTCGAGTCGAGCGACACCTACCCGAACCCGATGCCGTCGAAGGCGGCCTTGCGCTATCTCGGTTTTGGCGTCGGCCAGTGCCGACTGCCGCACTCAGAGAGTGACGACACTCTCGACGCGGACGCGGCGAAGGTCGTGTCCGCGCTCCAGGCTTCACGTGGCTAAAGACACCGTTCGCGTCACCTTCCTCGGCGGTCTCGGTGAGATCGGCCGGAACTGCGCCGCGCTCGAGCAAGATGGTCGCATCGTGGTCGTTGACGCCGGGTTGATGTTCCCGGAACCCACGATGTACGGCGTCGACCTGATCCTGCCCGACTTCCGGTGGTTGATCGAACGACGCGACCGTGTCGACGCGATCGTCCTCACGCACGGGCACGAGGACCACACCGGCGCGCTGCGGTATCTGGTGAAGGACATCAACGTCCCGATCTACGGTTCGGCGTTGACGCTCGGGTTCGCTCGTCACCGTCTCACCGAGGCCAAGGTCGCCAAGGACCTCACCTTCATCGAGGTGAGCGACGGCGAGAAGCGCAAGATCGGGCCGTTCGAGGTCGAGTTCATTCCGGTGACACACTCGGTGCCGAGCGCGCACGCGCTGGCCTTTCGTACCAACGCCGGCATCGTCGTGCACTCGGGCGACTTCAAGCTCGACCTCACGCCGATCGACGGTCGTCGAACCGACATCTCTCGCCTGGCCGCGCTCGGCGACGAAGGCGTCGCGCTCTTGCTGGCCGACTCCACCAACGCCGAAGAGCCCGGGTTCACCGCGTCGGAGCGCTCCGTCGGGGGAGCGTTGCGTCGGCTCTTCCTCGAGCGACCGGAACGCCGCATGGTCGTGGCCTGTTTTGCCAGTCACATCCACCGTGTCCAACAGATCATCGACGTCGCACTCGAGCAGCACCGCAAGATCGTCCTAATGGGCCGCTCGATGGAGGCCAACGTCAAGCTGGCGCGCAAGCTCAACCTCCTGCACGTTGGCGCCGCCGACCTCATCGACATCGAGAACATCGACCGCTACGCGCCCGGCGAGGTCTGCGTCATCTGCACCGGCAGCCAAGGCGAGCCGCTCGCCGCGCTCTCGAAGTTGTCACGCGGTGACGCGCGCTTCCTCAAGGTGGGCGCCGACGACACCGTCATACTCAGCTCGCACCCGATTCCCGGCAACGAATGGACGGTCGGACGCGTCATCGACGACCTGCACCGCGCCGCGGCCGAGGTCATCCACTCGGGCCACGAGCCCGTCCACGCGTCGGGCCACGCGCGCCAGGGCGAACTGCGCACGTTCCACCAACTGCTGCGACCGCAGAACTTCGTGCCGGTCCACGGTGAGTACCGCCACATGGTGCACCACGCCGAGCTGGCCCACTCGATGGGACTCAGTCCCAAGCACGTGTTGATCTGTGAGGACGGCGACCAGATCGAGGTCAACAAGACGGGTATCAAACGCGCCGGCCAAGTCCCGGCCGGCTTCCACTACATCGACGGCAGCGCTGGCGACCTCGACGAGAGGCCGCTGGAGGAACGTCGCATGCTCGCGGAGTTCGGGGTCTTGCAGATCTCGGCCGGGATCGATCAGGATCGCGGCACGATCATCCAACCAGTGCGCTTGACGGCGCGCGGCTGGTTCGAGGGCGAACAGGACCGCAGCGTGATCGACGCCGTGACCAGCGAGGTACGCACGGCGCTCGAGGTGGCGCTACGCGAGGGAACGCGTGACGAAGAGGCGCTCAACAAGGTCGCCCAGCGCGCGGCCGGTCGACTGTTGGGACAGAAGTATCGTCGACAGCCGGTACTGCTCGCGGCCGTCGTCGTCCTCTAGTCACCCTTCTCCGGCTCGCCGTGGTCGGCGTTGTTGCGACCGACGCGCCAGAAAGCCTTCATGCTGATCGACTCCTCGTCGAGGCCGCGGTCGAGCAACGCGGTGCGCGCCGCCTTCATCACGTGGAACTCACCGAAGAGATAGGCGTGGCCGCGGTCATTCGGGAAGGCGAAGGCCGAGAGGCCGCTCAAGAGGCCGGCCGGATCGTCCTTGGCACGGCCCATGCGATCGACGAAGATCCCGGTCACCGCAATGCCCTCGTCGAACGTCGTGGTCAACGCGTCATCGGCGTGATCGATCTCGACGATGAAGACGACCTTGCCCGGCGCTTCGACGCTCTGGGCCATCCGGTAGGCCGAACCGAGACAGGTGAGGTCGCCCATGAAGAGGTGCCAGTCAGCCTCGGCGTCGAGGACGATCTTTCCCCGGGGTCCCACGATGTCGACTTCGTCGCCCGGTTGGGCACTGCGCGCCCAGACGCTGCCCGGTCCTTCGTGGGCCGTCGTGATCCACAGCGTGAACTCGTCGCGATCCTCGTCGACGGCGTGCACGCTGTAACGACGACGGACGAGCCGTCCGGCCGGATTCGTGAGTTGGACCATGACGTCATTGCCCGGCACGCCGCAGAGCAGGGCCGCCTGACCTGCGAGAACAACCTCGAGGATCGATGAACTGAGCGGAGTGGAGGACACGTGTCGACAGACGCGCGCGTTGGAATCGAGGCGCGCGGCGAGCTCGATCGAGGAGTCGTGGGGAGTAGCTGGCACCGGTTCAGCCTAGGGGGATTGGCACCGACTACGAAAGAATGTTCGGTAAGTTTGATGGTTGTGGCACAAGCACGACACAAGAAAAAGCCGGTGAAGAAGACGGCTCGCGCTTCGGCGGCGCAGGGTCCCAGTGTCTGGGAACGCCACACCCGTGACCTGTGGATACTCCTGCTCGTCGTGATCGGCGCGTTCTGCGCCCTCGCCGAAGCCGGGGCCCTCGGCCCGGTCGGACGAGGCATCTCCAAGGGACTCGCCATCGCCTTCGGTGTCGGACGCTTCGCACTGCCGATCATGCTGCTCACCCTGGGTGCCGCCTTGATCGTCGGCAAGATCGAGGTGGAACGCCCGCGCGTGATTTGGGGCATCGCGCTCGGCCTGATCAGTATCTGTGGCGTCGGCGATCTCGCCGGGGGTCGTCCTCATTTGCACTCGACGACGAAACAGTTCGCGCACGCGGGCGGGTGGCTCGGCGCACTCATCGGCGGCGGACTGGATAAGGCGATCGGCATCGCGGGCGCCCTCGTGATCCTCCTGGCGCTCTTGATCGTCGCCGTCATGATCGGCACGGGCGTCGGCCTGCGTGCGCTCTACGGCGGCACGGCGACGCTCCTTCGCGCGTTCGGCTCGTGGCTCGCCCGATGGTGGTCGAGCCGAGAACGACCGGAGGCGCTCGACGAAGAAGAGCCCGAAGAGGAACTGGCGCCGCGACGTGTTCGCGCCTTGCCGCCGGAACCCCCGGCCTTCGTCGCGCCCGTCGAGTTCGAGGAGGAGTACGAGGAGGAAGAGGAGTACGAGGAGGAGGACGAGGAACAAGAAGAAGTGGAGTACGACGAGTATCCCGAGATGGAGAGCGACTGGGAGCTCCCGTCGCCGTCGCTGCTCGTTCGCACCAAGGACGTCAAGCAGGACCGCGCGGCCATCGAGGACCTCGGCGGGGAACTGGTCGAGGCGCTCGCCGCCCACGGCGTCGACACGACGCTGGTCGGATTCACGGTGGGACCGACCGTGACGCGCTACGAACTCGAGCTCGGCCCCGGCGTGAGAGTCTCCTCGGTCACGACGCTCAACAAGGACATCGCCTACGCCATGGCGTCGCCCGACGTGCGCATCCTCGCGCCGATCCCGGGCCGCTCGGCCATCGGTGTCGAGGTACCGAATCGACAGCGCTCGCTCGTGGCCCTCGGTGACCTGCTCGCCTCCGAAGAGGCCGCCAACGCCACGCATCCGCTGGACGTGCCCATCGGTCGCGATATCTCCGGCCGCACGCTCGTGGCGAACTTGGGAGAGATGCCCCACGTCCTCATCTCCGGCGCGACGGGCGCCGGCAAGAGTTCGCTGATCAACTCGATCGTCACGTCGTTGGTCATGCGCGCGACGCCGGACCGGCTCCGTCTTATGCTGGTCGACCCCAAGCGCGTCGAGATGGGTCAGTACAACGACCTGCCGCACCTACTGGCGCCGGTCGTGGTCGATCCGAAGAAGGCCGCCGGGATGCTCGCCTGGGCCGTCAAGGAGATGGAGCGTCGCTACGACATCCTCGCCGAGAGCGGCGCGCGCGACATCACGAGTTACCAGCAGATGATCGCGCGGGGCGAACTCGAACCCGAGACGACCGACGACGAGCGCGTCGCTGAGATCTTCGAACGGACGACGGGACTCGAGTCCGACGTGGAGCGACCGGCCGGTCCCGAGGACCTGCCCTACATCGTGATCGTCGTCGACGAGTTGAACGACCTGATGATGGTGGCGGCGCGCGACGTCGAAGAGTCCGTCGTGCGAATTGCGCAGATGGCCCGCGCCGTCGGGATCCACCTGGTGCTCGCGACGCAGCGCCCCAGCGTCGACGTCATCACCGGCGTCATCAAGGCCAATATCCCGAGTCGCATCGCCTTCGCCGTTTCCTCGCTGGCCGACAGTCGCGTCATCCTCGACCAGGCGGGCGCCGAGCGGCTCATCGGCAAGGGCGACATGCTGCTCGTCACGGCGTCGTCGAACGTGGCGCGACGCCTCCAAGCCCCGTGGGTCTCCGAGAGCGAGGTCCAGCGCGTCGTGGAAGCGTGGCGCGCGCAGGGCGGGCGCCGCGAGAACGTCATCGCGCTCGACGTGCCGGCGGGGCGCGGGGGCTCGTCCGGTGGCGGATCCGGTGACGACGACGACGAGATCCTGGCCCAGGCGCGCGACCTGATCATCCGGACCCAGTCTGGTTCCACGTCGATGCTGCAACGCAAGTTGCGCGTCGGCTTCGCGAGGGCCGGTCGCATCATGGACCAACTCGAACAAGAAGGCGTCGTGGCGGCCGGTGACGGGTCCAAGGCCCGAAAGGTACTCATAACGCCCGAAGAGTACGACGAACAGACTTCGCTGTAATCCGTGAGCAGGAGATCGTCTCGCCGTCCGGCCCTTCGCGGCTTCGTCACTCGATCCTTCGCGATCGTCCTCGGCGTGGTCGTCGCGAGCGCCCTCGTCGTCTCGACGCAGCTGCCCTTGCTCAACGAGCGGCCGGTGATCCACCTGTCGCTTCGTTCATACGCGAGCTTCGAGTACACGCCGCCGCCGTTGGTGTGGCCGTCCCAGGGCAGCGCCGCACTCGACGTGCCGGCACTCGGCGTCACGCGCGCCTGGCACGACCGCGTAGTGCCGATCGCGAGTCTCACAAAGATGATGACGGTCTTCGTGGCCCTCGAACGGTACCCGTTGTCGGTCGATGAGACCGGTCCGTGCGTCGTGGTGAACGACGATGACGTGCTGGCCTACCAGGAGGACAAGTCCGAAGACGACTCGGCGGTGATCGTCACGTCCGGCGAGCAGCTCTGCGAGATCGACCTGCTCGACGGTGTGCTCGTGCACTCGGCCGCCAACTACGCCGACCTCCTCGCGTCGATGGTCTCACCGACGCCCGAGGCGTTCGTGGCCCGCATGAACCAGACCGCGCGCAACCTCGGACTTCGTCACACGCACTACGCCGACGACACGGGCGTCTCGGACGACTCGGTCTCGACCGCACTGGACCAGGCGAAGCTCGCGGCCGTACTGATGCGTTCGCCGCTGGTGCGTTCGATCGTCGATCAGACCGAGGTCGACCTGCCCGTGGCGGGCTTCGTCAACACCTTCACGCCGTTGGTGGGCGAGCACGACGTCGTGGGCGTCAAATCCGGACGCACCAGCGCGGCGGGCGGTTGTGACGTGATGGCGCTGGCCTATCGGCTCAACGCTCGACGGCACCTCGTCTACGCGGTCGTGCTCGGACAGCGCGGCGGCAACGTGCTGGCCAAGGCCGGTCAGGCGGCCTTGGCGTTGGCCACGTCGGCTGAGACGAGCCAGGTCGACGTCGGGTTCGCCAAGGGCGCGGTGCTGGGAACCATCGGTTTCGGTAACGACGTCGTCCCCTTCGGACTCGCGCACGAGAGTCACGTGTTCTGGTGGGACCAGCACAACGACCATCCGCTGCAGATCAAGCTGCGACACCTCGGCGAGAAGATCCGCCGCGGCGAGGTCGTCGGTTGGATCGAGGTGCACAGCGTCGAACGACCGGTGCCGTTGGTCGCGTTGCGGTCCGTCACCGCGCCCACGCTCTGGCACCGCATACTGTAAAACCATGCTCGCGCGCGTCCCCGCCAGTTCGGCCAACCTCGGGCCGGGATTCGATTGCCTGGCGGTCGCGCTGACGCTCTACCTCGAGGTCACCGTCGAGCCGGCCGACGCGTTCGCGATCTCGAGCGAGGGTTGCGGCGCGGGCGCGTTCGACGACGAGAACAACCTCGGGGCCCGGGTCGTCGCCGACGTCCTGGGACACACTCACTTCTCGTTCCACGTGAAGTCCGACATCCCGCTCTCGCGCGGACTGGGCTCGTCGGCCGCGTTGGTCGTGGCGGCGGCGGTCGCGGCCGGCGCGCGCGACCCGTTGGCGATCAGCTCGCGCGTCGACGGCCACGCGGAGAACGCGGCGGCGTCGCTGCTCGGGGGACTCGTCGTCGCGCGCGCGGACACGTCTCACGGCGTGGTGGCGCGACCGTTGGCGCTCGACGACGAGTGGCGATTCGTGGTCGTCATCCCGGACGAGGAACTCTCGACCGCGGGCGCGCGACGTGTGCTACCCGAGCGCGTCCCCTTCGCCGACGCGGTGCGCAACCTCGGCGCGATGGGACTCTTGCTCGCGGGCCTCGCCAACCACGACGAGTTCGTCGACGGCGCCATGGACGACTACCTCCACCAGCCGTACCGGATGGGACTGTTGCCATTTGCCGAGCCACTCCTCGCGACGCTGCGCGAGAGCGGCGCCGCGGGATCGTGCTGGTCGGGCGCCGGTTCCACCATGCTGGGGCTCGCGACCACCGACAAGTCCGAGGGCGTCGCGCGCGCGGCGACCGCGTTTCTCCACGACCAGGGCGTCGCCGGCATCGTGCACGTGCTCGAAGCTGACCGGACCGGCCTGGTGACGAATTGATCGAGGAGCGGCGCTCGAAGGCGAGAGCGGTCCAGGGCGCCGGGTACATGTTGCTCGGCGCTTCGTTGATCCAGTGGTCGGCGGCGATCGTGACGCGCGTCTTTGGTCAGATCGGTCCGTCGGCCACGAGCGCGTGGCGCTTCTTCCTGGGGGCCGTCGTCCTGATGGTGTTCACGCGTCCGAAGCTGCGTTCGTGGACGAAACAGCAGTGGCTCGGGGCGCTCGCCCTCGGCGTCTCGGTCGCGTTCATGAACCAGTGCTTCTACCAAGCGATCGCGAGGATCCCCCTGGGCGCGGCGGTTGCCATCGAGTACCTCGGTCCGTTCATGGTGTCGGCGCTCGGCAAGCGCTCGGCGCGCCACTTCGCCTTCGTGCTCCTCGCCGGCCTCGGCGTGCTGGCGATCGCGCGGCCTGGCGCGGGCCTGAACTACGAGGGCGTGCTCTTTGCCGCCGGCTCCGGTCTCGGATGGGCGTCCTACGTGTTCGCCGCGCACCGGGTCGGGGGACAGGCCGAGGGATTCGGTGGTCTCGCGGTCTCGATGTCCATCGGCGCGCTCGTGACGTTGCCCATGACGATCGGCTCGTCGCACTATGTCCTCACGCATCCCGCGACGCTCGGACGGCTCACGCTGGTGGCGGTGATGGCGATCGTGCTCGGCTTCGCCTGTGAGCTCCAGGCACTGCGCCGCCTCAAGCCGTCGACGGCCGGCGTGCTCTTCGCGCTCGATCCCGCGGTCGCCTTCGCGATCGGTCTGATCGTGTTGAGCCAGAGCATCCACCCCTGGGACCTCATCGGCATGGTCTGCGTCGTCATCGCGGGCGCCGGCGTGACCTACGACGCGGCCAATTCGAAACCGACCCTCGTTCAGTAGGCTGAACGCGTGGGAACGCCCAAAAAATTCGCGATTCGGACCTTCGGGTGCCAGATGAACGAACACGACTCCGAACGCCTCGCGGGCCTGATGGTCGCCGACGGGATGGTCGCGGTCGCCGACGAGCACGAGGCCGACGTCGTCATCTTCAACACCTGCACGATCCGCGAGAACGCCGATCTGAAGCTCTACAGCGCGCTCGGTCAGATGAAGGCGATCAAGGAGCGCCGTCCGCAGATGCAGATCGCGGTGGGCGGGTGCATGGCCCAAAAGGACCGTCACCAGATCCTGGATCGTGCCTCGTGGGTCGACGTCGTCTTCGGCACGCACAACCTGGCCGCGGCGCCGCGCCTGCTCGAACGTGCGCGGTCCGAGGGTCCAATCGTCGAAATCCTGGACGCCCCGGATCACGAGGTCAACCGCGACATGGCCCCGGCGCTCTACGCCGTGCGCGAGTTGGCCTTCGCCGCGTGGATCACGATCCAGACCGGTTGTGACAACACCTGCGCCTACTGCATCGTGCCGTCCGTGCGTGGCGAGGAGATCAGCCGGCCGTTCGACGACCTGGTGGTCGAGGCCGAGATGCTCGCCGCGAGTGGCGTCACCGAGGTCACACTGCTCGGCCAGAACGTCAACTCCTACGGGCGAGACTTCACTGGTCGCAGTCCGCTGTTCGCCGACCTCCTGCGCGCGCTCGGCCGTGTCGAGGGCATCGAGCGGATCCGATTCACGAGTCCGCACCCCAAGGACCTGGGTCCCGAGACCATCACGGCGATGGCCGAGACGCCGGCGGTCTGTCCCCAACTGCATCTCCCACTCCAGTCCGGGTCGAACCGCGTGCTTCGATCGATGCGTCGCAGCTACAAGGTCGAGCGCTACCTCGATCGACTCGCGCGAGCGCGTGCCGCGATCCCCGATCTCGCGGTCACGACCGACCTGATCGTCGGCTTCCCGGGCGAGAGTGACGACGACTTCGACGAGACACTCGAAGTCGTCGCGGCCTGTGCGTTCGACTCGGCCTACACCTTCATCTTCTCGCCGCGTGAGGGGACGGAGGGGGCCCTGATGACGTCGGCGTTCATCGACGAGGACGTGGTGAAGTCTCGCTTCGAGCGACTCAAGAAGGTGCTCGATCGTTCGGCCCTGGCCAAGCACGAGGCGCGCGTCGGGAAGCGCGAGGAGGTACTCGTCGAGGGGCCGTCGCGCCGCAACGACCGGATGCTCTCGGGCCGGACGCGCCAGGGCAAGCTCATTCACTTCGCCCCGAGCGACCTCTCACTTCGCGCGGGCTCGCTGGTGATGGTCGACGTCACGCACGGCGCGCCGTATCACCTGCTGGGGGAGTACGTCTCGACGGTGCGCGCGCCTCGACACAAGGTTCGGATTCCCCTCCTCCTCTCGTGAGTACCGACCACGTCGCGGTCGCGCTGGTCGGCCCGACGGCGTCGGGCAAATCGGCGCTCGCGCACTCGGTGGCCTTCGACCACCACGACACGGTCGAGATCCTCGCCGTCGACGCCATGACGGTCTATCGCGGCATGGACATCGGCACCGCCAAGCCGTCGCGCGTCGAGCGCAGCGAGGTCAGCTATCACCTCCTCGATCTCGTCGAGGCGAGCGAGGAGTTCACGGTCGCTCAGTATCAGGCCGCCGCGCGCGTGGCGGCGGCCGACGTCTGGCGCACCGGCCACAAGGTGCTCTACGTGGGCGGCACCGGACTCTACGGGCGAGCAATCCTCGACAATCTCGCCATACCCGGCCGGTACCCGCACGTGCGCGCGCTGCTCGACGAACGCGCCCGTACGGAGTTGCCCGCGCTCTACGCCGAACTCGAGACCCTCGACCCCGTCGCGGCCAGTCGGATGGAACCGACCAACGCCCGACGCGTCGTTCGCGCGCTCGAGGTCACCCTCGGCGCCGGACGTCCGTTCTCCTCCTACGGCGAGGGCCTCGTCACCTACGGACCGGCCCGCGTCGTCCAGATCGCGTTGCAGAGTGACTTCGAGCAGTTGGACGTGCGCATCGCCAGTCGCTTCCGCGCGTGGATGAACGAGGGTCTGCTCGAGGAGGTGATCGCGCTCGCCGGCGCGCCCGGTGGTCTCAGCCGCACCGCGCGCCAGGCGGTGGGGTACCGCGAACTGTTGCGTCACGTCGAAGAGGGCGCCGATCTCGAGGCCTGCGTCGAGGACGCCATCATCCAGAGTCGACGACTGGCGCGCCGACAGCGTTCGTGGTTCCTGCGCGATCCCCGCGTCGAGTGGTTCGACGACGCGAACGAAGCGCGCCGCCGGCTCCTCGCCGTGCTGAATGGTCCCGACGGGTTCGTGCGAGACTAGAAGAAATGGCCTTGCGATCTCTCCAGAAGTGGCACGGTGCGGGGAACGACTTCCTCGTCGAAGTGAGTGAACACGGCACGGCGCCGTGGTGGGACGCCGCGCGCGCCCGCGCGGTCTGTGACCGCACGACCGGCGTCGGCGCCGATGGACTCCTGCTCGCCACCCTGGGCTCCGAGGTCTCCATGACCCTCTACAACGCCGACGGCTCGATGGCCGAGATGTCGGGCAACGGCATCCGATGCCTGGCGGCCGCCGTGCGACGCACGACGAACGGCACCTGGGACACGCTCGAGGTCCACACCGTCGCCGGGATGCGCACGGTGACCCTGAAGATCGAGGACACCGCCGGCTACGGCAGCGTTGACATGGGCGACGTGACCTTCGGCGAGACCCTGGCGGGCACCCTGGGGGTCGCCTACGTCGGCAATCCCCACGTCGTCGTCCGCGACGACCTCAAGTGGACCGACGCGATGCGCGAGGAGCTGGCCGAAGAGCTCTCGCTCGACCTCGACGGCGTGAACGTCGAATTCCTGACCGTCGACAGCGACGACCACTTGACGATCAAGGTGATCGAGCGAGGTGTCGGCTGGACCCGGGCCTGCGGCACCGGGACCTGCGCGGTCGTCGCCGTCGCCCACCGCGACGAGATGTGCGGCACCGACGTCACGGTCGACAACCCCGGCGGCGCGCTGCACGTGACGTTGAACGGCGCTGCGGCCACGCTGAGCGGGCCGGTGCAGTTCGTCGCGAACGTCGAATGGCTCGAAGCGTGACCTATATACCCACCACCCTCATCGATCGCACCATTCGCGAGAAGATCGTGCTCGTCGGCGTCCAGTTCCCGGGCGTCACCGAGGACGAACTCAACTACCAGCTCGACGAGTTGGCGCTCCTCGTCGACACCGCGGGCGCCGACGTCGTGGCGCGCGTGGTTCAACGTCGTGACTCGCCCGATCCCGCCACGTTCCTCGGTTCGGGCAAGGTGAACGAACTCCGCGAGATCTGCCTCGCGGTCGACTCCGACACCGTCGTTTTCGAGCACAACCTCTCGCCGGCCCAACAGCGCAACCTGGAGAAGATCCTCGGCCGCACCGCGATCGACCGCACCGCCGTTATCCTCGACATCTTCGCGCAGAACGCCCGGACGCCCGAGGGCAAGGCGCAGGTGGAACTGGCGCTCTTGCAGTACCGCCTGCCGCGTCTGCGCCGTGCCGGGGGGTCGTTCTCCCAGCAGGCCGGTGGCATCGGCACCAGGGGACCGGGCGAGACCCAGTTGGAGACCGACCGTCGCCGACTCGTGAACCGGATCCACGCGATCCGTCGCGAACTCAAGGAGATCGACCGCACGCGAAACGTCCAGCGCCAGGGTCGTCAGCGGGGCCGCCACCGTGAGGTCACGCTCGTGGGCTACACGAACGCGGGCAAGTCCTCCATGCTGAACGCGATCACCGACGCCGGGGTCGAGGCCGAGGACCGCCTCTTCGTCACGCTCGATCCGCGCACCCGCCAGCGCCAACTGTCCGGCGGCGAGACCGTCCTCTTCACCGACACCGTGGGCTTCATCTCGAACCTGCCGCACGACCTGGTCGACGCCTTCATGTCGACCCTGAAGTCGGTGCAGTTGGCCGACCTCTTGGTCCACGTCGTCGACGGTTCGAACGACCACGCCGAAGAGCAGATCGCCGCCGTGCGCGAGGTGCTGCGCGAGATCGACGCCGACCACGTACCGGAGCTTCTCGTCTTCAACAAGGCCGACGTACCCGGGTCGCGCGCCCGCGACCTGGCGAAGTTGCACGAGGGCAGCGTGTGGGTCTCGGCCGCGTCCCACGAGAACCTGGACGCGGTGATCGCCACGATCGGCGATCGACTCCGGGCCAACGACCGCGTCGTGACCCTGCACCTGCCGCTCGATCGGGGCGACCTCCTGGCGCGCGCGCACCGTGAGGGCGAAGTCGTCGACACGTCGATCACCGACGACAGTGTCGTCGTGCGAGTGCTGCTCGACCCGGTGAGCGTGGCCCACTTCGACGAGTGGCGAGTGCCGGCGTGAGCTTCACGCCGCCCCCGTACCCCTACGAACGCCTCGACGTCGTGCGCAAGCTCGCGTCGACCCACGAGGGTGGTCCCATCGAGTGCTCGATCGGCACGCCGATCGACGCGCCACCCGTCGCCGTACTCGAGGAGTTGGCCAAGGGTGCCGGTGCCCGCGGCTATCCCACGTCCCAGGGTTCGACCGAACTGCGCACGTCCGCTGCCGGGTGGCTGCAACGCCGCTTCGGGGTCGTGGTCTCGAGCGACGACGTGGCGGCGTGCGTCGGCACCAAGGAGTTCGTCGGCACGCTCGCGGGTTACCTGCACCTTCGTTCCCCGGATCGCGACACGGTGCTGTACCCGGCGATCAGCTATCCGACCTACGCGATGGGCGCGACGCTGGCCGGGCTGCGCCCGGTCCCGGTCGCGATGCGCGAGGGCCGCCTCGACCTCGACTCGATCGACGAAGTGGACGCGGCGCGCGCGCTCGTGCTGTGGACCAACTCGCCGTCGAATCCGACCGGGTACCTCGACGACCTCGCGGCCGTCGCGGCGTGGGGCCGTCGCCACGACGTGCCTATCGCGAGCGACGAGTGCTACGCGGAGTTCACCTGGGTCGGTCGACCGAGGTCGATACTCGAACACGGCAGCGACGGCGTCCTCGCGGTCCACTCGTGTTCCAAGCGCTCGAACCTGGCGGGCCTGCGCGCCGGGTTCTACGCCGGCGACGAGGAGTTGGTGCGTTTCCTCAAACTGGTTCGTCAGCACGCCGGCTTCATGGTGGCCGCGCCGGTACAGGCCGCCGTCGCCGTCGCCTACGACGACGACGCGCACGTCGACCTCCAACGAGAGCGCTACCGCCGGCGACTCACGATGATGTCGGCGGCCCTCGAGGACTTCGGCGTGTCCGCTCCGATGCCCCAAGGCTCTTTCTACCTCTGGTGCTCGAAGGACGGCCTTGACGGGTGGGAGCTGGCCGCCGTGATCGCCGAGCGCTCGGCGCTCGTCGTCTCTCCCGGCGAACTCTATGGCGAGGCCGGGCGCGACTTCGTGCGACTCGCGGTCGTCCAGAGCGACGAGCGTCTCGCGCTGGCGGCGTCGAGACTCCGAGGCGATTGAACCTCGCCAGTACGATTGCACAATGAGCGATCTCGAAACGCGCATCGACAGATGGTTCGACGACATCAAGGAGATGACGCCCGAGCACCTCGAGGCCCGTCGCGACGTGGAGTTGGTCATCACCAAACTCGATGACGGTCAGGTTCGCGTGGCCGAGATCGCAGCGTCGGGTGACGTCGTCGTGCACGAATGGGTCCGCAAGGCGATCCTCCTGCTCTTTCGTTTGCGCGGTCTCGAGAGGACCGAGGTCGGTCCCTTCGAGTACCTGGACCGTCTCGAACTGAAGCGCGACTACGAACGTCGTGGCGTGCGCGTCGTGCCCGGCGCCTCGGCCCGCCGGGGCAGTTTCCTCAGCCGAGGCGTCATCTTGATGCCGAGTTACGTCAACATCGGCGCCTGGGTGGGAGAGAACACGATGGTCGACACCTGGGCGACCGTCGGCAGCTGCGCCCAGATCGGGTCGAACGTCCACCTCTCGGGCGGTGTAGGGATCGGTGGTGTCCTCGAGCCGGCCAACGCCCTGCCCGTCGTCATCGAAGACGACGCGTTCATCGGCAGTCGCTGCATGGTCACCGAAGGCGCGCGGGTCGGCCGCGGGTCGATCCTCGGCGTGGGTACCGCGCTCGGTCCGACGATCCCGGTCATCGACGCCTCCACCGGCGAGGAGGTGTCGCGCGGTCACGTGCCCGACTACTGCGTCGCGGTGTCGGCCAATCGCAAGCGCGTCTTCGACGGCGGCGAGTTCTACCTCCCGTGCGTGCTGATCATCCGGCGCCTCAGTGAAGGCGAACGCCACGACCGGACCGCACTCAACGAGATACTGCGCGAACACGGCGTCGCCACGTGAGTCGACTCGACGACGCGCTGGCGCTCGTGGCCATCGACTCGGTGAGCCGCGCCGAGGCGGCCATCGCCCATCACGTTGCGGTCGTGCTCGGCCGCAACCGCGACCTCGACGTGGAGCGGATCGGCGACAACGTCGTGGCGCGGACGACGGGCCATCACGCGACGCGCCTGCTCGTCGCGGGGCACCTCGACACAGTCCCGGGTGACGCGAGTGCGGCCCGGATCGAGGGCGACGAGCTCCGCGGTGTCGGCGCGTGCGACATGAAGGGCTCGCTGGCCGTGATGCTCGAGTTGGCGTCCACACCCACGCCGCGTTCCGTCGAAGTGACCTGGGTCTTCTACGCGCGCGAGGAGATATCGCGGAGCGACTCGGGACTCTTGGAGATCGCCGAACTTCGCCCCGAACTGTTGGACGCGGACGCCGCGATCCTCGCTGAGCCGACGAACGGACACGTCGAGGCGGGGTGCCAGGGCACGTTGCGTGTGTCGGTCGAGATGGCCGGCGCGCGCGCCCACACGGCACGGCCATACACCGGGCGTAACGCCATCCATCGGTTGGGTGACGTGATCACGAAAGTGGCGAGTTACGAGCCGCGGAGAGCGGTGATCGACGGCGTCGAGTTCGTCGAACAACTCCAGGTCGTCGACATCGACGGCGGCGTCGCGCCGAACGTCGTGCCCGATCTCGCCACCTGCACCCTCAACCATCGCGTGGCACCCGATCGCACGAAGGACGAAGCGGTTGCGTGGCTCCGAGGATTCCTGGCCGACGTCACCGAAGAGGGGGACGAGGTGCGCGTGCTGGACTGGGCGCCTTCGTCGCCACCGTCGATGACGAACGAGCGTCTCGCCAGACTGGCTGAACTGACGGGCGCAGCCCCGAAGGGCAAGGTCGGCTGGACGGACGTCGCCACCTTCGCTGAATTGAATATCCCCGCCACGAACTTCGGCGCCGGTGATCCGTTGTTGGCCCACCGCAGCGATGAGTACGTCACGCTGGCCCAGTTGGACCGGTTCGCCGAAGTGCTGGCAGCCTGGCTGCACTGACGATCGACGAGCGAAAATCTAGTAGCTCCGCAACACGGAGATGACCTTGCCGAAGAGGAAGACGTCGCGAGCGTCGAACTCCATTGGCTCCATGGTCGAATTCTCCGGTTTCAGGACCACCCGCGTCCCTTGCGGGAAGTACCGCTTCACGGTCGCCTCGCCGCCCGGGATCTCCGCCACGACGATCTCACCCTTGTTGGCGGTCGTCTGGCGTTGCACGACCACGTAGTCGCCGGGCAGGATCCCCGCCTCGATCATGGACTCGCCTCGCACCTCGAGGACGAAGCTGTCACCACGACCGGCGAACTGCTCGGGGATCGACATCAGTTCGTGGGCTATCTCTTGAGCGAGGACGCCGGTGCCGGCCGCGACGTCGCCCACGAAGGGGATGTATCGAATGCGCTGATCGGGCGCGGGGTTCTCCACGTCCAGACGAACCGTGAGCGTGCGCGGCTGCTGCGGGTTCTTCTCGATGTATCCGGCGCGCTTGAGCACCTCGATGTGGTTGGCGACCGTCGCGGGCGACTTCAGTCCGACGTGATCACCGATCTCGCGGATGGTCGGCGGAAAATTACGCTCCCGTTGACAGGTGATGATGAATTCAAGGATCTGGCGACGCATGGGGGTGAGTACTTCGGCCATGGGCTTCCTTTCAGTACGAACAGTTGTTCGTAGGTTATCCCACCGCCGGACCGAAATCAAACACCTGTTCGTAGTCGGCGTCGAATGGGTCGAAGTGGGTGGGCGACGAAGTGACCTCATTGTCGAGATCGAACGGACGAAATCCGCGCGACGAGAATGACGGAGCGAGGTGGACGAAGCGATCTCCAACGGCGCGCTGTCGCCGAGTTACGTCCTCACGCGGAATTTACCCTGACCTTACATTTCGTTCACCCAATGCTAAGTTCTCGTGATGGCGAATGCCGAAATGTTCCGAGAGGGGAATGAATGAAATTAGGGATAAAGAGAATTGGCGTGGTCGTCGCGACTACGGCCCTGGCCTTGTCGGGCGTGGCAACGATCGCTTCGACCGGTGCTTCGGCTGCGGCGAAGAAGCCAGTGCACCTGAAGACGTATGAGATTGGCTACCAGGGACCGCTTTCGGGTGGTAACGCGGCGACCGGTCTATACGAGAAGTACGGTGCCCAGTTGGCCGTCAAGCAGTGGGACGCCAACAAGAAGCGCCCATTCAACATCAAGCTCGTTCCTGGTGACGACCAGGGTGACCCCACGATCGCCCCGACGGTAGCCACCGGATTCGTTCTTAACCAGAACCTGTACGCGATCGTCGGACCGGCGTTCTCCGGCGCCACCGTTGCTTCGTTGCCGATTTACGGTGCGAACCACGTGGCCATGGTGAGCCCCTCGGCCACACGTGTCTCGATCACGGTGAAGGACCCGACGGCGAGCCCTGAAGGCCCGTTGAACACGTATCACAACTTCTTCCGAGTTGTCGCGAACGACGGTGTCCAGGGACCGGCTGACGGTGCCTACCTGCAGAAGCACTACGGCACTGGCAAGGTCCTCGTTATCTCGGACACCAGCACCTACGGTGCCGGTCTCGCGAGCCAGGTTGGCGCTGCGGTCACGGCCGCTGGCGGTTCACTGGCCAACGGTGGTCAGATTCTTGACCTCCCGTACTCGAACGCCTGCACCGCGGGTGGAACCGGTACGAGTGACGCAGTCACCGCGAGCCTCACGGGTGTGTCGGCGATCTTCTACGCCGGTTACTACTGTGACTTCGCTCAGGTCGTCGACAACCTGGTCGGGACGCAGCACTTCTCGGGCGCCATCATGAGTGGTGACGGGTCGGATGAGCCTCAGTTCATCACGACGCTGTCGAACCCGGCTGACGGAAACGGCGTGCTCCTCACCTGCGCGTGCTCGAACTCTCAGAGTGCAGCGTGGACTGCGCAGTACACGGCCGTTGCCCACGAGGCGCCCGGTCCGTACGCGGCCGAGTCCTACGACGCCGCGAACTTGGTAATGACCGCGATGTCCAAGGTCAAGGGGACGATGACCCGCAGTAAGGTACTCGCCCAGATCCGCAAGATCACCTTCAAGGGCATCACCAAGACAATCAAGTTCGACGCCGCCGGTGACGTTAACGGAACCG
The DNA here is from genome assembly GCA_963802735.1 of uncultured Acidimicrobiaceae bacterium. GTDB lineage: Bacteria > Actinomycetota > Acidimicrobiia > Acidimicrobiales > RAAP-2 > RAAP-2. The sequence goes on along the minus strand of CAWDJY010000012.1, from coordinate 132,599 downwards.
CGATCTTCGTCAACAAGGTTGAAGGTACCAAGATCGTTCAGCTGGGACTTGAGTAAGTCGTAGTTGTTCAGCCTTTCCAGAGGGCCGGCTGCTTTCGGGCAGCCGGCCCTCTGCAATGCGCTCAAGCGCGCATTGAAACTCAGATAGTTTGTCAAGTGGGCATTTCGTAAGGGGAGTGGATGGCAAGTTTCGTGGCGCTGGGGATCTTCACCGGCCTCATCTACTCCCTGGTGGCCATTGGCTACACCCTGGTCTACGGCGTACTGCGCCTGATCAACTTCGCGCACAGCGAAGTGCTCATGAGCGGCGGTTTTGCCGGCTACTACTTCTTGCATTACACGATGCGTTCGACCAATGTCTCTACGACGATGCGCGTCCTCATCCTCATCGGCGCGGTGGTGGCGAGCGGCGCTGTCGGCGCCATCGTCGCGACCGGCATCGAACGTTTCGCCTACCGGCCGCTTCGCCGTCGTAACGCGCCGAAGCTCACCTATTTGATTTCCGCCATCGGCGCCTCCTTCTTCCTGTCGAACTTCGCGGGTAAGGCCTTCGGGCACAACCCGTCGGCCACGGCGCAGCCGATCACGTCGAACTTCGCCTGGAAGATCTTCGGTGCTGAGATCACGGCCTTTGACGTGGTCCTGCTCTTCGTCACCGCGGTGCTGTTCTTGACGGTCAACACGTTGGTCACCAAGAGCAAGGTCGGACGAAGTATTCGCGCGGTCGCCCAAGACGCCGAGACCGCGAGCCTCATGGGCGTGAACGTGAATTCGACGATCGCCTCCACCTTCGCTATCGGCGGCTTCATGGGCGGCGTCGCCGGTCTCTTCATCGCTATGAGCACCACCGTCGACTACAACATGGGCTTCACGCCCGCGCTGCTCGCCTTCACCGCGGCGGTATTGGGCGGGATCGGGAACATCCGCGGCGCCATGGCCGGGGGCGTCCTGCTCGGCGTCGCCATGTACGTGCCGATCTACTGGATCCACCAGCCCTATTACGAGCCGGTGATCGGATTCACGATTCTGGTGCTCGTCCTGATGGTCCGACCGACCGGCCTGTTCGGCGAGAGTCTCGGTAGGTCCGCGTGAAGGCGCCCCAAGGTTTCTTGCCCAAGTGGCGATTAGACCAGGAAGACCTTCGCCTCTTCACCACGTGCCTCGGCGGGGGACTGTTGCTGGCCGTGATGACCGGGCCCGAAGGTGACCTGACGACACCGTTGTACACGGTCGGTCACGCGCTGTTCTCGACTCACGTCTTCGGTTTCATCATCTTCGGCGTCGCGCTCGGCGCGTTCATGATCTACAACAAGAAGGTCAAGGCCGGCATATTGAACGCCACGTGGCGCAATTGGATCCGGGCCATACCGACCAACGTGAAGGCGTTCGTCTCGAACTCCGGACTCGTGCAACGGGCCATCCTCGCCGTGGTGGCGCTCGTGGCCGCGCTGGTCATCGCGGACTTCACGGGGCCGTACGTCCGCAACAAGTTCACGTGGAACCAAATCGTGGGACAGTTCCTGCATACTCGGACCTACGGGTACATCGCCATCATCTTCTGGTTGCTCAACACGATGCGGCTGCGGGCGCGCTCGAGGAACGAAGAGACGAAGGCGCCGAGCTTCTTCGACGCGAATTGGGTCAAGATCGTCGGGGGTCTGCTCGCGGGACTGTTCTTCGCGGTCTGTGCCGACCCGTGGCTCCCCGTGCGTTTCAGCCTCTCGTACTTCAAGTGGAGCGGCTCGAGTGACAATGACTTCTTCCATCATTGGACGACGTATCTTTGGACGTTCTGCGGACTGCTGATCGGCATTCGGGCCGCGTTCCAGGACCGTCTACAGAAGCGGGCCGTGGTCCAGAGTCGTTGGAAGGCGCACCACATCAAGGTGAGCGCCAATACCCGATTCGCGCTTTACGCTGGCGCGCTGTTCATCGCGGTCGAGGCGCCGAAGTTCATCTCGCCGTACTGGCAGGAGACGATCTTCCAGCAGATCGGCATCTTCTGTCTGTTGGCGGTCGGGTTGAACGTCGTCATCGGCTGGGCCGGTCTGCTCGACCTCGGCTACGTCGCCTTCTACGCCCTCGGTGCCTACACCAACGCCTATTTCAGCGGGGCCCTGCCTCTCCACCCGCCCTTCACCATCAACACGTTCTTCGTGATCCCCATCGCGATCATCGTGGCGATGTTGGCCGGCGTGATCCTCGGTCTGCCGACGTTGCGACTCAGTGGCGACTACTTGGCCATCGTCACGCTCGGTTTCGGCGAGATCATCTACGTGCTGGCGAGCAACCTGACGAACGTGACCGACGGCGCGGGGGGCACGGGCACGGCCGGCAGCTTCTCCATGAACTTACCGGGCATCCATTTCGCCCTGAGTGGGTTCGCCATTCAAGATGACCTCAATTTCTACTATCTGCTGATCGCCTTCATGATCCCGATCCTGTTCTTCCTCAACTCGCTCAACCACTCGAAGGTCGGGCGTTCCTGGGCTGCGATTCGAGAGGACGAGACGGCGGCGAGGTCGCTCGGCATCAATGGCCTCAAGTACAAGGTCATGGCCTTCGCCATCGGCGCGAGCACCTCAGGGGTCGCCGGCGTGCTCTCGTCGGCGAAGCTCGGCGCGATCTTCCCGTCGGACTTCGCTCTGCAGGTCTCGATCACGGTCGTCGTCCTCGTCATCTTCGGCGGCATGGGGTCGATCACCGGCGTGCTCATCGGCGCGGCCTTCATCGGCTGGATCCTCCAGTACCTGACGTTCCACTCGTTCATCGACTACAACCAGGCTGACAAGTACATGTACCTGGGCGCGATCTTGATCCTCACGATGATCTTCCGTCCACAGGGCATGATTCCCTCGAAACGTCGAATGCGCGAGTTCCAAGACGCCGAGGCCGATTTGGGGTCGGCCGACGCCCTCGGACCGACCGTCGGGGGAGGTCTCACGTGAGCGACGTCATAGCGACCCCGCCGACCGTCGCGACGAACGACAACATCTTCGAGGTCCAGAACGTGACGCTGCGCTTCGGTGGCGTGACGAGCCTCAACAACGTGTCCATCGAACAGCGTCGCGGCGAGATCCTCGCCGTGATCGGACCCAACGGTGCGGGCAAGACGTCGCTCTTCAACTGCTTGACCGGCGTCTATCGCCCGCAAGAGGGCATCATCAACTTCCACGCCGTCAAGCACGGCACGGTCGACCTCGTCGGCAAACCCCCGCACCGCATCAACCACATGGGGGTCGCGCGCACCTTTCAGACGAGCCGCATGTTCAACGCCCTCACGACCTTCGAGAACATCAAGATCGGCGTCGAGTCCGGCCAGAAGACCGGTCCGATCGGCGCCATGCTCCACCTGCCACGCACGCGTCGTGAAGAGCGAGAGTCCGATCACCGAACCCTCGACCTGCTCGAGTTGGTAGGACTGACGCATCGGCTCAACACCATGGCCGACTCCTTGCCCTACGGTGACCGTCGCCGTTTGGAGATCGCGCGAGCACTGGGCACGAACCCCGAGGTCCTGTTGTTGGACGAGCCCGCCGCCGGCACGAACCCGTCGGAGAAGTTGGCCCTGGCCGAGCTGATCCGCAAGATCAACAAAGAGACCGGCACGTCGATCCTCCTGATCGAGCACGACATGCGACTCGTGATGTCACTCGCCGAGCGGATCTACGTGCTGAACTTTGGTGAGGTCATCGCCTCCGGTGAGCCGGCCCACATCCAGCAGAACCCCGAAGTGATCGCCGCGTACCTGGGTGCGTCCGAAGATGAGGATGACGCGAATGGGTGAGACGATGCTGAGCGTCAACCACGTCGAGGTCCGCTACGGTGCCGTGCCGGCCATCCGCGACCTTTCCCTCACCGTCGACAAGGGTGAGATCGTCACCCTGTTGGGCGCGAACGGCGCGGGCAAGACGACGACACTGCGCATGATCTCTGGTTTACACCGACCGTTTTCCGGCACGGTCACACTGGAGGGCCAGGACATCACGACCACGCCGGCGCACCATCTGGTGGAGATGGGACTGTGTCACATCCCCGAGGGACGGCACATCTTCGGGACGATGTCGGTGCTGGAGAACCTCGAGATGGGGGCCTTTCGGCGCAAGGGAAATTACAGCGACGAGTTCGATCACATCTTCCAACTCTTCCCCGTGCTCGGTGAACGACGAAAGCAACTCGGCGGGACGCTGAGCGGTGGCGAACAGCAGATGCTGGCGATCGGCCGCGCCCTCATGGCCAAGCCGCGGATCCTCTTGCTCGACGAACCCTCGCTGGGTCTCGCACCCAAGATCATCACGGCGATCTTCGAGATCATCACCGAGATCCGTTCTGAAGGCGTGACGATCCTGCTGGTCGAGCAGAACGCCAACCAGGCGCTGCGCATCGCGGACCGCGGGTACGTGCTCGAACTCGGCCACGTGCTCTACGAGGACACCGCGAGCGCGCTCTTGAGTGACGACCGCATCCGCCGTGCCTACCTCGGTCAGTAGCCGAAGCCGGCCGACTTCTCCGGTGACGTTCCGTGTCCGACATTGACGAACTTCATCCGAGTGCGCGCCGCGTGGCGTCCGCACTCCGAGCCCGAGGTGTCGAAGGACCGTTCCTAGAGTTCGACGCCTCAACGAAGACCGCCGCGGACGCCGCCACGGCGCTCAAGTGCGAGGTCGGGGCGATCGCGAGTTGTCTGGTCTTCGTGTTGGACGAAGAACCGGTCGTCATCATCAAGAGCGGCGCCTTTCGCGTCGACACCGGACTCTTCGTCGAGCTCGTCGGCGGTGAAGCAGTTCGACAGGCCACGCCCGACGAGGTGCGCTCAGCGACGGGCCAACCCATCGGGGGCGTCTCTCCCGTCAATTGGCCAGAATCGCTCCGCGTCTTCATCGACGATTCACTCGCCACGTACGGGCGCGTGTGGTCTGCCTGCGGTACACCGAACGCTGTCTTCGCCACGACGTTCGACGAACTGCAGTCCCTGACGGACGCCACGGCGTTGTCGCTGCGCGTCGGAAGACAGTGATATCTCGGCCATCCGACCATGGACGTACAGATGATGAGGGGCGGGTAGCGAAAGGAGTCGTCGAGCTTTCGCAACCGCTCTCAGAACTGCCGATCAGAATTTACGGTTTGGATTGTTGCCGAGATCCGAGGCGGAGCGTTCCCAAGGATTGTCGGTCGTAGCCTCGCCCCGCATCCACCATTTCGTGAGTCGCCCAGGTTCTTTCGTCGTGTCATCGGGCTCCATGACCGAGCGCACGATGTCGTCTCTCAGGTGACGCATGCTGCGACGATACGAGTGAACGGCTTTCAAGCAACCGAGGGCGCCCAAGGCCGTGAAGCAGGCAAGTACCGACAACGCGACGAGAGGCGAGAACGAACGCTGCCCGGTCGTCGCGGGGCTGGCGAGCATGACCGCCGTAAATCCACCGCCAAGAGTGGCTCCGGCCAAGATTCTCCTCAGTCGAACCTTGAGGGTTCCTTTCAGACCGGCGATTCGTCCGCGTTCGCGACCGGCTATGTATTCCTCGGTAGGCAATGGCGGAGTGCTCTGTGACAAGAAACGTTCCATTCTCCATAGTTCGTCCGGCGAAAGGCGGGCTCTCGTGAAGTGTACTGAACGTGGTGAATTCAAAACGGGAGAGGACGAGGTGTAGCATCCAACTGAGAGCGGCAACGCGGAACGCAATGCTCACCTACCGAGGTTCTGGTTACAGATATCTGAGAGTTGAGCGTGGGAAGTGTTCTTCATCCTTGTCGTTACGGTCCTGATTTGCCTCGCTGTGTCGGTATGGGCGCTGTCTGACATTGCCTCCAGGTCCCAATCGGCGTTCGACGGCGCTGGAATGTCGAAAACAATGTGGGTGGTACTCATCGCGGCCTTCATCGTGCTGTTCGTGCCTGTTGCCCTTGTCCTGTCCATCGTGTATCTGTCGTCGGTTCGTCCGAAGTTGATTCGAGCGGTCTAGCTCTTCTCTTTTGTCATTCGGTGTATGGCAAATCCACGTTGACGCTTTCCTGGCGTCTGGCCGATTCTCGTGCGCGGTATCGGGCCGTCGTCAACAATGTCCGGCTGCCGAGCGGTCCAATGTACATCTTTCAGAACTCGAAGGCCTGGATGTGTGACAATGACAACGTACGAGGTGTGACGGAGGGTAGATGGCCCGCTCCCAAAAACTGACTATGGCATTTGTGGGATTCGTGTTCTTGGCGATCGTGGGTTTGACACTGTTGGCGGTCGGGCTCAATCTTCACTCCCACGACCTGCCGCTGCCGAGTTCATTTTGCTCGTCCAATTCGCAGCCCGCACTCACTCACAGCATCCGGGCACTCTGCGCCCATCTCAACGATATGTGGCACCTCGGCCTCGCACTGTCTCTTCTCGGCATCGTCGTGTGCGTCTCTCTTCCGTTTGTGTTTATGAGATGTAGCCCATCGAAGTACGAACAACGAAGTCTTGGCTGAGGGAGCCGGCGAACCTGGGAGCCGATGAGAAGTCTCAGTACTGCTCGTCGAAGAATTTGTCGAGGGTCGCGCGGGGCCAGAATGTTTCGATGATCGTCAACCTGCCCGACGGAACGGTTGTGTACGCCCAAGGAAGACTCGGGCTCGTTGCGCCCACCCAGTCGCCATTGCCCGAGTACGCCATGTATCTGGATCAACGGTGCGCCGATGACCCCGACGTGACATGGCCGTACCGATTAATCGCGTGGCCCGATTTCGGGCTCCCAGCGGACGTGAGCGATCTCTTCGCAGAGATCCGGGACATTCATGCTCGAGCTCTAGCCGGCCAAGCCGTACAGATTGCGTGTTACGGCGGGCTGGGCCGAACGGGCACCGTTCTCGCGTGCCTCGCAATCTGCGCCGGTATTCCATTCGATGAGGCGGTGGAGTGGGTACGAACCAACTACGACCGACGAGCGGTCGAGACGGAGGAGCAGTTTCAGCTCGTCGAGAGGTTCTCACGGTCACTCTGACCGAGTCGGACTTGGAGTGTCGGGGGCTCGTGGTGTCACCGGGACGGCGTCAAGTTACCCGGACGTGGCGAACGTGTTGAGACTCAGAGATTGGCCGTGGCCAATTGGTTCAATCGTTTTCTCCATGTGTGGCACAGGTTCCACTGATTCGAAAGACGACGGCGACGTGAAGCGCGAAGCTTTCGATCGAGGGCTGCGAGCACGAGTGCGATGATGACATCGAGGGAAACGATATGGACGGCGCTCGTCCAGGCGTGCCAATCCATCTGAGAGTTCCTTCGATTCAAGTCGAGGAACCGGCGCCGTATACGTGAAAGGGCAATCACGTAGCGGCGACCGAATGGTTGATTCTGTGCCTCGACCGATTTCACCTAGGACGATGAATCTTTCGCGTCGTGGTGGTGTCGGAATTCATCGGCAGTGAATTGATGACTTTCGTCGATGCCGGGATGGTGCTGTGGACAGAGCTTGTGTTTGATGCCGTTCATCTCGTACTCGTGTCGGCCAAAGTGCCAGCAGCCCTGGACACCGCAGTTCTGCCGTCGCACCACGGTCGCTATCGACCCGACGATCGCCAATTCGCCGACGTCCGAACCGAAGCCCGACCAGAACGCGTAGGCGCCGCTGCCCGACGTGGGACGAACGCCGAATTCGTGGAGCAGCCAGTTCCACATATTCAGTCCTGGACCATGTTCAGATCGACGGACGCAGAACTGCGTACGATTGGCACCCACGTACGATGACTGGGTCCCGTCATGGGTTCCAGCGCATTCAGTTGCTCAACACTCCAGAGGACGGACGCTAATTCAACAAAGGCGTCACCCTCGACCACGCGATGGGACGACTCAGGCTCGACGTTCGACTTGCGCCTAGTCCATCGTCGCATGGTTCACCTGCTCACCGCGGAACATCAATCCTCTCGCCGGGTCTTCAGTCCGGCGACGAATCTTGTGCTTCGAGAACCGAATCTGCCGCTCAACGACGGCGTGCCATCGGCCTTCGCCAGTTTTTCTCAGATTTCGCATCACACTCTCTTCAGAACGGCCCGGCGCAATGCCAGGCGTGAAGGATGCGGGGTCTTGACGTCCTAGATACGACGTTAGTGCCCGTCCCGGAGTGCGAAGCGAACGGAACCGTCACCCGTCCTTCGCCCCTTGATGATGGTTCGTCCGGACCGAATACGAACGACGGACTTCGTTGGATAGCATCAAAGACGCCAATGTCCGCCACAATTCTCGATCGACGCGCCACGAATGCTCGCGGACCGCGTTTCCGCCTGAACTCCGTCTGGCGTCTCTCCCTTTGGGCGCTGGTCCTGGGACTCGTGGGGGGACTCGCGGGCAGTTCGTGGGCGCCGGGGTGGTCCGCCGCCGCCACGAGTAAGGACAAGGCGCTCTTCGTCGCCGTGAGCAACTCCTACAACGCCACGGTCGTGGAGTTCAACGTCGTCGTCGACTCGTTCGCCGCGTGTCCAGCCGCGCAGTGCGTGTCGACGGCCATCGAGGGACTCAGTGACACGCGTTTTTACAAGGCGACGGTGGCGCTCGAGAAGAAGGGCCCGTATCCCTCGGGGATCTCGAAGGACCTGGACGTGTACGTCGGCAACCTCATCACCATCCAAAAGGACGTGAACGCCGTCGCCAAGGCCACGACCATTCCGGGACAGAAGTCGATCGTGACCAGGACCCTCGAATACGACGTGGACAATCTCGCGTTTCGGGGGATTCACATCCTCATCTATCTGGGCGAGCAAAAGAGGTTCTAACCCGAAGGGTTGTGTCCGGCGTCACTGACGCCTTCACACTGTGAAACTCAGAGATACTTCGTGACGAATCGTCGCAACGCCGTCTGTAGCTGCGGCGAGAACGGGAGTTTCTTGGTGTAGTTCGAACCGGTGAGGCTGGGGTCGACCTTCAATACGTGGTCGACGCCGTGGAGGTGGACGTAATCGAGGTGTGCCGCCGCGGCGTCGAATCCCAGCGCCACTCGATCGACCTCGTCGCACGTGACCTGGATGTCGTCATCGCTGCAGGTCAAGAGCACGGGCATTCCCCTGGCGACGTCGCCGGCGAGGACCTCGGGATCGAACTTGTCGGCCTGGGACAAGAACAGCGCGTCGGACGGATTCAGGAGGGTCGCGAGACCGTAGGGGAGATCGGCCTTCACGGTCCCCGTGGCGCGGAGCCGAGTGACGGCGTTGGTGAGGTCCGACTCGACCGTCTTCTCCAGCGACTTCGAGATCGCGCCGGACTTCACCTGAGCGTTCAGTGATGCGTCGACCTGGACCGTGATGAGATCGAGGTATCGCTGGCTCAGCGGTTCGAAGAGTCCGAGGGCGTGGATCGGGGGCGTGGAACCCGAGTGCGACGTCGCCAAGAGGAGTGCGAAGAGCGCGCCCTCGCTGTGACCAATGACGCCCAACTCGCCGTCGTTCACGCCCTTCTCCTTGGCGAGGAACGTCAGCGCACTACGGGCCTCTTGCTCGAACACCGTAAGTCCAATCGTCGCCGGATTCAGGGCGTACGGTCCGAGTCCCGTCGCGCCGCTCCCGAGTTTGTCGTAGCGCAGGCTCGCGACGCCGTCCTCGGAGAGCCAATCGGCCAGCGTCTTGAGCGTGTCGACGGGTCCCGGTTCGAGCGAGGAATTACCGTTGCGGTCGGTGGGACCACTCCCGGCGATGAGGAGCACGCCGGGCACCGTGGTGGCGTGCTCCGTCGGATGACGAAACGTGGCGTAGATCGTCACCGAAGCGGACGTGAACGAGACCTTCTGGTCAACCCAAGTGGTCCTCGACGTGTTCGACGCGCCCGCCGTGAGCGTCGGAAGCGACGCAATCACCAGGGCGGCGCCGAGCACGAGAGCCGTCGAGGCGCGCGTACAGCGACTCGGGTTCCCGCGTCGGTCTCGCAGTTCGCGTCGAGTCATTCGTTGACGGTAGCGGTGCTGAACAGCCGGGTCGCTCATCGCGACCCGGCTGTGTCAACCGTGTGAGTTCGAACTATTTGAAGGTGATGCGGACTTGTGCGGAGTCACCCTTGGTGGCGTTCGCGACCGAGATCGCGCAGGACTTCAGGTTCGACGCCTTGGTGCCGCACGTGCCGTTGCCGATCTTTCCCGCGACGACCTTCATCCGGAAGGAAGGCAGGACACCGGTCGCCGTGATCTTCACCGGCTTCAGCGTCTTGAGGTCACAGCCCGCCTGACTCTTCGAGGTCGCGAGGCACTCCACCACGTACACCTGGTCGTGCGGCTTGAACCCGGTACCCCACACACGCACGCTGGAGCCGTTCTTCAATCCGGCGACGGGAGCGACGTGAAACTTACGCGGTCCAATCTTCACCGGGGGAGTCGTCGTCGTGGTCGTCGCTACCGGCATCGCGAAGGTAATCGGCGCCAAGGCCGCGTCCGCACTCGGAGGATTGGTACTCACGACGATTGCGCACGCCGAGAGGTCACTCGCCGACGTTCCGCAGGTGGACGTACCGGCGATGGTTCCCGCCACCAACGTGATGGACGTCGTGAAGGTTCCCGTCGCACTCGTCGTCGCGATGTTCACGGTCGCCGTGTCACAGTCCGTTTCATTGGTGGAGGCACCGTCATTGATGCACTCGAGGGCGTAGAGGGTCTCATTGTCCATGAATCCCGAGCCGGTGACCGACACGGATTGACCGTTCACCAAACCCGTGCTCGGGGTGACCACGATCGCGGGTCCGGCCGCCGACGCGGTCGTCGCCAATCCCAGTGACGTGAGTCCTCCGAGGATCAGTGTCGCGGTGGCAATACCTGTCATTATTCGTCTCATTGTGTACGTCCTCCCAATAGCTGTTGTCACGATCCTCCGTAGGAAGACCGCGTTGAATCAGTTACTTCGACATGCAACGGGCACTCTGTCGCACGCTGAATCGACGTCGCAACCTTCGATTCACGCCCACAACATCCTAGATGAGGGCTACTCGACCAATACGGTCGCTCCGTCGCTGGGACGCACGCCGTCACGCCCGTTCAAAAGGAGCGCAAGTGCTTCAATGTCCTACAGTACGGAGTATGTTCCGCCATGGATTTTGTGATCTTCGTGCGTCGTTATCGCCGTTCGCCGCGGGTCGGCCGGTCTCGCGGTGAGCATGAATCCAAGCGAAAGTGTGTGGGTCGATCGACTCGCGGCCCTCGAATACCTTGACGTGGACGAGGATTTCGTCCGTTTTCGCGACAATCAACTCGACGATTCCGTGAGAAGCGTCGTCGCGTCCGTGGTCGCGGGCGATGATGACGAGCGGCGTAGGTTCCGTAACGGACTCGGCGAGGCCACGACGTCAACGCTGGTTCTCTACGCGCGACGTCGGATACTGGAATCTCGTCGACGTTCGTCGATGAACCTCATCGAAGAGGCGATTGACGCGTTCGCGCTCCTGCCCGCCCCCGCGGACGTGCCGTGGGACACCTGGCTGAAGGCGGCGCTGTTCATCTCGCGGTCGATGGGTCGTGACATCGATGCCGTCGGGAGCCGCTTCGGTGAACTCGCCACCTTGCGCGCGTCGGAGCGATTCGACGTGGCCTTCGAAGCGATGAGCCGCGTCGAGTCGCTCGCGCAGTGCTTCATCGCCGAAGTGACGACTACGTACGGGACGGGGTTCATCGAGACCCTCGTGCATCGCGACACGCAGTCGACCGGGTCATTCTTCAGCGCGCCTCGCCAGGCCGATGACGTCGTGCCCTTCGAACCGGTCACGAATCTCGCTCAGCTCGCGGCCAGCGTCGCCGACGCGCTCGACGCGACCGGGAAACTTCGCACCGGCGCGATCGCCCAGGACCAGTTGGCGGGCATGTCGTTCTCGCAGCAGGTCTCGGGTGCGTTCTTGGCGACGACGGGCTGCCTGAGCTTCTACGCGGATTCGCCATCCGGCGATTTGTCGTTCAAGGTCTTCGTCGCCGAGTTGCCCGACTCCGCCGACGTCGAGTCACTCGCCGCGGGTGTCGAGGGTGACGACCAGGCGGTCTGTTTCGACGATCGTCGGCTGATCCTCTTCGCGGCCCCGCCGAACTTCGAGGACGATGACGCGGCGGCGTTCGATTTCGGTGACTTCCTCGACGTCGCACGCACGACGTTGCGGGCGTCGACGCCTGTCGGCTGGCACAACCGCTGAATGGTCGGCCGGCGCCAAACAACGCGCAGTCGCCGACGAGGAATCACTACACCGACGTCGCCGAACCCAAGAGTTGTTGGAGGAGGGCCGGGGTTATCACCGTCACGTTGTCCGGCACGGCGATGGAGTCGTCATCGTGCGTGACAGCGGCCTTGAGCGTCACCGTCGCGTTGCCCGACCCGCCGCTTCCTTCGGGCGCGGAGACGGAAATCGAGGCACCGGTCGCGACCGAACCTGAATTCGTCAGGGTCAAGGTGTACGTGCCGGGCACCGAGGGAGTGGTAAGACTCGACGGATCGAGGCTGGCGATCGTCGGGAGGACGGCCTTCACAACTGATTCCAGCGTGCCGGTCTCGCTGTATCCGCCCGAGGCGAGCGACTTGGCGTGGCCCTTGTCGATCAAGGTCGCCAGCGCGTCGAATATTTTGCGTTCGGTCGACTGCACCTGGGCGGCCTTCACCTTGGACGCGGCCGTGGCCGGCAGCTCGGACTTCACCAACGAACTGGGAATCTCGTACCACTTGCCGTCGAGGAAGAGTTCGAGGGCGCCCAACTCGGACTGGTCCTGTGCGCTGAGCGGCAGTCCGGGGATCGAGCTCACTGACGAGAGGTCGAACTCAACGTAGAGGTTCGAACCGATCCCGCGCATGTCCAACAGCGGCTTCGAACCAACGTTGAACGTGATCTCCGAATCGACCTTGTCGTTGGCTTGCGACAGCGGATCGCCCGACGTCGAGGCGAATCGGGTGTCCATCGACACGGCGCCGAGGACCTTCTGCGCTTCGCCAGTGGCGCTGCCCACGACACTGGCGCTGAAGTGCACCTGGAGGTTGGGCTGAGCGCCGAGCGAGGCGACGGATGAATCGATCGTCGCCTTGGTCGTGCTGCCACACGCCGAAAGACCGAGTGACGCCACGACGACTCCGAGGACCAGGACCATCTTTCGCACGTGCTCTCCCTTGTCGCTACGCCCGACTCGCCACTCGGGACGCCCTAAACCGCATGGAACGAGCCTTTCGGGGAACGCTAGCACCGACGTCGTGATTTTGGGAAGACCGATCACACCGGTGTCACTGACGACGACGCGTCCACCACTCCGCGGTAAGACGCCGGCGGCGCCGGACATAGGGTGACAGAGCGGAGGCTCTATCAAACAGAAACGAAGGAAGCATGAAAAGGAATTATCGAGCCATCGCGGTCCTGAGTACGGCCCTCCTGGTCGCCCCGATCCTGGCGGTCAGCGGTGTCGCGACCCCGGACGCCAGCGCGGCAACCCCGACGCGCGTTCTCACCTGCACGGAGTCCTTGGCGTCCAAGCCGACGACGTACACGTTGTCGTGCGCCGACGCCAACGCCGGTTGGACCGCGATGACGTGGTCGGCCTGGAGCGCCACGGCGGCCACCGGGCACGGCATCTTGCGTCAGAACGACTGCACGCCGAACTGTGCTGCGGGGAAGTTCATCAACTACCGCGCCACGGTCACGCTGTCCAAGGTCGTCACGACCAAGAAGTACGGTCGCGTTTTCTCTGAGGCGCTCTTCCGCTACACCGTGGGCGGGATGGCGAAGACCGAGACCTTCGATCTGAACGACTGACGGGCGAGCGCCGAGCGCGATCGACGTCCTAGCCGACCTCGCCGCGCGGCGCCGGTCGCACGTCGCGCGCGAGCACCGTCTCGCCGCATGACGAACACGTCGTCACGGCGCCGAGCGTGTGGCCGCAGTGGTGCGTGAGCACCATCGGCGGCGCGTCGCCGTCCGCGAGGTAGCGATCACCCCACTGCATCAATGAGACGATGACGGGGTAGAGGTCGAGGCCCGCCTGGGTCAGGCGGTACTCGAAGCGCGGCGGATGCTCAGAGACCGGTCGGCGTTCCAACACGCCGGCCGCGACGAGCGTCTTGAGCCGAGCGGTCAACGTGTCCCGGGGCGCGCCCGTACGCCGGACCATCTCGTCGAATCGACGGTTCCCCAAGAACACTTCGCGAAGCGCCAGGAGGGCCCATTTCTCGCCCACGACATCCAAGGTGCGGGCCACCGAACAGGTGCGGGGTTCAGTCGAGACAGCTGCCATGCCAACAATATACCAGTAAGTCCGATAACTGGACGTACACGGTGCACTTCCACTAGAGTACATCCAGAAATCAAACGCACTGGGAGGTCGCGATGACAGTGGAGAGCGTGTCGAGCGCGAATGCGCCGGGTCAGGGCTATTCGAAGAGGCGCGTCGCGATGATCGTCGGCGTCTTGTCACTGGCGGCGTTCATGTCGAGCCTCGATCTCTTCATCGTCAACCTGGCCTTCCCCTACATCAGTCGCGACTTCCACGGTTCTTCGCTCGACTCCTTGAGTTGGGTGCTGAACGGGTACTCGATCCTCTTCGCCGCGGTGCTCGTGCCCGCTGGTCGCTGGGCCGATCGGGTGGGCCGCCGCCGCATGTTCGTCGCGGGACTCATCGTCTTCACACTGGGCTCGGTCCTGTCGGGCGTCGCACCCGGCGTGTCACTGTTGGTCGGCGCGCGACTCGTCCAGGCGATCGGGGCCGGCATGATGGTGCCGGCGTCGCTTTCGTTGCTATTGGCGGCCGTGCCGGGACCGGCGCGCGCTCAGGCGATCGGCACGTGGTCGGCGATCGGCGCGCTCGGCGCGGCGCTCGGTCCGGTCATCGGCGGGTTCTTGGTCGAGGTGTCATGGCGATGGGTCTTTTGGATCAACATCCCCGTCGGACTCGTCACGGTGATACTGGCCTTCAGGGTGCTCCCGGAGAGTCGTGACGAGACGGCCGACACCCGGCCCGACATGCTGGGCGCCGTCCTCGTGGCCGCCGCCGCCGGCTCGCTCGCGCTCGCACTGGTGAAGGCACCGTCGTGGGGATGGTCCTCGAAGGACTTCTTCGCGCTCGTGGCGTTGGCGATCGCGTCGTCCGTTGGTGTCGTCGTGCGTTCGGCGAGACACGACGCCCCCGTCGTCGACCTCAAGTTGCTCGAGTCGAGGTCCTTCAACGGCGCGATCATCGCGTCAGTCGCGTACTACGCCGGCTTCGGCGCCTTCTTGCTGAACATGGTCGAGTTCTTGACCGGCGTCTGGCACTTCACGGCCATCGACGCCGGTCTGGCCATCGCGCCCGGACCACTGATGGTCCTGCCCTTCGCGCGCGTCGTGGCCCCGCGACTCGCGGCGAGGTTCGGCGGATCGGGCCGTGTCGCGGTGCTCGGCTGCTTCGTCAACGTCGCGGCCCAGTCGTGGTGGCTCGTGGAGATCCAGGCTCACGCGGCCTACGCGACGCACCTCTTGCCCGTCCAGCTCTTGGGCGGCGCGGGTGTGGGTCTCACCATTCCGTCGCTGATCGGTGCCGGCACCGCGTCGATTCCCCCGGCGCGCTTCGGCACCGGCAGCGGCGTGCTCAACATGGCACGCCAGATCGGCACCGTTCTCGGCGTCGCCGGTCTCATCGCGATCCTGGCCGGACTCAACATGGCCGACCCCGTGATCGCCTTCCGGCACGGCACGGAACTGGTGATCGGATTCTTCGCGCTCGCCGGGGTCGCGTCATTGGCGTTGCTGAGTCGACGAGTGACGACGAGTCCCTAGTCGGGACGGACGGACGACGTCAGTCGCGTGTGCGCCGTCGGGTGCTTGGGCTGGTAGAGACCGACCGTGGTGCCGCCCGGCAACGTGAATCGCGTCACCGTGCCCCAGCGCTCCTCCTCGATCGCGCTGAAGTTCACGCCGTGCGTCGCGAGGCGCTCCATGTCCGACGTGAGATCGTCACTCAGTAGATAGATCTCGTTGGTCGCGGTCTCGTCGGTCGGGTGGAACGCGATCTCGGTGGGGGGCAGGGCGAAGATCAGCCACCCGCCGCCGGAGTCCACGCTGGAAAGTCCGAGGACGTCGCGGAAGAAGGCGCGGTCCGCGTCGGCGTCGTGGGTGAAGACGATGACGTGCGCTGCGAAGATCATGAGTACTCCTCTCGCCGGGGGAATGAATCCCACAGTACGTCGTCGCACCGTGGTGGGCCGAGAGGAGCGCAGAGGGGACAGCGACGCATTCACGGGCCCACTCCTCTCGGTACCCATTCCCACGCTGGGGCGTCCAGCCCCGGTACTACGGGCCAGGCGCCCAAGTGGATCGTTCTCGGGGCGCCGTCGGCGTTCTCTGTGAGAACGGTGAGATTCGTGCAACGCCGTAAGTGTCGCCGCCGTCGAACAGGTACTTAGTAGAGGCTCGCTCAACGCGAACGTCGTCGGGTGATGTCGGTCGTGTCCGAGGGAATGGGAGAATGTTGCCATGAAGGGAACCACCGGCGCCGTACTTCGGCGCCCGCTGATCATCGCGGTCTTGGTGTTGACGATGTTCGCGACGACGGTCTCGGGCGCGGGCGCGTCGACGGTCACGACCACCACCGTCGCGAGTCGTTCGGAATGCGGAATTCTCACCAGTCCGACCATCACGACGACGGGCTGTACCATCACCCTTCGACTCGGCCAGAGCATTCGGGTCAAGTTGGCCGGGGGATTTCGTTGGGGCTATCCGGTCAGCAGTTCGCGCGACGTGGTCGTGAGCAAGGTCACGCGTAACTCGATCGGCGTCGACGCGATGACGCTGCACGCGGTGGTCGTCGGGCGCGCCACGATTCACATGACCGGCACCGTCTACTGCAAGCCCGGCGTCGCCTGTCCGGACCTGGCGCTCCTGGGGCGCATCACCGTCATCGTGAAGAAGGCGTCGACGTAGCCGCTACATCGAGAAGTCGAGCGGCTCGCCGAGCTCCAGGAAGGTCTTGAGACTCGAGAGCAGGGCCGGCCATCCGTCGCGAATCGCCTCGAGGACCACGCTGTCGGCGTCGAAGCCGTCGTGGGTCACCGTCAGCCGAACCACGCCCTTGGAGTTATCGATGTCGAAGGCCACCTTGGAGCGCCTCTCGTTGGCGAACTTCAGCCGATCCTCTTCGCTGTAGCCGTTCGCGCTGGCCCACGCCGGCGTGAACGTGTGCCAGGTGTAGGCGAGGCGTGACGGCGACGCCGACTCGAGGACGACCTGCTCCGGGTCCCGGATCGTGAGATGGCCCATCTTCACGTCCATCGTGGAGCCGACCTTCCAGTCCGTGACGAACGAGACGTTCCACCACTTCTTCGTCTTGGTCGGGTCGGTCAGCGCGCGCCACAGTCGTTTCGGCGTCGTGTCGATGTAGATGGTGTAGTGGAACGAAGTGTGACTCATGGTGCCCTCCATGGCATCCAGTCTGCCATGACGAATCTCGAAACTCGGACTTCGACGAACGCGGGCGATCGCTCAACTCGACACGTTGCGGGCCAGGGGTGACACACGTCCACGAGCGCTCGAGGGGTGAGTGATTAGCATGACGAGATGTTCTCCGGGGGCTCGACGAATGGCGCGACGGCGCCGACGGCGCGCGCGGACTCCCTCCTCCCACGGGCGATCAAGTGCCCGTAAGACGGACCCCACGCCGCAAACCGCCCGAGTTGGAGGTGGAAGAGGACGAGGAGATCCCCGAGACCCGTCGGCGCCGGATCTTGCGCATCGCGACCGGGAACTCGGTCCCGGTCCTCACCATCCTCTTCGCCATCTTGGCCGTCGCCGCGGTGTACATCGCCGCACAGCTGATCTACCATCTGCGCGACCTGCTGCTCCTCGGTCTCGTCGGCGGTTTCGTTGCGCTGATCCTCAATCCCGTCGTCGTCTCGTTGCAACACTGGCGCGTCAAGCGTCGTGGGGGCGCCGTGGCAATCGTCACCTTCGTCGCACTGCTCGTGTTCTTGGGCCTGGCGGTCTTGTTCGGCTACCCGCTGATCAACGGCATCACACACTTCGCGACGGCGCTGCCCGGTTACGTGAGCCGGGCCCAGCACGGGCAGGGCTGGATCGGCCACCTCTTTCGCAAGTACCACGTCGCGGCCTGGGTGCGACGCAACTCGAGTCACCTGACGTCGCTCGCGACGGGCCTGGGCAAGCCCGCACTCGCGCTGGGCAAGGGCGCGCTCTCCGCGGTCCTCTCGCTGATCGCGATCTTCACGTTCGTCATCCTCTTGTTGATCGAGGCGCCGAAGATCCGCCGGTCACTCACGAAGTTGGTCTCCCCGGAACGCGCGAAGCGCTACCGCCACATCGGGAGGATCATCTCGCGCTCGGTCTCGGGCTACGTCCTGGGCGACATGATGACGTCACTGGCGGCGGGCGTCGTCGTCTTCATCACCCTGTTGATCGTCGGGGTGCCCTACGCGTTCTTGTGGGCGCTCTGGGTCGCGTTGGTCGACTTCTTGCCGACCATCGGCGGCGCCCTGGCTGGGATCCCGACGGTCTTGTTCGCCTTCGCCCACTCGCTCACGGCCGGCATCGTCACGCTCGTCGTCTTCTTGATCTACACCCAGGTCGAGAACCACATACTGAACCCGATCGTGATGAGCCGCACCGTGAAGATCAATCCGCTGCTCGTGTTCGTCGCGGTCCTGATCGGTGCCGACCTCGGCGCGTGGGTCGCGGGACTGGCGGGGGGCTTCGTGGCGGTGCTGCTCGCCGTGCCCATGGCCGCGACGATCCAGGTCATCGTGCGCGAGTGGTGGCGCGCGAGCGAACCGGACTAGTCGACGTCGCCGACGGGCGTGTCTTCTACAGCGGCGTGACGTACGCCCCGTGGATGCCACCGTCGACCATGAACGTCGTCGCGGTGACGAAGGAGGCGTCGTCGCTCGCGAGGAAGAGCACCGCGTTGGCGATCTCCTCGGGCTCGCCGAAGCGACCCATCGGCACATGCACCAGGCGGCGCGCGGCTCGTTCGGGGTCCTTCGCGAAGAGCTCGATCAGCAGCGGCGTGTTGACCGGTCCCGGGCAGAGCGCGTTGACGCGGATCTTCTCGCGAGCGAACTGCACGGCGAGTTCGCGACTCATCGCCAGCACGCCACCCTTGGAGGCGGTGTAAGAGATCTGGGAGGTCGCCGATCCGAGGACCGCGACGAACGACGCCGTGTTGATGATCGAGCCCCCACCACGCCGTTGCAGGTGCGGGATGCCGTACTTGCAACAGAGGTAGACCGACGTCAGGTTGACGTCCTGGACTCGCTTCCAGGCGTCGAGACCCGTCGTGAGGATCGAGTCGTCGTCGGCCGGCGAGATCCCGGCGTTGTTGAAGAGCACGTCGATCCCGCCGAAGATCTCGACGGTCTTGTCGTACATATCGACGACGCTGTGCTCGTCGGCGACGTTCACCCGTACGAAGAGCCCGCCGATCTCGGCCGCGACCTCGGTACCGTGCTCGTCGTCGAAGTCCGCCACGACGACGCTCGCGCCCTCGCTCGCGAATCGGCGCGCGGTCGCCCGACCGATGCCGCTCGCCGCGCCGGTGATCACCGCAACCTTGTTGTCCAATCGACCCATCATTCCTCCGTTGAGATAAAGACGTTCTTCTCTTCACTGAAACTGCGCAGCGCGTCCGGTCCGAGTTCGCGACCGATGCCCGACTGCTTGTAGCCGCCGAAGGGCGTCGCGTAACGAACCGACGAATTCGAGTTGACCGAGAGGGCCCCGGTCTCCACGCCGCGCGCAACGCGCAACGCGCGTCCGACGTCGCGCGTCCAGATCGACCCGGACAGACCGTAGGGACTGTCGTTCGCGATGCGGATCGCCTCGGCCTCGCTCTCGAATCGCAACACCGACACGACCGGACCGAAGATCTCCTCGCGAAAGGCGCGGTCGGTGCCGTCGGCCGACTCGAGCACCGTCGGCGGGTACCAGAATCCCGGTCCGCTCGGCGCGTTGCCCTTGAAGGCGACCGCGGCATCGTCGACGTAGGAGTCGACGCTCGTGCGCTGTCCGGCCGAGATGAGCGGACCCATCTCGGCGCGTTCGTCCGCCGGGTCGAGCACGCGGAAGTTCTTCACCGCGACCTCGAACAGTTCCATGAAGCGCTCATAGACCGAGGCCTCGACGAGGATTCGCGAACGCGCGCAGCAGTCCTGACCGGCGTTGTCGAAGACCGCCGACGGCGCGCCGGCCGCGGCGCGCTCCAGGTCGGCGTCGGCGAAGATGACGTTGGCGCTCTTGCCGCCCAGCTCGAGCGTCACGCGCTTGACCTGCTCGGCGCACCCGGCCATCACCCGCTTGCCCATGTCGCTCGAACCGGTGAAGCAGACCTTGCGGACGGCCTCGTGGGTGACGAAGCGCCAGCCGACCACGCCGCCGTCGCCCGGCAGCACCTGGAAGACGCCCTCGGGCAGACCGGCCTCGAGACCGAGTTCGGCGAGGCGGATCGCCGTCAACGGCGTGAGCGTGGCGGGCTTGAGGACGACGGTGTTGCCGGCCGCCAGCGCCGGCGCGAAACCCCAGCCGGCGATCGGCATCGGGAAGTTCCAGGGCACGATGATGCCGACGACGCCGAGCGGTTCGTAGAACGTGAGGTCGACACCGCCCTCGACCGGGATCTGCTTGCCGCTGTGTCGCTCCGGCGCGCCGGAGTAGTAGGCGAGGACGTTGCGGACGTTGCCCGCCTCCCAACGCGCGTTGCCGATCGTGTGTCCCGAGTTGGCGACCTCGAGCTGCGCCAACTCCTCGACGTGTTGGTCGACGACCTGGGCGAAGCGGCGCAGCAGGTGCGCGCGACGCGCCGGCGTGACGTCGCGCCACTCGGTGGCGACCTTCGCGGCGCGCGCGATGGCGCGGTCGGTCGCGTCGAGGTCGTAGAGCTCGATCTCGGTGACCGGCTGCTCGGTGGCGGGGTTGAGGACTGACAGTGTGCTCATAGACGCTCGAAGCCCCGGTAACGCTCCCAGTCGGTGACGGCCGCGTTGAAGGCGTCAACTTCGACCCGCGCGGCGTGCACGTAGTGATCGACCACCTCGTCGCCGAAGGCCGCGCGAGCGACGGTGCTTCTATCGAACAGTTCGGTCGCCTCGGCGAGCGTCGTGGGCACCCGCGCGGAGTCGGCCTCGTAGGCGTTGCCGACGAAGGCCGGGGGCAGTGCGAGCTCGTCGTCGACACCCTGTAATCCCGCCGCGACGAGCGCCGCGATCGCGAGGTAGGGGTTGACGTCGCCGCCGGGGATTCGGCACTCGAAGCGCAACGACGGACCGTGTCCGACGACGCGGAAGGCGCACGTGCGGTTGTCGTGGCCCCACAGCAGCGCGGTCGGCGCGAAGGAGCCGGCGACGAAGCGCTTGTAGCTGTTGATGTTCGGCGCGAGCAACATTGAGAAGTCGCGCGAGTGGGCGAGGAGCCCGGCGAGGAAGTGCTCGAAGACCTCGGAGAAACCGTGCGCACCGTCACCGGCGAAGACCGGCCGGTCGTCCTTGTCGCGCAGTGAGAGGTGGATGTGACAGGAGTTACCCTCGCGCTGGTCGTACTTGGCCATGAAGGTGAGACTGACGCCCTCTTGGGCCGCGATCTCCTTGGCGCCGAGCTTGAACAGGCTGTGCTCGTCGGACTTCTCGACGAGCGTGTCGTACTTGAAGGCGACCTCGTGTTGGCCGAAGTTGCACTCGCCCTTCACCGACTCCACGACCATGCCCGCCGAGCGCATGGAACGGCGGATCCGTCCGAGCAGCGGCTCGATGCGCGAGGTCCCCTGGATCGAGTAGTCGACGTTGTACTGGTTCACCGGCGTCATATCGCGATAGCCGGCCTCCCAGGCCTGCTCGTAGGTGTCCTCGAAGACAATGAACTCCAACTCGGTCCCGGTGATGCCGGTCCAGCCCCGCTCGGCGAGCCGCCCGACCTGGGCGAGCAGTATCTGTCGGGGCGACGGCGCGACCGGTTCGCCCTCCACGGTCTCGACGTCGGCGAAGATGATGACCGTCTTGTCGTGCCAGGGGACCAGGCGGGTCGAGGCGAAGTCGGGCTTGAAAGCCAGGTCGCCGTAGCCATGCTCCCAAGAAGTGAGCGCGAAGCCGTCGACCGTGCGCATGTCGACGTCGGAGGCGAGTAGGTAACTGCAGCCCTCGACGACGCCGTCGGCGAGTTCATCGAAGAAGTACGAGGCGTCGAGTCGCTTGCCCTGTAGCCGTCCTTGCATATCGGTGATGGCGACGATGATGGTGTCGATCTCGCCCTCATCGACCAGCGCGACTAGTTCTTCGCGCGTGGGCCGACCGGCGTTGTGTGTGCTCACGTCTACTCCTTGGAACTACGACGTCCGTTCAGGGCGGACGAGGACGTTTTTCAATCTAGGTGTCGAGGCTACTCAAAGTGCGACGACGCGGACGCGGCGACGGATGGAGGTCGGCGCGACGCAACCGTGAACGTGGTGTCATCACACGACGAGGACCCCGACCTCGTGAGGGTCTTCACGTGAACGACGCGTGACGATGATTTCCAGTCACCACTCGATCCATGCGCAAGCGTGCGCATCGTTCGCCAGGAGAAAACGAGCACGCCACGACCTGATGGCGGCGCCTCACTTTTTAACCCCGCGAACACATTTTCCCGTGCTGGGCGCCAACAAAAGTTCTAGTATCTCGCTCAATGGTATAGGCCATTTGTATCGGGGGAGGATTTGTGTCAGACGAGAGTGTCGTCATCGCATCCGCTGCGTTGAGTGACGAACAGCGATTGCACCAGATGGGCTACGCGCAAGAGCTCCATCGCGGAATGAGCAAGTTTTCGAACTTCGCCATCTCCTTTACCATCATTTCGATCCTTTCGGGATGTCTCACGCTCTACTCGTACGGGTTGTATCACGGTGGACCTCCGGTGATGATCTGGGGTTGGGCCATCGTCGGACTGCTGGTGATGTTCGCGGGGCTCTCCATGGCCGAGATCTGCTCGGCGTTCCCCACGGCGGGTGGTCTCTACTACTGGTCCGCGAAGTTGGCGCCGGGAAACAGTGGCCCGATCTGGTCCTGGTTCACCGGGTGGTTCAACCTGCTCGGTCAAGTCGCGGTCACGGCCGGTATCACCTTCGGGTGCGGGTACTCGGTCGGTGAGTTCATCTATCTGGTGTCGGGCAACGCGACGTGGACATCGAACCGGCACGTCGTACTGCTTACGGCCATCTTGTTGCTGATTCAGGGACTCATCAACACCTTTGGGGTCAACATCGTCGCCCTGTTCAACAAGGTGTCGGTCTGGTGGCACTTGGTCGGAGTCGCGGTGATCGTGGTCCTGCTCTTCATCGCGCCCCACTCCCACAGTCACCAGAGCGGGAGCTTCCTCTTCGGGTCTGGTGGATTCGACGCCTTCCGGGGACTCTCCGGGTTCTCCGTTCCGTTCTACGTCTTCCTGCTCGGCTTGCTGGTCGCCCAGTACACCTTCACTGGTTATGACGCGTCGGCGCACGTGACCGAGGAGACCCTCCAGGCCTCGGTCTCCGGTCCCAAGGGCATCGTGACCTCGATCTGGGTGTCGTGGATCGCCGGCTTCATCCTGCTCATCGGCGTCAGTGCCGCGATCCCGCACTTCGTGCACGGTTTCTCCGTGACGATCGCCGGGACGAACTACAACAGCTACGCGTCGTTCGCCGGCGGCGTCCCGTGGGGCAACGTGTTCGTGTACGCCACGGGCAAGGTCCTAGGCGAGATACTCGTGCTGGTCGTGATCGGGGCGCAGTTCTTCTGCGGCATCGCGTCGATCACCGCGAACTCGCGCATGATCTACGCCTTCTCGCGAGACGGCGCCGTGCCGTTCTCGAACTACTGGCACCACGTCAGCAAGCGCAGCCGCGTGCCCGTGCACTCGGCGTGGTTCGGCGCCGTGGGCGCGTTCATCTTGACGACGCCGGCGCTGCTCCCGGGCAACACCGGTGGTACCGCCTACGCCGCCGTGACCTCGATCGCGGTGATCGGACTGTACGTCGCGTATCTGATCCCGGTCTTCCTGCGACGGATCAACGGTGCGGCGTTCACGCCCGGCCCGTGGAAGCTCGGTAAGTGGGGCCCGCTGTTCGGGTGGATCGCCATCGTGTGGGTGGTCATTATCTGCGTACTGTTCATGCTCCCCGCGACGTCGCCCATCAACGCCGATGACTTCAACTACACCCCGTTCGCGGTGGTGGCGGTCATCGGCTTCGCCGGGATCTGGTACGCGGTGTCGGCCCGCAAGTGGTTCAAGGGACCCAAGATCCAGGGATCGGCCGAGGAGTTGGCTGCCATCGAGCGCGAGCTCTCGGTTTAGTTTCGAGCGAGTTCCCTCGGTCGGCCTGAATCGTAGGTCGACCGAGGGAACTCGTCGCGTCTAGGCGACTCCGCAGACCGTTGTCACACTCCCAATTGAGGAGTCCCGTGTCATCCATCGAGAGTTGTGAAGAGGTCGGTTCGTGTTGGCGCGACCTGGCCGACGTGATGTCATCTGGAATATCGCGGGTGCTGCTCTACGGTCCTTCGGGTACCGGCAAAACCTACGCCGCGCTGCACCACGGTGTGGGCACGACGCCGTCGGAGCGGCTGGTTTGCACCGAGGACCTGACCTCCGGCGAGATCACGGGCACGTGGATGCCGGTCGGCGAGAATCGCTGGGAGTGGCGCGAGGGCCCGGCGATCCGAGCCTGGCGCGGCGCCGGCGGTCTCGGCGGTCGACTCGTCGTCGACGAGGTCGACCGTGCCTCCGGTGACGCGCTCAGCACGCTCCTGGCGATGACCGACTCGCCCGAGTCGGCTCGTTGGCGCAACCCCGAGACCAGCGAATGGGTACGACCCGGTCCGCGGTTCTCCGTCGTGATGACTACCAACGTCGAGGACCTCGACGACATCGCGCCGTCGCTGCGCGACCGGTTCCCGGTCACCATCCGTGTCGATCGGCCGCACGCCTCGGCACTGGCGAGTCTCAGCGACGACCTACGGGCCCCGGCGCTCGCGGGGTCACTCGGACCGGCGAGCCGACGCGTGTCGCTGCGCAGCTTCTACGCCTTCGACGAACTGCGCCGACACCTCGGATCGGCACGCGCCGCGCAGCTGGTCTTCGGTGAGGAGGCCGCGACCAGCGTTCTCGACGCGTTGGCGATCGCGTCCGTCGCGTGAGTGCGACGGTGCACCCGGAACTGGTTACGGGTCGAGACGACGGCTTCCTCGACGCGCCGTGGACGGTCACGCCCGGCTCAACGCGTCGCGGCGAGGCGAGTTGCAACCTCACCGAGCGCATCCTCGAGGTGCCCCTCGGCGCCGACCCAACGTCGCGCGTCGTTCGGGCGCACGAACTGATGCACGCGCGCGTCAGCCCGCACGTGCTCGAGCACTACGTCGGCCTCGCCGGCGTGTCGCCGCGCGCCCTCGAGTGTGCCGAGGAGCTTCGGATCAACACGTTGATCGCCCGCCTGGGGTTCGACGTGACGTTGCTGCACGACGGGTCGGAGAAGAACGGCGCGCGTCGCGTCGCCGAGATCGGTGACTGGTCCGAAGCGATCTGTTTCCTGATGGCCGTGATCGGCACCGGGGGAGAGAGGGAGTACCTCGCCGGTATCCGACAGGTCGCCCCGACCTGGATGTCGGGACTTCGCGCCGTACGCAAACGGGCGCTCGCCCTCATGAACGCGCACGCCAGCTCGACCCTCGCGGCGACGCGGTTGAACGATGAGCAGTTACCCGGCGGCTACGCGGACGTTACCGTCGTGCTCGCGCGCCTGCTCACGCAGTCCGGGGACGCGCGACCCCCGACGACCCCCGAGGAGTTGCGGTCGTTTCGTCGCTCGCTCGAACCGGGTGGTCGTCGTCCGCCGACCGGCAGATTCGCACCGCTGCGATTCGACGAGACCTTGATGATGTCGCGCCGCCCGCGCGGAGCGGGGCGACGTCGCGCGCGTGCGAGCACGACCGGCTCTTCGATGCGCTATCCCAGCCGACTGCTGACCGACGAACGAAAACGTGCCTTCGCTCGGCGTTCGACGTGTCACGGGGGCGTCGTCATCATCGACCAGTCCGGTTCGATGGACCTCGATGACGAGTCGCTCGCGGGGCTGCTGCGCCGGGCGCCCGACGCCCTCGTGGTCGGTTACAGCCACCGTCCGGGAGACCGCGGCATGACGCCGAACGTCTGGGTCCTGGCCGATCGCGGATCGGTTGCGACGGTGATTCCCTCGGGCAACATCGGCAACGGGGTCGACGGCGCGGTCCTCGAGTGGGTCCTTCGCCGTCGTCGGAACGCCGAGCCGATCGTGTGGGTGACCGACGGTCAGGTCACTGACTCACATGACCACCCCGACGAACGACTCACCGGTCACTGCGCACAGCTGGTCTTGCGGCACCGGATCCGTCTCGTCAAGGATCTCGCCGGCGCCGGTGTGGCCCTCGGGAACGGGCGAACGACGGCGCGGTCCCAGTGGTCCCACTTCGGGCGCGTAGGTCGAAAACTCCAGGAAATGATTGAGTTGTAGACCCTCTGTCACAGCGGCAATTTACTATTGCATCGAACACTTGTTCGCCTTACACTATACGAACAGGTGTTCGTGAAAGGGGTCGGCCATGGCGGCAGTCGAGGTAGTGGAGTTCGAAGAATTCGAAGAGTCTGCTGAGCGACCGTACCTGCGGCTCGTGACGACACCGCAGGTCTTTCGCACCGGACCGTCGTTCGCGCGCCGTCGTGCGGTCCGAGCTCGCATGATGAAGCGGCGCCGTCGTTCACTGGTGGCGCTCGCGTTGTTGCTCGGTCTCGTGATCCTGGCTTGGCCCGGACACGCCTTTGGGGGAGAGACCGGCGCGGGTCTCCCGGGTGACCTGGCCAACAGTTCGGTGCTGGCGTCGGGTATGAACTACGTCGTCCAGCCCGGCGACACCGTGACGTCGATCGCCCGGATGATGAATCCCGTCGACCCGAAGGTGGCGCGGGCCGACCTGGTTCGCGAGCTCGATTCATCGGTCGTTGTGCCGGGCGAGCGCGTCCTAATCCCCTAAATTTCAAGGGATTTGGGTGTATCCTCAAGGCATGCGCTGTCCCTTCTGTTCGGCGGACGACGACCGCGTCGTTGATTCGCGCCTCGCTGAGGACGGCGTCGCCATCCGGCGCCGGCGCGAGTGCTCGAACTGCAACCAGCGCTACACGACCTTCGAGCGCATCGAGGAGATCGGCCTGTACGTCATCAAGCGCTCCGGTGACCGCGAGCCCTTCGACCGCCTCAAGATCCTGCGCGGCATGCGCGCGGCCGCCAAGAACCGGCCGGTCGAAGAAGAGACCCTGGACGCGCTCGTGACCGCCATCGACGAGTCGATGCGGCTCCTGAATCGAGACGTCACCAGTGAAGAGGTCGGCATGGCGTCGCTCGAGGCCCTGCGCGACGTCGATGACGTCGCCTACGTTCGCTTCGCCTCGGTCTACAAGGGGTTCGAAGGGACCGATGACTTCGCGCGTGAGATCGGCATGCTCGTGAAGACCACCGCCCCCAAACTGCGCGGCTGATGCGCGCGCTCAACCTCCAGCCCCAGTGCGCGATGGCGATCTACGCGCACCCGGACGACGCCGACGTGGCGGCCGGCGGACTCCTGGCCCAGTGGGCCCAAGACGGGTGCGCGGTGCATCTGGTGGTCGTGTGCGACGGTGACAAGGGTTCGCACGTGCTCACGGCCGACGCCGGCGACGTGCGCGAGGTACGCGGTGCGGAAGTCGACTTCGCCGCCGACCTCCTCGGCGCGGCCACGGTCACCCGATTGGAGCGGCCCGACGGTGAGGTGGACAACGACGTCGAGCTACGCGGGGCACTGGTCGGGCTCATCCGTCAGTACCGTCCGGAAGTAGTCGTCGGTCCGGATCCGACCGCGACGTTCTTCGCGGGCGTCTACGTGAACCACCGTGACCACCGCGAGACGGGCTGGGCTCTGCTCGACGCGGTCGCACCCGCCGCGGCCATGCCGCTGTACTTTCCCGAGCGCGGTGAGCCGCACCAGGTCGCGAGCCTGTTGCTGAGCGGCACGCACGAGCCGGACGTCGTGGCCGACATCTCTGCCACCATCGACACCAAGGTGAAGGCGGTCTTGGCGCACAGTTCCCAGTTGGCCGGTGACGCCGACGCGATCCGTGAGCTCGTCTACGGGCGGGCCGAACAGGCCGGACGGCCCGTGGGTGCCCCGTTCGGTGAGGCCTTTCGCAGTGTCGAACTCGCCTTCTGAGGATCCCTCGGTCGACGACGCGCCGATCCTGCACGTCGACCTCGACGCCTTCTTCGCGTCGGTCGAGGTCCTCGACGATCCGACCCTGCGCGGCAAGCCGGTCGCGGTCGGCGGCGGTGGCGCGCGCGGGGTCATCGCTAGCGCCAGCTACGAAGCGCGCCGTTACGGCGTGCGCAGCGCCATGCCGAGCGTGGTGGCCCGGCGTCGCTGTCCCGACCTCATCATCCTGCCGGGACGCTTCGAGCGCTACGAGGCGTATTCGCGACGGTTCCACGACATCGTGCGCGACCTCACGCCCGAGTTCGAACCCCTCGGTCTCGACGAGGTCTTCGCCAATTTGTCGAGTCTGCGTCGTTTGCGCGTGCGTCCGCTCGAGGCGGCCTCCGGGCTGCGTCAACGGATCACGTCGGAACTCGGCCTGCTCTGCGGCGTGGGACTGGGTCGCAACAAGCTGTTCGCGAAACTGGCGTCCAAGGAGTCCAAGCCGACCGTGGTCGACGGACGACTCGTCGAGGGCGCGGGCGTCGTCTGGGTGAGTCCCGCGCTCGAGCAACAGTGGCTCGACGAGTTGCCCGTGCGCGCGCTGTGGGGGGTCGGACCGGCCACCGCGGCGAAGCTGCAGAAGCTGGGCCTGCTGTGGGTGCGCGACCTCGCCAGGGTCGACGAGGCCACGTTGGCCGCGCACGTCGGCGCGTCGATGGCCTCGACGCTCGTCGCCTACGCCCACGGCGAGGACAAACGGGAGGTCACCACGGACCGCGTCCTCAAGTCGGTGGGCCACGACCAGACCTTCGCGACGTCACTGAGCGGTCTCGACGCCGTCGTCGACGCGGCGAAGACCCAGGCGGCCGTCGTGGCGCGCGCGATGCGAGGTCAGAACCGCGTGGCGCGCACGATCACGGTCATCGTGCGATTCGACGACTTGACGAGCGTGAGTCGGTCCCAGACGCTGTCGTTCGGCATCGACGACGAGTTCGCGATACTGGCGATCGCCGAGGCGCTGTTGCAGTCGATCGACCTGACCAAATCGGTGCGACTCCTAGCGATCCACGCGTCGTCATTCCTCGACCGCGACGACAACAACATGCAGCTGACGTTTGGACTGGATCCCTCCTCGAGCGACCCGCGAGAGACCGCCGAGGCGATATCGCGCGAACGACAGGTCTCGAACGAGGCGCTGCGCGACGCGGTCGATGACGTGCGCGAGAAGTTCGGTCGCGCGGCGGTCGGCGCCGCGTCGGAGTTGGGCGATCACGGCATCGAGATCGCCGCGCAACGCGGCAGCAGCGCGTTCGGTCCCGAGGAGTTCCAACACGGCTCGTGAGAGGCAGCATCGCGTGAAAAAGGTGGCGCCACGCTAGGGATTAACGTGGCGCCACCGAGGGGGATTACAGCTAGTTCTTCGTCGCGGGGCCGACCCTCGGATGCCACGAGCCGCCCCAGCCCTGGCCCGCGCGCGACGGCAGGTGCGAAACCCTAGGGATTGCCCAATTGTGGTCACCGACATCCGCCGGCGCCCTCGGTATCGAACTAGAAGTGGATACGTATGGAAGACATCCGAGAGGTCAGTGACGCCCAACTGGTCACGATGATCGCGCGCTACAACGAGGTGGCGCTCGCCGAGACGTACCGCCGTCACGGCGGCGCGGTGTTCGGTCTCGCCCGTCGGGTCCTCAACGGCGCGGCCGAAGCCGAGGACGTCACCCAGGAGGTGTTCCTGCGACTGTGGAACCAGCCGGAACGTTTCGACGCCACGCGCGGGAACCTGCGCAGTTGGCTGCTCACGCAGAGCCACGCGCGCGCGGTCGAGACCGTGCGCTCGCTGACGGCGCGGCGCCAGCGAGAGATCAACGACGCCTTCAAGGCCGCGCGTGGCGCCTACGACATGCAGCACGAGGCGTGGGACGTCGTATTGGCCGAGGACGTGAAGAAGGCGCTCGACGAACTGCCGCCCGAGGAGCGTCGCGCCATCGAGCTCGCGTACTTCGAGGGTCACACCTACGTGCGCGTCGCCGAGATCCTGAACGAACCGGAGGGCACGATCAAAAGTCGGATCAGGAACGGCATGCGTCGCATGCGTGCCACGCTCGTGGAGTCCGGGATTGAGGGGGCGGATCGATGATGAGTCACGACGAAGCGAGCGAACTGTTGGCGGTCGCGGCGCTGGACGCCGTCGACGCCGAGACCCAGGCCGCGCTGGAGGCGCACGTCGCCACCTGTCCTCGCTGCCAGAGCGAATTCGACGGCTACCGCGCCGTCGCCGCGGCACTGGGCAACACCGTCGAGGAGCTCCCGGAAGGGCTGTGGACCAACATCTCGAGCCAGCTCTGGGAACGCGCCGGCGACACCGCGGCCATGCCTCGCCTACTGATCGGTGACACGCCGACGAACGTGGTTCCGATCACCAGCGCGCCGTCGCGTCGCGTGCGGACGGCACTCACGTCACTCGCACTGGCCGCCGCCGCGTCGATCGTCGTGCTCGCTTTCAGTCTCGCCAGCGCGCAGAGCCACGTCACGAACCTGGAGGGTGCGCTCGCGTCGGCCAAGGAGTCGGTCGTCCTTCGCGCGTTGGCGACGCCCGGCCATCAGCTCATCGACCTCACAAGCGCGAGTGACCAGCGACTGGCGCAGTTCGTGATGTTGCCGGACGGCACCGGGTACCTCGTGACCTCGCACATGCCCGCGCTGACGCGCAACGAGACCTACCAATTGTGGGGCATCGTGAAGGGCTCGCCGGTCTCGATCGGGGTCATGGGCTCGTCACCCGGACAGGTCACGTTCACGATGGCGACGTCGCCGGCTCCGTCTGAACTGGCGGTGACGGTGCAGTCGGCGGGCGGCGCACTCGTCCCGTCGAAGCACTTCGTCGCCTCGGGTCCCGTCGTCACGTCGTAGTGAACCCGGACGGTGACGAAGGACTACTCGTCCCCGTGCTCGTCCCCGTGCTCGTCGTCGTGCTGGTGCTCGGGCGCGGGCGCCGGTTCGGTCGCGGGCGGCATCGGCGTGCGCCGACGTCCGAGGAGCCATAAGAACGCGGAGCCGATCCGCCCGACGGGGTGGTGGTGTTCCGACGGGCCTCGGCTGGCGCCCGGTCCCGTCATCCCGTCGCCGCCTCCGCCGGCGAGTCCGGCCAGGGGATTGCCACTCGAATCGGGATACTTGGACACGCGCGCCAGTCGGCGACGCGGCTTCCTCGGTTTGTCTCCGGCAGAACCCATGGTCAAACCTCTTTCTCTTCGTCGATGATGCGTTCGTCCCTCACGGAAGTCGGTGCGGCGGGGTGTCGAGCTTGCCGATGCCGGAGGCGAGTACGACGGAGTTCGGGACCTTCAACAGGCCGTCCTCGGTCTGGAGCGTCACGTAGGTGAGTCCGATACCGAGCACCCACGCGTCGACCACGCCGATCGTGCCCGAGCGCACGCGGATGTGTTCGCCCACGCTGAAAGGTCGAGCGAACAACAGCACCATGGACGCGAAGATGTTGCCCAGGCTCTGTTGGGCCGCGATGCCCAGCACCACACCCGCGAGGCCGAAGCCGATAATGAGGTGCGCGATCGAGACGCCGAGCAGTTCGAACACCGCGATCAGGACGAGGAGGTAGCCCACGCCGGTCGCGACCAGGCGAACGACCGCCCCGGCGGCCTCGATCGAGCGGCGCGCGAGAAACCGGCCCATCCCGTCGGCCAGACGACCGACGGCGTAAATGCCGAAAATGAGCAGCACTGGCACGGTGATCCACGCGACGAAGGTGTGGTGCATCGAACCGTGGCGTCGATCGAACTCCGTCTTGACGACGATCGCGGCGACCGCGACGAGCGCGGCGAGCGTGCCCGCGAGCCACACGCTCTGCAGCGAGGGTGGCATCCCCCGTGGTCTCTTGCGCGCCATAGCCACCAACCTTAATGAGGATGCCGCCGCGCAGACCTGGTGGGTCGCTCGCCGCGTTCGTCGCGGTCATCGACACTGAACGACGTGACGACCACAACACAACGCGCCAAAGTGGGCATGGCATTACGCCACGTCGGGTTCCATCTCACATGAGATTCCCAGAGCCCTCCCAGATGCCTGTAAGGAAGGCCTGCCTAGGGTTGAAAGAGCAGTGAGGAAGTTCCAAATGGGCGTCATGAACGCTCACTGAACAAAGGAAAGAGACGATGGTTGTCTTCGGATTGATTCTCCTAGTTATCGGCTTCGTACTGGCCTTCAAGCTTCTGTGGACGATCGGCATGATCGTCTTGCTGATCGGTCTGGTGCTGTGGGTCATGGGCGCACTCGGTCACGCCGTGGGCGGACGCAAGCACTACTACTAATCCACGTATTCTCCCTGATCCCCGGTCGGTGTCGCCGTTGGCACCGACCGGGGATATTTTCTTACGCGCACTTTAAGCGTTTGCGCCTAAGGTCCGAAATGACGGACTCCGCCGGTTGCCTTCGAGAACCGGTACCGGTCCGCCGAGGATTGGGCGTCGCACCTCGCGCTAGGGCCAGGTTCGACGTTCGCGGTACGAGGTTGTCGCTGGAGACGTTCGTCCGACATGCGAGCGCGTGACAGCGACCAGGTGGAGAGAATGGTGCACCAAGTTTTCAGTGATTGACACGCAGTTCGTATTCGCCAGTTCGGTTGGCTTAGTGATCTCGGGCGTTCGCTTCGAGCGAGACGAGCACAGGGCGGCGGCGCTGACGCGAGTCGAAGTGACGGATCGTTCACGGGAGACCTTGGTGGGGGAGAACCATTCAAAAGCGACGCGGTCTCGATGAGACTCGATCGCGCAGGGGTGCCGGAGACCCGTTCCGAGGGGAACCGCGGGGGGTTGCGCGCCCCAAGATCCGGTGTCGACGAGCCGGTGCGCTTGTTAGGGTGGCGCCAGCAAGAGAATCCGACCACTGAGAGGACAGCGAGAATGGCCAAATTCCTGAGCGACGTCAAAACACTCCGTGAGAACGCCCGCAAGAACCTTCGCAAGGGCTCGATCACCGACGCCTACGGCGCCGATCTGCCGAGGGTCCTCGAAGTCTTGAACCAGTCCCTCGCGACCGAGTTGATCTGCGTCCTTCGCTACCAGCAGCACTCCTTCGCCGCCCACGGGCTCGACTCCGAGGCAGTCGCGGCGGAGTTCCTCGAACACTCGCGTGAGGAGCAAGGTCACGCCGAACTGATCGCGGCGCGCATCGGACAACTCGGCGGCGAGCCGGACTTCAATCCCGATACCTTCAGTAGTCGGGCCCACTCGGAGTACAAGACCGCGACCAGTCTGACCGAGATGATCAAGGAGAACTTGATCGCCGAGCGCATCGCCATCAGCTCCTATAGCGAGATCATCGCCTGGCTCGGCGACGGCGACCCGACGACGCGACGGATGCTCGAGGAGATCCTCGCCGTCGAAGAGGAGCACGCCAACGACATGGTCAACCTGCTCGACGACAAGAAGTAGCGACGCGGTAGTCCTTAGGAGGCCGGTCGAGCGCCGGCCCCGAACTTGACCGGACCGTAGCGACGCCGAAAGGCGACGTAGACGCCGCCCCCGGCGAAGATCGGGAGCCAGTACGTCACCAGTCGATAGGCGAGGGTCGCGATGATGGCGCTCGCGCTGGGGACGCCCGCCAGCACGAGCAGGCCGCTGAGACTCGCCTCGATGATGCCGAGGCCGCCCGGCGTGAGCGGCACGAGGGCGATGACCGCGGTCGCGGCGTAGGCCAAGAGCACGAGGGGAGCGTTCGGACTGGCGCCCGTCGCGCGCAGCGCGCACAGCAGTGCGAAGTAGTCGAAGCCGATGCGACCGCCGATGAGCAAGACGGCCTCGCGCCACCGACGGCCCAAGTTGGTCCGCACCAGATTGCGTTCGGCGATGAGTCGATCGGGCAGGTCCTGCGTCTTGGTCTTGCGCTTGGGCAGTGAGTTCAAGAATCGCTGCGTCGTGCGCGCGAGCCACGTGAGCAGCCCGTTCGTCGTGAGCAGGACGGTGCCGAAGGCGACGATGAGGACGAAGCCGGCGATGCCGAGGTACGCGGCGTGCTCGAGTCCGGGACTCACCGGCAGTCCGCCGAGGATCGCGGGCATCACGCACACCGGCAGCAAGAACAGACCGGCCAGTCCGATGATCGACGCCGCGGCGAGTCCGCCAGCCGCGGCGTCGGCGTTGATGCCCCCGATCGCCAGCATCTGGTACTGCACGCCCGCGCCAGCGACGTCGCCGGCCGGCAGGACGTTCGTGACGGCGTTGCCGACCAACAGCGCGGCCACCACGGTGAACCAGTGCTTCGTGCGCAGCAGCAGTCGCAACAACGTCATCGCGCACACGAAGCTCGCAATCTCGGCCGCCAACATCAGTGCCAACCACACGAAGCTCAGGTGAAAGAGTTTCGGCCACGCGGACAGTACCTTGACGAAGGCCGGCAACGCGACGTAGAACGCGAGGCCGGTCACGACCACCGCGGCGATGCGCTTGACCGGACTCGCCGATTTCTTCTGGGGGGCGTTGTCAGTGATTGGTCCAATCTACGGGTTGCGATGTTCGAAGCCCTCCGTCACCCGGTTCGCCAATGTCACCGCAGTAGCGTCGAACTCGTGTCCGTGATCGAAGAGCCCAATCGGGAGCGTCTCGAGACCGGTGCCGTGACGGGCGATCGGACCGCGAGTCACTCGTTCCGACCGGACATCCAAGGCCTTCGCGCGCTCGCCGTCATCCTCGTGATCCTGGCGCACGCCAGCGTGCCGGGAATGGAGGGCGGCTACCTCGGCGTCGACGTGTTCTTCGTCATCAGCGGCTTCGTGATCACGAGTCTCCTTCGCCGCCAGCCCCCACGTCGCGTGCGACACAACCTCGCGTATTTCTACGCCCGCCGGATCCGACGTATCGTCCCCGCGGCGACGCTGACGCTCGTCGCCACGACCGTTGCGGCGTACTTCCTCCTCGGCACGAACTTCGTGCCACAGTTACTCGGTGACGTGCGATGGGCCTCACTCTTCTCGGCGAACTTTCGCCTCATCAACACCGGCAGCGACTACTTCATCCCGGGTATCGCGCCCTCGCTCGTCACGCACTACTGGTCGCTCGCGGTCGAAGAGCAGTTCTATCTGTTCTTCCCCCTCGTCGTCTTCTCGCTCACGTGGTTGACGCCACTACGAAATCGCGCGACGTCGCTCGGACTGTTCTTGGTGGCGGCCATCGGCGCGTCGGCGTGGTACTCGTGGCACCTGACGCCCGTCAGTCCGACGATCGCCTACTACTCACCGTTCACCCGCTTCTGGGAGATCGCCCTCGGCGGACTCGTCGCGCTGTTGCCGAGCGTCTGGGCCCAGCGCACCCCGCGGGTGAACGCGGTGCTCGGCGCCGCGGCCCTACTGGGGCTCGCGGCCGCCGTCTGGAAGCTCAACACGATGAGTGTTTACCCTGGTGTGCTGGCCTGGTGGCCCTGCGGCACGACGGCCGTCTTGTTGTGGACCGGCCAAGCCAGCGCTCGCGGCGGCCCGGCGTCGTGGCTCTCGTGGCGACCGATGCGCTACGTCGGGGATATCTCGTACTCGCTCTACCTCTGGCACTACGTGTGGTTGATGCTCCCGCTGCAGATGGTCCATCCTCCGACGTCGCCGTGGGCCCGCGAGATCGAGATCGCCGGCGCGTTCGCGTGCGCCGTGATCTCGTATCACTTCCTCGAGAACCCGATCCGTCACTCCAGGCGTCTCGATCGCGACGGCGTCGCCGTCGCGCTGATGCTGCTGATCTGCGTCGGACTGTCGTGGGACACGACGTTGCTGATCGGACACCTGGCCCACGCCACGTGAGGATCAGCGATCGATGTACATCGCCGACTCGGGCGTGACCTGCACGTGATAGACGTCGCCGATGGCCCGCGTCACGTAGGTCGAGAACACATTCTCGCCCACGTAACTGAAGTGGATGCCGTCGGGTTCGCGCAGTAGTGACGGGATGTCGTTCACCCGCGCGGACTCTTCGAACTGACCCTTCGCGTTGGCGAAGAGGGCCCAAGTCGGCAGGAACGTCATGCCCGGCACCGTCGTCGCCACTTTCGCGAAGACCGCGTTGATCACTTCCATGCCCTGGCGATAGCCGTTGGGCTGCATGATCGGCATGCCCACCCACAACACGTAAGCGCCGCTCGTGGTCGCCGTGGTCGCCATCTTCGTGACGATGGTGGT
Organism: uncultured Acidimicrobiaceae bacterium; assembly: GCA_963802735.1. GTDB lineage: Bacteria > Actinomycetota > Acidimicrobiia > Acidimicrobiales > RAAP-2 > RAAP-2. The sequence continues at coordinate 96,296 of CAWDJY010000012.1, read as the reverse complement.
GTAAGCGGCGATCCACGGGGCCGAACCGAAGGCCACCACGTGTCCGTTGACCCGCAGGTTCTGTTCGTCGTTCGCGCCGAAGGTGATGATCACGAGTTGTGGTCTGTACTGCGCGAGCAGCACCTTCTCCTTCTGCGCCCAGTCGTAGAACCAGGGCGTGACGAGTCCGCTCGAGGACTTGTCGGCCTGCACGAGTTGCAGCGCGTGATCATGACCGAGCTGTCGCGCGAGACCCCAACCGAGGTCGTTGCCGAGCGAGTCGCCGATCTCGAGCACGGTGCAGTGTCCGATCACCGTCACCGGTTGGGTCGTCGTGGACGTGGACGTGGACGAAGTCGTCGTCGAAGGCGCGCCCGTCGAGGTCGAGTCGAGTGTCGCCGGACTGGGCGCGCCCGTCGAGAACCGACAACCCGCGCCGGGCGGCTTGAAAGCCGCCATGTTGACGTAGGGGGGTGGCAGATTGGTCGCGGGCGGCGGAGGTTGCGTGGTCGGTGTCGTGGAGGTCGTCGTGGCCGTGCTCGTCGTCGGTCCCGAGGGCGTCGTGGTCGTCGTACGCGGTGACGTGGTGGTCGCGGCCGCGGGGGAGCGGTGATCGTCCTTCAGTTGGAATCCGACGACGATGAGCGCCGAGACGCAGAGTCCGAGGGCGACCCGCAAGGGCCAGCTGGGACCAGCACCCTCTCGAGTCGACTCATGTGGCATCTACGTCGAATGTAACAGCGGCTCCAGAAATTACAACAACAATCGGCGATGACGAATTGTGAAGTTCTTCGTCACGCGTTGACCGTGACGAGCGTGCCGATCGGTGTGTACGGGAAGACGGTCTCGGCGCTCGCGAAGGGCATCTCGACGCACCCGAGACTCTGCGGGAAGCCGTAGGAGTAGCGCGGGAACTCGTGCAACGCGTCGCCGCCGTTGAAGTACGAGACCCACTGGATGTCGGGGTCGCTGTAGTGCGATCCGTCGGGGTTGGTCCCCGACATCGTCGTGGACAGGAACCGCTCGTAGACGGGATAGGTGCCCGTCGCGGTGGGCGCCGCGGCGATGCCGGTGTTGACGGGCGTCGTGAACTTCACCTTGTTGCCGACGTAGAGGGTCAGGCCCTCGGGCGTGCCCTCGGAGACGCTGACGTAGTCGTACGTCGTCGGATCGACCTTGTGGTCCTGGACCGCCGTGATCAGGTCGCTCCACGTGGCCGAGTCGGCGATGCCGGTGGTGGGCAGATTGTGCACGCTCTGGAAGTTCATCAGGGCCCCGCGAAGGATCACGCCGGCGACACCCACCTGCCATTGGGATTGCAGGGTTGCGGGCAGTGCCGGGTACTTCCAAGTGAACGTGCCGCCCGTCGGTTGCGAGGGATCGCTCGGGGGTGTGCTCGGTGTGAAGGAGACCGGCAAGTAGTTGAGTTCGGCGAGCAGCTGTTGCTCCCACAGGGTGCTCGAGGCGACCGACGCGGTTCGTGGTCGCACCGCGGTGAAGTGGCACGTGGCGGTGCACGTCATCTGCGTCGGCAGGTCGATGGTGTAGATCGCGGCCGGTTGCAACGAACCGGTCACGACGGCCTGGACGTCGTGGGCGCTGATCTGCTGCCACTTGGTGGCGAGGAAGGGATGGGTCCGCAGTTCGGGCAGCTTCTTCACCTTCGCCACGGTGCTGAAGTGCAGTCGCAGGAGGGGGAGTTGATTCGAGAGCGACGTGGGGAGGTTGCTCGTGATCGAGATCGTCTTGACGACCGACATCGCCGAGGACTCGACGGTGGGAGCCAGCGTCGCGCCCGAGACGGCCACGACGAGGGCTATCGCGCTGGCGAATCGTCTGGTCACCGATACAGGATACTCACTGCCAACGCCAATCCATCGGCGCCTACGATGGGGAGGAACGAAGGAGGGGACATGGTCCTCGCAAAGACAGTCGGTGTCCTGTTGCTGATCGGTCTGGCGCTCTGGGTCATCTTCGCGGTGATCGGTGTCCTGGCCGCCACCATCGGGACCATCCTCGAGTTCCTTATCGTCGCCGCGATCGTCGGCGCGGTGTACCACTACTTCAAACACCAGAAGGCCCACTGAACCCTGGGCGGTAGGCTCTCTAGTTCTGGCGGCGTGGCCGAGTGGTTAGGCAGGGGCCTGCAAAGCCCCGTACTCCGGTTCGAATCCGGACGCCGCCTCCATGTGACTGGTCGACCCATGGGTCATCACCCGTGGGCCGGTTCCGGGCCGTGTGCGTCGAAGGTCGCAATACTGGTGGTGTGGGAAAGACGTTCGAGGAGATCGACGAACAGTTAGCGGCCTGGCTCGTCAGTCAACCCGTGTTCTTCGTCGCCACCGCGCCGCTCGCCGGTGATGGCTTGCTCAACTGTTCGCCCAAGGGCAATCGTCAGGAGTTCCTCGTCACCGGACCGCGCAGCGTCGCCTTCTTGGACCAGACCGGCAGCGGTGTCGAGACAATCGCGCACCTCAAGGAAAACGGTCGCGTGGTGGTCATGTTCTGCGCCTTCGCGGGACCGCCGCGAATCGTGCGACTCCACGGCACCGGTAGAGCGGTCCTGACCGATTCGCTGGAGTTCGAACCGCTCGCGGGACGCTTCGCGGGAGCGGCGGGCGTGGGCGTGCGATCGGTGATCACCGTGGAGGTCGAGCGGATCGCGGACTCCTGCGGGTACGGCGTGCCGTTGATGAGCTTCGAAGCACACCGTCCGACGATGGACCAGTGGTCGCGGCGTAAGGGTCCCGAGGGCATCCGTGACTACTGGGCCGAGAAGAACCGCCGGAGCATCGACGGCCTCGAGGGGTTCGAGATCCCCTAGACGCGTGCGGGCCCGTGGCTCCGTATCGTTCGATAGTGGGCGACTGCCCGTAAGGTCGACGCTTAAATTGGAAAGAAGCGGGTGCGACGTGAGCGAATCGAACCTTCCGGGAGGCACGTTCTCGATGGCGCCCGACCTCGAGGTCACCCGGATGGGCTACGGCGCGATGCAGCTCGCTGGCCCCGGCGTCTTCGGGCCCCCGAAGGACCGCGTCGAAGCCGTCGCGGTGCTACGCGAAGCGGTCGAGCGCGGCGTCACGCACATCGACACGAGTGACTACTACGGACCCTTCGTCACGAACGAGATCATCAAGGAGGCGCTGCATCCGTACCCGGCGTCACTGCACATCGTGACCAAGGTCGGCGCACGACGTGACGCCGACGGTGGTTGGCCGCACGCGCGTTCCCCCGAGGACCTGCGCCGCGCGGTGCACGAGAACCTGGACCACCTGGGCCTGGACGCGCTCGACGTCGTCAACCTGCGACTCGGCGGCTTCAGCGGCCCCGAGCCCGCGTCGCTCGCCGAACCCTTTGGCGCGCTCGTCGAACTCCAGCGCGAGGGCTTGATCCGCCACCTCGGTCTCAGCACCGTGAGCGCCGAGCAGATCGAAGAGGCGCAGTCCATCGCCCCGATCGTGTGCGTCCAGAACTTCTACAACGTCGCCCATCGGGCCGACGACAAGCTCATCGACTCCCTCGCGGCCCAGGGGATCGCCTACGTGCCGTACTTCCCGCTCGGGGGCTTCACGACGCTGCAATCCGATGAACTCGCCTCGGTCGCGACGAGGCTCGACGTCACCTCACTCGCCGTGGCGCTGGCCTGGCTGCTGCAGCGCTCGTCGAACATCCTGCTCATCCCCGGCACGTCGTCGCGCGCGCACCTGCGCGAGAACATCGCGGGCACCGCCGCGACGCTCTCGGCCGAGGACCTCGCGGAACTCGACCGCATCGCCGCCTGAGGCTCAGCCGGTGGTGCGACGGCGGTAGAGGAAGCTGGCGAGTGGCGCGAAGATCGCCAGGAGCACGAAGGACCAGAGCAGCGACGCGTCGATCGGGTGCTGCATCGGCCAGGCTTGAACCAGCGCCGAGGGGTTCGGGTTGCCGAACAGCTGGCGGGCCGCCGCCGTCACCGCGCTCACGGGGTTCCAGTTCGCGAAGGATCGCAGCGCCACGGGCATGTGCGCCGTCGGCACGAGCGCGTTCGAGACGATGGCCAACGGGAACAAGATGACCAGTCCCACGCCCTGGGCTGACTCGGGACCCTTCGAGATGATGCCGAGACAGCCGCAGCCCCACGAGAGGGCGTAACTGAAGAGCCAGAAGATGGCGAAGCCGCCGAGGGTGTAGAGGATCCCGCGCTCGGGGCGCCATCCGACGAGGAGCCCAGTGCCCGCGACGAACGCGGTGCAGATGATCGCGGTCAAGAGGTCCGTCATGGAACGGCCGACGAGTACGGCCGGACGCCACATCGGCAGCGTCCGGAAGCGGTCGATGATGCCGCCGTTGAGGTCGTTGCTCAGTCCGACCGCCGTGCCCATGGCCGAGGTCGTCAAGTTGAGCGCCAGCATGCCCGCGATCGCGTACTTGGCGTAGCTACCGCCGTGCGGTACGACGACGCCCGCGCCGAACACGTAGACGAAGAGCGCGGTGAAGAGGATCGGTTGGATCGTGACGTCGGAGAGCTGCAGCGGCTCGCGCGCGATGTGGACGAGGTTGCGATAGGTCAGTGACCCGACGTCGGTGATGCGGCGCCACAGACCGGGTGGTCGCGGCGTGGTGACGATGGTCGCGGTGGGGATTTCGAGCGCGGTCATCGCACCGCCTCCTTGAACGCGTCCACGGCCTCTTCGTCCTCCGGGTCGATCGGTTCGGACGTCGCGTGGCCGGTGAGGGCGAAGAAGACGTCGTCGAGCGACGGCTGGTGGACCTCGACGTCGTCGACGGTGATGCCCGCTTCGTCCAGCGTGCGGACGACCGCGGTCGCGAGGCCCGTGCCGCTGCGTACGGGCGCGCGCAGCCGGCGCCCGTCGTGGCTCACGTGGACGTCGCCGTCGGTGAGCGGTCGAAGCGCTAGGGCGGCCGCGTCATTGGGCTCGTTCAACGTGACTTCAAGGCGCGCGCCGCCGACCCTGGTCTTGAGGTCCGCGGGCGTGCCGTGGGCGATGACCCGACCGTGATCGACGACGACGATCTGATCGGCGAGTTCGTCGGCCTCGTCCAGGTACTGGGTCGTGAGGAGCAACGTCACGCCGCTCGACACGAGTTGTCGGATGATGTCCCACATCCGCACGCGACTCGTCGGGTCGAGTCCAGTGGTCGGTTCATCCAGGAAGAGCACCGGAGGACGAGTGACCAGACCGGCCGCCAGGTCAAGACGCCGGCGCATGCCGCCGGAGTACGCCTTCAAGACCCGACTCGCGGCGTCGGCGAGATCGAACTCGTCGAGCAACTGGTCGGCCCGGTGCTTGGCGTCGACGCGGCCGAGGCCGGAGAGTCGGCCGATCATGATGAGGTTCTGACGGCCGGTGAGCAGCTCGTCGACCGTGGCGTCTTGGGCGGTGACGCCGATGTTGCGACGCACGAGTGCGGCCTGACTCACGACGTCGTAGCCGGCGACGCGGGCGCTACCTTCGTTGGGCAACGCAAGGGTGGTCAAGATCCGCACGGCCGTCGTCTTGCCCGCCCCGTTGGGACCGAGCATGCCTAGGATCGAGCCGGCCGGCACGTCGAGGTCGATGCCCCCCAGGGCGACGGTGTCGCCGTAACGTTTCGTGAGGCCCTCGGCGTGAATCATCGAATCTGTTGCCATTGGTGGCCTTTCATCCGTCTTACTTGCCATATGGTAAGTGAAAACTTACTGGTTGTCAAGTAGAATGGAGGTATGGCGAAGCTCCAGGGTCACGCGCGAAACGATGGATCGGATCCGGAGTCGACGTCGTCCGAAGGTGCCGGCACCAGAGACCGGATCCTCGACATCTCCCTCGAGCTTTTCGCCACTCAGGGCTACGAGAAGACGTCGCTGCGCGAGATCGCCGAACGGTTGGGCTTCTCCAAGGCCGCGATCTACTACCACTTCGAAAGCAAGGAAGCGATCCTGATGGCGCTGCACATGCGCCTGCACGCCCTGGGCATCGACGCGGTTCGCAACATCGACCGCAACGCGTTGACGCTCGACGTCTGGTCGGCCCTACTGGATCAGTTGATCGATCAGATGCTCTCGCACCGCGCCTTGTTCATCCTCCACGAACGCAATCGCACGGCCTTCGAGGCGTTGCACGACGAGCGCCACGAAGCCGAACACGAAGACTTCGAGTCGCTCTTTCGAGCGGCCCTGACCGACGCCGATGTCCCTTTGGCCGACCGAGTTCGAGTCGCCTGCGCTTTCGGCGCCGTGATCATCGGTCTCGTGATGACCGGTGAAGCCTTCGCCGGCGTCCCGGACGACGAGCTCGGCGACATGCTGCGCGGAATCACCCACGGCATCTTGCTTCCGACGGACTGATCGTCGCCGACGTCCCGGTTCAGCGACTCGATCGAAATGAGCGTCGTGGCGTCAGGCTTGACCCTCGGGCGTCGACGCCACACGCGAGTCCACCTGGGCGGGCTTGTGCGAATGGCGGCTCGCGCGTCGCAGATGACCTCCTCGACCGACGCGGATGAAGAGGATTGTGCTGATCACGACGTAGACGCACCAGATGACCGCTTGGAGCACGGTCGGTTGCTCGGCGTAGCCGAGCAGTGAATGGAGGACGTCGCCGAAACTCGACGCCTCGGAGATCGCGCCCGAGGTATTCCATATCACGTGACGTCCAAAATCCAGCCAACGCAGCTGCTGCATGTTTTCCACGGCATCCGCCAGCAGTCCCGCGGCGAAGACCATCAAGAGGATGCCGACCACTCGGAAGAATCTGCGCATATTGAGTTTCGCCCCGAGTTTGAAGATGGCGAAGGCCACGCAGAGGGCCACCGCCAATCCAAGCGCCGCCCCGAGCAGGAGGAGCTTCCCGTGCACCGGCGTCGCCGCCTGTCGGTCGCTGGCGAAGATGATCGCCAGTGTGAAAACCATTGTCTCCAAACCTTCGCGTCCGACGGCTTGGAAGGCGAGCAGACCGAGGCCCCAGCGCTTCCCCGTCGATAACGCGAGGTCGCTTCGTTGCTCTAACTCCTTGGCCAAGCCCTTGGCGTGGACCTGCATCCAGAACGTCATGTAGGTGAGGATCACCGCGGCGAGAAGGTACGTGGCGGTTTCGAAATAGGTCTGGACATTTGAGCCGTCATAGTGTCGGATGAAGAAAAAGGCGGCGATTCCGCCGCCGAGTGTCAATGCCAGTGCAGCCGCGACGCCACTGAAGACGTCACGGAAATGTCGACGCTGACCACTCCGGTGCAGATAGGCCAGAAGAATTGCCACGATCATCGACGCTTCGATCCCCTCGCGGAGGAAGATGACGAAGGTTGGTATCACGAAAAGACCTTATTGGAGAACGAGGGGTCCTCTTACTTGGAGGGCAGGACGCTGACGAGGGTGCCGATTGGCGTGTAGGGCCAGAGGTGCTGGGCATTGGCGAATGGCATCTCGACGCACCCGAGGCTCTGCGGGAACCCGTACTGGGAACGCAAGAAACCGTGGAGGGCGTCACCGCCGTGGAAGTACGAGACCCACGGGATACCCGGGTCGCTGTACTTCTGTCCGTCGGGGTACGTGCCTGACATCGTGGTGACGGTGAATCGTTCGTAGACCGGGTAGGTGCCGCTGCCGGTCGGCGCGCTGCTCACGCCGGTGTTGACGAATGAGTTGTAGACGTGGTGACCGTTCACGTAGAGCATGAGCAACTCGGGCTGGCTTTGCGCCACCACGACGTAGTTATAGGTATTCGGGTCGTACTGCTTCTTCGCGGCGGCCTGGAGTATCAACTGCCACGTTTGGGAGGTCATTCCGGTATTCCAGGAGAGTCCGTGGACCGCTTGGAAGTTCATGAGCGCCCCCTGGAGGACGACGTTGTCGCTGCCCACCGACCAGAGCGAACGCAGGGGACCGACGATCTTTGGGAATCGCCAGACGAACGAGCCCTTCTGTAACGAGGTCGGACTCGTCTTCTTCGTCGTGATCCGGTCCCGGAGGGCGGGGGAGGCGACCGTCGTGGTCGTCGACGCGGGCACCGTCGTCGTCGTCGTTGGTGGTGCGGTGGTGGTCGTGGTCGTCGTCGTCGTCGTGGTCGCGGCGGGCACGAACTTCACGGGGAGGTAACGAAGGGTGGCGAGGAGTTGGTCCTCGAGTCGGATCGAAAAGGCGCTGCGGGCGTAGCGGACGTGGTTCATCGTCTGGCGCTTCGCCGTCGTTGAATTCAGTTGCGCGCCGTTCGCGGAGAGCGAGAAAGGTGCTACGACCAGGGAACCAGCGAGAATCGAGGCCGTGACCGTACTGCGGAGGAGGGGGCGCTTGGCGAACTGCACTTTTGCGAGTTTACTGGGCCGACGTGCTCACCAGTCGTCAGGAACGCCACGAGATCAGCGATTTAATCAAACCGCAGACAACCGTGGTGTCGCGCCACGCTGGGGAGCGCCGCGACTACTCCTGGCGGCGCCGGCGCCGGCGCATGTTGGTCAAGACCGACGGAGCCCAACCGGCGTCGATCGGGTTCACGTTCGTGCCCGGAGGGTTGATCTCGTCGATGCGGTCAAGTACCTCGGTGGTCAGTCGGACCTCCGTCGCGCTGAGCTGCGACTGCAGGTGCTTCATGGTTCGGGGCCCGATGATCGGGCAGGTCACGGCAGGGTGCTCGAGCACGAAGGCGAGGGCCAGTTCAATCAACGTGACGCCCGCTTCGTCGGCCAACGCGGTGAGTTGGTTGACGGCTTCGAGCTTGCGCTGGTTGCCCGGCGAGTCGAGGTTGTAGCGCTCGGGCAGTCGCGCGGAGCGCCGGCTGGTGTTCTTCTTACCTTCGCCGAACTTGCCGGCGAGCCAGCCGCCGGCCAGTGGGCTCCATGGAATAACGCCCATGCCGTAGGACTGCGCGGTCGGCAGAACGTCGCGCTCAATACCACGCACGAGGATCGAATAGGGGGGCTGCTCCGTTCGGAAACGTTCGTAACCTCGTCGTTCGGCGGCCCACTGCGCCTCGACGATCTGTTCGGCCGGGAAGGTCGAGGAACCGAAGTAACGGATCTTGCCCTGGTGCACGAGGTCGCTCAGGGCGCCGAGGGTCTCTTCGATGTCGGTCGTCTCGTCCGGTCGGTGGATTTGGTAGAGATCGATGTAGTCGGTCTTGAGGCGCTTCAGGCTGTGCTCGACCTCGGCGGTGATCCAGCGACGCGAGTTGCCGGAGGAGAGCGGGTCCTCACCCATCTGCCCGTGGACCTTGGTCGCGAGCACGACGCTGGAGCGCTCGATCGAGGAGAGAGCCTTGCCGACGATCTCCTCGGACTCACCCTGGGAGTACACGTCCGCGGTGTCGATGAAGTTGATGCCGGCGTCGAGGGCCGCGTGGATGATCTTGATCGAATCGTCATGATCGGTGTTGCCCCAACCGCCGAACATCATGGCGCCGAGACAGAGGGGGCTTACTTTGAGGCCGGTGCGGCCGAGGGTGCGTAGTTCCATTTCCTCACCATATGGCGTGGCGCGCCGCGTCGCGTCGGCCGCGGCGGTCCACCGACGAGTTCAGACGCCGAGACTGCCTCTGGCGGCCCTCTCGAAGAGTCGGAATGGGAGGAGTCGTTTCCCCATGATGCCGATGCGCTCGTCGAACTTGCCAACAGAGACGCGCCGCGGCGGATTGTCGCTCTGGAGTATCTTCTCGACGACCTTGGCGACGTCGGCGGGATCGGCGCCTCCTTGTTCATCGCGTTCCATCACCGTGATCGCCTTCTCGCACGCCGCCGCGTACGGGTCGTCAGTGGAGGTGGCGGGCTTCTTGCGCGCGGCCGTGAAGTCGGTCTTGAAGTTGCCCGGCTCGACGAGCGTCACGTGGACGTTGAACGGCGCGACCTCGTATGCGAGTGATTCGGCGTAACCTTCGAGGGCGAACTTGCTCGCGCTGTAGAACGACTGGAACGGTATTCCGAGGATGCCGCCGATGGAGCTCATGAGCACGACGTGGCCGCCGCCTCGCGCCCGCAGGTCGGGTAACACCGCGTTGACCACCCGGACACAACCCCAGAAATTGGTGTTGAACTGGGCCTGGGCGTCTTCGATCGACGTGCGTTCGGCGGCGCCGGCGAGCCCCCACCCGGCACAGGCCACGACGGCGCTCGGCGTGCCGTGTTCGCGTCGGATCTCATCGACGCCGCGCGCCACGGAATCGTCGTCGTCGACGTCCATTGGCACGCCGCGCCACGAACCGTCCGACGTGCCCCGGCGACTCGCGCCGAGGACGGTCCAACCCGAGGTGGAGAGTTGAGTGGCGCACGCGCGTCCGATACCCGCTGACGCCCCAGTGATGAGGATGACTGAGTTGTTCATGGGACACTCTTGCCCAGCGACCATCGCGCGTCAAACGCGCGAACTTCACGTCCATCGCGACCTCCGTGTAACAGAGAAATGCAAGGATGGGTTCGTGGCGAAGAGATACCAGCGAGTCCCGGAACTCATTTTGGGATTCGACACCGAGACCACGGGCCTCAGTGTCTCGAGCGAGCGAGCGATCTCCTACGGATTCTGCGCCTATCGCTTTGGCGTCCCGGTGTGGTCCGAGCAGTTCTTCGTTATTCCTGATCGGCCGATCTCACCCGGCGCGAAGCGGGTGCACGGGCTCTCCCTGGAGGACCTGGAAGCCAAACGCGGGATCGAGCGCGTGTACAGCGTCGAGATGGGTCTCACGCGCGCGATTCAGATCCTTCACCACTTCCATGAACAAGGTGCGTACGTGGTCGGCTCGAACGTCGTCCGATTCGATCTGGAGATGCTGCGGAGAAGTTGCATCTCGGTGCTCGGCATCGAACTGAACAACGCCTACTTCGACATCTCGCTGCTGCGGATCATCGACGTCGTCGAGCACGACCTCGCGATCGATCCCAGTCGAGAGTTTCGTCCTCGTCGGGGCCAGGAGTACTTGTGTCGTCACTACGGCGTGCGGCCCGGGGGTCACGACGCTCTGAGCGACGCCCGTGCGGCGGTGGAGGTCTTTCTCGCGCAGGTGGTCCATAACAACGCGGGACAGACCTCGTTCGATCTCATCTCCGAGCCGACGATCTACGTGGAGTCCCTCGGAGTGCAATAGCCGACATTCGTCGTCGGCGATCACGAATATCGCCGAATGGTAGGGTTGACACTCTTAGGGGCCGTTGGCGCAGTCTGGTAGCGCACTTGCATGACACGCAAGGGGTCGCAGGTTCAAGTCCTGCACGGCCCACCAATTTTGTCCTCGTTTTGCAAGGCTTTTCGTTTTTCTTTCGTGTCGATCCTCCGACACCAACGATCTGCGATTCTCACCGCACATTGAAGTCTCAAGCTATCCACCGCATGCTTGCGCAAATGCAGTTCAGTCACAATTCAGAGATTGTGTGGGTCGGCTCCCGTTGGGAACCCACACCGATGATGTAGTGAGAGAATCGGTGCGTGAGCAGAGCTGGATTCCGAGTATCAGCTATTGGTGCTGCGGTCGCAATTGCGATGATGACCTTCGGACTGTCAACATCGGCGGGCGCCGCGCGACCGGCACTCACCACGGTTACTTTGAGTGGTTCAGTAAAGTCATTGGTCGCAACCGACATGTTGACCCCCCAGTTCGGCTACGCCATTGGCAGTAGCGGTCAAAAGGGAAGCGAGGCATTGCTTCTGGTCACGACGAACGGCGGTGCGACTTGGAGACCACGAAGCAAACTTTCGTATGAATTCGCGACCTCGGCGTGGGCGGTGCCGCACTTGGACTTCGTCTCGAAGAATGTCGGATATACCGACGCGAACGTGGCAGAAGGTTCCGCTTCGGAGCAGGGTGTCTATGTCACGACGGACGGTGGCGTCGACTGGCGACGGTTGATCTTCGCGGGATACACGCCATCATTCGCAACGCCAACGCTCAGTGATCCACCAGTCAACGAGAGCTACCAGATTTCGGGCGACATTCTGATGCTCGTGACGCTGCGCTGCACTCAACACGAACTCAATGCCGAAGGTGGCAACTGGTGTCCGTCTTATCTTGATGAGTATCGGGTTGGCGCGGTACGCCCGTTTAAGGTGAATTCAATTCCTTCGCTGCACGCCTTAACCGGTGCGTCGGCTCGGCTCGAGAGTGTGAGGCTCATTGCTGCAACGGGCTCAACAAGTGCCATCGTCGCCGTCGGCGATATGGAAGCCCCCTTTCCGGTGCTGGCAACGTCGAACGGTGGATCGACTTGGTCGACGTGGTCGAATCCCAGTTACCACCTTCGCGGAACAGCAGGGACAAAGATCCAGATAGCGATCCAAGACATGCGAATAACTCCAACTGGCTGGTACCTCACGTGTTACCAAGGTGGAGGAATGAGCCAAGGAACTATCTACTTGGGAAAATCGTCAAATCAAGGCCGAACTTGGTCTCTTCTCTCTCAAGGAAGCGAAGGTTCAAACGCTGGCAACATCCCCATTGTGGGGAATATCGGTGACACCGACGTCGAGATGTGGGTGAGCAATGATGGCTCGACCTACTGGATTTGGGACCGAGTCAACAGCGGCCTCCTCCGATACAGCAGTGATGGCGGCCGTCATTGGGAATCAATATCGACGCCTGGTTCAAAGATGCCGAGTTCACTCAGTTACTTAAGTCTTGACCCTGTTGGCGCGCATGGAGCGATTGCAATCTTTCCCAACGGCAAGACATATTCAACTTCTAACGGCCGAACCTGGTTTCGGTTGGCAGTTGTCTCGAGATGAAGCTGGGACTGGGCAGAACGAAACTGTCAGCCACGCCATTGACCACGCCGATGAATTGACAGAATCTTCAACGAACTTTGGCGAATGAATATGACAGTGATTGACACGAAGACGGATGATTGTGAACTTCGACGAACGACTCGAATTGGCATGACACGCAAGGGGTCGCAGGTTCAAGTCCTGCACGGCCCACCATTGACTTCGCCGCTTCCATCAGGTCACTGACGCAAGGTGACGTCACTATGACGTCGCTTCGTGGTTGAACGTGGTTGAAGGTTCTCGACTCGCAGTACCATTCGCGACGCGTTATTTCGTCGCCGGGGACCAACTGTTGAGACGTCGCAACAGTGCAGTCTTCTTGTGCTGGTAGCTATCCATACGGCCGAGGATGTCGTCGAGTGCGCTGACCGCCTCACCGATGTGCGGACCCTTATTCAGCATCACGGACTCTGCTCGGCCAGCCATGAACGCGTCGGATATCTCTGCGCGAGATGGTCTGCCCGTCCGTGCCAGCTGGTCCAGCACCTGCGTCGCCCAGATCGTCGGTGAATGGGCCGCCTCGCAGATCCACAGGATCTCCTCTTGCACTTCAGCGAGACGTTCGAAGCCGCATTGGACGGCCAGGTCGCCGCGCGCCACCATGACACCGAATCGTTCCGACGCCATCGCGGCCAAGAGCATCTCCGGCAGCCGATCGAAACCACGGACGGTCTCGATCTTCAACACGATGCCCAGATGGGAACCGTCGACGTTCTGGAGGTGGGCCTGCAGGGCGGTTATGTCTTCGGCGCGCTGCGCGAAGGACAGTCCGACCATGTCGGCGCACTCCGCGACGAGGGGCAGCAGAGCGACGTCGTCGGCCCCCAGCGCTGCCACGTCGAGGTCGGTGTCGGGCAAGCTGATGCCCTTTTCGGCGCGTAATTTGGACCCGCGATCAGCGGCGCGGTCGATCAGGACGTCGATCTCGCCAGATCGCGCGTCGACGACGAGACCGCCAATCTTGCCATCGTCAAAGAGGACACGCTGACCGGCACGCGTAACGGCGAGCGCGTCCGGGAGCGTGCAGCCGATGCGCATGTCGAGCGGATTGGCGGGCGTCAGGTCTTGGGTGAGGGTGAGCACGTCGCCCCGACGGAGGACGATGCTTTGCTCCAAAGCTGGCATGGGGCCCACGATTGTCTCAAGGTCTCGCGGTCCGACGAGACGAGTACCGCTGGCCAGGTACGTGGTGTCCGCGAATTCGACCGTCGCGTCTGTGTCAGTCACGTTCGTGACGGTGGCCACGCGGTGGGCGTCACGCGTGTCGATCAGCGTGACTCGGTCCTCGGGTCGAAGCTTCGCGAGCCACTCACGGTCGACGGGGATCAGGGCCGCGACTTCGGAGAGTTGTGTCGGTCGACGCACTACTTCGCCGTCGTGGAACACTGCGTGTGCCGGCGTGACGAGCCGACCCAGCGCGTCGCGTGTGGGACGCAACCGGACCACTCGCGGACCCGGCCGGATCGGTCCAGTGCGCAATTTGGGACCGGGGAGATCCATGAGCACCCGGCAGGTGCGCCCGCTCGCTGCGGCGGCTCGGCGAACGTTCTCGACCATGGCGCGCCATTCATCCGGTGTGTCATGCGCACAGTTGATTCGCGCGCAGTCCATGCCTCGAGCGAATAGATCGGCAACGAGACCGTAATCGGTGGCCGCCTCGGTGGGCATGGTCACCAAGATTCGGGCGGGGCGGCCCGGTCGATTGGGGCCGAGCAGTTCCCGGCTGTTCGTCGACAAAATGCGTTCACCTTCTTGAAAACTGACAGCCGATTCGGTCTGGCGCCCGCGGTCGTCTCCGGCGAGCACGTGAAGGTTGTCGATCACTCGTTCGAGCGTCGTGATCACGTGCTCCTCGGCCCGACCGAGTGAGGAAAGACCGAGTTGCGCCAGGGACTCCTGGATCTCGCGCATGTCAAAGTGGCGAAGCGTCAGGTAGTCGATCAGGTTGGCGGCGCTGAGCCGATGAGAAGGAAGGACCCGTTCGAGTGCGCCGGCCGCGTCGGTGTAGCGCTGACGCATCTCCGCGCGGAGAGCCTCCAACGCTTCGACCAGGTCGCGAAGAGACGTCATCTCGCTCGTCATTGCAAGCGCTGGTAGAGGCGAAGGGCTGCGAAGGAGAGCAGTACGGCCGCGAACGCCGCGAGCACGCCGAGATCGGGCAGGATCGTCACGACGGAACCGTGCCGCGACAACAGACTGGTCCACGCGTCGACCGCCCACGATTGAGGGGTTATGTGCCCGATCGCTCGCATGGATGAACTGACAATCGAGAGCGGCCACATGCAGCCGCCCAGCATGGCCAGTGCAATCCCCGCCGTCGGTCCGATGGCCGACGCCTGCTCCGGCGTGCGAAAGAGCGTACCCGAGAGAAGTCCGGCGCCCGCACCCACCAGCGCCCAGATGATCACCAGCAACGCCGCGGCGAGCGGGTTGCCCCAGGCGACGCCGAAGGCCACGGAGCCGACGGTCACGATAAGGGCGGACTGCACGAGGGCCAACGCGAAGTACGTGAGTGCTTCGCCCGCGATGATGGTGCGCGCGTGTACCGGACCCGCCAACATCCGTTCGTACATGCCCAACCGTCTCGTCTCGATGATGGCGGACCCGCCGGCCAACGCGCTGAGGAACACGAAGAGCACGAGTTCAGTGGGCGCGCTGTAGCTGTAGCCCTGGGGCAAGGTACTCGCCTGTGAGTCGGCGCGAATGGTCCGCAGTTCCACGAGCGGCACTGATCCCCGTAGTGCCGACGCCTCATCGAACGCTTGGGGGTACCGCGACGACGTATGGGCGACGGCAAAGTCGGCCGACTGCACCAACGCGCCCTGACCGAGGATGACCGACGAGACGGCGGTCGCGGCGGCCTGCTGTGTGCTGTTCACTTGTTCGGCGTAGATCGTCACCGCGACCGATTCCGTCCGTCTCTCGCTCGTTCCGAGACCTCCCGGGAGTAGGACGCCCGCACTGATCTCACCGCGCGCGAGGGCCGTCGTGAGACTCTTCTTGCTGGTGTACGAGATCACGTCGATGCCGCGCGCGTGGTCCAAGGCCTTGACGATCTGTTGACCCGCGGGCCCACTCGCGGAGCTGTCCACGCCGACACGAAACGTGGAAAAACCACGCACTGTCGCGCCCACAATGATGATCACGATGATCGGCAACACGAGCAAGAAGAACAGTGACAAGCGATCGCGAATGATCCGGCGCGTCGACGCGCGTGCGATGGCCAGCGCTCTCATGAAACGGCCCGTCGCGCGAGGGCCAACGCGGCGGCGCCCGTCACGAGGCTGATGAGCAGGATCGCCCCAATTGGCGTCGCCACGGTCGTCAGCCCGCCGCCAATGGTCGCTAGGTCGGTGAACCCTCGCATCGCTTCGCCGTTTGGAGTGAATAGCGCGAGCGTCCGCATGAGCGGTGGCGACGAGGAGATCACGATGAAATTGCCACCCAGCAGGGCGAGTCCGAAGACCAGAATCGACGCGAAACCTTCGGCCTGGCGCTGCGTCCGTGCCACGCCGATTACGAGGGCGGTGAGGCACACTACAGAGAAGACGAGCGCCAATCCCAGCAGCGTCGCCGCCAGGGGATCGCCCCAGTCCGCGCCGAACGCGGCCGACGTTATGACCCCAACTGTCGCCAGGCTCATCGTGCCGTAGACGAAGACCGAGAGCGCTTTGCCCGCGAGGATTGCCGCGGGACGGATCGGTGCCGCGCGGATTCGTTCGATCATTCCCTCGGCGCGCTCGACGAAGAAGCTACGGGACGCAAAACTGATCGTGAACAACAAGAAGAAGATCGCCATCGCCGGGCTGTAGTAGCTGATCGCAGTGAGCTGATCGGCACCGATCGGTCGCTCGGACGATTGCAGCGGAATGCGAAGCTGTGCCGCCGATGCCGAGAGTGCGTGCAGCGAGCTGGGCGAGGCCCCCGAGGCGATGGCGGTCGCCACCGAGAGCCGGTCAGCGTTGATTTGCGCCGCGAAGGATTCGACGATGGAGCGGGTGACGTTTCCCTCGACTTCGTAGTTGACACTCGTGACGAGAGCGAGCGACTTGGGATGCACTCCATTGAGTGACGCAGAGAAACCGGAGGGGATCACGAGCGCCGCCGCCACGTGACCGTTGTGAACGCTGGAACGCGCGACCGACTCACTCGACAAAGGAACGACCGAGAGAACCGTACGCGAAGCCTTCGACTCGAGACTTCTGACCAGCTGTGTCGCGACGGTGCCGTGGTCGTCGTTGACGACGCCGAGGGGATAGTGGAACGTCGTGGTCCCCTTGAACGCGAAACTCATGAGGGCCGCGATCAGCAGCGGCGCAATCAGACCGATCACGATCGCCGAACGGTCGCGCAGTCTCTGACGCAGGTCCTTTGCCGCAATGAGGAGGATTGCGGGCATGTCAGTCGCGGAGCGCGGTGCCGGTCAGGTGCAAGAACACGGCCTCGAGATCGGGCTCGGTGACGTCAATCGCGTTGACGGTCACGTCAATGCGCTCGGTCGCCTCGAGAAGCAATGGCAGCATCCGGCGACCCTCGCTGGCCACGACCTGCACCGTGTCGCCGGTCGTGGCGACGCTGTCAACGCCAGGAATGGAACGACACGCCGCGGCGAACTCCGTGAGGTTGCCGGTGGCGGACATTTCGATGCGGTCACGCTCGCCGAGCTGCTCGACGAGCTCTCGGCGCGTGCCTTCCGCGATGAGGCGACCGTGGTCGATGATCCCGACCCGAGTGCAGACGTGCTCGGCCTCTTCCATGTAGTGCGTCGTGTACAACACCGCCATTCCAGTGCGACCGAACTCCTGGACCCGCTCCAGGATCGAGTGACGACTCTGGGGGTCGACGCCCACCGTAGGTTCGTCGAGAACAAGGAGCCGCGGGTGATGGAGGAGGCCCGCGCCAATATTGAGCCGACGCTTCATGCCGCCCGAAAAGGAGTCAATGCGATCATTGGCACGGTCACTGAGCTCGCACAGTTCGAGCACTTCTTCGACGCGTTCGCGCACGACGGAGGAGGGCAGTTTGTACAGCCGTGCAATGAAGCGGAGATTTTCGCTCGCCGTGAGATCGGGATACAGCGCGATGTCCTGCGGCACGTAGCCGATGAGACTTCGAACCGAGAGATCAGAGTTGACGTGACGCCCTTCAACGGTGACGTCGCCCGAGTCGGGCGCGAGCAGTCCGCAGACCATCTTGATGGTGGTCGTCTTTCCCGCTCCATTCGGCCCGAGTAGACCGTAGATCTCACCGGGCTCGATGGAGAAGCTGATGCCCTCGACCGCGGGACGGTCGCCGAAACTTCGTCGCAGGTTGTCGCAGCGTAAGAGTGCACCGTCGGCCATCAGGGTGATGGTAGCGATATCGAGTCCTACGATGTAGAGGAGAAAGTCCCCTCAAGCGCTGGCCGAATGTCCGTGACGAGCGCGTGAGGTCCGAGTGACCTGGGCACCACGAATCGGTGGCCCAGCGGGCAATGGGCGTACACGAGCGTCCCGAGGTTGATCGGCGACTCGCGCGATGGTGTTCTGTGTCAGACCTCGATCACCACAGTTTGGACAGTTGCCCTTCGATGACTCCCGAACCATCTATCGAAGCCGCGGTCGACGGCGACTGGCGTTGCTGTCTCATTTCGGTCGGAGAAGGTTCGCGCAGCGTCGCGCGGACCGATGCACTCAAGAAGCGCGATGGTTGCGCCCAAGAGTGGTCGTCACGGACCTGATGATGGTGATAGCGGAGTGGGACGTAGATGGCGAGATTCCTCCGCGCCCGCGTGACGGCGACGTAAAAGAGTCGGCGCTCTTCCTCAAGTCCCTCGGGTGACCCCGTGGACATATCCGAGGGAAAGTTGCCGTCGGCGGCGTGAATGACATGCACCGCGTCAAACTCGAGGCCCTTCGCTGAGTGAACCGTCGAGAGGACCAGCCAGTCCTCGTCGACCATCGGAGGGCCGGCGAGATTCCCAGTGGACGTCGGCGGTTCCAGCGCCTGCTCGGCCGCGACGTCACTCAATCTCGCCATTCCGGCGCACGCCAGTACGAGTGCGCCGAGATCCTCCAGTCGCGGTGTGGCGTCGTCGTAGGTCGATGAGATCAGTGGCGCAATCGCCCTTCGAATCCGCTCGGCGTGTGCCTCAACCGGTTCCAACTCCTTCGCGCCCAAGGAGTCAGCGAGTTCGTGCGACATCTCGTGGACTTCGCTCGGGAGCACGTCGTCGACGTCGGACCATCGTCGCTGGATCTCGGCGTGCGAGAGGGGCATCGCACCGCCCATGTCGCGGAGCGTGTTGATCGCCTGTCGCGCCTTGGCGGGACCGACGCCGGGCATCAGTTGGAAGAGTCGGAACCACGCCATCTCGTCGCGAGGGTTGTCGGCGAGTCGGAACGCCGCCAGCAGGTCCTTCACGTGCGCCGCTTCGAGGTAGCGCAGACCGCCGTACTTCACGAACGGGATCCGACGCCGCGCGAGTTCGATCTCGAGGTCAGCGCTGTGGTGCGCCGCGCGGAACAACACCGCCTGGCGCTGCAGCGACACGCCCTGTTCGTACAGTTCGAGGACGCGGTCGGCGACGGACTCGGACTGGTCGCGTTCGTCGCCGCAGTGGATGAGCCGCGGCGGGCTCGCCCCGATGATCGGCACTTCTTCGCGCAGGACCGAGTTGAATCCCTCGGGCGCCTCGGCGGCGAGGGCGTTGGCCACGTCGAGGATCGCGGCCGACGATCGGTAGTTGACGTCCAGCGTGACGGTCGTGAGACCGTCGAAGTAGCGCTCGGCGTCGAGCAGGAACCTCGCCGTCGCGCCGCGAAACCCGTAGATGGCCTGTGCGTCATCACCGACGATGGTCACGCGTGAATCGGTCCGTCGTAGTCCGGTCAACACGTCGAGCTGGAGGAGGTTCACGTCTTGGAACTCGTCGACCAGAATGTGGTCGTAGGCCGCGCCCAACTGTTGCCCCACGGCGTCATCCTGGGCGGCGGCGCGCCAGAACAAGAGCAGGTCGTCAAAGTCCAGCAGCCCGAGTGCGCGCTTGCGCGCCACGAAAGCCGTGAAGAGCGACGCGACCTCGTCGAAGCTCTCGACGCACCACGGCGTCGTTTCGCGCATGACCTCAACGAGCGGCGTTCCGGTGTTCACGGTGCGTGAATAGAGCGAACCGAGGGTCCCCTTCTTCGGCAGTCGGCGCTCGCTGCTCAGTATTCTCTGTTCACCGCGCACCAGGTCCATCAGGTCGGCGGCGTCACCACGGTCCAGCACGCCGAAGCCCTCCGGCAGGCCCACGACGGCGTGGTGGCGACGAAGCACGTGATGGGCAACGGAGTGAAAGGTCCCGCCCGCGACCCGGCGGCTCTGGTCGGCGCCCCGCAGTGCGCGGACACGACTGACGATCTCGCGCGCCGAACGGCGAGTGAACGTCAAGAGCAGGATTCGCTCCGGCGCGACGCGACGTTCGAGGAGGATTTCGACTCGGGCGGTGAGTGTGGTCGTCTTGCCAGTTCCCGGTCCGGCGATCACGCGGAGGGGTCCGTCGCCGAACGTGGCGGCCTCGCGTTGCTTCTCGTTCAATTCTCGTTGAGAGGCGAACATGCGTTCGACTCTAGAGACCGGGTATCACACCGCCATCGAGCGAGGTCGCTGCGGCGCCCGGCGCGTCACGTCTTGTGGTTAGCGGGTCACGCGTGCTCGGCCGGGACGGTCGCCGTCTCTGGCACGGACGTGACTCGAGTCGGTGAGTGAAAGTCCTTGGACCGCACGAGACACGCCGACGCGACGGCGCCCAGCGCGACGAGGATCGCGCCGATCACGAAGATCGTTCGCAGTCCCGAGATGAACGCGACCCGAGCCGCCGCGGCGATCTTCGGTTGGCCCTGCGCGGCGGCCTTGATACCGGCCGAGGAGATGACGCGACCGAGCGCGGCGGCATTCACACCCACGCTATGGGACATCGAGGACGTGATCCGCTGCTGGAACACCGCTCCGAGCGCCGCGACCCCCGTCGCCAACCCGCCGATACGGAACGTGTTGCTGAGACCCGAAGCCATGCCGCTTCGTTCCGGTGGCACTACACCGAGTCCGACACGTGCGATCGCGGGATTCGCGATCCCGATGCCGAAACCAGACAGCATCATCCCCGGAATGAGGTCCGTCCAGCCGGAATCGGGTCCCACCACGAGCAGCGCCGCGATACCCAAGGCCGATATCGCGATGCCGCCGCCAAGCACCAGACCCGGCGCGAGTCGGTTGATGGGGGAGCGGAAAATGAACGGCACGAGGAACGTGAGGATCGTCATCGGCAAGAGGCGAAGACCGCCGCCGAGCGGGGAGTAGCCGAGATCGTTCTGCAAGTACAACGTGAGGTACGGCATCAGTGCGAACATGCCGCCGCCGACGGCGAAGGTGCCGAAGGAGACGCCGCTGAAACTGGCCTTGCGAAAGAGCGAGAGGTCGAACATCGGTCGGCGCTGGTTGAGTTCGATGAACACGAAGGCGACGAAGCCGGCCACCGCGCCGGCGAACATCGCCACGATTGGTCCGCTCGACCAGCCCAGGGCGTTTCCCCGGATGAGACCGAGCTCCAGCAGGAACATCGCCGCCGAGAAACTGACGAGTCCGAGGCCGTCGAGTCTCGTCGCGCCGGGGTCCTTCTGGTTGCGCATCTTGGTCGACGAGAGCCAGATCGCCACGGCGCCGATCGGTACGTTGACGATGAAGATCCAGCGCCAACCGATGCCGCTCGTGAGCAACCCGCCGACGAGCGGCCCGATCGCGACCGCGCCACCCACCGTCGCGCCCCACGCCGCGATCGCCTTGCCGCGGGCCGGGCCCTGGAAGTCCTGGGCGATGAGGGCGAGTCCGGTCGCGAACATCGCCGCGCCGCCGACACCCTGCAAGGCGCGCGACCAGATGAGCATCGTGATCGACTGGGCGAGACCGCAGAGGAGTGACGACGCCGTGAAGACCGTGAGTCCGGCGATGAAGACCCGTTTACGGCCGAAGCGGTCCGAGATCGAACCCCAGGTGAGTATGAGTGCGGCCAGGCTCAGCGCGTACGCGTCGATGACCCATTGCAGGTCGGTGAAGGAGGCACCGAGGTGGCGTTGGATCGTGGGCAGCGCCACCTGCACGATGGTGACGTCGACGAGCAGCATGAAAGTGCCGGCGCAGACCGCGATCAGCGTCCACCGGTTCCGTGACGCGTTCGCTGGAGGCTCGACTATCGGTGTGTCATTCATGGTCATCGGCGTTGCCCTTCGCACTCGAACACATCAAGTTAGTGGCGAGTCGACGCCGATGAACCACTATGAGATCGGCCGTGTACCTGGCTCTGAGAGACGCCGGACTAGGTCGTCGACGTTCGAGTTCCCTGGAGTTTCGAGGCGGGGAGGAACCCGGCCTTCGACGTGCCCGTCATCGTGTCGCCCTCCACGGAGACCACGAACTTCAAGGTCAGCTTCATCGGTGTCGTCACGTCCTGTTGCCAGGTCAACTGATCACCGTCGGCGACTACGTCGTAGAAGTCGACGGACTCTTTGTCAGTTCTTCCGACACCGTGAATCGTGCCGTCGTGTTCCGTGATGTCGAAGACGGCTGCGATGGCGCCGATGGGCGTATCGATGGTCACGTCCCACGAACCTGCGAATGTTGCCATGTGTTGAACTATCCCTTCGAGCCCGAGTGAAACTCCAACCACGCTAACGGGCCGGCGAAGAGATTCGTGGCTTCTCGCGTGTCGAACGAGTCACACCACCGTCACATCTGGGGCGCTTGCCCGCCAATCAGGTCCTGTGCACCGTCAATGGCGTGAAGTTCGTTCCGTCGCGAGTGAGCAGTATTTGACCCGACGACGTCACCCAGTACGCGCCGCTGTGTCCGACGGGATCGAACTCGGTCGGCGCACCGCCGGTGTTGGAATTTGAGATCCGTCCGTTGATGCGAATCGGGTCCCACAGCCGACCACCGTCGGAGCTCACCTGCACGAAGCCGAGTGAACTGTACGACCACAACACCTCGCCACCGTTGCTCGCCCAAATCTGGTCGATCTCTCCGGCGATGGCGCCGCTTCGTGCACTCCAGGCCGGCGTGTAGTTGAGCGTCGTCCAGGAGTGACCGTCGTTTGTGGTTTCGTTCAGGGATACGGTCGCGTGATTCATCCCGGTGCCTTGCGAACAACTGAGAATCCACCGCGTCGAGGTGACCGTCACGCCGCTGATGAACGGTCCGGAAGCTTCCGGATACGGCTTACAGGGATTCTTTACGGATGTCCAGGTCGCTCCGGCGTCAAGGGTCAGCGCGAGGGCGAGCGATCCGGACGGCCCGGACTGCGAGGCGACCAGGGCGACCTTCTTCGTCGGCGCGGCCAACAAGAAGGTAGAAAACTGATTCGTCGTCGCGCTGGTGGCGAGATCGCCAATACCGTGAATCGAATACGCCCGTCGGTCTCCCCACCGGTACTGCGACAACTCCGGGGGACAGTTGCCGTAGGTGCGGAGCGCAACGCCGGTTGAGCACTTGAGGGACACCAGTGTGAGTACGCCACTCGCAAACCTGAAGTCGGGACTCGTGCTCGCGTCGGCGAAGGCGTCTGAATCGCTGGGAACCAGCCCAGGGATCGCCAGCCTCGTCCAACTCCGTCCGCCGTTGGTGGTGACGTAGACGTTGTTGCTCTCCCACTGGTTGGCGACCGTGAACGCCTGGGTGTAGCCAATCGAGGGAGTGACGAAGTGCAGCAGCGGCTTCACGTTGCCGGCGACGAAGGAGTAGGGCAGTGAGCCGACCACTTTCCACGACGCGCCGGCGTTCGCCGTCTCGAGCAGACGTTCATCGTGGGACTTGGATGAAGGGCCGGCGACCGCGTAGCCGGAGGACCCATTCATCATGTCGAGCGTCCAGATCTTCGATCTCGCGGGCAGGGGGATGACAAACACCGGCGGCGCCTTCTTCGGTGCACTGGCGTCGACGCGCGGCGCCGGAGGGTCACCGCGCACCATTTGGTACGTGAACGAACCCGCAACGACGATGACCAGCGCCACGAAGGCCACGGCGCCATTGCGACGTCGTCGTCGGCGCCGAGCCTGTCGCGCCTCTTTGATCAAGAGTTCGGTGGGATCGGATGGTTCGCGAACGAGATCGTTGCGCGAGGGAGAAATGGTCACCGCCACTCCGTTCTCGCCACTGAACCGTCACCGTCATCGAGGTCGTGCGCGATTCGGTCGGTCATCCGCTAACTCCGAGACTGGATCAAGGTGATGACCTCGTCGCGTCGATACCCCTGGGTGCGAGCGAACTCCAGCAGTTCTTCCAGTCGAGTGAGGACCGCGCCGCGCTGAGGGGTGCCCACCACTCGGACGCCACGACCGCGCGTGAAGTCGAGCAGCCCTTCGTCGCGCAGGATGTGCAGGGCACGAATGACCGTGTTCTTGTTCACGCCGAGAACGGTCGCCAGGTCCACGGCAGGTGGGAGACGTTCGCCCTGCGCCGCTTCTCCTTCGGTGATCGCTCGACGGATCTCAGCCGCGACCTGATCGTGAAGGGCGACCGGTTCAGTCTTGTCGACTTTCGCAATTTGCATAGAACTACTCTGAATAGTACCATACGGAAGGAGGCGAAACCCGATGACCGTCACTGCACCGGAGGAAACGAACGTCGGTGAGATCGCGAACCCGTTGGAGTTGCTGATCGAAGAGGCGCGCACCGAATCGCACCGCCGTCGCATGAAGTGGTTCGCGCTCTTGGTGGTCGTGGCCGTCGCGACCTCATTGATCGTGGCGGTGTTCGTGGGAGCCACGAAGCCGCCGCGCCAAGTCGGTGTCGGGACCAAGAATCACCAGGGAACCTCAGTGGCGCTCTTGCCGTGCAGCGCGAGCGACGTCACCATCACGAACGGTCCCGTAGTGAGTCCCGCTCAGGAAGAAGAGGCGCACACGCTCACACTCACGAATACGGGCTCGACGTCATGTCTGATCAGCGGCTTCCCACAACTCGTGGTCTACGGCTCATCGGGCGCGGTGATCCCGTTTCGACTGGTCCATCACCCCACGGGTGATTTCGCGATGACGTCGAAGGCGCCGCGGCCGTTCGCGCTGGCATCGGGAACGTCGGCGTACGTCCTCTTCGAACAGTTCGGCTGCATGGTCGGCACTGAGTCCACGACTTCAAAGGTCGCCATCATCTTGCCCAAGACGACGCAGCGATCCGAAATACTGACGCTGCGTCGTCCGATTGCCGATTGCGTCGGACCGAGCGCGCGTCAGGCCAACCCGATTGGGGTTTCCCCGATCGAGCCGACATTCTCCGCGACGAGTCGCTATCACCGCTGAGGACACTCCGGGAATCTCGAGTTTGCTCGCGAACCAATTCGCAGTTGACGTGCGAGTATGAGAGCGTGACGTCGACCAGCGCGGTGAGTTATCCGAGGTGCGGGGCACCGTCATTGGTCGCGACGTGACAAGGGGAGTTGCCGACGGGAACCACACCGCGAATGACGCTACGTCGCATCCGGTGTCTCGACGCCGACTGTTGAAATGGATCGCTGCTGGACTCGGCACGGTCGTGGTCGCTGGTGCTGTCGGCTTCGAATTGGTGGATCACGGAGTTCTTCCCGGCAAGCAGACCCTCGACGAGATCGACGGCGCCTGTTCGTTGCCCGCTCCGCGTCTGACCTACGCGTCGGTTGGACGAGACGAGTCGGGGAGCTTCTTCTCCGAAGCGCGTCAGCGTTCGGTCGGTTACACGATTGGCTACCCCCGGTCGTATCGAATCGGTGACTCGGTGCCGCTGATCGTGATGCTCCACGGGTTCGCGCAGAATCACGCGACCGCCCTCGTCGGTATGTCGCCGGCCCAAGCCGTGGCGTTGCGCGTCGGCGGCCAGGCACTCACTCCGATGGCACTGGTCACGGTCGACGGCGGCGACGGGTATTGGAACCCCCATCCGGGCGATGATCCGATGGCCATGGTCGTTGACGAACTCATCCCCCTCTGCCAACGAAAGGGTCTCGGCGTCTCGCCCCAGAAGATTGGTCTGATGGGCATATCGATGGGTGGCTACGGCGCGCTCGCGATCGCCGAACGCGCGCCGGGCCTCGTTGCGGCGGTCGCTGCCATCAGTCCAGCGATTTGGACGTCGTACGCGCAGTCCCACGCGGCGAACGCCGGCGCCTTCGCTTCAGCGGCCGATTTCCGCAAGGGCGACGTGATCCGTCACGTCGGTGCGTTGAAGGGCGTCGCGGTACGGATCGCGTCCGGGGTCGATGATCCCTTCCACCCGGGTGTGCAGCAATTGGCCAACGCACTGCCAGCGGGCAGTGTCGTGTCGTTCTCCGCCGGCTGTCACACCGATCCCTTCTTCTTGGAACAAGAGCCGCCGTCACTGGTCTTTCTCTCTGACCACTTCGCGTAAGACAAAGAAGCCGCGCGATGATCTGACGTTGGGGAGATGCGCTCGAAAGCGCGCGTAGTGTCGTCACACGCGTAGAACGGTGAATGATCCCAAACAGGGGCTCGGCCGTACTATCTGTTGATGAGAGCTCGCGCCAGCTACGACGATGAGACCTCCGACGAGGCTCTGCTCTCGGGGGTGGCCGTGGGCGACGACCGCGCCATCCTCGCCTTCGTCCGGCGCTATCAGCGGCGTCTGTTCGGACTCGCGCTGGGCATCGTCGGCGATCCCGGCATGGCCGAGGACGTTGCCCAAGAGGCCTTTATACGGATACTGCGTCACGCCGCTGTCTATGACGTTCGACGCGGCTCCGTCGCGACCTGGACGCTCACGATCACCCGAAACTTAGCCATCGACGCGGTACGGGTCCGCCGGTCGATTCCGACCGCGCCGGAAGATCGGGTCTTCCTCTCATTGGTGAGCGAGGAGCGCACCCCGGACGACGCCGCGGTGCTGTCGGAGTCGGTGAAGCGGGCGCACGCGGCACTCGCCACGCTCCCGATTGATCAACGTCGGGCCGTCGTCCTCGCCGTGATGTACGGCAGGACGGTCGCCGAGGTGGCGAGACTCGAGGCCATTCCGCTCGGCACCGCGAAGAGCCGAATTCGCTTGGGATTGGCGAAACTTCGCTCGGCCAGCGTCGCGATGGAGACCCTATGAGCCGCGTCCCGGAACGATCGAGGGAGTGTGAGACCCTGCACGATGACTTGATCGAGTTCGCCCTGGGCACCCTGACGGGTCGCGAACGCTCAATGGTGCTCGAGCACTTGGAGGCCTGTGCGGCGTGCAACGCGGAGTCCGAGTCGCTCGCTGAAGTCACCGACGCGCTCTTGTGGCTGGCCCCGGAAGCCGAACCGAGTTTGGGATTCGAGACGCGCGTCATCGAGAGGTTGCGCGGGAGTGACGCGCAACGTCGCGCGGTCCGTCGCCATCGCGTGAGCGTCTACGCCGTCGCGGCGATGCTCGTCGCCGTGGTGGGCGTGGGCGTTGGTGCGGTGGCGACGTCGCACAGCACGGTGAACAACCCGTCGGCGACGGCCCGACCCGCGACCGGTCGATTGGTGTCCGACGGTCATGTCGTGGGCGAGGTGACGATCTCATCGGGCGACCCTTCGTGGATGACCATGGACGTCGATACGGCCAAGATCTCGGGCCTGGTGTGGTGCGAAGTGACGTTCACGAATGGTCAGAGCCAGACTGTCGGGAAATTCTCGATCGCCGATGGCTACGGCTCCTGGGTCGCTCCCGTTCGGGCGTCGGGGAGCACAGTACGTTCCGCGAGCATCGTGAACGCGACCGGCAAAGTCTTGGCTTCGGCAACGTTCACGACGTGAGCCGTGACGCGTCGAAACGGGACGCCGAACAGTGATCCAATCCAACGGGTCTGCCGTACTACTTGGCAAGCACTGCAGCGCCGCTGATCAGCGTCGTATCCGAAAACCAACGCATCCCGACCTCAAGGAGAACCGCACCATGACTCAGCCCACGAACAGTGTCACGCTTCAGCGACGAACGACGCTTCGTCTCGCGGCGGCGGCGCTCGTCGCTGGAGGAATGGCGACGACGCTCGGCGTGTCCGGCGCGTCGGGTGCGTTGCACGCGCACGCGAAGAGCGTCGTGATCTCGACCTACAAGAGCGCGAAGTTCGGCACCATCCTGGTCGACGGTCGGACGCTCTACACCTTGAAGCCGAACGCGAACGCGTGCACTGCGACGTGTCACAAGTACTGGATCCCAGTCCTCCTGCCCAAGGGCGTCACCAGGGCAACGGCCGGGACCGGCGTGAGCGCGGCCAAGTTGGGCACCGTGAAGGTCGCCGGGGGTCTCCAAGTGACCTACGGCGGTAAGACGCTCTTCTGGTACTTCCAGGACAAGGCGCTCGGTCAGGTGAAGGGCGACGTCACCGACACCTGGGGTAAGTGGCTCGACGTTGTCCTCGTCAAGCCCGCGGGCACACCGACCACGACGACCACCGTCAGCGGTGGCGGTGGCGGCGTCGGTTTCTAACGCTTCGGCAGCGTGCGAGGAGGTCGACATGACGACGGTTCTCAATCCCCCGGGCGGCGCACCCGCTGTCGGGGTCGCCGACGAGCCGAGTCGTGTCGCCACGTCGCGACGACGTTCGTGGTCGTCGCGCGTCTATCTCCCCGCACTCTCGATCGTCGCCGTGGCCGTTGTTTTGATCGCCATCGGAGCTTCGAGTCATTGGGGCGGCACCAGTTTCGTCGCGGCGATGACCAATCAGCGCGTCATCGTTGTCGGGCCGGCGACTATCGCGATACTTCTCCTCTTCCTCGTGGTGGAGCGGCTCCGCCCGGCCCAGCGTCGACGGTTCTTCGCCCGAGGTTATCGACAAGACGTGCTGTATACGGTGTTGAACGCGACGCTCGTCGTCCCGTTGGTCGTGGCGCTGTCGCTGTCCTTCGCCGAGGTGGCCCAGAAGTCGCTGCCCTGGATCGTCCTACCGCGTTACGGATTCCTCCCTCGTTGGCTCGCTATTACGTTGATCTTCGTCGTGATGGACGGGTGCAACTGGGCGGCCCACCTCGCGAACCACAAGGTGCGGATGCTCTGGCGATTCCACGAATTGCACCACTCGCAAGAGGACATGAGCGTGCTGACGGTGTTTCGCACGCACCCGCTGATTCACGTGTCGTATCTCATCGCGCTGATCCCGGGGATCGTCCTCATCGCAAACGGCGGCGTGACGACGACGCTGTTGGTCGGCTACGCCGCCGTCGTGGCCTTCGAGCATTCGAACACGAACCTGAGCTTCGGCCCACTCAACCGGGTCTTCTGTAGCCCGAACTACCACCGGATTCATCATCGTGTGGAGGGGCGACAAGACGTCAATCTCGGATTCGCCCTTACCATCTGGGACCAACTGTCCGAGAGAGCCGTGTTCCCGACGAAGGAGACCGTTCGAATCGACACCGGTCTTCCTGGTCGACCTCTCGCCGTCGAACAGAGTGCGCCCCGCGCGCGTCATTTCTCAGTGCTGCTCGCGCAGCTCCTCGGGCCGTTTCGACCGCTCCACGAACAGTCCCGCGCGGCGCCCGAACTGCAGTCGACGCCGAGGGGGCCGGACGTCGCGGAAGACGGAGACTGGTGAGCTCACGGCCAACCCCAGACGCCACCGCGCGACGCGTTCGCTACCTCGTGGCGATGACGTTCTCAACGCGCCCCGGTGGTCGATCCAGCGACGCGGCCCTCGGCGCCGTGCGTATCGCCCTCGCCTGGATCTTCGTCTACTACGGCGCGGGCAAGCTTTTCGGGGCGTTCAACGGACCGGGGATCCACAACACGGCCCTTTTCTTCTCTGACACCGCGCATCTCCATCCGGGCGGCCTCTTCGCCGTACTCGGGGGAGTGATCGAATTGGGCGGCGCGATCGCCATGGCCCTGGGATTCTGTTCGCGTCTCGCCGGGATGGCGCTGTTCGGCGATCAGGTGATGGCGATGATCACCGTGACGTGGGTGCACGGGATCAACTCGGAGTCGCTGACCCCGGGTTACGAGTTCAATCTGGCGCTCGCGGTCATGGCACTGGTGATCGTCTTGCTGGGTCCCGGACGCGCGAGCCTTGACCACCTGTTCGAGCGCGGACTGCGCACCGGACCGCTGAATCCATGACGAACGCCGGTTCGCGTGGCGGTACCGTCCTCGACGCGCCGGACCCCGAGTTTTTCGTCGGTGGCGTGCGCGCATCGGCGCCCACCAACCGACGCCTACTGATCATTCGCGTGGTCGCCAATCTCATCGGCGCCTTCGGTGCCGCGCTGTTCGCTCGCGCTGGCTTCGCGTACTACCTGCGGACGCACTCGCTGATCGGGGCCGCGTTCTTCGGTGAGGAGCTGTGGATCGTGGTTACGTACCTGACGCGACGACCGGCGCGCGTGGTGAGTCAACGCCCGATCGACTGGCTTCTCGCCTTCGGCGGCACGTTCGGAGGCGTCTTACTGCGTCCGGACGGCGCTCATCCGCAGTGGGGCGTCGTCGCCGGATTCGACGTCCAGATGATCGGTCTCGTCATCTGCGCCGCTTCGTTCGTCGCACTCGGTCGATCGTTCGGCTTCGCCGCCGCGGATCGCGGTCTCGTGCAACGCGGTCCGTATTCGGTCGTGCGCCATCCGATCTACGCCTCGTACTACTTCCTGCAGATCGGCTACCTGCTCCAGAGCATGTCGTGGCGCAACGCCGTCATCGTTGCGTCGATCTGCAGCTGCAACGTCGGGCGTGCGGTCGTCGAAGAACGACTGCTGCGTTCGAGCGGCCCGTACGACGACTACCGGCGTCGCGTCGCGTGGAGGTTGTTACCCGGCGTGTGGTGATCGGTCGCGGTGCAGCCGTGCGCACCTTTGCGTCATTCGGCTCGAAGGACCAGAGCGGTGGACGTCCGGGCTGCGACGCGTCCGGGAATGGCGGCGACAAGGTTAGCAAAGGCGATCGTGCCCACCCCGACGAACAGGATCGACCACGCGGGAATCGACGCGACTGGTACGGCGTCGATGCTGCGCGCGAAGAGCGTCCACAGTTCGCGACCGATCACGATACCAATCGGTATACCGATGAGGGCGCCGAAGGCGGCCGCTACCGTCGCCTGCCACGCGATCGCCGAGGCGAGTTGTCGTTGCGTGAAGCCGAGCGCTTTGAGGAGCGCGAGGTCACGTCGTCGTCGGCGAACCGACGCACCGAGCGTGATGCCCAAAGCGGCGAGCGCGCCGATC
The DNA here is from genome assembly GCA_963802735.1 of uncultured Acidimicrobiaceae bacterium. Lineage (GTDB taxonomy): Bacteria > Actinomycetota > Acidimicrobiia > Acidimicrobiales > RAAP-2 > RAAP-2. Next base: position 65,447 of record CAWDJY010000012.1, on the reverse strand, counting down.
GCGAGGCACGCCGAGAAGATCGTGGGCGTGGTTCCCATCGAACGGAAGTTAACGATCTCCACGGGTCGCATGAACTTGACGACGCCGCCAGCGAGTCCACCGTCGTTCGGGACGTCGTTGATCTTCCGATCCACCTTTTCGAGAGAGCGGTACGCGTCCGATGGATTGACGTCGGCGCGAACGCGAACGAAGATCACGTTGGGCCCGGGGATCGGCGCGTCTTGAAGGTTCAGAAGTTTGGTGGGGAAGTCGCTCGACGCCACTAACGCCCCGGAACCCATCCCGACGCCGTCTTCGATCGCCGGCATCGTCGCGGTGCCCACGATGAGCAGAGGCAAAGGTGCGGTGACTCCGTTGGAGAACGTCACTGTGTCACCAATGTGTTTGTGGAGCTGCGCCAACGTCGTCGAGCCGAGGACCACCTGATTGCTCGCGTCGAGTCCGTGGCCCGACAGGATCGGTGGCTGGACGCGCGCACCCGGCTGCTCGGTCACCATTCCCTCGGACTGTCCGTCGAGGTTCGCCCCCACGACGTACGCGCCGGACCATGACGCGATGTCTCGGTCCTGCGTCAAGAACGTTGCCGTCTGATGGGCCGGCAAGTCCTCCGCGCCGGCGAAGCCGGCCAGGATGGCGTAGTTCCAGTTCCAACCGTAGAGCGGTGGCCGTGACACCAGTGCGTCCAAACTGGCTCCGAAGGTGAGGGTGGTCACCAACACCGTGACGGCCAGCACGGTGCCGAGTATCGCCGAGCGCACCGGCGTGGCGCTGCGACCCTCGCCGGAATCGAGCGCGAATCGCACGCCCGTCACAACGGAGATCGGAAGTCCCGAGTTGGTGCTGGAGCGCACCAGTCGCGACTCTTGTTTCGGGGCTCGCGCGGCGTTCGTCGTGGTGAGTCGTCGCAGTTCGCGATTGGCGGCCACGAGTGCCGAGGCGCCGATCAGCGTCACGAGGATGAGAAAGCCGAAGCCGAGCACGGACCAATCGAACGAGATTCCCGGTCGCGGGTACACCGACCGGACTGGACCCAGGGGACTCAGGGGAGAGAGCCCGATGGCGACCGCCACTGCCAGGAGGCCACCGAGGAGGACGGTGCCAATGATGCCGAAGAGTTGATCGGCGCGCAACGTGCGACGATCGGCACCCAGGGCTCGGAGGGTGTTGGACTCGTCGGCGCTCACTCGAATCGTGCGACCAATCATGAGCGCGACGATCAACAGGACCGCGAAACCGGCGATGCCGCCGAATACCGCGAGGGCGATCGCCTCCGGCTCGATCGCCTGTTGGACGGCGGGCACGTAACTGGACGTCAACTGGTAGCCACCGAACGAGTTGGCGTTCGGATCGACGCGATCGATCTCCGACACCACCCGTTTGACGTGGCGATCGCCGCCACGGAGTTGCAGGAATGAGATCGTGCCCGTGGTGCATCGAGCGGCGAGGACACGTGTGAGGGCGCGAGAGAAGATCACCGCGGGTGCGCCGAGTGCGTCGTAATCGCTCTCGACGACGTTGTTGGAGAAGACGACTTCGCCCACCATCTTCACCTTGGCGATGAGGAAAGGTTTGCCGAGCTGACTGGCGGTTCTCGCCCGATTGACCTGGGCATCCGTGTACAGCGGAACCTGGATGACGGAGCCGATTCTCAAGCCCAACTCCTGTGCCGCCTGGACGTTCATGACGGCCTCGTCGGTGCGGTTGGGATCGGCCAGTGTGCCACTGACCAGCGAGACGCGGTCGACGTGTGAGTTCTCACCGTCGAAGCTGCCGTACACGGTGGGTGGGGTCTCTCCCGGAAGCACGTGCGGATGGACGCCCTTGACGCCACCGAGATTGATATTCCCATCGAAGATCAACGACGTGGTCATGCGGGTGACGAACGGGAGGTGGGCGATCTTGTCTTGCAGCAGCGGATCATACCCGGTCGTCACACCCAGACCGGGGTCGTCGTAGGTGCTGAAGACGTCAAGGGTCGACGGATTGGTGCTCTGGAGATACGTGGGAAATGAAGATTCCGTGCGCCGCGCCGCGGCGATCGACGCCAGTGCCAATCCGCCGACGAGCCCGATCAACACCACCAACGTCGTCCAGCTCGTAACGCGCTGGCGCCAACACGCGCGATTGCGGAACCAAGCGACACGGAACGCGTGATTCATGTCACCGATGACCTCCAAGCACGCACGTCGTCCGTACGCACGATCATGGCGCTCGTGTCGTTGCGACGAAAGCAGGGCAACCACCGGGGACCGCTTCGTGGTACCACCCCGCCACGTGAACGTCCGGCTATCTAGGGTCTACGACGGGCTTCGAGGCCACGAAGGTCGCCGTCATCGTCGTAGTGGAACTCCACGTCGACGTACTCGAGATCGGTCAAGACGTCTCGTAGTACCTCATCTTGTGCTCCACCGACTTCGAGGAAGACGCTGGCGCCGGGTCGAAGCATTGGGCGACCCTCCACCAACACCCGCCGGAGCACGTCGATGCCGTCGGTCCCTCCGTCGTAGGACAAGGTCGACTCGTAGTCCAGCGTGTCGCGCGCGAGCAGCGACAGGCTGTGCGTCGGGACGTAAGGCACGACACCGACGACGACGTCGACGCGACCACTGAATTCATGGGGGACAGGCGTGAAGAGGTCACCGCAGTAGGCCTCCACACCGTTCGATAATGCGCACGCGACCGCTCGCTCGTCGACGTCGACGCCGAGGACGCGCGCGTCGGGCTGCTTCGCGCGCAAGGTCATCGCCAGCGCTCCGGACCCGGTGCAGACGTCGACGGCGACGCCGCGCCTTGGGAGTCTGGTCGCCGCGGCCAAGGCGAGTGGCTCACTCTGCCAGCGTGGCACGTAGACACCGGGATCGACGCGGACCCTCAGACCGCAGAACGTCGCGAACCCGGTGATCCAGGCGAGCGGCTCGCCGCGCAGACGGCGCAGGACGCGCGATTCCAGGTCGGCGGCGTCCCCCTTCGAGACTTCGAGTAGTTCAGCGGCCTCCTCATCGGCGGCCAGGAATCCGCCCGCGAGCAATCGTTCGCTGACGGCGGCGATGTCGTCCACTACGTCCTTTGCGTCACGACTCGTCGCGCGCTACGCCGAGCGAACGTGGTTCGATCCCTCGGCCATTCAACGCACTGCTCTCGTAGGCGGCGAGGGCGAAGCGGAGCACGTCGAGCGCTTCGTTCGCGCTCCAGCACAGCGGTCCCTCACCGGTGCGCAACGTCCGCAGCCAATGGCGTCCCGAGTCGCGGAAGCTGCTCGCCCAGTCATCGTCCAGCGCGTGGAACGAGCGTGTCTCGCCGTCGAGGTAGACCTCGAAGCTCGGCTCCTGGATCCCACGACCGGTGCAGCGGTTCACTCGGGCGAAGCCTCGTCGACCGGTGACCTCCCAACGTTCGTCGTTGGTGTAGTAATCCGATCGGAGGTACATGTCGACGGCCAGCGTGACGTCCCACACGCCGCGAACGCCGTTGTCGTGTTCCCAGACCAACGTCGTGGGTGCGTCAATCTCGATTCCCGGCACAATCTCGGTGGAACCGATCCACGCTCGGACTTCCTTAACCGGTCCGAACAGCCACAGGGCCGTGGACAGTTTGTGCCAGCCGTCGTCGAAGATGAGCGGTCCGCGACCGTCACGGGCCTGCTGGAACCGCCACTCGTACGCGTCGCCGGGGACCTCCCAGCCGCCTCGTCCGCTGGCCACCATCTTCATGTGGTAGCCGCTGATCGGACCGAGCTCGCCGGAGTCGATGGTCTCCTTCAGCTTGAGCAGCGGCTCGTAGAATAGGTAGTTCTCCATGACGCGCAGGCGCAGGCCGCGCCCGGCGGCGTCATCCGCCATCGCGGTCGCGCTCGCGAGGTCGTTCGCGAACGGTTTCTGGAGGTTCACGTGCCAACCTTGGGCCAAACAGGTCGTCACGACCCCTTCGTTCAGCGTCGTCGGCAGGAGCAGCTCGACGGCGTCGACCTCGACGCCGCTCGCGATGAGCTCGTCGACCGAGGCGAAGGCGCGCGCCTCGGGCCAATCAAGCGAGCGTTGCGATCGTCGATCGTCGCTCGGATCGACGATCGCCACGACGCGGGCGTCGGGGTTGTCCACGTACGCGCGCACGTTGAGCTCATAAACGCGACCGAGTCCGATGATCGCGCAACGCACGGGGCGTTCGATCGGCGTGCTGACACCTGAGGAGTCGCTGCGGGCCATGGCAAATCGTAGTTGTTCAGTTCTTTCGCGACCCCCGGGCGTCAGTCGTCGGCCTCACTCGTGATTCGCCCCTCGGTAGTGTGAACTCGTGACCGACCCCCATGCGCCGTCGCGTCGTCGGATCGTGTGGATGGTCGTGCGCTACGCCGTCGGAATCGGTCTCGGTGTCTTCATCCTGGTCCTGTTGGTCGGGCAGCGCGGCGAGTTGACCGGCGCGTTGCGTCACCTCGATCACCTCAACTACGCCTGGGAGTCGGGCGCCGTGATCGCCGAAGTGCTGTCCATCGTCGGTTACGGCTATCTCCAGCGGGTCGTGCTGGCCTGGAGTGGAGCCGAGTTGTCGCTGGCGTCACTGACGCTCGTCTCACTCGCCAACAACGCGATCGCCTACAGCGTTCCGGGCGAACCGGCCGTGTCGAGCGCCTATCGGTACCGGTACTTCCGACGTCACGGCGCGAGCGGGGCCAGCGCGGGCTGGACCATCTTGACGATAATCATCGCCCAGGCCATCGGCATGTCACTGCTCCTCCTCGTCGGCGTGCTCATCGCGTTGTCGGGTCACACGGGCGTGCACGCGAGAGGAACGGTGATCGTCGGACTCTTCGTCGTCGTGATCGCGGGTGCGTTCCTCGTGCGTCGCGACCTCCTGCTTCGATTCTTGGGCGTCGTCGTACGACTCTGCCAACGCGTGACGGGTCACCCGCGCGGCGACGTGATGGCACGCGTCGAATCGACCTTGCGCCGTATGCGCGAGATCCCACTGTCGAGGGGCGCCGCGACGCGACTCGTCGCGATGGCGACGACGCTGTGGCTCATGGACTTCGCGATCCTGGTCTGCTGTTTCGGCGCGGTCCACGCCCCGATCCCGTGGAGCGGCGTGTTGCTGGCGTTCGGGGTGTCACAGATCGTCGCGTCGTTGCCGATCATCCCGGGCGGCCTCGGTGTCGTCGAGGGCAGCCTGGCCGTGATCCTCGTCGCCTACGGCGCCCAAAAGGTTCCGGCGCTGGCCGTCGTCCTGGTCTACCGACTCCTGACCTTCTGGTTGGTCATCATCGTGGGCTGGATCAGCATCGGCGTCATCGAGTGGCGCGTCCGACGACGGGTCGACGTGGTCGCGGGCGAGCGGCGTGCGGTGACGGCGCCGGAAATCTGAATCGCGCGCCAGCCTCGCCGCGAGGGCCGTGATTCCCCAAATAGGGTGGAGTCATGCGCGTCGCGAACTCACTACTAGACCTCATTGGCGAGACACCCCTCGTGCGATTCAACCGACTGACGACGCCCGATGGCGTCGAGGTCCTCGTCAAGCTGGAATCCATGAACCCCGGCGGGAGCTCGAAGGACCGCCCGGCCCTCACCATGATCGACGCCGCCGAACGTGACGGCCTGTTGAAGCCCGGCGGCGTCATCGTCGAACCGACCAGTGGGAACACCGGCGTCGGACTCGCTATCGTGGCGGCGCAACGCGGCTACCGCTGTATCTTCGTGATGAGCGACAAGATGGCCGCGGAGAAGGTCCGGCTCCTCGAGGCCTACGGCGCCGAGGTGATCGTCTGTCCCACGGCGGTCGCGCCCGAGGACCCCGATTCGTATTACTCGACCGCCGAGCGTCTGACGCGTGAGACGCCCGGCGCGTTTCGACCCGACCAGTACTCGAATCCCGCCAATCCCTACGCGCACTACACCACGACGGGACCGGAGATCTGGCGTGACACCGACGGCACGGTGACGCACTTCGTCGCCGGTGCCGGCACCGGTGGCACGATCTGCGGCGTCTCGAAGTACCTGAAGGAACAGAATCCGGCCATTCGCGTCATCGCGGCGGACCCCGAAGGCTCGGTCTACTCCGGCGGCGAGGGTCGCCCGTACCTCACGGAGGGCGTCGGCGAGGACTTCTGGCCGGCCAACTACGACCCGAGCCTCGTCGATGAGGTCATCGCCGTCAGTGACGCCGACGCCTTCGACATGGCGCGACGCGTCACCCACGAAGAGGGCATGTTGATCGGTGGCTCCGGCGGGACCGCGGTCGTCGCGGCGTTGCGCGTCGCTGAATCGGCCCCCGCGGGGTCGTGCGTGGTCGTCCTGGTGCCCGACACGGGGCGCGGTTACATCTCCAAGATCTTCAACGACGACTGGATGCGCGGCTACGGCTTCTTGACCACGGCGAGCGGTCCGACGGCCGGCGACATCCTCGACGTCAAGGGTGCGAACGCGACCGACCTGATCCTGGCCACGACCGACCAGAGCGTGCGCGAGGTGACGGGCCTGATGCGCGATCGCGGCGTCTCCCAGGTCGTCATCGCGGTGACCGACGAGCTACCGCTCGCGGCCAAGGAGGTCGTGGGCACGGCGATCGAACTCGACCTTATGGAGCTGGGGTTCAAGGACCCCGCGGTGCTCGAGCGACCGATCGAAGAGGTCATGGGTCCGATCCTCGAGACCATCGGCGTCGGTGAGCCACTCGAGTCCGTGACGCGACGACTCTCGAGCACGCCGGCGCTCTTGGTTCTCGCGGACGGACGGCCCCGCGGCGTCATCACCGCGTCGGACGTGCTTCGCTTCCTCTCGAACAACGCCCCCGAGTCATGACCGAAAGGAACGACGTGAACTTCTCCACCCGGGCTATCCACGCGGGTCAAGAGCCGGACGCCGAGACCGGCGCCGTCAACGTGCCGGTCTACCTCACGTCGACCTACGCCCAAGAGTCGGTCGGCGTCGTGAAGTTCGCCGACTACGGACGGGGCGACAATCCGACGCGCGCCGCGCTCGAGACCGTCGTGGCGAGCCTGGAGGACGGGCGGTTCGCGATTGCGTTCTCGTCCGGTCTGTCGGCGACCGACTCGATGTTGCGCACATTGACGCCGGGGGACCGCGTGATGCTCTCGGCCGACGCCTACGGCGGCACCTATCGAATGCTGACGAAGATCTTCGGCCCGTGGGGGATCGAGACCGACGTCGTCGACCTCTCGGACATCGACGCCGTCACGTCGTCGTGGCGCGAGGGGACGAAGCTCGTCTGGGCCGAGACACCGAGCAACCCCTGGTTGCGGATCGCCGATATCGCGGCGTTGGCCGAGGTGGCCCATCGTCACAGCGCCCTCCTGGTCGTCGACAACACGTTCGCGACGCCGTACCTGCAAACCCCGCTGGCGTTGGGGGCCGACGTGGTGATGCACTCGACGACGAAGTACCTCGGCGGACACTCCGACGCGATCGGTGGAATGCTCGTCACGAACGACGCCGAACTCTGCGCGCGCCTGAAGTTCTTCCAGTACGCCGTCGGCGCCGTCCCCGGCCCGCTGGACTGCTACTTGATCATGCGCGGGATCCGGACGCTCGCGGTCCGTATGGACCGACACCAGGAGAACGCCGCGAAGGTCGTCGAGATGCTCTCAACGCACGCGCGGATCGATCACGTCTGGTATCCGGGCCTGGAGACGCACCCGAATCACAAGGTGGCGTTGGACCAGATGCGCGGCTTCGGCGGCATGGTCAGTGTCGAGGTCAAGGGCGGCGCCGCGGCGGCCACGGCGTTCGTGGAGAGGACCAAGATCTTCACGTTGGCCGAGTCACTCGGCGGCGTCGAGAGCCTTATTGAGATCCCCGCTCAGATGACGCACGTGTCGACCAGCGGGTCGCTCCTCGAGATCCCGGAGAACTTGGTCCGTCTCAGTGTGGGGATCGAAGACGTCGGTGACCTAATTGAGGACCTCCGCCAGGCGTTGTCGTAGGGCGTTCAGCCCTTCACGTCGGAGGCCGGGCCGGTCCACTCGAGTTGCACGCCCGCCGTTGTGCGCACCTGCTTGATCGAGGGGCGCAGCGAGCGCGAGAGCGTGAGCGCGGCGTCGCCCGCGACGTCGAGGGCGTTCCACCCGTGTTCACCGAGCACGACAGCGTAGGTCAAGAACGTGTTGGCGCCGATCGTGACCTTGACGGCCATGACGTCGCAGCCGCCGGCCGGATTCGTGAATCCGGACTTGACCCCGACGACGTCGGCGACGCCGATCAAGGGCGTGTAGGACTGGACGACGCCGTTGTAGGGGAGCGCAACGTGGGTTAGTGCGACGATCTGGTCGACGATCGGTTCGGCCGTCATGAGATTCACGGCCAACGTCGCCTGGTCACCGGCGGTCGACTGGTCTCCGGGTGCGATACCCGAGAGGTCGACGTAGTGCGTGTGAGTCAGACCCATCGCGCGCGCGTCGTCGTTCATTATCCGCACGAAAGTCGCCGGACTCCATCCAATGATGCTCTCCAACAGCTGCGAATAGTCACCGGCGGAGTGCACGAGGAGACCTCGCAACAACGTTCCCTCGCAGATTCGTTCGCCGACCACGATGCGCGCGTTCGATTGGCCGGATGCGACGTCGTACTCGTAGAGGGCGACGTCGTGCGCGCTGACGGTGAGGCACGGTCCCCGCTGCTGGAAACTCAGGGGCAGCTGATGGAGGACGACCCAGACCGTCATCAACTTAGTGAGGCTGGCGATCGGCACCCGCGGCTGCGAGGGTGACGTCGCTGACACGCACAGTCGCGGGATGGCGATGGCGGCACTGCCCTGCGCGGGCCACGCGAACGCGGTCTTCTTGGGGATCGTGGTCGTGGTCGTCGTCGACGTCGTCGTCGTGGTGGTCGACGTCGGGTTCGTGGTGGTGGTCACCGGTACGGTCGTCGTCGTGGTCGCCGGCGGACTCGTGGTCGTCACCGGTACGGTCGACGTCGTGGTGGTCGTGGTGGTCGTGGTGGTCGTGGTGGTCGTGGTGGTCGTGGTGGTCGCCCCGCACGTCACCGGAAGCGTCGTCGTCGTCGTGGTGGCTTGTGCGGGTTCGTCGTGCGCTGCGGTCGTGGTCGCCAGCGCCGAGACGAACACGGTGCTCGTTGCGAGAGTGAGCAGCGCGCAGCGCCGAATCCATTGAAGTTTGCGCTGCGCCACCCAGTGAATTTACAACGCCTCGTCACTTCTTCCGGGATGAGTTCCTCGGCCCTTCCCGAATTCGATGGCGACCAGGCTCAAAGGACTGAAGAGCGATCAGGGGCCTGACATGAAGAGAAGGGCCCTCAACGGGCCCTTCTCTTCATCTATCAATGAAGGCGTACGGCGACTAGTTCGAGAAGTAGTAGTACTCCGGCGTGAAGTTCTGCAGAACGCTCTGGAAGCCGATCTTGCTCTTGAGCGTCGTGATGACTTCGTCCTCGTAGGTGGCCAGCGGGTCGTACAAGACCGGGAGTTGATCGGCGGTGTACTGACCGTACTTGGTGAGCGTGACGTTCTGGGCCAACGTCGCGCGAATCAGCGCGTCCATCTTCGCGTTCGAGTACAGACCACTGTTCGACCCGGCCCCCGTGAGGAGCAACGGTTCACCGGACGGGAAGTAGTCCGGGGCGTACAGCCATCCGCCACCCCAGTTGCAGATGTCGAACGACGTCGTCGGGTTGTACGCGGCGGGGCACGAACCGGCCGCCGCGGCGAAGGTGCCGGTGGAGTGCGTGGCCTGGATGCCCAGCGACTCCCAGTCGGCGATGATGGCGCTCATCTCGGTATCGAGCGACGGGCTACCGGAGTACCAGTCGATGTTGAGCTTCAACGGGTCGCCGGCCGCGATGCCCGCACCGCATTCGTTCGCGCCGGTGCCGGGCTTCGAGCAGACCAGTGACGTACTCGTCTTGGTCCAGCCGTGACTCTTCAGCAGCGAGGCGGCTTGCGCGAGGTTGAACGGGTAGGGCTCGGTGATGGCGCCCGACTCCGTGGACGGCGTCGACGGCGGCAACTCCGACCAGGTCGCCTGGGCGTAGTTCTTGAGAGCGCTCTTGATGATCGCCGGCTGGTTGATGCCCAGTTCGAGCGCCTGTCGGATGTAGAGCTGGTTCAAGAACTTGGCGCCGGGGTTCTTCCCGAAGTTCAGGTTCATGTAGTTGTTGGAGAACGTCGGCACGACGACCAACTTGTAACGGCCCTTGAGCTCGGGCCAGTTGGGACCGGCCTTACCCGGTGACGGCGCGGACGAGGTGAGGATCGACGGGTCGATATAGCCGAAGTCGATGTTGCCACCCGCCAGCTGGTTCTGCTCGGCGGTGGCCGAGGTGAAGGCGACCAACTTCACGGTCTTGATCATCGCCTTTTGCGGACCGGAGTACGTCGAATTGGCGACGAACGTGGCGTTGCCGAGGTTGTCCATGGCCGAGAGCTTCCACGGTCCGTCGACCCCGCTCTGCCACATCGAGTCGGCGAAGGTCGAAGGGTCTTGGGCCTGGGCGTTCAGGTACTTCCAGACGGTCTTGCACGCGGCGATCGTCGAGGCCGCGCCGTAGGCGCCGGTGGCGCAACCGACGTTCGTGGTGGTGCCCGTCGTGTCCCACGTCTTCGCCATCGGCGTGATGACCGCCAACTGGTTGTCGGTGAACCACTGTGGGTTGACTGACGCCGTCAACTGGAGCGTCACGGTGTTGCCGCTGACCTTGACGCTCTTGACCTGGTCGGGGATGCCGAGTCCCTGGCTGTAGGTACAGAACTCAGAGGGTTCGGACTTGTACATGTTCAAGAAGAACAGCACGGACGCACCGTTCACGGTCTGACCGTCGGCGAACTTCCAGCCCTTCGTCGTCACGGTGACCGTCTTGTTGTCGTTGCTGTAGACCGGCAGGTTGCCCGCGGAGAGCTTGGGTTGCAGGCTCGCGTCACCGGCCAGGCCGAACCAGTACAGCGGTCGGTACATCATCTGCTGGAACTGTGACGTGTTGGTCACCGTGCACTGCGACGGCGGATAGAAGGGGAAGATGTAGTTGGGCGCCGCATTGGCGCCTTCGGCGATCGTCAGCGTCTTGTTCGACACCGTGCTCGGGGGCGTGGTCTTCCCACCCGCGTTGACCACCAACACGATGGCAATCACGGCAATGACGACGAGAACCGTGATCCCGGCCCACACTTTGTTCTTCTTTTGCATTTCACGCCTCCCGGCACTTCGATTGAACTCTCGGTTCAACCAAATTCGTTAACTCAAGGCTAATGTCGACCAACTTTGAGATATACGGCACCACGTGCACGCGAGCCACTCGACGTTGTCGATGTTCATCGTGTCGATGTGTTCAAAGCGGTGGCAATCGTCAACGTATTCATGTCTTTACGACGCCGACGCTCGGCGAAGAACATCGTTCGTTACGCTGATCGACTCTTCTAAGCCAATTATGAGGATTGCGTCGCGGCGCAACCGCGTTCGCGACACGCACTCGGTACTATCGAATCCGATGTCGCTCGAGTCCCGGACCATTCCAACGGGGCTCGAGCGGCATCGATCATTCGAAGCGACCGTGACGACCTTCACCGGACACGAATCGCTTGACCTGCTCTCGCACGTCGGCGCCGAGTGAGTTGGCGCCGTGGGCGAACTCGATCGCCATCGCCTCGGTCTCATCTCGACCGAGACCTTCGTACACCGACAGTCGGTCCTCGCGCATGCAGAGTTCGGGGAACGAGGCGATCTCCTCGGCCAAGTCGAGAGCGGCGGCGCGCACGTGACCTCGTTCGACCACGCGGTTGACCAGTCCCATGGCCAGCGCTTCGGTCGCACCGACCGCCCGGCCGGTGAGGATCAGGTCGAGGGCCCGCCCGGCGCCGATGATGCGAGGCAGTCGTACTGTGCCGCCGTCGATGAGCGGCACGCCCCAGCGCCGACAGAAGACACCGAGGGTCGCGTCCTCCTCCATGACGCGCAGGTCGCACCACAGCGCAAGTTCCATGCCGCCCGCGACGGCGTAGCCGTCGATCGCGGCGATGACGGGCTTCGAGAGGGTCATCCGGGTCGGTCCCATGGGACCGTCGCCGTCGACGCTCACGCGATTGGACTCGCGCGTGCCGATGGCGCGCAGGTCGGCGCCGGCGCAAAACGTCCCCCCTTCGCCGGCCAGGACGGCCACCTTGGCGTCGTCGTTGGCCTCGAAGTCGCGAAAGGCCTCGGCCAGGGCCGAGGCCACCGCGCCGTTGACGGCGTTGCGAACGTCCGGACGGTTGATCGCCACCACGAAGGTGGTGCCGATCGTTTCAGTGTTGACGGAATCTGGGCTCATGGCCCCAGCCTGTCACGCGAATTCAGCGGACGCCCGACCCGCGCGACTACGTCGAGGGCGGCGATCCTCCGGGCGGGAACTGTCCGGCGCCGGGACTGAGTACCGCGACGTGGCGATGGATCTCATCGAGGAGGTCCGTCGCCTTCTTCACTTCCTTGGTCAGGTTCGTGTTCTCATCCAGCAGCGCGCGGATGTCGTCGGTGTTCTTCACGGTGTGCAGCGCGATCTCCGAGGCGATGGAGTCGGTGCGCTTGGCGGCGATCAGCAACGCCGCCGCCTGCACGCCGGCCAGCATGGACAGGAAGAGGTTCAAGAGGATGTAGGGGTACGGGTCGAACGCCTTGTGGTGGATCACCCGCTGGAGGAAATAGGTGTTGCCCGCCGCCCAGAGGATCATCACGCCGAAGAAGCTGAACACGAACGGCCACGACCCCATGATGTTGCGCATGCGATCGGCGGCTCGCTCGCCCACGGACAGCTCTTCGCGCGATCGCACCCCGGGGTGAAGGTGCCAAAAGGTGGGCCAACTGACTTTGCTCATTCACAAATCATTCCACCGACCCTGCGCGCAATCGGGCACCCGCCGGCCCTCGTGTCGCGCGCTCGGCTCGTCAAATAGCCTTGGGGGAGATCGCGAGCACGCTGAGACCGTTGGTCTCGACCGAAAAGGACAGTTTGGAACCATCGACGTCGAGTACGCCGCTGAACGAAGCGGTGGTCCGGGTACTTCGGACCCTGGGACTGCGCGACGACGCCGACGTCGAGTTCGCCGAGGGCTCGAACCCGGGCCGCGTCAGCATCGTGCACGGCACGACCGCCGAGGTCATCTGGTGCGACGACGCGGGCCACGAGGCAGTCTCGACCAGTCAGTTCGCCACGACGCTGAATCTCAGTCCGGTCGCGGGCGACTGGGTGAGCGTGCGCGACGGTTACATCGTCGAGGTCTCGCCGCGCTCGACCGAGCTGCGACGCCCCGGCGCGACGCCGAGTGACGTCCAAGTGCTGGCGGCCAACATCGACGTGGTCCTCGTCGTGCTCCCGATCGACCGCGAGTTGAACGTCCTCATGCTGGAGCGACTGGCGGTCATGGCCTTCGACAGTGGCGCCGTGCCGATCGTGGTGCTCACCAAGGCCGACGGTTCCGACGTGGTCGAGTCGACCGTGCTGGAGGCGCAAGGGTCCGTCCCCGGCGTCGAGGTGATGACGACCAGTTCGGCGAGCGGCCACGGCATCGAGGACCTGCGCTCGATACTCCACCGGGGCGTGAGTGCCGTGATGCTCGGGGCGTCGGGTGCCGGCAAGACCTCGCTGCTGAATGCGTTGGAGGGGACGAACGTGTTGACGGCCGCGGTCAGTCGCGGTGGCGAGGGACGGCACGCGACGACGACCCGCCGTCTCTACCGGCTCTCCAGCGGGGGAGTGCTCCTCGACATCCCCGGCATTCGACTCCTCGACCTCACGATCGGTCAACAGGGACTCGACGACGCCTTCGCCGAGATCACCGCCCTCGCCGAGCGGTGCCGTTTCAAGGACTGCGCGCACAGCGGTGATGACGGGTGTGCGGTCGAAGCGGCGGTGGCGAGCGGTGAACTCTCGGCGCGACGACTCGAGAGTTGGCGCACGATCCGCGACGAGATGGTCCAACAGGAGCTCAGCCGAGAGCACGAGGTGTCGGCGCGCAAGAAGAAGGGTCGCGGCGCCAAGCCGAAGCCCGCGCCGTCATTCGACGACGAGGACTAGCGCCTCAGCTCGTCAGCGGGTCGGCGATCTCCAGGGCGAGCAGCGGCGCGGACGCCTTGTTGATCGACTCCTCGTACTCGAACGCCGGCTGGCTGTCGGCGACGACCCCACCACCGGCCTGGACGGTCGCGACGCCGCCGCGCAGTGACACGGTGCGAATCGTGATCGCGAAGTCCGCGTTGCCCGACAGCGAGAAGTAACCGACCGCGCCACCGTAGGGGCCGCGGTAGACCGGCTCGAACTCGTCGATCAGTTCCATCGCGCGGACCTTGGGCGCGCCGGTGAGCGTACCGGCCGGGAAGAGCGCGTCGAAGGCGTCGAAGGCGTCGAGACCCTCCTTGAGTCGACCCTCGACGTGCGAGACGAGGTGCATGAGGTGCGAGTATCGCTCGATGTGCGCGAGGCGATCGACGCGCACCGTGCCCGGTTTGGCCACGCGACCGACGTCATTACGTCCGAGGTCGACCAGCATCACGTGCTCGGCGATCTCCTTCTCGTCGTGGAGGAGCTCGTGTTCGAGCTCGAGGTCCTCGTCCTCGTTGACCCCCCGGGCCCGCGTGCCCGCGATGGGTCGGTAGCTGACCAGCCCGTCGTGCACGCGCATCAACATCTCCGGTGAGGCGCCGACGATCTGGATCTCGCCCGAGTCGAGCAGGTACATGTAGGGCGAGGGATTGAGCGCGCGCAAGACGCGATAGAGCGTGAGCGGATTGACGTCACTCGGTCGCCGGAACTGCTGACTCGGGACGACCTGGAACACGTCGCCCGCGAAGACGTGTTCGCGCGCGCGTTCGACCACGTCGCCGTAGGCCGCTCCGGTGAAGTTGGAGAGTCCCTTGGCTATGGTGCGGATGTCGACGCGCGCACGCTGACTCGGCGCGGTCGCGACCAGGCGTTCGGTCGCGGGGTCACTCGGCGGCTCGGCGCCCAACAAAGCGTCGATGATCGTTCGCAGTTGTCCCGCGGCGGCGGCGAAGACATTGTCGGGGTCATCGCCCTCTTCGATCACCGCGTTGACGACGGCGGTCGTCGAATGTTGCACGTGGTCGCAGATCAAGACCGCGCCCGGGAAGGAGAAGTCGACGTCGGGCCACATGTCCTCGACGGCCTCGCGCGGGAGCCGCTCGAGGCGGCGCACGTAGTCGTAGGTGACGAAGCCGACGGCGCCGCCGAAGAAGTCCGGGAGGTGGCGGGGAGCGTACGTGCGGTAGCGCGCGAGGACGTGGCGGATCGCGTCGAGCGGCGCGAGCGACGGGTCACCACCGTCGGTCCCCTCGACGACCGTCGCCCCGTCCTTGGTCGTCACGCGCCAGCGCCGGTCCAGTCCGATAAAGGAGAAACGACCCGTCGCCTCGCCGAGGGCCGCGCTCTCGAGCAGGAAGATCGCGCGTGAGCCGAAGCGTTGGTACAGCGAGACCGGCGTCTCACGGTCCAGCTGAAGGGTCTCGGAGAGGGGTACGACGTTGAAGCCCTCGGCCACGTGCGCCAGAAACGACGCGAGGTCATTCGGTTCCATTGAGAGATGCTAGTAACTCGCTCGGACCTAGAATTTCCCAATGAGCGCCGCCCCGTCAATCCTCGTGGTCGACAACTACGACTCGTTCGTCTACAACCTCGTCCAGTACATGGCCGAATTGGGCGCCGAAGTCACGGTGCGGCGTAACGACGAGGTGACGGTCGAACAGGTCGCCGAGCTGGCGCCCGACGGCGTGCTCGTCTCGCCCGGCCCCGGCCATCCGCGTGACGCGGGTCACTGCGTCGAGATCATCCGCTACTGCGCCGACGAGCGCATCCCGATGTTCGGGGTCTGCCTCGGTCACCAGGCGCTCGGCGAGGCCTTCGGGGCGACCGTCGACCGGGCCCCGGAGTTGCTGCACGGGCGCTCGAGCCTCGTGGACCACGACGGCGTCGGCGTGTTCGCGGGCGTGAGCGATCCGCTCGTGGTCGGTCGCTACCACTCACTCGTCGTCGAGGACGAGGGACTGCCGGAGGAGTTCCAGGTGACCGCGCGTTCGCACGGACTGATCATGGGCATGCGCCACCGGACGTTGCCGCTCGAGGGCGTGCAGTTCCATCCCGAGTCGGTCCTCACCCAAGACGGCTATCGAATGTTGGCGAACTGGCTCGTCGAGTGCGGTTCGAGCGACGCGAAGGAGAGGGCCGAGGCGCTCTCCCAACGCATGGACGTCGTGCGCGCGGCCCTGCCCCAACCGACGCGCTGAGCTATTCGACTATCGGCGCCTGCAGACCGGTGCGCGAGTTGTTCTGGATCCGATGTCGTGAGGCCTGGACGAAGATGATGAACGCCGACGGCAGCATCACCACGCTCGGTATCGCCAGTGGCGGTTGGTGGATCAAGATCCCGTAGACGAACCAGCCGAGTGACGTGAGCGTCGCGAGGCACCACGAGATGATCGAGACGCCGCTGAGGTCCTTCGGTCGGATGACCAACGCCAGCTGTGGTAGGTAGATGATGATCGAACTCCCGACGGCCACGCTCGACAGCACCCAACGCAGGTCGTGGAACGAACCGGCGAACGTCGCGAGGACCGTGACCACGGTGACCGCGCCGTAACCGAGGACGCTACGGGCCATCTTCTCCTGGCTCTGCGCGGCGAGGAAGGCGACCACGAGCGACACCGTGATGGCCGGGACATTGGCGACGACCTCGGCCGTGACGTGGAAGATGATGCCGTAGCAGAACCAGATCTGCGAGACGAAGGCCGACAGGATCCAGGTGGCGAGCGACACGCCGCGGGCGCCGGTCGTACGGATCCGATTGGCCTGGGCCAGGCATTGGAAGATGGTCAGCGTCGGCGCGACGATCCCGAAGGTCCGGGTGAGCGTGGAGGCGGCGAGGATCATTGCGGTGCGTCTCTTCCGGTTGGCACTCGCAGTGAGTTGCTCAAATGTCGAGTGTTGCGCCGACAATTGTATCGGTCGGCCTACCTCACTGGAACGAACTGCCGACGCCGAAGCGTGTTTCGACGATCGCGCCGTCGACGAGTTCGACCTTGTAGGCGGCCGGACCGGCCGTCGGATCGACGGCACTGTCGGCGACCACCGTCGTCGCCTCGAGGCCCTCGTACCAGACGCCGACCGTGTTGTCGGTCGCGTAGGCGAGGGGCGCGAGGACCTCTTCGGTCATGAGTTTGTGCAGCAGCGGGCGCCGCTGGGTCTCGACGTCGTAGTGGACCCCATTGGCGTAAGGCAAGAAGCCGAGCGCGTTCGTGACCGGTTGCAGGACCTGACCAAACGAGTCGGTCGTGCCGCCGAGGTGCCAACAGAGACTGCCGGCAGACACGCCGCTCAGGATCACGCCGCGTTCCCACGCGCTCCGCATCGCCGCGTCGACGCCGTGGAGCCGCCAGAGCGCGAGCAGGTTCGCTACCGATCCGCCACCGACCCACACGAGGTCACAACCGCACAGGCGCTCCTCGGGGTCCGCCGAGGGCTGGGGGAAGACCTTGAACTCGGTGACGTCACACCCGGCCGCGTTGAACGCCTCGTAGGAGAGGGCGTAGTACATGAGGTCGTCACCCGTCGCGGTGTTCACGAGACAGACGCGAGGTCGCACCTTGTCGGTGGCGGCGAGAGCGTCGAGCAGCATCGTGCCGAGGCGAACGGACATCTGGACCGGACCCTCGACGAAGCCGCCCGAGGTGGCGAGGATCCTGGGAATCTTCATCCCACCGTTCTAACGCACGGGCCCCGCGCACTCGACGCGCGGCGTTACTCTGGGGTATTCGAACGTCCGTCGATGTATCCGAGGAGTGTCAATGGCCACGAGTGAAGCCGAACTTGATGAACTGATCGACGATCTGGTGTCGTCCTTCCCGCCCAAAGCGACCGAGCCGGTCAAGTTCCTGGGTGAGCAGTTCGACCGCGGTCTCGCCTGGGTGCACTTTCCCGTCGGTGAGGGAGGACGCGGCGGCACGCCGGCCGACCAGCTGTACGCGCTGCGCAAGATCTCCAAGGCGGGCGCGCCGTCGGCCATCGGGCGCAACGTCATCGGTTACGGCATGGTCGCGCCCACCGTCGTCACGCACGGCACCAAGGAACAGAAGGGTCGCTTCCTGCGTCCCCTCTTCACCGGCGAGGAGATCTGGTGTCAGCTGTTCTCCGAACCGGGCGCCGGCTCGGACGTGGCCGGGCTCGCCTGTCGCGCGGAGAAGGACGGCGACGAGTGGATCTTGAACGGGCAGAAGGTCTGGACGACGCTGGCCCACGAATCGGCCTTCGGCCTCATCCTCGCGCGCACCAACCCCGACGTGCCCAAGCACCGCGGGATCACGGCGTTCCTCGTCGACATGCGCGCCCCCGGCGTCGAGGTCCGACCGCTCTTCCAGGCGACCGGCGAGGCCGAGTTCAACGAGTGCTTCTTCGTCGACGCACGCGTGCCCGACAGCCAGCGCCTCGGTGGCGTCGGTGAGGGTTGGGGCGTCTCGATCACGACGTTGATGAACGAGCGTGTGTCGATCGGCGGCACGGTGCCGCCGCGCGGCTCGGGTCTGATCGGCGAAGCGGTGAAGATCTGGAAGCAGCACTGGAGCGGTCGCGACGACGCGCACGCGATGGCGGTGCGAAGTGAACTGATGCAGTCCTGGGTCCGTAACGAGGTGGGGCGACTCACGAACTGGCGCGCGAGCGACCTGCGCAAGGCCGGCACGCCCGGTCCCGAAGGCTCGGTCGCGAAGTTGGCCTTCGCCGAGGAGAACCAGAAGACCAGTGAACTCTGCGTCGACCTCATGGGGACCGAGGGGATGCTCTACGGCTCGACGTACCCGCAGATTCGCCCGACCGAGTCGGCCATGACCGGTGGGGACATGCGCAAGGCCTTCATCCGGATGCGCGCGAACTCGATCGAGGGCGGCACCAGCGAGGTGATGCGCAACATCATCGGCGAACGGGTCCTCGGTCTGCCCGGTGAGCCACGAAACGACAAGGACGTCTCGTGGAAGGACGTCCCGCGCAGCTAGCTACCTGTCGCGCAGGTGCTCGTCGAAGAAGGCCAGCGCGCGCCGGCGCGCGTCCAGCGCCGAGGCCTCGTCGTAGGCGTCGGGACGGGCGTCGCAGTGGAATCCGTGCTTGCCCGCGGGGTAGCGCACGATCTCGGTCGTGACGGCGCTGACGCCGGTCGCCGTTCGCAGCGCCTCGACCTGCTCGGGCGGGATGCTCTGGTCGAGGTCGCCGTAGAGCCCGAGCCACGGACACTTCAGTTCGCCCGCGAGCTCCACCAGCGGTGGGAGACCGAATCGGCCCTTCTCCACACCGCCACCGTAGAAACTCGCGGCGGCGCCGATCGTGCCGAGGGTCGCGGCGAAGAACGACACGGTACCGCCCATGCAGAAGCCGACGGCCGCGACGTTCGGCGCGTGGAAGCCGAGTGTGGCGAGAAAATCCGTCGTGGCGTTCAGGTCGTTGGTCAGACCCTGTTTGGTCAGGTTCGCCATGAAGGGCATGGCGGCCGAGAAGTCGTCGTAGGGGATCTCGGGCGAGCCGTCGCGGTGGAACAGTTGCGGGGCGACCGCGAGGTACCCCTCATCGGCGAACAGGTCGGCGACGCCCCGGATGTGGTCGTTCACGCCGAAGGCCTCTTGGAGCACGATGACGGCGCGTGGCGACGCGGTCTGGCCGGAGGCGTAGACCGGGAAGCCGGCCGGTGCGGCGTCGTTCACTCGAAGGAGGGGTCGTCGAGTCGCGAACGCTTGATCTCGTAGAAACCGGGTGTGCCCGCGACCATCATCACGCCGTCGAAGAGTCGTCCCGCGGCCTCGCCCTTGGGCGCCGGCGTGACGACGGGTCCGAAGAAGGCGATGTCGTCGACGTGGATGACCGGCGTGCCGACGTCGTAGCCGACCGGGTCCATGCCCTCGGCGTGACTGACGCGCAGGCGCGCGTCGAAGGTGTCGTCGTCGGCTGCCGCGGCGAGGTCGGCCTCGAGTCCGGCGTCGGCCAGTGACTTGGCGATGGTCTCGTCCCAGTCCTTCTCCTGGCCCACGTGACGGCGCGTGCCCATGGCCGAGTAGAGCGGTTCGACGACGTCATTGCCGTGGCGCTCCTCGGCGGCGATCAAGACCCGCACCGGTCGATAGGCCGTCTTCAGCCACTCGGTGTACTCCGGCGAGAGTTCGCGGTTCTCGTTCAGCACCGCGAGGCTCATGACGTGGAAGCGCACGTCCAGGTCGCGCACGGCCGCTGCTTCGAGCAGCCATCGCGACGTGATCCAGGCCCAGGGACAGGCGGGGTCCACCCAGAGATCGACCAATTGACTCATGACGCTCCTAGCTCTTGGCGTGTGCACTCAATACGGTAATGACCGAATTCGTGATGCCGACCGTCATGGGCAGGTCGAGGAACTCGTCGATCGCGTGCGCGTTGGACTGCGGTCCCATGACGCCGGTCGCGACGAACTGCACGTCGGGGTAGCGCTTGCCCAAGGAGGCGAGGAAGGGGATCGAGCCACCTTCGCCGGTGAATCCCGGCGCGCGCCCGTAGGCGTCGTGTGAGGCGACGTCGAGCGCCTCGGCGAGCCACGGGGCCAACGGCGGCGAGTACCAGCCACTGCCGAACTCCCAGTTCGTCAACGTGACGCGCGCCGCGGACGGCACGTCGGTCGTGAGGATCGGGATCAGCGCGTCGCGCGCGGCCTCGGCCTCGACGTTGGGTGGCAGCCGGAACGAGAGCTTCGCGGTCGTCGAGGGACGTAGGACGTTGCCGGCGATCTCCGGTGCGGGGGCGCCGCCGAGACCGATGATCGAGAGCGTGGGGTACCAGGTGCGACGGAGGATGCGTTCTTCGGCGCTGGCGCCCATGAGTTCCACGCCCTCCAACGTCGGCAGTTCGCGCGCGATGATGTCGCCGAACTCCGCGGCCAGGTCCTTCGCCGCCCGCACCACCTCGTCGGGGATAACGGTGGTCATCTCGGGGACCAGTACCTCGCCGGACGTCGCGTCCTCGACGCGATCGAGCAACTGACGAAGGATCCGGAAGGACGAGGGCACCACGCCGCTCGCCGAACCGCTGTGTTGGCCCTGGGCGAGGACCTCGATCTCGAGGTCGACGTTCACGACGCCGCGCAGCGACGAGGTCACCCACAGCCGGTCGTAGGTTAGCGCGCCCGAGTCCAGACAGATCATGAGTTCGACCTGGCCCAGGTGCTCCTTCAGGTAGTCGAGGTAGGCCTCTAAGTCCGGGCTGCCGCTCTCCTCACTGGCCTCGATGAGTACGACGCAGCGACCGTGGGGGATGCCGTGTGCCTCCATCGCCTCGACGGCGAGCAGCGCCGCGAACGTCGAGTAGCCGTCGTCGCCGACGCCCCGGGCGTAGAGGCGATCGTCGCGGCGCACCGGGTCGTAGGGTCCGAGCCCGTCGGACCAGTTGCCGAGCGGCGGTTGCTTGTCGAGGTGACCGTACAGCACGGCCGTACCGTCGCCCGGCGCGGTGGCGGCGATGGTCACGACGAGGATCGGCGTGCGACCGTCGAGCCGCTGGATCTCCACGTCGAAATCGGCGAAGGTTCGTGCGAGCGCCCAGTCCGACAGCAGTTCGATGGCGCGGTCGATGTGTCCGTGCTGGACCCAGTCAGCGTCGAATCCGGGTGAGAGACAGGGGATGGTGGCGAAGGTCGTGAGCGTCTCGAGCGCGTCACGTTCGAAATCGGCGAGTGAGAGAAGGGCCATCCCGCGAGATTACTTGGCGGCCTTGGCCCAGCGGATCGCCTCCCAGCAGTACCAGGCGACCGACGTGCGCGCCCCGTCGAAGCGTTCCCCGGCGACGAGCAGGTCCTTCTCACTGATCGTCTCGTCCAGTCCGTGCAGCAGCGACCACCCGACGCGCACGCCGTAGTCACCGATCGGCCAGACGTCCGGACGCGACATCGTGCTGATGAGGTACATCTGCGCCGTCCACGGACCGATGCCGCGCACCGAGGCCACGTCGCGCACGATCTCGTCGTCGCTCATGCGACCGTGTCGCGCGAGGTCGACGCGACGATCACGTACCTCGTGGGCCAAATCGACCATGGCCTGAGCCTTCGTGCGGTTGAGACCGGCGTCGTGGAGCCGCTCGGGACCGGTCGCGATGATCGTGTGCACGTTCACGACACCGCCGCAGGCGTCGACGACGCGGGCGTGGATCGTCGTGGCGGCGCTCGTGGCGAGGAGTTGATGGGTGATCGAGCGCACGAGCGAGGGGAAGCGGTTCTCGACCGACGCGGCGCGACGGCGCAACGGCGGTGGACCGGCCAGCGCGATGATCGGCTTGAACGCGCGGTCGCGCTGGGCGATGAAGGCGGCGACCTCGTCGGGTTTCTGGTTGGGCACCTCCGAACCTTACTGAGGGGGTGTCTTTCCCAAGTAGACGCCGTCGGGCACGATGGTCGCGTGGCGCACGACGTCGATGAGCAGGGCGTGGATCGCACGCACCGGCGCCGCGGGGAAGCCGAAGCGGCGCGTCGCGAGCAGCACCCGTCGTTTGGCGATGCGATCGATGTGACGCGCGACGAACTTGTCGCGCAGGTGCCGCGACAACATGGTCGCGGGCAGGATCGACGGCCCGTAGCCGTCGAAGGTCAGCGACGCGATCGTGCGCAGGCCGTCGAGTTCGATCAGCGGCTTCAGTTCGACGCCCTCGAGGCGGCTCGCCTCGTCGATCTCGCGGCGGATCGGCGTCCCGCGAAAGGGGAGGAGGATCTCGTACTCGGCGAGGGTCGCGAAAGTCAGCGGTTCGGGGAGCGCCGCGAGCGGGTGGTCTTTCGCGACGATCACGACCAGGTCCTCGCTGAAGATGTCGACGCCGCTGAGCTCGGGCGCGTTGATCGGCCACGCCAGGACGGCGAGGTCGAGTTGGCCCTTGACCAACTGCGGCTCGATGACCGAGTTGGTGCCCTCCACGATGTGCAAGGCGACGTGGGGATAGTTCTCCTTCAGCGCTTCGAGGAGCAGGGGCACGATCCACCGGCCGGCCGAGCCGATCATGCCGAGGACGACCTGGCCGTGGATCTCGGCGTTGAGTTCTGACACGTCCGAGGCGATGCCGCGCAACTCACCCAGGATCCGGCGCGCGCGGTCGACGACGATCTCGCCCGACTCGGTGAGCAGTCCGTTCGATCGATTCACCAACTCGGTGCCGAGTTCGGCCTCCAGATGGGCGATGCGGTTCGAGATGTTCGACTGGACCGTGCCCAGTACCTCGGCGGCGCCGGAGAACGAACCGTGGTCGGCGATGCCGATGAGCGCCTCGAGCTGACGAATCTCCATGTATCGACTATACAGATGGAAGGTATCTCCTGCATGCTGTTGTGTGATACTGGTCGGCACGGCATACTTATTCCAGCCTGCTTTCCTCAATTCCCCCCAATTGTTGAAGCACTGGTTTTGCAGAAGGGCCAACCACCCCCCGGTTGGCCCTTTTGTGTTTCTCGGGACCTAGCGTTGAACCAATGGGTAAACCCTCAAGTACACGCGACCAGGTCGCCTCGGTGGCCGTTCGGGCCGTCAACCGGCTCTCACGTCTCAGCGGGCGCGGTTCGGGGACAGTCGTCGGCGGGCGCGTCGGCATGAAGATCGCCCCCGACCTGGTCGCGACCCTGGCCAGCGGTCGAACCGTCATCCTGGTGAGCGGCACCAACGGCAAGACCACGACGACTTCGATGATCGTGGCCGGTTGGGGTGGACCGGTCACCACCAACGGGACCGGCGCCAACATGCCGGCGGGCCACGTTGCGGCGCTCGTGGAATCCTCGAACGAGCACGTCGTGCTCGAAGTCGACGAGGCCTGGCTGGCCGACACCCTGGCCTCGACGCGCCCCAAGGTCGTCGTCCTCTTGAACCTCTCGCGCGATCAGATGGACCGCGCGAACGAAGTGCGCTCCCAGGCCGCACGCTGGCGCAAGGCGCTCGAGGCGCACGACGACGACGAGATGGTCGTCGTCGCGAACGCCAACGACCCGCTCGTCGTCTACGCCGCCGACGTTCGTGCCAACACCGTCTGGTGCGACGTGCCGACGTCGTGGCTCGCCGACGCGCTCTCGTGTCCCGAGTGCACCCTCGCCATCAGCCACGTCGGCGCGTCGTGGCACTGCAGTTGCGGTTTCGCGAAGCCGACCAACGTGACGACCGTTCTGGGCGAGCAGCTCGTCGTCGACGGCACCGACGTGCAGCTCGACCTGTTGATGCCCGGTGAGTTCAATCGCGCCAACGCCGCGATGGCGCTCAGCGCACTGCAGCGCGTCGGCGTCGACCTCGCGGAGGCCGTGCGACGGGTGAACGCGATACCCAGTGTGGTCGGACGATTCAGCGTGCGACGCTGGAACGGCCACGTGTTGCGACTCTTGCTGGCGAAGAATCCCTCCGGCTTCGCCGCGATGATGGCGACGCTGCCCGACGACGGCTCGGACGTCTGGGTGGCGATCAACGCCCGCGTGGCCGACGGACACGACCCGTCATGGCTTTACGACGCGCCCTTCGAGATGTTGCGCGGTCACCGGGTCTACTGCTTCGGCGATCGCCGCCTCGACCTGGCGACGCGCCTCGACTACGGCCAGGTCGACTACGTCGTGGTCGACGACGACGAGGTCGTGCCGACGTCGAAGGAGACCGTCTCACTGCTCGCGAACTACACCGCGTTCAGCGACTGGTTGGCGAGGTCACAGCCATGACGACGATCTGTGTCCTCTACCCCGACCTCCTCGGCACCTACGGCGACGGCGGCAACGGCCTGGCGATCACGCAACGCGCTCGACGCCGCGGTCTCGACGTCGAGCTCGTCAGTGCGAAGTTCTCCGACGAGGTCCCCGAGGCCGCGCTCTACCTGCTCGGCGGGGGAGAGGACGGTCCGCAGCGTCTGGCGGCCGACCACTTGCGGCGGTCCTCGTTCGTCTCGCGCGTGCGTGACGGCGCCCACGTCCTGGCCGTCTGCGCTGGCCTCCAGATCCTCGGCTCCACGTTCTGTGTCGAGGGCGACGATGAGTTCGAGGGACTGGGACTGGTCGACGTCGTGACGAGCCGCGGTGAACGTCGCTCGGTCGGGGAGCTCTCGACCCACGTCGACGGTCAACTCCTCGTCGGCTTCGAGAACCACGGCGGACGGACGACGCTGCACGGCGTCGCGCCGTTGGGCACCGTCGTGAGGGGTCGGGCCAACGACGGCGTGTCCGACGGGTATCGCACGAAGAACATCTGGGCCACCTACGCGCACGGTCCGGTGCTGGCGATGAACCCGTGGTTCTGTGACGAGATCCTCGGCGCCGTCGTCGGCGAACAGTTGTCACCGCTCGCCAGCGTCGCCGACACGCTCTACCACGAGCGCTGTCGCGTCTTGGCCTAGAGGCCCTCGACCGCCTTGATGCCGTAGGTCTCGTCGCCGCTCACTTCGCGGCCGAGCTGTTCGACGGCGTCGACGATGCGGTTGTTGAAGCGGCGGATGTTCTCACCCTCTTCGACGTGCATGGCGTCACCGAAGACGATGATCACGTGGTGGCGATGTCGATCGGGTGCCGAGACGAACTTGGGGGCCTTGGCGTACTTGGGGCCCTGCAGCCAACCCGATTCGTGGATGTACATCGGGATCACCGTCTTCAAGGAGCGCTCGGCGAGGTACGCCGCGCCACCCTTGAATTCGTGCAGTTCTCCGTCGGGCGAGCGTCCTCCCTCGGGGTAGATCAAGAGGTTCCAGTTCTCCTGCACGAGGTCGAAGGCGATCTGCGCGCTGCGCCGATTCACCTTGTGCCGGTCGATCGGGATCGCGTTGAAGACCAGCACCGTTCGAAAGGCGCGGCCCGACTCCATGAAGAAGTTGTCCATCGCCGCCGCGACCACCAGACGGCGTCGGATCTTGCCCGGCAGCGCCGCGATGACCAGGGGCGTGTCCATGTTGCTGGTGTGGTTCGCCACGAAGATGAACGGACCGTCGCCCTGGATCTTCTCCAGTCCGCGGACCTCGAGGGTCGAGAGGTAGCGCGTGTAGGGGACGAGGAACGCCGAGTGGATTACGTTGCGAACGGCCCGGGTTCCCGGGGAGCGGCCCCACTTGGTTGGGTAATCAAGCCCGAGTTTTGACACGACTCAACGCTTGCGCGGTTTCTGCTTCGGGGTGTAGCGCTTGGAGGCGGACGGCGGCGCGACCGGGCCTGGTGCCGGTGCGGTTCCCGGCGACGACGCCGAAGGCTTCGGTGTCGGGTCGCGGCCCTCTTTTCGGGCCTGGGCCATCTCGCGGGCCACCTTGTTCGACCCCGACCAGGTGGCCTCGCCGTAGCGCTGGAGTCGGAAGGCGCGCACGATGAGCCACGCGCCCAAGAAGACGAAGACCACGCCCGCGATGCCGAGGCCGATGCCCAAGAACACGCTGAAGCACGCGACGCCGGCCCGCTTGCGGCGCAGCGCGAAGAACAAGATGATCAGTGCGATGACGAAGACGAAGAGGAAGCGAGTCGCCCAGTAGCTGTCGCTCGCTTTCAAGACGTGTTCGCAGAACTCCCCGACGTGCTTGGGGAACGCCGAGGGACAGGTCTTGCCCTTGACGTACTTCTGGGTCGTGATGACGGGGGACTTCTTGACCCACGCGATCAATGACACGATCGAGATGACCATCGCGATGCCGACGCCGAACAGGCTCACGCTGCGTTCAATACGGTCCATCCCGAAGACGACCTCACGAGGTGCCAACGACGGTCGACGGCCCTGACGCTGGAACCGGGGTCGCTTAGAGGTCGGCTCAACGTTGTCTGGCACAGACGAAGGTTACTTCGATTGCAAAATGCAAGTGACGACTGAGCGAACTAGGATTGACGCTCCGGGCGCTTAGCTCAGTTGGTTAGAGCGCAGCCTTCACACGGCTGAGGTCGAGGGTTCGAGTCCCCCAGCGCCCACTCCATCGTCGGATCACGCTCGTGCGTCGTTGACGCTCGCCGTCACGACGTGCGACGCCGCGCGAGAACGAATGACGCCGTCGACGGTGATCGCGCGCGTGGCGTCGATGACCGCGGCGAACAGCGCCGACTGTTGCGATTCAGACAGTCGGGCGAGTGCCGACGCCACGGTGGCGGCTTGCAAGGTTAAGAGGAGTTGGCCGGGACCGCCATCGAAGACGACCGGCAACTCGTGCCTGCTCACCTGCACGCCCGAGAAGCCACCATCGCGGACGAGTCGCGCCAACGCGTCCGCGTCGCCGAGTCCCCAGGGACCTGACCGATACGTGTCCGCGGCCGCGTCGCCCAGGATCTGTCCGAGGGCCACTCCGAGGGCCGCGAACGGTGGGCACTCTTCGATGTCGCACCACACCGCGATGGCCAGTCGACCCCCCGGACGCAGCGCCCGTCGCATCTCGGCCAGCGCCGCCGGACGATCGGGGAAGAACTGCACGCCCTGCTGGCACGTGACCACGTCGAAAGTGTGGTCGTCGACGTCGAGCGAGTCGGCCGAGCACTCCAGGTACTGAATCGGTGCACTTCCTTCGAGCGCGTCCTTCGAGCGAGCGAGGGCCAGCATCGCGGGACTCAGGTCGCAACCCGTGACAGAGCCGGAAGGCCCGACGCGAAGGGCGGCCTTTCGTGTCACCGTGCCCGGACCGCAGGCGACGTCGAGCACCGCCTCTCCGCTGCGCGGATCGACGTCGTCGAGCAAGAGCTCGGCCCACGGTTCGAACAGTCTCGGGACCATGATCTCGTCGTAGAAACCCATCGCGTCGGTCGACGCCGACGCGAACGAAGCACCCCATTCCGGTCCACTCGACATGTTCCCTCCTCCTTGCTGCGTCGTTCTCACCGCGTCACGGCGCCTCGACGAGAGGCAGTGACCCGGCGGTCGTGGCGTCGTCCTCAGGTACCCGATCGGAGCGTCGTCGAGTACTTCTTCCACGCGCGTTGACCGACCAGGTGATAGAGCACCTTCACCGGTGGCGGCAGGTTGGACAGCATGTAGAGGCGATCGGTGGGAGTGAGCGGCTCGAGGATCATGCCGAACGCTATCAACCTCTTGTTGCCGGGAATCGCCGCGATGCCGTGCTTGGCGAGGCCGTTCCATTCCGCTTGGGAGACCGTTACCGCGGCTAGGGGAACGATCTCACGTTCCTCGTTGTCGAGGTGTGGCACCCGGGCCGTGTTCAGCGCGTCGTGGGACACCGCGAGCTCCTCGGCCGACTCGTTCGACGGGGTGCCGCGCCACGTCGCGCACGCCGCCTTCGCATCGTCGATTGCGCTCTTGACCTCCTGGTGCTCGTGATCGATCTGTTCGGTTCGCGCCGCG
Source organism: uncultured Acidimicrobiaceae bacterium (assembly GCA_963802735.1). Classification (GTDB taxonomy): domain Bacteria; phylum Actinomycetota; class Acidimicrobiia; order Acidimicrobiales; family RAAP-2; genus RAAP-2. The sequence goes on along the minus strand of CAWDJY010000012.1, from coordinate 37,204 downwards.
TGCTCCGGGGCTCGTTCGACGAGGAGGGGATAGAGGATCACGTCCTCGCCTTCGTGGTGGTGGTGCAACATGGTGAGTCCGAAGTCGATGTGATCGGCGAGGAACGTGACCCGACTCGGCGACGGCGTCGGGGTCGCGCGCTCGAGCCGTGCCGACTCTTCGTACGCGCGCCGAAACGTCTCGTGGATGATGGCCATGTCGCGAACTTCGATTGGCTGCGATGACGACATCGGTCCTCCCGTCGACGCCTAATTGAACCCACTGAATCCGGCTGACGATATCTCATATCCCTCGACTGCGCCCGGAGAAAACGCCGATGGCGCACGTCGGCGAAGTTTTCTCATCCCGATGCCTTTTTCCTCGTCGCGATGGTAACTTTCGGATAACGGGACGCGATTCCGGTGGCGGAAAGAAGAGCCAACGTGGACGACGAGGAATTGAACACAGGGTCGGCGATTACTCCATCGAGTCCGGACACGGGCGGCGCGCCCCCATCGACGTTCGAGGACACGATGGTCAGCGAAGACCACACCGCTGAGGGCGGTCCGCGTAGCCGATCTCACACTCGGCGACGATGGATGACGGCTTCGGCCGTAGCGCTCTTCGTGGTCGTTTCTCTCGTCGTCATCGGCGCCGGTGGGCCGGGCGCCAAGGACGCCGCGGCGCAGGTCGAGTTGGGAGCCCGCACCACCCTCGACCAGAACTCGGTGGCGCTCACGTACAGCGGCTCCATCACCGTCAACGGCGACAGCATCCCGTTGACCGGGACCGGTCTGGCTAGTCTCTCTTCGCACATCGAATCCTCGACGTTGTCCTTCAGCGCCGACAACGAAGCGGTGCAAGAGACGGTCCTGATGAGCGGCACGTCCGAATACATGGAGATGACGGAGAACGGCCAGAACATCGTCCAGCAACTGCTCCCGGGCAAGCAGTGGGTCCAGTTGGACCTGGCGGGCGCCCCAACGAGCACGCAATCGGGAACCACCAGCGTTCTCGGACAGCTGCAACTGTTGACCGAAGAGGGTAACAAAGTCGTGCCGCTCGGTTCGTCGAGCGTCGATGGTCAAGCGGTGACCGGGTACCAGGTGACCCTCACCGCCAAGGCGATCCAGGCGGCCGAGAAGCGGCTCTCCGCCGAGGACGGAGCACCCACGCAATTGATGAAGTCGATGATCGAGAGCATGGCGAACCAACCCCCGGTCCTCAAGCTCTGGATCGGATCCAATCACTTGCTGGTACGTGAATCGGTGTCGCTGAGTATCGCCCTCGCCGGTGAGTCGGTCTCGGGAGCCGTGAACGTCGACTTCTCCAACTACGGCGGTCCGGTCACGGTGTCGGTGCCCTCGTCATCGGTGATCGGCTCGTACAGCGCGTTCTTGGCCGCCGCGAAGGCCGCGGGCTGAACGGTCAAGTATCTCCACAATTGTCACTTCGGTGCACATTTGTCCCCTCTGAGCACGGGTGGGCCAGCGCCCTCTAATCTCTCCTTTCGAGAGGGGAGCGAATCGATTTCAGCTCCGGGCAGGAACAGTTAGAGATGCTGGCATGCGCATCGTGTGGTGAGGAAACAGAACCCGGCGCGGACGTCTGTGGTCGGTGTGGAGCGGCGTTGAGCGGTGGCGACGAGTCGCGCGCCGCGACGGCCTCGGATGACGTCGAGACACAGCCGTGGTTCATGAAGGTGTTCTCAGAGAGGATGCTCATCTCACTGTGTGTGGTGATGGTCATCGGCATGATCGCCGCGACAACCTACGCCTTCGCGAACTCCGGGGCCGACGGGCTTCCCGTCACGATCGGCACCGCGCCGATCCAGTCGTCGCCGAGCAATGCGCAGACCATCGGTGCCGTGGTGCCGTATTCGTACGTCGAGGTTCCCCTCATCGAGTGCTCGACCACGTTCCCCAATGCCGACGACGTCGCGCTCTCCATGCCGTCAAGGGTGAATGAGGACGTGCCGACGTCACTCGCGAGTCACGTCGCGGTCTACACCGACGCGCTGGGCGACATGAAGGTCCTCGGTCCTCTCGGATGGACGTGCTCGGCGGCCGTCGCCAGTGACGGCAGCAGCTACGTCGACGTGTTCCCAGCGAGCGAACGAATCGATCCCAAGGACGACTTCTCGACACCGCTCGGCAACCTGCCCGCCGGCTCGCCGGACCGCGAGATCTACGCGCGTCAGACCTCGGCCTGTGTCAGTTGCGCCGAGACCGATGCCTGTCCGGTCTTCACCCTGGCGGCCCGTGACCTGGCGCGCACCGCGGGCTGGAGCTGTCCCGGAGAGGCGCCGGCAACCGAGGCGCTGACCAAGTTGTCGCCGTCGGTGTACGAGATCGTCGATCCGTCGAACGTCGTGGGCGACGGCTATCCCTCGGGCGGCTTGAACGGTGTCTACGCCGTCATGACCTATCGTCCCCACGACCCCAAGGGCACGTGGGAGGACTCGTGTCTCTTGCCCTACACCGAGGACACGTACTGCCTGGCCTCGCTCAACAACTTCGTCGCCGCCTACGGCAACAACTGAACGCTTCGACGAGACGCGTCACTGCGGTAGACGGTCGCGATAAGAAGTAGTCCGTGCGCGCGAACCGGATTCTCCAGCGTGGTTGGTGCAACGTCGCGATGGCGTCACTCGTGGCGGTGACGACGATGTCGATCCTGTCGTCCTCGGCGTCGGCGTCGATCGGGCTCGCCACCTCGCCGGTCGTGAACGTCTGGACCGAACCGGCGAGCGGGTACGGCTTCCTCGACGCGGCGATCGATTCGGCGCGCCACAGTGTCGACCTCTCGATGTACGAGCTCTCCGACCTGACGATCGAACGAGCGCTGATCGCGCGCGCCAACGCCGGCGTCGACGTCCGCGTCCTGTTGAACGCCGATTACGGCGGCACGTCACACAACGCCGCCGCCTACGCGCTGTTGCGCGCGAGCAAGGTCCACGTGGCGTGGGCGCCCGCCGACCAGATCTTCCACGCCAAGTACTTCGTGCTCGATTCGCGCGTCGCCTACGTCGGCACGGGCAACCTCGAGACGATCGACTACGCCTCGACGAGGGACTTCTGGGTCGAGGACGATCGCGCCAGTGACGTCGAGGCCATCGCGCGCACGTTCGACGCCGACTTCGCGGGCGCCGGCGCGACGGTCCCCTCGGGCGGACTGGTGTGGAGCCCCGGTTCGACCGCGACGTTGGTGGACCTCATCGACGGGGCGAGGCGTTCGTTGCTCGTGGAGAACGAGGAGATGGACTCGACCGCGATCGAATCGGCGCTGCGCTCGGCCGCGCGACGAGGCGTCACGGTAAAGGTCGTGATGACCGAGTCGTCGTCGTGGACCGGCGCGCTGGACGCCTTGGCGGCGGCGGGCGTGCACGTCCGGTTGCTCGGCTCGTCGCAGGTGTACGTCCACGCCAAGGTCATCTGCGTCGATTGCGTGAGTGGAGCGGGGACCGTGTTCATCGGTAGCGAGAACTTCTCCACGTCCTCGCTCTCGTACAACCGCGAGCTCGGCGTCATCACGACCTCGCCAAGGGCCGTCCTCGCCGTCGAGACGGCCGTCGACGGCGACTACGCCCACGGCGCGAACGTCGCCGGGGGCGCGACCCCCACGCCCACGGAGAACGGCGGTGGACCGGCCATCACCGTGACGTCGTTCGAACGTTCGATCGGTCCCGGCGACGAGGACTCCCTGAGCGTCCACACGTCGAGGGCCGACGAGTCGTGCGACCTCACGATCACGTTGCCCAGTGGCTACACGAGTGAGTCACGCGGACTCGGCGCGACCCGGACGGACGGCGCGGGGGACGCGACGTGGACCTGGGAGATCGGCCCCAGCACCGACCCGGGAACGGCGCGCGCGACGATCACGTGCGCCGTCGGGACGCTGGAGAAGAGCTTCCAGATTCGCTGAGCCGCGCTAGAGCGCGGCGTGCACCGGATTGGCGTCGGAACCCAACTCCTTGGGTGCTCGGATCACGATCGCCGAGATCAAGAGACCGGCCAAGGCGATGAAGGCGCCGACCTGGAACGCCGTCGTGTACCCGTGGGTCGTGGCGATGTTCGACGCCTGGCGCGTGATCGTGCCGTGCGACGCGCTCGCCAGACTCGTGAGCTTCGACTTGAACGCGTCGATCGAGATCGTCGAGAGGATCGCGAGCCCCAGCGCGCCGCCCACCTGTTGGGTGGTGTTGAGCAGTGCCGACGCGAGTCCGGCCTCGTTGGGCGCCACCCCCGAGACGGCGGTGAGCGTCAACGGGACGAACGAGAGTCCCATGCCGATCGACACGATGAGCAGGGGTAGCACGATCGTCCCGTAGCCACTGTGGATGGTGAGACGCGTGAGCAGCTCGATTCCGATGAACGCCGCCGCCGGGCCGACGAGGAGCGGGATCCGGATGCCGATGCGACTGATTATCCGCGACGCGAGCACCGCCGCGAAGATGATGCCGAGCGTCATGGGCAAGAAGCCCACGCCGGTCCTGATCGCACTCCACCCCAACACGTTCTGCAGATACTGCGTGAGGAAGAAGAACATGGAGAACATCGCCGTGCCGATGCAGAGCATCATGGCGTAGACGCCGGAGCGATTGCGATTAGCGAATATGTGCAGCGGCATCAGCGCGTCGTCGGTCCTCGTCTCGATCAAGACGAAGGCGAGGAGCAAGAAGGCCGCCAGGAAGAGCGAGATGAGCGTGCTGGTCGAGGTCCAGCTGTGGGCCGCGACGTTCGACAACCCGTAGACCAGGGCGAGCATGCCGCCGGTTGCGCTGAGCGCGCCGGGGACGTCCAACCTGCCCGACGTCGTCGCTGACTCGTTCAGGGCTCGGGGCGCGAGTATGAGGATCATCGCCGCGATCGGCACGTTGACGAAGAAGATCCAGCGCCACGACACGAGGTCGACGAGCATGCCGCCGAGCAAGAGGCCCACCGCGCCACCGGCGCCGGCCATCGCGGCGTAGACGCCCATGGCGCGGTTGCGCTGCGGACCTTCCGGGAAATTCGTCGCGATCAATGACAACGCGGTTGGCGCGGCGATCGCGCCGCCGACGCCCTGACAGGCCCTGGTGATGATGAGCCAGATATCGGTCGTCGCGAAACCGCCGAGGAGCGACGAGACCGCGAATATCGCGATGCCGATCATGAACATCCGGCGTTTGCCGAAGAGGTCGCCCGTGCGACCCCCGAAGAGCAACAGTCCTCCGAAGGTCAATGAGTAGGCCGTGATGAGCCACTCCAGGTTGTTGACCGAGAAGTGCAGGTCGTGGTGGATGGTGGGCAACGCCACGTTCACGATGGTGGCGTCCAAGACGATCATGAGTTGCGCGCCCGCGATGACCGCGAGTGCGAGACCGAGATGCTTGCCTTCGGTGTTACTGCCGGTCAGTTCCGGCGCTTCGATGGTTGACATGGAGGTTTCCTTGGGGGCTAGGAGTTGACGGATGGATTAGGCGGAGGCGAGGGGGAGGATCACGTCATTGATCACGTGGAGTGAGAAATCAGCATCGGGGAGCTCGCCGGTGATGAGGACTTGCTGGATCATGAGGGCGGGGAGTAGCGAGACGAGGAGATCGAGGTTGCGCTCGGGTGACACTTCGCCGCGCGCGACCGCGCGCTCGAAGATCTGTCGGATCACCTTGGTCCGGGGCTCGATCATGCGTTCGCGCACCACGTCACGCAGTTCGGCGTCGTGCGCGAGGGCGGTGATCAGACCCAACATCACCTGGGCGTTGAAGCGGCTCTCCTGGCTGCACGATCCGTGACCGAGGGCCGCCAGGTCGCCCTCGAGCGATCCGGTGTCCGGTTCGGTGATCGATCCCTTGGAGCAGTTGAGTGCGTCGACGACCAGCGCGGCCTTACCCGGCCAACGCCGATAGATCGTCGCCTTGCTGGCGTGCGCTCGCGCCGCGACCGCGTCCATGGTCAATCGGTCGTACCCGATCTCGGAGAGCAGGTCCAGCGCCGCGTCACGAATCGCGACGTCGCGACTCGTGTCGAGCGGGTGACCTCGATGACGCGCGCCGTGGCCACCCTGGAGGGCCAACCGGCGGTTGACGACTTCGGTCTGGTCCATGCGCTGCTCTCCTTTTATTGAGTACTGTACTGTATCGTACACTTATTCTCCCGAAGTCATTCACCAATGATTTACAGGGAAATCGGGAGGCGCCCGTCACCTTAGGCGTCGGATCGATGACCCGGTACACGGGCGCACGCCGGCGGCCTTGCTCGACGAACTTCGTGACCTTCGAGTGATCGATCAAAGTTTGAGGTCTTTAACGAAGTCGTCGCGTGATCGCCTTCGCGCACTATTTCGTCAACTACCGATGGGTATGACGTCTCTTCGCCTAGCGCGCTCGCATCTTGTTGTTTCGAGCCTCGTGCGTAAGTTCGGCGAGACCGAGGTGTTCGAGGAGGGGAGGGAGGTACATCCCGAATCGACCTCGATACCCCTTGCGCAGTCCGTACCAGCCACCGACCGGATTGGTCGACGAACGGCCCCACGCCTCGACGGTGCCGTCGGCCGCGGGCTTGTTCTCGTCGGCCGCGCCGAGCGCGACCCAGTCGCCTTGTTCGACCAGCCACGCGTGCAGGTCGTCGATCGCGGACAGGTGGTACTTCAGCGTCGTCGAGCCGACGACGCACACCAGCGCCGGCGGGTCAGCGTCGGGTTCGCGGTACATCGAGTACGACGACGACCCCGGGGGCGTGGTCAACTCCCACGGGTCACTCTTGGTTCCCTCGGTCATTTCGTTTCCTTTCGTAACGCCTGATCCGCTCTGGTCACGACGTTCGTCGCTGGCGAAGCACCGCAACGCCCTCGCCGCTCACTGACGCCGGCAGGTCGCGCGCGGTCATCGCCATGAGCAACGCACTCGTCGTCCCGACGACCTCCGGGCCGCTCCCGGATGTCCACTCGGCGTCGGTGGCGCGAAGCCGTAGCCCGGCGATCGTCCTCTTCGCGGGGACCGGGAAGTTCGAACGCTTGAACATATCCAGACAGGCCAGTTTGGCGTCGATCGAGATGTCGTCGTCGATGCCCAATGGCTCGCGTATATCGATGCCGTGCACGACCACTTCGCCCAGCATGGCCATCGCCGGTGCCGGTGGCTTGTTGGTGGTCGTCGTGCGCGCCCTGATTCGCGCGACGATTTCCTCGCTCGTCAAGTGATCGGCGCCACGAGCCTGGCGGTCGGTCATGACGTCGAAACGAAAGCCGGTGGCGGAGAGGCCCCTGATGAACCGTCCGGTCGACTGCTCGCCGGCGATCATCATGTGCGCCGCGACCCGATGGACGTTCCAACCCCGGCACAGCGTGTCGGCCGTCCACTGTCCGGGCGACAGCGACGCGAGCATGTCAGCGGCGCGAGTTCGCTCGTCGTGGATCATCTGCCATGTCGTGGCGTCGCTCAAGGTCGTTCCTCCGGTGTCGTGGGCGAGGGAGCGGGGGCCGTCATCCGGGCGGCCGCTCACCGGTGTCGATCAGTTCGCCACCGCTCGCAACCGTTTCGAGACGATCCAGGAAGAACTGCCACCCGTTCTCGTGGTCGGTGATGGCGTCCTCGGGGAGACCGCTGTGCACCAGTCGCACTCGTGTCTCGTCGCCCTCGGGTACGAGCGTGATGGCGACCGTGGTGGAGCCGGCCGGAATGGGGTGACCGGGTTCGTTCCAGCCGAAGGTGAACACCACCTTCTCGTTCTCGACGACCTCGGTGAACGCGCCCAGGGCGTGATGGTCGCCGACCAGGTTGGCCTTGTAGATGCCGCCGGGCCGGGCGTCGAATTCGACCTCGGTGCCCAGCCATGACTGCATACCTGGTTCGGTCAGGAACGCGAAGATCGTCGACGGTTCGGCCTTGATCAGGACCTCGCGCGTGAGTTCAGCCATTGTTGTTGTCCTTCTTTCGTTGGGCCGCTTCCGCGGCGGTTTTCAGTCGATCGAGGCCCTCGGTCCAGAAATGGTCGAGGAAGTCGCGAAGCCGCGCCATCTCCTCGACGTTCGCGCGGTACAGCCGACTCGTGCCGGCACGGCGCTCGCGAACGAGGTTCGCCTCGCGCAGCACACCGAGGTGCTGGGAGATCGCCGAGCGCGTGACGTCGTGAAAGTGCGACGCGATGTCCGAGGCGGGCAGCTCACTCGACCACACGAGGCGCAGTATCTCGCGGCGCTTGGGATCGGCGATGGCTTTGAGGGCGACGTCCATGGTGATAGTGTAAGCGAACGCTTACGTAAGACGCAACTGAAATTAAGGAAACTTTTTGTTGGGATGGCTGGGTTGTGTCGACGCCGTCGACCGGGCCAGGTCGGTGACCTCGTCGACGATCGTGGGCCAGTACCGCGGCGAGAGGTCGTGTCCCATGCCGGGAATCGCCACGAATCGGGCGCCCGGGACACACTGCGCCGTGCGCTCGCCGCCGCTGATGTCAACCAGGGTGTCGGCGTCGCCGTGTAACACGAGTGTCGGGACCGGCACCGATCCCAGCGCGTCACCGCGACTTCCCGAGGCCGCGATCGCCGCCAGTTGTCGCGCGACGCCGCGCGGGCAAAAGCAACGATCGAACGCGTTGCCGACGCGCTGGGCCGTGCGCGCGGGGTCATACTCGGAGGGACTGGTGTAGAGCGCCTCGAGTGCTTGGGCGCGCGCGATGACCGAGTCGCGGTCGTGTCCCGGCGGGGAGAAGAAGAGTGCGGCGACCTCGGGGCTGGACTTGCCGACATCGGCGTCGCCGGTCGTGGACATGATCGACGTCATCGACGACAGCCGTCGCCAGTGGTCGATGGCCATCTGCTGCACGATCATCCCACCCATCGACATACCGAACACGTGCGCGCGCTCCACGCCGAGCGCGTCAAGGACCGCGATCGCGTCGTTGGCCATGTCGCTCAGCCGATACGGCACTTCGGGTTCCCGGCCCTCGCGAAGCGCCCTCGTCACGTCACGAAAGTGGGGCGTGAAGTCATCGAGCTTCGTCGAACGTCCGACGTCGCGGTTGTCGAAGCGAGCGACGAAGAATCCCCGCTCGACGAAGAGCTGACAGAAGGCGACGTCGAAGCTGATGCACTGGCTCCCCAGGCCGTTGACGAGCAGCAGCGTCTCGTCGCGCGCTCGACCGAAGGTCTCGACGTAGAGCTCGACGGCTCCGTTAGTGGCGACGGGCATGACCCTCGCTCATTCGAACACCAGGCAGCCGTCGTCGAGGTCGACCAACGGCAACTCGTCGCGTTCGGCCCAGTAGTCCTGGGTGTGGCGCCACTCGGGCTTGTCGAGTCGCTTGGGCATGAGGTGCAACGATCGCAACATGTAGTTGGGGTTGAAATACTCCACGTCGACCCAGTCGAGCCGCTCCTCGTCACGGTCCTGCGCTCGTAGACGCGGGGTGACCCGCCGCGCACCCAGTTCGTCCATGTGCTGGAGCAGTCGGATCACGAAGTCGCTCACGAGGTCGACGCGAAGGGTCCAGCTCGCGCGGAAGTAGCCGTAGACGAACGCCAGGTTCGGCACGTCGGCGAACATGATGCCGCGATAGGTGACCGTGTCGGCGAAGTCCAACGGCTCGCCGTCCAGGGTGAACGAGATGTCGCCCAGCACGCTCAAGTTGAACCCGGTCGCCGTCACGATGATGTCGGCCTCGAGTTCGTCGCCGCTCTTCAGGGTGACACCGGTCTCGGTGAAGGTCTCGATCTCGTCGGTGACGATCGACGCCTGTCCGACGCTGATGGCCTTGAAGAGGTCGCCGTCCGGCAGGAACGCGATCCGCTGACGCCACGGCATGTAGCGCGGGGTGAAGTGCTTCTCCACGTCGAAGCCCGGGGGTAACGCTGCGCGGGCCAAGTCGATCAGCGCCGCTTTGGCGAACTCCGGTTCCTCGAGGGCGAGTTGTGTGAGCGCGCGCGCGTTGAAGAGGTTCTCGCGTCGAACGATGTCGTGGACCCATTCCTCGGGCACCTCGAGTTCACGCAGGTGGTCGGCCAAGAGGTTGCGATTCTCGCCGGTGAAGAAATAGGTCGGCGAGCGCTGGAGGATCGTCACGTGCGAGACCTCGTCGGCGATGGCCGGCACCAACGTCGCCGCGGTGGCGCCAGAACCGATGACGACGACTTCTTTGTCGCGGTAGTCCAGATCCTGCGGCCACGTCTGGGGATGCACGATCTGCCCCCGGAACCTCGCCATCCCGGGCCACTCCGGCGTGTAGCCCTCGGCGTGTCGGTAGTAGCCCTGGCACATCCAAAGGAAGGTCGCGCTGACGGTGACCGGTTCGCCCGTGTCGCGTCGCGTCGCGTGCACGCTCCAGCGATTGTCCTCGCTGTTCCACGACGCGGCGTGGATGCAGTGACCGTAACGGATGTGGCGCGCGAGGTCATTCTCGGCGATCACGTCGCCGAGGTACTTCTGGATCTCGGCGGCGGTGGCGATCGGGGCGCTCGTCCAGGGCTTGAAGCGGTAGCCGAACGTGTAGAGATCGCTGTCCGAGCGGATCCCCGGGTAGCGGTGGGTGCGCCACGTGCCGCCGAAACCGTCCTGGGCCTCGAAGATGACGAACGTGCGATCGGGACTTTGCTCCTGGAGGTGATAGGCGGTGCCGATTCCCGAGATCCCCGCGCCCACGATGACGACGTCGAAGTGTTCGACGTGCTGGTCCTTCGTCTCGTCTCGTTCCTGGGTCGTGCTCATCGTGATCCTCTCCACGGCCCTTCGCGTTCGTCACCGGCCTCGAACGGCCCGCGTCCCAATCGGAGAATAGACGTCACGCGAATCGACCGTCGAAGAACGTGCCCACCTCGTCGCCCGAAAGACGTCGCGCGCGCGAACGCCGACAGTAGGGTCGTGTGCGACGTCTCGGACGAGGAGCACGATGAAAGCCGCGGTCTATTACGAGAACGGCGCCCCGAGCGTCTTTCGCTACGAAGATGTTCCCGACCCCGTGGCTGGGCCCGGCGAGATGCTCATGCACGTCGAGGTCGTCAGCATCGAGGGCGGTGACACGCTGAACCGACTCGGCGGTCCGCTGGTCAGCGTGCCGCACGTCGTCGGCTACCAGGCCGCCGGCACCCTCGTGAGCGTCGGACCCGAGGTGTCGGGGTACGCCGTCGGCGACCGCGTCGTCGGGCTCGCCTTCCACGGCTCGCACGCCGAACTGCGCGTCGCGCACCCGCTCACCACCTGGAAGATCCCCGACGGGCTGGCGACGGAACTGGCCGCCTGCGTGCCCGTCGCCTACGGGACGGCACACGACGGGCTCTTCGAATTCGGGCGCCTCGTGGAAGGCGAGACGGCGCTCGTCCACGCCGGCGCCGGCGGCGTGGGCCTGGCCGCGATCCAGATGGCCAAACGGGCCGGCGCGCGGGTCCTGGCGACGGCCTCGAGCGACGAGCGACTTGATCGACTACGCGATTTCGGGCTCGACGACGGGATCAACTACCGGGAGAAGGACTTCGTCACCGAGGTCCGTGCTCTGACGAGCAACCGGGGCGCCGACGTCATCCTCGATTCGGTCGGCGGCGAGAACCTGCAGAAGAGCCTGAGCGCGCTGGCCTATCGCGGGCGCTGCGTCACCTTCGGCAACGCGGGACGCGGCGAGATGACGAAACTCGACACGTCCAGTTTGGGCACGTCCAATCAGAGCCTCATCGGCTACTTTCTCGGCCCCGAACTGTTCGTGGGACCACGGGCCCACTCGATGATCGCCCAGCTGATCGACGACGTCGCGACGGGGGCGCTGCGCGTCGAGATCGACCGACGCTTCGCGCTCGCCGACGCCGAAGAGGCGCACGCGTACATCGAGAGTCGTCAGGCCTTCGGCCGGGTGGTACTACTGACCGAGTAGCGGGCTACGAGCCGGAGGAGTCCTCGGCGCTGAGCTCGCCGTGCTCGGATTCGTAGGTCTTGAGGGTCTCGATGTACTTCTCGATGTCGCTCTCCGTGGAGGCCGGGGCGCGATTCTGCGTCTGGAGGTACGCCGAGAGTCCCAATTGACGCAGCACGGCGTCGGCACCGCGCTTGGCCTGCACTTCGCCGACCTTGGCCTGACCCTTGGCCGCCGCGTCCTTGGCCGCTGACGCCGCCGAGGCCGCCTGTTCCTTCACCTTGTCCATGAATCCCATGGGATCTCCTTTAGTTCGACTACTCAACTGCACGTTACCGCTCGGTGCACGCACCCCGCCGGCCCGCGTCACGCGTTCGACACGACGCGTTCTCCCGGGTTCGATTTGGTACGACATTCGCGCGGTCTTAGAATTAATGCGCGCCACGGGTTCGTGCCGCGCCTCATCGGGCGCCCTCAACTCCCGGGCCCTCGACAACCTAAGGATCGTGCCCATGAGTGTTCCCAGTGCCTCGTATTCGGTAACCATGCGCGTGACGATCGAGAGTCACTCGCGCATTGGCGCGGTCACCACGGCCGTCGGCGACGCCGGCGGCGCCGTCACCGCGCTCGACGTCGTCGATCCCAACGGCTCCGGCATGACGATCGACCTCACGTGCAACGCGGTCGACGAGGGCCACTCCGAACTACTGCGCGCGGCGGTCGAGGTCGTGGACGGCGCTCGGGTGATCGCCATGAGCGACCGCACGTTCCTCTTGCACCTGGGCGGCACGATCTCGGTCGAGCCCAAGGTCTCACTGAAGACCCGCGACGACCTCTCGATGGCCTACACCCCGGGCGTGGCCCGGATCTCGATGGCCATCGCCAAGGACCCGTCGGCCGCGCGCAAACTGACCATCAAGCGCAACACCGTCGCCGTCGTCACCGACGGCTCGGCGGTCCTGGGCCTGGGCAACATCGGACCGGAAGCGGCGTTGCCGGTGATGGAGGGTAAGGCGCTCCTGTTCAAGCGCTTCGCCGGCATCGACGCGTGGCCGGTCTGCCTCGCGACCCAGGACGTGGACGAGATCGTGCGCATCGTCCAGTGCATCGCGCCCGTGTACGGCGGTATCAACCTGGAGGACATCTCGGCGCCGCGCTGCTTCGAGATCGAACGTCGACTGCGTGACCTCCTGGACATCCCGGTCTTCCACGACGACCAACACGGTACGGCCATCGTCGTGTTCGCGGCGCTGCTCAACGCGCTGCGCGTGGTGGGCAAAGAGATGAAGGACGTGCGCGTCGTGGTGCTCGGCGTCGGCGCCGCGGGCGTCGCTATCTCGAAACTGTTGTTGAAGGAAGGCGTCGGTGACGTGATCGGCGTCAATCGCGGCGGCATCATCTCGGCTGACGACGAACGACTCGACAGCGAACGACGGTGGTTGGCCGCGCACACGAACAAGGAGAAGCGCACGGGGACACTGAGCGACGCCATGGCGGGCGCCGACGTCTTCATCGGCGTGTCCGGTCCTGACCTCGTCAGTGAGGAGCAACTGAAGGTGATGGCGCCCGGCTCGATCGTCTTCGCGCTGGCCAACCCGAACCCCGAGGTCGACCCGGTGCTGGCGCGCCGCTACGCCGCGGTCGTGGCGACCGGACGCAGCGACGAACCGAACCAGATCAACAACGTCCTCGCGTTCCCGGGGATCTTTCGCGGCATGCTCAACGCGAGCGCGAAACAGGTCACCGAGGAGATCGAGATCGCCGCCGGTCGCGCGATCGCCGACGTCGTGACGCCGGGTGAACTCTCGGCCGACTACATCGTGCCGACGGTCTTCAACCCGTTGGTCGTCACGGCGGTCACGAACGCCGTCGAACAGTTGGTCGGACTCAAGCGCTGAGACCCGTCGCCACGCGAAGCACACGCGGCGACTCATTTCGTGAAGGTCCACGACTAGCCTCATTTGACCATGAAGCTCAGCCACCGGATCCCCGCGACGCCGTGGCGGGCGCGCACCACGTGGGCGGTGCGACCACGGATGGTGCTGCCCCTCTTCGGTGGTCTCGCCGCCTTCGGGTTCGGCGAGGGCCTGCTCGTCCAGTCCCAGTGGGGGGCCTCGCCGTGGACCGTCTTCGCCGAAGGCATCGCCAAGCACGCGCAGATCTCGTTGGGTTGGGCGACCGCGCTCATCAGCGTGGTCGTGCTGATCTTCTGGGTTCCGCTCCGACAACGACCCGGCTTCGGGACGATCTCGAACGTCGTGATCATCGCCTACGTCCTGGACCTCACCACGTACGCGGTGGCCGCGCCCCACGCCGATTGGCTGAAGGTTGCCTACGTCGTCGGGGCGGTGCTCTCCATCGGCGTCGGGAGCGCCTTCTACCTGACGTGCAACCTGGGTCCCGGTCCGCGCGACGGGCTGATGACCGGTCTGCACAATCGACTGAACCTCAGCATCGTCTACATCCGTCTCACGATCGAGGCCGTGGTGTTGACGGTCGGCTGGCTCCTCGGAGGCAACCCCGGAATCGCGACCGCCTTCTTCGCCGCGACGATCGGATTCAGCATCGGCGCGAGTCTGAACGTGATGGAGCGAACGTTGCACTGGCGGCACACGTGATCGCCGGCAGTCAGCTCGCCGAGTTCTTCGTCGCGTCGATCACGATCATCATGGTGCCGGGACCGAGCGTGTTGTTCACGCTCGCGCGCGGTGTCGCGTGGGGCCGCGCGGTGGCGGTGTTGACCGTGCTCGGCAACTCGATCGGCACGTTGATCCTCTCGATCATCGTGGCCGTGGGACTGGGGCCCTTGCTCAGTCACTCCAAGACGTTCTCGATCACGCTGCAGATGGCCGGCGGCCTCTACCTGCTGTGGCTCGGCGTGGGCGCGATGCGACACCGTCACGCGCACGCCGCGGCGATGGCCAAACGCGAGGAGTATCGTCCGTCGAACGTGCAAGTGATCCGCCAAGGATTCACGGTCGGCATCTTGAACCCGAAGTCGCTCGTCTTCTTCGCGGCGGTCTTCCCCCACTTCGTCGATCGCACGAAGGGGAACGTGACGGTGCAGCTGTTGATCTTCGGCGGCATCTTCAGCGTCATGGCCTTCTTGAGTGATGGCACGTGGGGCATGATCGCCGGTACCGCGCGCGAGTGGCTGTCGGACTCGCCACACCGACTCGTCGTGCTGCGAACCGTCGGCGCCTGCGTGATGATGACCCTCGGCGTGATCATCGTGGTGAGCGCGCTGACGTCCTGACGCGTCTTGGTGTCACACGCGGTACCTACGTTCGGCACGTGGGAAGCGTGCGCGTGGGTCATCAAGTCGAGCCGGTGACCTCGACCGTGGGCTCCTTCATCGCGAACCTGCCCGAGATGCTGGGCGCCATGGCGCTCGACCCTCGATGCCTGGTCGCGGTCGTCGAGTTCGCCGACGTGCGCTACGTGCAGTTCTGGGCCGACCCCGACGGCCGGGTGATCGCCGAGGTCATCTCGAACCTCAACATCGGTGAGGCCGTCGCCCTCAGCGACGACGACGAGGAGCGCCTACGTCGCGCCGGTTGGTGTGAGCCGGCGCCCGGTCCGAAGCCGAACTGGCGCTACGAGGCCAACGACCTCGCCGGACTCATGAGGATCGTCACGATGTCGCGCAACGCCGTCTACGACGTGTTGGGCGAGATCGACGCCAACCCCGTCTCGGTGAAGATCTTCGAAGGTCGATACCGCCGGAACGTGTGACGGTTTTTTGGGAGTGCTCGCGACGCACGATGCCCTTCCTACAATCGACTGGGCGATGGAGACACGATGAGCATGCACGGCGGTGGCGGCGGGGGTGGCGGCGGCCGTTTGGGCCTGCGCTCGATGCGTCAGAACCGCGACATCCTCGAGCACCAGATCAAGAAGGGCACGCTCCCGCGGATGCTCACCTACGCGCGCCAGTATCGCGCGCTGCTGGTCATCTTCTTGATCGCCGTCGTCCTGGACGCCGTCGTCAGTTCGGTCACGCCGCTCATTTTCCGCGTGATCATCGACAACGCGCTGCCCGAGAAGAGCAAAGGACTGGTCATCGGGCTGGCGCTGCTCGGGGCCGGTCTCGCGCTCTTCGACGCCGTCCTCTCGCTCTTCGAGCGTCGGACGTCGGCGGTCATCGGCGAAGGTCTGATCTACGACCTGCGCGCGAAGGTCTTCACGCACATCCAGGAGATGCCGATCGCGTTCTTCTCGCGCACGCAGACCGGCGCCCTGATCAGTCGTTTGAACAACGACGTCATCGGCGCCCAACAGGCCTTCACCGACCTGTTCTCGAACGTCGTCGGCAACGTGATCCTGGTGACGATCGTGATCGGCACCATGTTGGTCCTGAGCTGGCAGATCACGTTGGTGGCGTTACTGCTCTTGCCGGTCTTCTTGATCCCGGCGCGGCGCGTCGGTCGCAAGCTCGGCACCTTGTTCCAACGCGGCATGGAACTCAACGCCGAGATGAACATGGTGATGACCGAGCGCTTCAACGTCTCGGGCGCGATGCTGGTCAAGCTGTTCGGCCGTCCCAGGGACGAGCGCGAGTTCTTTGAGAGTCGCGCCGGCCAAGTCCGCGACATCGGGATCCAGCAGGCGATGTACCAGCGCTTCTTCTTCATCGCGCTGTCGTTGACCGCGGCCCTGGCGACCGCGTTCGCCTACGGCTTCGGGGGCGTCGAGGTGATCGACCACGCGATCAAGATCGGCACGCTCGTGGCCCTCACGCTCTACCTCACGCGGCTCTACGGCCCGTTGACCCAACTGTCGAACCTCAACATCGACTACATGTCGGCCATGGTGAGTTTCGAGCGGCTCTTCGAGGTGCTCGACCTCGAACCGATGATCAAGGAGAGTCCCGACGCCGTCGTCATACCCGACGGTCCGGCGGAACTGATCTTCGATCATGTCGACTTCTCCTATCCCGGCGCCGAAGAGGTCTCGCTCGCGTCGTTAGAGGCCGTCGCCCGACTCGACGACACACCGCGCACCGATGTCCTGCACGACGTCTCGTTCCGGGTCGAACCCGGCACGATGACGGCGTTGGTCGGCCACAGCGGCGCGGGCAAGACGACGATCTCGATGTTGGTGTCGCGTCTCTACGACGTCGACCGGGGCTCGGTCACGATCAACGGCGTCGACGTGCGCCACGCCACGACGGCGTCGCTGAACGCGATGGTCGGCGTGGTCACCCAGGACCCGCACCTCTTTCACGACACGTTGCGCGCGAACCTGATTTTCGCGCGCCCGAAGGCGACCGCGGACGAGATCGAAGCGGCGTTACGCGCCGCGCAGATCTGGGACCTCGTGGAGTCGCTGCCGCTCGGCCTGGAGACCGTGGTGGGCGAGCGAGGTTATCGGCTCAGTGGTGGCGAGAAGCAACGCGTCGCCTTGGCGCGACTGCTGTTGAAGGCGCCGCGACTGGTCGTGCTCGATGAGGCGACCGCGCACCTCGATAACGAGAGCGAGGCCGCGGTGCAGCGCGCCCTCGACCTGACGATGTCGGCGAGGACCTCGCTGGTCATCGCGCATCGACTCTCGACGATCCGCAACGCCGATCAAATTCTGGTGGTCGAGAACGGCACGATCGTCCAGCGCGGCAGTCACGCGCAGTTGTTGGCCGAAGGGGGCGTCTACCGCGTCCTCTACGAGACCCAATTCCGCGACCAGGAGGACTGAGGAACGAGGTCCGCTAGCCCATCGAGTGATAGCCGCCGTCGACATAGACGACCGAGGCGGTCGTACCGCGCAGCAGCGGTGACAACATCGCGATCGCCGTGTCGGCCACGGCGCTCGAGTCATACACGTCCCAGCCGAGCGGTGCCTTCTCGCTCCAGGTGTCTTCGAACTGGGAGAAACCGGGGATCGACTTCGCCGCGACCGTGCGGATCGGTCCGGCCGCCAGCATGTTCACGCGGATCTTGTCCGGACCGACCTCTTTGGCGAGGTAGCGGCCGAGCGATTCGAGTCCGGCCTTCATGACCCCCATCCAGTCGTACTTCGGGTAGGCCCTCGAGCCGTCGAAGTCCAGCGCGATGACCGACGCCCCGCCGAGCGCCTCGCTCTTTTGCAGCAGCGGTCGAAAGGCGCCGACCAGGGCGGCCAGGGAGTAGGTCGAGATGTGCAGCGCCGTCGCGACGTCGTCGAAGGGGGAGTTGAACATCCCGTTGCCGAGACAGCTCGGCGGCGCCATGCCGATGGCGTGCACGAGTCCGTCGAGTCGACCGAAGCGGTTCGTCAATTCGGCCGCGGCCGCCTCGACCTGCGCCGGGTCGGTCACGTCGAGTTCGACGACCTCGCCGACCTCGCCGAGCTTGCGCGCGGTGCGCTTGGTCAGTGAAAGGCCGCGCCCCGCGCCCGAGAGCGCGATGGTCGCGCCCTCTTCCAGCGCGCGCTTGGCGATGCCGAAGGCCAACGAGTCGTCGGTGAGGACGCCCGTGACGAGAATGCGGTGATCATCGAGGAGTCCCATCTTGTTAGGTTAACTCCCAACATCTATTTTTCGAGGACGACGATGGCAACAGTGGGCATTCTGGGCGGTACCGGTCCTGCCGGTCGAGGGGTCGCGGCGCGACTGGCGAGCGCGGGCTACACCGTCGTGCTCGGCTCGCGCGACGCCGAGCGAGCGAAGGGTGTCGCGCGGGGACTGACGTTGCGCGGCGAGGGCACGGTCGAGGGCGGCACGAACGAGGAGGCCGCCGCGTGCAACCTGGTCGTCGTGGCGACGCCGTGGGACTCGGCGATCGCCACCGTGAGCGCTCTGCGTCACGAGCTCAAGGGCAAGATCGTCATCTCGATGGTGAACGCGCTCTCGCGCGAAGGTCGCGAGATGGTGGCGCTGTATCCGTCGCGCGGCTCGATGGCGGCCCAGATCGCGCACGCGCTGCCCGAGAGCGTGGTCGTCGGGGCGTTCCACCACTTGCCGGCCGCGCAAATGGAGGACCTCGACTCCGAGCTCGACGCGGACGTGCTGATCTTCTCCGACGACGACGACGCGCGCCGACAGGTCGCCGAGATGATCGACCGCGTGAGCGGCCTGCGCGCGGTCATCGCCGGTTCGATGTCGCTCGCCAGCCCGATCGAGGCCTTCACGGCGGTGTGCATCTCGATCAACATCCGACACAAGACCCACAGCTACGTGAAGATGGCTGGTCTGTAGTTCGATGCGGCTCTACGACACCGCGCGCGGCGGCGTGTACGCCCTCGAGGCCGGCCCGCTCGTCACCATCTACAGCTGTGGCATCACGCCGTATGACGCGGCGCACCTCGGTCACGCGTACGTCTACCTCTGCTTCGACCTCCTGCAGCGCCGGCTGCGCGACGCCGGACACGAGACGCGCTGCGTCCGTAACGTCACCGACGTCGACGACGACATGTTGCGTAAGGCGCGCGAGCTCGGCGTCAACTACCTCGACCTCGCGGCCCAGGAGATGGCTCGCTTCGAGCGTGACATGCTCTTGATCAACTTGCTGCCGGTCTACGGCGAACCGCGCGCGACCGGCGCGATCCCGGAGATCCTCACGATGATCGGCCACACCTTCGAGGCCGGCATCGCCTACGAGGTCGACGGCTCGGTCTACTTCGAGGTTTCGAAGTTCCCCCGCTTCGGCCAGGTCAGCCACCAAGACCGCGCCGCGATGCTCGAGCTCGCGGCGATCCACGGCGGTCGGCCCGACGATCCCAACAAGCGCGACCCGCTGGACTTCGTGCTGTGGCAACCGTCGCTGGAGGACGAGCCGGCCTGGGAGTCGCGGTGGGGTCCCGGACGCCCGGGCTGGCACATCGAGTGCTCGGCGATCGCGCTGCGCGACCTCGGTGTCACGCTCGACGTGCACGGGGGAGGACGCGATCTGGCCTACCCGCACCACGAGTGCGAGGCGGCCCAGAGCGAATCGGTGTCGGGCGCGCAGTTCGTGAGGCACTGGATGCACGTCGGTCTCGTCGGACTCGACGGCACCAAGATGTCCAAGTCACTGGGCAACCTCGTCTTCGTCGACGAGTTGACCCAACGCGCCGAGGCGTCGGCCGTGCGCCTCGCGCTGCTCGACCACCACTACCGCGAGGACTGGGAGTGGCGTGACGAGCTCCTCACCATGGCCCAGTCACGTCTCGCGACGTGGCGTTCGACGCTCACCTACGGGCGACCGAGTTCGGTCGTGGACGACGTGCGCGGCGCCCTCGACGACGACCTCGACGGCCCCGCGGCCCTGCGCGCGGTCGACGACGCCGCCCACGCCGGCTACAACGTCGCCCCGGCCGCTTCGTTGCTAGGCATTAACATTTGACAATGAGTGGCCGAAATGTCTGACATCGAAGTACGACTCCCCGACGGCAGTGCCCGCTCACTCCCCGACGGCTCCTCGGCGCTCGACCTCGCTGCCTCGATCGGCAGGCGCCTCGCCAAAGACGCCCTCGCGGCCCAGGTGAACGGCCATCTGAGCGACCTTTCGGCGCCACTGCCCAACGGCGCGAGCGTGGCCATCGTCACGCCGGCGAGCGACCTCGGCCGCGAGGTCATCCGCCACTCGAGCGCCCACGTGTTGGCCCAAGCGGTCACGCGCCTCTGGCCCGGGGCGCACTACGCCATCGGCCCGGCGATCACCGACGGGTTCTACTACGACTTCGAACTGCCCGGCGGCGACCACTTCAGCGACGACGACCTCGAACGCATCGAGGCCGAGATGCGCGCCATCATCGCCGAGGACCAGCCGTTCACCCGCAGCGAGTACTCGATCGCCGACGGCATGGCCCTCTTCCAGGACCAACCCTTCAAGCTCGAGATCATCCAGGCGGTCGAGACGGCACCGACCGAAGAGGACCTCGGCGAGCTGTCCAGTTCGTCATCGGTCTCGACGTACTCGAACTCGCCGGCTTTCACCGACCTGTGCCGCGGTCCCCACGTGCCGTCGACGGCCCGACTCGGCCACTTCAAGTTGACCCGCGTGGCCGGCGCGTACTGGCGCGGCGACGAGAAGAACGCGCAGCTCCAGCGCATCTACGGCACGGCCTGGGAGAGCGAGGCGGCGTTGGTCGCGCACCTCGAACTGCTGGCCCAGGCCGAGTTGCGTGATCACCGCAAGCTCGGCCAGGAGTTGGATCTCTTCTCCTTCCCGAGTGAGATCGGCTCGGGCCTCGCGGTCTTTCATCCCAAGGGCGGCACCATGCGCCGGGTGATGGAGGAGTACTCGCGCAAGCGCCACGAGGCCTCCGGTTATGACTTCGTCTACTCACCGCACATCACCAAGGCCGACCTCTTCGAGATCTCCGGTCACCTCGAGTGGTTCGCCGAGTCGATGTACCCGCCGATGGAACTCGACGGCGGCACCAAGTACTACCTGAAGCCGATGAACTGTCCGTTCCACACGCTCATCTTCAAGTCGAGCCAGCGCAGCTACCGCGAACTGCCGCTGCGCTACTTCGAGTTCGGCTCGGTCTATCGCTACGAGAAATCCGGCGCCGTGCACGGGCTCACCCGCGTGCGCGGTATGACGATGGACGACGCGCACATCTTCTGCACCAAGGACCAGATGGCCGGGGAGTTGACGCGCACGCTGCAGTTCGTGCTGGACCTGTTACGCGACTTCGGACTCGACGACTTCTACCTCGAGCTCTCGACGCGTCCGCCGGGCAAGGCGGTCGGCTCGGACGAGGAGTGGGACGAGGCCGAGGCGACCCTCGAGAGCGTCGCGGTCGCGGCCGGCCTGGAACTCGTGATGGACCCCGGCGGCGGCGCGTTCTACGGGCCCAAGATCTCGGTCCAGGCGCGTGACGCCATCGGTCGCACGCACCAGATGTCGACTGTCCAATTGGACTTCCAGACGCCCCAGCGCTTCGACGCGACCTACGTCTCGGCCGACAACACGCGCACGCTGCCGATCATGATCCACCGCGCGCTCTTCGGCTCGGTCGAGCGCTTCATGGCGATACTGCTCGAACACTACGCCGGCAACATGCCGACCTGGCTCTGTCCCGAGCAGGTCCGCGTGCTCGGCGTGCGCAACGACCACGACGTCTACGCGGCCTACGTCGCCGAGACGCTCACCCTCGAGGGGATCCGCGTCAGTGTCGACGAGGCCAGCGAACCGCTCGGCGCACGCATTCGTCGGGCCAAGCTCGAGAAGATCCCGTACGTCTTGGTCGTCGGCGACGACGACGTCGACAAGGGCACCCTCGGGGTGAACGCGCGCGGATCCAACGACCCCGAGCGAGGCGTGAGCGTCGCGCAGTTTCGGGCGCGCGTCCTCGAGGAGATCGCGACGCACGGCTCGCCCGAGGACCAGTAGTGGCCCTCGAGCGGTTCTCGGCCGCGTGGCGTGAGGACTACGTCGCCAACGTCGCCCAGAGTCACGCCGCCGACGGCGCGTGCGTGTTTTGCGCCCTCGCGGCGGCGCCGGTTGACGAGGACTCCGGCGTGCTCGCCAAGAGCGAACTGAGCTTCGTCGTCCTGAACGCCTTCCCCTACGGGTCGGGCCACCTTCTCGTGTTGCCGCGACGACACGTCGCGACGGTCCAGGAGCTCTCCGACGCCGAGTACGAGGACTTCTTCTTGCTGTTGCGTCGCACGCTGGTGGCCCTCGAGGCCGCCTACGGTCCCGACGGGATGAACGTCGGCATGAACCTCGGTCAGGCGGCCGGGGCCGGAATTCCCAAGCATTTGCACGGCCACGTGCTGCCGCGGTGGCTCGGTGACACCAATTTCATGACCACGATCGGCGAGACGCGGGTGCTGCCCGAGTCGCTCCAGTCGACCTGGCAGAAGGTCCACGAGCACTTTTGAACTAGCCGGATATGACGGTTCGTTATGATTGAGTCACGGGATCCGGAGGATCGATGCTGGACGGAAACTTTAGGAAGTCGGTGGAGACGGTAACGCTGCCAACCGGTCGGTGGTTGGTCCGCATCGGATTCTCGGCCGACGTGCTCACCTTTTCCGGCCTGGTCTTTTCCTTCGCCACCGCCCTGATGATCGCCCTCGGTCACTTCTGGATCGCGATCGTGCTCCTCACGCTCACCGGCTTCCACGACCTCTTCGACGGGCCCGTCGCCAAGGCCTCCAAGCGCGCGAGCCAGCGCGGCGCCTTCTTCGACTCGGTCATGGACCGCGTGGCCGACTCCTTGATCCTCGGCGGCGTCGCGTACTACTTGACCGCCCACGGCCACGGCCAGCTGGTCCTGTTGCCCTTCGCGATCCTCACCACGACCTACCTGATCTCCTACCAGCGCTCCAAGGCCGAGAGTCTCGGTCTGGCGGCCAAGGGCGGACTGATGGAGCGTGCCGAGCGGATGATCCTCCTGGGTGTGGGGCTCCTCGCCAAGCCGATCTTCGTGCCGGTGCTCTGGATCATGCTGGCCCTGACCGCGATGACCGCCGCCGGGCGGTTCTGGCGAATCTGGCAGATCGCGGCCAGCGCCGATCCGCCGATGACCCAGGCCGGACGGATCCATCACCACAGCAGCCGGATTCGTCGAGGACTCAGTCGCACGTCGCGTCGCTAATCGTGGGCGACAGGGCAAAGGTCACACTCTTCAAGTCGCTCGGCGCCGTCATGGAGCGGCTCCCGGAACGTTTCGACGTGGGGATCGCTCGAGCGCTCGCGAGGTTCGTCGGCCGTCGCACGAAGGTCGCGCGCGCGAACCTGCGTACGAACGTGGCGCACGCGCTGCGTGACGACGACGACGACGTGGACCCGGCACTGCTGGCGCACTTCGTCGAGCGCGGCTTCGCGAGTTACGGCCAGTACTGGGCCGAGGGCGCGAAGCTGCCGGGCATCGCGCCGCAGCGCGTCTTCGCGCGCTTCCGCATCGGCGAAGGACTCGAGTATCTCTACGACGCCAAGGCGAAGGGTCGGGGCACCATCATCGCGCTGCCGCACGTCGGCAGTTGGGAGTGGGGCGGGTCGTACCTGAACTCCCTGGGCCTCGGCATGACCGCGGTCGCCGAGGACCTGGAGCCGCCGGAACTCTTCGCCTGGTTCAAGTCCAAACGCGAGTCGATCGGCATCCACATCGAACCACTCGACGAACACGCCGGGACCGTGCTCCTCCAGACGCTGAAGGACGGCGGCGTCATCGGACTGCTCTGTGACCGCGACATCCAGGGCAACGGCGTCGAGGTCGAGTTCTTCGGCGAGCGCGTGCGACTGCCGGCCGGCCCGGCGACACTGGCGCTGCGCACCGGCGCGACGCTCGTCGCGGCCGCCTGCTACTCCGGTCCGGGTCGCGACCACTTCGCGGTGATCACGCCACCGATCGTCGCCGAGCGCGAGGGGCGCCTGCGCGAGGACGTGACCCGCGTCACCCAGGCGATCGCGGGGGCGCTCGAGGGTCTCATCCGGCGAGCGCCCGAGCAGTGGCACGTCTTGCAGCCGCGATTCGAGGACGCCTGATGCGCGTCGCGATCGTGTCGCCCTACGCGCTGAGCGCCTTCGGCGGCGTCCAGGAGCAGGCGCTCGCCATGAGCCGCGAGCTGGTCCGCCGGGGCCACGACGTGCTGCTCGTCGCGCCCGACGGTCACGACGACGCGCGCTACGACACGACGGCCCACGTCGCGCGGTTCGGTCCGGTCCTCAAGGTCCCGGCCAACGGCTCTCGTGCGCCGCTCACGCTCTCACCACTGGCCGCCCGACAGGCGCGACGCACGGTCGAGCACTTCAAGCCGGACGTCGTGCATTTCCACGAGCCGTTCGCGCCGCTCGTCGGGTGGGGGGTGTTGCGCGCGCACGACACGCCCGCCGTGGCGACGTTCCACCGCGGCGGTGGGGGACCGGCGCTGGCAATGACCGCGCCGCTCCTTCGACGGCTCGCGACGCGCCTCGACGTCGCGGCGGCCGTGAGCGCGTCGGCCGCCGCGACCATCGAGGTCGCCTGCGGGATCGAGTCGACGGTGCTCTTCAACGGCTTCGAGATGGAGCGATTCGTGGCGACCCCGCGTGAGCGAGGTGAGGAGACCGTGCTCGTCGTGCTCGGACGCCACGAGGAGCGAAAGGGCGTCGCCCACGCCATCAACGCCGTGCGTGCGCATAACGCGAGCGACGAGGGCGCGTGGCGACTGGTCGTGCTGGGGGACGGACCCCAACGCCGGTCCCTCGAGGTCCTCGCCGCCGGCGACTCGCTCATCGACTTCGTCGGTGCGCCGAGTGACGAGGAGAAGCGCCGGTGGCTGCGTCGGGCCGACGCGTTGATCGCGCCGTCGATCGGTGGTGAGAGCTTCGGCCTGATCCTGCTCGAGGGCATGGCCAGTGAGACCGCTGTCGTGGCGAGCGACATCGAGGGCTACCACGAGGCGGCGGCCGGGTTCGCCACATTGTTCATCCCCGGGGACGAGACGAGTCTCGAACGGGCGATCGTGCGCGCCTTGAACGACGAGACGCCCGAATCGATCGCTCGCGCGAGGGCGCACGCGAACGAGTGGTCGATGTCGACGCTGATGGACCGATACGAGGATCTCTACGCGCGTGCCGGCGAGCGATTTTCGGCCAACAAGTAGCCTTGCCCTATGGCAACCAAGCAACGCTCGAGGTCCCGGCGATCGAGTCCCTCGCGCGACCGGGGTCCGCGCTTCGTCGCGCCCGTGCTGGACCCGAACTGGCAGAGTCCCTACGCGCCGACCCACGCCGAGAAGCACGCCAACCAGAAGGTCGTCCGTAGTTTCGCGATGCGCAAGAAGCTCCCCGAGAGCATCGGCGTCGCGGTGGTGGTGCTGGTCCTCATCGCCGGCGTGGTCGTCGCGCCGTGGGTGCCGCTCGTCGGCATCGCGGTCGCGCTGCTCTACGCGTGGGACCTTCGCCACTCCCTCGTGCGCTACGAGGCGCGCGGTCTCGCCCTCGGGAACCTCGTCCTCGACCAGTTCAAGGCCGGCGGGAGCGAGAAGGATCGGCTGCGACTGGCGACGGTCATGGACCGACTGGCCGCCACCTTCGGCGTTGACGCCGTCAAGATCTACATCGTGAGCGACCCCGGCTACAACGCCGCGTTGGTCCCCACCGGTTCCGGACTCTCGTTCTTCGTGACCGACGCGTTGATGCGCGACTTCGAACTCATCGAACTCGAGGGCGTCGTCGCGCACTGTCTGGCGCGACACCGCCTCGGACTGCTCTTGCGCGAGAGCCTCGCGTCGGTCGCGGTCACCAACGACGACGCGCGCCGCGCGCTCGCGGGCCAGGGACTGGCCTACCGGGCCGACGAGGTCGCCGCGGCCGCCATCCGCTACCCGCCGGGCCTGGCCGGGGCGTTGCGCAAGTGCGCCGGCGAGCGACTGTCGAGCGCGTCGTTCTTCGCCGGCACCACCTACGCGCAGTGGCGCTGGATCTGGTTCAACATCTGGAGCGACCGCGCCCACGACCTGAGTGACCTCGACGACGTCGAACTACGCGCGCGCGCGTTGGAAGAGTGGTAATAGAGGGCAGGTAGAATCGCGCTATGAGCACTTCGCACGATTCTTCGACCATCGGATCGGCCCTCGTCAAGCGCGGGTTGGCCGACATGCTGCGCGGCGGCGTCATCATGGACGTCGTCAACCCCGAACAGGCCAAGATCGCCGAGGACTCGGGTGCCGTCGCGGTCATGGCCCTCGAACGCGTCCCGTCGGATATCCGCCGTGACGGCGGCGTGGCGCGCATGAGCGACCCCGAGATGATCCAGGGCATCCAGGCCGCGGTCACCATCCCCGTCATGGCCAAGGCGCGCATCGGCCACTTCGCCGAGGCGCAGATCCTCGAGGCCCTCGACGTCGACTACATCGACGAGTCAGAAGTCCTGACGCCGGCCGACGAGGAGAACCACATCGACAAGTGGGCCTTCACCGTGCCCTTCGTGTGCGGTGCGACGAATCTCGGCGAGGCCCTGCGTCGGATCGGGGAGGGTGCCTGCCTGATCCGATCCAAGGGCGAAGCGGGCACCGGCAACGTCGTGGAAGCCGTGCGACACCTTCGTACCATCAACGCCCAGATGCGCCGACTCCAGTCGGCCGATTCGAACGAACTCTTCGCGCTCGCCAAGGAGTTGGGCGCGCCACTGGCGCTCGTCCAAGAGGTCTCGCTCACGGGCAAGCTGCCCGTGCCGCTCTTTTGCGCCGGGGGGATCTCGACACCGGCTGACGCGGCGTTGGTGTTGCAACTCGGCGCCGAGGCCATCTTCGTCGGGTCGGGCATCTTCAAGAGCGACGACCCCGATCGCATGGCCAAAGCCATCGTCGAGGCGACGACGCACTTCCGTGACGCGCACGTGGTCGCCAAGGTCTCGACCGGCTTGGGCGCGGCGATGAAGGGTCTCGAAACCGCCACCTTGGAGCAGCGTCTCGCCGAACGCGGCTGGTAGTCGTGGCGCGCGTCGGCGTTCTCGCGCTTCAGGGCGACGTGCGTGAACACACCGCGATGCTCGAACGCGTCGGCGCACAAGTCGTCGCGGTGCGCGACGCCGACCAACTCGACGACCTCGACGGCCTGGTGATGCCCGGGGGCGAGTCGACGACCATCGCCTACTTGCTCACCACCTCCGGGATCCGCCCAACACTGGAGAAGAAGATCGAGGACGGCCTCAGCGTGCTCGGCACGTGCGCCGGATTGATCCTGTTGGCCCACGAGATCCTCGACGGACGAAGCGATCAGTGGAGTTTCGACGTCCTGCCGCTGTCGGTACGGCGCAACGGCTACGGCCGACAGATCTCGAGCTTCGAGACCGTCGTTGACGTGAAGGGCGTCGGGGCGGTGCCCGGCGTCTTCATCCGCGCGCCGAAGATCGAGACCTGGTCGCCGGACCTGGACGTCCTCGCGTTCCACGACCACGGGGACGGTGAGCACCCGGTGCTCGTTCGCCGCGAACGGATCTGGGGCTGCTCGTTCCACCCGGAGCTGACGAACGACGAGCGGATCCACCGTCTCTTCGTCGAGGCCCTGTAGATCTTCCGGTACAGTAGTGAAGCCCAAACGGGCAGGAGGAATTCATGTCCGGCCATTCGAAATGGGCAACGACCAAGCACCGCAAGGGCGCCAAGGACAGCGCGCGGGCCAAGGTCTTCGCCAAGCTGATCCGCCAGGTCGAGGTCGCCGCGCGCGAGGGTGGTGGCGACGTCGACACCAACGCGTCGCTGCGCACCATGTACCAAAAGGCCCGCGAGGCTTCGGTGCCGTTGGACACGATCGAGCGCGCCATCAAGCGCGGCACCGGCGAACTTGAGGGTGTGCGTTACGAGGCGATCAGCTACGAGGGCTACGGCCCCGACGGCGTGGCGGTCATCGTTGAGACCCTGACCGACAACCGAAACCGCACCAGCGCCGAGATCAAGCACGTCTTCGCGCGCAACGGCGGCACCATCGCCGAACCGGGGGCGGTGTCGTGGCAGTTCGATCGCAAGGGGATCATCGAGGTGAAGGGTCCGCTCGACGAGGATCAGCTCCTCGAGTGGGTCATGGACGCCGGGGGAGAGAACTTCGAGGCCAACGGCGCGAACTTCACGGTCACGACCGAACCCCAGGACCTCGGCGCCGTGCGCGACG
Source organism: uncultured Acidimicrobiaceae bacterium (assembly GCA_963802735.1). Lineage (GTDB taxonomy): Bacteria > Actinomycetota > Acidimicrobiia > Acidimicrobiales > RAAP-2 > RAAP-2. Next base: position 8,907 of record CAWDJY010000012.1, on the reverse strand, counting down.
CCCTCGACGGCTTCGGCGCGAAGGTCTTGAGCGCGGAGCTGACCCTCGTGCCCCAGAACTCGATCCCGGTCGACTCCGAGGGCGAGGCGAAGAAGATCCTTCGCCTGATGGACGCCATCGACGACCACGACGACGTCCAGAACGTCTTTTCGAACTTCGATATCTCTGACGAGATCCTCGCCTCCTACGAGGGATAATTCCCGGTTTGGCGAGGGCCGCCGGTCTAGTATCGAACATATGTTCGTATTGGGAATCGACCCCGGGTTGACGCGCTGCGGCTACGGCCTGGTCGAAGGGTCCTTCCAGGGCGTCGAGTCCTTCCGTGCGATGCGCGCCGGGACCATCGAGACCGACCACGAGATGGACGTGGAACTGCGACTCGGTCAGTTGCTGGTGGAGCTGCGCACGTTGCTCGAAGAGACGGCGCCGGACGCCGTGGTCGTGGAGCGAGTCTTCTATCAGCGAAACGCCAAGACCGCCATCCCCGTGGCCCAGGCCAGCGGGGTCGCCGTCGCCCTCGCCTCGGCGATGCGGGTGCCGGTGCGACAGTTCAACGCCCAAGAGGTGAAGCTGGCGGTCACCGGGTACGGCGCCGCGAGCAAAGCGCAGGTCCAGGGCATGGTCGCGCGACTGTGCGGCCTGGCCGAGATACCCAAGCCGGCCGACGCCGCCGACGCGCTCGCGCTCGCGATCACCTACTTCATGGTGGTTCGCAGCGAGGTGAAGTACCCGCTGGGGAGCAACGCGTGATCGGTTGGCTGCACGGGCAGGTCTTGCACCACCACAAGGACGGCGCCATCGTGCTCGACGTGCACGACGTCGGTTACGAGGTGAGCGTCGCCTCCCAGGACGACTACCGCGTCGGTGACGTCGTCGACCTCTACATATTCACCGCGGTGCGCGATGACGCGATCGTGCTCTACGGTTTTCCGAGCTACCTCGACCGCGAGTTCTTCGAACTGCTGTTGGTGACCCCGGGTGTCGGACCGTCGACCGCGTTGGCGGCGCTGCGCACGATGTCAATCGGCGACCTGGCGCTGGCGATCGAATGCGACGACGCCAAGAAGATCGCGACGATCCCGGGCATCGGACCCAAGACCGCGAGTCGCATCGTGCTGGAGCTCAAGGGCAAGGTCGTCGTACCGGCCTCGTACGTGACGACGGCCACGCCGCCGCAGAACGACGCGATCGAAGACGCCCTGCGCGGCCTCGGCTACAGCACCCAAGAGGTGCGTCAGGCCTTGAGCGGCACGACGCTCTCGGAGGACGAAGGCGTCGCGCTGCGCCAGGCCCTGCAACTGCTGAGGCGCCAGTGAGCCGCCACGAGATCGACGTCGAGCAGTTGGCGCGCCACGTGGTCGCGCCGGTGGCCGACGAACAGGACCGCCGGGCCGAGGTCTCGCTTCGACCGAGCACCCTGGCCGAGTTCGTCGGACAGCGCGAACTGGTGCGACACCTCGAGATCGTGCTCGGCTCGGCGCGGGCGCGCAACCAGACCGCGGACCACCTCTTGTTCGCCGGTCCGCCGGGACTGGGCAAGACCTCGCTCGCGAGCATCGTCGCGGCCGAGATGGGCGCCGGTCTTCGTATCACCTCCGGTCCGGTGCTGTCGCGCCCCGGCGACCTGGCCGCGTTGCTGACCGACCTCCAAGACGGCGACGTGCTCTTCGTGGACGAGATCCACCGCCTCTCGCGCGGGGTCGAGGAGATCTTGTACCCGGCGATGGAGGACCGGCGCCTCGACGTCATGATCGGTCGCGGGCCCTCGGCGCGCGCGATCCGCCTGGACCTGCCGAACTTCACACTGGTGGGCGCGACGACGCGCACCGGACTGGTGGCCGCGCCCCTGCGCGACCGCTTCGGTTTCGTCGGACAGCTCGACCTCTACGACCCGCAGGAGTTGACCGTCATCGTCGCTCGTTCGGCCGGACTGCTGGACGTCACCTTGAAGGGCGAGGCGGCGACGATCATCGCCGGACGCAGCCGCGGCACGCCGCGCATCGCGAATCGCCTGCTGCGACGGGTGCGCGATTTCGCCGCGGTCCAGGGCCACGCCGTCGTCGACGAGGAGGTGGCCGTCGAAGGCCTGGCGCTCTTCGGGGTCGACGAGTTCGGTCTCGACAAGATCGACCGTCGGATCTTGGGCCTGCTGTGCCAGCAGTTCGCCAATCAACCGGTCGGGCTGACGACGCTGGCCCACGCCTGCGGCGAGGAGCCCTCGACGATCGAAGACGCGTACGAGCCGTTCCTCTTGCGCGACGGCCTCTTGATTCGCACGCCGCGTGGTCGCGTGGCCACCGAACGGGCCTATCACCATCTCGGTCTGGTACCCCGCGGCGGAGGGCTGGTCTAAAGGAATGTCGTAGAACGACTAGGGTTTCTTTGTCTATATCTCGGAGGAATTACCTATGTTGTTCGCGGTGAACTTGCTGATGGCGGCCGACAAGACGAAAAAGTCGTCGTTCAGCCCCGTGTTTCTTCTGCTCTACGTCGTGGTCTTCGGCGGTCTCTACTTCTTCTACATCCGACCCCGGTCCCAAAAACAGAAGGCCGCGCGATTGAACACGCGCAAGGTCGAACTGGGCGAGCAGGCCCAGACGATCGGCGGCTTCGTTGGCACCGTCGTCAAGATGGACGACGGCCTGATCACGCTGCGCGGCTCGAGCGGCGTGGAACTGGACTTCATCCCGACGGCGATCGCCCGAAAGTACAGCCCGCCGGCGGTCGTGCCTGAATCGACGGACGACGAACACGAAGAAGAAGGCGACCAGAAGTAATGGCGCAGCAGGTCGGTTCTCGACGATCGTTGATCGTCAGCCTCATCCTCACGATCGCGATCGCGTTCGGTTCGTTAGTGGCGACCCTGTCACTGGGATGGGGACCGAAACTGGGCCTGGACCTCGCGGGCGGCCTCTCGGTCGTCTACAAACCGGCAACCCACGCCTCGACCGCCGACCTCCAAGAGGTCGTGACGATCCTCAGCAACCGCGTCAACGGACTCGGTGTCTCGGGCGCGACGGTCAACCTGCAAGGGACCAACGTGGTGGTGAGCGTGCCGGGCGTGACCGACGCGCGACGGATCTTGAAACTCGTCGGCGAGACCGCGCAACTGCTCTTTCGTCCGGTGCTCTGTCAAGTGGCCGAACCGACCAAGAAGGCGAAGACCTACGTCGGCTCGGTGCCGACGTGCGCGAGTTCGTACCTGTGGACCGAATCGGCCCTCGCCGTCACGCCCAACAACTCGGTCGCCGGGTTCTCCAGCAACTCACTCGCCGTCGATCCGGACTACTCAGGGATCAAGACGACGGATCCCAGCGCGGACATCAAGACGAACAACGTGATACTGCCGCTCCTCGGCTCTCCGGGGACGCGCTATCTCCTCGGGCCCTCGGAACTGACCGGTCAGGCGATCGGCAAGGCCGTCGCCCAACAGGACACCCTCGGCGCGTGGGTCGTGAACTACACGCTGACCAAAAAGGGCAGCCCGAAGTGGGACGCCGTGGCACAGAAGAACTTCCACCAGGCGCTCGCGATCGAGCTCGACGGCGTCATCCAGTCGGCGCCGCTCATCCAGCCGGCCCAGGCCACGTTCTCCAGTTTCGACGGCACCGGTGAGATCTCCGGGTCCTTCACCGAACAGGGTGCGAAGAACCTCGCCATCGCCATGGAGTTCGGCGCCCTGCCGGTGCGACTGAACCCGCTCAACACCGTGGCGGTCTCGCCGACGCTCGGTCACAGTTCGCTGGTCGCCGGTCTCGGGGCCGGTCTCGTCGGTCTCTTGCTGGTGCTGCTCTACACGATCCTCTACTACCGCGCACTCGGACTCGTCATCGTGCTCGGCTTGGCGGCCACGGCCGCGCTCTTGTGGGCGATCATCTCGGCGCTGGGCCACACGTCCCTGGCACCGAGCTTCGACCTCGCGGGCATCACCGGGATAATTGTGTCCATCGGTATCACTGTCGATAGTTACATCGTGTATTTCGAACGATTGAAAGACGAGGCCCGAGCAGGGCGTTCGGTGCGCACCTCGGTCGACCGGGGATTCCGCTCGGCCTGGCGCACGGTCTTGGCCGCCGACACCGTCAGCCTGCTCGCCGCGATCCTGCTCTACCTCATCGCCGTCGGCGACGTGCGCGGCTTCGCCTTCTTCCTCGGGCTGTCCACGCTGATGGACGTCTTCATGACCTGGTACTTCACGCGGCCCTTGGTCATCCTGCTCGGTCGGCGCAGCACCAGCAGCACGTCGGCGCTCTCCATGGCCGCGGGCCTCACGCCGGGGGTGAGCGTCCATGAGTGACGACGTGACGAACCAGGTCGTCACGACCCACGAGAAGACCCCGGGTCGTCTCGGACGGATCTACCAGGGCCGCACGACCGTCGACTTCGTCGGTCGAAAGAAGACGTGGTTCACGATCTCGATGGTCATCATCGTCCTCGGGCTCGCGTCGCTCGGCATCCGGGGCTTCAACCTCGGCATCGACTTCAAGGGCGGCAGCTCCTGGGAGGTCCTCGCGCCGCACTCGTCGATCCAGGCGATGACCAACGCCGTCACGAACGCCGGACTCACCAACCCGACGGTCGAAAAACTCGGTTCACAGACCTACGAGGTCACGGCCGACATCAACTCACTCAACAACACCGCTCAGACGAACCTCACCAACAAGGTCGCCGACGCCATGGCCAAGGCGGCGGGCGTCAACTACAACAAGGTCTCGGTGAGTAGCGTCGGACCGACCTGGGGTGGCCAGATCACGCACCGCGCACTCGAGGCGTTGATCGTCTTCTTCATCGCGGTCGTCGCCTACATCAGCATCCGGTTCGAACCGAAGATGGCGCTGGCCGCGTTCGTCGCCATGGTGCACGACCTCCTCGTCACGGTCGGCGTCTACTCGCTGTTCGGCCTGCAGATCACGCCGGACACCGTCATCGCGATCCTGACGATCCTCGGGTACTCCCTCTACGACACGGTCGTCGTCTTCGACCGGGTCCGCGACAACGCCGGGGGCATCTTGAAGAGCGGGGACCTCAGCTACGGCGAGATGGTGAACCTCTCGATGAACCAGACGCTGGCGCGCTCCATCAACACCTCGCTCGTGGCGATCCTGCCGGTGCTGTCGGTCCTCGTCGTGGGCGCCGACATCCTGGGCGCGACGACGCTGCAGAGCTACGGGCTCGCGCTGTTCGTGGGACTCATGAGCGGGGCGTACTCCTCGATCTTCATCGCGAGCCCGTTGCTCGCGTGGATGAAAGAGCGCGAGCCGCGCTTCCGCGAGCTGGCCGAACGTTCGCGACTGCGCACCGACCAGCGCGTCCTCACCCCGGCCGCGGCGGCCCTGCTCTCGGGCGACGGCGCGCAACGACTCAATCGCTCATCGTCCTCGACCAGCGCCTCGACGCGCACCGCCACGACCACGCTCTCGCGCGGCACGATCCAGGCGCGCGCGCGTAAACAAAAACGGCGATAGGCCACCATTAGGCTGATTGCATGGTCAGTCTCACTTCTCGCTCCGCCGCTGACCCCGCCCTGACCGGTTCCATCGAGCGTCTGATCGGGCGATTCCTCGAGCACCACGCCGACGGCGACGTCGAGGTCATCCGCCGGGCCGGCGCGGCCGCCATCAAGGCCCACGAGGGCCAACTGCGCCGCACCGGTGAGCCCTACGTCACGCACCCGATCGCCGTGGCCGACATCGCGGCCGACCTCGGCCTGGACGAGGCCACGATCACCGCCGCGCTGTTGCACGACGCCGTCGAGGACACCGGGATCACCAAGGAGTGGCTCGCCGAGGAGTTCGGCGACCAGGTGGCCGCGGTCGTGGACGGCGTCACCAAGCTCGACCGACTGGAGTTCGACTCCAAGGAGGAGCAACAGGCCGCCACCATCCGCAAGATGTTCATCGCCATGGCCCAGGACTGGCGCGTGCTGTTGATCAAACTGGCCGACCGGCTGCACAACATGCGCACGATCTCGGTCATGCCGATGGCGCGACAACGCGCCATCGCCCAAGAGACCCTCGACGTCTACGCGCCGTTGGCCCACCGCCTCGGCGTCCAACAGGTCAAGTGGCAGCTCGAGGACCTCAGTTTCGCCACGCTGCACCCGAAGCGCTACGCCGAGATCGAACAGATGGTCGCGGCGCGCCAGCCCGAGCGCGAGGACTACTTGAGCGAGGTCATGTCGACGCTCTCGGGCAAGCTCGACGAGTTCGGCATCAAGGCCGAGGTCCGGGGTCGCCCGAAGCACCTCTGGAGCATCTACGAGAAGATGGTCGTCGGCGGCAAGGAGTTCGACGACATCTTCGACCTCGTGGGGCTGCGCGTGATCGTCGACGAGGACCGCGACTGTTGGGCCGTGATCGGGGCGATCCACGCGCTCTGGTCGCCGGTCCCCGGACGTTTCAAGGACTACATCAACTCGCCCAAGTTCAACCTGTACCAGTCGCTGCACACGACGGTCATCGGTCCGCGCGGCAAGTCGGTCGAGGTGCAGATCCGCACCTTCGAGATGCACCGACGCGCCGAGTTCGGCGTCGCCGCGCACTGGGGTTACAAGGAGGGTGCCTCCAACAAGGAGGTCGCCTGGATGCAGCGTCTGGCCGACGTCGAGGAAGAGGAGAACGACCCGATCGCGTTCCTGGAGGCGCTCAAGCTCGACCTCGGACAGGACGAGGTCTACGTCTTCACGCCCAAGGGCCGGGTCATCGCCCTGGTCGAGGGGGCGACCACCATCGACTTCGCCTACGCCGTGCACACCGAGGTCGGTCACCACTGCGTCGGCGCCAAGGTCAACGGGCGCCTCGTGCCCCTCGACACGGTCCTGCGCTCGGCCGACGTCGTCGAGATCGTGACCAGCAAGAGCGACGGCGCCGGTCCCTCGCGTGACTGGCTCGCCATCGCCCAGTCCTCGCGCGCCAAGTCCAAGATCCGCCAGTGGTTCCAGCGAGAGCGCCGCGAGGACGCCATCGAGGGCGGTCGCGAGGAGCTGACCAAGGCCCTGCGCCGCGAGGGGCTGCCGATCGCCACGTCGCTGTCCTCGAGCGCGCTCGACGCGGTGATCGCGGCGATGAACCTCGAGGACCTCGACGCCCTCTTCATGGCCATCGACAGCGGCCAGATCTCGGCGCTCGCCGTGGTCCAGCGACTGGACCGCGAACTGCGCGGCGGCGGCGAGACCGAACAGATGCCGACCACGGTCACGCGCATGCCGCGCACCAGTCGCACCACGCGTCGCAGCGCCGGGGTCTACGTCGAGGGCCTCGACGACGTGATGATCCACTTGGCGCGCTGTTGTTCGCCGGTGCCCGGTGACGCCATCATGGGCTTCATCACGCAGGGACGGGGTGTCTCGGTGCACCGCGACGACTGCTCGAACGCGGTCGCTTTGGCCCAGCGCCTCGGCGAGCGCATCATCGACGTCGAATGGGACGGCTCGGTCAGCGGTCAGTACCGCGCGGTCCTGGAGGTCATGGCCTTCGATCGTTCGCGGCTGCTGCTCGACGTCTCCAAGGTCGTGGCCGAGTATCACCTCAGTATCATCTCGAGTTCGACGTCGACGTCGGGCTCGAGGATCGTGCGGATGGTCTTCGACGTGGAACTCGCGGACCCGACGCACCTCAGTAGCCTGTTGGCGGCGCTGAAGAGCGTCGACGGCGTCTTCGACGCCTTCCGACAACTACCGGGACAGAACAAGAATTCATGAGCGACGCCGTCACACCCTTCCAAGCCCCCATCGGGACCCACGACGTGCTCGCGCCGTTGTCGGCCGAGTGGGAGGGCGTCGTCGCGACCTTCGCGCAGTTCGCCTACCGCTACGACTTCGAACTCGTCATCTCGCCGATGTTCGAAGACGTCGGCGTCTTCAACCGAGGCATCGGTGAGGACAGCGAGGTCGCCAAGAAGGAGATGTACGTGTTCTCCGACCGGGGCGACCGGGTCTACGCGTTGCGTCCCGAGGGCACCGCGTCGGTCGTGCGCGCCTTCGTCCAGCACAACCCCACGACGCCGTGGAAGGCGTGGTACGTCACGGCGGCCTTTCGCTACGAGCGCCCGCAGGCCGGTCGCTATCGCCAGCACCACCAACTGGGCGTCGAGGTACTCGGCACCGACGACCCGGCGGTTGACGTCGAGGTCATCGCCCTGGCCGAGCGGTTCTATCGCGCGCTGGGTCTGACACGCTTTCGCCTGCTGATCAACTCGATGGGCCACGACGTCTGTCGCGGCGCCTACGTCGAGCTGTTGCGCGCGCACCTCGCGAAGAACGCGGCGCGACTCTGTGACGAGCACCGCACGACGTGGTCCGAGAACCCCCTGCGGGTCCTCGACTGCAAGGAGCCGGCCTGCGTCGCGGTCACGTCGGAGGGTCCGATGCTCATCGATCACCTCTGCGACGACTGTCGGGCGCACTTCGACAAGGTCGTCGCCGGACTGGCGTCCATCGGCATCGAGTCACAGGTCGACCCGCGACTCGTGCGCGGCTTCGACTACTACACCCGCACGACGTTCGAGTTCGTGGCCGACGCCCTCGGTGGCGCGCAGAACGCGATCGGTGGTGGCGGGCGCTACGACAAGCTCGCCGAGCAACTGGGCGCCAAGCCGACCAGCGGCATCGGCTTCGGCAGCGGGATCGAGCGTCTGCTCCTCACCCGCGAGGCCGAAGGCGTCGAACCGCGCAACCTGGTGAACCGCGCCCTCGACCTCTTCGTCATCGACACGACGGGACGCGACGTCGCGACCGCGCTGGTCGACGAGCTACGCGGCGCGGGCTTCGCGACCGCCCGGGCCTACGACCACCGGTCGATGAAGTCCCAGATGAAGGTGGCCGACAAATCGGGCGCGCGTCTCGCGCTCTTGGTCGGGCCCCAGGAGATGGCCGCCGGCGAGGTTACGATTAGGGACTTGCGAAGCGAC
>CAWDJY010000011.1:0-21501 GCA_963802735.1 uncultured Acidimicrobiaceae bacterium | reverse complement strand
CACCCGGCGCGAGCGCGAAGATGGTGATCAGTCCCCCGATGATCAGCACCGTGGAGAGCACACTCACGACGATCCCGCGGCGACCGAGCAAGAGCTGCTTTCGGCGGGGCGCGAAGAACGACGGCGTCTCTTCCGACTGACCTGCGTCGGTGACGTTGGACATCGAGACTACGGCTTGATTACGGGCACGCTCGTATAGATGCTGAGCCACTTCGTCTGGAGCAAGGCCAGCGTGCCATCGGACTTGATGGCCGCGATGGCGGCGTTCACGCAACCGACGAGCTTGTTCCCCTTCTGGAAGAGCAGGCCGTAGTGCTCACCGACGCTCGGGAACTGACCGACCTGGACCGCGATGTTCTTGTTCTTGGAGTTGACCACCTCGCCGGATCCGGGCGAGGCCATGTACTGGCCGTCGGGCGTGTCGAGGACGATCGCGTCGATCTGCCCGTTCTCGAGCGCCGAGGCGGCGTCGGCCAGCGAGTTGTACACGCGAGGGGCCTTCGCGGGCTTGATGTGCTGGTCGATGTAGAGCAGACCCGTCGTGCCGATCTGGTCACCGTACTGGTACGACCTGAGTTCGGAGGGCGTGTGGTCCTTCACGATCTTGCTGCCCTTCAGGGCGATGATGGACTGCTGCACGTCGTAGTAGCTGTTGGAGAACGTCACCACCTGCGCGCGCGCGGCGGTGTAGGAGATCTCGTTGATGTCGAAGTCGAAGTGCTTGTTACCCGGCGCGAAGCTCGAGTTGAAGGGCTCGTGGACCCACACCACGTCCGACTTCTTGACGCCGAGCGCCGTGGCGATCGCGTAGGCGACCGCGGACTCGTAGCCCTTGCCGTTCGAGGGCGTGTTGTTCACGAACCACGGCGTGTAGGCCGGCGTGTCGGTGGCGATCGTGAGCTTGCCCTTGGTGTACTCGTCAGCACCGATCGAGGTCTTGCACGACGCGAGCGATGGTGGCGACGCAGCGTTGGCGCCGACGCCGGTCGAGAGCGACACGATTCCTATGGTGGCGAGTGTCACGAGTCCCGCCAGCGTGAGTCGTAGCTTGCGCATTGGTTTCCCTTCTCGGTGGTGCGTGGTCGTGGTCGCCAGTGTAACGCCGGGTTTCGTCTCGTTTCCTGCGTCGGCGGCGCCCGCCATCGCGATGGAGCGGGAGATGACCTCACTAGTGAAAACCATTTTTATTAGAGACGTCCCTTTAGTAGGATGGGTCGGCTGGGAGAGGTGGGTGAGTTCGGTTTAAACCACATTCCTGCTAAGAATGCGGCCTGCGAAAGTGGGCCCGAGGGTTCAAATCCCTCCCTCTCCGCCATTACCACCGAGCGCAGTGCGCTCGGTGTTGTCGTCAACTGAGGAGACGTGGTGCGGTACTGGATCGAGACGCTCGGGTGCCCCAAGAACCACGTGGACTCCGACAAACTGGCCGGCCTGCTGGAGTCCCAGGGTTACAGCGCGGCCACGTCACTGGCCCGCGCCGACCTCGTGGTCGCCAACACCTGCGCGTTCATCGAAGCGGCCCGCGAGGAGTCGATCGAGACGGTCCTCGCGCTGGCCGACACCAAACGTTCGAGCGCGCGCCTCGTCGTCACCGGCTGCATGGCCGAGCGCTACGGCGACGAACTCGCGATTGCGCTCCCGGAAGTCGACCTCGTCGCGGGTTTCGGCGAGAGTCTCACGGCGACAGGGCCCTCGACGCCCGTCGCGCTGCGCACCCGGGTGCTGCCGTCCTTCGACCTCTTGAACCTGCCGCGTCCGAGGTCGACGACGCCCTGGGCGTACGTGAAGATCGCCGAAGGGTGCGACCGCCGATGCGGCTTTTGCGCGATACCGTCCTTTCGCGGCGACCAGCGCTCTCGTTCCACGGAGGAGATCGTGGCCGAGGGTCGTGCGCTCGCCGAGGGTGGTGTGCGCGAGCTGGTCCTGATCGCTCAGGACCTCGCGAGCTGGGGACACGACCGTCGACGCGCCGGTCGCGGCGAACCAGTCGAGGTGCTCGACGAGGGCGGCACGCAGCCGTTGATCGAACTGACCCGGACGCTCGGCCGCGAGGTCGATCGGGTGCGACTGTTGTACCTGTACCCCTCGGGTCTCACCGGCGGGCTCATCGACGCGATCCTCGAGAGCGGCGTGCCGTACTTCGACCTCTCCCTGCAACACGCTTCGCGGCCGCTGCTGCGCGCGATGAAGCGCTGGGGCGACGCCGAACGATTCCTCGAACGCATCGCCGCCATCCGCGCGAGCGAACCAGACGCGACCTTTCGTTCGTCGTTCATCCTGGGTTATCCCGGCGAGACCGAGGACGACCAGCGACGACTGCTCGAGTTCATCGACGAGGCGCAGCTCGATTGGGCCGGGTTCTTCACCTTCTCCTCCGAAGAGGGCACGCCGGCCCACGCGATGGGTGACCAGGTCCCGCACGAGCTGGCGCTCGAGCGACTGTGCGAGGTGAGCGAACTCCAAGACGCCATCACCGCTCGTCGTCGAGACGCCCTGGTGGGCACGACGCAGCGACTCCTCATCGACGAGCCGGGCGTGGGGCGCAGTGCCCGCGAATGCCCCGAGATTGATGGCATTGTGATGGTGGATCGGTCACTGCCCGTGGGCACGATGGTCGAAGGCGTGATCGTGGCGAGTCACGGAACGGATCTGGAGGCGGTGCCGGTATGACGAGCGAACCGACGTACGGCGAGTCCGCTCTCCTCACGCCCGCCAACATGCTCACGGCGTCGCGCCTGCTGGTCGCGCCGGTCTTCATCTATCTGATCGTCTTCGACCGGATCTCGTGGTGGACCGCGCTCGTCGGCTTTCTCGCCGCCATGTCGGACTACTTCGACGGTATCGTCGCGCGCCGCCACGGCACCACGACCTCGGGCGCGTTCCTCGACCCGTTGGCCGACAAGGTGATCGTCCTCGGGTCGCTCTACGCGCTGATCCTCGCGCGACCGCACGGCCTCGAGGGATTCATCGTCCCCTCGGTGATCATCACGCTGCGTGAGATCTGGATGAGCGTCTTTCGCTCGCGCGCCGCACGGCGGGGGATCTCGATCCCCGCGAGCAAGCTCGCGAAGTGGAAGACCTTCACGCAGGACTGGGCGATCGCCTTCTGCGTGATCCCGGTGACGGCGCACCACACCTGGATCGGCGTCACGGTCATCTGGATCGCGGTGGTCCTGACGATCTACACCGGCTGGCAGTACTACGTCGACGGCAAGAAGGTCGGTCTTCGTGCGAGTTGAGATCGTGGCGGTCGGCACGGAGTTGCTGCTCGGTCAGATCCCCGACACGAACTCCCAGTGGTTGGGTGAACAGTTGGCGGCCAACGGCATCGCCTCCCAGTTCCACCAGCACGTGGGCGACAACCACGAACGGATCCTCCTCGCCTTTCGCACCGCGCTCGCGCGCAGCGACGCGGTCATCGTCTGCGGCGGGCTCGGACCGACCCAGGACGACATCACGCGCGCCGCACTGGCCGAGGTGATGAACGTCCCCCTCGAACGCGACGAAGCGATCGTGGAGAAGATCCGCGCGATGTTCGGCGCGCGCGGTCGCGCGATGCCCGAGAACAACCTCCTGCAGGCCGACGTGCCGCGCGGCGCGACGATCATCCCCCAGACCCGCGGCACCGCGCCGGGGCTCGTCTGCGCGGTCGGTCAGAAGGTCGTCTACGCCGTGCCGGGCGTCCCGTACGAGATGACCGACATGTTCGAACGAGCCATCCTGCCTGATCTGTTGGCGCGTCAGGCGGCCGCGGGCACGACCTCGGTGATCACCAGTCGCGTCCTTCGCACCTGGGGCGCGAGTGAGTCGGCGTTGGCCGAGGCCGTGGCGCCGCGCTTCGACGAGCTGGTGAACGACGATCGTGTCACGATCGCCTTCCTCGCCTCGGGCATCGAGGGCATCAAGGTCCGACTCACGGCGCGCGGGGACGACACCGCGCACGCGTCCGAGCTCCTCGGGCACGAAGAGTCGATCGTGCGAACCCTCATCGTGGACCTACTCGGTGACATCATCTTCGGCGTCGATGACCAGACCATGGAAGACGTCGTGGCGGCCCAACTCCTCGAACGCGGTCTCACCTTGGCGGTGGCTGAGTCCGTGACCGGTGGACTCATCGCGTCACGCCTCGTCGGCGTACCCGGGGCGTCGCACTGGTTTCGCGGTGGCGTCGTGAGCTACGCCTCGGAGGTCAAGTTCGACCTCTTGAAGGTGCCGGTCGGTCCCGTCGTCAGCGCCGAGGCAGCCGAGGCGATGGCGATCGGCGTGCGAGATCTGCTCAACGCCGACGTCGGACTGAGCGTCACCGGCGTGGCCGGACCCGAAGAACAGGACGGTCAGCCGGCCGGGACGGTCTTCGTCGGCCTGGCGCGGGGCGAGCACGTGCACCACGCGGCGTTGCGACTCCCGGGCGATCGTCCGCGCGTGCGCGCCTACAGCGCGATCAGTGCGCTCGACGTGCTTCGAAGAGCGCTGGACGCCTCGTCTTAGGTCGTCGGTTTCTCACGTAAGGTCCAACTGAACGTTCGGAGGTCGACATGTCGTCATTGGAGATTCGCGTTGATCCGAGCGCGATGGGCGTCGACCCCGTGCGACTCGATCGCATCGCGCCGCACTTCGACGCCTACGTCGAGGACCGGCGACTCCCCGGTTGGCTCGTGACCGTGGCGCGCGGCGGCGAATTGGTCTGGAGCGGCAAGGGTGGGTTCCGCGACCGCGAGCAGAACCTTGCGGTGACCGACGACACGATCTGGCGGATCTATTCGATGACCAAGCCGATCACCTCGATCGCCGTGATGATGCTCTACGAAGAGGGTCGCTTCGACCTGACCGACGACGTCGGTCAGTGGATCGACGCGTTGAAGGAGCCGCGCGTGTGGGCCGGCGGCACGGCCGCCAATCCCCTCACGGTCCCAGCGATCGAGCCGGTGCGCGTGCACCATCTACTCAGTCAGATGAGTGGACTGACCTACGGTTTCCACCGCGCGCACCCGACGGACGAGATCTACCGCCTGAAGGGCTACGACTTCGTGTTCGCGCCCGGCGCGGACCTCGCCCAGGCGGTTCACGATTGGTGTACGAGCCCCCTGGTGTTCCAACCGGGCAGCGGCTGGAACTACTCGGTCTCGGTCGACGTGCTCGGACGGCTCATCGAGATCTGGAGCGGCCAGAGTTTCGAGTCGTTCCTTCAGGAACGGATCCTCGGTCCATTGGGCATGACCGACACCGACTGGTTCTGCGCGGAGGACAAGTGGGACCGACTGGCCCAGCTGTACGTACCCCACGGCGGCGACTCGTTCCCGTTCGAGGAGCTGGCCACGGGCGCCCGAAACGAGCCGCGCATCCACGGCGGCGGGGGCGGACTGGTGTCGAGTGCGAGCGACTACCAGCGGTTCATGACCATGCTGCTCGGGGGCGGTGAATTCGACGGTGTGCGGCTGATCTCCAGTCGAACGCTGGATTTGATGACGCGCAACCACTTGCCGAATGACGCCGACCTGGAGGCGTTCGCGAGGGACTCGTTCTCCGAGACGAACTACGCCGGCGTCGGCTTCGGACTCGGTTTCTCGGTGGTCACCGATTCGGCGAAGAACAAGAGCCTCGCCTCCGAAGGGACCTTCGCGTGGGGTGGCGCCGCGTCGACACTCTTTTGGGTCGATCCGGCCGAGGACTTGACCGTCGGCTTCTACACCCAACTCCTGCCGAGCGGCACCTATCCCTTTCGCCGCGAACTCCAGCAGTTGGTCTACCAAGCATTGGTCGATTGACCAGAATTTCCTTGATTTCACTGTATTTCTGATGCCTCATGGTGCAGGATTGAGGGGTCCTCGGAATATCCATTTTACGAACACTTGTTCGTAGTACCGTGAAGGCGGGTGGAGACCGACCGATGTCACAAGAGGCTCATAGCGTTCCTCCGGTGACGAAGAACAAGGAGACAGTAATGGCAACCGATGACCGCGAGAAGGCCCTCGACGCCGCACTCGGCCAGATCGAGAAGCAGTTCGGCAAGGGCTCGATCATGCGCATGGGTGAGAACCTGCACATGAACATCGAGTCGATCCCGACCGGCGCCCTCGCGCTCGACATGGCGCTCGGCATCGGCGGACTGCCGCGCGGTCGCATCGTCGAGCTCTACGGCCCGGAGTCCTCGGGCAAGTCGACGCTGGCGATGCACGTGGTCGCCGAAGCGCAGCGCAACGGCGGCGTCTGTGCCTACATCGACGCCGAGCACGCCATGGACCCGGTCTACGCGCGCGCCATCGGGGTCAACGTGGACGACCTCCTGATCTCCCAGCCCGACACCGGTGAGCAGGCCCTCGAGATCACTGACATGCTGATCCGCTCGGGCGCCCTGGACGTCATCATCATCGACTCGGTGGCGGCGTTGACGCCCCGTGCCGAGATCGAGGGCGACATGGGCGACTCCCACGTCGGTCTGCAGGCCCGTCTCATGAGCCAGGCGCTGCGCAAGCTCACTGGCGGACTCTCCAAGTCCAACACCGTCGCGGTCTTCATCAACCAGTTACGCGAAAAGATAGGAGTGTTGTACGGCTCACCAGAGGTCACCCCTGGTGGGCGGGCGCTCAAGTTCTACGCGTCAATCCGCCTCGACATCCGTCGCATCGAGTCGATCAAGGACGGCACCGACGTCGTCGGCAACCGCACTCGGGTGAAGGTCGTGAAGAACAAGTGCGCCGCCCCGTTCAAGCAGGCCGAGTTTGACATCATGTACGGCCAGGGCATCAGCCGTGAAGGCTCGGTGCTCGACGTCGCCGTGGAGTTGGGATTCGTGAAGAAGGCTGGCGCGTGGTTCACCTACGAGGGTGAGCAGATGGGTCAGGGACGTGAGAACGTGAAGGCCTTCCTCCGCGAGAACCCGCAGACCATGGCCGAGATCGACGGTCGCGTGCGAGAGCACATGGCCAACGCGCTCTTGCCCGACGTCGTCGGCACCGGCGTGGAGATTGACATCGACACGCCGATCTCGCTCGACTGAGCGTCGCACGGCACCGCCGGCGTGATCTGATCACCGGCCTTCGGGCGATGAAGCACGCGCACGCGTACCAGTAGCGTGACGTCGGTGGATAATCGACTTCGCTTTCGCCAATTTCTCGGCGCCCGAGTGCGCGCCGCTCGGCGCTACCTCAACGAAGTCGCCACCGTTGGACCGAGTGATCCGTACTCGAAGACGTTTCAGTACTTCGGCAAGGGGGCGGCGCTCATGGCGCCCCAGGGCGTCATCTACAACGAGCGCTACCTCGCCATCGGCGACGAGACGCTCATCGGGCCGAACGTCTGTCTGACCGCCGGTATCAGCGGCGAACAGACGATGCTCAGTTCCCCGGTCGTCACCATCGGGCGCAGGTGCATCATCGGACGCGGTTCGCACATCATCGGTCACTGGTCCATCGTGCTAGGTGACGAGATCCAAACCGGGCCGTACGTGTACATCACCGACGAGAACCACTCCTACGAGGACCCCGAACAGCCCATCGGCTGGCAGACACCGACCGAGGCGGCGGTTCGTATCGGTTCGGGGAGTTGGCTCGGGGCTAACGCCGTGATTCTTCCCGGGACGGAACTCGGTCGCAATACGGTCGTCGCAGCCGGTGCGGTCGTCCGCGGGAAATTCCCCTCACACGTCGTGCTCGGGGGCGTCCCGGCCAAGGTGTTGCGTCACTACTCGCGCGAGAACGGATGGCAATCGGGACCGCCGAGTGAGTAGGAGACTCGGCGTCGACCTGTCGCCGCTGCGGGTCTCCACGCAGTACCGCCGACTCTACGTCGCCGGGTTCGTGACGGCGCTGGGGAGCCAGGCCACGTACGTGGCGGTGCCGTTCCAACTGCGCCTCCTCACGCACTCGACGCTCGACGTCGGGTCGCTCGGCCTGGCCGAGTTCTTGCCGCTCATCGTCTTCGGCCTCTACGGCGGGGTGCTCGCGGACCGACTGAACCGACGGCGACTCATCATCTCGATGGAGCAGGTCCTGATGATCTCGACGGCGGTCCTCCTCATCAACGCGCTGTTGTCGCACCCGCAGGCGTGGATCCTCTACGTCGACGCCTTCGTCGCGTCCGCCGCCGGCAGTCTGCAGCGTCCCAGCGTCGAAGCGCTCAACCAGATGTTCGTGCCGCACGACCTGCAACGATCGGCCTCGACGCTCGCGAACATCCGTAGCACGACGGCGTCGATCATCGGGCCGGCCCTCGGAGGCGTCGCGGCCATCGCGTTCGGACCGGCGTCGGTCTATCTCGCCAACCTCGTGACCTTCACGCTCTCACTGATCCTGCTCTTCACCCTCCGCGCCACCGCCGCGACCGCGCCGGGGCAGAGCGACGTGGCGGCGCTGCGTTCGGGACTGCACTACGTCAGGTCGCGTCCGGACATCGTGGGCACGTACATCGTCGACCTGCTGGCGATGATCCTGGCCTTTCCGGTCGTCATGTTGCCCTTCGTGGCGGCGCGGTTCCACGTGTCCTACGCGTTGCCGCTGCTGTACTGCGGCATTCCGGCGGGAGCGCTCATCGCGACGCTCACCTCGGGGTGGTCGCACAGCGTCCATCGGTACGGACGCGCGATTGTCTACGCCGCCGCGCTCTGGGGCCTCGGCATCGCGCTCTTCGGGTACTCGTCGATCCTGTGGCTCGTCTTCGTCGGCCTCGCCGTCGGGGGCGGCGCGGACGCGATCAGCGGCATCTTTCGCACCACGATGTGGAACGAGTCGATTCCCCTGGAGATGCGCGGCCGCATGGCCGGCATCGAGATGATCTCGTATTCGCTCGGGCCCACGGCCGGCCAGTTCCGCGCGGGCGTCATGGCGGCGTGGACCACGCTGCGCTTCTCCTTGACCTTCGGGGGACTGGCCTGCACCGGTTCGGTCGGGGCCGTCGCGCTCGCGTTGCCGCGACTCTGGAGTTTCGACGCGCGCACGGATCCGAATGTCACCGCCGTGCGCGAGATGCGTTCTGGCGAGGATCACTCCGAGTCCTAGTCACGAAGCACCAACCTCTACGCTTCGAGGGTGAGTTCTACGACGTTTCTGGTGACGGTGAGCGGGCCCGACCGCGTCGGCGTCGGCGCCGAACTCTTCGCGGCGCTCACCTCACTGCAGGCCCGCGGCATCGAGATCACCGACGTGGCGCAGATCACGATCCGCGGCGCCCTGGTCCTGTGTGCCGAGGTGTCGTCGCGCAACGCGGTGACGCGAGAGGTCATCGAAGCGGCCCTGGACCAGCGAGACATCGTCAGCGCTGGGATCACCGCGACCGTCGAAGCGGTGACACCGAGCGACGTGAGCGACGGACGCCGATTGCTCGTGACCTTCCTCGCGCCGAGGATTGGCGCGACCCAATTGGAGAGTGTCTTCGCCGCCATCGCCGCGTCGGGCTCCACGTGTGAGCGGATCGTGCACCTCGCGAGCTATCCCGTCGACTGCTACGAACTGGTGGTGCGAAGCGCGGACCACGCGTCACTGCGCGAGGCGCTGGTGGACGTCGCTCGTGGGGCCGGCGTCGACCTGGCGGTGCAACGCGCTGGCCTGCATCGACGCGCGAAACACCTGGTCGTGATGGACGCGGACTCCACGTTGCTCCAAGACGAGGTCATCGACCTGCTCGCCGAGGAGTGTGGCTGCGCGGCGGAGGTCTCGGCCATTACCCAGTTGGCGATGTCCGGCGAGATCGATTTCGCTGAAGCGTTGCGTCGTCGCGTGGCGCTGCTGGAGGGACTGAGCGCGTCGGTACTCGACGACGTGCGGTCACGACTGCGACTGACGCCGGGCGCGCGGACGTTGCTTCGCACGCTGCAACGACTCGGCTACGTGCCTGCCGTGGTGTCGGGCGGCTTCGTCGAGGTGCTCGCGCCGTTGATGACCGAACTCCGGGTCGAACACCTCGCGGCGAATCGGCTCGAGATCGTAGACGGCAAGCTCAGCGGACGAATCGTCGGTGAGATCGTCGACCGGGCCGGCAAGGCCAACGCCCTTCGACGGTTCGCCGATGAAGTGGGCGTCCCCCTGGAACAGACCGTCGCGGTCGGTGACGGCGCGAACGACATCGACATGTTGTCGGCGGCCGGTCTGGGCATCGCCTTTAACGCGAAGCCGGTCGTGCAAGAGCACGCTGACACGCAACTGACGGTTCCCTATCTGGACGCGGTGCTCTATTTCCTCGGTATCAGTCGCGAGGAGATTGAGACGGAGTAGGGCCACGACGGAGTCGTGAGCGAATGCGTCACACGGGTTACGCGACTCCAAGGATCGGTCCGAGCACGCTTGGAATGTCCCCTCGCACGACGACGTCAGCGATGTCGTCGTACGGTGTCGGATCGGCGTTGATGATCACGAGCCGCGCGCCGCGCGCGGTCGCTTTGGGGACGAGTCCGGACACGGGGTGGACCGACAGCGTGGAGCCGACGCAGATCAGTAGTTCACTCCTCTTCGCGAGCAGTTCCGCCCGGGCGAAGTCCTGCTCGGGCAGCGCTTGACCGAAGCTCACCACCGCGGTCTTCACGATTCCTCCGCACGGGGCGCCGTCAACGATGGCGTGACAGTGGGGATCGCGTTCACCGGCCGCCACACGATCGAGCACCTCATTGGTCGGCGTCTCGTGACCGCAGCGCAGGCATCGAGTCGTGCGTGGGTTCCCGTGGACCTCGATGACGAGACTCGGGTCCGAACCGGCCGCCACGTGCAGGCCGTCGATGTTCTGCGTGATGAGGGCTGTGAGCTTGCCCGTGCGTTCGAAGGCCGCCAGGGCCCGGTGAGCCGCGTTGGGTTCGACAGTGACGTCACGACGCGGTAGCAACTGTTGCCACGCCTCCTCGCGCACCTCGCGGGACGAGACGAAGGTGTCGATGTTGGAGAGGCGTTCGGCGGCCGGGTTCTTCGTCCACACCCCGTCGGGACCCCGGAAGTCGGGGATGCCCGACGCGGTCGAGACGCCGGCACCCGTGATGACCACGACGTTCGTCGACGACTCGACGAGGTGTCGAGCGGCCTCGCCGGCTGGATCGGTCACAACGAGGAATGGTACGGCACGAGGGCGCGAGGACCGTTCGTGTGTTCCGATCGGACGCGGGCCGACGAATCAAGCCCGACGGCCGACATTTTTGTTCCGGAATTGAGGTTGTCACCGTCGCCGATAATTTATCTTTTACTGGGTAGTAAGGTCAGTCCCAGTAGGGAAGGGGGGCCCGTGAAAGTTCGAATTGACCCTGAGATCTGTCAAGGTCAGGGACGATGTTTCTCGATCGCGCCGGCGGTCTTCGATTTCGACGACCTGGGTAACGGCGTCGTGATCGGTGACGGCACGTTGACGAACGACACCAAAGAACTGGCGCGACTCGCCCAGTCGAACTGCCCCGAGCACGCGATCTTCATCGAGGAGTAGCCATGACCGACAGCCCCCTGGTTCAAGACTTCGCGACCGATTGGGACCATTCCGATCCGCAGTGGGTCGCCGATCCGTACCCGATCTGGGAAGACCTCCGTCAGCGTTGCCCGGTCGCGCACACCGAGCGCTACGGCGGCGGGTGGTTCCCCGCGACGCACGCCGGCGTGTCCGAGATCGCCAAGGACACGGAGAACTTCACCAGTCGTACCGTGGTCATCAATAACGGTCGTCCGACCGAGTTGGACCTGCCGGCCCCGATCGGCGTGGCCCCACCCATCACCTCGGACCCGCCGTTTCACGCGATCGCGCGTCGCCTCATCCTGCCGGCGTTCGCGCCCGGGCCCATCAACGCCCTCGAGCCGATGATCCGTGAACTCTGCTCGAGCCTGCTCGACGGTCTGGACGGCGAGGACGTCATCAACGCCGGCACGAGGTACGCCCAGTACATCCCACCGGGCGTCATCCGCGGGATGCTGGGCTTCCCCGAAGAGGACATCGAGAAGTTCCTCGAGATGGTCCACATCATCATGGAGGGCATCGACCACCCGGAAGAGGAGCGCATCGTCGAGTTCGAGCCGATCGAACAGTATTTCGTGGCCCAGATGGAAGACCACATGGACAACCCGCGCGACGACCTCACGTCGTACCTGTTGAACGTCGAGCTCGAGGGACAGAACCTCGCGCTGGAGCACGTCTTCGGGACGATGATCTTGATCCTCGTCGCCGGCATCGACACCACGTGGTCGGCGATCGGCTCGGCCATCTGGCACCTCGCGCACAACCCCGACGACCTCGAGCGCTTGGTGAACGAGCCCGACCTGATGCCCGTCGCCATCGAGGAGTTCCTGCGCTTCTACGCGCCGGTCACGATGGCCCGACTCGTGAAGCACGACATGGAGTACCAGGGATGTCCCATGAAAGAGGACGACTGGATCCTGCTCGGCTTCCCCGCTGCGAACCGTGACCCGGTCGCGTTCAAGGACGCCGACAAGTTCATCATCGACCGCGCGGAGAACCGCCACGTCGCCTTCGGGCTGGGCATCCACCGGTGCGCGGGATCGAACCTGGCCCGCCTCGAGATGCGCGTTGCCCTCGAGGAGTTCATCAAGCGCTACCCGCGCTTCGAGTTGGCCGACGCCAAGGCCGTGACGTGGGCGCCTGGTCAGATCCGCGGCCCGAGGAACCTCCCGATTCGCGTGCTGCGATAAAAGGGGACTGCCGTGACCGACATCGTTGATGATTCCCTGGCGCACAAGCAGCCGGTCCGGGACTTCGCGACCGACTGGGACCACACCGATCCGCAGTGGGTGAACGATCCCTACCCGATCTGGGAGGACCTGCGCGGGCGCTGTCCGGTCGCGCACACCGATCGCTACGGTGGCGGCTGGTTCCCCACGACGCACGAGATGGTGTCGTCGATCGCCAACGACACGGAACACTTCACCAGCCGCATGGTCGTAGTCGTCAACAACAAGTACCCACCGAACTTCATCCCGGCGCCAATCGGCGGCGCGCCGCCCATCACGTCGGACCCACCATTCCACGCGATTGCTCGTCGCGTCATCCTGCCGGCGTTCGCGCCCGGTCCGGTCAACGCCCTGGAGCCCCAGATCCGCGCGCTGTGCAACAAGCACCTCGACCAGATGGAGGGACACGAGTTCGTCGACGGTGGGATGGACTACGCCCAATACATCCCACCCGGAGTCATCGCCTCGATGCTGGGCTTCCCGCCCGAGGACGAAGAGATCTTTCGTGACATCATCCACCTGATCCTGGACCTGATCGACCTGCCGTCCGAGGTCCGAGGACCGATGTTCGAGCCGGTGGGCGAGTACTTCGCCAAGCAGATTGACGACCACGTCGAGAACCCCCGCGACGACTTGACGAGTTATCTCCTGAACGTCGAAGTCGGCGGCAAGAAGCTCGAGCGTCAGCACGTGTCGGGGACGATCGTGCTGATCCTCGTCGCCGGCATCGACACCACGTGGTCGGCCATCGGCTCGGCGATCTGGCATCTCGCGCGTCACCCCGACGACCTGGCGCGACTGGTCAACGAGCCGGAACTCTTGCCCGTGGCGGTCGAGGAGTTCCTGCGTTTCTACGCCCCGGTCACGATGGCCCGACTGGTCGCCGAGGACTACGAGTTCTTCGGCTGTCCCATGAAGAAGGACGACTGGGTGCTCCTAGGTTTCCCGGCGGCCAATCGTGACCCCGAGGCCTTCGACGACGCCGAGCGTTTCATCATCGACCGCGCGGCCAATCGCCACGCCGCCTTCGGCCTGGGCATTCACCGTTGCGTGGGGTCGAACCTCGCGCGACTCGAACTGCGCGTCGCGATCGAGGAGTTCATCAAGCGTTTTCCCCGTTTCGAACTCGCCGACCGCGACGCGGTGACGTGGGCGCCCGGTCAGGTGCGCGGACCACGCCACCTTCCGCTTCGCGTACTGCCCTAGGGACTACAACCCGAGATTCGGACCGGCTTCGTTCCAGAGTCCGGCCATCCACGCCTCGACGGCGTCGACCTCGCGCGGCAGCGCGCCCGAGAGGTTCTTCGCGCCTGTCGCCGTGACGAGGATGTCGTCTTCGATGCGTACGCCGATGCCGCGGTACTCCTCGGGCACGGTGAGGTCATTGGCCTGAAAGTACAGACCCGGCTCCACGGTGAGGACGTAGCCCTCTTCGAGCACGCCGTCGCGGTACATCTCGTCGCGGGCGTTCGCGCAGTCGTGGACGTCGAGTCCCAGCATGTGACTGGTCCCGTGGAGCGTGTAGCGCCGGTGCAGCTGGCGTTCGGGGCGAAGCGCCAACGCGGGCTCCTCTTTCAAGATGCCGAGGTCGAAGAGACCTTGGGCGAGGACCTTCATCGCCGCCTCGTGCGGTGCCTTGAACGTCGCGCCGGGTTTCACGGCGTCGATACCGGCTTGTTGCGCGGCGAGGACGAGTTCGTAGATCCGTCGCTGGGCCGGGGAGTACGTGCCACTGATCGGCATCGTTCGCGTCACGTCGGCGGTGTAGAGGTTGTTGCATTCGACCCCGGCGTCGAGCAGGAGCAGGTCACCCTTGCGCACGGCGCCGGTGTTCCTCATCCAGTGCAGGACGGTCGCGTTCGAGCCGCTGGCGGCGATCGTGTCGTAGCCGGTGTCGTTGCCTTCGACGCGCGCGCGCAGGTGGAAGACGCCTTCGATGACGCGCTCGCCGCGGCCCTCGGCGGCGGGCAGGGCCCGAACCACGTCCTCGAAGCCCTTGACCGTGTAATCCACGGCCAACTGCAGTTGGGCGATCTCGAAGTCGTCCTTCACGAGCCGCAGCTCGCTGAGCGCCGTGGCGAGCGTGTCGTCGTCCTTGTTCTCCTCGAGGTAGTCGTCGAGCTTGCGGTCGAAGCCGCGAACGCTCACGATCTCAGTCGTGGCCAGCGCGTCGAGGTCACGTTCGAGGTTCTCCAGTGGCGCCGTGTCGATCGCGTAGTAGACGGCGGCCTCGGTGACACCTCGCCGTGCGCCGACCCACAGCTCGCCGTAGCGGCCGTCGGTGAAGAACTCGTGTGTGCGGTGATCGCGCCGGTCCGCCACGTAGAGCGTGGAGCGCGGACTGTCGGCGCCGGGCGCGATGACGAGCACGGCGTCCGGTTCGTCACACGCGGTCAGGTAGAAGAAATCCGTTCCCGCGCGGAACCGGTAGTCCGTGTCGTTGGCGCGGACCTTGAAGTTGCCGGTCGCCACGACGATCGTGCGACCGGAGAACTCTTCGGCGATGCGGGCGCGTCGTTCCGCACAGAACGACGCCGCGGGGTGCACCTCGTCACTCGGCTCGACGCTGCCCCAGTCCTTGGTCATGTGGTCGACCAAGGCGCGCGGCACCGCCGGTCGGTGATCACCCGTCCAGATCCAATGCTCGGAGACGGGATTCTCCTTCGAAACGTCCGGTTCGGGGATCGCGGAAATGTTCTCGGTCATAGTCGTAACTTACAACCGACGCGACCGCTCACAATAGGCTCCCTCCATGGACATCAACTTGACGCGCGAGGGCCCGGTCACGGTGCTGACGTGGAACGAAGGAGAGAACCGGGTCAACCTCGATTCGCTCGCCCGACTCAACCAGCTGCTCGACGAGATCGAGCGCACCGAGGGACCGCTCTCGGTGGTACTGACCGGTTCGGGGAAGTTCTTCTGCAACGGCCTCGACCTCGCACGATTCGCCGACAAACGCGACGAGTTCGTCGCGACACTGCACGAGTTGGAGCGTACGATCGGCCGACTGCTGGTCTTCCCGGCGTACACGGTGGCCGCCATCAACGGCCACGCGTTCGCCGCGGGCGCGCTGATCTCGTGCGCCTTCGACTACCGCGTCATGCGCGAGGACCGAGGGTACTGGTGCATGAACGAGGCTGAGATCGGTTTGGCGCTGGACGAGCGGCTGTGGTCGATCCTGACCAATCGCCTCCCGCGTGCGACGGCGACCGTCGCCGCCACGACGGCGCGACGCTTCACTGGACCGGACGCGCTGCGCTTCGGCATCGTCGAGGCGGTGGCGCCTGAGGTCGACGTACTGACGCACGCCGTCGCCGTCGCCGACGCCATGGCCCACCTCGATCGACCGACGCTCGGCGTGCACAAACGTCTCGCGCACGGCGCTGAGGCGAGTTTCCTCGGTTTCGAGCTCTGACGCGCACGCCCTGGTCGCACGTTTGTCGAAATGTTGTTCGCGACGCACACTGACTCGGCGATGAGCGTCAGTATCGTGGTTCAGTGAACCTGAACGTCTATCACGGCTGTTCGTGGCGAGAGAAGCGCGACGTCCTGAACGTCTTTTGGCGCACTGACGTCGAGGCCAATTCGGACGTCGTCGACGCGGCCGTGCAGTATGGCTACTACGCCGTCATCTGTCTGGTGGTCGTGATGGCAGAACTCGCGGTGATCCTGGCGGTGGCGCTCGATCACAACGCCTTGATCGCCGCGGTGACGGTGCTCGCTGAAGTCTTCATGATCTGGTCCACCTGGTGGGCCGTCAAGCGGTACCGGAGCCTGAGGACGCGATCGGCCGGATCAAATCCGATTCTCTCTAGTTGACGCCCGCTGTCGTCGTCACCTGAATGGATGACACCGTGGCTTGGCCCGGCCACCACGCGGCGAACAGTCCGTTGTCAACGGTGGAGATGACGCTTGATCCATCGCTCAAGAGCAACGTCGCGCCCGACACCTCTGAACCCACCGAACCTTCGGCGACCGTGAACGACTGACCGCTCTGCGTGTCGACGTAGGAGAGATTCACCACTGCACCGCCCGGGGGTGGCGTCGAAGCGCTCGAGGCATTGTCGGATGAGTTGATCGACGAAATCGATTGACCGTTTCCGTTCGCGCCCGATCCGGCCCCATCGACGGTCGCGTCGCCAATCGACATCGATCCACCATTCTCATTGAGCGAAGTCAGGTTTGCACCGGCCACGCACAGCGACGGATTGGTAGTGCCGTACACGATCAACGAGTACGGACCGCGTGCGTCGCTCAACGCGATCGGCGCAAGCGTTGCCAAGCCGGGCGAATTGGAAACGCTGGCCAGGTTCGCTGCCAGGTTGGAGCAGGCCGTCTCGGCGGCACCGAGTTGACTCGTATGAGGGCGTCGTCGGATCGGCGCTCCAGCCGGCGAACGCGGGCGATGCCCACGGCCCCAGGATACCGACCAGAGTGCCGTCGCGGCCACCGCTCCGCCGCCGACGCTCGGTTACCACAATCTCCGCCGACGACGAGGTGAGGGCGTTGCCGCCTCTTCCAGGAGGTGCTGGGTTCGCACGTGCTATCCATCCTTCGTTCAACTCCGGCACGCCCGGCGTGTCAATTTCTTCATTCATGGTGCCTCCTTCGTGACGCGGTCGTCGTGGCCGAGTCGTAGTTGTAATTTGCGTCGCGTGCGCGAAACTCGGGAGCGGACGGTGCCCACGGGAACACCGAGGGCAACCGACGCCGCTTCGTAGCTGAGACCGCTCCAGAACACGAGGAGCACGATCTCTCGCTCCTGTTCGGAGAAGTCTCGGATGACGTCATTGAAGTGGCGCAGCGAAATCTCCGCGTCCAATCGGTCGACCACGGCTTCGTCGCTCGGAGGTGTCGCGACGCCCGTCGAGTCGCCGCAGCGCCTGGGTGTAACGACGCAGTGAACGCGACGCGTTTCGCGAGGTGTGGTTGGCCACACCGAGCAGCCACGGCAGCGACGACCGCTTTTCCAGGACAACCTGATCGCGGCGTCGCCACGCCTCGAGAAAGACCACGCTTGTGACGTCCTCGGCCATCGTCGCGTCACCGGTTCGCCAGTAGCAGACCGCGAAGACCGATCGTGCGTGACGACGGAAGATCTCGCCGAAAGCCTCCGAATCGGACGCCGAGAGTTCCCACAGCTCTGCGTCGTCGAGGTCTTCAAAGGTGCGCACGACAAATAGTGTCCGACGGCGGCCATTCGGTTCCATGATCTTGGGCCGCGCAGCGCACGGATCGGTTTTTCTGATGCTCCTTCGAGCGAGAAGGGTCCACGTTTGGCGCTCGACCCAGTCGGGGTCCGCGTCAGGAGGGTTGAATCCAACCTTGGTCGATTCCGATCTGTTCGACGTCGCCGATACGAAGACCGGTTCGATGTTGCAGGGTGCGAATGAGGCCACCGGCCTCGTAGAGCGACTCGTGGGTACCGGTGTCGAGCCACGTGGTCGCGCGCGAGAGCACTTCGACACGCAGCTCTCCGCGCTCGAGGTAGGCGTTGTTCAAGGCCGTGATCTCGAGTTCACCGCGGTCGCTCGGCTTCAGCTCGCGGGCGATCGCCGGTGCCTTGGCGTCGTAGAAGTAGATCCCCGGCACGGCGTACGTGCTCTTGGGTTTGAGTGGCTTCTCCTCGATGGAGATGACCTTGCCGGCGTCATCGAACTCCACGACGCCGTAGTGCGACGGGTCACTCACCTGATACGCGAAGATCAGCGCGCCCTCGACCGAGGTGTTCTGTTGCAGGTGGGTGCCGAGTCCCGGGCCGTAGAAGAGGTTGTCACCGAGGATCAGTGCGCAGCTGTCGCCGTCGAGGAACTCCTCACCGAGCAGCAGGGCCTCGGCGAGGCCGTTCGGCTGGTCCTGGACGACGTAGGAGATCGCGACGCCCAGTTGTGAGCCGTCTCCGAGCAGTCGCCGAAAGGCGTCTTGGTCGTGCGGCGTCGTAATGAGAAGAATTTCACGAAGTCCCGTCAGCATCAACGTGCTGAGCGGGTAGTAGATCATCGGCTTGTCGTAGATTGGCAATAACTGTTTCGATACCGCTCGAGTTATTGGGTGAAGGCGTGTGCCACTACCACCAGCCAGAATGATTCCCTTCACTCAATTAGTATAGAAGTCTTGCAACCCCTTCTAAAGGTCGAGGTATCGCCATGCGCGTTGTGATAACTGGAGCCGCCGGGTTCATCGGTTCACGTTTCGCCGAACTGCTCCTCGACGACGCCGAGCGGCTCGACTTCGACGACATCGTGCTGCTGGACGCACTCACGTACTCCGGGCGTCGCGAGAACATGGTCGAGGTGTTGGGCGACCCTCGGGTCAGTTTCGTCGAGGGATCGATCACCGACGCCGCCCTCACCGATGAGGTACTGCGAGGAACCTACGCCGTCGTGCACCTCGCCGCGGAGAGCCACGTCGACCGCTCCATCACCGGGGCTCGGGACTTCTACGAGACGAACGTCGTCGGCACGCATCAACTGCTCGAGAGCGCGCGCGACGCGGACGTGCGACGGTTCGTCCACGTGTCGACCGACGAGGTCTACGGGTCGATCGGGGAGGGATCGTGGCGCGAGGATCACGTGCTCGAACCGAACTCGCCGTACTCGTCGAGCAAAGCGGGCTCGGACCTCGCCGCCTTGGCGTATCACCGGACCTACGGGATCCCCGTCATGGTGACACGTTGTTCGAACAACTACGGGCCTCGTCAATTCCCGGAAAAGGTGATCCCGCTCTTCGTGACCAACCTCTTCGACGGCGAGAAGGTCCCGCTCTACGGCGACGGCCAAAACGTGCGTGACTGGCTCTTCGTCGACGACCACTGCCGGGGTATCCTCGCGGTGCTCGAACGCGGTCGCGCCGGTGAGATCTACAACATCGGCGGCGGCACGGAACTGACCAACGAGGAGTTGACGACCCGCCTCCTCGACCTGTGTGGCTACAGCGATTCGATGATCGAGCCCACGACGGACCGCCTCGGTCACGATCGCCGGTATTCCGTGGACTGGAGCAAAATCAAGAATGAGCTCGGGTACGAACCGCAGATGACGTTCGACGAGGGACTCGCCTACACCGTCAAGTGGTACCACGACAATGAGGCGTGGTGGCGGCCGCTGAAGGCGCGGCCGTGAAACTGATCGAGCTGTCGATCCCCGGACTGTTCGTCCTGGAGTCGCCGGTGTGGGGCGACGACCGCGGCTCGTTTCGAGAGTGGTTCAAGGACGAGGATTTTCGCGACGCGGGGATTGAGTTCCACGCGCGCCAAGCCAACCTCTCGATCTCTACGAAGAACGTCGTGCGCGGGCTCCACTACTCGATGGCCGAAGAGGGTCAAGCGAAGGTCGTGACCTGCGCGCACGGACAACTCGACGACGTCATCGTCGACATTCGCGTCGGATCGCCGACGTTCGGACGTCACGAGATCGTGCACCTCGCGGCCGGTGAGGAACGCTCGGTCTACGTCCCGGCCGGCGTGGCCCACGGCTTCTGCGTGACGAGCGAACTGGGCGCGTTGACCTACCTCCTGTCGTCGCCCTTCAACGCGAGCCTCGAACTCGAGATCAACCCCTTCGATGAAGAGCTCAACGTGCCCTGGACGATCGACGGCGACGCCGTCGTGAGTCCCAAGGACGCCGGTGCGCCCTCGCTTCGCGAACGTCGTGACGCGAAGGAACTTCCTCTCTTTCGCTGACCTTGCCTCGGATGGGAGAACCGCGCGCGGCGTTGCTAGCGTTGAGCGAGTGAGTACCGCTCCGCTTCGACTCGTCACCGAACAAGATCGCGGCGTCCAGATCGCCTCGACGATCGCGGTACCGGCGATCGAGTCCGAAGCGCAGTTGAAGGCCCTCCTCACCAGTCTCTCCGGTGTCGACGCCGTGGGCGTCGAAGCGCGAGTCGCCAAACTCTCCACCCGATCGATCAAGAAGTCCACGAAGTTCACCGCCATCGAGATGGCGATCTCGATGGTCGATCTCACGACGCTCGAAGGCGCCGACACACCCGGACGCGTGACCTCGCTCTGCACCAAGGCGATGCGACCCGATCCCCGCGACCTCACGGTGCCGTCGGTCGCCGCCGTGTGCGTCTATCCGGACCTGGTCGCGCACGCGCGTTCGGTCCTCGGCTCCTCGCCGGTCGCGGTCGCGTCGGTCGCCACGTCGTTCCCGTCGGGGCGAGCATCCCTCAAGGTCAAACTGATGGACGTGCGCGAGGCCGTCGCCGCGGGTGCCGATGAGATCGACATGGTGATCGACCGCGGCGCGTTCCTCTCTGGCCGTATCGGTCAGGTCTTCGATGAAGTGGTGGCGGTGAAAGATGCGTGCGGTGACGCGCATCTCAAAGTCATCCTTGAGACGGGGGAGTTGGTCACCTACGACAACGTGCGCCGCGCGAGTTGGATCGCCATGCTCGGCGGCGCCGACTTCATCAAGACCTCGACGGGCAAGGTCACCATGAACGCCACGTTGCCCGTGGCACTCGTCATGCTCGAAGCGGTCCGGGACTTCGCCGAGACCGCCGGCCCGACCGTGGGTGTCAAGGTGGCGGGCGGGATCCGCACGACCAAGGACGCGATTCGCTACCTCGTGCTCGTGAACGAGACCGTGGGCTCGACGTGGCTCACGCCCCACCTTTTCCGCTTCGGCGCGTCGTCGCTGTTGAACGATCTCTTGATGCAGCGCCTCAAGCAACAGCGCGGCGCCTACGTGCGCGCCGACGAGTTCAGCGGGGACTGATGAGCGATCGACCACTCGCGAACTCGCAACTAGGTTCCCTCGAGTACGACCCCGCGCCGGAGTCCTCGGCGATCGCGAGATGAAGCCGAGTTATGGATTCTTCATCGACGGTGAGTTCACCGACGCGGCGTCCCATG
>CAWDJY010000010.1:0-86490 GCA_963802735.1 uncultured Acidimicrobiaceae bacterium | reverse complement strand
CGGCGGTTGATAAAAGAGGATGAACTCGAGTAAAGCAACTCGCGCACCTCGTTGAGCGTCACGACCGTTGTGGATCGTGAAAGTGCGAGAAATAATCAGCGAACTGGAACAAGCCGGTTGGGTTCAGATTCGTCAAACGGGTAGTCATCGCCATTTCAAACACGCCACGCTCCCCGGCTCGGTTTGTGTAGCGGGGAATTTGGGTGATGATGTCCCTAAAGGAACCCTGGGTAACATTGTCAGACAGGCCGGACTCGAAAGGAGACCACGATGACCGAATTCACCATCGTGATTGAAGATGCCGGCACTAACTACGCGGCCTACGCCCCTGACGTTCCTGGCTGCATCGCCACGGGCGCGAGCGTTGCCGAGGTGACGTCTACCCTTCGAGAAGCCATTGCCGAGCACCTAGAGATTCTTCGTGAAATGGGCGAAGAGGTCCCCGTCCCTCATTCTCAGGCTGGAGTGATTCAGATTGCATCGTGAATGTGCCTTGACGGGATGACCGTTGTGCGACGTTCACGAACAATCATCTTCGATCTCTACGGAACGTTGCTGCCGGGTGGTTCGCGGCTGCGGCGAGACACCGTTGCGTTTCAGATGGCCGATGTCTTAGAGGTCGATCGTAAAGAGTTCGCGGACGTCGTGCGAGATACATTCGACGAGCGAGTACGAGGGACGATGGGTGGTCTTTCAGAAACGATCTCGGAACTGGCGCAACGCGTTGGAGGGTCACCCACTTCCCGACAAGTTGCGCTGGCCGCAGATCAGCGTCTGGAGTTTTCCAGAGAATTATTGAGCGACAAGTACTCGGCAGCGTGTTTGTCCCAATTGAAGGCGCGCGGATGCCGATTGGGAATTGTCACGGACTGTTCAGCGGAGACGCCATTGTCGTGGAACTCATCGTGGCTGAGTGACGTGATTGACGTTGTCACGTTCTCGTGTGAGATTGGCGTGCGAAAGCCGGCCCCAGAGATCTACTTGGCGGCCACGCGAAATCTCAACGTGCGGCCGCAGGAGTGCGTGTTCATTGGCGATGGCGGGAGCAATGAGTTATATGGAGCTCAGGAACTGGGGATGGCAGCCACGATGCTTATGGATCCAAACTTGCTCGATACGGATCGTTTCGATGCGGTGAGCTCGTGGGACGGAGCCATAATTACGTCGCTTGCAGAATTGGTGAACGTTTTGAAAGAGTAAGACGTCGTCACCGGCGCCCATCTGGGGCACCGAGAGACAAACGTGTACCGATACGTGATCGATGACGAGATCCTTTGAACAGTCGACCAGGGAAGCGGTGGACCGAAAGACTCAGAGGAGTCGGGCGCCGATAGCGTCGTCGTTGTGGTCCCTATCGTCAGCCCCGTGCTCCAGGAGTTGCTGGACGAAGAACTCGGAACCGATCCCACCACGGTGCGCGGACTCACCAATCACCTGCCGATGGCCCTCGTGGCGAAGGAGGGACTTGGTGCTGACGCCGATGAACTCATCCGATTCGCCGCTTCATACTCGTCGCGCATCACGACGCTCGAGGAGCCGACCACCGAGCTCGACAACAACACGTGGGCGTCGGCCATCGGCGACCAGCACGCCGCCGCCGAACTGAGGAGTTACTTCGTCCGACGAGTGGCCGAGTCGGGGACGGACGATACCTTGAGGTCGCACCTGCCAGAGCTGATCCCGGGCATCAGCGGCGCGGCCTTCCACGGCGTCATCCGACTGGCCTACGCCATCGAGGTCTCGTCGCCGTCGCGGATCGCCGCCGGCTTGGCGTACCTCGCGGAGGTCGCGAGACCGCTGCGACCACTCACGGCACCGCGCGAATCGACGCCAGACCCGCTGCAGATCCTCGTCGACCTGTCGAACGCCCCGAATCTGCCCGGGCCGACGCAGATGAAGTTGATCGATGAAGAGATGCGTCACGCCGTTCAGAGTGACACCGTCGGCGTCGCGGTCGCGTCCCTGGCGATCTCCGATGAGACCGATCGACGAGTAAGGGAGGCGGCGCTTCACCTCTACGCGGCGACCGACAATTTCACAGCGCTTCACGGTGTGACGGGTTTGGAAGCCATTGCGTCGATTCGTCCTTGGATCGAAGACCATGAACTGCTCACTCGACTCACGTTCCAGGCACTCGCCGCCGCGTATCTCTCCATCGGGGCGCCGCCGCTGTGGTCGCGCGAGCGACTCGACGAGTTCGTCGGATCCAATCAACGCGCCGACGACGAGGTGTTCAGAGTCGCCGCCTTCAACGATGACGAACACGTCGCGAAACTCGTCTACACCGCGCGACGGTCGTGGCAGACGACCAAGGACCCGCTCTACCTCGCCGTCGCGGCGAGAAAGGCATTCCCGATCGCACAGAGGTGAGTCGTCTCCGTTGGCGCACGGTGGGTGATCGGCGTTCATCGTGAAGTACTTGGTGGAAGACACCGTGTCGTCACCCGCACGTCACGTCACGTCGCTGCTATGAACAGTTCGTCGCCTCCACGCGTCTCTTCGACGCGTGACGTTGGTAGGGGTGACAATCGGCATCGGCGAAGCGGACGACATGAAATTACGGACTCCAACCCTGGTGGCAGTGGCCTCGTTGGTGCTGTTGTCGCTGGGCGCGGTCGCGTGGGCGTGGAGTGCGAACGGCCGCGCGTCCCCGACGACGGTAACGACCACGTCCGTTCCCGCTGGATCCGTAGGGTCCTCCGCGCCGTTGAAGGCTCCCACAACGTCGGTGGCCAACGAGGCCCTGTTCTTGAGCGACGTGACGGAAGTCGATCCCGCGCTCGCCACGTATGAACACAAGTCCGGGAACGTGGCGCTTCGATCGCTCATCACCGACGGCTCCGCGTTCTGCGCGTTCT
The DNA here is from genome assembly GCA_963802735.1 of uncultured Acidimicrobiaceae bacterium. Classification (GTDB taxonomy): domain Bacteria; phylum Actinomycetota; class Acidimicrobiia; order Acidimicrobiales; family RAAP-2; genus RAAP-2. The sequence continues at coordinate 83,632 of CAWDJY010000010.1, read as the reverse complement.
TGACGCGCGACCGGGACATCGACACGGCGATGGTGTCGGTGGTGGTCGGCGCCCGTCAAGTCGAGTCCCAGACCCACCTACCCTTGTCGGTAACGACGTTCAACACGGTCGACTCCGTGGCGCTGTTGACGCTCTGTCCGTCCCTCCAATCGATGGTCCCCGTTTCGGACCAAGCCAAGATAAGCAAGCTTCGAGTGGCGCTGGCCCTGCCGGTGAACTGAACGACCGAGCCAACCTCGGCAACCGTCGAAGCGTTCTTGATTCCTGTTCGTCACCGTCGTGTCACGGCGTTGGATGGAGCGCGTGCGCAGAGTAGTCACGAAAGAGTTGCAGTCTCGTGGGCCACGTGATGGCTTCGCGTAACTCGAGGTCGTTACCGTGCGCCGTATGAAACTCATCCAGTCATCCAAATATCGTCTTCGAACGATCACCATGTCGTTCGTCCTAGTCCTGGCCACGGTCTCCGGCGTGGGCCTCGCGACGTCGTTCGTCGGCACGACGCCGTCGTCCGCGGCGCCGACGACGTGTCCCGTCGGCAGCACGCTGCAGGTCGCGCGCGGCGGATCCCCCAATGACGTGCAGTGCGTCATCACGTCGACCGGAACCCCCGTCGGGGGCATCAAGCACGTGTGGCTCATTATCCTCGAGAACAAGTCCTACGACGAGACCTTCACCGGACTCAATCAGAACAGCTACCTGTGGCAGACGCTGCCGGCGCAGGGCGCGCTCCTGACCAACTACTACGGCACCGGTCACTTCAGCATGGATAACTACATCTCCCTGGTGTCGGGACAGTCGCCGTCCTACGGCGTGCAGGACGACTGCTCGACGACAGCGAACATGACGAACAACAACAGCGGCATCATCACGACCGGGACCGTCGGGACCTCGACCGATACCGACGGCACGAGTGACACGAGTGGCACCAACACGACGGCACCCAATCCCACCGGCGCGGGCAACGGCAACTACGGGCAGCTGCTCGTCCACGGTGGTGTGGACGCGGGGCTCGGCAACAACGGTTGCGTCTACCCGACGAACGTCGCCACACTCTTCAACCAGTACAACGCCGCGGGTGTGTCGTGGAAGGCCTACGCGCAAGACCTCGGCGGTGCGCAGCCGGTCGGTTCAGCGACCTACGTCACCGGCACGACTCCGGGAATCACCGACACGGTGCCGGGACGCGACGATGGTGCGTGCGGCTACCCGGGCGCGGCGAGCGCCGACCCCGTCACCAATCCGACCAACTTGGTTGCGCCGAGCGGTGACGTGACGAGCTACACCGGTGCGCAGCCGGCCAACGCCAACAGCAACGGCGACCCCGCCGACCAGTTCGTGGCCAAGCACTTCCCGACGGGCTGGTTCACGGCGCTCACGGGTGAGTCCTCGGGATCGCAGAGCGGTGTCACGTACACGGCCCAGCCGGCGCTCAACGAGCCCGCGACGCCTGAATACGACGGACCGAGCGCGCCCACGTCCGGCGCCGCGGATACCAACTGCGACGCCAATCACGTCGCGAACCTGGACGATCCGACGTACGGTCTGGCGCACGACTTGAGCCTGCCGGCGAACCAGGTGCCGGCCTTCAGCTGGATCACGCCCGACAACTGCAGCGACGCGCACGATGCCACCTGCCAGGGCAACAACCTCTCGGGTGCGTTCAACGCGAACGGCACGCCGAACTACACCCCGGCCGGTCTACCGGCCTATGACCCCGAGGCGACGACGCCGAGCAACTACACCGGCGGTCTGTACGCGGCGGACCTGTTCCTGCGGTACTACATCCCACTCATCGAACAGTCGAAGGCATTCGCGGACGGCGGTCTGATCGACGTGACCTTCGACGAGGCGAACCCGCCCTTCACCATCGGCAACAGTTTCAACAACGTTCCCGCGGCCGGTGACGTCACCACGTCCGGGGCGCCCGCCGACCAGCCGACGTTCGGCTCGCCCGGCAAAACCGCGCCGGGCGCGAACTCGCTTTACGGCGCCTACGGCGTCCTGGCCGACGCGGCGGGCGAGAACCTCAACGGTAACAACGTCTCGACGGAGCCAACTGGTCCCAACGACCCCGAGGTCACGAACGCGACCGGGCAGCAGTTGCAGCCCGGTCCCGGCGCCTCGGGCTTTATCGATCGCGCGACCGGCTTGACGGGCGAGAGTCCGTACCTGAGTGGCTCACCTGGCACCGCGACAGAACCCGCGCTCGTGGCACCGGGATCGAGCATGGTGATCGACTCCAAGATCAACGCGGACGACACCGGTCGACTGGTCTCGGGAACCGGCATACCCGCCGACACCTTCGTAGGTGAGGTCAGCGACACCGGTCCGATCTCTCTGTCGGCTAACGCCAGTACTTCCACGGCGTCCAACAACTACGCCAAGCCCTGGGTGGGGACCTTCCAGCTCTTGAATGACTCGGGACAACCGGTCCCCTTGACCCTTGGCTTCGTGGGCAACATCACCTTGGGCGCCGAAGGTGCCGTCTCGACGGTCGGCACCACGGGCTGTCCCACCGGGAGCGAGGCGGCAACGACGACCGGTTGCGTGACGGTCGATCCCCTGTACGATCCGACCGACTTCACACCGGGCGGTGGCGACACCGGCACCGTCTTGATCAGCCCTCTCATCAAGCCCGGCACCGTGTCGAGCACGTTCTACAACCACTACAGCACCCTGCGAACACTGGAGGACCTCCTCCTCACGGGTCAGACCTGCACCAACCCCTCCAACGCCGATACACCGTTGGTCGCGGGGTCCGTGTGCGGTGGTCTCGACGGCAAAGGCCACCTGGGTTACGCCGCGCAGGCGGGACTCGCGGCCTTCGGACCGGACGTCTTCACGGCCCTGTCCTTCACCGCGCTCTCATCGCCACCGGGATTCTTCCCGGTGAGCGGTAACGGCTCGTCGACGGTGTACTGTCCGTCGTTCTATCGACTCGGTCACACCGGTTCGAACGGTCAGAACGGCTACGGCAGGGACGGCGGATCCGGTGGATCCGGCGGCGCGCCCGGCTGCGGGACCGACGGCGGCAACGGCGGCAACGGCGGCGGCGGCAATTCGACCGCGGGCGCCGGCGGCGCCGGCGGCAACGGCGGCAACGGAGCCTGTCCTCCGGAAGAGTGGAGCAACGGCATGTGGTTGACCGCCGCGGGTGTGGCGACGACACCCTACGACACCCCACCGTGTAACGGGACGTGGGGCAACGGTGGCAACGGCGGCAACGGCGGCAACGGCTCGCATTCGACGCCGGGACAACCCGGCGGCAACGGTGGCAACGGCACACCCGGAAAGCCGGGGGCCAACGGAGCCAACGGAGCTAATGGCTGACGAGTGGATCTTGATTCGATCGTGAATCGACGTCCGAGTACTACGACGCGAGGTCGGGCCTTCGGGCCCGGCTTCGCGCTGCTCATCGCCGCGACGGTGTGTTCGCTCGTCTTGGCCGGCTGCGGCACGGCCACGTCGTATCCGTCGTTCCTTCCCAAGAAGACACTGAACCCCGACGTCGACCAGGTGATGATCGGTACCATGGCCAAGCCGGCGCTCCAAATCGAAGGGCTGCCCGTCGCTGTGCACACTGGAGCGTTCCACGTCCGCGTGACGGTCAGTGGACCGATCGTCCCGGGTGAGGGACTTCCCGATCAGCCCGCGGGCACGACCTGTACGTGGACGGTGACCATGAAGGACGCCAACGCCGACGTGCCCGTCTCGGTCGCCGACTTCCACTCCGTGGATCACTTGGGCGCGGTGTTCTTGATGGGCCTCGTGCCCGGTGAACGCGCCCTCCCACGGGTGCTCCATCCCGGACAAACGCTGACGTTCCAGCTGCGGGCCTACGAGCTCGTGGGCGAGGGGATGATGCAGTGGGCGCCCGACCACCGTCACGTCGTCGCCTACTGGGACTACACCGTCGAGAACGACTGATCCCTTCGTTCGTCACTGTACGGTGCTGACTCGTCGAATGTATTGTGCCTTGCATGATCGAGGTCTCAACGTTTCGATTGAAGGCTGACGTCTCGGTCGAAGACTTCCTGGACGCGAACGCGGACTTTCAGCAGCGCTTCATCTACCAGCAAGAGGGACTCCTTCGCCGGACGCTCGCGACGGGTCGCGACGGCGAGTGGTTGGCGATCACCTGGTGGCGATCGATGGCCGACGCTCGGCGCTCGACCGCCGCGGCGTCGTCCTCACCCATCGCGATCGCGTTCGACGACCTCGTGGCGCCGTCGTCCCTCACGACCGACTACTTCAAGGAGTTGCCGGGCTAGGAACCCTACTGTTGGACCAGCATCACGAAATTGCCTTCGGGGTCTTCGATAGCCGCCAGTGACTGGCCGTTCTCCAAGTCGAAGGGTGCAATGGTCTCCTTGCCGCCGAGCGCGATCGCCTTGTCGATCGTCGAACGCAGGTCGCCGACTTGGACGTACAGCGACACGTCGGGTTTCGCGCCGGCTTGAATGTGTCCCGCCGGACCGGCCGCCGGCCCGCCGATGCCGGCCGGGACGTCCATGATGGGGCCATCGCCGATGTGCCAATTGAACAGTTCGGCGTAGAAGGATCGCTGGCGCTCGGGGTCCACCGCGACGATTGACCAATGAACCACGGGACGCGCCCAATCAGAAGTCATAGGACCACGATAGTGAACGACTACGTCGGACCGACGCGTCGAAGAAATAGTCTGACCGGATGGGAATTGAACTTGTCAGTGTCATCGTGCGGGACTATGACGAAGCCATCGCGTTCTTCGTCGACGTGCTCGGCTGCGTCGTGGAAGACGACTCGCCCTCCCTCGACGGTGACGGTCAACCGAAGCGCTGGGTCGTCGTTCGACCGCTCGGGTCGGGCTGCGGAATACTGCTCGCCCAGGCCCGAGGTGAAGAGCAAGAGGCGTTGATCGGGCGACAGTTCGCCGGTCGTGTCGGTCTCTTCTTGCGCGTCGAGGATTTCTACGCGGCCTTCAACCACATGACCAACTGCGGCGTCGAGTTCCTGACGACGCCGCGGGCCGAACCGTACGGCACGGTCGCCGTCTTCCAAGATCTGTACGGCAACAAGTGGGACCTCCTCGGAGCGGCGTGACGATCGATTGAGTGTGTAGTCTCAGGATTTCCAGCTCCAAGCGGGTCACATGGCAAAGACGAGACAGCCGTTTGAAATCAAAGGGATCGCGACACTCGCGTCCCACCTCAATTCGACCTACGACGTCGACGTCGCGATGATGACGGAGTTGGACCTGGGGGTGATTCGCGTCGACCGCCACGACGGGCCGAGTTGGGTGGCGCGTGTCTTTCCGACCACGCGCTCGCTCGACGACGTTCGCCGCGACGCCGAGGTCCTCGAGCGGCTCGAGGAAGGAGGCTTCCCCGCCGAGAGGATCGCCGCGCCGGACCCGGTGTCGAGCCACGAGGGACAGGCCGTCCTCGTTACGACGTTCATCCCCGGCCAACGACCCAAGGCCGGCGCGCGCACGTTCGCCTATCTCGGGTCGCTGCTCGGCGCCCTGCACACGCGAAAAGGCGAGCACGTTCCTCCCGGCGGTGGCTGGCACCATCTGATCTCGGTGGGGACGCCGAGCGACGAGGTGCGCGCGCTGCGGTCGTTGCTCGAACAGTTCGCGCCGTCCGTCGCGGCGTCGGACAAGACGACGTTCAACGCGCTGACGAAGGCCGTGAACGAGATCGACACCTGCGACGACATGCCACACTGTTTCGTCCATCCGGACATGGTGCCGTCCAACGCAATCGAGGTGGACGACGGCACGATCGCGATCGTCGACTGGGCCAACGCCGGGCGGGGCCCGCGACTGTGGTCGATCGGGATGTCACTGTTCGCCGCCGGCGTTCGCGACGCTCGTCTCGTCGAGAAGTTCGTGTCGCGCTACGTCAAGTGGGGTTCGCTGGAGCCTGAGGAACTGGACCGTCTGGACGGGGCCATCCGGGCGCGACCGCTGACGATCCACGCGTGGGAGATCGCCCACGGACGAACCTCGTTGGGCGAGACCGCCGAAACGATGCGATTTCTGCAGCGAAGTTCGCTGGAGATCGCTGACGCGGCTCGCTACTCGTTCTCGCTGCCTCGATGAGCCGCGCCCAAATCCGGCGGGGTCACTCGCGACGCGCCGTGGCGGTGGAAGGTGGTCGGCAATACACTTTGCGTTCAGTGGTGTCCAGGTGAGTCAACTTCGATACTCGACGTCGATGTCGCTCGACGGCTTCGTCGCGGGCCCCCAGCAGAGCCCGCAGCATCCATTGGGGGTCCGTGGCGAACTGCTGCACGGGTGGATGCGCGAACTCGCGGTCTGGCGCGAGCACGCGGGGTTGGACGGCGGCGTGGTGAACTCAAGCACCGAGGTTCTCGAACGCGAGGACGTTAACGTCGGGGCGATCATCATGGGTCGCAACATGTTTGGCGGTGGTCCGGGACCGTGGCCCGAGGATCCGTGGAACGGCTGGTGGGGAGAGGATCCGCCGTTCCACCTGCCCGTCATCGTGCTGACGCACTATCCGCGTGAGCCGTTGGTGTGCGACGGAGGCACGACGTTCACCTTCGTCTCCGACGGACTGGACGCGGCGCTGGCGGTGGCGCGTAAGAGCGCCCACGGTCACGACGTCGTGATCTCCGGCGGCGCGGGGGTCGCACGACAGTACTTCGCCGCGGGTCTCGTGGATGAATTCATGATTCACCTGGTGCCGGCGTTTCTCGGCGAAGGGGTGCGTCTCTTCCAGGACGTGTCGATGTCGGACTTCGCCCTCGAACAAACTGACGTCGTCGTGGCACCGGGTGTGACCCATCTCACGTATCGCGTGTCACGACAGACGTGACACGCGATCGGCCAACCTGGATCGAGCCCGTTCTCGAGCGGAGTTCGCGGCGCCGCAACGCTCGTCGTCTCCCTTGGCGCGTCTCGCGGTGGCGCAGTGTCTGACGCGTCGCGGCAGGTTGCCTTCATTCGCAACGTGATGATCGGTCGGGCCGGGCTTTCGCGTGACGTCCTTCTCTCGATCTTCGCCGACGCGGGTGCGGTGGATTCACGGTCGCACTTGGCGACGGGCAACGTGTCCTTCGACTGGCCCGGCGGAGAGATCGCCGTGTTGATCGAAGAGACCCAGGCGGGCATCGAGCGCACGATGGGACGGTTCGAGCCGGTGTTCGTGCGCAGCGTCGCGGCGCTTCGGGCTTCGGTCGAGTCGGAGCCCTTTCGAGTGGCACCTATTGCGGACGTCGGTCACCGCTGCGTGACGTTCACGGAATCCTTCGCTCGCGTCGAGTTTCCGGTCATCTCGGTCCGGGAGGACGCCTACGTGTTCGACGCCATCGGCACGGATTGGTACTCCGTTACGCGTCTCGTCGGGGGGCGGGGTGGCAACGTCAACCGCATGATCGAAAAGGCGCTGTCGTGCGCCGCGACCACTCGCAATTGGAACACGATCGAGCGGGTGGTGAAATTGCACGCGTAGTGCGTCAACCGATTGACACCGTAGGGGCGTTGTGTTTGGATTCGGACATGACAGTTTCCAAGGTCCAAGTGGTGTCGGTGCCCGTGAGCGATCCCGATCGCGCGAAGGACTTCTACGTCAACGTCCTGGGCATGGAGTTGCTCCAGGACGTGCCGATGGATGGGTCGACACGATGGGTTCAAGTGAGCCCGGCCGGCTCGGAAACGTCGATCACCTTGGTGACGTGGTTCCCCTCCATGCCCCCCGGTTCGCTCAAGGGACTCGTGCTCGAGACCCAGGACCTGGAGGGGACGATCGCCGAGTTCGCGTCGCGGGGTTTCGTTCTAGAGGGTGACATCGACGAACAGCCGTGGGGTCGCGTGGTCAGTTTTGACGACCCGGACGGCAACGGCATCGTGCTTCGCGCCCCGCCTCGAGAAGCACCGTGAGCGAACGCCGTTCGCCGTGCGGACGTCACGTCAAAGGGCCAACGTCACGACAAGGAGAAGACCATGGCATCTGAAGTGTCCACGACGTACGTATGGCCGTCATTGTCGGCGCGCAACGCTCGCGCGCTCATCGACTTCTACGTGGAGGCGTTCGGCTTCACGATCTCGGCGCTCTACGGCGAAGGCGACCACGTCGACCACTGCGAGATCCTGTGGCCCCTCGGCGGGGGCATCATGTTGGGTGACGAGCGGGCCGGTGAGGGTGGCGACGCGTTGCAGTCGAGAACCTTCGGCGTGTACGTGGTGACCGACAATCCCGACGCGTTGCACGACCGGGCGTTGGCCGCCGGCGCGACGCTCGTTCGCGCGCTCAACGACACTGACTACGGATCACGCGAGTTCGCGGTGAAGGATCCCGAAGGAAACCTGTGGTCCTTCGGGACGTATCGCGGCGCCGAACACTCGCACCCGCACTGAATCGTCGCGTGCGCGGCATTTCAACTCACGACCGTGACACGGCCCGTCCTTAGACTCGTACAGTGACCGACCGCCGCCCCGGACTTGGTCGCTACGCCAAATTGGAGCGCGAGCAACGGTGGCTGCTGACGCAGCTGCCCCCGAATCTCACGGAAGAACGCGCCATCGTCGACCACTACTGGAACAACACGTCACTGCGCCTGCGCCTCATCGAGGACCGCGCCGGCGTGCAGTACAAGTTGTGCCAAAAGGTGCGACTCGACGACCATGACCCGGCGTCGGTCATGATCACCAACATCTACTTGGGCGAAGCGGAGTTCCTCGCCCTGTCCGTGACGCCGGCGTCCATCATCTCGAAGAGTCGGTGGAGCTTGACGTCGAACGGTGTGCAGTACGCGGTCGATGAGTTCAAGGGGCGACACGCCGGTCTCGTCCTGGCCGAAGTCGAATTGGGCGAGCGCGATCCCCTCGTCGGCGCTCCCGACTTTGCGGCGGCTGAGGTGACCCATGACGAGAGGTACTCCGGCGGGTGGCTCGCGACGGCGTCCAACGATGATCTGCGTAAGGTCGTGCACGGGTAACTCTCGCGAGACTCATCGGGAGGACTCCACCGTCACGTCGCGCCACTACGATGGCGCCCGAGGCGACATCAGCGTCGACGGCGCCGGGTGACCAACACTTGGAGAACCGTGGAACACGTTGCGTATTGCGATGCCTTGACCGTAGAGGTCGCCAGATTCTCGAACGTCATGTCGGAGCTGTCATTGGACCAGGACGTCGCGACGTGTCCCGGCTGGAGCGTGCTCGACCTCGCGGAGCACCTCGGCGTGATCCACCGGTGGGCCGAGGAGCTGGTCCGACGTCGCTCGCCAGTCAGGCTCGCGCGCGCGAGCTCCGACGACGTGCGGGTCGCGGTGAGTCCTGAGTGGATCAGCGCGGGAGGCGAACGACTGGTCGCGACGCTGCTCGACGCGAACCCGAACGACGAGATGTGGGCGTGGGGCCTCGATCAACACGTTCGGTTCTGGTCCCGCCGTCAGTTACACGAGACCTTGGTACACCGCATGGACCTCGAACTCGTGGCCGGGATCGAACCGGTCGCGGACCCCGCCACTGCCATTGACGCCATCGACGAATACCTCTCCAATCTCGAGAAGGTCGCTCGAACTTCCCCCGGTCTGTCCAACCTCCGTGGTCGCGGAGAAACGCTGGCGTTTCGCGTTCGAAAACCGGCGACACTCTGGTCCGTCACGTTCGAGGAGGACGGGTTCAGCGTCTCGAAGGTCGACGGCGCTTTCGACGCCGAACTCGTCGCGTCACCCGTCGAGTTACTCCTGGTGATGTTGGGACGTCGGGGCGTTGCGAGGAGCGACACGAGCGTGATCGGTGACCCTCACCTCATCGACTTCTGGTTGACTCACTCCGCCTTCGACTGAGTCAGAGGTCGACGAAGTCTCACACCGCGCCGCACGAGTTGCACTGCGATGTCCCGACGGGAAAGGCGCTTCCGCAACTCTTGCAGAACGTCTCCGGCCGATCCTTCGGGCCGCAGTCGTGGAAGAGCGCGCGATTGCCAGGAAGTGCTTCGCCACACCATCCGCAGATCTTCGGTCCCGTTGTCCTGGTCGGAGGAGGGCTCGCGGCGGCGACGGGCGCGACGGCCGGGCCGCTGCCGGGGCTCGCGCCCGAGGACGGCATACCGCGCGCGACGGGCGCCGTAGGAGTGTTGGGCGACCACCGTCCGGCGGGATTCGGCGGCGACTCGGGCGGGCGGGCGGGGCCGCCACTCGGTGAGGGCCGCCCCTCCGACACCGGCCAACGGGAGAACGCGAATACGAGGAAGAAGGCCCAGTTCGCGACGAAACTCAGCTGATCCAAGTGCCACACGATGCCGATGGTGGTGATCCCCACGAAGCCGACCGAGTCGCCAAAGAATATTGCGTTGACGTCGTGCCAGAAGATGATGAAGGCGACGATCGTCAAGATGAGCGGTGCGAGAGGCAGGAGTATCCACACGGGCGAATATCCGGCCTGCGAAATTATCCGTGTCATCGCGTAGTAGTTCAAGGCGACCACGCCGATGGCGATGAGGAGTTCAATCCACGTGCCGGCCGACACCGAAGTTGCGAAGGCGCCAATCGGTGTCAGGTGACCCATCGTCGTCGAAATCTCCCAACACCGGAACGCACTCGGGCGACCATCGTCCAGTCCTCTCGAGGATTGTAACCCGACGAGATCGTTCGATCAGGCATCACGATTCGTGCGCCGGCGCGAACGAACGACGCGCACAATCGACAACGTCGTGACGCTCGTGGTGTCGAATTTGTAGGCTGCACCAGTGTCCGATGACCGAGGAGAGACGGAGGGCCGATTCGCCCGGGTGGTCGTCCAGGGAACGTCGGGAAGCGGGAAGTCGACGTTGGCCGCGGCGCTCGCCAACACGCTCGGCGTGTCGTACCTCGAGCTCGACAACGTCTTCCAGCAACCCAATTGGACGCCACTGGAAACCGAAGAGTTCCGCCGTCATGTCGCTTCCTTCGTCGAGCAAACCCGCTGGGTCGTAGACGGGAACTACAGCCAGGTTCGCGACATCCTCTGGCCCAGCGCCACGTCGATCGTCATCATCGATCTCCCCAAGCGAGTCGTCATGTCGCGTGTCATCAGACGGACGTTCCTACGGATCGTCAAGCGAGAGAAGTTGTGGAACGGAAACCGCGAGTCGTGGCGCAACGCACTCTCACGCGACCCCCTGCGCAACATCATCCTGTGGTCGTGGAACACGCATTCGAGGTTTCACGGCGCGGTACCCGCCGAGGCTCGCGCGTCAGTGGGACCCGAGCGCGTCACTGTCCTCACCAGCGTGCGCGAGGTTCGAAGGTTCCTCGACGCCGCCGCCGCGCGCTGAACGCGCCGCCGTCACGCGCTGTCGCTTGCGAAGCCGAGGGCGTTCTCGATAGCCCGGTAGCCGATCGGGCCGTACGTGGGCTCATCGCTCTCGCCGAGGAGTATGAACATGAGACCGAAATGAACGGCCCAGCCAAGGGTTCGTCGGATCGTCGCGTCGTCGATCTCGCCGTACGCGCGCAAGAACCCATCGATTGAGTCGATCGGCAATGAGAGGAAGCCACCGGCCAGGTCGGTGGCCGGATCGCCGGCGCACAGGTCACCGAAGTCGATCACGCCAACGAGCGCGTCGTCGCGAATTATGAGATTCGCGGTGTGCGGGTCACCGTGGATCCACTGCGGCTTCGCCGCCCACGCCGCCGCGGCGAGGGACATCTCGAATACCCGGAGGACACGGTCCCGGTCGATCGACGGGCCGACGTCGTCCAAGCGACGCAGAAAGTTCGCCCCCTGGAAACGAAGCGGCACCCCGCGGAACTCATTCGCCGGCGCGTCCGTCGGCGCGTCGTGGTGCAACGCTCGAAAAAACGCGCCGAGACTGGCCGCCGCCGCACCCAGGACGCGCGGATCGACCAGATTGCCCGGTGTGCCCTCGATCCATTCCGCGATCGTCCAGGGCCACGAGAAGAGTTCACTTGGTCGTCCGACGCGAATCGGTGTCGGAATGGACAGTGGAAGTCGGGGCGCCAGCACGGGCAGCCAGCGTTGCTCGCTCTCGATCAGCGACACCGCCAGCTGGCGTCGGGGCAGTCGGACCACCAAGTCGGTGCCGAGCCGCCAAATGGTGTTGTCGAAGCCTGGCGTCATCTCTCGGACGTCGTCGCTGGCCAAATCCGGGTGCTGGCGACGCACGAGTTCTCGGACGAGATTCGCGCTCACGTCGACTTCCGCACTGGGCCACCTCACGGAGTTCGACTCTAGAGCCGTTGCGGGTCGACGCGAAGTCGCGACAAAGGTCGAGCGTGGAATACGAACGGTTGGATCGCCGCCGCGTGGTCATGCAAGTATCGGACCATGAAGGTTGCGGTCATTGGCGCCGGCGCCATCGGCGCGCCGATCGCCGCCCTACTCGGGGAACGGGGACACCCCGTCGTGCTCGCCGCGCGCGGCGCCAACTACGACGCAATCGTCGAGCGCGGCGTGACGGTCGCGACCCCCGATCGAACCTTGAACGGGACGATCGACGTCGTCAACGGCGTCTCGGCACTGCGCCTGGACTTCGACGACGTCGTGTTCCTGTGCGTGAAGAGCCAGGACACCGCCGGCGTCCTCGAGGAACTGGTCAGCGTCGCGTCGCCGGCGACCGCCGTGTTCTGTGCGCAAAATGGTGTCGCCAACGAACGACTGGTCTCCCAACACTTCGTCAATACCTACGGGGTGTGCGTGATGTCGCCGGCCTCGTACCTCGAACCGGGTCGGGTCGAGGTCTTCGCCGCCCCGGTCATCGGCGTCTTGGACGTCGGTCCGTGGCCCAGCGGTGTCGATGACACAGCCCGCGCGATGTCGGCGATGCTCGCGGATTGCGGGTTCGCCTCCACGGCCACCGAGGAGATCGAGACTTTGAAGTGGGGAAAGTTGCTCTCCAACGTCATGAACGCCCTCGAAGTGCTGTGCGGGACGTCCGCGCGCGACGATGAACTCGAAGAACGGATCCGCGGTGAGGCCGTCACCTGTCTTGCGGCGCACGGCGTCGACGCGGCGCGGGCCAGGTCGCTCGCGGACGAGCGCTCAAAACTCGTCAACTACCACTCCCTCGGAGGCGTCCGTCGCGTGGGGAGTTCCTCGTGGCAAAGCGTGTTGCGCGGTACGGGAAGCATCGAGACCGACTACCTAAACGGCGAGATCGTCGCGCTCGGACGACGCTACGGCATCGCCACGCCGGTGAATGAACTGCTGGTACGACGCGCGAACGAGATGGCGCGCGAGGGTCGCACGCCCGGATCGGTCAGTGTCGCGGAACTTCACCGGGAACTTGGCGATCGAGGCTGACGGACTCAGCTCTCGCTAACGCGGGTCTCGCGGTCGTAGACGTCGGGCCGACGAAAGTCCATAACCGAGATCTGCGACCTGCGCCGATCGACTTCTTCCAATTCGAGTGTGGCCGTCACCACCTCAGGGCCGTCGCTGGTCGCCTGGGCCAGGACCTCGCCCCAGGGGTCGACGATGAGTGAGTGCCCGTACGTGGCGATGCCCTCGGCGGTTGTACCGGATTGGGCCGCCGCCACGACGAAAGCGTGGTTTTCGATCGCGCGCGAGCGCACGAGGAGGTCCCAGTGCGCGAGTCCGGTGACGGCGTTGAAGGCGGCCGGGATGGCGATCACGTCAGCGCCAGCCAAGGCCAGTTTTCGGTACAACTCGGGAAAGCGCACGTCGAAGCAGACGGAGAGTCCCAGCGCGTAGCCGTCGAGTCGAGCGATCACGATTTCCTCACCGGGGGCGATGACGTCGGATTCGCGGTGGATGATCGCGCCCGGGACGTTGACGTCGAAGAGATGAACCTTGCGATACGTGGCGATGATCGCACCATTTGGGCCGATCACGACGCTGGTGTTGTAGAACTTTCCTTCGATCGGCGACCGCTCCAAGAGACTGCCGAGGTGCAGCGTCACCTGGCGCGCCGTGGCGACCTCGGACATTCGACGGGTCGTGTCGCCCGGCACCGTCTCGGCCGCGTTGGCAAATCCTGAGAAGGGGCCGAGGAAGTTGAAGTACTCCGGTACTTGGACGTACTGGGCACCGCGGTCGGCCGCTTCGTGGACGAGGCCAACCGCCGCGTCGACGTTGCGCGCGATGTCCGAGCCAGAGGACAGTTGCACCGCCGCCACGTTGAGCTTCATCGATCCTCCGACCATGTTCGTACCTGCAACTTACCGTCCGCTATCTATGACCCGCGAAGGAGTCGGAGGTTCTCGCTGGCGTCGCCGAGGTGGTGCTCGCACTCGTGGAGCGCGTTTGACATGGCTCCCGAGATCGTGATCTCGAGCGGCGTTTGCGAGCTGTAGATCAGGTGCCGACCGTCGAACCCCTCAGGCAAACTCGCCACTGTTTTCAAGAACAGATAGGTGGCCACTTGCAGCTCGACCGCCACGTCCGAGGCCGCGTCATGAGCGTAAAGTCCGATGTCGACGCGCTCGTCGCGATAGATCGGCGTGCCCACCGGCACCTCCAGGATCGACGCCAGCACGATCCTCTCGCGGATGCTGAGGATCACGTCACGAAGGTGACCGCCGTATTCGAGAATCGACCACCGCTCGTCACTCGGTCGTCGGTCGACGGAGGTACCGGCCGTGGCGATGATCGCCACGAGGGATTCCACCGCGGCACTCATCCGGGTCGCGACCTCGACGCGCGAGCGCGGTGCCCAGGAAAAGCCGCAGTGTTCGCACATCCGTACGTCGTTGGCGGGCACGTTGCTCACGGGTTTCATGTTGCCATAGGTGACCGGTTCGTCGCACTCGCGAGCGACCACGCGATCAGTCCGATGACGTCCACTCGTAGTGGCGCACGATCTGGGCGACGTCAATCTCGTACTCGGTGTAGAACGCCACTCGACCGAGGGATTGCGCCTCCAGGTGCTCGGGCACCTGTTTCCACGCCTCGAGGTCGGACATGGTCTCGAAATAAGAGATCGTCACTCCTCGTCCAGACGTCTCGTCGCGGAAACTGGCGTGACCAATGTAACCCGGGGCCGCGACGACCAACCGGTCCATGCGGGCCGACCATTCCTCATACTCCGCATTGGATTGGTCGGTTCGCCGGGACCGGAAGATACAGACGACGTGGCGATCCGTTCCCATCGACGCATCGTATCGTCGACGAATTGGCGTTCAAAACATTGGCGCTGGCGCGCCGGCGCGTTCGAATGTATCTTGACGACATGACACCAGTTGATCGCTACACGCACGGTCATCACGAGTCGGTCCTCCGCAGCCATACGTGGCGCACCGCGCAGAATTCGGCCGGCTTCCTCCTTCCGCATCTGAAGAGCGGCGACAGTTTGCTCGACGTTGGCTGCGGACCCGGGACCATCACGATGGACTTAGCTGAACTCGTCGCCCCGGGTCACGTCGTGGGCATCGATCGTTCGGTCGAGGTCATTGAACGCGCGCGAGAAGCGGCCGAGGCGAGGGCGCTGTCGAACCTCTCATTCGAGGTGGGCGACGTCTACCATCTGGAGTTCGAAGACGACTCGTTCGACGTGGTCTACGCCCACCAGGTGCTCCAGCATTTGAGCGATCCGACACGCGCGCTGCGCGAGATGCGTCGCGTCCTTCGCGACGGAGGATGGCTCGCGGTGCGCGACGGGGACTACGGGGAGTTCACGTGGTCACCGCCCAGTGATGGTCTCACTCGATGGATGGAGTTGTACCACCAGATCACTCGACGGAACGACGCCGAAGCCGACGCCGGTCGTTATCTCGCCGAGTGGGTCGAAGCCGCGGAGTTCGCGTCACTGGAACGCTCGAGGTCAGATTGGATCTACGAGAGCGTCGAGGAGCGCGAGTGGTGGGCCGACCTGTGGGCCGACCGTGTCCTCTACAGCGAGTTCGCTCGACAGGGTCTCGAATACGGACTCACCACGAGTGAGGAACTCAGCGAGATCAGTGACGCCTTTCGAGCGTGGTCGTACAGCGATGACGGAATCTTCGTGGTCGTGCACGAAGAGGTACTGGCCCGCAAGTAGTCGAGCGTCGTGGCGGCGTCAACGGTCGCCACGACGAGCGCGGTCGTCGCTACCGGGCGACGAAGTGGGGGTTGAAGATCAGTCCGACGACGTGTCCGCTCGGGTTCTCGACGGAGGCGACGATGATGCCGTCGCCCACGTCCTGCGGCGCCTCCAGGAGGACGGCTCCGTTCGCTTCGGCGTCGGCCACGGCTTGCGCGACGTCGTCGACGCCCCAGTAGGTGGTGGGGCTCGCGTCGGTCTCCTCGGTGGGCACCAGTCCGAGTTCATAACCGGCGACTTCGAAGCCGACGTAGAACGGTTCGTCAAAGTAGGGGGCGACGCCGAGGTAGGCGCTCCACCACGCCTTGGCGGCCGCGAGGTCGGTCGTCGGATAGATGAGTGTGCGTAGACCGCGCAGTTGAGTTGACATGCGCTCAACGTAGCAAAACCGTGTCACTCGAACATGGCCGCGGAGCCGGCGCCGTGGGCGGGGGCTGGCGCGATCAGCCCGTCTGCGGTCCGAGGAACGTGGGCCGGAGGGCGTCGCCGCGCGCGAGTTCCACGACGCCTTCGAATCCGGCCGCGACCGCGAGCATGATCGTCTCGTCGCCGGGTCGAGCGACGATCGAGAGACCGACCGGGAGGCCGTCGATCACGCCCATCGGCACCGTGGCGATCGGCCATCCCGCGATGGCCGGCGCCTGGGTGACCTGGGACCAATGAGCGCTCCCGCTCCCGCCCAACACGAGGTCGTTCTTCCAGGCGGGGCTGTAACAGGGCGCGACGAAGCAATCAACATCGCGCAGCGCTGGCGTGAGGCACTGATCGACCGCCCATGCCACGTTTCTCGATCTCGCGTCGTGGTACTTCTCACCGTGTCGTCCTCCCGTCGCCAGCGCCTGATCGAAGAATTCGTGGCCGAAGTACGGGAGTTCGACGTCGCGATGCTCGTTCTCGAAGTCGACGCACTCCGCGAGCGTTGACGGTCCGGGTCCACCCCGACGCCGCAGGAACGCCGTCAAGTCGTCACTCATCTCGCTCAGCAGCACCGTGAGCTCGTCGGCGTCGACCACCGCGTCCGCTTCAGCGACTTCGATGTCAGAGAACGTCGTTCCCGCGTGACGCGCGGCCTCGATCACGTCGAGGAACAGCTGGTCCGTCGCGGGATGGCCGGTCGTGAGGTTCGTCGCGACGGCGACGCGCGCGCCGTCGAATCCGCGAACGACTCGTTCGAGGACGTGGTCGAGTCCAGTGAGGACTTCGTAGAGGGCGGCGACGTCACGGACCGTGCGGGCCATCGGTCCGGCGCTGTCTTGGCTCGACGAGATCGGCACGATCCCTTCACCGGGCACGGTGCCGACGGCGGGCTTGATGCCGACGACGCCGTTGAGCGACGCAGGACAGGTAATCGAACCGTCGGTCTCGGTGCCGATGGCCAGCGGCGCGAGCCGCGCCGCGAGCGCGGCGCCGGAACCGGATGAGGAGCCACCGGCGCAGCGGTCCAGACGATAGGGATTGAGGGTGAGGCCACCCACGGCCGACCACCCGCTGGTCGAGAAGGGTGAGCGCATGTTGGCCCACTGCGAGAGGTTGGTCGATCCGAGGATGACGAGACCGGCGTCACGGAGCCTCGTGACGAGTGGCGCGTCGTGGGGAACCGGCCGCCCGAGCATCGCCGTCGAGCCGGCGCTGCCCGGTAGGCCCACGGCCTCGACGTTGTCCTTGATGAGCAGTGGCACGCCGTGCAGCGGACTTCGCACCGTGCCACAGAGGCGCTCCTCGTCCAAGCGCTTCGCGTCATCGAGCGCGTCGGGCGCGAGCGCCAGGACACTGCGCAGTTCGATGTCGCCGCCCGGCGCGTCGATCCGCGAGATTCGCTCCGTCAACGCCGTGACGATCGACACCGACGACGTCGCGCCCGACGCGAGGGCGTCGACCAGTTCCAGTGCCGTCGCGTCACAAAGTTCGGTACTCGAAAGTGACATGATCCTCCTCGACGACGCCGAGACTAACACCGCGTATTTCGTCGATCGTCCGGTCGGCGCGCGAGTGCCCGTTGGCAGATGGCGTCGCCGTTAAAGTCGTCGAATGGTCAAATTGGAAGCAAAGTCATCCGAGGAGCTGACGTCGTGGATGCCCAACAAGAAGGAGCAGTACGTCACCGAGCGTGTGAAGGCGGGTGAGAACCCCGAGGTGGCGCGCGTCATGTCCGAGGCGCAGTTCGCTGAACTCTTCCCCGGCGGGAGTCCCGCGGACGGCCAATTCGTGATGAACGTCCTGGACGATGACGAGACCGTCGGCACGTTGTGGATGGGGCGTCCCTTCTCCGGAGACGCCAACACCTGGTTCATCTTCGACATCGAGATCGCCAGGGAAGTGCGCGGTCGCGGTTTCGGTCGCGCCACGATGGAGGCCGCGGAAGCGTGGACCCGCGAACGAGGCGGCACGCGCGTCGCCCTCAACGTGTTCGGACCGAACCTGACCGCGCGTTCGCTCTACGACTCCCTGGGCTACGAGGTGCTTGCCACGTCCATGTTCAAGGACATCTAGCGCGCACGAGACGGCGCGAGCAGCGCGCGTCGCGTCAACGACGGCGACAGACGAGTTCACCCTTGCCGACGGTCGCCACCATGGCGTCGACCCGGTCGTCGTCGAGTACGCGGTCGATCAGCGATCGGAGCTCCTCGCGGTGGCTCGTCGCGTTGTCGGCGATCAGAATTCCCCCGGACACCATCTTGGGTACGAGCACGTCGTAGCAGGCTTCGTACACGTCCTTCTCGGCGTCGAGGAAGCAGAACCCCACGTCCTCGAACTCGTCAGCGTGATCGAGGAAGTCACCTTCGACGAGCTGCACGACGTCGCCCACGCCGGTTCGCGCGATGGTCTCTCGAGCCAGACGCGCCTTGGCGGGCAGGATCTCGAACGTGGTGAGGTGTCGACCGCTCGCGCGACAGGCCTGGGCCAGCCATAACGCGGAGTAGCCCGCGCTGGTCCCGACTTCGATCATCGCGCCGTCCGGCGCGGCGGCGGCCCATAGGGCGATGAATCGTCCCGTGTCGGGGGTGATCTGGCGCAGTCGTTCGAGGTGTGGCGTGCCGTCGTCGCGGTCTCGCGCGTCTCGTGCCTCGAGTTCGTGCATCACCTCGAGAACGTTGGCGCTCAGGTCACCGAACATAGAACCTCCTCAATTCGGTCCCAACCTACTGGCCATCCGCCGGAGAACAAGACTCACCGCGGTCGACGTCAGTTCGGTCGATCCTTCGAGTAGTACGCGATCGTCGACTGCAGTACCTCGTCCCAGGGCGTCGCGTCGAGTCCGAACGTGCTCCGGGTCTCAGCGTCGTCGATGACGAACGGGGACTCGAACTGGTACAGGGTCTTGGGCAACTCGCGAATGTCAGTGTTGAAGATGCCCAGCGCGCGCAGCGCCAACGTCGGCACCTTCGTGATCTTCACGTTCGTGGCGCCGACGAGTCGGGCGATGTCGTCGATCGCCTGGCGCACTGAACGTGGCGGATTGGCGGGCGCGTGCCACGCACGACCCCAGGAGCGATCGTCGAGCGCGCAGGTCACGAGAGTCCGCGCCACGTCGACCGTGTAGTTCCAGCTGTGTGGCGCGTCGGGATTCCCGATGACCTGGCAACTCTTCTTGGCGAGGATACGCGGGATGAGGAGTCCCAGATAGCTCTCGGAACGCGGGCCCACGAAGTCCGACGCGCGCACCTCGGTCGCCTTAACGTGGCCCTCGTCATGGGCGCGTTTGGCGTCACGCCACATCGTGGCGCGGACCTGCGCCTTCTCGTAGTCGGCGTTCAGCGGGTCGTGGGGAGTCATGGGGCCGTTCGGGCGACCGTAGGCGTAGAGGTTGTTGAGGGTGACGAGATTCGAGCCACTCGATTCGGCGGCCGCGAGAATCGCGTTGGCGATGGGTGGCCAGTCGGTCGGCCAGCGATGGTACGGGGGATTGGCGCAGTTGAAGATCGCGTCGGTTCCGACCGCGTGACGGGCCAGCGTCGTCGCGTCCGAGGCGTCGCCGCTCACCGGTTCGATGCGCGCGTGCACCGGGCCCACGCCACGTCGTGACAGGAGACGAACGTCGTGGCCCTGCTGTGCGAGCTCCTCGGCGACCACGGTGCCGATCGCGCCGGCGCCGACAATCAGATATGTTCCCACGGTTCCTCCTTGGTTAAGAGAGCACTGCTCTCTTAACCAGTGTGGCACAGTCCGCGCCGAAATGCAAGAGCACCGCTCTCTTCTTTCGTGCAACGACCCGTCTGACCTGCGATACTGGTCGGATGAGTGAAGCCCGCCTGAGTCGCGCCGAGGCCCGCGTCCGCCAAATTGAGCGGATCAAGTCGACCTCGCGACGTTTGATGGCCGAGAAGGGCGCCTCCGGCCTGTCGCTTCGTGAGGTCGCTCGCGAGATGGGCGTCGTGTCCTCCGCCCTGTATCGATACTTCGCCACGCGCGACGATCTCCTGACCGCGCTCATCGTCGACGCGTACAACGACCTGGGGGAGTTCGCGGAACGCGCGGCGCTGCGAGTACCGCGAAGCGAGCCCCGTCGCCGGCTCCACGCCGCGGCGTCGGCCATTCGGAAGTGGGCCAAGACGAATCCCAACGAGTACGCCCTGCTCTACGGCTCGCCGGTTCCCGGCTACGAGGCCCCGCAGTTCACCGTCGAGCCGGCCGCACGCGTCGCCCTGGTCCTCGGCTCGATCGTCGCCGACGCGTGGCAACCGTCCAACGGCGAGGAGATCCTCGACGACGACGAATCGACGATGAAGGGACTGCTCGAAACGCGCAACCTGGACGAGGCGATGCCCGGCGTGCCGGAGCCGGTACGGGCGCTCTCGTTGATGGTGTGGTCGCAGATCTTTGGTTGCATCAGTTTCGAACTCTTCGGGCACTACAAGGGGTCGGTGCGCAACGCGAATCGTTTCTTCGCGATTGTCGTGGACGAGGCCGCCAACCTGGTCCTGCCCCCGAATGAGTGAGTGATGGTCGGCATGCGGCTCGCCTATCCGCTCGAGACGGAACGTCTCTTGATCCGCGCGCTCACGCCCGATGACCGGGACCGCCACCACCTGTTGTTCTCGAACCCCGACGTCGTGCGCTATCTCTACTTCGGACCGTTCGATCGCGACGCCGCGTACGAGCACCTCCTGCGTCGGAGCACGGTGGAGTTGCCGGGCGAGACCGAGTGGATCAACTTCGGCGTCGAGGTGAAGGGCGAGGGAGTGCTGATCGGTGAGTTGGCCATGGGATTCATCAGCGCTACCCACGAGCACTACGAAGTGGGCTACGTGTTCGACCCCGCCTACGCTGGACGGGGCTACGCGACCGAGGGAACGGCGATGATCGTCGAACTGGCCTTCTCGGCGTTAGGCGCCCATCGGGTGAGCGGTCGACTCGACGCGCGCAACGTCGCGTCGGCGCGCGTGCTCGAGAAGCTCGGGATGCGCCGAGAGGCACACTTCTTGGAGAACGAATTCGTCAAGGGCGAATGGACCGACGAACTGGCCTACGCGGTGCTGGCCCCGGAGTGGCGCGCCCTGCGCGGACCGGCGACGGCGTTTGAGTTCCTCGACTAGCCGCGCCGGGACGTCGTTACGCGCTGATCGATCGATTCGGTCGGAACCACTTGTACTCGATGTTCTTCGCGATCTGCTGAGCCAGGAGATCGCTCAGCTCGCGCGCCACCACCCACAACGCGAGATCGAGCCCGCTCGTGACACCACCACAGGTGATCAGGTCCCCGTCGTCCACGACCCGATCGGGTACGACGATGACCCCCAGTTCGGCCAGTTCCTCGTGCGCCGTGTGGTGCGTGTTGGCGCGTCGCCCGGTGATCACGCCGGCGTGGGCCCACAACATGGTTCCGGTGCACACGCCGGCCATCAGCATCGCGCTCTGTGCGGCCTCGACCAGCAGGGGGGCCAACTCGCCCTTCTGGTACTCCGCCCACGCCCCCTGCTTCGATCGAGCGTTCCAGCCGCCCCCGGCGACGAGGACGATCTCGGCTTCGCCCGGGACAAAGGTCGCGTCGGTGGCGAAGGTGAGCCCGCTCGCGGCGCACACCGTGGGCTGGCCGGTGGTCGTGACCAGGCGCACCGAGAAATCGATGCTGAGTTGACCGGCCCGGCGCAGGATCTCGTACGGACCCAGCGCGTCCAACTCGTCCAGTCCGTCAAAGACCACGATGTCGGCGAGCATGACCTGAGTGTAGAAGAGGTCCTTGCGAATAAGGAGTTTCGACGACGTCGACACCGGATCGTCGAGAAGCATCGCGATGACGCGCGTTTGTAAGAATTGGCTAAGCCGAGTCCTGTAACACCGTGGCAACTCCTAAGACTGTTCTTCGTGCCCTGCCGTGACCACCCGACCCCGAATGTCCACCCGATGAGCCGTCGATCGCGCTGGTCGTGGGATCCGCGGTTGAGTCACCGGACGTGACGCTCCTCTTCATCGCGTTCGTCGCCGGGTTGATCGCCGGCATCTCGCCGTGCATCGTGCCGGTGCTCCCCATCGTGTTCGCCGCGGGCGTCGCGGACCCCGACGCCGTAGACGGCCCGAAGAGTTCCTGGCGCCGATCGGTCGCGATCGTCCTGGGTCTCGTGTTGAGTTTCAGCCTGCTCGTCCTCGCCGGCTCCGCGATCTTGTCCGGGCTCGACCTGCCGCAGGACCTGTTGTTCTGGGCCGGCGTCGTCCTCCTGGGCCTGGTCGGCATCGGCTTCCTCATCCCACTGATCGGCGAATGGCTGGAGCGCCCATTCGCCCGCCTGGCTGGTCACCAGCCGAGCAGTTCCAGCGGCGGCTTCGTCATCGGATTGGCGCTGGGCCTGGTGTTCACGCCGTGCGCCGGTCCCGTGCTCGCGACCATCACGGCCCTCGGCGCGACTCGCCACGTCCACTTGGAGACCGTGTTCATCACACTCGCCTTCGCCATCGGCGCGGCGTTGCCGTTGCTCTTCATCGCCCTCGCCGGAAGTGGACTGGTCCGTCGCGTGCAGGCGGTGCGTCGGCGCGCGCCGCTCTTTCGTCAGATAGGTGGCGTCGTGTTGTTGTTGATGGCCGTGGGCATCGCGACGAACGCGTTCAACTCACTGCAAACGGCGGTGCCGGGTTACACCAACACACTCCAGAACAGGTTCGAGAACTCCTCGAGCATCCGCCAGCAACTTGACGCGCTCAAGAGTTCGAAGGGCTCGAAGGTGTCCGGGTCGCTCATCACGTGTCCGGAGGCCTCACCGGCCCTGGAGACCTGCGGGCTGGCGCCGAACTTCGCGGACGTGACCAAGTGGTTGAACACGCCCGGCGGTCAACCGCTGTCGATCGAGGGTCTTCGGGGCAAGGTGGTGTTGGTCGATTTCTGGACGTACTCGTGCATCAACTGTCAGCGCTCGCTGCCGCACGTCGAGGCGTGGTACCACCGCTACGCGGCCTACGGTCTCGAGGTCGTCGGCGTGCACACGCCGGAGTTCGCCTTCGAGCACGTCGTGAGCAACGTGAAGGCGCAGGCCAAGACGCTCGGTGTCAAGTACCCGATCGCGGTCGACAACGACTACGGCACCTGGACGGCGTACGACAACAACTATTGGCCGGCCGAGTACCTCATCGACGCCCAGGGCGTCGTGCGCCACGTGGACTTCGGTGAGGGCAACTACACGTTGACCGAAGACCTGATCCGCCAGCTGCTCGTGGCCGCGCACCCCGGGCTCAAACTGCCGCCGCCGACGTCCGTACCGAACCTCACGCCGTTCGTCGAGACGAGTCCCGAGTCCTACGTCGGCTACAAGTACGGTCTCACCTACATGGATACCGGCGTCGAACCGGCCGAGAACATCGCGGCCCGGTATCACTTCCCGAAGGACCTCGCCTCGACCACGTGGGCGCTGTCGGGAACGTGGAACGAACACGCCGAGGAGGCGACGTCGGTCGAGGACGCCAAACTCGAGATCAACTACCTGGCCCAGGACGTGTATCTGGTGATGGGCGGCACCGGCACCGTGACGGTCTCGGCGGGCAACGGCACACCACCGACGACGATCCACGTGAGTGGTGTCCCCCGTCTCTACACCCTCTTGCACGCCGGCGAGTCATCAAACGGCACCATGCTCTTGAAGTTCACGCCCGGCGTGCAGGCCTTCGATTTCACCTTCGGGTGAGTCGATTGGTCGACGCGAGGTCGTCAACCGTAGTCCCGATGGAAAGGGCAAGTACACTCCGAACAACGGGCCGACGAGCGACGACGTGAGTCGTTCTTCGCCGATATGAAGGGATTCAGATGGTTGGAATTGTGTTAGCAGTGATCGCGGGAATCATCGTCCTGCTCGTCCTGTCGGCGATATTGAAGGCCGTTCGAATCGTCCAACAGGGCTTCGTCGGCGTCATCACTCGCTTCGGTGAGTTCAAGGACATCAAGAACCCCGGTTTGACCTTCATCATCCCCTTCATCGAGGTAATGAAGATCGTCGATGTCCGCGAGACGCCGCGCACCGGTGACCGCCAGCAGGTCATCACGCGCGACAACGTGGCGGTGATCGTCAACGCGACAATATTCAGCCAGGTCGTGGACGTCCGTCTTGCGCTCTTCACCAACTCGGACTATTTGGTCAGCGTCGACAACCTGGCGCGCACCTCGGTCCGTGCCGTCTTCGGCAGCATCACGCTGGACGAGGCGTTCTCCCAGCGCGAGCGCATCGGCACGATGCTGCAGACCCAGATGGAAGAGGCGACCGACAAGTGGGGCGTTCGGATCAATCGCGTTGAGGTCCTCGAGATCACGCCGCCCGAACAGATCCTCCAGGCCATGGCCCTGCAGAAGCAGGCCGACCAGGAGAAGCGCGCGCGCATCTTGGAGTCCGAGGGACAACAGCAGTCGGCGGTGAACGTCGCCGATGGTCAACGCCAAGCGGCGATCAAAGAGGCCGAGGGTGCCCAGCAGTCCGACATCCTGCGCGCCCAAGGTCGACGACAGGCACTGATCCTCGAGGCCGAGGGTCGCGCCCAGGCCATCGCCTCGGTCTACGCGGCGATCAAGCTGCAGCAGCCGGACCCGACGCTCGTCGCGATCTTGCAGCTCGACACCCTGTCGAAGTTCGCCGAGAGCGCGAACACGAAGTTAATCATCCCCGCCGAGAGCGCCGCGCTCCTCGGCGCGGCCCAGGCCATCAAGAGCGTGATGGCCGACGTACCGAGTACGCAGTCCTCCTAAGGCGACGTCCGGCGCCCGCGCGCCGTCACGGGGTCTAGACGGGGTCGACCCAGAGCGTCGTGCCGTAGGCCTTCTTCACGACCACCGGTGTGCCGTCGGGCAACTGCGCCGGCCAGTCGGTCACGGCCTTCCACGACTCACCCTGGATCTTCACGCGACCGGGGTGCGTGGCGTCGCCCACGGGCATCTCGACGGTGCCGCGCATGTCGGTCATGGCCGTGTTCGTGGGCTGGGACATGTCGATCTCGAACCGGTGGTGATGGAACCGGCGTATGGCGAACGGTCGCAGCGTGACGAGCGACACGGCTGACACGATGAGCCACGCGCCGGCCTGGAAGGCGAACGGCAGCCCCGCCAACGCGAGGACGAAGGAGATCGCGGCGCCGAAGCCGATGAAGACGGCGATGAAGGCGTTCGAGTGGAGTTCGAGCACGAACGAGAACACGATTAGCGCGACCCAGAACAAAACAGCAAGCATGAATCGCAGTATACGGCCGGTCCCAAAAACCGGACTGTTCATCAACTAACGGCGTTTCGCTCGAATTTCAGGCCCGAAGTCGGGCGACGGGTCGGCGGAGAATCGAGTGAACACCGTCGGTACTATGAAGCCGTGGTGCACGTCGCCCCCTTTCTCTGGTTCAACGACAACGCGGAGCAGGCTCTCGCGTTCTACGCCGATGTCTTCGACGACGCCGAGGTCGTGGACGTGACTCGGATGGACGTGCCGACGATGCCCCACGGAGGTTTCGTCATCGGGACCATTCGCATCGAGAACCTGACGCTGTCGATAATGAACGGCGGTCCGGCGTTCGCGCTCACCGAGGCGTTTTCGCTGGTGGTCTCGTGTCGCGATCAAGACGAGGTCGACTACTTCTGGTCCGCGCTGGGCGACGGCGGTGAACCGGGTCCGTGCGGTTGGCTGAAGGACCGATTCGGTCTGTCGTGGCAGATCATCCCGACACTCCTCACCGAACTCCTGAGCGACCCCGATCCGGAGAAGGCCGCCCGTGTGCGCGACGCGATGTTGACGATGAGCAAGATCGAGTGCGACGCGTTACGCGCCGCGTACGACGCGTGAGCGCTCGCCCCCGTAATGACGCGGTATGCGGGTGCGTCCGGGAGCGTCCGTGAGCGGCCGCGAGGTCGAACTCTTCGAGAGTCGTGACGCGCAGGTCGGCGAGATGCGCGTTCGCCGAGCGCTTCCGACCAAGGGTCGCCGCACCGTGGGCGCGTGGTGTTTCGCCGACCACATGGGCCCGCTGTCACTCACGCCGGATCGATCGGTGGACGTCGCGCCTCATCCGCACATCGGTCTTCAGACCGTGACGTGGCTCTTCAGTGGTGAGTTCTTGCACCGCGACAGCCTCGGATCGGAGCAACTCATCCGCGCCGGACAGTTGAACCTCATGACGTCGGGTCACGGCGTCGCGCACTCCGAGGAGAACCCCGGACGTCACGCCGGCGAGTTGCACGGCGTGCAACTGTGGGTGGCGCAACCGTCGACGACGCGCGAAGGCGGCGCCGAATTCGAGCACTTCGCTGAACTGCCGCGATTCGAATCGGCCAACCTCACGGCGACCGTGCTCGTCGGCGCACTCGGCCCGACGACGTCGCCGGCCCGACGCGACAGCGAGCTCGTCGGTGCCGAACTCGACCTGCACGGCGGTTCGGTCACGCTCGAACTGCAGCCACGCTTCGAGTACGCGTTGATCGTGGCGCGCGGCGCCGTGGTGGTCGACGGCACCACCGTGCGACCGGGCGCCTTGGCCTATCTCGGTACGGGACGCGAGGAGTGTCGCCTCGAATCGCCGAGTCCGAGTCGGGCCATGTTGCTCGGTGGTGTGACCTTCGACGAGCGACTCTTCATGTGGTGGAACTTCGTCGCGCGCACCCAAGACGAGATCTCGGAGGCGTGGCGCGCGTGGGCGACGGGCGACGAGCGTTTCGGTCGCGTCGACAGTCCCTTCGCTCGCGTCGAGGTGAGTCCGCCACCGTGGTTCATGGCCCTGCACTGATCACGTCGTCGCCCGCGCCGGCTCACTCCGCACATTTTCCAGAGGGTTAGTCGGAAATTCGCGCGCACTACGATGGACGTAGCCATTGCGTTGAGAGGACCATGGTGCGAAAGCGCAACTCCCAGAGTGAACGCCTTCGCGTTCCTCCACCGATGATCAAGCGGCGAGTTCCCTCCGGTCGTGGTGCGATGGAGCAGCCCAACGTCACCCACGACGGCGAAGCGCGTTTGACGCCGCAGTTCTGGCTCGCCGTGGCGCTGACCGGCGTGGCGACCGGGCTCTTCGGTGACCTCTTGATGTGGCTCCTGACGGAAGTCGAACACGTCGGATTCCACTACCACTCCGGTTACTTTCAGAACGCCGTGTCTGCGGTGAGTTCGAGTCGACGGATCGTCGTGCTGTTGATCGGCGGCGTGTTCGGGGCCGTGTCGTGGTATCTGATCAGGCGTTATCTCAAGCGTGAGAAGTCCGACATCGACGACGCGATCTGGAACGGCGACGGCGAACTGTCGCTGCGGCGGAGTTTCTTGACGTCGATCGTCTCAGAGATCGTGATTGGGCTGGGTGCCTCGATCGGCCGCGAAGCCGCGCCGAAGCTGATGGGCGGCGCGTCGGGCAGCGTGCTCGCGCACTGGTTCAACCTCACTCCCGCCCAGAAGCGTCTGCTGGTCGCGTGCGGCGGCGGCGCGGGACTGGCCTGCGTGTACAACGTCCCACTCGGCGGCGCCATCTTCACCGCCGAAGTGCTCTACGGGAGTTTCGCGCTACCGGTCGTCATGCCCGCGCTGGCGACGTCACTTATCGCGACGATGGTCGCGTGGCTGTACCTGCCCTCGGGCGCCACCTACGCCGACATCCCGTCGTACCGGTTCTCCGGATCGTTGATGGTGTGGTCGCTCCTGGCCGGCGTCGTGATCGGTCTGCTCGCGGTGTTCTACGTCCGTCTGATCGGATGGGCCTCGCACTTTCGCGCGAAGGGCGCGCAGATCCTGTGGTTGATGCCCGTCGCCTTCGGCATCCTCGGCGTCGTCGGTATCTGGTACCCGCAGCTCTTCGGCAACGGCAAGGACATGGCGCACCAAGCGTTCCTCGGCGTTGGCGGCATTGGACTGTTGTTCGCGCTCTTCGCCTTGAAGCCGTTCGTCACGGCGATGATGCTCGGGAGCGGCGCGGCCGGCGGCGTCTTCACACCGTTCCTCGCGACCGGGGCGCTCTTCGGCGCGTTCTTCGGCGCCCTCTGGATCCATATGTGGCCCGGCACCCCCGTGGGAGCCTTCGCGCTCGTGGGGGCCGCGGCGATGATCGGCGCGTCGATGCAGGCCCCGCTCGCTGGCCTGATCCTGGTCTTCGAGTTCACGCATAGTGGCCTCTCCCTGGCCGTTCCGATGATGGCCGCCACCGTCATCGCGACGTTCCTGGTTCGCCAGATCGACGGGTACAGCATCTATTCGGCTCGACTGCCGCGACGAGAGGACCCGGCGACGCTGGCGACGCCCGAAGGGACCTAGTCGGACGGGCCCTTCGGGTCGCATGGAAGAATGGGGACGTGTACGTACCCCCGAAGCACGCCATCGACGAAGAGGCCGCCTGGAACGTGATCCGCGAGGCCGGGGCCGGGATGCTGGTCGTCGAGACCCCCGACGGACTCCAGAGCGTCTTCGTGCCCGTGGTCGTCAGCGATGACCGATCGAGGATCCTGACGCACGTGGCCAAGGCCAATTCGTGGTGGCGCTCACTGCACGACGGTGACGAGGTCCTCGGGCTCTTCCTCGTCGCGAGCGCCTACGTGTCACCGACCAACTACCCGAGCCGATTCGAGAACCCCGGGGTCGTGCCGACGTGGAACTACGTGGCCGCCGAAGTCCGCGGCCGTCTTCACGTGCACGACGACCCGGAGTGGCTGGATCGACAGGTGCGCCTCGTGACCGATCAATTCGAGGCCGGACGGTCGCCCGAATGGCACGTCGAGGACGCGTCCGAGGAGTACGTGGCGCGCCAGGTGAAGGCGATCGTCGGTATCGAGATCGACGTGGTGGCGATCCAGGGCAAGGCCAAGCTCTCACAGAACCGACCGGACGTCGACCACGACGCGGTGCGCGACAACCTGGCTGAGGGAACGCCGGCCGAGCGCAACGTGGCGGCGCGGATGACCGATGACGAGTGAGTCGACGCTGAGCATCCGCCTCTGCGGGGCCGACGACTGGGAGGACCTGCGCGCGATCCGCCTGGAGGCCCTCGCCGACACGCCCGAGGCCTACGGCTCGACCTACGAGGAGTCGGCGCGCTGGTCCGACGCCCAGTGGAAGAACGCCGCCTCGACCCGGCTGTACTACTTCGCTCATCGCGACGGTCGGGTGGTCGGCATGGTGTCGGGTGGATTCAACGACGACTATCCCGGTACACGGTGGCTCTACGGCATGTACGTGACGCCGAGCGAGCGCGGAACGGGCACGGCCGCTCGACTCGTTCGCTCCATCGGTGACTGGGCGAAGAGTCACGGTGTCACCCAGGTGTACCTACACGTGGGTTCGACGGTGCCGCGGGCGCGCGCCTTCTATGAGAAGGTGGGGTTTCGACCGACCGGGGAGACGTTTCAAATGGAGCGAGACCACGCACTGACGTTGATCACCATGGTGGCGGACCTTGACTGACGACGAGTTCCGGGTCGAGCGCGTCTCCGCGGACCAGCTGCACGACCTACGTCGCCGGGTCCTGCGCAACGACGATCCCGTGATCTATCACCCCGACCCGCGTGACGCGGAGTCGACGTCGGTGCACTACGGCGGATTCCTCGGTGAACGACTCGTCGTGAGCGCGTCGTTCTTCCCGTCGGCGCCGCCGATGAACGCCACGCTCACGACGTACCAATTGCGCTACATGGCCACCGACTTCGACGTGCAGGGTCGCGGGTACGGCGCGCGCGTGCTCGCGGTCGCCGAAGACGACCTCCGATCGCAAGGCGTGGAACAGCTCTGGGCCAACGGTCGCGACACGGCGCTGGGCTTCTACGAAACCGTCGGGTGGCGAACCATCGAGAACTCCGAGCACCTCAGTCCCGAGACGATGCTGCCGCACACCGTGATCTTCAAGCGCCTAATAAGCGAATAAGAACCTGCGCAGCGTCCGAAGCGACGTTTGGCTCGATTAGTAGGTTTGGGGGATGCGAAAGACCCTCCCCGTGATCGTCGTCGTCCTGGTGGTCGCGGCGATCGGAGGACTGGCCTACTTCCATTTCCGTACGACGTCGACCACGTCGACGACCGCGACCACGACCACGACGACGTTGCCGACGTACCCGACGGCGCCGCTCTCGGGCTTGCCCGATCCGAGCGGACTGTCGGTGACACGTCCGGCTTTGACGGTCAAGATCGAGAACACCCCCGAGGCACTGCCGCAGTGGGGCATCGACCAGGCCGACGTCGTCTACGAGGAGATCGTGAACGGGGGCATCACCCGACTGGCCGCGATCTTCAACTCCCACGCGCCGGCCAAGGTCGGACCGGTCCGATCGGTGCGCCCGACCGACACGCAAGTCGTGTGGCCCCTCGGCGGGATCTTCGCCTACTCCGGCGGTGCCCCCTACGCGGTGGCGTCCATCTCGACGGCGCCCGTGAAACTCATCGACGAATCGAGCGCCGGTACGGCGATGTTCCGCGACCCCGACCTCTACGCGCCGCACAACCTCTTCGCCGTCGCCCCCAAGCTCTTCGCCTTCGGCGGCACGCCCGTACCGCCCCCGGCACTGTTCACGTATCGGACGTCGGCGCAGAAGGCCGGCGGCGCGCCGGTCGTCAGTTTCGTCGTCCCCTTCCCCAGCATCTATCCCGTCACGTGGACGTGGGACACGGCCTCGATGTCGTGGGACCGGACGCTCTTCGGCAAGGCCGACGTGACGGGGACCGGCGTCCGTGAGTCACCGAAGAACGTCGTCGTGATGTGGGTGAACTACGTCAACGGCATCGGTACCGAAGCCTCCTACGCGAACCTCCAGGGTTCGGGGGCCGCGGCGTTCTTCGTCGACGGCAAGGAGACCATGGGGACGTGGTCGCGCGGCGCGTCGAAGGCCGACGTCATCCAGTACAAGACGGCGAACGCGAAGACGGCCTTGATGACGCCCGGTCAGACGTGGGTCGAACTCTTGAACGTCGGCACGACGCTCACCGTCACGAGGTGACGGCCGCCTCGTCGCGCCAGTCGAATGGCGCTACGAGGGGCCACGCGAGGCGGTGGTTCTCGTCGAATTCGACGACCCGATCGCGAGCGACGTCGCCGGGGCCCGTCTTCACGTGCATGGAGAACGTCGCACCGGGGCCCAACCTGCGGGGCTCGCTTCACCGACGAGACCGATCCCGAATCGTCGAGTCGCGCGTGCGGGCGAGGGTCGGCCAGGAGTTCGAAGATTCGCGCCGCGGTGGCGTGGATGCGTCGTGAGATCGAAATCGAACGTGACGACGACATCGGACGAGCGTAGGGTGGTTGGCACGGAGATCGGAGGACCATGGACTACCACGAAGTCGTGATTGACCTCCCTGATGGGAGGAGTCTCGAAGTGGCGACCCTCGGGGACCCCGCGGGCGCGACCGTCCTTTTCCATCACGGCACACCGGGTTCGGCCAATCTCATCCAGATGATCGCTCCACTCGCCGAGGACGGCGCGTTGTTCTTGGTCACGACCTCGCGCGCGGGCTACGGCACGTCATCGCGTCTCGAAGGTCGCGACGTCGCGTCGGTCGTGAATGACTCGCGCGCGGCTCTGGACGCACTCGGTCGCGGTGAGTACGTCGCCGTGGGGTGGTCGGGGGGCGGTCCGCACGCCCTCGCGTGTGCTGCGCTCGACGCGCCGCGCTGTCGAGCGGCCTGGTCCCTCGCCGGCGTCGTGCCGTCGGACCTGGACTTCGACTGGACCGAAGGGATGGGCCCCGAGAACGTCGAGGAGTTCGCACTGGCGATCGCCGGCGGTCCCGAGTACGAAGCCCGGATTGCGGAGTACGGCGAGGAGTTCGCGACGACGACCAATGAGAACGTCGTCGACCTCTTCGGCGAACTGCTCAAATCCGAGCCGGACGTCGCGGCCCTTGAACCGTTGGTGTTGCGAGAGGCCTTCGCCGCGTCCATGCGCCAGGCATTTGAGCACGGTTGGCGTGGATTCTACGATGACGACCGAGCGTTCTTGAAGGAGTGGGGCTTCGATCCGACGACGATCAGCGTGCCGGTCGCCGTGTGGTTCGGCGCCCACGACCGCAGTGTCCCTCGGACCCATGGCGAGTGGCTCGTGAAGAACCTGCCGACGGCGAGCGAGCACTATTTCCCGGACGACGGACACGTGTCGTTGTTCGTCGGTCGCCTCGACGAGTTGTCGGCGGCGATCAACGAGTCGTATGCGTAGCAAGAACGCGACCACCGCTCACCGGAATGGCCGGTCGTGCGATTAGGCAACCTCTACGGACCCGACGCCACGTTCCTCGGTGTGCCCGGCGCCGACCCCGACGTCACGTCGGAGTGGTCGTCGGCCGGCGCCGCGATCATCGGCGCGCCCTTTGACGGGGGCACGTCGCACCGACCGGGCTGTCGCTTCGGTCCGCAGGCGATTCGCGTCACCGACTACCTGCCGCATGACGGGATGCGGCCGAGCCTCGCGCTTGGCGTCGATCCACTGAGCGAGCTCGGCGTCGTCGACCTCGGCGACGTGGCGATGCCGTCGGGCGAGACCGAGAAATCGCTGCGACTGCTCGAAGAACGCGTGACGACCGTGGCGGCCGCGGGAGTGATCCCCATCGTGTTGGGCGGCGATCACACGATCGCCCTGCCCGACGTGACCGGCGTGGCCCGCCACGTCGGCTGGGGTCGGGTCTCGGTCATTCACTTCGACGCCCACGCCGACACGGGCGACACCCAGATGGGATCGCTCTACGGTCACGGCACGCCGATGCGTCGATTGATCGAGTCCGGCGCCTGTCGCGGCGACCGCTTCTTGCAGATCGGACTGCGCGGTTACTGGCCCGAGCCGGCGACGCTGGACTGGATGGCCGCGCAGGGGATGCGCTCGTTCGAGATGAGCGAGATCGTGTCGCGTGGGCTCGACGACGTGCTCCACGAGGCGATCGCCATCGCCACCAGCGAGTGTGACGCGGTCTTCTTGTCCGTGGACGTCGACGTCGTCGATCCCGGTTCGGCCCCCGGTACCGGGACGCCGGAGCCGGGTGGGCTCTCGAGCCGTCAGCTCCTCGACGCCGTGCGCCGCATCGCGATGGAGGTCCCGATCGGCGGGGTCGACGTCGTCGAGGTCTCCCCGCCCTACGACCACGCCGAGATCACCGCCTACCTGGGCAATCGGATCGTGCTCGAAGCGCTGGGCGGCATCGCCTGGCGGCGAAAGTCCGAGCGCGGCGAGACGACGCGCGCGCCGAGCGACCCGTTGTTGGAGCGGCCCTAGTCCTTCATCGACGCGAGGATCTGGTCCACGAGTTCGTCCGTCGTGTTGGGGTGCAAGAACGCCAGTCGTCCGACCGTCTCGCCCTCCCACTTCGTCGGCGTGACGAAGGCGACCTGCTCGCGCAGGAGCTGATGGCTCCACTCGGTGTAGCGCTCGCTCGTCCAACCCTTGCGGCGGAAGAGGACGATCGAGAGGCTGATGGGTCGGACCATCTCCAGATAGTCGAGGGCCTCGATCTTCGCCTGCGTGCGATGCGCGAGGTCGACGGCGCACTGCACCGCGCTCTCGTAGGCCGCGGTGCCGTTGGTGACGAGCGAGAACCAGAAGGGGAGACCGCGGGCCCGGCGTGACAGGTGGATGGCGAAGTCCGAAGGGTTCCATTCGTAGTGCTCGTCGTCACTCGAGTGCAGGATGTCGAGATAGCCGGCCTGTTGGGCGAGGACCTTGCGCGCGACGGTCGGTTCGCGGTAGATCAGGGCGCAGCAGTCGAGCGGACCGAAGAGCCACTTGTGCGGATCGACGATGAAACTGTCGGCGTGGCGAAGTCCGGCGAGGAGGTGGCGCTCGGTGGGCGAGAACAACGCGGCCCCGCCGTAGGCGCCGTCGACGTGGAACCACAGGTCGTGTTCGCGCGCGTAAGCTGCCGAGACCCTCGAGGTCGTCGACGATCCCGGCGTTCGTCGTACCCGACGTCGCCACGACGCCGATCACGCTCTCCGGGTTGGGGTCGTCGGCCATCGCTCGTTCGAGACTCGCTCGCGTGAAACGGTGGTCCTCGGTCGTCACGATGAGCGGCTGGATGCCGAGCACGTGCAACGCCTTGCCGATGCTCGAGTGCGCGTCCGACGAGATCGCGTAGCGGACCTCGTGCGGTAACAGGTTCGCCCGCTTGGCACGACCGACGTCGCGTCCGACGGTGAGGCTCGACAGGTTCCCCAACGAGCCCCCGGAGACGAAGGCGCCGCCCGAACCCTCGGGCATGCCGGCCAACTCCGCCAGGTACGCGAGCGCCAGGTTCTCGGCCTGGACGACCCCGCTCGACTCCAGCCAACTGGTGCCGTTGAGACCCGAGCAGGCGACCACCATGTCGAAGAGCAAGGAGTTCTTGGTCGGGGCATTGGGGATGAAGGCGAGGAAGCCGGGTGAGTCGATCGAGACGACCGCGGGGGCCAGGTCGTTCTTGAAGTACTCGAGGATCTCGTCGGCGTCGTGACCCTCGGGACGTATGAATCCCTTCATGTCCCCCGGGGCCGACGAGGCCAAACTCCCGAAGTCGAGAGGCACCGGATCCATCGAGAGGCGGTCACGGCAGTAGTCAAAAACCTCGTCCGCCAGCGTGGCGTCGTACTCAAACATCGGGTGCCCCATTGCACGGCCTTTCGAAATTGATCCCTGTCCATCGTACGACCTCAAACGACCTCGTCGGACCGGTGCCGGCGGCCGGAAGTAACCTCTCGTGATGGGAACGCAGCGCATTGGCTACCTCGGACCAGCGGGTTCGTTCTCGCACGAAGCCGTCTCCACCATCGACGACGTGGTGAGCGTCGCGTGCGACACCTTGGCGGACCTGCTGGCGTCGGTCGCCGACGGCACGCTGGACCAGGGGTTGGTGCCGCTCGAGAACGCGATCGAGGGGACCGTGTCGGCCACGATCGACGGGTTGGTCTTCGACCACGACTTGGTGATCGTGCGCGAGATCGTCATCCCGATCCGACTGCACCTGCTCGCGCGCCCCGGTGTCGCGATCGACGACCTCACGGGCGTTCGCAGCTACGTCCACGCGTTGGCCCAGTGTCGCGGGTACCTGCACGGACTCGACGTGCAGGTCGAACAGACAACCTCGACGTCCCAGGCCGCGCGAGAGGTCGCCGAATCCGCCGAGCCGTGGGCCGCGGTGGCCTCGACGCTGGCCGGCGAGCTCTTCGGACTCGTCGTGCTCGCCACGGACATCGAGGACCATCCCGACAACGCCACCCGCTTCGTCGTCGTGGGACGCGAACGGGTCGCGGCGCCCACCGGTCACGACCGAACGACGATCGTCTGTTTTCAGGACGCCGACCGCCCCGGTTCGCTCTACGGCATCCTTGGTCGCTTCGCCGCGCGCGACATCAACCTCACGAAGCTCGAGAGCCGGCCGACGAAGCGGGGCCTGGGCGACTACTGCTTCGTGATCGAGTTCGAAGGCCACGTCGCCGACGACGTGATCGCCGACTGCCTGGCCGATCTGCAGGCCCATCTGGCGCGCGTCAAATTCCTCGGTTCGTATCCGGTCACGGGACTCGAGGCCTCGGATCGTCGCGAGGAGGTCGTCGAAGCGCGCCGCTCCGCGGACCAGTGGATCAAGGAGATTCGTTCGCGCGTCTCGTCCTGAGACGACGGTGACAGCGACTCAGGACGTGGTGATGCGCTCGCGGGCGTCCGCGATCACTTGGGACGCCGCGCCGGCGCCGAGATGCTGGTCGATGACGTCGAGCAGCTGTTGGAGGTCGAGGGGCTTCGAGAGGTAGTCGCGGACGCCGGCGTTGCGGAACCGTCGTCGCTGCCACGTCGTCGCGTCGGCCGAGAGCACGACGACCGGGATGTCGATGGTTCGCGAATCGGCCTGGAGACGCTCGAGGACCTCGAAGCCGTGTATGTCGGTCAAGTGGACATCGAGCAGGATCAGGTCCGGCCGGTACTGCTGGGCCAGTTCGACGCCCAGGCCACCGAGCATCGACGTCAGGAGGTTGATGTTCGGTCGTTGCGTGAGGAGTCGCTCGACGAGTTGGACGTTCGCCAGGTCGTCTTCGATGTAGAGCACCGTCGACGCCGCGGTGTTGGCGGCGTTGAGTGCGGCCGGGGGCGGGGTGCGACTCGTCGACGACTTCGGGCTCTTGACGTTCGGCAGTTCGATCCAGAACGTCGACCCCTCGCCGACCGTGCTCTCGACCCCGATCGTGCCGCCGATGGCTTCGATGAGGCCCTTGGAGAGCGCCAGACCGAGTCCGGTACCCTCGATGCCCGAGGTCTCGGCGTCGAGTCGGTCGAACGGCGTGAAGAGGCGTTCGAGGAGATCGGGGCTAATGCCGGGACCGGTGTCGCGCACCGAGAGTCGAACCTTGCCGCGGGGCATGGGCGCGCACGTGATGGTCACCGAACCGCGTGGTCGGTTGTACTTGATGGCGTTGGACAGGAGGTTCAAGAGGACCTGCTTGAGACGCTGTTGGTCGCCGAGCACCTGGAAGTCATAGCGGTACTGCGAGAAGATGGTGACCCCGAGCTCGTTGGCCTGGGGCGTCACCAGTTCGACGCACTCGCGCTCGAGGTCCTGGAGGACGATCGGTTCGATCAGGACGCTGATATGGCCCGACTCGATGCGCGAGATGTCGAGGACCTCGTTGATCAGTTCGAGCAGGTACTTGCCGGAGTTGTGGATGTAACCGACCATCTCGAGCTCGTCGGATGACTTCAGTTCCATCTCGAGGATCTGGGCGAACCCCAACACCGAGTTGAGCGGCGTTCGAAGTTCGTGGCTCATGCGCGACATGAAGGCGCTCTTGGCGGCGTTGGCGCGCTCCGCCGCCTCCTTGGCCTCCTTCAGCACCGCTTCGGCCGCGACGGCTTCGCTGACGTCGCGCGAGACCAGCACGGCCCGGGGTTCGTGCGCGCACTCGTCGCGGATCAGTCGACCGCGTGTCTCGATCGTCAGCATCTTGCCGTCCACGTGGAGCGCGCGGAAGCGGTAACTGGTCAACGCGCCGTCCTCACCTCGAAAGAGGCGACGGAGTTCGGTCGCGACGTGATCGCGGTCTTCGGGGAGGACGATGTTGAGCGAGTTCATGCCGCGACGCTCGACGAGCGAGACGCCGTAGATTCGATCGGTGCCGGGACTCACGTCGAGCACCCGGAACCTCTCATCGATGGTGATGATCGAGTCGACGACCGCGTCGAGGATCGCGCGCTTCGTCTCGAGACTGCTGGCCAGATCCATCTGCCCTTCGACCTGGCTCGTGATGTCGCGTCCGGCGGAGAAGACCAGACCGTTGCGCCCCTGGCAGCTCCACTCGATCCACCGGTACTCACCGTCGCGACGGCGCTGGCGGTTGCGGAACTCGATCAGGGTGGCGTCCGGCGCGTTCACCAGGCGGTCGAATTCGCGCACGGTCGCCACGACGTCGTCGGGGTGGATCAGGTCGATGAAGGGCCCGCTCTGCAGGTCTTCGAGTGTCCAGCCCATCTGCTCGGGCCACGCCGCGTTGACGATCTGCCAGGTGCCGTCGCTGCCGAGGACCGACAACAGATCGGTCGAGTTCCAAAAGAACTCGCCGAGAATCGAGTTGTCGTAACTCTCCCTGGACATGTACAACGCTCCGTTCGGTAAGCATTTGTGTGGACCGCAGATCGCCCTGGTGCGCACTTCGACCACGCGCGAATACGCGAGCCGTACCCAAAACTTTACTAGCGACACTTAAATTGCTTCCTTAGTATCCGCTGTGAATACGCGCGCGCGCAATGACGCGATCACGTCACGTCAGAAAAAAGTTGCGCGCTTGATGCCGTGTTGCGATTCGTTGCGCACGTCGAAACGCAAGTGCGACACGACTACACCAAATGTCAACTATTGACCGGTACTCGATCCAGCGCGTCGAGGTAGTAGCGAATCTGGATCGCGACGGCCGCGCCTTCGCCGACGGCCGACGCGATCTGCTTGGTCGAGCCGGCGCGCACGTCACCCGCGGCGAAGACGCCGTCGACGCTCGTGCGAAGGTTCGTGTCGGTGACGATGAACCCACGCTCGTCCACGTCGAGCGCGTTGTCGAGGAAGCCCGTGTTGGGATCGAGTCCGATGAAGACGAAGGCCGCGGCGGTGGCGTGCGTTGCGTCCGTGCCGTCGCACGACAGCGTGATCGACTCCAGTTTCCCGGTGGCGTTCGCGTTGAACGACTTGACGGACGTGTCCAAGAGCACTGACATCTTCGGATGGCGCAAGACCTTCTCTTGCAGGAGCTTGTTCGCCGTCAGTTTTGACAGGGCCTGCACGACGGTCACGTGATCGGCGAACTGCGTGAGGAACAGCCCCTCCTCGAGTCCGCTGTTGCCGCCGCCCACGACCGTGACGTCCTTCGCGCCGCGATAGAACGGCCCGTCGCACGTCGCGCAGAAATGGATGCCCGCACCGATCAGGTCCGCTTCGCCCTCGGCGTCGGTGCGTCGGTAGGTCGAACCGGTCGCCACGAGGACGGCCGGCGCAGCGACCGCGTCGCCGGTCGACAGCTCGACGCGCAGCATCGGTCCGTCACGTTCGATCTTGGTGGCGCCCACGGCCTGGAGGATCTCGACGCCGTAACGCAACGCCTGTTGGGTCATGCGCTCGGCCAGTTCGGCGCCACCGACGCCGTCGGGGAATCCGGGGTAGTTGTCGAAGCGTTCGGTGACGCCCGCCTGGCCGCCCGGCGCTGACTTCTCGACGATGAGCACCTTGAGGTTCTCGCGCGCGCCGTAGATCGACGTCGTGAGACCCGTGGGCCCGCCACCGACGATGACGAGGTCGTACTCGCGCTCGGCGGCGACGCGCGACAGCCCGATGCGATCGGCCAACTCGTCGTTGGACGGTTCGGCGAGGAAGCTGCCGTCGGGAAAGACGATGGTCGGGATGATCCGCTTGCCGTCGTTGCGCGCTTCGACCTCGGCGGACTTCTCGGGAAACTCCTCCAGGTCGATCCACTCGTAGGCGACGCGATGTGACGCGAGGAACTGCTTGGCACGCCGACAGTCCGGGCACCAGCTCGCGCCGTAGACGACGATGGGGGATTCTAACGACGACATTGGGTCCTCTCAGTTGTCGGCTCGGTATTGACGGAAGAGGTTCACGAGACCCTCGACGACGTCGCTCGGCAAGTCGTCGGGACCGACCTTGCCACTGGCGGCGATCGTCGCGCGCATCTGTTCGAGATAGGCCGTACAGGCGTCGCACCCCGCGAGGTGCTTCTCGAGTCGGCGGCGCTGACGACGCGGCAAGGTGCCGTCCAGATAGTCGCTCACCAGTTCGACGGCGTCGCGACACACGAGGGGTGACGGCAGCAACTTCATATCTTCGATCCCTTCACGACCTCTTCGACGATTCCTCGAACCCGGGCCCGGCCTCGGTGCAAGATCACTCGCACGTTCGCCTCGCTGAGTCCGAGAAGTGTGGCCACCTCCTGTGTTGATAGTCCTTCGACGTCGCGAAGCGTTACGACCGACTGCTGGGGTTCACCCAAATCGTCGATTGCGGCTCGAACGGCGATCAGGAGTGACGCGTTGTCGAGTCGTGCGTCGATCGCGTCGGTGAAGGGAACCGGCGGGTCGCTCCAGAACCCGCCCTGGTCGAAGCGGTGCGCCGCGACGCTCGGCCCCGTCGCGCTCGGGTCGACGGGCACCGAACGATGATCCTTGACGCCGGAGGTGCGCGCCCGATTGACGCAGATGCGCAGGAGCCAGGTCTTGAACGAACTGCGACCTTCGAACCGCTCGACGCCGCGCAGGACGGCGATCCAGGTGTCCTGGGCGACGTCCTCAGCGCTCGCGGCCGACGCGACGTAGTAGCGCGCGACCTTGAGCAGTGTCGGGTGGTAGCGCCGCACCAGTTCGGTGAAGGCCGATTCGTCGCCTCCGAGCAGACCCTCTAAGAGCTCGGCGTCATCCACGGTTTGAACAGTACCCTGCGCTGATTCGGTTCGTAACGCGCGGGGACCGCGAGGCAGCGCCTCGCGGTCCCCGCGTCACGTACTCGTCGCTCAACTGATGGAGAGGCCCTCAGAGGCAACGGGAACGTTGAAGATCGTCTCGATCTGCGTGAGCGATCCAGTGGTCCCGATGGCGAAGGCGTCGATGGTGCCCGCGCCGCCGCTCTCGACGTAGAAGAACTTCCCGTCGGGCGAGACGACGGAGTCCGTCGTGCCGGCGTGGGCCGTGGCCGCCGTCGCGTTCACCAGCAGCGGGGCTCCGCTAGCGTTCTCCGTGAAGGAGCTGACGGTAGCGCTGCCCGCGTTCGAGCCGTAGAACACGCCGTTGGCGCCGGAGATCCAGCACAGTGCCGCGGCGCCGTCGGTGACGGAGCCGAGCGAGGTGAGCGAGCCGTTGGCGTTGACGCGGTACGTCGTCACCGAGCTGTTCGACGCCTCGGTCGCGACGACGTTACCGGCCGCGTCGAAGACGAAGGAGAACGGGAGGGCGTTGACCGCCGCCGTGACCACGGGCGTCGCCCCGAGGGCGCCGTTCGCGCCGACCGAGAAGACGTCGTAGGCGTTCGTCGACAACTTGGTCGTGATGACGAGGTGCTGGCCGTTGGGCGTGTAGGCGACCTCACCGGCGCCGTGGTGGAACTCCGGGGGCGTCGTGTTCGACAGACCGAGGCTGCGCACCTGAGCGGCGAGGGGCACGAGGTGACCGTTGAACCACTGGAACTCGGCCACCGCGCCGGCACCGCCGTCGTTCAACACCGAGACCAACCGTCCGTCGGTCGCGATGGAGTCAGGGAAGAGACCGCCGCTCGGTAGCTGCTGTACCACGCTCAGGTGCGTCCCGTCGACCGAGAAGACGGTCACCGTGTCGCTGCCGGGGTTGGTCGCGATCAGGTTCGCGCCGTCGTTCGCGAGTGCCAGACCGCCTTGGCTCGCGAGGGGATCGGCCGCGGCGCCCGCGCTCGTCGCGCCGAGGCCACCGGTGGCGTAGGTGCCGGCGTACGAGATCGTGCCGTCGCTCGCCTGTCGGTAGCTGATGACGCTGTTACCGCTGCTGGCGTCTGTTTCGACGAACAGCGCCTGACGATGGCCCCACTGGTCGGACGTCCGGGCGGTGGACGCGCCGGCGTTCCCGACGGCGATGAAGCCGAGGCCGAGGGCCAGGACTCCCGCGCTCGCCGCTCGAAGTGGTGTGCGTAGTTTCATGATGAACTCCTTGGTTAGTTGGTTGTTTGGTGCCAACCTCCAGTCCCGCGTCACACGTTCGCGTTACAGATCGCGTGGAGGGCGTGTTGTTCATCGGACGTGTCGCCGACGTCGTTTCGTCGACAGTCCGGGTGCGGCGGGGACGAGCGTCTTGAGCGGAGGGAGTGGGATTTGAACCCACGGTGGGCAAGCCCACGCCGGTTTTCAAGACCGGTACATTCGGCCGCTCTGTCATCCCTCCGGGGACAACCTTAGATGACGGCGGACTACTTCTTCTTGTGGAGACGGTGACGCGCGGCGACGTCGAGCACGGCCTTGCGCAGTCGCACGGACTGGGGCGTCACCTCGACGGCTTCGTCGTCGGCGATGAATTCCAGCGCCTGCTCGAGCGAGAAGATCGTCGGCGGCGCGATGCGCTCGGTGTTGTCGCTGCCCGAGGCGCGCATGTTGGTGAGCTTCTTCTCCTTGGTGGGGTTCACGTTCATCTCGTCCGAGCGCGCGTTCTCACCGACGATCATCCCTTCGTAGACCTCGACGCCGGGTCCCACGAACAGGGTGCCGCGCTGTTCTAAGTCAAGGAGAGCGTTACCCGTCGTGTCGCCGCGGCGGTCGGCGACCAGGACACCGTTCTGACGCAGGCGGATGTCGCCGAACCACGGCGCGTAACCGTCGAAGTTGGAGTGCATGATGCCGGCGCCGCGGGTCTCGGTCATGAACTCCGTGCGGATCCCGACCAGGCCGCGCGCCGGGATGCGCCACTCGAGGCGCACCCAACCGGTGCCGTGGTTGATCATGTCGATCATGGTGCCCTTGCGCGTGGCCAGCAGCGTGGTCACGTTGCCGACGAACTCCTCGGGCACGTCGATGGTGACGTGTTCGACCGGCTCGTGCAATTTGCCGTTGACGGTCTTCGTGACGACCTGGGGCTTGCCGACCGTGAGTTCGAACCCCTCGCGGCGCATGGTCTCGATCAAGACGGCCAGCTGGAGTTCGCCGCGGCCCTGGACCTCCCACGCGTCGGGGCGCTCGGTGTTGAGCACACGCAACGCGACGTTGCCCACGAGTTCGCGGTCGAGGCGGTCCTTCACCATTCGCGCGGTGAGCAACTTGCCTTCGGTGCCGGCGAGTGGCGACGTGTTGATGCCGATGGTCATCGAGAGGCTCGGCTCGTCCACGTGCAACGGCTCGAGGGCGATCGGGTTCTCCGGGTCGGCGAGGGTCTCGCCGATCGTGATGTCCTCAAAACCGGCGACCGCGACGATGTCACCGGGTCCGGCGCTCTGGGCCGGGATGCGCTCGAGCGCTTCGGTGATGAACAGCTCGGTGATCTTGGCGTGCTCGATCGTGCCGTCGATACGGCACCAGGCGACGCGTTGACCTCGTTCGAGGTTCCCGTTGATCACGCGACAGAGCGCCAGTCGTCCGAGGTACGGGGAGGCGTCGAGGTTGCAGACCAGCGCCTGGAGGCCGTGGCCCTCTTCGTACTCCGGTGCCGGCACGTAGTCGGCGATCGTCTGGAACAGCGGCGTCAGGTCGCCGGAGGTGTCGTTCACGTCGAGCGAGGCCCAGCCCTGGCGGGCGCTCGCGTAGAGGATGGGAAAGGAGATCTGGTGCTCGTCGGCGTCGAGGTCCAAGAACAGGTTCTCGACCTCCTCGACGACCTCCTTGATCCGCGCGTCGGGGCGGTCGACCTTGTTGATGACGAGGACGACCGGCAGTCGCTTCTCGAGGGTCTTGCGCAGCACGAACCTCGTCTGGGGCAGGGGCCCCTCGGCGGCGTCGACCAGCAAGATGACCGCGTCGACCATGGCCAGGCCCCGTTCGACCTCGCCACCAAAGTCCGCGTGACCAGGCGTGTCGATGATGTTGATCGTGAGGTCGTGCCACTTCACGGCGGTGTTCTTGGCGAGGATGGTGATGCCCTTTTCGCGTTCGAGGTCGCCGGAGTCCATGACCCGGTCCGTCAGCTCCTCATGGGCCGTGAAGGAGCCGGTTTGGCGAAGCATCTTGTCCACCAACGTGGTCTTTCCGTGGTCCACGTGGGCGATAATCGCGATATTTCTAAGGGAAGTTCTGAGAGTCATGACCCATCAAGGCTACTCGGCTACCCCTCGAGTCAGAACCTAGGCCGCGAGGAGCGCCCCTCGACGTCGCCGCGCGACTGCGGTGCGCACGAGATCGCGCGCGCCGCTGCGCAGGTCGCTCATCGTGCCGTCGACCGAGAGACAGACCCCGGCGTCCGGCCAGAGTCCGACGTAGCGCAGGGGGGCGATGCCGTCGTGGTCGGCCAGGGCCTCAATCGTGAGGTCCGCGCGGAGCCCCGGACCGGCGCTCTTGCCCGGCGCGCCGCTACGTACCCGCACAATCGTGCGCGTCGCCCCGGCATTGACGACGAGGTCACGACGGGCGCGCAGTGTCGTTCGCGCCGAGGCGACGTCGTAGTAAGCATCACTGGGCGCGACCGCCCACGGCGCGTCCAGCCACGACGAGATCTCCTGGAGTTGCGTCGCCCAGTTCACCGCCTCGGCCGTCACCAATCCGATGACCGGGTGCGGCGCCGAGGCCAGCCAGTCCGACAGCGATCCGTCACGCGCGTACCCCGACGTGGCGCGCAGCATCTGGTCGCCCAACTCGTCACGCACGGCGTCGCGTACCGACATCGGACGCGCGCGCATCCGGCGCACGGCCGCGTTGCCGAGGACTCGTCGGGCGCTCGCGGGCGACCAGCGAAACACGCTGCTGTCTCGACCGGCGCGCTCGACACTCCAGGCGTCGAGGCGACGGTGCCCCGGTTCGCCGACGGCTCGGAATCGCGCGGTGAGTGAAACGCGGTGCGCGTCGGTCAGTTGGACCGGTTCGACCGGCGCCGTCTCGATCAGTTCGTTGAGTTCGGACGACGTGAGGCGGCGATGCAGCAACGTCACGTCGCGCTCCCCTGGTCGCGCACGCACGCGAGCACGTCGTCGACGCTTCGCGCCAGGAGCTCGTAGTCGACGTCACGAAGCCAAATCTCGCCGGTGGCGCTAGAGAACGTGCAGGTGCGTAGGGGCATCACCGACGTTCGTAGCGTCTGCATCAACGCGTGGAAGCGCATCGTTCGTTCGGCACCCTCGCCGAGTGGGGAGGTCGTGACGTCAAACAAAGCGATTGACGCCACTTCACTCGTCGAGGTGCCGATCATGAGGTCCACGA
Organism: uncultured Acidimicrobiaceae bacterium; assembly: GCA_963802735.1. GTDB lineage: Bacteria > Actinomycetota > Acidimicrobiia > Acidimicrobiales > RAAP-2 > RAAP-2. The sequence goes on along the minus strand of CAWDJY010000010.1, from coordinate 38,933 downwards.
CGTCGCGCAACACGACGTTGCCGCCGGCGAGTCGCTGGATCGCGCGCACGCCGCTGCGCGGCAACCAACCCGTCGGGATCGCGCCCAGGGCGCGTGTCAGCGTGACACAGTGCGCTTCGACGTCCGTCGCCAGTCGGGCGCGGTCGTCGGCGTCGAGGGTGTCGAAGCGTTGGAGAAGTTCGTTGGTGCCGACCTCGCTTCGCCACGCGGCGGCGGCATCTTCGAAGGCGTGATCGATCGACATGCCCACGCTCAAGAGCCGCAACAGTTGTCCGACCAGGACGCCCCGGATCCGACCCGATGACGATTGGGCGAGATCGGTCGTGGCGTAGCGCTGCTGCAGCGACGAGGCCCGTACGACGATCGGGCTCTCGAGCCGAGCGGCCCCGATCACCTCGTAGATACCGTCTTCGAGGAGTGAGCGCAGCCCGCTGGCGCTCGCGACGTCGATCAGTGGGCGCGTGGTCCGGTCGCCGCGTAACGCTTCGACCACGCTCAGCGGAGAGGAATCGAGCATCGTGGTCATGCGTCCACTTTTGCGCCACCGTGTGACACGTCGTAGCGTGACGACGTGTTCATCGCGGTCTTCTCGGTCTTCATTGCGGCGACGCTGGTGCTGGTCGTCTTGACGATGCGCTGGGCCGTTCGCCGTGACCGCGACCGCCGCACCGCGCAGTCGTCCGAGGAGAAGACCCCCTAGGGTTGTTCGCCCTGCAGATCTTTGAGCGTGCGGTCGATGTCCGCGATCGCGCGCTCGATCACCGAGAGCCTCGCGGCGAGTGCCTCGTCGACCAACGCCTGGACGCGCTCGTCAACCCGGTCATCAACGCGACGATCGATCTGTTCGCGCAATCGTGAGTCGAGTGAATCGACGAACGGCTGGGTCAGGTGCTTCAGCCGGGCGCGCAGGTCCTGGACCTTCTCGCCGAAGGCGTCGGTCGTGTCGCTGGATTCCTTGGACGTCTCGGGTTCGTCGTGCTCGCTGGTGTCCGACGTATCGGTGGTGTCGCTCATGGGCCCAGACTACGGCGCGGTGGGCGCGCAGTACACGCCGGCGTTGAACTGCAAGGTGTTGAACTGACCCGACCAGGGTGGGTTCAAGAGCGTGGACTCTTCAGCGGCCAGCGTCGACGTCGGGGTACAGGCGGCTGCGAATGAGATGTAGCCGCGGATGTTCGAACCGGTCGCGCCGCCGATGGGTGTCGGTCCGCCGTTGCCGAAAGCGACGGCGACGAAGACGGGCATCGAGAGCGTCACCAAGTTGTAGTTGCGATACTCGGACTGCGAGGCGTACACGCCCGCGTTGAGCGACGGGTCGACCGACGCCATGCCACTCACCCAGCCCTTCAGCATCGCACTCCAGTAGGTCGCGTACTTCGCGAGGGTGGCACTGGAGGAGCCGGCCGGCGCGTCCAGGCCAGAGTGATTGTCAGGGTACCCCTCCGGATCGAAGATCACCCAGTCCGGTTTGAGTCCGACGCCGAGGGAACGGTACTGATCGATCTGGGTCGCGACCCAGGCGCCGGCCGCGAAACCGTGGTTGTAGTAGTTCGACGTGGTCTGGGGCTGGCCCTTCAGGGGTCCGCTCACCGTCCAGAACGAGAGCCACGTGACGCGCTTGTGTGAGTTGTAGATGCTCTGGCCCATGAGGAAATCCGGGGAGTTGGCGACACTTGTAGTCGAGGTGAAGCCGACCCAGGGCGAGCTTTGCGTGCCGAGCCCTCCGGTCTCGCTCACGATCGGCCACCCGTCGGTGATGGCTTGGCCCCACTTGGACGAGGGGATCGCGTAGACGCCGACGCCCTGGGGCGGCGGGGAGTTGACGCCTGCGGCGTACAACGTCAGCGTCGAGCCCACCTGGATACCGGTGACCGCGTCGGCGACGGTGCGCGCTGAGCTCCCACCCGTCGCCGAGACGTCGGTGACGCTCCAGGTCGACGATTCCGGCGCGCTGGTGAGCGAGAAGAGATCACCCCAGTTCGCGGCCTGGCCGTCGATCGACGTCGAACTCGGCGTGACGCTCACGAAGATCGATCCGCTGAGCGGTGGCGCCCCGGTCGCGGCCCCGGTGACGTTCACGGCCGACCACACCGGTTCGGTCACCGCGTGACCGGTGAGCGGGTTCGGGCTCGACGTGATCGGCGACGCGAAGAGCTCGACGTTGCCGCTGCTGGTGAGGGCCGCGATGTCGACACCCGACGCGTCGTAGCCCATCGCGAGGGTCCCGGCGACCTTCGGCGCCAGCGTCAACGTCGAGACGTCGAGCACCGACCACGAATTCAGGGTCGTGCCGGTGTCGGTGTAGACGAGCAGGTCCCCGATATTGGACGTGGTCACGAACGACGCGACCGGACCGGGGATGACGATCGGGTCACTCGCCACCGCGACGCTCGAGGCCGGAAGCGTCGTCGTGGTGACCGGTGTCGTGGTGGTCGTGGTGGGCGGTTTCGTGGTCGTCGTGACCGGCTTGGTCGTCGTGGTCACCGGCTTCGTCGTCGTCGTGACCGGCTTGGTCGTCGTCGTGACGGGCTTGGTCGTGGTCGTGGTGGGTGGCGGCGCCTGCGCCGTGACCGTGGCGCTGCCGGGAACGCTCGTCATGAACGGAACGGGGTGGCCGACGGCCCAACCGACCTGCAGCACTTCGATGGTGCTCTTGGTCGTGCGAAAGGCGACCGTCGCGCCGAGTCCGTTGACGAGGATGCTCGGGAGTCCGTTGGCGGCCGTGACCCCGCTCAAGGCTGAGAGGTCCGTCGCGACGTACGGTCGCCACGCGCCTTGACCGTGGAGGTGACGCCACAGCGGCGAGACCGGCTCGTTGCGGCTGAGCAGTATGACGTGTGACACGTCATCGACGTAGAGCAGGTCGACGTTGCCGTTGGGATCGAAGAACGGGATCGGATCGGACGTGGGTGGGGGAAGGCTGTTCTGCGGTGTCGACAGATTCGTCCAGGTCGTCACGCCGGAACTGGTTTGGGTGTAGAGCGCCAATTGACCGTGATTCGTCCGATACGCCAAGACGCCCTCGGTCGCGTCGCTCGCGGCGTGCGGGGCGCCGATCATGGTCGTGCGATCGATCTTGCTCTCGAGTGAGACCGCGTTCCACGGTAGTGGTCCCGTTCCCGAATTGACGAATTGGTAGATGGGCAGCCCGGCCGGCGCCGCGAGTGTCGTCGCCCCTCGCGACCCACTGGCCGCGAGGGTGGTGCTGGCGAGCACCACGGTTACTAAGAGCACTACCCGTCGAAGTTTCACTCGTGTCCTCTTGGGAGTTAACCCAATTCGTCGTGCACTTCCGTAAGGAAGTCTAGGGGTGACGTATTTTTCAACTCGTGCAACGACCGTCCGATCAGGCGGTGCGTATTACTTTCGCGTGACGATTGCCTTCGAGGGCGACGCGGCGCCCGCGCCGTTGACGTTGAGTGCACGTACCGTGACGCGGTAGGCCTTGCCCTTGGCGAGGTTCTTGACCTTGATCGACGTGGCGCCGCGCGCCAGGGCGTTCCACTTCGACCCGCCGGTGACGGAGTACTGATACGCCGTGATCGCCGCGCCGCCGTTCGACGAGGGCGCGCGCACCACGAGTTCGAACCCGCCCACCAACGCCGACAGCTTCTCGATGGTCGCGCGTCCAGGGACGTTCGTCGTCGCCTTGGCGCCGGCCGTGACCTGGATGGTCGCCTTGTCGATGGGCTGGGCCTCGTAGTTCACGACGAGGTCGATGGAACCCGGCGCGCTGCCGGTGACGCTGAACTGCGCGACGCCGTTCGCGTCGGTCGCCACGGTCTCGCTCGCGCTGCCGTTCGTCGTGGCGCTGGACGGGTCGCCGTCGATCAGGACCTGACCGCTCGAGCCGACGTTGGTCGCGGTGACGTTGACGAGTGCGTTGGCGAGCGGGTCGTCGTTGGTGTCGTGCAACGTCGCCGTGACATTGACCGGCACGTTGACGGTCGCGTTCGACGCCGAGACGACGAAGGAACTCTTCGCGGCGTCGAACTTGGCCGGACAGAGACCGGCGAAGAATCCCGCGCCGTCGGGACTGCCGAGCCCCGAGGCCTCGTCGTAGCCGACGCCGGCGCTGTACTCACCGACGTTGTAGAGATCGTTCGAACCGGACGTCACGTCGACGAAGCCGGTCGAGGCCATCGCGTAGAGCGACGGGTTGATGAAGCCCAGGCGGCTGGTGCCACAGGACTGGGCCGCCACCGCGATCAGTGAACTCACCATCGGCGAACCGATCGAGGTGCCGCCTACCGAGTTCCAACCGGCTTCGCAGTTCTGATGGCACGCGCCCAGGCCCGAACCGGTGAAGTACTGGATGAAGCCGGTGTCGGGGTCCGCGTCGCTCGAGAGGTCGGGTACCAAGCGCATCGTGTCACTGGCCGCGATCCCCGGCGCGTTCTGCCACGACGGGCGCGACCACAGGCTGGAGACGCCCCCGCCACCCGCGCCCGGATTGCCGGTCTTCACCGGTGTGTTCCACACGGTCTCACTGAGGGGGGCGATGTCGTTCACGCTGAGCCCGCCGACACCCGTCACGTACGGCTGGGAGGCCGGGTCATCCACGGCCGGGTCGTTGTTGGTGATGCCGTTGCAGTCCGATGATCCGTCGTCGCCGGCGGCCGACACGATGGTCTGACCCTGGGCCGCCATCTGCTCGAAGATCGGCTGCTCGGCCGCCGGGTCACCGCTGGGGTCGGCCTCGCAGGTGCCCCACGACGTGGAGACGATCGTCGCCGTGTCGTCGTCGGCGATCTGCTGGTACGTGTCGATGGGTCCGTTGCTGTTGTTCGGTCCCTGGTAGATCTCGATCGACGCGCCGGGGGCCATCGCCGTCACCTCTTCGACGTCGAGCGTCGGTTCGTCGTCGTAGCCGCCGGTCGGACCGCCGTCGACCGAGACCGGGGTGATCGTGGGGTTGAGTCCGTAGCAGTTGAGGAACGTCGCCAGGTCACCCGGGTCGTACGCGCTCAGTTCGTAGACGGCGATCGTCTGGCCCACGCCGGTGATGTTGTTCGCCCACATCGGGGCGAGCCCGTAGAGCTGCGCGAATTGAAAGGGGGTGTAGCCGCCGTCGACGTTCGGCGTCGTCGAGGTCTCGCCGCCATCGTCGGGACAGGTCGTCGCGACCGCGGTGTTCGCGTGGACGCGCGACACGATCGTGTTGGTCGACGGCTGAACCACCGAGGAGAGTCCCGCGACTCCGGCGAGGTGGTGCGCGACGGCGGCGGGCACCGTTCCGTCGGTGGCGAGTTGCGCGGCGAGCACGCCGTTCGAGCGACGAATCGTCTCGACGCGGGCGGCGAAGGCGCGCGCGATCTCCGTCGTCGTGCCCTTCACGTGCAGGACGAGGCGTCCGCGACTCAAGGATCCGACGTCCAGGCCGAAGCTCGCGAAGTACTCGCGCACGGCCGCGACCGACGACGCGCTGGCGCCGTAGCGCTGGGCGAACTGGCGCGGCGTGAGGTAGTGGTGGTAGTTCGCGGACGCCGTGTCCGAGAGACTCGCGATGTAGTCGGTCAGTCCCGACTCGTGGCGCGGTGCGAGCGTCACGTCGAATGCCGTGGTGATGTCCTGCGCGACGACGGTGGCGTTCGCGGGTACGGGCGCGGTGCCCGCGACGACCACGCGCGCCTCGGCGGCGCCCGCGTTCAACGTGGGGAGGGCGAGCGCGATGAGCGCGACGCCGCACGCGACCAGAGGCCAGCGGAGGCGGAGGGTTTCGCGGCGCATGGACTCAGCCTAGGAAAGATGGAACACGCGAGAACTCTCAGGTTCGAATGTTGTCCAAGAAGTTAGATGATTCTTACGACGGATTGTTTGTTACGTCGGCGTAACGACGCGAGAGGTCAGCGCACTCCTCGCAGATCTTCTCGGGGATGACGCCGCGACGCATCAACCAGCCGAACACGGTGCACCCGAGGCAGTAGCCCAAGAACCCTTCGAGTGACGCCGCCACGATCAGCGGTACGAGGATCCAGCGCGCGTCGCTCCATCCGGCGATGAGCCAGACGATCGTCGCCGCGCCGGTGAAGGCCAGTCCCATCGCTTGGGCGAAGCGCTTGGGTGGACCCGGGACCGATTTCTGCCACGTGGTGAGTCGCGGGGCGGCGACGCGCACCGCGAACTGCCCGAGCGGCGAGATCTTCGGACCGGCCGCGACACGCGCCGCGAAGCCGTAGGTCAGCGGGATCAACAGCCACGCGGTGTTGGTCGCCAGTGCGACGACCGACATGGTCACCACGCCGATCGCCACGGTGCGCGCGGCCGCGTCGTTCACGGGGTTGGGGAAGGAGAAGAATCGCTTCATCCACAAATCTTATCGATAATGTCGTTAATTGCCTACGCGGTTATGGCGAGCCGAACCGTCGTGAGCGCACCGACCACGATGATGACCACCCGCACGACGTTGGGCGAGAGTCGCAGGATCAACATGGCGCCCAGCCATCCGCCGATCAGCGTGCCGAGCAAGAACATGTAGACGGCGTCGACGATCAGATGGCCGCGCACGACGAAGATCAGCGCCGCGATCACGTTGATGACCAACGAGAGCACGCTGCGCAATCCCTGGAGCTCTTGGATCTCGAAGGGCAGGCTGAGCGCCATCACCGCGAGCAACAAGATGCCCATGCCGGCGCCGAAGTAACCGCCGTAGATGGCCACGACGAAGACGCCGACGTAGAGACCCCAGCGCCGGGCGCGATGGGCGTGGTCGACGTGCGCGAGACGTCTGGTGATCAGGGGTGCCAGCGCGAAGAGCAACGTCCCCGAGCCGATGAGCCACGGCACCACCAACGCGAAGAGGTGCGGTGAACCGAGCAGTAAGACCGAACAGCCCGTCGCGGTGCCGAGCACGCACGAGGGCACGAGCGAGCGGATGAGGTCACGGTGTCCTCGCAGTTGGAAGCGGAAACCGCGAATGCCGCCGAGGTAGCTCGGGACGACGCCGACGGTCGTCGTGACGTTCGCGGTCAACGCCGACGCGCCGGTCGCCAGGAGCGTGGGGAACGTGACGAACGTCCCGCCGCCGGCGATGCCGTTGGCGACGCCGGCACCGACGCCGGCGAGGAGATAGACCGTTAGTCGCCAACCCAATGGAATGGTGGCGAGAATCATTGTCGTTAGCATACGAAAAGTGAAATCTTTGCGAACTCGACGACCTAATACCAGGGTTTCACGTGACCGTCATCTACCGTTAGCGACGTGTATCTGATGAGCGGTGAATTGATCGTCCCGAAAGACGCACCCGTCGATCTCATCCGTGCGGCCGGCGGCATCATCCGGCGCTTCCTCCCCGGTGGTCGTGTCGAAGTCGCGTGCATCTACCGCGAGGCGCGCGGCGACTGGACCTTCCCCAAGGGCAAGATCGACGAGGGCGAGACCTTCGAACAGGGCGCGCTGCGTGAGGTCGTCGAAGAGACCGGCATGTTGTGCGAGGTCATCCGCTTCGCCGGCACGACGAACTACACGCACCGCAAGGGCAAGCCGAAGATCGTGGCCTACTACTTGATGGAGGCGAGCGTCGGTGAGTTCACGCCGAACGAAGAGGTGGACGAACTGGTGTGGGTGCCGCTCGAGAGCGTGCGCGCGCACCTGACGTGGAGTCGCGATCGAGAGTTGTTCGACGAGGTGATGAAGTTCCCGGAGCTTCGCGCTGAAGCGTCCTAGCGCACTCGTTCCAAGAAGAGTCGCGTGGACTCGTGCTGCGGGTGCGAGAAGACCTCCTCCGGCGTACCTTGTTCGACCAGCACACCACCATCGAGGTAGACAACTTTTTGTGCGACGTCGCGCGCGAAGTTCATCTCGTGCGTGGCGATCAACATAGTCGTCCCGGTGTGCGCGAGGTCGCGCAAGAGGTCCAGCACTTCGCCGACGAGTGACGGGTCGAGCGCGCTCGTGACCTCGTCGAGCAAGCAGCAGCGCCGGCCGCATCGCCAGGGACCGCACGATGGCGACGCGCTGTTGTTGGCCGCCCGACAGTCGGTCCGGGTACTCGTCACAGCGGTCGCGAAGGCCGATTCGTTCGAGGAGTTGCAGCGCTTCGCCCTGGACGTCGCTGCGCTTGCGCTTGAGCGCTCGAACCGGCCCGACCAGGACGTTCTCCAACACCGTCAGGTGCGGGAAGAGGTTGAAGGACTGAAAGACCATGCCGGTGTGACGACGGACCTTGTCCGGGTCGATCCGCGCGTCGGTCAGGGATTGACCGAACAGGGTGATGGTGCCGCCGTCGATCGTCTCGAGGAGGTTGACGCAGCGCAAGCAGCGTGGACTTGCCCGAGCCCGAGGCCCCGATGAGGCACACCACCTCGTGGCGGTGCAGGTCCAACGAGATTCCCCGCAGGACCTCGTTCTCGCCGAAGCGTTTGACGACGCTGTCGAGTTCGAGGATCACCTCGCTCACGAGGACGCCAAGCGTCGGGCGCGGTCCCTCGCGATGAGTCGGTCGGTGACGCGAGTCAGCGGGATGGTCATGGCGAGGAAGAGGAGCGACGCGACGACGAGTCCACTCGAGTTGAACTTCGACTCCTGGAAGATGGTGCCGGCCTGGACCGCCTCGACGACGCCGAGGACCGAGAGCAGCGCGGTGTCCTTCTGCAGCGAGATGAAGTCGTTGAGCAGTGGCGGGATGACGGTGCGCACGGCCTGGGGAAGGATCACGCGGCGCATCGTGGTCGCGTTGGTGAGACCGAGGGAGCGCGCCGCGAGGAGCTGTCCGTTGGGGACGGAGTAGATGCCGGCCCGAAAGACCTCGGCGACGTAGGCGGTGTAGGTGAGTATCAGCGCCGCGCAGCCGTAGACGGCGAGGGACTGGTTCGAGATGAAGCCGAGCTGCAGCGCCGGGAAGCCGTAGCCGATCAAGAGGAAGACGAGCAGGACGGGGATCCCCCGGAAGATGTCCGAGTAGACGATCGCCAGGATCCGAAACGGCAACAGCACCGGCGACTTGGACATGCGCGTCCAGGCGAGCGCCAACCCGAAGGCGAGGATGAACACCTCGGCGATGAGGAATACGCTTGATGTTGATGAGGAGTCCCAATCCGACCGAGCTCAACGCGTCGCGGTGATCGCCGACCAGCGACAGCCACATGTCGTGCGGGTTGAAGAAGAAGTGGCGCACCGTCGCGCCACCCGGCGCCAGCGCGAAGACGGTGATCAGTCCCCCGATGATCAACACCGTGGAGAGCACACTCACGACGATCGCCGCGGCGACCGAGCAAGAGTTGCTTGCGGCGGGGCGCGAAGAACGACGGCGTCTCTTCCGACAGACGCTGCGTCGGTGACGTTGGCCATCGAGACTACGGCTTGATTACGGGCACGCTCGTGTAGATGCTGAGCCACTTCGACTGGAGCAAGGCCAGTGTTCCGTCGGACTTGATGGCCGCGATGGCGGCGTTCACGCAACCGACGAGCTTGTTCCCCTTCTGGAAGAGCAGGCCGTAGTGCTCACCGACGCTCGGGAACTGACCGACCTGGACCGCGATGTTCTTGTTCTTCGAGTTGACCACTTCACCGGATCCGGACGAGGCCATGTACTGGCCGTCGGGCGTGTCGAGGACGATCGCGTCGATCTGCCCGTTCTCGAGCGCCGAGGCGGCGTCGGCCAGCGAGTTGTACACGCGAGGGGCCTTCGTGGGCTTGATGTGCTGATCGATGTAGAGCAGACCCGGTCGTGCCGACCTGGTCGCCGTACTGGTACGTCTTGAGTTCGGCGGGCGTGTGGTCCTTCACGATCTTGCTGCCCTTCAGGGCGATGATCGACTGCTGCACGTCGTAGTAGCTGTTGGAGAACGTCACCACCTGGGCGCGCGCAGCGGTGTAGGAGATCTCGTTGATGTCGAAGTCGAAGTGCTTGTTGCCCGGCGCGAAGCTCGAGTTGAAAGGCTCGTGGACCCACACCACGTCCGACTTCTTGACCCCGAGCGCCTTGGCGATCGCGTAGGCGACCGCCGGACTCGTAGCCCTTGCCGTTCGAGGGCGTGTTGTTCACGAACCACGGCGTGTAGGCCGGCGTGTCGGTGGCGATCGTGAGCTTGCCCTTGGTGTACTCGTCAGCACCGATCGAGGTCTTGCACGACGCGAGCGAGGGCAGCGAGGCGGCGTTGGCGCCGACGCCGGTAGAGAGCGACACGATTCCTATGGTGGCGAGTGTCACGAGTCCCGCCAGCGTGAGTCGTAGGTTGCGCATTGGTTTCCCTTCTCGGTGGTGCGTGGTCGTGGTCGCCAGTGTAACGCTGGGTTTCGTCTCGTTTCCTACGTCGTCGACGCCCGCCGTCGCGACGACGCCGGTGATGACCTCGCTAGTGAAAACCATTTTTATTAGTGACGTCCCTTTAGTAGGATGGGTCGGCTGGGAGAGGTGGGTGAGTTCGGTTTAAACCACATTCCTGCTAAGAATGCGGCCTGCGAAAGTGGGCCCGAGGGTTCAAATCCCTCCCTCTCCGCCATTACCACCGAGCGCAGTGCGCTCGGTGTTGTCGTCAACTGAGGAGACGTGGTGCGGTACTGGATCGAGACGCTCGGGTGCCCCAAGAACCACGTGGACTCGGACAAGCTGGCGGGCCTGCTGGAATCCCAGGGCTACATCGTCGCGACGTCGCCGGCCCTGGCCGACCTCGTGGTCGCCAACACCTGTGCGTTCATTGAAGCGGCCCGCGAGGAGTCGATCGAGACCGTCCTCGCGCTGGCCGACACCAAACGTTCGAGCGCCCGACTCGTCGTCACCGGCTGCATGGCCGAGCGCTACGGCGACGAACTCGCCACCGCGCTGCCCGAGGTCGACCTCGTCGCGGGCTTCGGCGAGAGTCTGACGGCGACGCCGCCCTCGACGCCCGTCGCGCTGCGCACGCGGCCGTTGCCGTCCTTCGACCTCTTGAACCTGCCGCGTCCGACGTCGGCCACGCCCTGGGCCTACGTGAAGATCGCCGAGGGGTGCGACCGGCGCTGCGGCTTTTGCGCGATCCCGTCCTTTCGCGGCGACCAGCGGTCTCGTTCCACCGAGGAGATTCTGACGGAGGCGCGCGCGCTCGCCGACGGCGGCGTACGTGAACTCGTCTTGATCGCCCAGGACCTCGCGAGCTGGGGACACGACCGCCGGCGCGCTGGTCGCGGCGAAGCGGTCGAGGTGCTCGACGAGGGCGGCACGCAGCCGTTGATCGAACTGACCCGGACGCTCGGCCGCCTGGTCGATCGGGTGCGACTGCTGTACCTGTACCCTTCGGGTCTCACCGGCGGGCTCATCGACGCGATCCTCGAGAGCGGCGTGCCGTACTTCGACCTTTCCCTGCAACACGCCTCGCGGCCACTGCTGCGCGCGATGCGACGCTGGGGCGACGCCGAGCGGTTCCTCGAGCGCATCGCCGCGATCCGCGCGAGCGAACCGGACGCAACGTTTCGTTCGTCGTTCATCCTGGGCTATCCCGGCGAGACCGAGGACGACCAGCGACGACTGCTCGAGTTCATCGACGAGGCGCAACTGGATTGGGCCGGGTTCTTCACCTTCTCATCCGAAGAGGGCACGCCGGCCCACGCGATGGGCGCCCAGGTCCCGCACGAACTGGCGCTCGAGCGACTGCGCGAGGTGAGCGAACTCCAAGACGACATCACCGCTCGTCGTCGTGACGCACTGGTGGGCATGACGCAACGACTCCTCATCGACGCGCCGGGCGTGGCGCGCAGTGTCCGCGAGTGCCCCGAGATTGATGGCATTGTGATGGTGGATCGGTCACTGCCCGTGGGGACGATGGTCGAGTGCGTGATCGTGGCGAGTCACGGAACGGATCTGGAGGCGGTGCCGGTATGACGAGCGAACCCACCTACGGCGAGTCCGCTCTCCTCACGCCCGCCAACATGCTCACGGCGTCGCGCCTGCTGGTCGCGCCGGTCTTCATCTACCTGATCGTCTTCGACCGGATCTCGTGGTGGACGGCGCTCGTCGGGTTCCTCGCGGCGATGTCGGACTACTTCGACGGCATCGTCGCGCGCCGCCACGGCACCACGACCTCGGGCGCCTTCCTCGACCCGTTGGCTGACAAGGTGATCGTCCTCGGGTCGCTCTACGCGCTGATCCTCGCGCGGCCGCACGGCCTCGAGGGATTCATCATCCCCTCGGTGATCATCACGTTGCGTGAGATCTGGATGAGCGTCTTTCGCTCGCGCGCCGCGCGGCGGGGGATCTCGATCCCCGCGAGCAAGCTCGCGAAGTGGAAGACCTTCACGCAGGACTGGGCGATCGCCTTCTGCGTGATCCCGGTGACGGCGCACCACACCTGGATCGGCGTCACGGTCATCTGGATCGCGGTGGTCCTGACGCTCTACACCGGCTGGCAGTACTACGTCGACGGCAAGAAGGTCGGTCTTCGTGCGAGTTGAGATCGTGGCGGTCGGCACGGAGTTGCTGCTCGGTCAGATCCCCGACACGAACTCCCAGTGGTTGGGTGAACAGTTGGCGGCCAACGGCATCGCCTCCCAGTTCCACCAGCACGTGGGCGACAACCACGAACGGATCCTCCTCGCCTTTCGCACCGCGCTCGCGCGCAGCGACGCGGTCATCGTGTGCGGCGGACTCGGACCGACCCAGGACGACATCACGCGCGCCGCACTGGCCGAGGTGATGAACGTCCCCCTCGAACGCGACGAAGCGATCGTGGAGAAGATCCGCGCGATGTTCGGCGCGCGTGGTCGCGCGATGCCCGAGAACAACCTCCTGCAGGCCGACGTGCCGCGCGGCGCGACGATCATCCCCCAGACCCGCGGCACCGCGCCGGGGCTCATCTGCGCGGTCGGTCAGAAGGTCGTCTACGCCGTGCCGGGCGTCCCGTATGAGATGACCGACATGTTCGAACGAGCCATCCTGCCTGATCTGGTGGCTCGTCAGGCGGCCGCGGGCACGACGTCGGTGATCACCAGTCGCGTCCTTCGCACCTGGGGCGCGAGTGAGTCGGCGTTGGCCGAGGCCGTGGCGCCACGCTTCGATGAGTTGGCGAACGACGACCGGGTCACGATCGCCTTCCTCGCCTCGGGCATCGAGGGCATCAAGGTCCGACTCACGGCGCGCGGGGACGACACCGCGCACGCGTCCGAGCTCCTCGGGCACGAAGAGTCGATCGTGCGAACGCTCATCGTGGACCAACTCGGTGACATCATCTTCGGCGTCGACGACCAGACCATGGAAGACGTCGTGGCGGCCCAACTCCTCGAACGCGGTCTTTCGCTGGCGGTCGCCGAGTCCGTGACCGGCGGCCTCATCGCGTCACGCCTCGTCGGTGTACCGGGGGCGTCGCACTGGTTTCGCGGTGGCGTCGTGAGCTACGCCTCGGAGGTCAAGTTCGACCTCTTGAAGGTGCCGGTCGGTCCCGTCATCAGCGCCGAGGCGGCCGAGGCGATGGCGATCGGCGTGCGTGATCTGCTCAACGCCGACGTCGGACTGAGCGTCACCGGTGTGGCCGGTCCCGAAGAACAGGACGGTCAGCCGGCCGGGACGGTCTTCGTCGGCCTGGCGCGTGGCGACGCCGTGCACCACGCGGCGTTGCGACTCCCGGGTGATCGTCCGCGCGTGCGCGCCTACAGCGCGATCAGTGCGCTCGACGTGCTTCGGAGAGCGCTGGACGCCTGGTCCTAGGTCGTCGGTTTCTCACGTAAGGCCCAACTGAGCGTTCGGAGGTCGACGTGTCGTCATTGGAGATTCGCGTGGATCCGAATTGACCAGGTTTTCCTTGATTTCACTGTATTCCTGTCGCCTCAGGGTGCAGGATTGAGGGGTCCTCGGAATATCCATTTTACGAACACTTGTTCGTAGTACCGTGAAGACGGGTGGAGACCGACCGATGTCACAAGAGGCTCATAGCGTTCCTCCGATGACGAAGAACAAGGAGACAGTAATGGCAACCGATGACCGCGAGAAGGCCCTCGACGCCGCACTCGGCCAGATCGAGAAGCAGTTCGGCAAGGGCTCGATCATGCGCATGGGTGAGAACCTGCACATGAACATCGAGTCGATCCCGACCGGCGCCCTCGCGCTCGACATGGCGCTCGGCATCGGCGGACTGCCGCGCGGTCGCATCGTCGAGCTCTACGGCCCGGAGTCCTCGGGTAAGTCGACGCTGGCGATGCACGTGGTCGCCGAAGCGCAGCGCAACGGCGGCGTCTGTGCCTACATCGACGCCGAGCACGCCATGGACCCGGTCTACGCGCGCGCCATCGGGGTCAACGTGGACGACCTCCTGATCTCCCAGCCCGACACCGGTGAACAGGCGCTCGAGATCACCGACATGCTGATCCGTTCCGGCGCCCTGGACGTCATCATCATCGACTCGGTGGCGGCGTTGACGCCCCGTGCCGAGATCGAGGGCGACATGGGCGACTCCCACGTCGGTCTTCAGGCCCGCCTCATGAGCCAGGCGCTTCGCAAGCTCACCGGCGGACTCTCCAAGTCCAACACCGTCGCGGTCTTCATCAACCAGCTGCGCGAGAAGATAGGCGTGATCTACGGGTGCTTCAATTACAACGCGCGCGTGGTTCTAGCCGACGGTACGACCGAGAAGATCGGCAAGATCGTGAATCAGAAACTGCCGGTGGAAGTGCTCTCGTACGACGCGACCACGGGAACGATGGTCCCCAAGCGAGTGGTGAACTGGTTCGACAACGGCATTGCGGACGAGTTCCTTCAGATCACGGTGGCCAAGCCCATGAAGAATGGTCGGGCCCAACTCGCCTGCACGCCCAATCACTTGATTCGTACGCCCCAGGGCTGGGTTGAGGCGGGCAAGCTCAAGGTGGGCGACCGCGTGCTCGAGGCGCTGCCCCACTACCTCTCAGATTTTCAGATGACTGCGCTGCGCGGGACCTTGATGGGTGATGGCGCAATCTTGGCTACGCGCAGTGGACTTGGTGCTCGATACCGCTATACGCACTGTGCCGGTCAGACCGAATACGCCGACTGGAAGGCATCACTCTTCTCCAACGTGGCTTCATGTCGGTATGTCCGTGAGGACGAAGTGGTTTCCTACGACTTTCAGCCGATGCCCGAATTGGCGGACCTGCGTCGAGCGGTCTACGTCGACGGCAAGAAGGTGTTCAACGACGAGTATCTGAAGTCACTTACGCCGCTTTCACTGGCGCTGTGGTACATGGACGACGGGAGTTTTTCAGTGCGGTCCAAGGGTGTGCAGAAGAGGACTGAAGGTCTCTCCGGACGAGTGACCATTTGTGTCGAGGCGATGGAAGCGGCCACCCGAGGTCGTCTCGTGTCGTATCTGGCCGACACGTGGGGTGTTCGAGCGAAGCTCGTTCAGAGCGGCGCGGCGCGAAAGGCGGTGTTGGTATTCGACACGGCGGAGTCAGCCAAGTTCCACGCACTCATCGCGCCGTACGTTCACCCCAGCATGGAGTACAAACTCTTGCCCCGGTTCCGTGGTCATTTCGCAGTCGAACCGGTGCTCGAGCCGATGCGCTACGAACTGGTAGCAATGCCGGTGACGGCCATTGGCATCAAGCCGAAGACACGGTCGATGCATCGATTCGACATCGAGGTGGAGGACAGTCACAACTATCTCGTCGACGGAGTGGTCGTCCACAATTCACCGGAGGTCACGCCCGGAGGTCGAGCACTTAAGTTCTACGCGTCCATCAGGCTGGACATTCGTCGCATTGAGTCGATCAAGGACGGCACCGACGTGGTCGGCAACCGTACCCGCGTGAAGGTCGTGAAGAACAAGTGCGCCGCGCCGTTCAAGCAGGCCGAGTTCGACATCATGTACGGCCAGGGCATCAGCCGCGAAGGTTCAGTCCTCGACGTCGCCGTGGAGTTGGGCTTCGTGAAGAAGGCCGGCGCGTGGTTCACCTACGAGGGCGAACAAATGGGGCAGGGACGCGAAAACGTGAAAGCCTTCCTTCGCGAAAACCCCCAGACGATGGCGGAGATCGACGGACGCGTCCGCGAGCACATGGCCAACGCCCTACTGCCGGACGTGGTTGGCACGGGCGTTGAGATCGACATCGACACGCCGATCACGCTCGACTGATTTCATCGCCGAACTGATCTAAAACGTCGCCTTCGAGCGATGGCTGTTGCCCGTGCACGGAAGTAGCGTGACATCGGTGAATAGTCGACTTCGTTTCCGGCGATTCCTCGGCGCCCAAGTACGCGCGGCTCGGCGCTACCTCAACGAAGTCGCCACCGTCGGACCGAGTGACCCGTACGCGAAGAAGTTCCAGTACTTCGGCAAGGGCGCGGCGCTCATGGCGCCCCAGGGCGTCATCTACAACGAGCGCTACCTCGCCATCGGCGACGAGACGCTCATCGGGCCGAACGTCTGTCTGACCGCGGGGATCAGCGGCGAACAGACGATGCTCAGTTCTCCGGTCGTCACCATCGGGCGCAAGTGCATCATCGGACGGGGCTCGCACATCATCGGTCATTGGTCCATCGTGCTGGGTGACGAGATCCAAACGGGGCCGTACGTGTACATCACGGACGAGAACCACTCCTACGAGGACCCGGACCAGCCCGTCGGCTGGCAGACCCCGAGCGAGGCGGCGGTGCGGATCGGTTCCGGCAGTTGGCTCGGGGCCAACGTCGTGATCCTTCCCGGCACGGAACTCGGTCAACACACGGTCGTCGCGGCCGGTGCGGTCGTTCGCGGGACGTTCCCCTCACACGTCGTGCTCGGCGGCGTCCCGGCCAAGGTGCTGCGTCACTATTCGCGCGAGAACGGATGGCAATCGGGACCCCCGAGTGACTAGGAAGTTCGGCGTCGACCTCACGCCGTTGCGGGTCTCCACGCAGTACCGCCGTCTGTACGTCGCCGGGTTCGTGACCGCGCTGGGGAGCCAGGCCACGTACGTGGCGGTGCCGTTCCAGCTGCGCCTCCTCACGCACTCGACGCTCGACGTCGGGTCGCTCGGTCTGGCCGAGTTCTTGCCGCTCATCGTCTTCGGCCTCTACGGCGGGGTGCTCGCGGACCGACTGAACCGACGGCGACTCATCATCTCGATGGAGCAGGTCCTGATGATCTCGACGGCCGTCCTCCTCATCAACGCGCTGTTGTCGCACCCGCAGGCGTGGATCCTCTACGTCGACGCCTTCGTCGCGTCCGCCGCGGGCAGTCTGCAGCGTCCCAGTGTCGAAGCGCTCAACCAGATGTTCGTGCCGCACGACCTCCAACGATCGGCCTCGACGCTCGCGAACATCCGTAGCACGACGGCGTCGATCATCGGGCCGGCGCTCGGAGGCGTCGCGGCCATCGCGTTCGGACCGGCGTCGGTCTATCTCGCCAATCTCGTGACCTTCACGCTCTCACTGCTCCTGCTCTTCACCCTTCGCGCCACCGCCGCGACCGCACCGGGGCGGAGCGACGTCGCGGCGCTGCGTTCGGGACTCCACTACGTCAGGTCGCGTCCGGACATCGTGGGCACGTACATCGTCGACCTGCTGGCGATGATCCTGGCCTTTCCGGTCGTTATGTTGCCCTTCGTGGCGGCGCGGTTCCACGTGTCCTACGCGCTGCCGCTGCTGTACTGCGGCATTCCGGCGGGGGCGTTGATCGCGACCCTGACGTCCGGGTGGTCGCGCGGCGTCCATCGATACGGCCGCGCGATCGTCTATGCCGCCGCGCTCTGGGGCCTCGGGATCGCGCTCTTCGGGTATTCGTCGATCCTGTGGCTCGTCTTCGTCGGCCTCGCCGTCGGGGGCGGCGCGGACGCGATCAGCGGCATCTTTCGCACCACGATGTGGAACGAATCGATTCCCCTGGCGATGCGCGGCCGCATGGCCGGCATTGAGATGATCTCGTATTCGCTCGGGCCCACGGCCGGACAGTTCCGCGCGGGCGTCATGGCGGCGTGGACGACGCTGCGATTCTCCTTGACCTTCGGGGGGCTGGCCTGCACCGGTTCGGTCGGGGCCGTCGCGCTCGCGCTGCCGCGACTGTGGAGCTTCGACGCGCGCACCGACCCGAACGTCGCCGCCGTGCGCGAGATGCGCTCCGGCGAGGATCACTCCGAGTCCTAGTCACGAAGCACCAACCTCTACGCTTCGAGGGTGAGTTCTACGACGTTTCTCGTGACCGTGAGCGGACCGGACCGGGTGGGTGTCGGCGCCGAACTCTTCGCGGCGCTCACCTCCCTGCAGGCCCGCGGCATCGAGATCACCGACGTGGCCCAGATCACGATCCGCGGGGCCTTGGTCCTTTGCGCCGAGGTGAGTTCGCGCAACGCCGTGAGCCGAGAGGTCATCGAAGCGGCCCTGGCCCAACGCGACATCGTCAACGCCGGGATCACCGCGACCGTCGAAGCGGTGACGCCGAGCGACGTGAGCGACGGGCGTCGACTGCTCGTGACGTTCCTCGCGCCCAAGATCGGCGCGATGCAGCTGGAGAGCGTCTTCGCCGCCATCGCCGCGTCAGGCTCCACCTGCGAGCGGATCGTGCACCTCGCGAGCTACCCTGTCGACTGCTACGAGCTCGTCGTGCGAAGCGCGGATCACGCGGCACTTCGCAAGTCGCTCGTCGACGTCGCCCGAGCGGCGGGCGTCGACCTGGCGGTGCAACGCGCCGGGCTGCACCGACGCGCCAAGCATCTCGTCGTGATGGACGCGGATTCCACGTTGCTCCAGGATGAGGTCATCGACCTGCTGGCCGAGGAGTGCGGGTGCGCGGCGGAGGTCTCGGCCATCACCCAGTTGGCCATGTCGGGCGAGATCGATTTCGCCGAGGCGTTGCGCCGCCGCGTGGCGCTCCTCGAAGGTCTGAACGCGTCGGTGCTCGACGACGTGCGCGCGCGACTCCGGTTGACGCCGGGCGCGAGGACGTTGCTGCGTACGCTGCAACGACTCGGCTACGTGCCGGCCGTCGTGTCGGGCGGATTCGTCGAGGTGCTGGCGCCGTTGATGGCCGAACTCGAAGGTCGATCACCTCACGGCCAATCGCCTCGAGATCGTGGACGGCAAGTTGAGCGGACGAATCATGGGTGAGATCGTCGACCGGGCCGGTAAGGCCAACGCCCTTCGACGGTTCGCTGATGACGTGGGCGTCCCCCTGGAACAGACCGTCGCGGTCGGTGACGGCGCGAACGACATCGACATGTTGTCGGCGGCCGGTCTGGGTATCGCCTTCAACGCCAAGCCGGTCGTGCAAGAGCACGCCGACACGCAACTGACGGTTCCCTACCTGGACGCGGTGCTCTATTTCCTCGGCATCAGTCGCGAGGAGATTGAGACGGCGTAGGGCGACGGAGTCGTGAGCGAATCCGTCACGCGGGTTACGCGACTCCAAGGATCGGTCCGAGCACGCTTGGAATGTCCCCTCGCACGACGACGTCAGCGATGCCGTCGTACGGCGTCGGATCGGCATTGATGATCACGAGCCGCGCTCCCCGCTCGGTCGCCTTGGGGACGAGTCCGGACACCGGGTGGACCGAGAGCGTGGAGCCGACGCAGATGAGTAGTCCGCTCCTCTTGGCGAGGAGTTCCGCCAGGGCGAAGTCCTGTGCGGGGAGCGCTTGACCGAAGCTCACGACCGCGGTCTTCAGGATGCCGTCGCAGGCCACGCCGTCGACGGTCGCCTGGCAGTGAGGGTCGCGCTCACCGGCCGCCACACGCTCGAGTACCTCGTCCGTGGGCGTCTCATGACCACAGCGCAGGCACCGGGTCGTGCGAGAGTTCCCGTGGACCTCGATGACCAGGTTTACGTCCGAACCGGCGGCCACGTGCAGGCCGTCGATGTTCTGCGTGATGAGGGCCTTGAGCTTGCCCGTTCGTTCGAAGGCCACCAGGGCCCGGTGAGCCGCGTTGGGTTCGACAGTGACGCCACGTCGCAGTCGTAACTGTCGCCACGCCTCCTTGCGGACCTCGGCGGACGACACGAAGGTGTCGATGTTGGAGAGGCGTTCGGCGGTCGGGTTCTTCGTCCATACCCCGTCGGGACCCCGGAAGTCGGGGATGCCCGACGCCGTCGAGACGCCGGCCCCCGTGAGGACGACGACGTTCGACGACGACGCCACGAGCTGTCGAGCGGCCTCGACGGCGGTATCGGTCACACCGGGGAATGGTACGGCACGAGTACGCGAGGACCGTTCGTTGTGTTCGGTTCGGACGCGGGCCGACGAATCACGCTCGACGGCCGGCATTTTTGTTCCGGATTTGAGGTTGTCGCCGTCGCCGACAATTTATCTTTTACTGGGTAGTAAGGTCAGTCCCAGTAGGGAAGGGGGGCCCGTGAAAGTACGAATTGACCCTGAGATCTGTCAAGGTCAGGGACGTTGCTTCTCGATCGCGCCGGCGGTCTTCGATTTCGATGACCTGGGTAATGGCGTCGTGATCGGTGACGGCACGTTGACGAACGACACCAAGGAACTGGCGCGACTCGCCCAGTCCAACTGCCCCGAGCACGCGATCTTCATCGAGGAGTAGCCATGTCCGACAGCCCCCTGGTTCAAGACTTCGCGACCGATTGGGACCACTCTGATCCGCAGTGGGTCGCCGACCCGTACCCGATCTGGGAGGACCTCCGTCAACGCTGCCCGGTCGCGCACACGGAGCGTTATGGCGGTGGCTGGTTCCCCGCCACGCACGCCGGCGTGTCCGAGATCGCCAAGGACACCGAGAACTTCACCAGTCGCACCGTGGTCATCAACAACGGTCGGCCGACCGAGTTGGACCTTCCGGCCCCCATCGGCGTGGCGCCACCCATCACCTCGGACCCGCCGTTCCACGCGATCGCGCGCCGGTTGATCCTGCCGGCCTTCGCGCCCGGGCCGATCAACGCCCTCGAGCCGATGATCCGCGAACTCTGCTCGAGTCTGCTCGACGGTCTCGACGGCGAGGACGTCATCAACGCCGGCACCGAGTACGCCCAGTACATCCCGCCGGGCGTCATCCGCGGGATGTTGGGCTTCCCCGAAGAGGACATCGAGAAGTTCCTCGAGATGGTCCACATCATCATGGAGGGCATCGACCACCCGGAAGAAGAGCGCATCATCGAGTTCGAGCCGATCGAACAGTACTTCGTGGCCCAGATGGAAGACCACATGGACAATCCGCGCGACGACCTCACGTCGTACCTGTTGAACGTTGAACTCGAGGGACAGAACCTCGCGCTCGAGCACGTCTTCGGGACGATGATCCTGATCCTCGTCGCCGGCATCGACACCACGTGGTCGGCGATTGGCTCGGCCATCTGGCACCTCGCGCACAACCCCGAGGACCTGGCGCGCTTGGTGAACGAGCCCGACCTGATGCCCGTCGCCATCGAGGAGTTCCTGCGCTTCTACGCCCCGGTCACGATGGCCCGACTGGTGAAGCACGACATGGAATACCAGGGCTGTCCCATGAAGGAGGACGACTGGATCCTGCTGGGCTTCCCGGCCGCGAACCGTGACCCGGTCGCCTTCAAGGACGCCGACAAGTTCATCATCGACCGCGCGGAGAACCGCCACGTGGCCTTCGGACTGGGCATCCACCGTTGCGCGGGTTCGAACCTGGCCCGTCTCGAGATGCGCGTCGCCCTCGAGGAGTTCATCAAGCGCTACCCGCGCTTCGAATTGGCCGACGCCAAAGCGGTGACCTGGGCACCCGGTCAGATCCGCGGTCCGAGGAACCTGCCGATTCGCGTGCTGCGCTAGAGGGGGGCCGGTGACCGACATCATTGACGACTCCCTGGCGCACAAGCAGCCGGTCGACGACTTCGCCACCGACTGGGACCATACGGACCCGCAGTGGGTGAACGATCCCTATCCGATCTGGGAGGACCTGCGCGGGCGCTGCCCGGTCGCGCACACCGATCGCTACGGCGGCGGATGGTTCCCCACGACGCACGAGATGGTGACCTCGATCGCCAACGACACGGAACACTTTACGAGCCGCATGGTCGTAGTCGTCAACAACAAGTACCCGCCGAACTTCATCCCGGCGCCGATCGGCGGCGCGCCGCCCATCACGTCGGACCCACCATTCCACGCGATTGCTCGTCGCGTCATCCTGCCGGCGTTCGCGCCCGGTCCGGTCAACGCCCTGGAGCCCCAGATCCGTGCCCTGTGCAACAAGCACCTCGACCAGATGGAGGGGCGCGAGTTCGTCGACGGCGGGATGGATTACGCCCAGTACATCCCTCCGGGCGTCATCGCCACGATGTTGGGCTTCCCGCCCGAGGACGAAGATATCTTCCGCGACATCATCCACCTGATCCTGGACCTGATCGACCTGCCCACCGAGGTCCGTGGACCGATGTTCGAACCGGTAGGTGAGTACTTCGCCAAGCAGATCGACGACCACATCGAGAACCCCCGCGACGACTTGACGAGTTATCTCCTGAACGTCGAAGTCGGCGGCAAGAAGCTCGAGCGTCAGCACGTGTCGGGGACGATCGTGCTGATCCTCGTCGCCGGCATCGACACCACGTGGTCGGCCATCGGCTCGGCGATCTGGCACCTCGCCCGTCACCCCGAGGACCTGGCGCGATTGGTGAACGAACCGGAGCTCTTGCCCGTGGCGGTCGAGGAGTTCTTGCGCTTCTACGCCCCGGTCACGATGGCCCGCTTGGTGGCCGAGGACTACGAATTCTTCGGTTGTCCCATGAAGAAGGACGACTGGGTGCTCTTAGGGTTCCCCGCGGCCAATCGTGACCCCGCGGCCTTCGAGGACGCCGACCGGTTCATCATCGACCGCGCGGCCAATCGCCACGCCGCCTTCGGCCTCGGCATCCACCGGTGCGTGGGATCGAACCTCGCGCGTCTCGAACTGCGTGTCGCGATCGAGGAGTTCATCAAGCGGTTCCCTCGCTTCGAACTCGCCGGCCGCGACGCGGTGACGTGGGCGCCCGGTCAGGTGCGCGGGCCGCGACACCTTCCGCTGCGCGTGCTGCCCTAGGGTCTACAACCCGAGATTCGGGCTGGCCCCGCTCCAGAGTTCGGCCATCCACGCCTCGACGGCGTCGGCCCCGCGCGGCAGCGCGCCCGAGAGGTTCCTCGACCCCGTCGCCGTGACGAGGATGTCGTCCTCGATGCGCACGCCGATGCCGCGGTACTCCTCGGGCACGGTGAGGTCATTGGCCTGGAAGTACAGACCGGGCTCCACCGTGAGGACGTAGCCCTCTTCGAGTACGCCGTCGCGGTACATCTCGTCGCGGGCGTTCGCGCAGTCGTGGACGTCGAGTCCGAGCATGTGGCTGGTTCCGTGCAGCGTGTAGCGCCGGTGCAGTTGGCGTTCCGGGCGAAGGGCCAACGCGGGCTCCTCTTTCAAGATGCCGAGTTCGAAGAGACCCTGCGCGAGGACCTTCATCGCCGCCTCGTGCGGTGCGTTGAAGCTCGCGCCCGGCTTCACGGCGTCGATACCGGCCTGTTGTGCGGCGACGACGAGATCGTAGACGCGACGTTGGGCCGGGGAGTACCTGCCAGAGATGGGCATCGTTCGTGTGACGTCGGCGGTGTAGAGGTTGTCGCACTCGACTCCGGCGTCGAGCAGGAGCAGATCGCCCTTGCGCACCGCGCCGGTGTTCCTCATCCAGTGCAGGACCGTGGCGTTCGAGCCGCTGGCGGCGATCGTGTCGTAGCCGGTGTCGTTGCCTTCGACGCGGGCGCGCAAGTGGAAGACGCCCTCGATGACGCGCTCGCCGCGGCCCTCGGCCGCGGGCAGGGCGCGGACCACGTCCTCGAAGCCCTTGACCGTGTAATCCACGGCCAACTGCAGTTGGGCGACCTCGAATTCGTCCTTCACGAGGCGCTGTTCGCTGAGCGCCGTGGCGAGGACGTCGTCGTCCTTGTTCGCCTCGAGGTAGTCGTCGAGCGTGCGGTCGAACCCGCGCACGCTCACGATCTCGGTCGTGGCCAACGCGTCGAGGTCGCGTTCGAGGTTTTCGAGCGGTGCGGTGTCGATCGCGTAGTACGTGGCCGCCTCGGCCACGCCGCGACGCGCGCCGACCCACAGCTCGCCGTAGCGGCCGTTGGTGAAGAACTCGTGTGTGCGGTGATCGCGTCGATCGGCGAGGTAGAGGGTGGAGCGGGGGCCGTCGGCACCCGGCGCGATGACGAGTACGGCGTCGGGTTCGTCACACGCGGTGAGGTAGAAGAAGTCCGTGCCCGCGCGGAACCGGTAGTCCGTGTCGTTGGCGCGAACCTTGAAGTTGCCCGTCGCCACGACGATCGTGCGACCAGAGAACTCTTCGGCGACGCGTTCGCGTCGCGCCGCACAGAACGGCGCTGCCGGGTGGACCTCGTCACTCGGCTCGACGCTGCCCCACTCCTTGGTCATGTGCTCGACCAACGCGCGCGGCACCGCCGGTCGGTGATCACCCGTCCAGATCCAGTGCTCGGAGACGGGATTCTCCTTGGAGACGTCGGGTTCGGGTATGGCGGAAATGTTCTCGGTCATAGTCGTAACTTACATCCGACCCGGTCGCTCACAATAGGCTCCCTCCATGGACATCAACTCGACGCGCGAAGGCCCGGTCGCGATACTGACGTGGAACGATGGGGAGAACCGGGTCAACCTCGACTCGCTCGCCCGACTGAACGAGTTGCTCGACGAGTTGGAGCGCGTCGAGGGTCCACTGTCGGTGGTGCTGACCGGCTCGGGGAAGTTCTTCTGCAACGGCCTCGACCTCGCACGCTTCGCCGACAAGCGCGACGAGTTCGTCGAGACGCTGCACGCGCTGGAGCGAACGATCGGCCGACTGCTGGTCTTCCCGGCGTACACAGTGGCTGCTATCAACGGCCACGCGTTCGCCGCCGGGGCGCTGATCTCGTGCGCGTTCGACTATCGCGTCATGCGCGAGGACCGCGGCTACTGGTGCATGAACGAGGCTGAGATCGGCTTGGCGTTGGACGAACGCCTATGGTCGATTCTCACCAATCGCCTCCCGCGTGCGACGGCGACCATCGCCGCCACGACGGCTCGCCGCTTCGGCGGCCCCGACGCGTTGCGCTTCGGCATCGTCGAGGCAGCGGTGCCTGAAAGCGAGGTACTGGTACACGCACTCGCCGTCGCCGACAGTAAGGCCCACCTCGATCGACCGACGCTCGGCGTGCACAAGCGTCTCGCGCACGGAGCCGAGGCGAGTTACCTCGGCTTCGAGCTCTGAGGCGAGCAGCCCGCACGTTTGTCGAGAAGTTGTGGCGTCGAACACGGAATCGGCGAGAGACGTCAGTATCGTGGTTGCGTGAAACTCAACGTCTATCGCGGCTGCACGTGGCGAGAGAAGCGCGAGGTCCTCAACGTCTTCTGGCGGACAAACGTGGAGGCCAGTTCGAACGTCGTCGACGCGGCCGTCCAGTACGGCTACTACTGCGTCATCTGCTTTTTCGTCGTGATGGCGGAGTTGGCGCTGATCATCGCCGTGGGTCTCGACCACAACACGTTCATCGCTGGACTCGCCGCGGCGTGTGAACTCTTCATGATCTGGTCAACGTGGTGGGCGATAAAGCGCTACAGGTCCTTGCGGTCCCACCTAGCGGCGTGAGCGGGCCGTCGCTCCAATTCGCTAGCTGCCGCCGGAGGCTCCCGTGGCCTGAATCGATGACACCGTAGCCTGACTCGGCCACCACGCGGCGAAAATTCCGTGACCGACCGTGGCCACCACGCTCGAACCATCGCTGAGGGTCAAGGTCACGACCGAGACCTGCCAACCAACCGAGCCCTCGACAACGCTGAAGGCCCAACCGTTGCTGTTGACGGCGGAGTTCTCGAATTCGACCGTCGCTTCCCCGGGAGCGGAGGGTGCCGGCGACCACTGTTTCGTCGAGATGCGGCCCGTGGTGGATCGCCCGACGACGGGAGTGCCGCCTCCCATCGACGCCGCGTCACTCGCGAACGTTCCCCCGTCTTCGTTCAGTGAGGAGAAACCGTTGCCGAGGACGCACAGCGAAGGATTCGTGATGCCGTAGACGGTCAACGTGTACGGTCCCCGCGCGTCGGTCAGGGAGACCGGCGGCAGTGTGGCCGACGCCGTACTCCCGGGCTCGCTGGCGAGGTTCGCGGCGAGCGATGCGCACGCGGTCTCGGCAGTGCTGACTTGACCCGACGCCGCAGACGTCGGTTGGGACGACCAGCCGGCGAACGCTGGCGACGCCCACGGACCCAGGAGCCCGACGAGTGTCGCCGCGACGGCCAACACCCCTCCACCGACGCCACCCAGGACGTAGCGCCGCTTCTTGCGACGTGACGGCGTCGCGATCTCCTCCACGAGGTGCTGGGTTCGCTCCCTGACCCACTCGTCACTCAGCGTGGGCACGCCCGGTGTCAACAGTTCTTCATTCATGATGTCTCCTTCGTGACTCGCTCATCACAGAGTCGCAGTTGCAGCTTTCGACGGGTTCGTGAGACTCGGGAGCGAACCGTCCCCACCGGAATGCCGAGCGCCACCGCCGTGGCTTCATAGGTGAGACCGCTCCAAAACACCAGTAGCACGATCTCGCGCTCCTGTTCGGTGAAGTCCCGTATGACCTGGTTCACCAGATGGAGCGACGTTTCCGCGTCGATCCGTTCGACGACTACGTCATCGCTCGGCGTGACGCGCTGCCCGTCGAGTCGCTTGAGTGCTTGGCTGTAGCGACGCATCGATCGCGTCGCGTTGTGCGACGCGTGGTTCGCCACGCCGAGCAACCACGGCAGCGCCGAGCGCTGTTCGAGTACGACGACGTCGCGGCGTTTCCACGCTTCGAGGAAGACGACACTCGTGAGGTCCTCGGCCGTGGCCGTGTCGCCCGTGCGCCAGTAACAGATCGCGAAGACCGAACGGACGTGGCGTCGAAAGACTTCGCCGAAGGCCTCCGGGTCACTTTTCGCAAGTGCCCACAGTTCCGCGTCGTCGAGTTCGTCATAGGTGCGCACATCAAATAGTGTCCGAACGCGCCGTCGAAGTTCCATCTTCTTGATTGGGGGCTCATCGAGGGTGATCAAGGGGGCGTTGACAACACTCCTTGGAGTCGCGGCTTCCGTTTTAGGGTTCGGCTATCCAGCCCTGGTCGCGCCCGATCTGCTCGACGTCGCCAATGCGCAGGCCGGTTCGGTGCTGCAGCGTTCGGATGAGTCCACCGGCCTCGTAGAGCGACTCGTGTGTCCCGGTATCGAGCCACGTCGTCGCACGCGAGAGAACCTCCACGCGCAGTTCCCCTCGTTCGAGGTAGGCGTTGTTGAGCGCCGTGATCTCGAGCTCGCCGCGGTCGCTCGGCTTGAGTTCACGCGCGAGGGCCGGCGCCTTCATGTCGTAGAAGTAGATCCCCGGCACGGCGTACGTGCTCTTGGGCTTGAGTGGCTTCTCCTCGATCGAGATCACCGTGCCGTCCTCGTCGAACTCCACCACGCCATAATGCGACGGTTCGCTTACCTGGTACGCGAAGATCAACGCACCTTCGACCGACGTGTTCTGTTGGAGGTGGGTACCGAGTCCCGGACCGTAGAAGAGGTTGTCGCCCAGGATCAGCGCGCAGCTGTCGCCGTCGAGGAACTCCTCTCCGAGAAGCAAAGCTTCGGCGAGTCCGTTCGGCTGGTCCTGGACGACGTACGAGATCGAGATGCCGAGTTGTGAACCGTCCCCGAGAAGTCGCTGGAACGCGTCTTGGTCGTGTGGCGTCGTAATGAGAAGAATTTCACGAAGCCCTGTCAGCATCAATGTGCTGAGTGGGTAGTAGATCATCGGCTTGTCGTAGATGGGCAATAACTGCTTCGATACCGCTCGAGTTATCGGGTGAAGGCGTGTGCCGCTACCACCAGCCAGAATGATTCCCTTCACTCAATTAGTATAGAAGTCTTGCAACCCCTTCTAAAGGTCGAGGTATCGCCATGCGCGTTGTGATAACTGGAGCCGCTGGGTTCATCGGTTCGCGATTCGCCGAGCTGCTCCTCGAGGACGCCGAGCGACTCGACGTCGACGACATCGTGCTCCTGGACGCGCTCACCTACTCCGGGCGTCGCGAGAACGTCGTCGAGGTGTTGCGCGATCCTCGCGTCAGTTTCGTCGAGGGATCGATTACCGACGCCGCCCTCACCGACGAGGTGCTGCGGGGAGCCCACGCCGTCGTGCACCTCGCCGCGGAGAGTCACGTCGACCGCTCCATCACCGGGGCCCGTGACTTCTACGAGACGAACGTCGTCGGCACGCACCAACTGCTCGAGAGCGCGCGCGACGCCGGCGTGCAACGGTTCGTCCACGTGTCGACCGACGAGGTCTACGGGTCGATCGGGGAGGGCTCGTGGCGCGAGGACCACGTCCTCGAACCGAACTCGCCGTACTCCTCGAGCAAGGCCGGTTCCGACCTCGCCGCCTTGGCGTACCACCGGACCTACGGGATCCCCGTCATGGTGACGCGTTGTTCGAACAACTACGGACCTCGTCAGTTCCCCGAGAAGGTGATCCCGCTCTTCGTGACCAACCTGTTCGACGGCGAGAAGGTCCCGCTCTACGGCGATGGCCAGAACGTGCGCGATTGGTTGTTCGTGGACGACCACTGTCGGGGGATCCTCGCCGTGCTCGAACGCGGTCGCGCCGGTGAGATTTACAACATCGGCGGCGGCACGGAACTGACCAACGAGGAGTTGACGACGCGCCTGCTCGACCTGTGTGGTTACAGCGATTCGATGATCGAGCCGACGACGGACCGCCTCGGTCACGATCGTCGGTACTCCGTGGACTGGAGCAAGATCAAGGACGAGCTCGGGTACGAACCGCAGATGACGTTCGACGAGGGACTCGCCTACACCGTCAAGTGGTACCACGACAACGAAGCGTGGTGGCGGCCCCTGAAGGCGCGACCGTGAAACTGATCGAGCTCTCGATTCCCGGCCTGTTCGTCCTGGAGTCACCGGTGTGGAGCGACGACCGCGGCTCGTTTCGAGAGTGGTTCAAGGATGAGGACTTTCGCGACGCGGGGATTGACTTCAACGCGCGACAGGCCAATCTCTCGGTCTCACGCAAGAACGTCGTGCGCGGGTTGCACTATTCGTTGGCTCCAGAGGGTCAAGCGAAGGTCGTGACGTGCGCGCACGGGGAACTCGACGACGTCATCGTCGACATTCGAGTCGGATCGCCGACCTTCGGACGTCACGAGATCGTGCACCTTGGCGCCGGTGAGGAACGCTCGGTGTACGTCCCGGCGGGCGTGGCCCACGGTTTTTGCGTGACGAGCGAACTAGGCGCGTTGACCTACCTGCTCTCGTCGCCGTTCAACTCGGCCGTCGAACTCGAGATCAACCCCTTCGACGAAGAGCTCAACGTTCCCTGGACGATCCACGGCGACGCCGTCGTGAGTCCCAAGGACGCCGGCGCGCCTTCGCTTCGCGAACGTCGTGACGCGGAGCAACTTCCTCTCTTTCGTTGACCTTTCCTCGGGTGGGAGAACCACGCGCGGCATTGCTAGCGTTGAGCGAGTGAGTACCGCTCCGCTACGACTCGTCACCGAGCAGGATCGCAGCGTCCAGATCGCCTCGACGATCGCGGTACCGGTGATTGAGTCCGAGGCGCAGTTGAAGGCCCTCCTCACCAGTCTCTCCGGCGTCGACGCCGTGGGCGCTGAAGCCCGCGCGGCCAAACTCTCGACCCGCTCGATCAAGAAGTCCACGAAACTGACCGCCATCGAGATGGCGATCTCGATGGTCGATCTCACGACGCTCGAAGGTGCCGACACTCCCGGTCGCGTCACCTCGCTGTGCACCAAGGCGATGCGTCCGGATCCGCGCGACCTCACGGTGCCGTCGGTCGCCGCCGTGTGCGTCTACCCCGACCTGGTCGCGCACGCACGAATGGTCCTGGGTTCGTCGCCGGTCGCGGTCGCGTCCGTCGCCACGTCGTTCCCGTCCGGACGGGCGTCCCTCAAGGTCAAGTTGCTGGACGTCCGCGAGGCCGTCGCCGCGGGCGCCGACGAGGTCGACATGGTGATCGACCGCGGCGCGTTCCTCTCCGGGCGCATCGGTCAGGTATTCGATGAGGTGGTGGCGGTGAAGGAAGCGTGCGGCGACGCGCACCTCAAGGTCATCCTCGAAACGGGGGAGTTGGTCACGTACGACAACGTGCGTCGCGCGAGTTGGATCGCCATGCTGGGCGGCGCCGACTTCATCAAGACCTCCACGGGCAAGGTCACGATCAACGCGACATTGCCGGTGGCGCTCGTGATGCTCGAAGCGGTCCGGGACTTCGCCGAGACGGCCGGCCCGGTCGTGGGCGTGAAGGTGGCGGGCGGGATTCGCACGACCAAGGACGCGATCCGTTACCTCGTGCTCGTGAATGAGACCGTCGGTTCGACGTGGCTGACGCCCCACCTTTTTCGCTTCGGTGCGTCGTCGCTGTTGAACGATCTCTTGATGCAGCGCCTCAAGCAACAGCGCGGCGCCTACGTGCGCGCCGACGAGTTCAGCGGGGACTGACGTGAGCAACCGACCACTCGCCAACTCACAACTGGGATCGCTCGAGTACGACCCCGCGCCGGAGTCCTCGGCGATCGCGAAATTGAAGCCGAGTTACGGGCTCTTCATCGACGGCGAGTTCGCCCAGGCCGCCTCGGGCGAGCAATTCTCTACCGTCAATCCCGCGAACGAAGAGACGCTGGCGATGGTCGCCCAGGCCGGTGACGTCGACGTCGACCGGGCCGTGCTCGTCGCGCGTCGTGCCTACGACAAGGTGTGGTCCAAGACCACCGGCGCGCAGCGCTCGAAGTACCTCTTCCGGATCGCGCGACTCATCCAGGAACGTTCGCGCGAGCTGGCCGTGGTCGAGACGCTCGACAACGGCAAGCCGATCCGCGAATCGCGTGACGTCGACATACCGTTGGCCGCGGCGCACTTCTTCTACTACGCCGGCTGGGCCGACAAGCTCGACCACGCCGGATTCGGCCCCAACCCCAAGCCGCTGGGCGTGGCCGGTCAGATCATTCCCTGGAATTTCCCGTTGCTCATGGCCGCGTGGAAGTTGGCCCCGGCCCTGGCCGCGGGGAACACCTGCGTGTTGAAGCCGGCCGAGACCACCCCACTCAGCGCGCTGGTGTTGGCCGAGATCCTCGAACAAGCGGAACTGCCTCCCGGTGTCGTCAACATTGTCACCGGCGACGGCTCGACCGGCGCCGCGCTGGTCGATCACCCCGATGTCGACAAGATCGCCTTCACCGGCTCGACCGACGTCGGGCGAATGATCCAACAGCGCACCGCCGCCAGCCACAAGCACCTGACACTCGAACTCGGCGGTAAGGGCGCGAACATCGTGTTCGAAGACGCCCCCATCGACGAGATGATCGAGGGCATCATCGACGGCATTTTCTTCAACCAGGGTCACGTCTGTTGTGCCGGTTCACGTTTGTTGGTCCAGGAATCGGTGGCCGACGAGGTCTTGCGGCGACTGGTGCGACGCGTGGAACAGTTGCGCGTCGGGGACCCGCTCGACAAGAACACCGACGTGGGCGCGATCAACTCCGCGGCCCAACTCCTTCGAATCCGCGAACTGACCGCCTTCGGCGAGAGCGAGGGCGCGACGCGCTACACGAGCTCGTGCGAACTGCCCTCGAAGGGCTACTGGTTCGCGCCGACGGTCTTCGCCGACGTCGCCCAGTCGCACCGGATCGCGCGCGAAGAGATCTTCGGACCGGTGCTCTCGGTGCTGACGTTCCGCACGCCCGAAGAGGCCGTTGCCAAGGCGAACAACACGAACTACGGACTCGCCTGTGGCGTATGGAGCGAGAAGGGGAGTCGGACGCTCTGGGTCGCCGAGCGGCTGCGGGCCGGGGTGATTTGGGCCAACACGTACAACCGATTCGATCCGACCAGTCCTTTCGGCGGCATGCGCGAGTCGGGGTTCGGTCGAGAGGGTGGCCGCCACGGGCTAGAGGCGTACCTCGATGTCTGACGCCCGACTCGACGTTCGAAAGACCTACAAGCTGCTCGTCAACGGCGCCTTCCCGCGATCGGAGTCGGGTCGAAGTTACGAGGTCACGTCGGCGAAGGGCGCGTTCCTCGCCAACGTCGCCCAGGGTTCGCGCAAGGACGTGCGCGACGCGGTCAGCGCCGCGCGCGGCGCGCAGGCGAAATGGTGGAACGCGACCGCCTACAACCGCGGACAGGTGCTCTACCGTCTCGCCGAGATGGCCGAGTCGCGTCGCGACGAACTCGCCGAGCACGTCGCGCTCAGCGAGGGCGTGAACGCGCGGACGAGTCAGAAGGATCGTCTCAGCGTCGATCGATCGCATCGTCTGGTACGCCGGGTGGACCGACAAGATCGCCCAGGTCCTCGGCGGGACCAACCCCGTGGCCGGACCGTTCTTCAACTTCTCGATCCCGGTACCGAGCGGCGTCGTGGGCGTCGTGTGCGCTACAGGAGTCCTCGCTCGAGGGCTTCGTCGACGCGGTCCTCGCACCATTGTGCGTCGGCAACACCGTCGTCGCCCTCGCGAGCGAGACGCGCCCGACACCCGCCGTGTTGCTCGGTGAGATGACGTCGTCGTCGGACTTCCCCGGTGGCGTGCTGAACATCATCACCGGTGTAACCGCCGAATTGGCCCCGGTATTCGCCGCGCACGAGGACATTGACGGCCTGGATCTCTCCGGGGTCGCGCCCGAAGTGGCCGACGGACTGGCCGCCCTGGGCGCCGACTCCATCAAGCGGGTCTATCGCCCGCACGAGGAGGAGCGTGACTCTTCGCTTCGACGACTGCGTGCCTTCGTCGAGACGTCCACGGTGTGGCACACGATTGGACAGTGATGACGAATCCGTACAAGCTCGCTCGCCGGGCCGCCGATGAACTGCGTGAGTCGAGCGGCTATGACAACTACGACATCGCCATCGTGCTGGGCTCGGGTTGGCGCGAGGGCGCCGTGGCCCTCGGGACGCCGAGCGACGTCATCTCGACGACGTCGTTGAGTGGCTTCGTCTCGCCGACCGTGGCGGGACACAGTGGGCAGATCCTCTCGATCAAGATCGGCGATCGACGGATCGCGCTGGTGGCTGGTCGAGTCCACCTCTACGAGGGCAATACCGCCGACCAAGTCGTGCACCCGATCCGCACGGTCGTCGCCGCGGGCGCCACCAAGGTCGTTCTCACCAACGCCGCGGGAGGTATCGATCCGTCAGTGGACGCCCGGCACCGTCGTAGTCATCCGTGACCACATCAACCTCACCGCCACGTCGCCACTCGAAGGACCGGCGCCGCCCAAGGGTTACGGTTCGCGCTTCGTCGACCTCACCGACCTCTACAGCGCGCGACTGCGCGCGGCGGTGAACAGGGCCGAGCCGAGCCTGGTCGAAGGGGTCTACGCCGGCTTTCGGGGACCGCACTACGAGACGCCGGCCGAGATCACGATGGCGCACGCGATGGGTGCGACGCTGGTCGGCATGTCGACCGTGCTCGAGGCGATCGCCGCGCGTCACCTGGGCGCCGAGGTGCTCGGGTTGAGCTTGGTGTCGAACCACGCCGCGGGCGTGACCGCGGGCCACTTGAACCACCTTGAGGTGCTCGAAGCCGGCCAATCGGCCGCGGCGTCGCTCGGCACGTTGTTGACGCACGTCATCCCTGTCTTGTGAACCCCACGCTGCGCGACGAAGTCCTGGCCTGGATCGACGGCGACCCCGATATCGAGGACCGCGAGACGCTGGAACGACTGTTAGACGACGGCGACGAAGCGGAACTGCATCGACGATTCGACACGCCGCTGACCTTTGGCACCGCCGGTCTGCGCGGACCCGTCATGGCCGGACCGGCGGGGATGAATCGCTACACGGTTCGACGCGCCACCCAGGGCGTGGTCGCCTGGCTCGACGAGATCGGCGTCGACGCCGAGTCTCGGCGTCGTCGTCGGTCGTGACGGTCGCGTCGGGTCGGAGTCCTTCAACAACGAAGTGGTCGCGGTGCTCTTGGGCGCCGGCGTCAAGGTCTTCGAGATGCCGCGGCCGCTGCCGACCCCGCTCGTCGCGTACTGCGTGAAGAGGCTCGGCGCCGCGGCCGGCATCATGGTCACCGCGAGCCATAACCCGCCGCAGGACAACGGTTACAAGTTGTACTCGCGCGACGGTTCGCAGATTATCCCGCCCAACGATGAGATCGTCGAGCGATTCGCGAATGACGCGTCGACGTCGCCCGTGTTGGGCGAGCGGACGAGCGCCCATCATCGCTGGATCTCCGACGACTTCCTCGATCGAGTACCGCGCACACTTCACTCAACGATTCGCGGTCGTCGGTGGCAGCGACCTCAAGATCACTTACACGCCACTGCACGGTGTCGGCGGCGCGACGATGCTCGACCTCTTCGCACGGGCCGGCTACGACTCGGTGACGCCGGTCGCCGCCCAGTTCGAGCCCGATGGCGCCTTTCCGACCCTGCCGTTCCCCAATCCGGAGGAGCCCGGCGCCCTCGACCTCGCCATGGCCCAGGCCGACGAGTGGGTTCGCACCTCGTCATCGCGAACGATCCGGACGCCGACCGTCTGGGCGCGGCCGTGCGCGACGAGGACGGTTGGCACGTCCTGCGCGGCGACCAGATCGGCTGGCTGCTCGCGTCGTCGATGTTGCCGTCGATGAACGATCCCCGTGACGTGGTGGCCACGACGATCGTGTCCTCGACGTTGTTGCGAGAGATGGCGCGTGACGCCGGCGTCACCTTCGCCATGACGCTCACCGGATTCAAGTGGCTTGCGCGGGCCGCGGGTGACGGGGTACTGCGACTGGGCTACGAAGAGGCGCTCGGCTTCGCGGTCGATCCGGAGGTCGCCGACAAGGACGGGCTCTCCGCCGCGCTCGCACTGGCTCGACTCGCCCATGACCTGCGCGAAGCGGGACAGACGCTGACGGACCGTTTGGACGAGATCGAACTGCGCTACGGCGTCCACTCGATCTACCAACTCTCGCTGCGCGTCGAGGGCCCGAGCGGACTGGCCGCGATCGCCGCTGCGGTGCAGTCGCTTCGCGACCACCCGCCGACGAGCCTGGGTGGCCTTGCGGTGAGTGAGCACTTCGATTTGGCCGACGGCTACGAGGGACTCGGCCCGACCGACGGCGTCCTGTTACGACTGGGTGCGTCGGGGCGCGTTGTCGTGCGACCGTCCGGGACCGAGCCGAAGTTGAAGGCGTACATCGAGATCACGTCGCCGCCGAGCGACGAGTCATCCTCTCGCCGAACAGCGACGTCACGGCGCCTCCGTCGTCGAAGCGGTTCGCGCCGACCTGCAGTCGCTACTACGTCTCTGAACGCAGCGCCGCGTAGCCCGGCTTGATCACGGTGTTGATCATGGCGAGGCGCTGATCGAATTGGAAGAACGAACTCTTCGCGGCGTTCAAGGTCAGCCACTCCATGTCGGCGAGCGTCCAACCGAACGTCTCGGCACACGTCTCGAACTCGCTGCTCATCGAGATCCCGCTCATGAGCCGATTGTCGGTGTTGAGTGTCACGCGAAAGCGGAGCTTGCGCAATAGCTCGATGGGGTGCGTCGCGATGGACACCGCGGCGCCGGTGTGGACGTTCGACGTGGGACAGACCTCGAGCGGTATGCGCCGATCACGCACGAAGTTGGCGAGGCGACCGAGGTGATAGTCGCCGTCCTTCTCGATGATGTCGTCGGCGATCCGCACGCCGTGACCAAGTCGTTCCGCGTTGCAGAATTGGACCGCCTCCCAGATCGACGGGAGGCCGAACGCCTCGCCGGCGTGAATCGTCATGTGGAAGTCCTCGCGTTGCACGAGGTGGAAGGCGCGCAGATGGTGCGTGGGCGGGAATCCGTCCTCCGGTCCCGCGATGTCGAAGCCGCACACGCCGCGGTCGCGGAACTCGACCGCCAACTCAGCGATCGTCTCGCTCAGGTTCGCTTGACGCATCGCCGAGAGGATGGCGCGAACGATGATCGGGTGGCCCTCGAGCTCGGCGTCGCGCATGCCGTGGACGAAGCCGGCCAGCACCGCTTCGACGACATCGTGCAGCGTCAGTCCGCGCTCCAGATGCAGCTCGGGCGCGAATCGAATCTCGGCGTAGACGACACCGTCGCGCGCGAGGTCGAGCGCGGCTTCGAAGGCGACACGTTCCAGGTGTTCTCTCGTCTGCATCACGGCCGTCGTGTGCGCGAAACCTTCGAGGTAGCGCACGAGATCGCTGCCCGGCGTGTCCGCGATGAACCACTCACGCAACTCGTCGGGGTCGTTGGTCGGCAGTCCGGTGTAGTTCGACTCGTGGGCCAGTTCGAGGACGGTCGTGGGTCGAAGTCCGCCGTCGAGGTGATCGTGCAACAAGACTTTGGGTGCTCGTTGAATCAGGTCCCGCGTGAGAGCAACTGCCATAAAGAGAGGTTACTCAACAGGCCTGTGCACTAGTTGGTGATACGTTCCAGCAGCAACGTGTCGGCGTTCACCTTGCGTTCACCTACCACCACGGCGTTGGCGATCGCGTCGCGCCCCTGCTGCAGATGCGCC
The DNA here is from genome assembly GCA_963802735.1 of uncultured Acidimicrobiaceae bacterium. Lineage (GTDB taxonomy): Bacteria > Actinomycetota > Acidimicrobiia > Acidimicrobiales > RAAP-2 > RAAP-2. Next base: position 2,582 of record CAWDJY010000010.1, on the reverse strand, counting down.
TCGTCGTCGGCGTGGAGTTCGAACATCGGCTGGCCCTTGATGATCGCGTCGCCTTCACGTATCAGACACACGACGCCCGCGGCGGCGCTCACCGGGTCCTCTTTTCGCGCTCGACCGGCGCCCAGTCGCCACGCCGCGATGCCCACGTCGAGCGCGTCGATGGTGTGCACGATTCCGTCTTCGACACTTAACACCTCTTCGCGACATGACGCGACCGGCAAGGTCGCTTCCGGATCGCCACCTTGCGCGCGGATCATGCGCTCGTAGACCTCGTAGCCCGAGCCGTCGTCCAACTTCGCTTCGGGATCGACGTCGATGCCGACGAGCTCCACCATGATCCGCGCCAGCGCGAGCGTCAGCTCTCGCACGTCGCTCGGACCCTTGCCCTGGAGGACGTCCACCGACTCGTTCACCTCGAGGGCGTTGCCGACCGCGCGCCCGAGCGGAGCATTCATCGACGTAAGTTGCGCGACGGTGGCGACGCCATGACTGAGACCCAACCCGACCATCGTCGTGGCGAGTTCGCGAGCCTGTTCCAGGTTCTTGATGAAAGCGCCGCGCCCGACCTTCACGTCGAGCACCAGGGCGTGTGTCCCCTCAGCGATCTTCTTGGACATGATCGACGACGAGATGAGTGGGATGGAGGCCACGGTCGCCGTCACGTCGCGCAGGGAATAGAGCTTGCGGTCGACCGGCGCCAGACCTTGTCCCGCGGCGCAAATCACGGCGCCGACCGAGTCGAGTTGTGCGCGGATCTCGTCGTTGGAGAGGAACGCGCGCCAACCGGGAATGGACTCGAGTTTGTCGAGCGTGCCGCCGGTGTGCCCGAGACCGCGACCGGAGAGTTGGGGGACGGCGGCGCCACACGCGGCCACGAGCGGCGCGAGGATGAGCGAGATCTTGTCACCGACCCCACCGGTCGAGTGCTTGTCGACGGTCGGTCGCGTGAGAGCGCCGAGGTCGAGTCGCTCGCCGGACGCGATCATGCGATCGGTCCACGTGTTCAACTCGCGATCACCGAGTCCGTTGAAGAAGATCGCCATCAACAACGCCGACATCTGTTCCTCGGCCACCTCACCGCGCGCGTAGGCGTCGAGGACCCACGTGATCGCGTCGTCACTGAGGACGCCGTCGTCACGCTTGGTGGTGATGACGTCGACCGCGGAGAAGTAGTTCACCGACTCTTCCGAACGTCCAGGTCCTCCGGGCCGAACGCGCCGGGCAGCAAGTCGCGCAGGGTCGTCGGCTCGACGTCGACGCCGGCGTCGACCACCAGGTCGTTGCCGCCGTGTTCGAACAGCACCTGACGGCAGCGGCCGCACGGCGCGATCGGCTGTCCGTCGCCCGCGACGATCGAGACCGCACGCAGACGTCCGCCGCCGACGCGCGCGAGGTCCGAGACCAGCGAACACTCGGCGCACAGGGTGAGCCCGTAACTCGCGTTCTCGACGTTGGCGCCGACCACGAAGCGTCCGTCCGTCGTGACGGCGCAGGCGCCCACGGTCACGCCCGAATACGGCGCGTAGGACGTCGACGTCGCGTGACGGGCCTGTTCACGCAACTCATCCCAGGGGATCTCCGTCGAGGAACTCACGGCAAAACAGTACACTTCGCCTTGCGTGACTAACTTTCGAAACTCCTCGGTCGTGATCAGCGACGAGGTCGCGAACACCTTGGAAAAAGGTCGCAACGTCGTCGCGCTCGAGACCACGATCGTCGTGCAGGGCCTACCCGCACCGGTCAATCTGGAGGTCGCCGAGGAATGCGAGGAGGCCGTGCGCGAAGGCGGAGCCGTGCCGGCGACGATCGGGGTGCTCGACGGTCGTGTCGTCGTCGGCCTGAGTACCGAACAACTGCGAACGCTGGCGGACCCGGAACGACATTCGGCCAAACTTTCGGCGCGTGACCTTGGTCTCGCGCTCGCCACGCACGGTGACGGCGCGACGACGGTCGCTGGGACGATCAGTATCGCGAGCCGCGTCGGCATCGAAGTGATGGCGACGGGCGGCTTGGGCGGTGTACACCGCGACGTACGTGACAGTTTCGACGAATCGGCGGACCTCACGGCGCTGTCACGCAATCAGGTACTCGTCGTCGCTTCCGGCGTGAAGTCGATATTGGACATCGGCGCGACCCTCGAGCGACTCGATACTCTCGGCGTGCCGGTCGCCGGATTCCGGACGGACAGGTTTCCGGGCTTCTATCAGAGTGAGAGCGGGTTCTCCCTCGATTGGTCGCTCAACGACGAGTCCGAAGCGGCGGCGGCGTTCCTCGCGCACTGCGAACTCGCCCCGACCGGATTCCTCGTCGCTAACCCGATCGACCAGAAGAGCGAGCTCTCGGTCGAACTGCACGATCGCGCCCTTTCGAGCGCGCTCGAGCGCGCCAAGGCGCTTGGCGTGAGCGGGAAAGAGGTGACCCCGGTGTTGCTCTCGGAGTTCGCTCGCTACACCGCCGGCGCGAGTGTCGAAGTGAACCGTCAACTCGTCGTGGCGAACGCGGGCGTGGCCGGAAGGGTCGAGCGCGGCGATCGCCAAGGAACGGGTGTGAACGTTCGTCACGTGGTCGTCGTCGGCGACGTG